>NZ_VUNL01000022.1 GCF_009697385.1 Wylensekiella montiformis
GGATATCTTTCGCCAGATGACTTTGAAAAACTTTACAATGCGAGCGTTGCTAGAGAATCACGATTGGTAAGCTGAAAATAATTAAAATTTCTCATTTTATGTTGTACTAAATCTTGACATAGGACCATCGGCTGATTGGTGGTTTTATCGGCCTTCATGAATTCCCCGGCCTTGCCCCGGATAGCCTCGATTTCCTCTGTGGTCGGTTTATCTGCTGCCTCTGCTTTCTTCGGCTCCGGTTCCTTCACCAGGTCATTGATTTCCTTTGCCTTAGCAGGGCTCACAGGCTCCCCTGTGAGGGGCTTTTCCTTTGCCTTGGTATTCTTCTTAGACTCTGCCTTTTTAGCGGGCTCAGGCGTCTTGGCGGCCTTCTCCGGCGGGACCATATCGGTATGATCGGCCTTGGCGATACTGATAGCTGCCATACAGCCGGCAATGTCGGATAGCGCACGGATAAGCTCGCTGTCAGCCGTGATGTGAATATTGATATCCATGGACATGTAAATTCCTCCTATGGTAAAATAGATATGAAAACCTTTTAGCTTTGGTTTTTACTTCGGACCGTTCCTGCACCACCGGGAACGGTCTTTTTGTTTGCTGGTAACTTGCTGGTAATTTTCATACGCACAACACCAGCAGGAACAGGTAAGCCATAGCCGCCAGCAAAGTAATCTTCAGCATCTCCGGCATGGCCCGTACACCACGATGCAGGAAAGCCCCTAGTTGGCGGTGTCGTTCCGTCTCGATGATCCTGCGTATCTTCCTCTCATGCTCGGTCATGTTTCTTCCTCCTCTCTGATTCGATATCATCAATGATTTCTGCATCAACCTTGCCGAGTATGTGCCCCAGCATAAACGCGTCGCTCCGCGCGCGCTCATTCACGGCATAACAGCGTTCTTTGTCAACAGCTGTCATAACAGCATGATGGTAATGCCCTTCAGCTCTCTCAGCAACACGCTGCAGCTCCTGGATCTCTGTCTGTGTCATGCACTCTGCACCTCCTCTTTAGCTTTGCGTTCTCTTACTTCTACTTCAACCTCATGGCCTTTGGCGCGACCATCCAGCTTCAGCAGCAACTCGATAAACTTCACCGGGTCAAACCCGACTAATCCTGTCTCTTGCTTTTCCATACGAATCTCTCTCCCTTCGCATGTGGTTTGGGTAGTGCTATTGGGTAGTGTGCATCCGAGCCGTTCACTTGCCATCGCTCTCCTGGCGGTGCTTTTCCTCAAGATAAGCCTGGGCCTTGGCTATGGCCAAATTTGCCGAGCCGTCAACTTTTCTCCCCATGAAAGCATGGAGTGACTCGAAATTCACGCCGTAGCGGTCTGAGCAGAGCTTTTCTGCAATTTCCCAGGCCCGGTCACTACTGTACCCGAACGTTCTCATCAGTTCATCATGAGTACCCGCTAGGTCAATAACTGCATCGGCTACCATAATCTTTTTCATGCCTCTTTCCTCCCATCTAAGAACTTATTGACGAAATACTGCTGCCCTTTGCCCGTGACTTTCGTTGTTTTGGTTACACGGATACTGCCATCAGGATTATTGATAGTTGTTTCCTTGATTTCAAACAGCCCGCGCTCCATAGCTTTCTGGGTAGGCATATTCTTGGAACTGCCACCTTTAATCAGATACCCATTATCCCGCATATAGCTGAACAGCCGTTTCTGCCCGGTCGCGATACCATTGCCTTTGAGGATTTTTGCCAAGTCCCCAATGAGGATTGATGACTTCGAAGCGCTCACTGCGTCTGCAAACAGGGCTTTGGGCTTCATCTCGGTAATCTGCTTGGCCTGTTCCTGCCGTTTGGTTTCCTCCTCAATCCAGCGCTTTGCCTGGTCTATTGGGTCAGCAATCTGATAGGATGGAGCGTTAAGCCCTCTCAGCCGCTTCTCACATTCGATGAAGTAAAGCCTTGCCTGCTTGCCCCGCTCGTTGCGCTGAATCATGCAAATTTCCTTAGCCATGCCAATGGTCATTTCGTGGTCGCTGGCAGGCCTGCCGCCGTTCGGGGAGGTTTTGCTCATTTTTGAGCAAAAGTCCACACCCTCTAAAAATCCATATTCAACCATTCGCGGAAACCAGTCTTTATAGGCCGTCCCAATCTGCAAGAACTTGTGAAGCTCTCTGCCGTTCACTTTGTTTTCACTATTGATTTTGATAAGTTCGCTCATTCGTTATCCTCCTGTTTCTTTAGCTCTGTCTCATATTTGAGATATTAGAGGCAAAAAAATTGCGTTCATCTCTTCCGTAGTCAGGTGTAAGAGCTGCCCTATTGCATAGGCGTCTTTTACATACATCGTTTCGTCCTTACCGTTCATCTTACGATAAAGGCTGGCCGTGCCTATGCCAATAGCTTTAGCCACATCTGCCACGGATAGACCATTTTCCACTATTTTGCCTTTGAGCTTGTTTACATTAATCATAGCTTAACGGTCCTCCTTACGCGGTTATTGTCTCATTTCATGCGACACGTATATAGTAACTCAAATATGAGACATTGTCAATGTGATTTTCTCATTTTTAGGATTTTTTTCAAACACGCCTGTATTCTATTCTCAAATATGAAAAAATATGTTATCATTAAGAATAACAAAAATCAGAAGGAGGGGCTGGATATGCAATCCATAGGCGATGTTATAAAAGCCAGGCGTACGGCATTAGGCATGACCGCCGACGAACTTGCTCATAAGCTAAATAAAAGCAGAGCTACCATATATAGATATGAAAGCACTGACGTCGAAAATATGCCCGTGGGCGTTCTGGAACCCTTGGCGAGGGCTCTGAATACAACGCCAATTGAATTGATGGGCTGGGCTAGTAGGCAGGTGGATTATGAATCCAAGGACATCGAAGAGCAAATCCCTGCTGCTGGTGTCCCTTATTTTAGAAAACTACGTCACCAGTGGGAGGTCGAAAAAGTCCAAGAGATTGATCACAATTTGGCTGCAAATCTCAAAACATTACTGAATCCACTAGAAATTTCGGCCTTCGTCGAGAAAACTGGAATAAATGACCAGGAACGAATAGGTTCAATCCTCAAGGGGATACCTTCGGAATTGTCCAATGATGAATTCGATAAAATATGTGAATTCTTTAATATTCCGCCCGAAAAACTGCTATATACAAATTTAGATAACGAATCTAAAAAAGCATCCGCTTTCGATTGGGCAACATCGCCGGATGACAACTATGAATATGAAGCCGCCGCCACGAAAATAAAAAAAGAGATTGATTTTCAAGATAGCGTTAGAGGTTTTTCTCCCAGCATTTATGACGGGTGCCTAAAAGTATTGCAGCATTCACATTTTAACGATGTAATCGGAGAAGCTTTTACGGATTACATTGAGCAGATGCAACTGGTTAATAAGGAACTTAAAAAACGTATTAAAAATCCAATTGTTAGATTCTCATACCGCAATGTGTGGTATAAGAATGTCGCCGAGTTAATTATTTCTAACCCGGAGTATTTTTGGAAAACATACCTTATGAAGGACTCTGGCGCTTTCGAACTTGCTAGAGCAACTATTCAGCGCAGTCCAAAAAATTAGCATACTATATCCGCAATAATAAAAATAAGCCACCCGGATGGACGGCTATACGAAAGGATATGTTGATATTGAATGATAAGATTACGGCAACAGAATGTTATAGATTACTTGAAAACATCGGACTTCCGGTTGAGCATATAGATACAAATAGACGATATTGGTTTATCCGCACTCAAGGTGGTGAATACTTTGACGAGTTTTTTCTTGATGGCTTTGTCGGTATTGGAGATGAAGATGTTCCTTGTGTCGATGAAAAAGATCGCACAAAGGAATTAGTCGAAAAAGTCAAGGAATCACATCCTCAAGCCACTCGAGCACTGAACCAGATTCATAAATTTTGTAAAGAAATACACAAGGGAGATATTGTTGTAATTCCATCCGCATCATCTGCCCAATTCGCATTCGGTATAATCGAGGAGGATGAAATATACGAGGAAGAAGCTCCATCTGAAGAAGACATTTTAGATGGTAGGTGCCCATACACTCGCAGGCGTAAAACACACTGGATTCAAGGAATTCCTAAATCGCGTGTTGATTCTAAGCTTTATACATTCTTCCGCAACCAACAAAAATTATCTAATGTGGATGGTTATGGTGAATTTATCGAAAGAGCACTAAACCCCTTCTATGTAAAAGAAGGTATAGCTCATTTTACGCTATCGCTAGTAACACCTGAAAGTCCAAACGCTTTTGACATGCCATTATATATGAACGGTATTTTGAGCAGAGCTAAAGAACTTTATAAGGATATCGGTTGCAATGAAAATGATATAAAAGTTCAGTCAAGAACCAATGTTCAATCTGCGGGATTAATTGAGTTATTGGGCGACCCTACATTTGTAGCGCTTACAAGCATAGTCGTAATCGGACTCTTTGGTGGCCAGGCTACGTTCCACCATCCTTCTGACGATGTTTACGACGGAGGAGTAAAAACAGATGGGCTCGCTGGTTTTGTTTTAAGTTTAATAGACAAGTTTAAAGATCACAATACCATAGGTGACAAGCAGTTAAAAGGAGCCCAAGATAGGCTAAAGGTTTGCGACCCGCGTCAATCAAACACACCTAAGCAAAAGAAAAAACATCGTCGCAACAAAAAAAGGAAGTAAGCAATTGCCTACTTCCAAAACATCTAATTTATTTTCAAGTGTCTAGATCCTAACAAATAAATCATAATCATCAGCCCTACCAGCCATCTAAAACCTAGCAGGAACTCCTCAGAACATAAAGGAACCATATACCATGCTACAGTAATGATAATCACAATGACTGACCATATTGCCACAAAAACAGCAATACTTGATATCAGCCAGCGAAGCTTGCCGAAAATATTGCTAACCATGACAACGCGCCTCCTCTTATGTTCATTATAGTTAATGTCAAAAAGAAAATCTAGTAGCTTGCAATAAAAAAATGCCCCGAAGGACGGCTGTACGAAAGAAGCTGATATAATTGGCTACCATTGAAGACCATATAAGATTGTCAACAAATACATATCCTATTTTCGAAATGGCGGAGACTGCCCAACGCATCTTCAATCCACCAGCGCTAAAGGCATTTCAGAACGCCATTCAGATACCCCGCGCTTCACTGGCTATGCAAACTGCTGCGATTACAGCTCAACTTACGCAGGCTCAGGCTATAACCGCAGCGGCATTTCGCCCCGCTATTGAGGCTGTTGCAATGTACCAACAACCATATATGTCTATGGCTGCGGCAATGACTGAATACCAAAGAACGCTAGAGCACATTAACAGAATCCCCAAGTTGATAAAAATGCAGGAAAAACTCCAACAAATGAGCCGTTTATTTCCAACAGTACAAGTAAGTATGCCAAACGTTGCCAGCACTTTACCAGCCTTTGAGTATCTCGAAGTAAATCAACCAGAGTTATGTCAACAGGCAGAGGAGGCTCTCGCAATTCAAGCTACCCCTGACGACTCTGCGGATAATATTAAAGCTTATATGTTATTCTGTACCGAAATCATCATCGGGCTGGAAGGTGTGAAGGAAGTAGCTGCAGACCCCGCAATAAAAGCAGGGTGTGTCAGCTTGATAATTATTTTTTCGAGTCTACTGGCATATCTAAAATACTGTAAAGAAGAACAATAACTAGAAGCAAGTCTAATTTTCCCGTAACGGTATCTGATAAAAAGAACATAGTCACTAGCAACATTAGATTTATGGCCTTAATAAGCCGTACTTTCTTTTTGGATAACTGCATTCTCCCCGCCTCACTTTCTGCAATATATCTAACTATATTATACCACTTTATTGCAAAAAGTGCTCTACGCTTTTATGCATAAATGAACCCCGCACTCTGCCCAGGGAACCTCGCAATAAAAAAAGCCGCCCCGTGGATGGGAGTAGTGACTATTGATTCGGGATGAGTAATATTTGAGGCCCTGATGATAATTGATAGGGAGTGATCGTTATGTATCTATCCATTATACGGATGGAGCTTGGTCCTATGTCAAGATTTAGTACAACATAAAATGAGAAATTTTAATTATTTTCAGCTTACCAATCGTGATTCTCTAGCAACGCTCGCATTGTAAAGTTTTTCAAAGTCATCTGGCGAAAGATATCC
>NZ_VUNL01000023.1 GCF_009697385.1 Wylensekiella montiformis
GGTTATTGGCGCAGCCACGCAAGCCAAGCTCCTTATGATCTTCGTAATATTGAATTGCGTCAAGTTTAAACTGTTTGTCATGTTGTTTAGCCATTCTGAAATCCTCCTCAAGATAGGTACATATATTATACCATGTCATAAACTTATTTAGGATTTCTCATTTTGACTTGTACTATTTATATTCTAACTCCACACGTTCTTGTACGTCTCAGATGTCATGAAGCTCTTCAACTGCTCGCGGTCGAAAGCGTACCAGATCATTGCAGAGCTCAACCGGGAGCTGGAGAAGAAGGGGTTTCTCTTTATTCGCGGCAGGATCAGCCGCAGGTATTTCGAGGAAAGGTACGGTGCATGATGATTGCAAGATATGGACAAGGAAACCGGCACGGCTATCGGCTGTGAGATCCAGATGTACTTGGAGAAGGAAGGAGGCTCAGGAGCATGACATTCAGAGAGCGCGTCGCGAGGCGGCGCAAGGAGCAGACCCGCAACCTAAAAAAAGCCGCGATATGCGCGGCGTTGGTCGGAATCGCGGCCATCTCCATCGGGCTGACAAGCCGCCCGGCGGCAGACACCCACCTCGTCGAGATCACCTACACGGTGCAGCCGGGCGATACCTGGTGGAGCATCGTCGAGCATTTCCGGGAGATGGACGCGGATGACCGGTATATCTTCGACTACAAGCACGACATGGAGCAGCTCAACGAGGGCATCGATACCGGCAACCTGACGCCGGGACAGACCCTGCGCATCCAGTACCGGGCGAAAAATTGACACGCAAAAAGGCTCTCCCAGGGACCAGCCGGAAGAGCCTCACCATGAAGATATCCCCAGAAGCGGGGACAACCAAGACCATTATAACAAAACGAGAGGAGAAACACCATGAAGATTTTGCATTTGCGGCTCGAGAACTTCCGCGGCATCCGCGAACTCGACATCGACTTCGACGGCAAGGACGCCGACATCTTCGGAGCGAACGGCACGGGCAAGACGACGATCGCGAACGCCGTCACCTGGCTGTTCTGCGACGCTCCGGCGACCGAGGAGAAGGATTTCAGCCCCAAGACGGCCGGCGCGCACGACCTGCACCACAAGGCCGAGATGACTGTCGAGAAGGACGATGGCGAGCGCTTCACCTTCGCGAAAGACTACTACGAGAAGTGGACGAAGAAGCGCGGCAGCGCCTCACGCGAGTTCTCCGGCCATATCACCGACTGGTACGTCAACGGCGTCCAGCAGAAGAAAAAGACATACGAGGAGACCATCCAGCAGGCCACGGGGGCGACCATCGAGCAGATGAAGATGCTCCTGATCCACGGCTACTTCCCGCAGACGATGAAGCCGGAGGCTCGCCGCACGGTGCTCTTCGAGCTCTGCGAGGAGGTCAACGACGAGGACGTCATCCGCGAGAACGGCCTCGAGGGACTCAGCGGAGTCCTGCTGCGGCCCGGCACGACGGACGAGCATTACAGCGTCGACGAATACAAGAAAGTCGCCGCGGCACAGCGCCGCAAGCTCAACAAGGAACTCGATACCCTGCCCGCCCGCATCGACGAGGCGACTAAAGCACTCCCCGAGGACGGGCGTGAGCTGGCGGCCATCGAGGCCGACCTCAAGACTGCCAAGGAAACGCTCGATCAGGCCATGGCCGCCACGTCAGACGCCAAGCATCCGGAGGGAGCAGAGGTGGCGAAGGCCGTCCTTGCGGGCAAGGAAGCCGAACTCAAAGCCAAGCAGGCTGCCTACGATGCCGAGGCAGCCAAGAAGAACGCCGATGCCTACGACGCGGTCAGCCAAGCCAAGCGCGAGCGCGACGAGCATGAGCGGGCTGCCACCAAAGCGGCAGAGGAAGCCAAGCGGGTACGCGAGACCATCACTGCCCTCAAGGCCAAGCGTGACGCGCTCCTCGAGGAATACGCCGAGGTGCAGGCGGAGGTCTGGAGCGATGCGCAGGAATTCTGTCCAACATGCGGTCAGCACCTGCCGGATGGCAAGATCGCCGAATTCCGACAGAGCTTCAACGAGCGCAAGAGCGCGCGGAAGCAGCACATCAACACCGAAGGCCAGCAGTGCAGCAAAGATAAGATCGCGGAGCTTGACGCCAAGGCCGCCGAGCAGGAAGCTCTCGCCGCAGAAGAAGCCCAGAAGTCGGAGGAAGCTGCCAAGCGCGCAACAGACATAGAGGCCAAGATCCAGACGCCGCCGCCCTTCGAGGCGACGGAGGAAGGGCAGGAAATCCTCGCGGGCATCGAGAAGGCCAGGGGCTCCTTGCGGGGCGGCGCCATTGACGCCGAGGCGCTTGCCAAAGCGCAGGCAGCCGAGGATGATGCACGGGCACACCTCGACGCGCTGACCGCCGAAAAAGTGGCCTATCAAGCCGCAGAACGCGCCCGCGCACGCATCGAGGAACTGCGGGCTGCTCAGAAGAAAGACTCCAGCGAACTCGACAAGATTGAAGCAGGACTCGACCTCTGCGACCGCTTCATCCGCGCCAAAGCGCAGGCCATCACGCGCAGCGTCAACAAGCACTTCAAGACCGTGTCCTGGCAGCTCTTCAAAGAGCAGGTCAACGGCGGCCTTGAGCAGGTGTGTAACCCGATGACCAAGAACACCGCGGGCGAATGGGTCGAGTACAAGAGCAGCAACACCGCCGCCCAGGTCAACGCAGGACTCGAGATCATCGACGTACTCAACAAGCACTTCCACACAAACCTGCCGGTCATCGTCGACCGCGCCGAGAGCGTGTGCAAGATAGCCAAAGTAAGCGAGCAGACCATCCGGCTCATCGTTTCCGCGCCGGATGGCACGCTCAGAGTCAAAATCAAGGAGGACTAACCATGATGACCAACCAGAAAAACAACTCCGCCCTCGTCCTGAAGAAGATGCTCAACGGGCCGGGGCTCCGCCAAAAGTTCGACGATGTGCTCGGCAAAGGCGCGGGCGCCTTCTCCGCCAGTGTGCTGAGCCTCGTCAACGCGACGCCTGCCCTGCAGGAGGCCGATCCGATGACCATCCTCGGCGCGGCGATGACGGCGGCGACGATGAAACTCCCAATCAACCCGAACCTCGGCTTTGCGTACATCATCCCATACAAGAACATCCCCATAGATGTAATCCATAATATCGCCTTGGATTTTTGGGGCTTTTTTCGGTTGAAATACAAGGGATAATGCTTTTTGTCTCTCTTTCGGGGAATCCCATCCAAGAACCTTTGAGGGAATGTCGTTCGAGCGTGTCAGATAACGGCGCATCTGCAGGTTCAGCTCCTCCAATGAGTAGAAGTGCAGATGATTGTAGAAACGCTCTT
>NZ_VUNL01000024.1 GCF_009697385.1 Wylensekiella montiformis
TTGTCTATCTGTCAGTTCTCGGCCTTATCATGGGGATTTGCCTCCATGACAGCCTACCGCCTTCGACGCGCATTTCCAGTCGCGCGCTCAAGCTCCTTGCTGTGTCACTCCATCCTCAGACAACATCATGCAGTACAGGAATGTTTGCCTGTTGTCCATCGCCTATGCTTTCTGCCTCGGCTTAGGTCCCGACTTACCCTGAGTCGACGAGCGTTGCTCAGGATCCCTTAGGCTTTCGGTGGGTCAGATTCTCACTGACCGTTTCGCTACTCATACCGGCATTCTCACTTCTTACCGCTCCAGCTGTCCTTCCGGTCAACCTTCAACGCAATAAGAACGCTCCCCTACCCATGCTTGCGCATGACGCGACTTCGGTTCTGTACTTGAGCCCCGGATATTTTCGGCGCAGAGCCTCTCGACCAGTGAGCTATTACGCACTCTTTAAATGGTGGCTGCTTCTGAGCCAACATCCTGGTTGTTTCGGAAGTTCTACATCCTTTTCCACTTAGTACAGCATTCGGGACCTTAGTCGGCGTTCTGGGCTGTTTCCCTCTTGAATACGGGTCTTATCACTCGCATTCTGACTCCCAGGTTCTTCTCATAAAGCCATTCGCAGTTTGACTGGAGTTGGTATCCATTACAGACCCGCGTCCGATCAGTGCTCTACCGTCTTTATGTGTCGCCTGAGGCTAGCCCTAAAGCTATTTCGGGGAGAACCAGCTATCTCCACGTTCGATTGGCATTTCACCCCTATGCACAGCTCATCCCAAAGTTTTTCAACACTCACGGGTTCGGTCCTCCACTCATTTTTACCTGAGCTTCAACCTGGCCATGCATAGATCACTGTGGTTTCGGGTCTAATCCTTGTTACTTTCGCCCTATTAAGACTCGCTTTCGCTTCGGCTCCGCGTCTCCCGCTTAACCTCGCAACAAAAATTAACTCGCCGGTTCATTCTTCAATAGGCACGCTGTCGCACATATAAAGTGCTCCAACTGCTTGTAGACATACGGTTTCAGGTTCTCTTTCACTCCCCTCCCGGGGTCCTTTTCACCTTTCCCTCACGGTACTATGCGCTATCGGTCGCTTCGTAGTATTTTGCCTTGGATGGTGGTCCACCCTGCTTCCCACAAGGTTCCTCGTGTCTCGTGGTACTCTGGATACCGGCCCGTTGGAATCCCTTTCGCCTACCGGAGTTTCACCGTCTGTGCTCAGCCTTCCCAGACTGTTCGGCTAGAAATTCTTCCCTTTGTGCCGGTCCTCAACCCCGGTCGTCCGAAGACGTCCGGTTTGGGCTCTTCCCTCTTCGCTCGCCGCTACTGGGGGAATCTCGTTTGATTACTTTTCCTCTGACTACTTAGATGTTTCAGTTCATCAGGTGTGCCTTCCGTAGATGATACGACTTGACTCGTACCGGGTTGCCCCATTCGGAGATTCATGGATCAATGCCTACTTGCGGCTCCCCATGACTTTTCGCAGCTTATCGCGTCCTTCATCGGCTCGAAGCGCCCAGGCATCCGCCGTATGCCCTTTGTAGCTTAACTTATTTCTCCCGACGCAACGCGCTATGTTTCCGCCTTGCTTCGTTCGATCAAGCTTGCCATTAGGTATCATATTGCTATGATGTCTATGCTTGGGGATCACGAACCGGAGTAAGTCCGATCAGATTGGCCTGAATTGCTGTTCCTGACTAGGCGTCACGGCGCAGTCGCAGTTATACTGCGTCAAGCCGCGACAACGACGTCAGGGGCTGCAAGGCAGGTCAAGATGACGGACGCATCCCGGTCCGTAATCCCCCAAATCCTAAAATGTTCGTTCAAACCATTCTGTTACACACTGTCGTATGTACTCGATGATTTTGATACATTTTATTTCTTCTGTTTAGTTTTCAGTGTACCTTTACCATATTGATAAATGGTGGGCCTAAGTAGACTTGAACTACTGACCTCACGCTTATCAGGCGTGCGCTCTAACCAGCTGAGCTATAGGCCCATAATGATAGATGGTGGAGACGAGGAGAATCGAACTCCTGACCCCCTGCTTGCAAGGCAGGTGCTCTCCCAGCTGAGCTACGCCCCCATGATATGGTATGTTCAGCCTCCGTCAGGCGACGGAGAAGCTTTTTGAGGTCATTCCCTCAAAACTAGACAATGCAACAGCCATAAGCATGGTCTTAGCGCTTCAGCGCTTAGACATCGCTTATACCGAACTTGACTCGGTAGATGCCCGACCTGAAAGTTGAGCTTAGATTCAGCTTGCGCGGTAAGCGTCAGCCAATCAGCTTCGTCCTGCGGACTCGCTTCTTGGGACGCTCTCGCGAACGAGCTGTTGCCGAATCGCCTGCGCCCTTGCGGGCTTGTCTCTTCGACAGCTCAGTTTCCTTAGAAAGGAGGTGATCCAGCCGCACCTTCCGATACGGCTACCTTGTTACGACTTCACCCCAGTCATCGCCCCCACCTTAGACGGCTGGTCCCTTGCGGTTACCCCACCGGCTTCGGGTGTGAATGACTTCCGTGGTGTGACGGGCGGTGTGTACAAGGCCCGGGAACGTATTCACCGCAGTATGCTGACCTGCGATTACTAGCGATTCCGACTTCATGCAGGCGGGTTGCAGCCTGCAATCCGAACTGGGAGATGGTTTATGGGGTTCGCTTCGCCTCGCGGCTTCGCTGCTCTCTGTCCATCCCATTGTAGTACGTGTGTAGCCCAGGACATAAGGGGCATGATGACTTGACGTCATCCCCGCCTTCCTCCGCGTTGTCCGCGGCAGTCTCTCTTGAGTTCCCAC
>NZ_VUNL01000025.1 GCF_009697385.1 Wylensekiella montiformis
TCTGATGTGGTATGATAGACATGGCGATCGGGTCTCCTTTTGTAGAAGTTTGTTGCAACCAATATTCTACGGGATTCGGTCGCTTTTGTATATCCCTCCAGTCTCACATCTATTGTAAACCTACAAATAAAACACCTCTCTAGTTTATTTGCGTTTGGCAAACAAGCCTGAGAGGTGGTATAATCTACTTTGGGGAGTGTGATTAGTCTCTCTCAGACTGATTGCATCCGGGCCGTTCCTGTTGGCGCAGGGGCGGCTCTTTTTATTATAACTACAGAACCAGTTGCGAACAAGTGATTCTTGTAATTAGCGGCAATGTGTGCCATAATAACAATAGAAAAATCGTTAGGAGGTGGATTTTATGCCAGGTTTAGATTGGTTTACTGAAGAAGCTCAGGAGCGCCAGGCCGAAATTTATGCAAGTTTCCATCCTGACGAGCAGCCCGACAACAAATCCGAGAAAGATGATCATAAGTAACACCGTGTTACCGATGCCCGAGATTTAGGTCTCGGGCATTTTCTTTGCCTGCTGTTTCTTGTGTTCATGATTAGCAAGGCTCTTTGCAGTCCAGTCGTTGTATAAGGTAGTAGTGTGGATATACAATTCATGACCAGGCTGGCTATTCATGTAACATATTAGTAAATATGAATCAATGACAATATCACAAAAGGTTTGATGCAAAGATGGATACACAGTTTCAGAAGAAGCTAGTCCTGAACAAAAATACATGGAAAAGTATTCGATATTATTTAATACGAAGGTTATATGTTGGTTAGCGATGAATGCTTGTTCCTTCAAGTAATCTGCACGTTTTTTGGCACTTTCTGCAACTTTCGGATTAGATGCTTTACCACTTACCAAAGCTGGGATTTTCTTTGTGGTTTCAGTTGTAGGCGTGCTGTTCAATAGGAATTCGTATCTAGGGTAATCGAAGTTTTTATAGTCTGAGAATTCTTTAAAGAACTTTTCTAATATATCATCACCAAAAAGTTCTTTGGCTTCTTTAGCGGTGAACTCCTCGAACTTGCTTGCCTTTTTATTGTAATCCGGGGCAATTTTCTTATTTATCCTGCGTAAATGAAATTCAGCAGCATTTAAACTAGGAATGATATTTTTAGAATAATACCCCGCTAGTTTATAAGCTGTTTCAAATTCAGAATGAGCGTGTTTCTGTCGATAATCACGAAGGAAAAGAAATATTTGATATGCAACAAAGATGGTAGATACTATAACTGACATAAAAGACAGTGTTTCTACAGAGTCGTGATAAAAATGAAGCCATTCATTTGCATGCCCATATATCAAAGTGGGGATAGTGATTAAGAAAAAAGCTAGGATAAATGCAGATCTTATTTTGTGTTTTTTACACAAAGAATGTAATTTATTAAAAGGAACTTTGATTTTTTCTCTTATTTTGTTTAGCGTATCTATTCATATCCTTTCTTTACAGCCGTCCTTATGGGCGGCTTATTTTTATGCCCGTTTTAATTCTATATGGAACTGCTCCATCAAGCGGTAGTCGATGTCGTGGAGGTAATACCGCTCAATGCGGGGGCGGCTCTTTATTGCTTATAGGACTGGCTGGCGTGGTCATAATAGGGGAGCGTCATTAGGTATTTAAATCTCTCTCTCGCAGCGCCATATGCCGTTTTGGCGATGAGATAGTTCTGCGAATGCTCCTTTACACTTCTGTATGGCGGATCTTTGAATTTCAGAACCTTTATGATGTCATCGTTCTGATTGCGGAATTCAACAGCGATGGTTCTCATCTTGTATTTCAGGTCAATCTCATAAATATAGACGCTGTAAGCATAGTTTTGCTCGTAAAGCTGGAAAGCGATACTGCTGCCGTTCCCCATATTGTTTGCCAGGAATTTCATTCTATCAACTCCGGACGGCTTCCAAAACGTGCGGAAAACAAATCCACGATGGCTTTCATCATTCTTTTCCGCCAGCCGGATAGAATCGACGTCAAAGTAAACATGGCTGTCATAGTCACCGAAGTCGCAAACGTATTTCAGATTCGTAGCAGAGCATGGCGCCGTCAGTGAAAGTAACAAGGTGGCCAACATAATGAGTTTTCGTATCATTTCAATCACCTGCCATCGAGTGTCAGATTATTTGTCCATCTTTCCTGAGATGCTGACGTCCTGTCCATCTATAGCATTCCATTCAGCTGGAGTTAGAATATAAATAGTACAAGTCAAAATGAGAAATCCTAAATAAGTTTATGACATGGTATAATATATGTACCTATCTTGAGGAGGATTTCAGAATGGCTAAACAACATGACAAACAGTTTAA
>NZ_VUNL01000003.1 GCF_009697385.1 Wylensekiella montiformis
CTTCTGATGTGGTATGATAGACATGGCGATCGGGTCTCCTTTTGTAGAAGTTTGTTGCAACCAATATTCTACGGGATTCGGTCGCTTTTGTATATCCCTCCAGTCTCACATCTATTGTAAACCTACAGGAGGGCGGTATGCTGTACATAACGCAGCTTGTGTTTCTGCGCGTTTTGTGATATTATGTCAAGAGTATGGCATAGTGGCGACTGAAATAGATCCCGGGTGCCTGCATGATGAATAGATATTACAGGAGGTCATTTTAGACAATGAAAGTTACGGCAGAACAAGGAGAAAACCAGCAGGTTACTCTTACCATTGAGGTTGAGGCAGCGGAGGTTTCCAAAGCGGCAGAGCGTGCAAGCAAGCAGCTTGCCAGCCGTGTCAGCATTCCCGGTTTCCGGAAGGGCAAAGCGCCGCGCAAGATCGTAGAGCGTCATGTCGGGACGGAAGCGCTCATGCAGGAAGCTTTTGATCTCCTCGCTCCAAAAGCATTCAACGATGCTCTGGAGGAGCAGAAGATTGAGCCGGTAACCCGTCCGAATATCGATATTGTGACATTGGAAGATGGCAAGGATCTGGTCTTTAAGGCGACCGTCACGCCGCGCCCCGAAGTGAAGCTCGGCGAATACAAGGGACTGAAAGTGGAGAAGGCTGCGGTGGAGATCACCGACGAAGATGTCGAGAAGCAGCTCAAGAATTTCCAGGATCGTCAGGGCAAGATGGTGGATGCACCGGAAGGCGCTGCCGTCGCCGATGGTGACTTCACGACGCTGGATTTTGAAGGCTTCGTCGATGGCGAGGCTTTCGAGGGCGGAAAAGGCAAGGATTATCCGCTCCAGATTGGTTCCGGCAGCTTTATTCCGGGCTTTGAGGAACAGCTGATCGGCGTTAAGGTCGGTGAGGAAAAAGAAGTTCAGGTCAAGTTCCCGGAAGAATACCATGCGAAGGAACTGGCCGGCAAGGATGCGACTTTTAAATGCACCATCCGCAGCATCAAGCATAAAGAACTTCCGGCGATCGATGATGAACTGGCTAAGAAAGTCAGCACTTTCCAGACGCTGGATGAACTCAAGGCGGATATTCGCAAGAATTTGCAGGAGAATGCGGAGCGCAAGGCTGAAAATGACCGGAACAGCGCTGCCATTGAGCAGGCTACGGAAAATATCACAGTGGATATTCCTGCCGTCATGATTGACAACCGTGTAACGGCCATGATTCAGGAGATGGCCATGCGCCTTGAACAGCAGGGAATGAAGCTGGATCAGTATCTGCAGTATGCTGGTACGGATATCGCGAAGATTCGCGAGGATTATCGTGAGACTGCGGAGAAGAATGTAAAGACCGACCTTATGTTGGAGGAAGTAGCTAAGGCTGAGGATATCAAGGTCGAAGGGAAGGATCTGGATGCTGAGGTTGCCGCCATGGCTGCCGCTTATGGTGCTACGCCGCAGCAGGTTCAGAAGATTATCAAGGAACAGGGCCGTGTTGGCGATCTGGCTGCTTCGGTGCTTCGCAAGAAGACGGCACAGTTTATCATCGACCATATCGCCGAGTGATCGTGCCCTTGTAGTGGGGGAATTCCAATGAGTTATGTACCAATGGTAGTAGAGCAGTCGAATCGCGGTGAGCGGGCGTATGACATATATTCCCGCCTGCTGAAGGATCGCATCATTTTTCTGGGCGGGCCGATCGACGATAATGTAGCGAATGTAGTTGTGGCACAGCTTCTTTTTCTGGAGTCTGAAGACCCGGATAAGGATATTCACCTCTATATTAACAGCCCGGGCGGTGTGGTTACTGCCGGATTGGCTATCTACGACACCATGCAGTATATCAAACCGGATGTTTCGACGATCTGCATCGGACAGGCTGCCAGCATGGGCGCAGTCCTTCTGACCGCCGGGGCAAAGGGCAAACGTTTTGCTCTTCCCAATGCGCGAATCATGATCCATCAGCCGCTGGGCGGTGCGCAGGGACAATCTACGGATATTCAGATTCAGGCGCGGGAGATTCAGCGTATTCGCGATAATATTAATACCATCTTTGTCCAGACAACTGGAAAAGACATGGAGCAGATTATTGCGGATACCGAGCGCGACAATTTTATGACGGCACAGGAAGCCAAAAAATATGGCATCGTTGACGAAGTGATTACCCGCCCGAAAAAAGGCAGGAAATCGGAAACGAAGGACTAAGGGGGTGTCATATTGAAGTTTGGGGATGAAAAAGGACAGCTGAAGTGTTCATTCTGCGGCAAAACGCAGGAACAGGTGCGCAAGCTGGTCGCCGGCCCCGGTGTCTATATCTGCGATGAATGTATTGAACTTTGCAATGAGATTATTGCAGAGGAGTTCAGTGAAGATGTAGAGGTGGAGCTGAAGGACGTCCCAAAACCGAAGGACATCCGGGCTACGCTGGATCAGTATGTGATTGGTCAGGACGAGGCCAAGAAAAGCTTGTCGGTTGCTGTATACAACCATTATAAGCGGATTAACCGGGGGCTGGTAAAGGCTGATGATGTAGAACTGCAAAAGTCCAACATTCTTATGCTCGGCCCGACCGGAAGCGGAAAGACACTTCTGGCACAAACTCTGGCCAGAATCCTGAATGTTCCGTTTGCTATCGCTGATGCAACAGCACTGACAGAGGCCGGTTATGTGGGAGAGGATGTAGAAAACATTCTTCTCAAGTTGATTCAGGCCGCAGATTATGACATCGAAAAGGCAGAGCGCGGCATTATCTATATTGATGAAATCGATAAGATTGCCCGCAAGTCAGAAAATCCATCCATTACCCGGGATGTTTCCGGGGAAGGTGTGCAGCAGGCACTGCTGAAGATTCTTGAGGGAACCGTAGCGTCTGTTCCGCCGCAGGGGGGACGCAAGCATCCGCATCAGGATCTGATTCAGATCGATACGACGAACATTCTGTTTATCTGCGGCGGTGCGTTCGATGGCATTGAAAAGGTGATCGAGGCCCGCATCGGGCAGAAACAGATGGGATTCGGCGCCAATATTCGTTCGAGAAAACAGCGTAATGTCGGCGACATTCTGCGTAAACTTCTTCCTGAAGACCTGCTCAAGCATGGGTTGATTCCGGAATTCATCGGCCGTCTTCCTGTCGTAGTGACTTTGGAGTCATTGGATGAAGATGCGTTGGTCAGTATCCTGACCGAGCCGAAAAATGCGCTGGTCAAACAGTATCAGAAGCTGCTGGAAATGGATGGAGTGAAACTGACCTTTGATGACGACGCCCTGCGTCAGATTGCCAAGGAAGCTTTGAAGCGAAAGACTGGCGCGCGTGGCCTCCGTTCCATCATTGAAGCGATTATGCGAAATGTCATGTATGAAGTACCGTCTGTGGAAGGTGTAACAGCCTGCCGGGTGACGAAAGATACAGTCAGCAGCAGGAAGGATCCTGTACTGACCATTGACAAAACGCTCAAAAACAGCAAAGCAGAGACTGCCTGATGGCAGCATAGGGACAGGGCGCTGCAGAGGCAGCGCCTTGTTGCTTTTAGATATTCAAAGAAATGAGGAGGGAAAGAAGATGGCTGAGAACAAGACTTTGCCCTTGCTGCCGCTGCGTGGCATGATGATCTTCCCCTATATGATGATTCATCTGGATGCCGGACGTGAACGATCCATGGCGGCATTGGAACAGGCGATGGTCGAAGACCGCGAGATCATGCTGACGGCCCAGCTGGATGCAGAGGTGGATGAACCGACGCGTAAGGACTTGTATATGGTTGGTACGGTCGCGGAGATCCGGCAGCTGGTTAAGATGCCGGGCGGGACGATCCGTGTTTTGGTAGAAGGCCAATGCCGTGCCATAATCCGCGATTATCGGGAGCTGGAAACTTATGCCGAAGTAGAGGTAGAAGAGTTCCCGGATCCGGTGGACACCTCCATGGAGATGGAGGCGTTGACGCGGGCGGTCATTCATCAGTTTGAAGAATGGGTCAGACTATCAAAAAAAATTCCGCCTGAGACACTGGTATCGGTGGCCATTATGGATGATGCCGGACGGCTGGCGGATCTCATTGCCAGTCATTTGAATTTAAAGCTGGAGACGAGACAGGAACTGCTGGCAGCAATTCCTGTACACGATCGATTGGAAACGCTGTATCAAATTCTGACTCGTGAGTTGGAGATCCTGAAGCTGGAACAGAAAATCGGCAATAAAGTCCGCAGACAGATGGATAAGATACAAAAGGACTACTACTTGCGTGAACAAATCAAAGCCATCCGCGAAGAGTTGGGAGATAAGGACGGCAGAACGGAAGAAATTGAAACGGCGCGCAGCCTTTTAAAAGCAGGAGATTATCCGGACCTTGTGCGTAGGGTCGTGGAAAAGGAACTGCGGCGGCTGGAAGGCATGAACAACATGAATGCGGAAACCAGTGTGATCCGCAATTATGTGGATTGCCTGCTGGATCTGCCATGGACCAATGCCTCGGAAGATAATGTAGATTTGGCTGAAGCAGAAAAGATACTTAATCGGGATCATTATGGACTGGAAAAGGTCAAGGATCGAATTTTGGATTATCTTGCCGTACACAAGCTGGCACAGGATAAAACCGCACCGATTCTTTGCCTGGTCGGACCTCCCGGCGTGGGAAAAACATCGCTGGCAGCTTCCGTGGCAAGGGCGACAGGGAGAAAATTTGTACGTGCTTCGTTGGGCGGCGTTCGTGATGAAGCAGAAATTCGCGGGCATCGCCGTACCTATGTCGGAGCCATGCCGGGACGGATTATCGAAGGCATACGCAATGCAGGAACCTGCAATCCGGTATTCTTGCTGGATGAAGTAGACAAACTGGATATGGACTATCGCGGCGATCCTTCTGCCGCGCTGCTGGAAGTGCTGGATCCTGCACAGAATAGGACATTCAGCGATCATTATGTGGAGCTTCCTTTCGATCTTTCGCATGTCCTGTGGATTGTGACAGCAAACAATCTTGGCAATATTCCTCGCCCGCTGCGCGACCGCATGGAGATCATTACCTTGTCCAGCTATACCGAGATCGAAAAGCTGGAAATTGCCAAACGGTATCTTGTAGCCCGCCAACGTGGGCAAAATGGCTTGTCCGCAAAGGATATCCGCTTTGGCGCCGGTGTTCTGGCTGAGATGATTGCGTCGTATACGCGGGAATCCGGTGTCCGTGAACTGGAGCGCATCATCGGCCGCGCATGCCGCAAGGCGGCGCGTCGGATCGTAGAGGGGGCGGAGAAACCAATCCGCATCAGCAAAAAGAATCTGACAGACTTTGTGGGAAAACCGAAATTTTTGGATACGAAAGCATCCCGCAAGCCGCAGATCGGCGTAGTCACCGGCATGGCCTGGACGGAGGTCGGCGGAACGATTCTGCCGACGGAGGTCGCTGTGCTGAAGGGGAAGGGGAAACTGATCCTTACGGGACAGCTTGGCGATGTCATGCAGGAATCCGCTCAGGCAGGTTTGACATACATTCGCAGTCAGTCCGATCGGCTCAACCTGCCGCAGGATTTCTATGAAAAAGACGACATTCATATTCACCTTCCGGAGGGGGCTGTCCCGAAAGATGGCCCATCCGCCGGTATCACGATGGCAACGGCCATGGTGTCTGCTTTGACACAGCGCAAGGTTCGCAGTGATGTGGCCATGACGGGGGAAATTACACTGCGCGGAACGGTTCTTCCGATCGGCGGATTGAAGGAAAAGGTACTCGCCGCTTATCGTGAGGGCATGAAGACCATTATCCTGCCCAAAGACAATGAAAAGGATATTGAAGATATTCCCGCATCCGTTCGCGATAAACTGGAATTTGTCCCGGTTGAATCCATGGATCAGGTGCTTAAAACTGCATTGATGTAAGATAAGGAGCCTTCCTTTTGTACGGGAAGGCTCTCTTTATGAAAGAGAGGACCGTATGGAAGAAAAAGAAAGCGTGCTCATTACGCAGGGGCGCTATGTGGCTTCGGCAGTAAAAAAAGAACAATATCCGGAAACAGAGCGTCCGGAAATCGTATTCATCGGCCGGTCCAATGTTGGCAAATCTTCTCTGATCAATTCTTTGACAAGGGTCCGGAACCTCGCCCGGGTATCCGCACAGCCCGGAAAGACGCAGACGATCAACTTTTATGAAGTGGGATTAAAATGGCGTGAAGAAGAGAGGCGAAAGATCTTTTATCTGGTTGACTTGCCCGGCTATGGTTATGCACGTACCGGAAAAGAGCAGCGCAAGATCTGGGCGAAATTTATCGAGGAATATCTGCTGACCTCACCGCGCCTTCTCTTTGTCTGTCAGCTGATCGACATTCGTCATGAACCGATGGCTTCGGACTGCGATATGTTTCAATGGCTGGTCGAGCATCATATTCCCGTGCTGGTCGTTGCGACGAAGGCGGATAAAATCGGGAAAAATGCGCGGCAGAAAAATATCGCGCAAATCCGCCGCCGCTTTGGTGTACCGGATCTTTCGGTGTTGCCCTACTCTTCATTAAAAAATGAAGGGCGTTCAGATTTACTTGACGTGATCGGGGATTCTTTGATAGAATAAAAGAGAAAGATGAATCCGATTCATATCTGACCGGACGACCGAAGAAATAGAGGAGAGGGAATCATGACAGAGCTGACATCGTTCGACAAATCGCTGTTGAATCTACTGCAGGGGAATTTGCCCGTATGCAGCCATCCGTTTGCCCGGCTGGCAGAAGAACTCGGGTCGGATGAAGACACCGTGCTGTCCCGCCTGCGTGAGCTGAAACGGAACGGATATCTGCGCCGTATCGGTACGTTTTTCAACTCCGGGCGCTTGGGGTATAAAGGAACATTGGTTGCCCTGCGGGTGGATCCTGAGCGGCTTCAGGATGTAGCAGAGGCTGTGAACGGCTATCCGGGCGCGACGCATAATTACGAGCGGGAGGGGCGTTATAATCTTTGGTTTACTTTGCTGACCCCCTGCGCCGAGATGGAAAAGCGAATCCTTGCCGAGGTGGAAGCATTGCCGGGTGTTGAGGATATATTGAACCTGAAGGCGAATAAGAAATATAAAATCAATGTGCAATTCAACCTGCATTGAGACAGAAGTTAAGGATGGATGTTATGGCGCAGGATGATACAATGACTGAACTGGATAAAAAGATTGTCCGTGCCCTGCAGGAGGATTTTCCGTTGGTGGCCGAGCCTTATCAGGTTTTGGCGGATCAGGTTGGCATTTCCAAGGAGCTCTTGTTGGAGCGGGTCAAAGACTTGGAACAGCGCAAGGTAATCCGGAAAATGGGAGCGGTGCTTTGCCATCGGGAAGTCGGCTTTTCGGCCAATGTTCTGGTGGCCTGGGTATGTCCTTCTGCGCGTCTGGACGAAGTGGCTGCAAAGATGGCGCAGAGCCCTTCGGTCTCACACTGCTACGACCGGAATACCGCGCCGGACTGGCCTTACAATCTTTATACCATGGTGCATGGACACAGTCGTCAGGAATGTGAAGCTATCGTTGCCCGACTGGGAAAGATGTGCGGCATCGATGAGCATGTTATGCTGTATTCTAAAAAAGAATGGAAAAAGACTTCCATGAAGTATTTTATGGAAAAATAAAGTATGCGAAAGCCCCCGTAAAAGCCAGCAACGACAAGCGTTGTCGCCTTTTACGGGGGCTTTCGCATAGGCCTCGCTTGCTTATTATTTGGCGCAATAAGCACCAATAAGCACCTGACCATGTACCTGATTTTGAAGAGCACCCCGTTGGCCGATTCGCCAGCGGGGTGCTCTTGCTGTTAAGAAAAAATCCTCTTTTGTCTTATGGGGGGGAACATTTATGCTATACTTTGGGCATCCTAATTTGCCGCGGCTGAAACGCTATATTGTTGTTTTTTTTATGCTATTTATGATCGAGGTGATGGGCGGCAGTTTCTGTGGCTGGACACAGCTTAATTATTCGCACGATGTCTATATCATGCTGCTGCCGCTTACCTATTGTGTTTTCCTTTATACGAAGGCAGTCCGGCTTCCGGATTCGCCGGTCTGGGGATATCTGAGAAAGCAGAGTATGTTTATCTTCTATATTCATGCGTGGTGGCTTGTTCTGGCGGGGGTTGCTTTTGGTGAATCAAAACATGCTTTCGTCCATTTGGGGTCGCTGGGGGTATATCTGATAGCTCTTGGACTATCTGTTCTGACGAGTCATATCCTCATCGTTTTGAGCTGGAAGGAAAAGTTCTCCTATCTAAAGTATTTGTCCTGATCTCGTTGAACGCTGATGGAAGGTTGAAAAATCCTGTGGGGAACGATATGATAGAGACAAGAACCATGGTGTAGGATTAGAGACGATTGCACATGGATGAGGAAGGATGTTCCGCGGAAAGGGTGGTATGGATGGCTGAGCAGGAAAAACGGGCATGGTGGAAAGAAGCGGTGATTTATCAGATTTATCCGCGTTCCTTTGCAGACAGCAATGGTGATGGTATCGGGGATCTCAATGGTGTGACGGAGCATTTGGATTATCTGGCCCGGCTGGGGATCGATGTGATCTGGCTGTCGCCGGTTTACCGGTCGCCGAATGACGATAACGGGTATGATATTTCAGATTATCGGAATATCATGGAAGAATTCGGCACGATGGAGGATTTTGACCGGCTGCTGGCCGCCGCGCATGAGCGCCATATTCGTGTGGTTATGGATCTGGTGGTCAATCATACCTCCGATGAGCATCCCTGGTTCATGGAAAGCCGCCAGTCAAAAGAAAATCCCTATCGCGATTATTATATTTGGAAGGATCCCAAGGATGGCCGGGAACCGAATAATTGGGAATCTTGGTTCAGCGGATCGGCCTGGCAATTTGATGAGCGAACCGGTCAGTATTACCTTCACTGCTTCAGCCGGAAGCAGCCGGACTTGAATTGGGAAAATCCCACCGTTCGGGAAGAGGTTTTTGATCTGATGGATTGGTGGTGCCGGAAGGGCATCGATGGCTTCCGCATGGATGTGATTTCCATGATCAGCAAGGATCAGGCGTTTCCGGATGGTCCGGACAAGGGCGACGGATTCGGTGATATGGCGCCATACGTCTGCAACGGTCCGCGCGTCCATGAATATCTGCAGGAGATGAATCGTCGGGTTCTTTCGCGGTATGATTTGCTTACGGTCGGCGAGGCGGCCGGCGTGACGGTGGAAGAGGCGAAAAAATATGCAAATGCGGAAGGTACTGAGCTGGGGATGGTCTTTCATTTCGAGCATACGGATGGAGCGGCCAATTCGGATGCTGTCATTGGCAAATGGACGGTGACGCCGCCGCGTCTTTCCTATGTGCGGCGGATTTTGAACAAATGGCAGACCGAATTAGAGGGCAAGGCATGGGGGAGTCTGTACTGGGATAATCATGACCAGCCGCGCGCGGTTTCCCGGTTCGGCAATGATTCTCCTAAGTGGCGTGAAAAATCAGCGGAAATGCTGGCAACGGTTCTGCACATGCAGAAGGGGACGCCGTATATTTATCAGGGTGAGGAAATTGGCATGACGAACATGCGGTTTCATTCCGTGCATGATTGTGCGGATCTGGAGGAGAAGAATGCTTGGCAGCAGTATGTGGTCGAGCAAGGCGTTGTGGATGAGAAAACCATGCTGGACTGTTTTAATCATGTCGCGCGTGATAATGCCCGGACGCCGATGCAATGGGATGATACGGAAAATGCGGGATTTACGACAGGAAGCGCCTGGCTGGCTGTCAATCCGAATTATAAAACGATCAATGTCAAGGCGGCCTTGGCGGATCCCCACTCTATTTTCTACTATTATCAGCGGCTGATTCAGCTGCGCCATACGCACCCGATTATTGTCTATGGCCGTTTCCGGCCACTCCTTGAAGACAGTGAAGAAATCTATGCGTACGAACGTGTGATGGACGGTCAGATCCTGACGGTGGCGGCGAATTGGACGGACCACGAAGCTGCCTGCCAGCTGGTCGAAGCGACAAAAGGCGAAATGCTCATCACAAATTATGCGGAGCATAAACCTGGCGTTTTACAGCCCTATGAAGTACAGGTTGTCTTGTATGATGATAAAGATTGACGGAATCCGGATAAAATGATACAATTCATGAGGGTGAGAAGACGTGCGTTTTCAGTGCCTGACATTATTGATTGAGTAGCCGGCAGTGCCTGAGGTAAATGGCCGGTCCTGTATCTTGCCGTCTGGCAGAGACAGGAGGACTCAAATTTTGCGATGAAGAAATACATACATCTTGTGAAACGGTCAATAAGAGCGGGCAGCAGAGCGCATGAGAGTCAAAACGGAAAAGCGGTTTTCGGGGCAAAGAGGCTCCGGACGTTATTAACGATAGCGACGATAGAGCAGACCGGATGAAGATTCGGTCTGCTTTTTCATTTATCTGGAGGGAAAAATGGATCGTATCAATCAGCATACGGCGCCGGTTTATGAGGCGCTGATGGAATTTCGCAAGCGGCGGGTGGTTCCCTTTGATGTACCGGGACATAAACGAGGAAGGGGAAATCCGGAGCTGTTGGAATTTTTGGGGGAGAAATGTGTCGGTGTCGATGTGAATTCGATGAAGATGCTGGATAATCTCGGACATCCGGTTTCTGTTATCCGCGAGGCGGAGGAATTGACGGCAGATGCGTTTGGTGCGGATCATGCTTTTTTTATGGTGAATGGTACGACTTCTGCGGTTCAGGCCATGGTCCTTGCAACGATACGGGACGGGGACGAGATTTTGCTGCCGCGTAATGTCCATAAAAGCGTCATCAATGCGTTGGTCCTTTGCGGCGGCATTCCGGTTTATGTTCCAGTCCGCGTGAATCATGATATCGGCATTGCGACAGGCATGGCGCTTAGTGATATCGAACAGGCGATTCGTGAGCATCCGAAGGCTAAGGCCATTTTTGTCAATAACCCGACGTATTATGGAATCGCTTCGGATTTGGCTGGTATCGTGAAGCTGGCGCATCGCGCCGGCATGAAGGTGCTGGCGGATGAAGCGCATGGCACGCATCTTTATTTTGGCGAAAATCTCCCCGTGTCCGGTATGGCAGCCGGGGCAGATCTGGCCGCCGTATCGATGCACAAGTCTGGCGGGAGCCTGACGCAGAGTTCGATCATGCTCTGCGGCCCCGGGGTGGATGCGGAGTATGTGCGTCAGATTATCAATCTGACGCAGACGACAAGTGCTTCTTATCTGCTGATTTCCAGTCTGGATCTGTCGCGGCGGAATCTCGCCCTGCATGGTGAGACCGCGTTTCGCAGGGTGAGCTCTATGGCGGAATACGCCCGTTCGGAAATCAATGATTTGGGCGGCTATTATGCGTATGGACGTGAGCTGGTAGACGGTGAAAGCGTCTTTGATTTTGATGTGACGAAGCTGTCTGTTTATACGCAGGGAATCGGTCTTACCGGCATTGAGGTTTATGATCTGCTGCGGGATGAATACGATATTCAGATTGAATTCGGTGATATCGGCAATGTTCTTGCTTATATTTCGATCGGCGATCGCATTCAGGATATCGAGCGGCTGGTCGGTGCGCTGGAAGATATTGCCCGCCGTTTTGCTAAGGAAAAGCGGCAGCTTTATGTCGGAGAGTTTATCGCACCGGAACGGGTCTGTACGCCAAAGGAGGCGTTTTATGCAGATGGCGAGCAGTTGCCGCTGGCCGAAGCGGCCGGACGGATATCCGGAGAGATTCTCATGTGTTATCCGCCGGGGATTCCGATTCTGACACCGGGCGAACGCATTACGAAGGAGATTTTAGAGTATATCGAGTATTCCCGAGAGAAGGGTTGTTCCCTGCAGGGCACAAAAGATCCGGAGTGCCGGATGATTCGCGTGCTGCGGAATGGTTTGGCAGAAAGGTAGGAATGATATGGAGATCTGGTTTTCACAAAAGGATACCGAAAACGTCAAAACTTCGGTCCGCGTGGATAAGCAGCTTTTTTCCAGCCAGAGTGAGTATCAGCGCATTGATGTATTCCAATCGCAGGAATTTGGCCGGATGATTGTACTCGATGGAGAAATCATTTTTTCCGAAGCCGATGAATTTATTTATAACGAAATGGTGGTGCATGTGCCGATGGCGGTGCATCCGCATGTCCGCAATGTGCTGATTATCGGCGGCGGTGACGGCGGTGTGGCAAAGGTGCTCACGCAATATCCGGAAATCGAGTCGATTGACGTAGTAGAGCCGGATGAGATGTTTATCGAGGTTTCGCAAAGATTCTTTCCGGAGACCGCTAAGGGATTTGATGATCAGCGGGTTCAGATCACCAATATGGATGGGCTTCGGTTTCTGCGGCGCTGTACAGACCGCTATGATCTGATTATCAATGATTCCACGGACCCGTTCGGGCATACGGAGGGGCTTTTTACCCGGGAGTTTTATGGCAACTGTTTCCGGGCCCTGCATGCGGACGGAATTATGGTTTATCAGCATGGGAGTCCCTTTTATGAGGAGGACGAGGCGGCTTTCCGTGCCATGCACCGCAAGGCATATCAGAGTTTTCCTGTGAGCCGTGTGTATCAGGCCAGTATTCCGACGTGTCCGGCGGGAATCTGGATGTTCGGGTTTGCGTCGAAAAAATATCATCCGCTGGATGATTTCGATGCGGCCCGCTGGGATAAACGCGGGCTTAAAACGTGGTATTATACGACGCATTTGCATAAAGGCGCATTTATGCTGCCGAAATATGTCGAAGATATTCTTTCAGAGGAGGAAAATAAAAAATGAGCAAATTGATGATTATTGGCTGCGGCGGCGTGGCTTCTGTGGCGATTCACAAAGTATGCCAGAACGATCAGGTCTTTGATGAATTGATGATTGCGAGCCGCACGGTGTCCAAATGCGACGCGCTGAAGGAAAAGCTGCAGGAGAAGACGCGGACGAAGATTACGACGGCGCAGATCGATGCAGATGATACAGAAGCACTCACACAGCTTATCCGGGATTATCAGCCGGATGCGGTGCTCAACGTGGCCCTGCCGTATCAGGATCTGACCATTATGGATGCCTGTCTGGCAGCCGGTGTCGACTATATTGACACGGCCAATTATGAACCGGAAGACACCGAAGATCCAGTCTGGCGCGAGGCTTATGAGAAACGCTGCAAGGAACTTGGCTTTTCTGCCTATTTTGATTATTCCTGGCAATGGGCTTATGCGGACAAATACAAGGAAGCCGGTCTTACGGCGTTGTTGGGAACGGGCTTTGATCCGGGCGTGACCTCTGTTTTTGCCGCTTACGCCAAAAAGCATTATTTCGATACGATCGATACGATTGATATTTTGGACTGCAATGGCGGCGATCATGGCTATGCCTTTGCGACGAATTTCAATCCGGAAATCAATCTGCGGGAGGTTTCTGCGCCGGGTTCTTATCTGGAAAACGGCAAATGGGTTGAAGTGCCGGCGATGAGCATCAAGCGCGAATACAACTTCGATGGCGTCGGGAAAAAGGATATGTATCTGCTTCATCATGAGGAGATCGAGGCGCTGGGGCGCAATATGCCGGAAGTGCGCCGCATTCGTTTCTTTATGACGTTTGGACAGAGTTACCTGGATCATATGCGCTGTCTTGAAGATGTAGGTATGCTTTCCACGACGCCGGTTTCTTATCAAGGGCAGGAAATCGTGCCGATTCAGTTCCTCAAGGCATTGCTGCCGGACCCGGCATCTCTTGGCCCGCGCACAAAGGGCAAGACCAATATTGGCTGTATTTTTACCGGTATGAAGGATGGAAAGAAGCGTTCGATTTATATTTATAATGTCTGCGATCATCAGTCCTGCTATCGCGAAGTCGGTTCGCAGGCGATTTCCTATACGACGGGGGTGCCGGCTATGATTGGTGCGATGATGGTTGTGACCGGTCAGTGGAAAAAGCCGGGCGTGTTTACGACGGATGAATTCGATCCGGATCCTTATATGGAGGCGCTGAATCAGTGGGGACTTCCGTGGGTGGTGGAAGAGAACCCGGTATTGGTGGATTGACGGAGAGTGCCTATGAAGATCAATGAAATACCGACTCCCGCTTATGTGGTCGATGAACAGGCTCTGGAAAAGAACCTCCGGATTCTCGGGGAGGTTAAAAAAAAGGCGGGATGCCGTATTCTGCTCGCGCAGAAAGCCTTTTCCATGTTTGCGGAGTATCCGCTGATCCGGCGCTATCTGGACGGGGCCACAGCCAGCGGGTTGTTTGAAGCCCGGCTTGGTGCAGAGGAAATGGGCGGAGAAAATCATGTTTTTTCTCCAGCCTACCGCCCGGAGGAGATTCGATCGATCGCTGCGCTTTGCGATCACGTCATCTTCAATTCGGTGGCGCAGCTTCGCCGGTTCGGCGGGACGGTCCGTGCGGTTCAGCAGGAGCGAGGCATCCGCGGCGGGATTGGTCTGCGCATCAATCCCGCATGTTCGACACAGGATCATGCGATTTATGACCCCTGTGCGCCGGGCTCGCGGCTTGGCGTGACGGTTGAGGCTTTCCGTCAGGCATTGGAGGAAGAGCCGGATTTTTTGGATCGGATTGACGGGCTGCATTTTCATACGCTTTGCGAGCAGAACAGCGATGCGCTGGAGCAGACGCTGCAGGCTGTGGAGGAAGGCTTCGGCTCATGGCTGGCTGATGCGCAGATTCGGTGGCTTAACATGGGCGGCGGGCATCATATCACGCGTCCGGATTATGACCGGGAACGACTGATCCGGCTGGTACAGCATGTGCGCCGCACCTATGGCACAGAGGTCTATCTGGAGCCGGGCGAAGCCGTGGCTTACCATGCCGGATATCTGGTGACGGAAGTGCTCGATACGGTAGAAAACGGAGGCGTTCATACTTTGCTGCTCGACGCGTCTGCGGCCTGTCATATGCCGGATGTTTTAGAGATGCCGTATCGGCCGCCTCTTCGCGATGCGGGACAGCCGCAGGAACGGCCTTATACCTACCGGTTGTCTTCCTGCACCTGTCTGGCCGGTGATATCATTGGCGATTATTCGTTTGACCGGCCGATCGGAGCGGGGGATCGTCTTTATTTTGAAGATATGGCGATTTACTCGATGGTCAAAAACAACACCTTTAACGGTATGGCGCTGCCGTCGATCTGGCGGATGGACGGCAGCGGCGAGTGCCGGCTCGTAAGGCGTTTCGGTTATGAAGATTTCAAGCAAAGGTTATCCTGAGAAGGAGAAGGGAGGCGTTCATGGGAGCGTTGCATACCTATCCATGCGAGGATGGTTTTTATATGCCGGGAGAATATGAACCGCATCATGGAACCTTTCTCATCTGGCCGATTCGTCCGGGTTCATGGACGAACGGCGGACGGGAGGCGAAGCCGGTTATTGCCCGGTTGGCCAGTGAGATTGCGGCAGAAGAGGAAGTGTATCTGCTCACGGACGCGGCGCATCGGGAAGAGGCAGGCAGGATGACCGGCGCCGGTCGGAATGGACGGATTCATCTGCTCGAGATCCCGACGAATGATGCCTGGGCCCGTGATATGGGGCCTACCTATGTAGTCGATGGCAAAGGCCGCAGGCGGGGAATCAGCTGGCGGTTCAATGCCTGGGGCGGTGAAGTAGACGGCCTCTATGCGGACTATGCGCTGGATGATGCGGCCGCGGAAAAAATGTGCGCTGCGCTGCAGGATAGATGTTATGATGCCGGGGATTTCGTTTTGGAGGGCGGTTCGTTTCATACCGATGGCGAAGGGACGGCTGTGGTGACCGAGGCATGTCTTTTGAGCCGCGGCAGGAATCCTCAGCTTACCCGGGAGGAAATCGAACATCGTCTGAAACAATATCTTGGTGTGCAAAAAGTCATCTGGCTGCCCCGTGGTATCTATCAGGATGAAACGAATGAGCATGTCGATAACGTCTTTGCCTTTGTGCGTCCGGGGGAAGCCTTGCTGGCCTGGTCGGACGATGAATCCGATCCGCAATATGCGCTGAGCCGGGCAGATCTGGCTGTGCTGGAGCGGGAGACGGATGCCAAGGGACGGATGATCCGCATCCATAAGCTTCCGGTTCCTTCTGTACCGGTCCGTATGACTGGCACAGAGCTGGCAGGGCTGGCCTTTGAACCGGGAGAGGATCGGCGTGAAGAAGGCGAGCGTCTGGCCGCCAGTTATGTGAATTTTTATCTTTGCAACGGGAAGGTTTTACTGCCGCAGTTCGGCGATCCGATGGACGAACGAGCAGTCCGGATTCTGTCGGATTGTTTTTCGGACCGGAAGGTGGTTCCGATTTATGCACGCTCCATTATTGTCGGCGGCGGGAACTTTCATTGTCTGACGCAGCAGATTCCAGAAAGAGAGCAGGAGGATTCATGAGAACAGTTACTGTGGCAGCCATCCAGATGAAGATGGCTGCGGAACCGGAAGCAAACATCAAAAAAGCGGACCAAATGGTCCGCGAGGCCGCCGCACAGGGCGCACAGATTATTCTGCTGCCGGAGTTGTTTGAACGGCCGTATTTCTGTCAGGAACGCCAGTATGACTATTATCACTATGCGCTGCCGCTGCAGGAGAATCCGGCGGTTCACCGGCTGCAGGACACGGCCCGGGAACTGGAAGTGGTGCTGCCGGTTAGTTTTTATGAACGGGATGAAACGCGTTTGTTTAACAGTGTTGCCATGCTGGATGCGGACGGTACTGTTTTGGGCGTTTATCGCAAGACGCATATCCCCGATGATCATTACTATCAGGAAAAGTTTTATTTTACGCCGGGCAATACCGGATTTAAAGTGTGGGACACGCGTTATGGACGGATCGGCGTGGGAATCTGCTGGGATCAGTGGTTTCCCGAGGCAGCGCGCTGCATGGCGTTAGCCGGAGCTGAACTGCTGCTTTATCCGACGGCCATCGGCTCGGAACCGATTCTTTCTACCGACAGTATGCCGCACTGGCGCCGCTGTATGCAGGGGCATGCGGGCTGTAATCTTGTGCCGGTGGCTGCGGCCAACCGCGTCGGGCTGGAAACCGTTCATCCCAGCGCCGAAAACGGCGGACAGGAGTCTTCCCTGCGTTTTTATGGTTCGTCATTCCTTGCGGATGGAACCGGGGCTATTGTCGCGGAAGCCGGGCGGGATGAGGAGACGATCATTCAGGCATCCTTTGATCTGGACTTGTGCCGTCAGGAAAGAATGAGCTGGGGTGTATTTCGCGACCGGCGGCCGGAATGTTATCATGCTCTTACGAAATGAGCCGCGCCATCTTTGGCCGCATGAAACATACCTCTGTGACAGAGAAAGGCGGAACGTTTTATGAGAGTGTGGGCAGCACAACAAAACAGACTGGAATCCTTGGATGTATTGCGCGGCTTAGCCATCTTCTGCATGATTTTTGTCGATGCGGTACCGGATCCTGACCGGGCCCCATCCTGGATGCTGCATACCCCATGGCAGGGCATATCCTTTGCGGACCTTGCCTTTCCGGGCTTCGTTTTCGCCATGGGCGCTGCGATGGCGGTCTGGCTGGATCGCCGCAGCGGACGGCGGCAGGGGGCTGCGACAGGCAAAATATGGTGCCGGACGATGGCCCTGATTCTCCTGGGCCTGCTTTATAACAGCCTGCCACTTTTTTTCCAGTACCTGCTGTTCCCGGAGACAGCGTCCCTGTCCTTATGGGAGGAGTTCAGCCAGCATGGACGCTGGCTGGGAGTCCTTCAGCGGCTGGCCTTGGTTTATGCAGCCGGGATGATGCTGGGCGGCAGGCTGCGGTCTGATTTTCGGATTCTGCTGGCTGCTTTTCTGCTGCTGGCGGCGTCCTCGGCAGGGTTTCATTGGTATGCGCCAAATCATCCGTTCGCTATGGACCACAATATCAGTTCTGCTGTGGATCAGGTTTTCCCCGGTACAGCGCACTGCTATCTGGGAAAAACCTTTGATCCGGAGGGACTTTACGGCACGATTGCCTGCACGGCATCAGTACTGTTCGGCATGCTGGCAGGACGCCTTCTTCAGGAAAAATCGATGGGCGGTGTTCTTTCGCTGGCCGCCAGCTCGGCACTTCTGCTGGCGGCCGGCTGGTCATGGAGCCAGCTGGATATGGTAAGCAAGCCGCTGTGGACTGCACCGTATGCCCTCTATACCAGCGGCGTCTTGATGCTGCTGGCTGCACTGGTGCAGCTGCTCTTCCTGTGTGTCCCGCGCGCCGCTTCCTTTGTATTTCATCCGATGCGGGTCTTTGGCATGAACGCTCTTTTCATTTACATGGCAACGGGGGTGGCTCTTTCTTTGCTGTGGTTGCTTCCTTCATCGGCAGAAGGACAGCCGTTTTTCTCATGGCTGTGGTCCGTGTCTGTCGGCAGCATGTTTTCGGAAGCAGACAGCATCGTTTGTTTTGCGCTGCTCTGGTGTGTCTGCTGGTGGCCGCTGATGGAACTTTTGTATCGCCGACGCATTTTTATTAAGCTTTGAAGGAAGATTAGAGCGGTTTATCCTGCAGGGCGTCGAATCCCTCTTCGCCAGTACGAATCTTGACGACATTTTCCATGGAAGAAATGAAGATTTTCCCATCGCCGTATTTTCCGGTATACAGTGTCTTTTTTGCAATGTCGACAATTGTTTCCGGCGGAATCTTCGAGATGACGAGATCGCACTGGATTTTTGGCAGAAGTTTCGATTCGATGGTAGTACCGGTATACATACCGCGATGTCCTTTTTGCAGTCCGTAGCCGAGGACGCGGGTTACTGTCATCCCCGTAATGCCGGCATGCTCCAGCGCTTCCATCAGTCCCTCAAAACGGGACTCGGAAGTAATGATGCGCACATGATACATGCGGGGACGCTGTGAGGGAAAACCCGAGGCGGGGATAGACGGCGGCGTGATCGGGACGGAAGGAGCCGGCGCGGAAGCCGGAACAGAGCCGCCGAGAAAAGTCAGAAGGGAACGGAGAACGCGGATTAACAGGGTTTTCATAAGAATCATATCCTTTCTTTCATGTGACGGGATAAATAGTAAATCGGGTCTTCCATGGCCATGACTTTGTTCAGACGGACACGGTGGAAGACAGGAAGGTGCAGATGAACGTGTACCCAGAACCAGGCGTAAATGGTCAGCAGGGCAATGAAAGCCAGTGAGATCAGAAAGATCTGCAGGCGTTCCGTCGGATCGGTCGAGATATTGTAAATCATGAATATCGTAAAACCGATGCCCAGCAGCTGGGGTAGCGGATACAGGGGAACCCGGAAAGACCGGGGAACGGAGGCAATGGTATGCCGCAGAACCATGACGTTGAGATGTGCGGTAATATATGCGATCATGATGAACAGCGAGGAAGTCAGAATCAGGAACTGGATAGCATCTCCGCTTGAAAGACCGGTACCTTCAATGAGGATCGTAATTCCGCCGAGCAGCAGGATCATGATATAAGGAGCGTTATGACGGTTTTTCCGCTGAAAGACAGCAGGAAGCAGTCCTATTTTTGCCATGCCGCAGCAGATTTCTGAGACGCTGCAGATGATGGAGTTCTGTGTACTGACTGCGGCCATGATAGCAACAACGATGATCCACCAGCGCCCGGCGTCTCCCAGCATATTGACGGCATAGAGAATATGCGGCGAGTCTGCTGCGCCGACTTCCTCCCAGGGCGTATAGTGACCAAAGCCGATGACCATAAGCATTTGTATCAGACACATGATGCCGAGACTCAGCAGCATGGCACGCGGAATATCACGTTTTGGATTTTTCATGTCCTTGCCCAGGGGGATGATAAACTCTGAACCGATGAACAGCCAGAACGCTGTGGTCATGAGCGGAAGAACCGTATCGAGGTCGGTAGAGAGTACGAGCGGCTGGGATACTTCCTGCCCGGTGCCAAGGCCAAGAGCCCCGATAAAGCCGAGCAGGAATAGTGAAGTGACCATAAATGCGGCGATGACGCATTGTACCATGGTAGACAGGGTTACGCCGCGCAGATTGATGAGAATGAGTACGATGGTCAGCGTTACGCTGTAAAAAGCAGTAGGAAGTCCGTCGCCAAGAAAGTCTGCCATGACGTTAGCAAACATGGCGCCCTCTGCGGGAGCGGCGAAGATGTTGCTGACGAAGAATCCGCCGACCATGGTGATGATCGTCGCAAAAGGACCGAGCCCTACCAGCGTATATTGCGCCAGTCCGCCGGTAAGATTCGGCATCAGAGCGTTCAGCTCGGCGTTGGAGCAGGCTGCCATCATATTGATGAAGCAGACAAAGGCGACGACCGCCGCGAAGGTTATCCCGATGGCGCTGGCACCGCTGGCCAGCGGGATGAAGCAGCTGGTCGCGATAATCATGCCGACGCCGGTGGAAACGGCGCCGAACAGACCAATTTTTTTTGTCATGGGACCATCATCCTTTCCGTGATGAAACAGAGAGAAAATCGATACATACACTATCGCACAGGACAGCACGCTGCGGCAATGGACCAAATGACTATACTTTTTCCGGCAGAGAGGAAGCTGTCTCATACTTTCGTATGAGACAAGGCGGGAAAAAGATTGAACTTAGCGCGATCCTTATTGTTGGTGGTGGACAACATAATACTTTAGTGCTACAATAAGTTACAAATCCTGATATGTTTGAACGAGATCAGGGTAATCTGATTCGATGTTCGGATCGGATTCAACAGCAGTACACGACAAAGAGGTCAGCAGACCGTAAGAGATTACGGACTGCTGACCTTTTCGTTTTCCGCAGGAGGATGGTATTATGCTAAAAGAAATGGAATGGATGACGATCAACAATATTTTATTGGAGCTATACGCGCAGAATAATCTGGATCAATTGTCCCTGAAACTGATGCGCGTGCTCAGGATGCTGATTCCTTACACAAAAGGATACTTGATCCTGCTGAACAATCAGGGGAAAATACAAGAGCCGGAAAGCTGCTTCATCGGCCTGACGGAGAAGGAGAAGCGGGAATACATACAGGAATATTATCATAAGGATTATCTGCAATATCTTTACGATCTGAGTGAAGAAACGCGCGTCTATAAAGACACGGATATTATTGATGAAGAGCGGCGCTGCCGGACAGAATTCTTCCGGAAATTTCTTCAGCCGGCGGATATACCTTATGGATGTGGAATTTTAATTCACCATCAGGGGAAACTCATGGCTGTATTCAATCTGTTTCGCAGCAGCCAGCTGGGCGATTTTTCGGATAAAGACCTTGAAATTCTAAATATTTTGAAAAATCACATCAAGAACATGATCGTGCAGGTGACTTGCCTGAATCAGCGGGATCATCTCGTAGAACAGTGTTTTCAGGAAACGGCGGAACGGTATTCGCTTACAGAGCGTGAAAGCGAGGTCATGCGCCTGCTGAGCAGAGGAATGTCCAACCATGAGATTTGCGATCAGCTGACAGTGAGCCTTTCTACGGTGAAAAAGCATATCTATAATCTATTCAATAAAACGCAGGTGAAGAGCAGAACACAGCTGATTAATCTGCTGTATCAGCAGTAACTGACTGTATCTTAAGAGACTGCATATTTTTGAATATAGTTCCAAAATGCTTGGAGAGCCGGAAAGGCTCTCCTGTTTTTTTGCCGCGCAATGACAATGTGCTTATAGATTGGTTCTCGGAGAGGGCGTATCATAATACCGTCCCGCTGTGGATAATAGGACAGTCCGCTTTCGGAAATCAGGGAGATGCCGATTCCTGCCTGCACAAGCTCGATGCGTCGTCCCGGGCTGTTGCAGTAACTGGCAATCTTTGGCTGGAAGCCGTGACGCCGGCACTCTGCAAGAAAAATGTCATGGGAAACATTTTCCGGAGTGGGAAAGATAAAATTTTCATTGGTGGCTTTTGATAAATCAAAGACTTCTTTTTCTGCGCATGGGTGGCAGATGGGAAGAATGGCCACAAATGGCTCCTGCTGCAGGGAGAGAACGTCAAAATCGTAGCGTGCCATATCATTGAGAGTTGCAAAAATAGCGAGGTCTATTGCATCTTCATTGAGCAGGCGACAAAGTTCCTTGCTTAGATGAGTGGTCAGTGATAACCTGGTTTCATTGTGCATACCGTTGAATTTAGCGAGTATCTCGGCAAGTGGTATGCGACCTAGTCCGGTGATCATGCCAATGCGTAAGGTGGAACTTTCCTTGGGACGCCATGCTTGCATTTTTTGTTCCAGCATGTCAAGGTCAGCAAGGACGGTAGAAGAATATTTTGCAAAATCTTTTCCTGCTGGTGTCAGTTCGATGGGATGGGATACCCGGTTAATCAGCTTTACACCTATGTCGTTTTCCAGTTTGGTGATCTGTTGGGACAGGGCTGATTGCGAGACAAAAAGTCTCTCAGCGGCTTTAGTGAAATGCCGGCATTCTGCTACAGCCATGAAATATTGCAGTTGTTTTAGCAACATGACAACTCCTCGCTTTCTATATCAGACTATTTTATCATATCATTTATATAATATATGGGCAATTCGTTTTGCTGATAAGATTAGAAGAACTACGAATTATACTTTTTCTCGAAGAGATGTTATGCTGGTTACAACAAACATGTTTGTGCCGGCAGTATTAGGTATGCAAACGAGAAGAAAGCAGGTGTGTCATGGATAATCTTCAATTAGACGAATATTTAAAAGAATTAGAGTATTTGGTAAATATCGACAGCGTATCTTATGACCCGGAAGGAGCAAGCCGGATAGCGGCTTTCTTTCAGGAGAAATATGAGAGCATGGGCTGGAAGGTTACGATGCATCGTTTCCATAAGGACATAGCACCTTGTTTGGAAATAGTCAATCGGCCTGCCAAGCGGTATGATGTGCTGATTTTGGCACATATGGATACGGTTTTTCCTTTGGGAACAGCGGCGCAGCATCCCTTTCATATTGAAGGGGATAGAGCTTTCGGCCCAGGGGTTATCGACTGCAAGGCCGGTCTGTTGAGTGGCTGGTATGCGCTGCGGCGCTTGCAGGGGGATGACAGCCTCAAGAACGCTAATGTATGCGTGTTCTTAAATAGCGATCATGAGGGAATAAGCTCCCGTTATTCCAAAAATTATTCTGTGAAGCTAGCTGGAAAGAGCCGTTGTGTTCTGGTATTGGAAGCTGGCAGGGCTAATGGCAATCTGGTCAATAAACGTAAGGGGATAGCCCGTTATAAGCTGCATATAGCGGGAGTCAGCGCTCATGCCGGGATTGATTATACCAGTGGCTGCAGTGCTGTAGAGGAATTGGCGCATTGGATACTGGCTCTGCAGAGGGCAACGAATCTGGACAGGGAAACCACGGTTAATGTGGGCAAGATTTCTGGCGGTACGTCCATAAGCGCTGTGCCTGGTAATGCTGAAGCCGAGATTGATGTACGTTATTATGAACCAGACGAAGTTGAGCGTATCGAAAAACTTATGGAACGATATGCTGCTTCGCCGCATGTAAAGGGAACGAGCGCCAAAATCGAGGGAGGAATCACACGGCCGCCGATGGTACCAACGGAAGCGACTTATCAGCTTTGTCGAAGTGTTGACAGGATTGGCCAGAAAATCGGTGTGAATTTTTCCTGGATGGCGAGCGGCGGTGGTTCGGACGGCAGTTTTTCTGCAGCTGCGGGCATCCCGACCATTGATGGACTGGGCCCGGTGGGCGGTAAGGCACATAGCGCCGCTGAGTATTTGGATATACCGTCTATCTTACCTCGGTATGAGCTTTTGTCCCGGATTATACAGCATGTTGTTATGCATTCGAGTTTGCACTGAAACCTTAGCGTACATGAACTGAAAGGTGCAGTACGAGAAACCATTCTGCAGGATGTTTTGTGTATTTGTCAGGGGAGGAGAAGAAAATGCTGGCGTTAATGATCGCTTTGTGCGTTACCATTGTTGTAGCGTATATGATTTTGAACAAGATGAAGGCACAAGCCGTTTTGTTTGCCGGCGGCACTATACTTATGGCTGTAGCTGTGCTTATGGGGTATCCATTGTTGGAAGCAAAAAAATCTACTGGTTTTGTCTGGTTTGATATATTTAAATTTATTGAGGATACTTTCAGTACCAGAGCTGCCGGCATAGGGCTTCTGATTATGTCTGTGGCTGGGTTTGCTAAATATATGGAGCATATTGGCGCCAGCCGGGTACTGGTTCATCTGACGGCGCGCCCGCTGAGTCTGGTGAAATCACCTTATTTGCTGCTGGCAATTAGTTATGTAGTGGGACAGCTGTTGAACATTGTTATTCCCAGCGCCGCTGGTTTATGCGTATTGCTTATGGCCACCATGTATCCTGTGTTGGTCAGTCTGGGCGTCAGCCGATTGTCAGCAGCTGCGGTGATTGCTACAACACCTTGTCTTGATTTAGGCCCCGCTTCTGGAACTGCGGTTTTTGCCGCCAAGACTGCAGGGATGGATGTGGTGGATTATTTTGTCGGGGAACAGATACCTATAGCTGTGGTAACTATTTTGGCGATAGCGGCTTCACATTTTGTTGTGCAACGCTGGTTTGACAGGCGTGAAGGTACGGAAGCATTACAGATGGATCTGGGCGAAGAGGAAAAGGAATCTCTTCCGCCGGCAGTTTATGCGCTGCTTCCGCTGGTTCCCATTGTGTTGGTAATGGTTTTCAGCAAGCTGGCAATAGCGACGATTAAAATGCCGGTGGTTACGGCGATGGTTATCAGTATTGTTATTGCTATGCTTTTTGAATGGATCAGGACGCGTCGGGTAAAAGAGGTTTTTGACAGTCTGCAGGTTGTTTTTGATGGTATGGGAAAGACCTTTGCTACCGTTGTTACCTTGATTGTTGCCGGTGAAACCTTTGCTTACGGTTTAACCAAGATTGGCGCTATCGATCAGATTATTCATGGAGCACAAGGCTCAGGCTTCGGTGCTATGGGGATATCCTTGATTATGACACTGATTGTGGCTGCGGCTGCTGTTATCATGGGGTCGGGCAATGCCCCGTTCTATTCGTTTGGTGCCTTGGTTCCTGATATAGCAGCCAAGCTGGGAATGCTGCCGGCATCCATGATTACTCCCATGCAGATGGCTGCAAGTATTGCCCGCAGTGCTTCACCTATCACGGCTGCTGTTATTGCCGTAGCCGGAGTAGCCGGAGTATCATCGGTAGATATTGCCAAGCGCACAGCTATCCCCATGCTGGTGGCGTTGCTGGTATCCTTTGTGACGGCAAATATTTTGTGATTGATCATGAGGGGGAGAATAAACGGAAGTGTCTCTTTTTACTATATTCATGTCGATAAATTCAATGTAGCCAGTACGCTGACTAAACGTATCAATATACCCTGTAATGACAATCGCGGATGAGGGGGAGGTCTGAGCTATACGCTATACAAGAATATCCGCGCTGATTTACTGGCCGAATTCAATAAGAAACAAAAGAGTACCGGGGACAAACAGAGTGACTATTACCGTTTCCAGGTGTCGGCGCAGATCTAAAAAATGGCTTTTGAGGTCGTATGATGAAGTAGATTTTCAATAGAGTATTGGATATGAAAAAGATATTCATGCTGTGGAACTGGGGCATCTTGTTGCTGGCAGCAATTCTATTGATACCGGCTCATGGCATGGCTCAGGAAATGACGGTAGGAGCAGGCAGCTTCTCATTGGCGGAAAAAACCGGCGCGGATCATGCTCCGTTGCAGGCTTATTATTACCGGCCTGCTGCCTGGCATGATGGACGCCCGATTGTTGTTGTATTCCACGGTTTGAAACGCAATGCCCGTGAATATTGTGAAGGATGGCGGAGCTGCGCGGAAGAACATAATTTTCTGGTGGTATGCCCGGAATTTTCGGAAAGCAAATATCCTGGCGCACGTTATTACAATATCGGTAATGTTATAGACAGAGGTGATAAGGGCGGTAAATAATGACTCGTGGTTGAATTTTTTATGTGGTATGTATTTTACCACAAAAGGCGGTCTGCCGACTCTTTCGAGTCAGCAGACCGCCTTCGTTACTAGGAGCATGTTATTTCACAGCTCCTCAGTCTTGACGCGTTTCGTTTACCTCTATGACCTCCACGCCATTGGCGCGGAGGTTTTTTATTTCGTCCGCATTAGCGCCGGGGCAGGTAATTAGCGTATCGACTTTGTCGATGGTTCCCGAGAGGAAGTTGTGCTCACGGCCGATTTTCTGGCGGGCTGCCAGTACATAGCAGCTGCCTTGGCAGCGGCGCATCATCATCTCGTTGATGGCAGTCTCGGGTAGGACCGAAGTCGTTATGCCGCTGGCAACGCTGATGCCGCCGACGCCAATGAAAGCCTTGTCGGCGTTGATTTTTGTGAGCGTCTGCAGGGCGAATTCGCCTACCAGCGACTTGCGGCGCTGGTATATCTCGCCGCCGGTCAGGATGATCGTGACCTGTGGATCATGCGGATAATAGATGGCATTGCTGTTGTTCGTGACAACGATGACGCGTTTATCCTTGATGTAGTCGAGCATCATGAGGGTGGTCGAACTCGAATTCATGAAGATGGTATCACCATCTTCGACCAAAGAGGCGGCATATTGGGCAATCACCTGTTTCTGTTCGGCATCGACACGGCTCTTCGGATCGGCCGTTGGGGTATCTTCTTCCTTTAAGGTTCCCTCAATAAGTTCTGCGCCGCCATGGAAGCGCTTGACAAGGTGCTGCTGCTCGAACATCACGAGGTCGCGGCGGATGGTCGTAGCGGATACGTCAAGCTGGGCGGCAGCGGTATCGACATCGATGGTCCTGTTTTCCTTCAATAGCCGGAGCAACGCCTGCTGCCGGCGGAAAACTACGCTTTTACTGTTCTTCATATGATGAAATCCTTTCCTATGAAAGCGTGTAAAATAGGCAAAATGTAACACATTCATATCCGTATAATTTATGATTATATGGATATTATAGCGAAGGAATATGAAAAAATCAAGCGTTAAATAGTCGTATAATGAACATAAAATATATTATAAATGTCATATTTTGCTTATTTTATGAAAAAGTACTTGAAATGAGCGTAACACTGTGCTGAGATAGACGTGTCGATAGGAAATACGGCAAAACAATCATAAAGTTACGATTAAATGATTATTTTAGGGGGATTAAGATGAGTAAGATTTCCGAAATGACCCGCGAAAGCTGGATCATGAGCACCTTCCCGGAATGGGGAACCTGGTTGGTAGAGGATATCGAAGGCTACGAAGTGCCGGAAGGCCAGGTCGCCATGTGGTGGCTCGGCTGTACGGGAACCTGGTTCAAGACGCCGGGCGGTGCCAATGTAACTGTGGACTTGTGGTGTGGAAACGGCAAGCGTACCCACGGGGATGGCAAGATGAAGGTTGGTCATCAGATGGCTAACATGTGTGGCTGCCGCTCGATGCAGCCGAATCTGCGTAACGTACCATTCGTCATTGACCCCTTTGCGTTCAAGCAGGTCGATGCGGTATTGGCGACGCATTACCATCAGGACCATATGTCGGCTGAGTGGGCAGCCCATGTACTGCACAGCGGCATGACGACAACAGATGCAGACGGCAATGTGATACCGGTTCCATTCATTGGGCCGCAGAAATCGGTAGACACCTGGGTTAAATGGGGCGTTCCGGTTGAACGTTGCCAAGTCGTAAAACCAGGCGATGTCATCAAGATCAAGGATATCGAAATCGTCTGCCTCGACAGTTTCGACCGCACCTGCATCACGACGACGGATTCCACGGGCCCCGACCGCGAGGAACTCACCGGTAAATGCCCGACAGATATGGACGAGAAAGCGGTCAACTACCTGCTCAAGACGCCGGGTGGCAACATCTACCACTCTGGTGATTCGCATTTCTCGATTTATTTTGCCAAACATGGCAAGGATTACGACATCGATGTTGCTTTTGGCTCGTTTGGCGAGAACCCAATTGGTATGCAGGACAAGATGACGTCCATCGATATCCTGCGCATGGCTGAAAACCTTCAGTGCAAGGTGGTTGTCCCGATTCACTGGGATGTTTGGACCAACTTCCAGGCGGACTGCAACGAAATCGAGCTTCTCTACAACTTCAAGAAGGATCGCAACGAGTACAAGTTCCATCCGTTCTTCTGGCAGGTTGGTGGTCGTTATGTCTATCCGATGGATAAGGATAAGATTTACTACCATCATCGCCGCGGTTTTGAGGACTGCTTCGAGCATCCGCAGAACATTCCGTTCCGTTCTTGCCTGTAAGGAAGAGGGAGAGCTATCATGTTTAAAGAATTTGTCGAGACTAAGCACTATTCGTTCCATGAAGGTTTTGCTGACTGGCGGGACGCCATTCGGGCAGCTTGTGCGCCACTTTTGGCTGATGGTACCATCGAAAAGGAATATCCGGAAATCATTATCGAGAAAGTCGAAGAGCTTGGGCCCTACATCGTTATCGCTCCGAATATCTGCATCCCGCATGCAGAGCGCGGGCGCGGCGTAAATGGCACGGCTATGTGTTTCATGAAGACGGAAAAGCCCGTAAGCTTCGATCCGGATGACCCGGACAAAGATGCCCGCATCTTTGTGGTATTGGCAGCTACTGATGATGAAGTCCATTTAAGCAATCTGATGGCTCTGTCAGAGACGCTTTCGGATGAGGATATCGTAGCGAAGGTCCTGGCGGCCAAGACGCCGGAAGACTTGCTGCAGATCGAAGCATAAGAGAGCTTTAGTGAGGGAGTCTGGGGAGGCTCCTGTAGGGGAAAAACGAAAGTGGGGAAAATCAAGTTATGGAAATGTTATTGTCCGTTTGGGAGTTCTTCCAGAACAATATCCTGACGAAACCGGCCTTTTTCATCGGTTTTATCGTCCTGGCTGGTTATGCACTTTTAGGTAAGAAATGGTATGAATGTCTGGCTGGCTTTATCAAAGGTACTGTCGGCTATATGATCTTGAACGTCGCATCGGGCGGTCTCGTTGGCAACTTCCGTCCGGTGCTGGCAGGTCTCAAGGACCGCTTCGAGCTGTCGGCTGCTGTTATCGACCCGTACTTCGGTCAGGCGGCGGCACAGGCTTCGGTCGAGAATATCGGCCGTTCGTTTTCGATGATGATGATGGTATTGCTGATTGCATTTACCATGAACATCCTCTTGGTCTTGTTCCGCAAGTACACGAAAATCCGTACGTTGTTCATCACGGGCCACGTCATGGTCCAGCAGTCGTCTACGGCCCTCTGGCTCGTCCTCTTCTGCTTCCCAGGGCTGCAGGACCCGCAGGTTGTCGTGATGCTTGGTATTCTTTTGGGTACCTACTGGGCAGTGGCCTCGAACCTCACTGTTGAGCCGGTGGCAAAACTCACCGAGGGCGGCGGCTTTGCTACGGGTCATCAGCAGATGTTTGGTATCTTCCTGGTATCTAAGATTGCCAAGAAAATCGGCGATCCGAAAAAATCGCTCGAAACACTCAAACTGCCGGGCTTCCTGTCCATCTTCAATGAGAATATGGTAGCTACGGGTGTACTCATGACCATTTTCTTTGGTACGATTATCACGATTCTTGGTCCGGATCTCATGCATCAGATCGATAAGGGCTTTGGCAAGAATCAGAACTTCCTGTTCTATATCCTTGAAAAATCCTTGAACTTCGCTGTTTACCTGACCATCCTGCAGCTTGGTGTCCGCACTTTCGTATCGGAGCTCACGAATTCCTTCCAGGGTATCTCGGAAAAGCTCCTGCCGGGTTCCGTTCCAGCTGTCGACTGCGCTGCAACCTATGGTTTTGGTCATCCGAACGCCGTAACGTTTGGCTTCCTGTTTGGTGCTTTTGGTCAGTTCCTGGCCATCATGGGCCTTATCGTTTTCAACAGCCCGATTCTCATCATCTCGGGATTCGTACCGCTGTTCTTCGATAACGCAACGTTTGCTGTTTTTGCCAATCGTTTAGGTGGTATCCGCGCCGCAGCAATCATTCCGTTCTGCAGTGGAATCATCCAAGTACTGGGCGGTGGTTTTGCCGCTTACCACTTCACGACGGGTAACTTCGGTGGCTGGCACGGCAACTTCGACTGGGATGCAGTCTGGCCATTCATCGGCGTCATCATGGAGAATCTGCAGTACGTCGGTGTAGCAGCTGTAGTCATCCTGCTGCTGGCTATCCCACAGATCCTCTACCAGCGCAACAAGGATACTTACTTCGTCATTGCCGAGGATTTTGACAAATATAAGGAAATCCTCGCCAAGAAACAAGGCGTGCCTGTCGATCAAGTTGTCATTGATTAACCGTAGACAATCTTTTTATAATGATAAAGGAGTGCTTCAAAATGGCTAAATTGAAAGTTATCGCTGCATGTGGTTCGGGGATGGGTTCTTCGCAGATCATCAAGATGAAACTTGAGAAAGTCTTCAAGAAACTCGGCCTTGAGGCGGAAATCTATCATACAAATGTCGGCGATGCGAAATCGCAGGCCAATAACTACGATGTCGTGTTCTGCTCGGAATCGCTTGTCGGTACCTTCACGGGTACGAAGGCTACGGTCATCGGCCTCAAGAATCTGCTGGCCGAAAAAGAAATGGAAGAGAAAATCCAGGCTAATATCGTCAATGGCTAATAGCTGGGAATCAGAAGGGCTGCTGCAAGGTGCAGCAGCCCTTCTTATGCCTTTTTGCGACGGGGGGAAGGAAAAATGAGCAACTATCAGTTAGGTCTTTATGAAAAATCCATGCCTGGCGACCTGACCTGGGCGGAAAAATTACAGGCGGCTAGGAACGCCGGTTTTGACTATGTGGAGATGAGCATTGATGAGACCGATGCGAAACTGGCGCGGCTCGATATGAACGATGGCGAGATTGACGCAGTGCGCGCTGCTATGCGGGCGACAGGGGTGCCGTTCCGCTCCATTTGCCTGAGCGGCCATCGCAAATTCCCGCTGGGATGCCCTGATAAGCAGAAACAGGACCGCAGCCTCGAAATCATGCAGAAGGCTATAGCCCTTGCGGCCAAGCTGGGCGTCCGCACGATCCAGCTGGCGGGCTATGATGTCTACTATGAGGAAGGTACGGACAAGACGCGGGCGGATTTCCTGCAGAATCTGCGCAAGGCTGCTGACATGGCGGCTGCCGAAGGCATCCAGATGGGCTTTGAGACTATGGAGACGCCATTTATGGATACGGTGGAAAAGGCCATGGACTACGTGCGGCAGGTGGATTCGCCGTACCTCGGTGTTTATCCTGATTCGGGCAACATCACCAATGCCGCGCTGCTCTACGCTGGCGATGTGGCGGACGACCTGGAGACTGGCCGCGGCCATATCGTAGCCGTACATCTAAAGGAAACCGTACCGGGCAAATACCGTGAGATTCCGTTTGGTACCGGTCATGTGGACTTCCAGAAAATCGTCGATAAATCGTGGCAGCTTGGCGTCAGGAGATTTGTCGGCGAGTTCTGGTACGACCCGCAGACGGACTGGCGCGAAGAATTGCAGAAAGCCAATGACTTCCTGCGGTCATATCTCGATAAAGCAGAGTAAAATAGGACAGTAAGAAAGAAGGATAACCATGTTTAAGGTAGATAAAAAAGTAATCGGGGAACTTGAGAAATGCTATTCGCTGGCCATGCTACACTATCAAGGCAAGGACCATTTTCTCTGCGCAGCCGAAAAGGTCAACAACTGCTATTTGATCAGTCTGGATGGCAAGATTGAGGAAACGGTCTGGGAAGGCCCGGGCGGCGTCATGACGATGGTACAGGTGCCGGACACCGATGGCCAGTTCCTGGCCACGCGCAAGTTCTATTCGCCGAACGACTCCAAGGAGGCGTCGATTGTCGTGGTCACGCCGAAAGGCAAGGATGACTGGGAAGTGCGCACGCTCTGTGATTTGCCGTTCGTCCATCGCTTTGACATCCTGCAGGCGGGTGGCAAGAACTACATCCTTGCCTGTGCGTTGAAATCTGACCATGAGTATAAGGACGACTGGCGTTTCCCGGGCAAGCTCTTTGTGGCGGAGCTGCCCGAGGACTTGTCAGTCTATAATGATGACAACCAACTCCAGCTTACGCCAATCAAGGACAATATGCTCAAGAACCATGGCTACTATCGCCATGTGGAAAAGGATGGCTCGACGAGCGGCATCGTATCCTTCGATGGTGGCGTATTGCAGGTATTCCCGCCGCAGACGGCAGGGGGTGAGTGGCGCATCGAGGAACTTATCACCGATGCGGCCAGCGATGCGGTACTTATGGATCTCAATGGCGACGGTGAGGAGGAGCTATGTGCGATTGCGCCGTTCCATGGCGATACCGTGAACATCTATGAGAAAAAGAATGACAGATTCGAGCTGGCCTATACGCATCCTGAAAAACTCGAGTTCCTCCATGCGATTTTCGGCGGCGATATTTGCGGCAAGCCGGCCTGGATCATCGGCAACCGCAAGGGCGACCGGCTGCTGCTGGCCTTTATCTATGGGAAAGATGGCTATGAGGCTCAGGAGCTTGACCGTGGCCGCGGCGCAGCGAATGTGCTACACTATGTTCATGAAGGCAAGGATATCGTCATCGGCGCGAACCGCGAGACCAATGAAATCGCGCGCTACGAGCTGACGGAATGAACGGGGAGGAAATATAATGCTCGAAGAACTCAAACAAAAAGTCTATGAAGCCAATATGCTGCTGCCAAAGCATCATCTGATTACCTTTACCTGGGGCAATGTCTCAGGCATCGACCGTGAGAAAGGCCTGTTCGTCATCAAGCCGTCAGGCGTGGAGTACGATGTGCTAAAACCTGAGGACATGGTGGTTGTTGACCTTGAGGGCAACAAGGTAGAAGGGGAACTCAATCCCTCGTCGGATACGGAGACCCACCGCATTTTCTATAAGGAATTTCCCAATATCGGCGGTGTCGTGCATACCCATTCCCGCTGGGCGACGATTTTTGCCCAGGCAGGGCAGGGCGTGCGCGCCTATGGCACGACGCAGGGGGACTACTTCTACGGCGAGATTCCGTGTACCCGCGATATGACCGAGGAAGAGATCCAGGGCGAGCACGAATACAATACGGGTGTCGTAGCGGTGGAGCGCTTCAAGAAATATGGCATCAACCCCGACTATGTGCCCGCCGTCCTCGTCAAGAACCACGGCCCCTTCTGCTGGGGCACGGACTGCATGAACGCCGTCCACAATGCCGTCGTGCTCGAAGAAGTAGCCATGATGGCCTTCCATACGCAACTGCTCACGGGTGACCGCGACCCCATGTCGCAGGCCCTGCTCGACAAGCACTTCCTCAGAAAACACGGTCCGAATGCCTACTACGGCCAGAAAAAAATATAAAGGCATTTCCCTGCAGTGACCCCATAAAGTTAGCTCTAAGAGGGTGTGACAAAATGCGAAAGTATTTGTCCACCTTCTTTTTCATGCCTATTTTTACTTTTTAGGGAATGACCGTTGAAAAATGGGGACAAAGCCCCTTCACTCATGAAACAGTATTCGTAAAGTTTATATCGGACCTTCTCCGTAGCCTTTTTCCAGAATTTCACAGTCCTTTCTTGTTTGTAGGGGCGTGCCCCGTATAAAGCTGCTGATGAAGGTGTGCTGTCCGGGGTACGGCTCCTCGGTACGGGATTATGAGAACTTCGGCTTCGAAGAAGGGATCCTCCGGGAGGCTATGGCATACACGGCGGGCACTGTGATCGCGCACGGGCTGGGCAAGCAGCTGCAAATCAAATTCGTATACGGGAAAATTATCTGCTTTTGTGCAAAGTTAGTCCATGAAGCTGAATTCGTCCTTCTGGAAGACAGTGTCGATCTGGAAGGGGACCTTCTGCACGACTTCGCCGTTGTCGGTGTTGTGGATGATGAGGAAGTACTCGGCATTGCGGCTGTAGTTGCCTGCCTTGAGGTTGAAGGTGCAGCGGAAGGTGCGCTCAGTGTTCTCCTGGCTGACTTTATCGGCGATGATCTTCTGGATGTCGCTGACGACATTGCCGTAGGCATCGGTGAAGTAGACGTCGAAGTTCGCGGGGATGAAGCCGGTGCCTACGGCCTCGAGCTGGTAGAAGTTCAGGCTGAAGCTCATAAGGAAAATGATCTTGTCAGCATAAAATATCTCGCGAACTCTTGTTTCACAGTACTCGTACATGATGAGTTCCAAATGTACCTAAGAGAAGTAAAAGTGTGATTGCATGGAAAGCAACATCAAAAGACAACAAGAAAATCCAGTGCGGCAAAGAACACTTCGCTGCACTGGGGGATGAGGCAAGGTTCATAAGACAAAATAAAACAAATAAAAGAGTAGGGAAAAACCTCCCTGAAAGTAATATCGGCGGTCTGTTAACCACAATATTACTTTCAGGGAGGTTTTGTTGTAATTGTTTGAGTTAAGGCGGAAATTGGCTGGATAGAACGAAAGTAGAAGATTTGCGGCGGATGGTATTAGAAGAATCAAGCCTATGGGCAATTGTTGGCGGCTTTCGTTTTTCGTATAGTAAAAGAGACGAAAGGAAAAAACGGCTCGGCCGGATTCCGGAGGGTTTTCTGGTCGTGTATCTTGATTGGAGGAGTTTATTATGAAAAAGATTTTTACCAAGCTGTTCCGCCCCGGTGAGAAATGGTCCGGCGGGATTGGCCGTCATAAATACCTTCATTTTAAGGCTTTGGGCAAAAATGCCAATCTGTCGGTGCTCCTTTATAATTTGCTGGATACGTCCGAGCGTTACAATATGCCGGATACGCTGAAAGCCCAGTATACGGCGCATCTTACCAAAGGGAACGTACTCATGAGTGATAACGGGCGCGTCCTGGCCAGTATTGTGGAAGACAGTCTGGGCTGGCATGATACGATTTCCGGTCATACGACGCGGGCGATGACGGATGAGAAATATGGCATCAATACGTATCAGAAATCCCGCAATGCGTTTTATCGCTGCGGAGAAGAAAATTTCAAGGTGGAGCTGGTACGGAACAATATGGACCGGGGTGATCTGGTTCCCTGCGTGAATTTGTTTTCCAAGGTTTATGTCGATGAAGACGGCAGCATGCATTATGTGGATGGACATTGTCAGGAGGGTGCGACGGTTACGCTGCGGACCGAGATGGATTTGATCTTTATCGCATCGAATACGCCGAATCCGCTGAATCCGGATACGACATATCCGGAGGTTGCTGTGCAGATGGATGTTTATGACGCTCCGCCAACGGATCTGGAAGATTATTGTGTGAATTTCCGACAAGAAAATTATCGTGCGTTTGAAAACACATGGGATTATTATAACCTGCTCGGCCGGTGATTACAAAACGATGCACAGGATAAGCAGAATAAGGAGGCATTCATCATGTATGGATTTATTGAAAAAGAAAGCAGTTTGAAAGAGGCCGATGCCGTTTATAATGAAGTGCTTGAGGCCGGGCTGGGCTGGCTGCATAAAGTGAAGGCCGGTCAGACCTTCCGGATTGTGGATCTTGAGGGAAATCAGGCCGTTGATACGACCTTTTATGATGCGGAGGATCCTTCAGATCATTACGGTGCAATTGCAACCATTGTCGCACAGAAGAACATTTATCTGACGACCGGGTCTGTTTTGCGCGCAGAGTCGGGACGGCCGCTGCTGGAGATTACCGCAGATAAGACCGGACGTCATGATACGCTGGGCGGCGCATGTTCTTCGCAGAGCAATACTGTTCGTTATGCCCGCGAGAAACGCTATATGCATAATTGCCGCGACAGTTTTATGCTGCAGCTGGCGGACGGCGGGATGGATATCCGCAAGCGCGATCTGGCGCCGAATATCAATTTCTTCATGAACGTTCCGGTCACGCCGGAGGGCGGTCTGAAGTTCGATGACGGTGTATCGGCTCCCGGCAAATATGTGGAAATGAAAGCGCTGCGCGATGTCATGGTGCTGATCAGCAACTGTCCGCAGCTTAATAATCCCTGCAATGCTTATAATCCAACGCCGATACGGCTCTTGATCTGGAACTGATCCGGAAGGAAAGGAGGAATGGCTTATGTTTACCAAGGTGCTGATTGCGAACCGCGGAGCAATTGCAGTTCGTATTGAGCGGACCCTGAAAAAAATGGGGATTGCCAGTGTGGCTGTTTATGCACAGGCAGATCAGGACAGTCTGCATGTCATTCGTGCTGATGAAGCGGTTTGTCTCGGCGATGGGACGGTTCGGGAGACGTATCTGGATATCGATAAGATCATTCGTGCGGCGAAGGAAACGGAAGCACAGGCTGTTCATCCTGGTTATGGATTCCTCAGCGAAAATACAGATTTTTCCGCTGCCTGTGAGAAGAATGGGATTGTCTTTATCGGACCGACGCCGGAACAGATCCGTCTGTTCGGTCTGAAACATTCCGCCCGCTCGCTGGCACGGAAAGCCGGAGTGCCGCTACTTCCGGGGACGGATCTTCTGAGCGGCCGGGAGGAAGCGGTACGGGCTGCCGCAGAGATCGGATATCCGGTTATGCTTAAAAGCACGGCGGGCGGCGGCGGAATTGGCATAAGCATTTGCCAGAACGAAACCGATCTGCAAAACTCGTATGATAAGGTCTGTTATTTGGCAAAAAGCAATTTTAAAGATGATGGCGTATTTCTCGAAAAATATGTGGAGCGCGCCCGCCATGTTGAGGTTCAGATTTTCGGCAATGCTTATGGAGAAGCTATAGCGGTCGGAGAGCGGGACTGTTCGGTGCAGCGGCGCAACCAAAAAGTGGTGGAGGAGTCTCCTGCGCCTAATCTGCCGCAGGCTGTCCGCAAGTCTATGTATGAAGCAGCCGAACGTTTGGCTCATGCGGCCGGGTATCGCAATGCCGGTACGGTAGAGTTCTTGTATGATGAGGCAGAGGAACGCTTTTATTTTTTGGAAGTGAATACGCGCCTGCAGGTGGAGCATGGTATCACGGAAGAGGTCATGGGGATAGATCTGGTGGAGTGGATGGTCAGGGAAGCCGCCGGAGAGCTGCGTGATATTCGTTCGCTGATCGGCTCCCCGAAAGGCCATGCCATCGAAGTTCGCGTCTATGCAGAGGATGCCCGAAATCAATTCCGTCCGGGAACCGGACGCGTGGACGACTGCTGTTTTTCTTCGTCGGCGCGGATTGAGACTTGGATTCGCAGGAATGTTGTCGTGACTTCGCTTTATGATCCGATGCTGGCCAAATTGATTGTTCATGGAATGGATCGTGCCGATGCGATTCAAAAGATGGATAAGACCCTTGATGAGACAAAAATTTATGGTGTTACGACGAATCTTCAGTATCTGAGCGCCATTCTGCACCGTCCCGATTATCAGGAAGGGCGGTTGTTTACCAAAATGCTGGATGGGTTCCAGCCGGAAGAGCATACGCTGGAGGTGCTGGATGGCGGCGTCCAGTCCACGATACAGGATTATCCGGGAATGGTCGGCTACTGGACCATTGGGGTTCCTCCCTGCGGCGCAATGGATTCGTACAGTTTCCGTTTGGGGAATCGTTTGCTTGGCAATGAAGAAGGGGCTGCCGGTATTGAAATGACTATGCGCGGCGGGAGTTATCGCTTCCGCACCAGAACAAGTTTTTGCCTGACTGGTGCAGATATGAAGGCTTCTCTGGACGGCGAGCCGGTGGCGCTGTATCGTGTCGTCAACGCATTACCCGGTCAGGTGCTCAGGCTAGGCAATGCGGTCTGTGGCATGAGGACGTATCTGCTGGTTGCCGGTGGAATACAGGTGCCGAAAATCATGGGCAGTCGTTCCACTTTTACAGACGGGAAGTTTGGCGGTCATAACGGACGTGCGCTTCGGACCGGGGATACTCTTGAGCTGAGAGCCGATTGCTTCACCGATTCGTGTGTCTCTTTTCCGCTGGAGTATGCGCCGTCCATCACGCATGAATGGACTTTTGGGGTATTGCCGGGACCGCAGCCGACGAAGGAATATCTTGCGCCGGAGTATTTGAAAACACTGACGGAAGCAGAATATACGGTGAATTTCAACAGCGCCCGTACCGGGGTGCGCCTTAACGGCCCTGTACCGCAATGGACGCGTGAGGACGGCGGCGAAGCCGGGCTGCATCCTTCGAATATTCACGATAACGCCTATGCCATAGGAACGCTGGATCTTACGGGAGATCAGTCCATTCTGCTCGGCCCGGATGGTCCGAGTCTGGGCGGCTTCATCTGCCCGGTTACGCTGGCTAAGGGCGAATTATGGAAGATGGGACAGCTTCATCCGGGAGATACAGTGCGGTTTCGCCTGCTGACCTTGGAACAGGCAAAGGAGATACGCATGGCGATGGAGAAAAATCTGTCCTTTGATTATACCAAAGCTATGCTGCCGGAAAGTCTGCCGATCGCAGCGGATTATGCGATCTTGTCCCGGGGGCGTGCCGATGATATGGATTATTGCCTGCGGCTCGACGGAGAAGAAAATCTGTTGATGGAATTTGGCGCGATGGAACTGAATATTGAATATCGGTTCCGCGCTCATATTCTCATGCAGAAGCTCGAAAAGATGGATCTGCCGATTATTGATATGACGCCGGGCATCCGGTCGCTGCAGATTCATTTTGATCTGTCGCGTACAGATGCCAGAAAAATGGCCAGTATTGTCCTCAAGGTAAATGAAGAGTTAGGCGATATTGATGATATCACGGTGCCTTCGCGTGTCATTCATCTTCCGCTTTCCTGGGATGATCCGCAGACTCAGCTGGCTGCGAAGCGGTATCAGGAAACGACGCGTCCCGATGCACCATGGTGCCCGAGCAACCCTGAGTTTATCCGCCGGATCAATGGACTGGACAGTCTTAAGGAGGTTCAGGACATCTTGTTCCATGCTGATTATCTTGTATTGGGACTTGGAGATGTATATCTTGGCGCGCCGGTGGCAGCTCCGCTGGATCCGCGTCACAGACTGGTCACGACGAAATATAATCCGGCCCGTCCGTGGACGCCGGAGAATGCGGTGGGAATCGGCGGCGCATACCTCTGTGTGTATGGAATGGAGGGGCCTGGCGGTTATCAATTCGTCGGACGGACGATACAGATGTGGAACCCGCTGCAGACGACGGAATATTTTCCGGAGGGAAAGCCTTGGCTGCTCAATTTCTTTGACCAGCTGAAATTTTATCCGTGCTCTGCGGAGGAGATTCTTCGCTACCGCAATGATTTTTTGCGGGGGAAATTCCCGCTTCAGGTGGAAGAAACGACGTTCCATCTTGGGGAGTATAAAAAATATCTGGCTTCAATCCGGGAGAGCAGCGCTGCGTTCAAGGCAAAGCAGGAAGCGGCGTTTGAAGCGGAAAAAAATCGCTGGCACGAGCTGGGTCTGGATACCTTTGTGTCAGAAGAGCCGGAACATCCTGTCAGGGATATTGATCTGCCGGAAGACTGCGAAGGAATTTATGCAACGGTTCCCGGCAGTGTCTGGAAGATTCTGGCAAAAAAAGGCCAGCATATTTCATCGGGAGACACTTTGGCTGTTCTGGAAAGCATGAAAATGGAAATTCCGGTGACTGCAGAGCAGGACGGCGTGATTGAGGATGTCTTTATCCATACCGGAGAACAAGTGGATGCCGGGCAGGTTTTGGCTGGTATCCGGACGGAGGAAGCAGTATGACGGAAAACAGGATACCAGAGCAGCTGACGATTTCCTGGCTGCAGCAGGCGTATGCCTCCGGCATTGTTACGCCGGAGGAAGTCCTTCGCGAAATCTGCCGGCGGGCCGGGCGCTTGGAGAAAAAACATATATGGATTACACCGCCGTCTATGACATGGATTCAGGCTTATTTGGATCATCTGCCGGTTCGGGATGCAGGGAGATATCCTTTGTGGGGCATCCCGTTCGCCATTAAGGACAATATCGATTTGGCCGGCATTCCGACGACAGCAGCCTGTCCGGCTTATGCCTATATGCCGGATGACAGCGCAACGGTTGTAAAGAAGCTGATTGCGGCAGGCGCCATTCCTGTCGGAAAGACCAATCTCGATCAATTCGCAACGGGGCTGGTCGGCACCCGCAGCCCTTATGGCGAGGTAGAAAATGCCTATGTGCCGGAACGGATCAGCGGCGGCTCCAGTTCCGGTTCCGCAGTTAGTGTCGCTTCCGGACTGGCTGCTTTTGCCCTTGGAACGGATACGGCAGGATCCGGACGAGTGCCGGCCATGCTTAATAACTTGATTGGCTATAAGCCTCCGCTGGGGGCATGGTCGACCAAAGGCGTCGTGCCGGCCTGTGCCGGTTTGGACTGTGTGACTGTGTTTACTCATTCTCTCGACGAAGCACGTCTGATCGACCGCATCGCACGCGGATTCGATAAAGATTGTTGCTGGTCACGGAATATTTCGCATCTTCCAGACGCTATGCCGCGGGTTATTTTGCTCCCGCAGGACGAGCCGGAGTTTTTCGGGGATTTTGCGGAAGAGTTCCGGAAAAAATGGAATGAGGCAGTGTCACGGCTGAACCATCTTGGCGCAGCGGTTCTCTATGTGGATATCACGTTGTTTCAGCGTGCGGCCAGACTGCTGTATGAAGGTGCTTTTGTCGCGGAGCGCTGGGCTGATCTAGGCGATTTTGTGCAGAACCATCCGAACGAAGTTTTTCCTGTGACACGGAAGATTCTGGAATCGGGCGGCAGGGCAGAGTATACGGCTGCCCGGTTGTTTGCCGATTGGCATGAATTGCAGACCTATCGCCATCAGAGCGCGGTCATGATGGAACATGCGGTTCTGGTTCTGCCTACGGCCGGAGGAACTTATACGCGGGAGCAGGTCAGGAAGGATCCTGTGAGGACAAACAGCAAGATGGGCCTTTATACCAATCATTGCAATCTGTTGGATTTAGCGGCGGTTGCTGTACCGCAGGATTCTGTGGATCGGAAGGATCCTTTCGGCATCACATTTTTTTCCCTGCATCACGAGGAACATCTGCTTTGTGCCGCAGCGAAAGCCTTCCTGAAGGCGGAACCCGCGGCTGAAGGAAAACATATAGGGGGGAATAAATCATGAGTGAGACCGAATTGGTACGCGTTGAAATTATTATGGATATGAAAAAACTGACGCGTTTGTTGAAAAAACTAAACGAAAAAGGCATCAGCGGAGTGACTGTCTTTCAAGCGCTGGGATGCGGCATTCAGAAAGGAAGCTTTGAATACGCGGCGGAGGAAAATCAGGAGATTCAACTGCTGCCGCAGAGCTTGGTGATGCTGATTTGTGAACGCGGCGAGCTGGATGCGCTGATTGAATGGATCAAGGTGGAATTGTATACTGGCCATATTGGCGATGGGAAAATTTTCATTTCCTCAGTCGATAATATGATACGGATTCGAACCGGAGAAGAAGGAAAAGCTGCACTGGGACGAGTAAAAATCGAATAATCGCGAGAATAAAGGTAGTATCGCCGGTATCGGAGAACCTCCTCTTTTTCGATACCGGATCTGCCGGGAAACAGCAGTCTGTAGAAACACAGGCTGCTGTTTTTATCATACGCAACCTCTGTCCGTAAAATCCTGTTTTGATCTGGAGCATGATGATGCTATAATAAAACATAACTGTGCAAGGTACTTGGCATGAAAGTGGAGGAGAATCGAAAGCAGTATACGAAATCCAATCCTAATAACGAGAGACAGAGGAGAATTTATGAATCAGAATCGCAACAATATAGGGATCCTGCTGATCTATAGTCTGGTCGTGTTCTTTATCGGCAATCAACTTCTTCCCATCACCGACCCGGTAGAATCCAATTATGTGGAGACGGCGAAAGAGATGACCCTGACCGGTAATTATTTTTCCCCGGTTATTTACGGCAATTACTGGTATGATAAACCCATCTTGTTTTACCTCGAATTGATCGCGGCATTTCAGTGGTTTGGGTTTACGGATTTTGCGGCTCGTTTTTTCCCTGCTGTGTTCAGCACCATCGGACTTTTTTTGACGTATGGATTTGGAGCCTGTCTGGCCGGTCGACGGCAGGGGCTGGCTGCCGCGTTGATTCTTGGCACTTCGCTGGAATACTGGTATATCGGTCATGCGGTGATTACGGATATGACTTTGTTTGTGGCGGTATCCGGTACGCTGATTGCGTTTTACCTCGGATGGAGCAGGAACAGACCCGTGTATTATTATCTGGCGTTTGCTGCCGCTGCTCTTGCCGTTTTGACCAAAGGCCCGATCGGGCTGTGCCTGCCGGGACTGATCATTTTGCTGTTTTTGCTGGTGCAGCGCAGTCTGAGATCTTTGCTGAGCTGGCATATTTTGCTGGGGTTCCTGCTGTTTGCCGCATTGTGTGCGGTCTGGTATTATCCGATGTATCGGATGCATGGCATGGATTTTGTTGATACTTTTTTGGGTGTTCATAATGCTTTGCGGGCCACTGTACCTGAGCATCCGCGGGATGATGTCTGGTATTTTTATCTGCTTGTGTTTTTGGCCGGTTTTTTTCCGTGGTCGCTGCTGGGACTGCCGGCGGCAGTCCGGCGTATCGTTCATCGGCGGATATCGCTCCCATCATCGCCGGCCGACCGGTTTCTGGCGATCTGGGCGGTAACGGTATTCCTTTGTTTCCAATGCTTTGCCACGAAATATGTTACGTATACCATGCCGTATATGATGCCTTTGGCGATATTGACGGCCCGGTATTTTGGACAGAATGTCCGATTCTTCCGGACGGCAGCAGCGGCTATGGCTGCGGCATATCTCCTGCTTGATACGATGGTGGCGCCTGCCATCATGAATCAGAATTCGGGCAGGGAGCTGGCCATGTACCTGCAGCAGGTTGTTCCTGCTGGGCGTCAGGCACAGATCCTTTCTTATCAGGTTCCTTATCCTGCTTCACTGGTTTATTATTCGGGATTGGATGTCCGACGTTTGGAAAAAGCGGAAGATATTGCCAGAGAGAAACCGCATGGCATGACCTGGACGAGTAGGAATGTTATGCCGTTTCAGGCCATGGAGGAAATACCGGACGACCGCCCGGTGTTTTTGCTGACTTTCCCAAAACATGGTGAGGATGTGTCACAGGTGCCGGGGATATGGCGGCAGATCGGTCAGGTCGGCGACTGGCTGATTTTTGAACGCCAATAAGGGAAACAGGGGAGGAAACGCGATTGAGACAGCATGATGGAACGGTGACCGTTGTCGTTCCTGTATATAATGAAGAAGCGAATCTGCTTCATTTTACCAAGGCGGTCGAAGAAGCGATGAATGGAACCGGATGGTCGTATTACATTCTGTTTGTCGATGACGGTTCTACCGACAGCAGCCGCAGCATTTTGTGCGGGCTTCTGCGTGGAAATCCACATGTACGGGCCTGCTTCCTTTCCCGAAATTATGGACATCAGGCAGCGTTGACCTGCGGGCTGGATCATGCGGATGGGGATGCTGTCGTTACGATGGACGGGGATATGCAGCATCCGCCTTCTCTCCTGCCCAAGCTTTTGTCCTTCTGGGAACAGGGATATGATATTGTGCAGACGATCCGTCAGACTACGGAAGGTGTATCGTGGTTCAAAAGGCTTACTTCTCGCTGGTATTACAGGCTGCTCAATTTGATTTCGGCGGTTCCTGTTCAGCCCGGTGGTTCGGACTTTCGTTTGATGGATCGTCAGGCCGTGCTGGCATTCCGGCAATACCGGGAGCAGGACCGGTTTATACGCGGTCTGGTCGGCGCTATGGGGTTTCGTCAGGTACAGGTTCCGTTTGTGGCACCGGAGCGGTTTGCCGGAAAGTCGAAATTTTCCCTGCGAAAGATGATCCGGTTTGCTTTCGATGGCATTTTGGGCAATTCGATCCTGCCGCTGCGTCTTTCCTTCTATGCCGGACTGATCAGTCTGCTTATAAGTTTTCTGCTTCTCGGACATGTGTTCTTTGAATCTTGGATGGGCGATGTGGTTCCCGGTTGGACGACAATCATGGTCTGCCTTTCTTTTTTTGGCGGAACACAGCTGTTGGTGCTGGGGATTTTGGGCGAATATCTTGGCCGTGTGTTCCGACAGGTCAAGGGTCGTCCGATCTATTTGATTCAGCAGATTGATGGCTGTCAGGAGGAATGGAACGGGGAGAGGTGTCATGATGAAGAAAAAAAGCATCCTTCTCAATGCGGATGATTTTGGCCGGCATCCGGCGATCAATCAAGCAGTCGCACGGGCAGTCCGGGGCGGGATCCTGCGCTCCGCCAGTCTGATGGCCGGTGAACCGGCGTTTGAGGAAGCGGTGGAGCTGGCTCGCTCCCTGCCGAATCTGGAGATCGGGATACATCTTACACTGGTTGACGGAAAGCCGTTGTTGCCTCGGGAGGACGTTCCAAGTCTGATTGGGGCGGACGGCCGGTTTTATCCTTCCCATCGGGAGTTTGTCCGTGCTTATTTGTCCGGCCGGATTCACTTGGAGGAGGTGCGGTTGGAACTGTCGGCACAGTTCCAGCGGATCATGCAGGAAAAGCTTCGGGTGACGCATGTGGACAGTCACCAGCATGTTCATATTCTGCCGGGGATCTTTCCCATCGTACTGAAGCTGGCTCAGTCGTACAGAATTCGCTCGGTGAGGATTCCGCAAGCGGCCGGTGGAATCCGTGAATGTCTGGCCGACGGCTCTGCTGGCGACCGGATGGCGCGCTTCGGACTGTGGCTTTTGTGCTGCAGAATGAGGCGAAAGGCCGTACAGTATGGGTTTTATTTTCCCGATCATTTTATCGGCCTGATTGCTGGCGGAGCAGTAGACGAGGCGTTTCTGATGCGGCAGCTTGAGAATCTGCCCGATGGACTGACGGAGATTATGATCCATCCCGGACTGGACAATACGGTACTCTCTGACTGTTATGCGCATCGATGGGAGCATGATTTTGAGGGAGAATACCGATGCTGTCTGTCTTCCCGTATTGCTGAATTTTTGCGGGGGAAGGAGATTGGCTTGGGGAGTTTTAGGGCTGGAGGAAGCGGGCTGTGAGCAAGGGAAACGCTTATGGGATAGGCAGGATGAGACGGGTGTTCTGGAGCAGGGAATATCTTCTCTTTCTGCTGGTCGGAGGGATCAATACGCTGGACACCAGCTTATTTGCGTCATGCCTGTCGCTGTTGTCTGTGGATGTTAATCTGGCGTTCAATCTCAGTTAAGTTTTTAGGCATAAAAGACCCTTGTCGTTTCTATACTTTCTAGGAATGACAAGGGTCTTCGGTCTTTATAGACCTTGCAAAAGCGTTCTATTTTTTGCTCACTGCATACAAACTACATACATACTGCATACACATTTAAATAAGGTTTATCGCATCTATTAGCTGCTGTGTTGTCTTGTGTGTGTAGACACGCTCATCAATATCGCGGCCGGCATGTCCAATGATAAGCTGGATGGTCCGCTTCGACACACAGGCATTGTCAAGTGCCGTCTCGCACGTATGCCGCCCGTCATGCGGCAGATGATTTTTGATCGCAGGGATGTCAGATATATCCCAGTAGTGATTACGCAAGAATGACAGTGTGGGCGGGTGGAATCCTAGATCATCGACAAGCAGATATTCGCGTTCAGGGCTGTACATCTGCCGAATGAATGGCATGATCTTATCCGCGATGGGAATCTGACGATTCTTTCCTGCTGCCGTCTTGATACCGCCCACCATGTAGTGATCGTCTAGGTGTACGTTCTGATTCTTGATCTTGATGACCTCCGTCGGGCGCATACCGCTATAGCACATGATCAGCGCATAGCGGGCGGCGAAGTCATCGGCGTGAGCCCATAGCTCAAGGATTTCATCATGGCTAAATGGCTTGTGCTTCGTACTTTTAGCAACGGCGGGTGTCTCGACTTGCGTCACGCGATTGTCTGATGTGATGTCGAGCAGGGCGGCGTATTTGTACAATAGATTTGCTAATACTTTTACGAGTTTTGCCGATGGGGCTTTTGGGCAGCTGTCTATCAAGTCTTGCCATTGCAATGTCGTGATGTCAACAAAAGGTACGCTGTAGAGCGGCTCCATACGCTTGTAAGCGGCTTTGTAATTCCGCGGGACAGATTTATCGCGCTCTTGTCTGTACGCCGTCCAGCGGGCGTATAGTGCGGCGAGTGTGACGCCGTGGCCATCGATTTTGTACGGCTTTGCATTGTAGTTGGCCAATGCGGCAAGTGCATCCTTGCGCGTCGTGTAATATCCCAGATATTTTCGGATGGGCTTGCCGTCATCCTTCCAGCCTTGCGTGATGACTGCCGCGAATGGGCGGCGACGGTTCCCACTCAGCTTATATATTGATCCGTATGAATTGGGTAGACGCATAGTAAATATACCTCCATGTACACAAAAACCGCCCATAATGCCGCATGGGCGGTTTTTTATTCAATTAAAAGCGGCAGAGCTGTCGATCAAAGCATGAATCACTTGACCGCTGACCAGATCATAGATATATCCATCCGTCGTACCTTCAAATACTTTAATGATTCGGCATAGCCTGTGCCGGTGAAAAAAATCATACTGGCTAGTATCGATAAAATCCATTTCATTTTATCACTCCCCTTCAATCCATTTTATGGCGGTACGACTCTATATGATCTGCGCTGTCCGGCGCAGTAAAATCCTGATTCAAAATGTGCTCGACTTCATGCCGATAGCTTTCTTCCTGCTGCTCACGGCATAAGCATGCATTGATGATGACGGTATAGCTTCCGTCCGCATTACTACGCGAGAATGCTTTAATGGAGCATGGTAAATCCATAAATCTTGTGACTATCATAAGCTATTCCTCTTTATCCGTGATGGCCTTGATCATATTGATTACGGTCTTCATGTCCTGCTTTGACAGCTTGCGCGATGCGTCGAAAAGGATGCGCATATCTGGATTCTCTTTCAGCTCATTGGCGATGGCCGCGACTTCCGGATCAAAATAGTATGGTCTGACTTGATTCGAATCATCAAGTGCGGTCCCTTCTTCCAGTAAATAGCTTTTGCCCACATTGAAAAAATCTGCTATTTGCTGGATGCCGCCCATTGTGCGCGGCATAGATTTCCCCAAAGTCCATTTTCCGACAGTGCTTTCGGATACATGCAGCACTTTCGCGAGATCATTTTGATTCATATCCCGTGATTCCAAAAGCTCACGCAGCCGGCGGCTGAAAAGCTTCCTCGCTTTTAGTGTTTTTTCAGATATTACCATCTTGCGCACCTCTTTCCTACAATCATATTATAGAATATAATTCTAGTATTTGCAACAAAAATTCTAAAAAACTAGAAATAAATGCTTGACACTAGAATTAAATTCTAGTACAATAACATTGTCGATAAAAGACAAGCAAGCATCAGGAGGTGAAATATATGATTCAAATCAGCTTAAAAGCCGCTCGTGTAAATGCCGGGCTGACTTTGCTGGAAGCGGCAAAGAAGCTTGGTATCGGTAAGGATCGGCTGATACGGTGGGAGAAGAACCCCAGCAGGGTTCTTCCCTGCTATCAGCGGATAATTTCTGATGTCTATCAAATGCCGATAGACTATATTTATTTTGGTATTTGACTAGAATTAAATTCTAGTCAAAAAGGGGGGGAGAAATGATGATTTATGAAGATGCTCGAAGGTGGCAGTACACTGTCCGGCCCGGTCTGGGCGGGACGTCATTTTCCGTATTTTATCGAAAACCAAAAAAAAGTTGGCATAGCGTCCGGGCCTTGCCTTGGCATGATAGGGAAATCGATGCCGAAGCTGATCTCATCGCTTATGCCAATAAACACCAAATGAAGAAGGTGGAAGAATGAGTATCAATATCCATTTGCTCCGGAGCTGTATGACATATAACAGCTTGACGGAGGAAGACGTACGCAAGGCCATTGGAATGGATAAAGCGACATTTTCCACCCGTATGAAAGATGGGGATTTCACCATATCGCAAATCCACAAGATGATGCGATATATCCCATTGGCGCTGGAAGATGTGTGTAGCATCTTTTTCTCGGACGATTGGGGGGAATATAAATGAAAATTTCGCCGGCTGACGCCGCCCGCGTCATCGGAAAGTCTGATCAATTCGTGCGAATCGGATTACAGCGCGGCTTGCTCAAGGCTAATGGTGAGCCTATCGGCGTGGCGATCAAAATCGCGCCGCCTAGCAAGCGGTACACTTACTACATCAATCCAAAGCTACTAGCCGACTTTGCGGGCATCACGCTCGACGAGCTGGCAGAACGCATTGAAAGGGGGTGACTGTAGGTATGAGCCCGGATTACTACCGGGAACAATATAAGTGGTACAGAGCACACGGTATCTGTACATGCTGTCACCAGCGCGACGCTGATCCGGGAAAGGCTCTTTGCCATGAATGCGCTGAGAAGAAAAGACAGCAGTCGGCAAATCGCCGCGCTGATCCGGAGCGACGCGAGAGCATCCGCGCTGAGAAGAAAGCACGGTATCAGCGGGCGCGTCAAGAAAAGCGGTGCATCATTTGTGGTAAGGACACATATCGCGACAAATCCTACTGCTACGAGCACTGGATTAGGAGCATCCGCATCGCCCGCGAGCGATACAAGGAGCGGCGGTGGAAAAGAATGCAAAAAAAATGAGCTGTACAAGGTGTACAGCCCACAAGACCTAAATCAATTTTATCACAGAAAGGCAGGAAAATAAATGAGTAAATCTATATTCGAGCTGTCTCAGGCATTCGAGGAAATCCTTGAATTGGCACTGGATGACACGATGGATTTAGACGCGCTCGAAGAAGGGCTCAAATCCATTGAGTGCGACATGACTGATAAATGCAAGAATGGCATCGGGCTCATCCGTGAGCTCGAAGCACGCCGCGACGCAATGAAAGCCGAATCGAAGCGGCTGACGGCGAATGCCCGCACGCTCGACAATAAGATCAGCCGCATCAAGCAGATTTATATCGACGGCTTGCAGGCATTCGGCAAGAGCCGCATCGATACGACGATCGGGCGCATGAGCATCCAGAATAATCCGCCCGCGCTCAAAGTGACCGTACCAGAGGGGATTCCATATAAGGGTACTATCCCGGATGAATATCTTGATGTCATTCCTGAACATTACGAGCTTGATAAGGCCGCCATCAAGGACGCATTGAAGAAGGGCGAGGACGTGCCGTACTGCCATCTGGAAAGCGGCATTTCCTTGCGCATCAAATGAGGTGATGACTATGAAAATCAATACGGATACGCTCGTAAGCATCAAAATTATCACTCTGCTGAAAGAGTCCGGCATGGATCCTTTTGACGCTATCATGTGCTTGCACGACATCGAAGCGTCAATGATCAAGACCATCCGCGACATGTGCAATGACGATGAAAGCGAGGATGATGAGGAATGAGTATCAAGATTTCGCGCGGCCCGCTCAAGAGTAAGCCTGCCCGTGTCGTCATCTACGGCCCGGAAGGTATTGGCAAGAGCACATTCGCCGCTCAATTCCCTTCGCCAATTTTTATTGACACAGAGGGAAGCACCGATTTGATGGACGTCGCACGATTCGAGAAGCCGACGTCATGGGAGATGCTTCTTGCAGAAGTCGAAGCCGTCAAGCATGACGCCGCGAATGATCCACCTACCATAAAGACGCTCGTCATCGACACGGCAGATTGGATGGAGCGGCTTTGCGAGTCCTACGTCTGTAAGAAGTATGCAAAGGACGGGATAGAGGATTTCAGCTATGGCAAAGGCTACGTCTACGTCAAAGAGGAATTCGGCAAAGTACTCGACACGCTGACTGAAATAAATCAGCGCGGCGTGAATATCGTCATCACAGCACATTGCTTGATCCGCAAATTCGAGCTGCCTAATGAAACGGGCGCATTTGACCGCTACGAGCTTAAATTAGGTGGCAAAGCTGGTAATCAGACTGTCGCGCTCGTCAAAGAATGGGCGGACATGGTGCTTTTTGCGAATTACAAAGAGATTGTCACTAAGGTCAATGGCAAGAATAAAGTCCAGGGCGGACGGCGCGTTATGTACGCATCACATGCACCGACATGGGACGCGAAAAATAGATACGGTCTGCCGGACGAAATGCCATTTGACTATCAGCAGATTGAAAAATACATCCCTGACAATGCGTCTGTAACGCCATCAGACGCGCCACAAGAGCCGCAAAAGCAGAAACGCGAGGAAACCACTGATACCGAAGAAAAATCCGCTCAGGCGACGAATCAGGACGATCAGAAAGACGATACAAAGCAATCACGCGATGGTGTGGATGAGCGTGTACTCAAAATTATCGACCAAGAAGGGTATACGCTGGATGAGCTTTCCAGATTCGCAAAAGAATCCAATTGTATGCCCGGATATGTACCGGTCAATAAAATGCCCAAAGCATTCATTGATCAGGTCATTCTTGGACAGTGGCCAAAGGTAAAAAGCTTTATGTCCGATAAGGGAATCCATCTTGAGGATTCACTTGTCGTACCATTTTAAAGAAAGAAAGGAAGAATACCAATGAGCAATGATTTCAATTTCAATGCAGAGTCACAGCAGACGGCAGCACCAGCCAATGATTTTGGATGGGATTCAGAATTCGATTTCGACGATCCGGACGAATTTGTCATCTTACCGCCGGGAGAATATGGGTATGTGGTCCGATCTTTTCAGCGGTCACATTATGACGGCGGTACTGCAAAAGATGGCCACACTATCCCGCCATGCCCTGTCGCAAAAATTCAGATCGGCATCAAGACTGACAAAGGCGATGTCGTCATCAATGATTCATTTTTCATCAACCCCAACCCCATAAATACAAAGAAAATGAGCGGATTTTTCCAGTCCGTAGGTCTGGCCACAGAGGGCAGTAAAGTAAAGATGGCTTGGTGGAGCGATAACCTTGTCGGCATGGCTGGCCGCGCGAAAATCACGAATCGCAAATACAACGACAAAACCTATAATAACGTTTCTCACTACATAAAGAAGGGATAAGAAATGGCGATAGAGCTTAGACCGTATCAGGAAAAAGCCCGTCGCCGCGTAGAAGAAGAATGGAAAGATGGCAGGGCGAAAACCCTGCTCGTTCTTCCTACCGGCACGGGAAAGACTATCGTATTTTCAGCGATTACAAAGGATGCCGTCATGGCTGGGCGTCATGTGCTGATACTGGCACATCGCGGCGAGCTTTTAGAGCAGGCCGCTGATAAGCTGCAAAAGGCCACAGGACTTGCGTCAAGCTTAGAAAAAGCTGGGAGCAGCTGTCTTGATAGCTGGTACATGGTGACGGTCGGCAGTGTACAGACACTCATGCGGCAGAATCGTCTTGACAAATTCCCACGCGACTACTTCCAGACAATAATCATCGACGAAGCACATCACGCGATTTCGACGAGCTATCAGAATATCCTGCAATACTTCGACAAGGCGCAAGTGCTGGGCGTGACGGCGACGCCTGACCGCTCAGATATGAAAGACCTGGGAGAGTTTTTCGACAGCATCGCATATGAATACAGCCTGCCGTCTGCCATCCGTGACGGCTATCTGACGCCGATCAAGGCTCAGACAATCCCGCTCAAGCTGGACATCAGCAAGGTCACGATATCAGCGGGCGATTTCAAGGCAAGCGACATCGACACGGCCCTAGACCCGTATCTAGAGCAGATCGCGGCTGAGATGAAGGGATATTGTAAAGGGCGAAAGACCGTCATATTTCTGCCGCTCGTATCCACATCGAAGAAATTCACAGAGCTTTTACAGTCGCATGGATTCCGGGCGGCTGAGGTCAATGGCGAGAGTAAAGATCGCGCTCAGATACTCGCTGATTTTGACAGTGGGAAATATGATGTGCTTTGCAATTCGATGTTGCTGACAGAGGGATGGGATTGCCCGTCAGTGGATTGCATTGTCATTCTCAGACCGACAAAATCACGCGGTTTGTATAGTCAGATGGTGGGGCGCGGTACGCGACTATTTCCGGGCAAAAAAGAGCTGCTATTGCTCGACTTTTTGTGGCTGACTGGGCGCCATGAGCTTTGCCGCCCGGCGCATCTCTTGGCAAAGGGCGATGAGCTTGCCGCCGCGATGACGCGCCGGATCGAAGATGCTGTCGTGCCGCTCGACCTGGAAGAAGTCGAAAAGAAAGCAAGTGAAGATGTCATTCGCGAGCGCGAAGAAGCACTGGCCGAAAAGCTGGCACTCATGAAGAAGCGAAAGCGTAAATTGGTAGACCCGCTACAATTTGAGATGTCCATTCAGGCCGAAGATTTGAGCAGCTATGTGCCGTCTTTCGGCTGGGAGCTTGAGCCGCCATCGGATAAGCAGAAGAAAGACCTTGAAAAATACGGCATATTCCCGGATGAGATTCAGAGCGCGGGCAAAGCATCGCAGATTCTGGGGCGTCTCCACAAGCGCGCGTATGAGGGGCTTTCGACGCCAAAGCAGATTCGATTCTTGGAGTCTCGAGGATTCCAGCATGTGGGGATGTGGCAATTTGAATCAGCAAAAAAGCTCATCAATCGCATCGCATTTAATGGATGGCGCACGCCGCGAGACATTGATCCGGCGAGCTATCAGCCGGAAAAGAAGGAAGGATAAGTAATGAATATTAAAAAGCTGAAAGAAATCTTATGGCTGATTCTCGCGATGCTGATATTTTTGGGGGCTGACTACGCCGGACATATGTAAAGGGGAATAAAAATGACACATAAAGATAAAAAAGAATCCATCCTTCCGCGGCCTTGTAATGGCCCGCTGTATGCAGATTGGGATGTCATTGATTACGTCATGAAAATTAAAGAAGAAGTCAAAGAAGTGGTCGAAGCTTTCCGTCTGTATAATCTGAATCGTGATAATGACTCTTATCTGCACTTAGGCCGGGAGCTTGTCGATACCATTACCGCGTGCATATCCACACTTGAAAAGCTGGGCTTTAAAGCGGATGACCGGGAAAGGATGTATCAGGAGGTCAATGATTCCAATGCAAAGCGTGACGGCGGGAAGCGATTCAGATGAGCGAAAAGCTCCGGCTTTACGCCGCTTTTGTCAACGGGATCCCGATAGGTATTGGTACACTGGCAAATCCGAAGCTCAAGAGCAAGGGCGGCATCCACCTCGTACTGCTGGAAGAGTGCTGAAGATGCGCGGCAATGGAAAAGAAAAAACTGGACATGATCGTACAGAAGTACCTCCAGCTCAAGCCACTCGGCGATAAGGATGCAGTGGCGGCAAGACGCGAATACGCACGGCGGGAGCTGGAGCGCTGGCGAGACATTTTCGAGCATGGATGTAGCGACCCGGCATGGCCGGATGGCTGTAACCTCAACCTCATCCGGAACCATATCATTGCCGCTTTGAGCGACTTGCGTGATCTCGGCGAGAATACGTCCGGCGAGTACGTCCCGCCAGAGGTTTCAAGCGGCTTGATGATTCCGGCCGGGAGGTTTTTCAAAGTGCGGTACAAGCGTTTCGAGCAGGAGGGCCAGCGCTTACAGATTGCTGGTGTAGAAATTTCGCTTTTCTAGGCAGGCGGACATTTTTACCAGCTTGCAAAAGAAAATATGCTGAATTTTCAGCTTAATGAAGGAATATCATTATTCCAATGAAGGAAGGATAAGGAATGGCATACTGCGATGTGTGCTCCGCCGATGGAGCCAAAAGATACCGCGTCGGCAGGATGAAGCTGAGACTTTGCCGCTTGTGCCGGCCGATGATGGCCGATCTGATACGATGCTGTGATACATGCCTAAAGTATGATCGGGATGGAATGCGGTGTCGGAGGACACAGGGGCATATATCCGATGCAGAGTCAATGAGTTGTGCCGGGTGGCAGATTGAGAAGCTTGGCGGTGAAAAAAAAGAAGTACGAGATGGAAGGCGGGATTGATTTTACATGCTCAAAGAAATGACTCTTTACGGAGAGATTGACAAAGTAAAGGTTGCAATCAATCGGCTCAAACTGCACGAGCCGCCAGAGGGCTACTATGTAGCTTTCAGCGGTGGAAAAGATAGCTGCGTCGTGCTTGATCTGTGTAAGCGCGCGGGCGTCAAGTATGACGTACATTATTCGGTAACGACGGTGGACCCGCCGGAACTTGTGTACTTTATCCGTGAGAACTATCCAGAGGCGTGGGCGAATCGGTTACGTCCGGAAATGTCGATGTGGGAGCTGATCCCCAAAAAGCGCATGCCACCAACTCGGCTAGTGAGATATTGCTGCCAATACTTCAAAGAGCACGGCGGGGAAGGCCGGTTCGTCGTGACAGGCGTCCGGCACCAAGAGAGCGCAAAGCGAGCAAAAAGAAAGCTAACGGAGACGTGTACAGGACACAGTGGGAAAAGGTTCATCCATCCGATCATCGAATGGAGCGAATCGGACGTTTGGGAGTATATCCGCACGTATCATGTCCCATACTGCAAGCTGTACGATGAAGGACACAAGCGAATTGGGTGCATCCTATGTCCGTATACATCGAAAGCTCAGAAAGTAGCCGATATGAAGCGGTGGCCGAAGTACGTTGAGCTATATAAAAAGACTTTCCAGCGGATGATTGATAAGCGGAAAGCCGACGGCTTGCCCTGCGACGCATGGGAAACCGGCGAAGATGTATTCGATTGGTGGATCAACCGAAAGAAGAAGGAGGACAACTCGGATGAGATAAGCCTGTTCGGGCTTAGGCTGAAAGAGAGCGATACATGATGGATAAGTGGGAAGAGGAGAATAGCAATGAGTTATGAGTATTCGGACAGAATAATATTATCTGGCGAATTGATGAAGTATAGAAAGCACTTATGCGAGGAAATAGCAAAGTGTAGTGAGTGCAACAAGTGTCCCGCTTATATCAAAAAAGCTAATAAATGCGCGTTGAGTTTAGTGATTGAATTAGCAAAATATGGAAAGTGGAGAGCTGACAATGACTAATTGGGAGTGATTGGAACGTGAAAGCAATGAAATTAGAAAGCGAATTAAACCGCGAATACGCAATCGAATTATCAAATTTAATTTTAAATAACCCCAAAATGCGTGTAGTAGTATGGATTGATTCAGAAAATATAAGTGACGATTATGGTAGTTGGGCAGGTAATTTTCACAGCAAACCATGCATAGAGACAATTGCTTACTCAGAAGCTAGAGAAATTTGGGTTAGCAAAGAAAACGATGATTTTGAAGATTGCTATAGCTACTATGGCCATGATGCTGAAAAATGGCCAGACGAAGAACTGGCAGAAAAAGCGAAATTGATTCCATGGGAAGATGTGATAGCTGTCAACGTTGGCGTTGCATAGGGAGCGTGATTCAGATGGCAGAAAATAAATGTGATGAATTATTTGGTAAAAACGGTGAACTTGTAGAATTTCGGAAGAAACAAGTTCTGGAAGGTGCGTTTGGAATTATCCAGCGTCATTATGAAGATAAGCCGAATAAAATGGAGGTTGTCGCTGCGTTGTTCGGCAAAAAGCTGGGCGAACGATTTACTGTAGAACGCGATCACGATAGATTTGAGTGCGAGTTCTCTACGTGCGGATTTAGGGTGCGTGGCGCATATGACACTCCGTATATGGATTTTAGTTGTTTTATTTTAGAGGATTTACTCACAGGTAGGGCGGTGGTTGTCGATGAAAGTAGGAGATAAAGTACAAGCGGGAAGGGACAAATCATGGAACAGGAAAAATTAAATAAAATTCTTCACGATCATAAAGAGTGGCTAGAAACTGATGGTAAAAAAGGGATGTGCGCAAACCTTTACGGGGCAGACCTTCACAGAGCAAACCTTCGCGGGGCAAACCTTCGTTGCGCAGACCTTCGCTGGGCAAACCTTCGTTACGCAAATCTTAGCGATGCAAACCTTGAATACACTGACCTTTACAGAGCAGACCTTCGTAGAGCAGATTTTTATTATGCAAATCTTAGCGATGCGTATCTTGAATGCACTAACCTTCGCGGAGCAAACTTTCGTTACGCAAATCTTCGTAATGCTACTCTTAGCAGTGCAAAGATTCAAGGAGCAAATTTTTTTCATGCAAATTTTTATGGAGCAGACCTGCCATCAGGTATTTACGTGGCTGGTGGTATAGGAAGTATGAGACGGAATACCTACTATGACGCCATCAACGACTGCATCATATGCGGATGCTGGGACGATGATGCCGGCAATCATCTTGATAGCTTTAAAAAGCGAATTGAGGGCATATACGGGCCGGACGGGAAAGAACCAAATCCGGCGCACTATAAAGCGTATCGAGCGGCGATCCAGTATTTTGAAGCTTGCCGGAAAGCGTACATTGTGGAAGATTGCCATGAAAAAGAATATGAGGAATTTGATTATGAAGCTTTATATTGATACTACAGATAAAAATCATATAAAAGTTGAAGCGCATGGCCTGAACTCGTATGAAATTGGATTTTGTATTGGTACGGTCCTTGATGACTTTGCGAAAGAAAACGGTAAAGATGCGGAAGCTTTAAAAGCTAAAGTTGCGACAAAAATCGTAGTGGGGTTACTTAATTCCAATAGTGATACAAGCAAAAAAGATTGCACTGATGGGTTGAAAGATCAGGAAAAAGATTTTGGAGAATGGGGGTAAATCATGAGTATGTCAAGACAGCAGCGTAGAGCGATGGAGCGACGGCTAGCGAAGTCCGGCGATGTCGCGGATGCAATAGAAAAGCTGGATCAAAATGCAGAGCGATTTGGCAAAGAAGCGTATGAGGATTGGAAGAGAAAAGAGTTGCCGAAAGTGCAGGCGGAAACCTGCGGCATGATGTATCTTTTGGTCCTTGCATATGCCCGAATCAAGCGCGGGTATGGGGCAAAACGGCTTCGCGATCTTGCTTTTGACTTCAACGAATTTTGTGACGATATGACGCTGGAAAAAACGACAAATAGTGAGCTGATCGATCTGCTAGACAGCGAGATCAAAGGACTCGACACGAGGAAAATGCTGGAAGATGTCCAGCGATGGGGTGACAAGAAAATGAGAGAGCGCGCGGGAGAAATAAGATCATGAGTGACTATCTTTTAGGCTTTTTGAATGGATTTTCAATAGGTGTAGGAATAACAGGAGTATATATTATTATTCTTTCCTTTTTCAATATTTAATGGAGGTGAGCATATGCACGGTGAAATCGTAATTAGTGGAATTGTATCGCTGATTTGTATTGTGGTTTCTTTTATTGCCGGATATCTTTGCGGCTTTAAGGATGGAAAATCAAAGGTAAATTTATGACTGAGCTTACGCGAATAATTAAAAAAGCGGAGCGACAAGAAAAATTGGGATATCCCGGTACAATACGGCTAAAAGATATTTATGATTTTATGGCCTATTTGCAGAAATGGGATTGGAAAGTGTGTGAACCTAGAAGCCCGGATGAGCTTTTATATATGATTTATCCGGGCTTATCTATTTCGATCCGCTGGAATAAAAAAATACATAGAACCACAACAAATAAATCTGGATATTGCCATTATTTATTATGGCAATCAAGAATTGGATTGAGTCGAGAATAAAGAGGTAAAAATGGAAAAAGAAATCCTTTTAGATGCTTTGCAGCACATTGATCCGCGTGATTTAAATTATCAAGATTGGTATCAAATTGGCATGGCATTAAAGTATGAAGGTTTTTCTGCATCTGTGTGGGATGAATGGAGCAGACAGGACGCGAGCCGATACCATAGCGGCGAATGCGCGCGAAAGTGGGAATCATATCAAGAGCGCACAGATAAGCCAGTCACGGGCGGCACGCTCATCGAAATGGCACGCCGGCACGGATGGAGCTACCAGCGAGCAGAGGGCAGCTTCACATGGGATTCAGAATTCGACTTCGACGACGGCACGCGCCCGCGTCGCGGTATCATCGATCGGAATTGGCTGGAAGGCCGCGAAATCCATGAGCCGAAAGAATGGCATCCGGCCCAGCAGCTCATCGAATACCTTGAAGCACTCTTTCAGCCTGATGACTACATAGGCTATTGCGTCGAGTCCATCAAGCGCGATGAAAGGTACGTACCAGCGAATAAAGGGTGCTACACGCGCACGGCGGGCCAAATCATCGAAGAGCTCAAGAAGTACGGCGACGATCTTGGCAAGACTCTAGGCGATTACGATCCATGCTGTGGCGCGTGGATTCGCTTCAATCCGCTCGACGGAAAGGGCGTCCGCAATGACAATGTGACGGATTACCGATATGCGCTCATCGAAGCAGACAATATGAGCATCGACAAGCAGAATGAAATCGTGCGTAAATTGGAGCTGCCGATTGCCGCGCTTGTTTACTCAGGCGGCAAGAGCGTACATGCCATCGTCAAGATTGATGCAAGCTCATACAATGAGTACAGAAAGCGCGTCGATAAGCTCTATCAGGTATGCGAGGAAAATGGCCTGACGCTCGACAAACAGAATCGGAATCCGTCGCGACTCTCAAGAATGCCGGGCGTGACGCGGGCGGGCAAAAAGCAATTCCTGATCGACAAAAATATCGGACAAGATACCTGGAATGACTGGATGGAATGGTACTCAGAGCAGAATGATGACCTGCCGGATTTCATCAACATCAAAGAGCGATACAGGGCGGGCCGCCCGCCGCTTAAACCGTGCGTCATTGACGGACTTTTGCGCTACGGTCATAAAATGCTTATCTCTGGGCCGTCGAAAGCCGGTAAATCTTTTTTGCAGATCGAGCTTGCTATCGCCATCGCTGAGGGCCGCGAATGGCTGGGGATGAAGTGCAAGCAGGGCCGGGTGCTTTACGTCAATTTCGAGCTGGATGAAGACAGCTGCACGAATCGAATCTTTGATGTGTACGATGCTATCGGCTATCCCAGCGACTCGACGGATGCGTGGAGCGACAATCTCGAAGTGTGGAATCTGCGCGGCAAGTCGGTCGCAATGGATAAGCTCGCGCCGTCGCTCATCCGACGCGCCCGCAAGACAAATCCGCTGGCCATTATTTTAGACCCGATTTACAAAGTCATCACGGGCGATGAAAATAGTGCAGAGCAAATGGCCCTGTTCTGCAATCAATTCGACAAGGTGGCGACTGAGGTCGGATGCAGTGTGATTTACTGTCACCATCACAGCAAGGGCGCACAAGGCGGGAAAAAGTCGATGGACAGGGCAAGCGGATCGGGGGTATTTGCCCGCGATCCTGACGCTCTCTTAGACCTTATCGAGCTGCCGATGAAGGATAAGCAGTACGATTATATGGCCAATAAGCTGGCATGTGAGAGCGTGCTGCACTATCTTGATGGCGTGCATCCGGCATGGCGCGACGATATCGGCCTTGATGACCGCGAATCAAAATTCCAGCTGCTGGGATGGTGTGATGACCATCTCACAAAAGAGCAGGCGGCAGAAGCTCACCGCATCGCAAGCCGCGCCGAAGATGACGCGCGGCACGTCACGGCATGGCGTGTAGATTGCACGCTGAGAGAATTCAAAAAGCCAGAGCCCCGAGACATCTTTTTCAGCTGGCCCATCCACAAAATCGACACAGAGGAATATTTAAAAGACATTCGGCCCGACGTGGAGATCAATGGCAAGACCTTCCATCAGCGCGATAAGTCTGACGGCAGTCGCAAGGCGGCAAAGGCAGAGCAAGAGCGGCTTGCCATCACAAATGCCTATACGCTGATAGCCACCGACAAAGAGCCGGACGATGATGGCGTGGTGCGTGTACGGCTTGATGACTTTGTAGAGCGTGCCGAAGAAATTTTTGGCAAAGAAATGACAAAGCCAGGTATGCGCAAGAAGTTGAAAAAGTTTGGTGATTTCGATATCGACAATGGGATTGTGACGCCGAGAGAAGACACTGACGAGTGATCAAGAGAAACTGAAACTTTTTTGTCTTATATATACATATAGTTTTAATAATATGGTTTCAGGCTTAAAAAAGAAGGTTTTGAAACTGGATATACGGTATGGGGGCTTATAATGCGCCCCCCATACCTATCCAGATTCAAGAACTTTTTTAAGCAAAAGCCAACAAAAAAAGAGTGTGAGAAGGATTTTTGAGTGGACAGCTACAGAAAGAGAGGAGCCGACAATGAGAAATTCATTTTTCATAGCAATGCGAGTGCCGACAGCTACACATCAAGAACACAAGGTAAGCGTGGTACATGGTAAGCCGCGATTCTACGAGCCGCCAGAAGTCAAGGACGCACGGCAGAGCTACATGGCACATCTTTCAAAGTACGCACCGCGTGAGCCGTGGCAAGGTCCCATTCGACTGGAAGTCAAATTTTTGTATCGGGATGAAAGCTTGCTGACAGAATGGGCTTGGAAGACCACAAAGCCGGATACCGACAATATGATCAAGTTGCTCAAAGACTGCATGACGCGGACGGGATTCTGGAAAGATGATTGCCAGGTCGTCAGCGAGCAGGTAGAAAAATTCTACAGCCGTGATCATGAGGGCGTATATATCGTCGTGCGAACCCTGGCATAATAGATACGCATCGCGAAAAGTTGTCAATAGCTTTTCGCGATTTTTTTTATGATGAGTTGGGAAGACCTAGAAGAAAGCACGGTACAATGATAATAGCAGCAGTCCACCGCCTACTGCATTTCTCTAAAGATGATACTGGATATATATCCCCAAATCTCTCCTCACTTGACCTTTCTTTTCTCTGCGGTGGCTACAAAAGCTATGCTGTACGACGACGGCATAGCGATGACGATAGCGCTAAGGCGATGATGATATATGCTGACAAAGATATGTCAGAATTGTGGCAGGGTAATCCCACAAGGGACGCGATGTCTATGCCGAAATGATTACAATCAGACGCGTAAAAAGCAGCAGACCGATTTCTATTGGTCAGCACGCTGGCACAAGCTGGCGGAAGCGTGCCGTGCTCGTGCGCTGTATCGTGATGAGTATCTAGCGTACTACGAGCATCGGGCGGTTCCCGGCAGGATCGCGCATCACATCTATCCGGCTGATGAGCGGCCGGAGCTTAAAGCATCGCTCGACAATTTAATATTCTTATCGGATTCTATGCACCGTCGCGTGCATCTTGCTTATAAAGCGGGCGGGAAGGAAAAAGAAAATATGATTGAAAAGCTCCTACGCGTCCGTGAAGGTACATTGAAAGGATGACACGATAAATGATATGCGTGAATGATTAGAAGCCCGTCAGAGAGGGTAGGGGAGCCCCAAAATTGTTTTTTGAAGGCGCCCGATTTAACGCGTCTCTACTTTTTCGTGCAGAAACGCTAAATAAAAATAAAGCTTAATTGATAATATTAACCAATTATAAAAGGAGTGATGATATGGGACGAGCTAGAAAAGTGATTGATATGCAGATTGGAAATATCAGCAAGCAGAAAAAGATGAATCGCAAGATACAGGAAGAAAAAATCAAGATTGACCGTGATGCGCTCATGGCGGGTGCGCCGTCGTGGCTGTCTGAGCGGGCGGCGGCAGAATATAACCGTGTCGTGCGTGAAGCGGCGGCAATCGACATGCTCGATAATCTTGATATGGCAGTGCTGGCTATTTATGCTGATAATTATGACCGCTATCTTGATGCGGCGGAATATCTGCGCGAGAATGGCCAAACTTACGAAGGAAAATTCGGTCCGTCCATGTCGCCATACGTCAAGATTGCGGAGTCCGCATCGAATCAGATCATGAAGTGCAGCACGAAACTGGGGCTTGCGACAACTGACCGGCTGAAACTCATCGTGCCAGAGAAAGAGAGCAAGGAAGTCAATAAATTCCTGAAATACGTATGAGAGACCGAACGACGGAATACGCGAAAAAGATTGTCGATGGTGAAAAGCTATGCGGGCATTCCGAATACCTAGCGTGTAAACGCCATCTTGATGATATGCAGCGTAAGGATTTCTCGTACATATTCGACGTCGAGCAGGCTGAAAAGCATATCAGTCTGGCCAATGAATTGACCATCGGCGAAGGTGAAGGGCGTAAACCGCTCAAGACGCGCGGCTTTCAGAATTTCATTCTGGGCAGTCTTTTCGGATGGCGAAAGAAACGCTCAAAAATCCGCCGATTTCGTGAATGCTATATACAGATCGGGCGTCAGAATGGCAAAAGCTTTCTAGCCGGTGAGCTTTGCAATGATTTTGCCACATTTTCAGGCTATGAGATGGGACGCGTATTTTGTACCGCTACGAAGCAGGATCAGGCGAATATCGTGTGGGATGAAGTCAATAAATTTATCCAGTCAGACAAGAATCTGAAAGAGCTTTACAAGGTGCGCGAATATGACCGTACCATCAAGAGCCTTGTGACCGGCACGGAAATCAAGGCTATCGGGCGTGATACAAAAAGCGCGGACGGCTTTAGATCAATCCTTGCTGTCATCGATGAATATCATGCCCACAAAACGAATCAGATGTATAAACTTATGCTCGATGGCCAGATCAAAGTAGACAATGCCTTGACGCTGGCTATCACGACGGCTGGATTTAACTTGAATGGGCCGTGCTATGAGCAGTACAAGTTCTGCAAAAAGGTGCTTTCAGGTGCTATCGAGAAGGATTCCCTTTTTATTTTTATCGCTGAGATGGATGAAGACGATGACATCTGGGATCAGCACAACTGGGCAAAAGCGAATCCGCTCTACGTCTGGAATGAAGATGACACGCTGAATGACGAGATGCTTGCCCGCATTGCGGAAAAAGCTATCGATGCACGCGAAAAGCAGGGTGAGGACCTTGTAAATTTCTTGACGAAATCGCTCAATTATTGGGTGACGTATAATGGATCTGCCTTGATTGATGCTGAGAAATGGCATGATGGCGCGTGTGACCTCACAATCGACGATATGGCAGGCCGTGACTGCTATCTTGGTATCGACTTGTCGAGCGGCGGCGACTTGACGAGTATTGCATTACTATTTCCGCTCGATGACGGGCGGCTCTACATCTGGAGTCATTCGTATATGCCAGAATTGCGGCTTGCCGAACATATCCGTACAGACGAGGCCCCCTATGGCGTCTGGAAGAAACAGCAGCTCATCACATTGACATCTGGTATGTACGGCATTAAGACGGATTACCACTACATCACGGCTGACGTGGCCGCGCTCATCGAGCGGCTGCACATCAATGTCGTCGGGTGCGGCTATGATAATCACAATGCGGGCGCTTTCCTCTCTGACCTGGAAGGAATACTCGACTGTGACCTTACTGACGTGAAGCAATCCGCCCGCAATCTCAACGACGTAACACGCGATTTCCAGCTTTCCGTCGAAGCTGGGCAAGTGCGATATGACAAGAGCAACGGGCTTTTGACGTGGAGCGTGCTGAATGCCATTATATCGGAGCCTAATTCTTTTGGTGAGATTAAAGTCGATAAGCAGACACAGAAAAACCGCATCGATCCGGTGGATGCTATCATCGATGCGTGGAAAGTATGGTTTGTGCGTAATCAGAATGTGAAAGCGTCAACAGATGACATGCTGGATGATTATCTGGCTATCGTTAACACAAAGGGAGATGAAAAAGATTGAACTTTATCAAAAGGATTCAGAACGCGGCGGCGCGTCGCCTTGCAGTAAATAGTGCAGACGGATCGACGGTATCGCTTGCAGACCTGAATGACTGGTTTTCGTCGGTCAACCGTGTCGGCGGCCCTGATCTGGCCGAAATCACGTATTTTACATGCTTGAAAATCCTGTCTGAGAGTATTGGCAAGATGCCAGTGTATCTGATGGATGCTGACAAGAATCGTATTCTCAGCCATGAGACGACGAGAATCTTGTCGGTAGAGCCGAATGAAGTGTGTACGCCGGTGCAATTCTTTACGCAGATGGAATACTGCCGCAATCATTATGGCAATGCTTATGCGTACATTCGGCGCGACAGAAAGGCACATCTGACAGGGCTGATACCTTTAGACCCGCGCATGATGCAAATCTGGATCAATGACACGGATAATTTTACGCAGCGTCGCTATTACTACTACTACACCGATACGCGAAGCGGCAGAACCTATTGGATGCGGCCTGACGACATCCTGCATGTCAAGTCGTGGGTAACGGATCAGAGCGGCCTTGCCGGAAAATCCGTGCGTGAAATCCTTGCAACGTATATGGCGGGCAATAAGGCAGCGCAGAATTTTCTCAATGACCTCTATCAGAAGGGCATGACCGCAAATGCCGTCGTGAAGTATGTTGGCGACATGAGTAAAGAGCGGCAGAAAGTATTTTTGCAGAGCATTCGCGAGCAGTCGCAAGAGAATGGTCGGATGATCGCCTTGCCGGTCGGCGCAGACATCCAGACGCTTGATCTCAAGCTGACGGATTCGCAATTTTATGAGCTGTCCAAATACAATGCACTCAAAATTGCCGCCGCTTTCGGTGTCCAGCCAAATTACTTGAATGACTACAGTAAATCGAGCTACGCGAATTCGTCGGCGCAGAATCTCAGCTTTTATGTCAATACGCTTTTGTACAATGTGACCGTGTACGAGCAGGAATTAAACCGCAAGCTTTTGACGTCGAAAGAGCAGACGCAGAGTATGGGCTTTAAATTTAATGTCAGCGTCATCTTGCGTGGCGATCCTAGCCAGCAGGCCGAAGTCATCCAGAAGCTCGTACAGGCGGGTATCTACTCGCCGAATGATGCGCTGTCACTTATGGACAGGCCGCCATGCGCGAATGGCGATGTGCATATGGTGAATGGCAGCTACGTCAAGCTCGAAGACATCGGCAAAGCATACCAGAATAAGAATGTCAATAGCTAATTTGAAAATTTTTCAAAATGAGTTGGGAAGACCTAATAGAAAGGGGCGTACAATATGATTAGAGTGATTAATAAGGCCGAAGGTAAAGCAGAAATCTATATTTCCGGCAACATCATCGATGATGCAGATGGCGTGTGGCTGAAAAGGATTGCCGCTGATAATGAAGGAAATATCAGCGGCTATGTATGGCCAGAAGACATCAGGAAGCAGCTTGACGAGATCGATGATAATGCCGATTTGGCGGTGTACATCAATTCGAATGGCGGAAGCATCCCGGCAGGCGTGGCGATAGCAAATAGAATCGCACGTCACAAGGGACACACAAAAGCTGTGGTCGAAGGGTGGTGCTGTAGCATCGCGACACAGATTTTCTTTTCCGCCGATGAGCGAGAAATACCAGAGAATGCTTACCTGATGATTCATAAGCCGATGACAGCGGCTTACGGCAATGCAGACGATTTGCGCAAAGCGATCGATATGCTTGACACGATTCAGCAAGGTCTTGAGAAAGCTTACATCAAAGCTGCAAAGGAAGGTACTACACCACAGCAAATTTCTGAGATGGTTGACGCGGAAACCTGGCTGACCGGTGTAGAAGCCGCGAATTATTTTAATATTACACTTCTAAAGTCAGATCAGACAGCAGCATGCGCCAGTGGGAGGGCTTGGAACGACAAACAGTTTCGCAATATGCCGGATTGTCTTAAAGCTCAGATTAAGACGATGGAGCGCGATCCGGGTACTGTCCATGATTCCATCAAAGAAAAAGGATCGAAAAAAGAGAACGATCATAGCAAGGAAAAAGCCGCTATCGCGCTTGCCCTTGCCAATGCGTCCATCTGAAAGGAAGGATTGAAAGAATGAAAAAATCGGTAGAACTCAAAAAGATCGTCGATGAGCTCAAAGCAAAAGTCGAGAGCTTGCAGGGGCAGGAGCAGTACGACGATGCGGCAAAGGCCGCGAATGACCTGACTGCCGCCGTGCGCGATTATCAGACGGCCATGGCACTTGAAGCGGCTGATCTCAGCGATTTCCAGACCGGCGCAAAGCCCGCGACGAATAAGTGCGATGAAAAGAAGCTGCTGAACCGTGCATTCAATAAGGCACTGCTGGGCCGTGTCTTGACGGATGAAGAGCGTGCCATTTTCAATGCGGCCGGTACGCCGGGACAGGTCGAAGCAACGCCGGGGAAAGGCGGCTATCTTGTGCCGGAGGAGCAGCTTGCAATTCTTAGAGAATATCGTCGCGGCCTTGTCGCACTGAAATCGTACTGCAATGTCCAGACGGCAAATTCCAATTCTGGCAAGATGCCGACGATCGGTGCTGAGACGGGCAAGCTCATTGCATTTGACGAAATCAACGACATCAATAAAGATGATCTTACTTTTGGCCAGCTCAAATATGACATCCTGACATATGGCGACATCATCCCGGTATCGAATGAGCTCTTGCAGGATGCCGACATCGACATCATGAGCGTCATCGGTCAGCGATTCGCCCGCAAATCCGTCAATACGGAAAACGGCGTCATCATTGACCTGCTGGGCAAGCTGTCTCAGACGTCCGGTAAAACTTGGAAGGACATTACGAAAGCCCTGAATGTCACGCTTGATCCGGCTATCTCTGCCAGTGCGAAAATCTACACGAATCAGGACGGTCTGGAATTTCTCGACGAGCTCACGGATTCGCAGGGCCGCCCGCTTCTCACAGCGTCGCTTGCAGATCCGTCGAAGTATGTATTCCGTGGCCGCGAGATTATCGTCGTATCGAATACGCTGCTGACATCTAAGACGAGCGTCGTGCCTTTCTACATCGGCAGTCTTGCTGACTATGCGGCATTCTTCCAGCGTCAGGGCGTCGAGGTCGCTGTCTCGAATGAAGCTGGCTTTGCGAAGAATACGACGATGATCCGCGCAATCGAGCGATTCGGCGTAGTCGCTGACGATGCGGATGCTATCGTATCGCTGGGTGTCAGCACGGCATCGGCCTGACGGTAGGTGATAGCGATGGCTATCACACTGGAAAAGGCAAAGCTTTATTTGAAAATCGACGGCACGGATGATGATGCGCTCTTGACGGATTGCATCAATGCCGCGAAAGCGTATCTCATCGGTGCTGTGTCTGATTTCGATACAAGCTATGAGAAATACGATGATTTCCGGGAAATTGCGGATCAGCTCATGTACGATCTCATTGCGGAATACTACACAAACCGCGATGCCCGCAATGATTCCCGCGCAAATCTCAACTACATGAAGCAGTCCATGATGACACAGCTGCAAAATTACGCGGCAGGTGGTACGACATGAGAAACATCGGTTCTATCATGAATACGTCTATTGATGACCTCTCAGAGCGTATATCCATCATGCGTCGTGCCGAAGCGGTGGATGATGAAGGGAATCCCGTACAGGGCGATCCTGAATCAGTACGCGAATGCTGGGCGAAGGTACTGCCATCCGGCTCACTTATCCGCGATGGCTATTCGGAGACGGTCAATCAGGTAAATTATCGGATTGTCATCCGATACTATACCGGCGTCAAACCGGATGACTATATCATGTGGAAGGGAAAGAAATTGATCATGACGGCCCCGCCGTATGATGCAGAAAGCCGCCATATATGGACGGTGCTAGAGTGCAAGGAGCTGATCGAGGATGTCGGGCCGACATAATCATTACCGCGATAAAGGATTTTCACGCGGCTACGTGAGCGGCGGCAGTGATGCCGCTAAGAAGATACGCGAGCTTGGCGAAAATGTCCTGAAAGCGGCAAAAGCGGCCCTTGCTGATGGAGCTGATATGATCGTGGCAGATGCAAAAAGCAGATGCCCGGAAAGCACCAGCAAATACCTTGAGAATCGAGGACTTTCAGCCGGCGCGCTGAGAGATTCCATCAAGGCAGAGTCGAAGAAGAATGGCACGATATTTAAGATTTCCGCAAATGCACAAGATGATGAGGGATTTTACTATGGTCAGGTGGTCGAATTTAGCCCGCGCGTAAATAAGCCTTTTTTGTACCCGGCGATGGATGCAAATAGGGCTGTGGTGCATGATAGGATTGTGGCAGCAATCCAGCAAGCTTGTCAGTCGAAGCAGAGGAAGTGAGAGAATGAGCGTATTGTCTGAGGTGTATCAAAGTCTAAAAGCATCGGCAGATGTGACGTCGCTGCTGGCAGAGGGGCGGAAATCCATCTATCACGGGTGGAGCAAAGACGCTGGCAGCTATCCCGTCTTGATTTATGGGATTGCTGCGGATGTACCGCATATCACGGCAGACAATCGCGAAGTCTCGCATTTTGTGACGATACGCATTCATATCGTCACAAAGAATGGCGCTTTTACGAAGCTCTTTCATGCGGTGAATGCGGCAATGGTGAATCTTGGCTATATGCGAAAAATGTGTAATGAGGTCAATGATGACGATTTGCGCATTATGATATGTGACTACACAATATCAAAGAAAGTAGAGGAATGATAAGATGGCAGATACAGTGAAAAGCGGTATTACGAATTCGCCATTTGTCGGCGTGACGAATTTTCACGTAGCGAAGCTGACAGAAGATGCGTCGGGTGGCACACCGAAATATGATGCGTCTGTCGCGATTCCGTGGGTGCGTCAGGTGCAGGTCAAGCCGAAAAATAATTCGGCGACGCTTTACGCGGATAATATGAGTGTCGCGACGTCAAATGTCATGAGCGAATATGAATTGACGATTGAGACGGCGACAATGCCGCTTGAGTACAAGGCGTTGCTTCTTGGCCATAAGATTGATGCAGGTAAACTGACGGTCAGTAAAGAGGACGTCGCGCCGTATTTCGCCGTGATGTTTGAGAGCACGAAGCAGAATGGTAAAAAGCGTTTTGTCCGCTTTACGAAAGTTCAGTTCACGGAGCCGGACGAGACGAGCAAGACGAAAGAGGAGAATGTCTCCTTTAACACGCCGACCATGACGGCAACAGCGATCTATCGCACGGCTGACGGCGCATCGCTGGAGCAAGCCGATGAAGAAGCAGAAAACTACGTCGAGACGACGGGGACGAATTGGTACACACTGACGACGGTGTGATGGTGTGGCGATATAAAAAAAGGCAAGTATATAGCACTTGCCTTTTTGCCTATAAGGAGGGCGTGAAATGAAAAAGCCTGAGATTGTAGTCGGTGAAAAGACGCTGACGCCGAAGCGGAATCCGACGATGAAAATGTGGCGGATCATCACGAAGCAGGATGAGCGCGATGCGGTCGAAAAGATGGATATGGAGCAGATTCTTGACTCCCGTCTTGAAATCATCGCGACGGTGTATGAGATCGATAAAAGCATTCTTGACGATATGGATGTCGCTGATATTATCCCCGCGTATCGTGATATCGTGAAATGGATTCATGGACTCATTTTTCCGAAGCTTGAAGAAGTCCCAAACGCGGGAGCGGAGAAAGATCAGGAGTAAATCTTTCTCCGTATGAGCAGATTTTGTCGTGGTACTGTAGATATCATGAAGCGTATGGATGGACCATACAAGAAGTCGATGATACAGATTTGGAAATGGCAATTGATGAGATTCTTGTACTTGCAAAAAAGAATCAGCCAAAGAGAGCGTATATCGAAAATGTACTGCCTTTTTGAGTGAGGTGAAAAAGATTGGCAAAAGGTGAAAAAGCGGATTTTAGTCTGACGATAGGCTTGAACCTCGATGACCTTTTTCGTGGCATGGATGAAGCGAATGCGACGATCAGCCAGGCTATCAGCCGTATCAATAGCGAGAATAAGCAGGTCAAGCTGAAAGCGGATATTTCCGAGCTGAAAGCCGGGGACGATGCGCTTAAAAAGCAAGCGATTGAGATGCAATCGCTGACACGTCAGATTGAATTGCAGACGGCGAAACTTCGGCTGCTGGGACAGGCGCGTGATAGCGCATACACTCGTACTGGTGCCAACAGTAGCCTTTATCGCGCGGCAGATACGCGCTATTTACAGCAAGAAAAATATGTCGCACGGCTTAACGCCGAACTGAGAAAAATGCAAGCCGCAAGTGCAGCGGCATCCGCCGCATCGTCCGGGCTTTTCAGTAAGATCAGCACAGGCGCATCAGTGGCAAAGAAGGGCGTATCTGATGTGTCAGGGGCCTATGGTATGCTGTCTGCAAAAATGGCAGGGATCATGGCCATAGGCATGACTGGCGCCGGCCTTTTTAATATCACTCAGGGAGCGATGGATGCCGGCGAAAATCTGTATAAGCTTTCAACACGGCTTCACCTGACGACAAGCGAAGCAGCTCAACTGAGCAAGGTATTTATGCTGTCTGGTACGGATATCAATGCCATCATACCTTTTTTTGCGCGGCTGGATAAGCAAATCATGACCGGTGGCGAAAGCAGTGCAAAAATGGCCTTATCCATGACGGAATTTGGCTTTTCTTTAAAAGATACAAGCGGAAAGCTTTTGCCGCTCAATCAGCAGCTGAGTCAGCTGGCGATTGGGTATGAAAATGCGTCAAAAGCCGGAAAGCAGCAGGAATTTGTCACGCAAATACTCGGGGCGCGTGGTGCGGCGCTTATCCCTTTGCTTGAGGATTATCGGGCCAATATGGAAGCGGCGTCCAGAATACAGGCTACAGGCATGCTTGATCCGAAGCAGGCGCATGAGCTGAATCAGGAATGGAAGATCATGCGCGGTGAAGGAAAGCAGCTCAGTATGGCATTCGGGGCCGCGATGATGCCAATCGCTAAAGAGCTGATGCCGCAGGTGACGTCTGGCATGCAGAGCATGATTCAAAATATCCGCAGTAATAAGGACGATATCAAGACGGCAATAGAGGGGTGGGCGCAGGCACTTTTGACGGTCGGAAAAGCGGCTGGTGTAGCTGCTGAAACCATCGGAAAGATATCTGCTGCGATTGGCACGTCTGACGCTCAAAAACACCAGCAGGATGCTCTGCGCTCTATTGATCCGGGATATAATACGCGGAATATATTCGCAGGAGCGGCAGGTATTGCTGGCGGCGGATTGGCTGGCGGTTTGGCCGGATCGCCTTTCGGGCCTATAGGCATTGCTATCGGTGCCGGTATAGGTGCTTACGGCGGCTATAATTCGACGACTAAATTACAAGCGGAGTACTCCCGCAATCTTATGAGTCTTGCCGGATATGATACAAGCTGGAAAGGGCTTGAAGATCGCTATCAGCTGGGGAAAAAGTCGGCTGGCGGAGCAGGGACCATGTGGGACGACGCCAGTAATCGGCTGGTCAAGAATAGAAATTATGATTTATCGCAGTATAATATCACGCTTGGCCATACTCGGACGGCGGTGCAGCGTGCGGTACAATCCGTAAGTGAAGCAAATGTCAGATGGGGAGAATTTTCTTCGAGACTGAATCAAAATACTTCTGAAAATCAAAAGAATACACAGGCCGCAAAAGAAAATGCTGATGCTCAGATGAAAGCGGCAAAAGCCATGGAATGGCGAAAAAGTGCCGCCGGCCAGCTTTCGGAAAAAATATATGCACTGACTCATAATGACATAGAGAATGCACAGCATGCCATGTGGATAGAGGTAGAAAAAGCAAAAGCAAGCGGTGTGTCAGATGAATTGATCGCTCAATTTGTCAATGCTCAATCGAATCGCATTGAAGAAGATCGATTCCGCAATGTGACCGCGCCAATGGCAGAAGCTTTTAAAAGTGATTTGCAGAATCAGCTTGATCAGGTGGATTTGCAAGCCAAATCATATATGCGCGCCGGAGCTAGTGCAGATGCTGCGACTGCGTGGGCGGAGCAGCGAAAAGCAAAGATCAATGAAGATTGGGATAATCAGGTGGCCGATCAGATCGATAGTATCTGGCAGTCTGAGTATCAAAATCAAATGGATCGCATCGAGCGCGAAAAGCAGGCATGGATTCAAAAAGGGCTGGATGAAGTCAAAGCTACTCAATGGAGCGAAGAAAAGAAAAAGCAGATTCAAGCAAATACGGTGCGCGAGATGTTCACATCGCAGAAAAAGCTGTTGGACGTATACCGTAATGCGCTTCGATCCGGACTTGGCCAGCAGGGCGGAGTAAATGCGATCCGAAAAGAGCTTCAAAAGCAATATGGAATCAGTGCGACAGATTTTACGTCGCCGTCAGAAATAGCCGGTTTCCAATCCGCCCTAAAAGAAGCGAATGAATCGCTTGTGCCGGTGCTTAGTGACGCGACGTATGAGGGTGTCAAAAAGGCCATGATTGAAGTATATCGCGGCAGTCAGGAGCCTAAATTTGAGCTGCCGGCGGATGCCATTCCTGGGGTGAAAGATCAGGTATCAATCATACGGAGGACGGATGAAGATTGGCAAAGCTATCCGCTTTGGAGCGAAGATCAGGCGCGAAATTTGACAAGTCTTGTCACGTCGATAACGCCACTGTCTGATTCAATTGGTGGTGGCGGTACGAATCAGACGGAAAGTCTGTCTGGCGGGCAGCAATCATACCTCGATAATTCTCAAATTGTAGTCAATATGAATATGGATGGGGCTGTGGTCACGAATGATACAGGCGAAGAATTAATGAATCGGTGGGCGAAACAAACAGCCCGTAAAATTGAATATCTTGCAAAAGCGCGAAAAGTAAAATTCACGGACGGCGGCAGAAATTATTAAAGGTGGTGAAGATATGAGTGTCCATATCGGCGAAGCGGTAAGCATGAATGATCCGGAAAATGAGACGATAACGCCGGATAGCCGGCAGTCTCAAATACAAACCTTAAATGGTGTGGTTGTGCAGGACTTTGGATATTATGATGATGGATTAAAAACGGCTTGGACACTGCAATTTGATTCTGCCAATTGGGGTATTATTATGCAATATTTCACCAATAGAAATATTGTCGATATTGATGATCATGGACATAAATTTAAAGCGAGAATTGATGTAAAAAGTTGGTCATATGTCAAGCGATTCAGAGATTGTATTACAGCGCAAATAGAGCTTTGGAGGGTGTAAAAATGGCAAACGCATATATCAATGTATATAAATCAAATCCTACGGCCGGAGGGGTGGACGGTACACAGGTATCTACTGATGATGCAGAATCTTCGCCGATTTCGGTCACGCTGGATGCAAGTAAAGCCGAAAGTGCGGTTATCACTTGTGCATTACGCTGTGAGGATGGGTATAAAACCATCGGCGATACAACGCTTTCGCTGGTCGGCACAGATACAAGCAAATGGTCGCTTTCTGCAACGGCTGACGGTACATTTGCATCGACACTTACTATTTCTGATGTGATCGAAAATAAAAATAAATTATTTTACGTTAAAGCAATTTCGTCAAGTACAGAAACGCCGGTCAATGATACATCGACCAATATCAAAGTCGTGACGAAGATACAGGCGGCATAATATGAGGTGATAAAAATGGCTTGGACAAGATTATTTCCACTGGATGCTGACGCATTTGGATATTATGCAGTACTTAAAAAAAGTAGTAATGATCAATATGTAGTATTTAGTTATGACAAAGCTACGCCAATCAACATACCAAAATTAAAAAATGTACATCTTTCATTTCTTGCGCAATTGGGTGATATTGATAAAGTGCTTTTTATTTTTAAAAGTACAAATCATACTATTTCTATTAAAAACAATTCGTCAATATATGGCGTATATATTGACGATAAATTACAAGGGAGTTTTGATGTAACCAAATCGGTTTATAGACGATATGGTATAAATATCGTTTTGGAATCAGGGGGAGAAAAATTTTCTTTTGTTGATAATGGTACAGAAAGTATATCAATTGATTTGTCCAGTATGTCGGGAGATACGATACATGAATTTGATATATATGATCCTTGGAGTAATTCAAACCAAAAATTTCATCTTAAAGATATGATTATATCTGAAAATAAAATTCCGCTTTCGGCGTCGGTTTCTGTCGTCGATATTGCAAGTCCTGTGACGGACTGGACGAAAAATTCAGATGGCAGCTATCAAGCTGATTCTGTCGGTAAATCCATGATGATAGATGTACCGGATAGCGCGGCCGGAGATGGGAAGGTAATCGTCTATAAAGCGGCATATCTTACGAATGCTACGGGCGGTGGAGATGTGGCCGGGGTGGATATTTCAGTAGATGGAGTGAATGAGACAGCGACTTTTACAGATGTAGCAAAATCATATATCTCAAAATGTGGAGACAAATTTACTATGACTTCGAAAGGGTGATGCTCAGTGATTAAAGCGACGCCGAAAGCGGTCATTGCGACAAAAAATAATCATGCAGGTATCACGCCGAAAGCGGTCATTGCGACAAAAAATAATCATGCAAAATCTTTTGTGAAAATGATTATTGTGACGGCGGACGAAAGCGAAGTCCCGAAGCCAGGTCAAGAAATAGATGTAGATGTATGCGTCGATACGAGTAGATCAATCCAGCGAAGCGAAGAAATCAATATCGATACAAAGCGCTTAGTCGGTCGTGATATAAAAGATATATCAGCCGGATATGATACACAGCGCCAAATCGCCGTGACTACAGAATCTGTATTTGATATGTGTCGGGATATCCTTATCGATGTGATTGTAAATGCCGACACGAGACGATTTACCAGTATGCCCGTCACTTTTATCGTGGACACAATACGGCAGTCCGGGAAAAATGTAATATTATATGCAGGACTCGAATATAAAAATGTCGTGTCTTTGGAATTTGAAGCTGATACGATTCGGAGAATCCCGGTGATCATGAGCAATAATCAGCTAAAATCTATTTCGATTTCTATCGATGAGCAGACGGTTACAGATATTATCGCACTTGATGTCGTCGATGGCTCAAAAATCATGCCAAAAGACACAATAAAAGGATCGGTATTAGATTACAATTATGAAGTATTGGCAAAGGAAATATCGAATGAATACGGTGCAAAAATAGCTAATATCAATACAATGGCGAATTTTTACAATTTAAGCTATGAGAAAAAAATACTTTCTATTCAAAGCGATAGCAAATATGTCAAAGTAAATCGTCTTTTCCCGATTCTTTCAAAAGCACTTGGATGTCATGATACAAAGATTTTACTTCGTGATAATTTTAGTGCAAATATCGAGGGTAAATTCGTTTTTGAAAGGCAAGGTACGGTTTCCGGATCAGTTCAAGATGAATCTGGTAATACGGCGAGAGGCGTAAGCGTACCGGAGATATTATCGTCTTTTATTGGCTGGTCAAAAACAGTGCCATACTGCGAGATCAATGCTTTTATCCGTGAGGGAGTACTTTGGGTAATCCAGCGAGGGAAAGAGCCTAATACTGTAAATCTTGACGGGAGAAATATTACTCGTCCAATGATTCGCAGGACACTGCTTATGAATTACGCTGAAATTCACAAATTTAGCGATTATATCGTAAAGCAGGGATGGATAGAGCATCAGGTAAATCCCAATAAGCCGGTAGAAAAAATAGATGACAATACGACCATGCTTTATGATGAAAATGGAAGGCCGATGCGCTCAAAAACAAGTAATCCGGATGGCAGCTATCGGGAAGTATCTTATAGCTATGACGAAGAGGGAAAACGCGGCACGACAAAGGTCACACAAAGCATTGTCGAAGGTGATGATCAAGGGAATATCACGCATAGCCAGCAAATCGATACCAGTCTGAATAATGGTATGGCTTATACCTCTCACAGAGACGATAATCATGTAGAAGAATCATCATCCATATCGACATCAATCATGTCAGATTATGATGGGGCTTGGACAGAGCGATATATTTTCCACAATAAGATCATAGGTATTATGTGCTATACATATGATTCTTTCGGAAATTATGTCAGCATGTCAAAGCTTGGTGATATTCGTACCGCGAAGCGTCCGGATAATCAATTCGGGATTGATGAAGCATCATATAAAAAATATTTTGATGAGCTTTGCAAAATGAATGGTAAAACAGAGGAGATATTGACTTTTGATATTGTCGATCCGGTGATAAATGGAAAGATATCGAATTCGCATATTATCGATTTTCGCGATGTCATTATTTTTAAAGGAAATAAATACTATTTGCAGCACAATAATGTCAGATATACGCCGACGGAATTTAGGCAGTCTTTGCAAATCGTGAGGTGGTTTTGATGGGCGGGATTGATATACTTTCCGAGAAGATTGTAGATATTTTCGATGAGCCGGCGCCCATAATTGAAGAGAAAAAGGAAGTAAAGATACAAGAAGGACTTTACGACAAATCCAATCACAAAGTCATAATCGATAAAGTAGAATACGATTGTGAGCTGTCATCAGCAGATATACGATTATATGATGGCTGCAAAGTATATTGTATTGCGACGGAAGAAGCGGGAAAGGTGCTAATTGTAGGGAGCGGATATTAATGCCAGGCGGGATGTATAAAGTAGTCGTAAAGTCTGCGGAATCCGGAGTAGTCAAGACACAAAATGGGCTTGAATTAATCAATACAAGCTCATTGAATTTGTATGCTGGTGATGAAGTGTGGACGGATGGTAAATATGCTTTGACATTGTGTCGCCGGCGCGGAAGAAATATCTTTATCCCTGCTGGTATCATTCCTACATATACATATACCGGTCTTTATGATTTAAATTCCAGATGGATATCATATGAATTCAAAAAATCAGGCGCGGGAAATGCTTTTGCATCCGATGCTCAGCATTTCACTATTGAAAATGATGTATTGGATTTGTGTATCAGTAAAAAAGGAAAAGTCAATTCCATCTCGGGCGGGGTATATATCGACAAGCCGAGCTATAATATCACATCGGAATATCCTTATATAAAGTATATGGATTTAGCGACAGGCGATAGGCGGAATGGTGGGAATATGCTGATCCCACGGCAGACGATCAGTAAAGTGGAATCGGAAAGCGGAGAAATCAGAGCTGGGGATTTTTTGTACAGTGGAAATACTGAGCCTATACAAAAGCAAGAATCATGGCACTGGAATCCGTCAGATCATATCGAATATACGCCAATATATCGAGACTCCCAAAAAGCAGAAAAAAAGAATATTCCGCTTGTCGTAAAGCGAGACGGGAAAATAGCGACATATGATTTATCTGCCTATGTACGATTGGCAAATTTTGAATTGAAAAAAGCATTTAGCAGTATTAAATCAAAGGCGTATAATCATTCGCAAAAAAGCGGCGGATATTGGGCTGCCGGCAAGCCGCCCAAAGATTATATATGTGGTACATACGCCGCGATAAATAGCGCACGGATTGATGCTGATGGAAATTGGACTGCGGTTATCCGTGCATGGGTGCAAGGCGTATGCTTTCCGTATGCTTTCGGGAATCTTGATCTTGCATCAATCAATACGACTACAAATTACTCTGTGCATGATATAGACAAATGGACTGCGATGACTGACCGCCCATTATACTATGGATATGATCGCACAGAGACTAATCAATCTGTATCTGTAGATCATACCGGATTAGGATATTGGACGGATGCCAATATCATAGCATCGGTATATATATTGGTCACAAATGGCGATCCAATGGTCATAAAAAAAGATATTGTAACGCCGCTTCCGCCGGCTCTTACTATGTATGATTTCGCTTTCGATGAAGGTCACGGCGCATTAAATGCCGGCGGATTCGATTTGGCGAATTACAAAAAGGTATATGATTATGGCGGAATATGGTCACAAATATTAGAAAACTCGATCGAAAAAACAGGGCCGTCGTATGCGATAACCTTGAGAGCTCCAATGGTATATGGATTATCTTATACAGAGTCATCGGGCGGACATAGAGAGCTTACCTTTGATCTAAATTCCGGAAAGCTGAAAGTGTATAGTAATGGTACGCATGCAAAGATATACGACACAAAAGGCCAGCTGATTTATGCACTTCCGGATGCGAAAACCGCGCTTGGAGATCGAGAAGGAATAGGTGGCATAGATGCTATTCAAGTAAAAAATGGATGGCTGATATGTGATGGGTATCGCCGGCGGAAGATATACGAGATCACGCAGAAAAAAAGAGGAGAGCGTGATGCGGTAAATTATCGCATCGCAAAAATGCAAAGTAAAGGATATCTTTCCAGTGGTGAGATCAAATAAAAAGGAGCGGTGTGATATGGCAAGACCTCCGCCGGGAAATCAATGTCATTTAATGTATCGTGCGAAAGGATAGAGCATGGGAGAAAATGTGATTGAACGCTTGGTCAGAATTGAAACGCAGCTGGCCAGCGTATCAGATGGATATACAGACATAAAGCGCAAAATTGATCAGATGAGCACGGACTTGACAGAAGCATTGCAATCCACCAAATCGGCCCATCACAGGATCGATGAATTTAAGCGGGATGTGTGCTGGACAATCGGTGTAAGTACAACCAGCGTGGGAATATTTGCAAGCATTTTGACGTGGGCGCTTGGGAGGTGATCGGATGAAGATCACGACGGATATGATTGTAGGAACTGGTCTTGTCGCCGCGCTTCTTGCCGCCATCTTCCTTGGGGGTAGCACGGAGCTTCAGACGACTCTTGGTAGCGGCCTGATTGGATATCTTGGCCGGACGGCGATTGATCACGGAGGAGGTGGTACGCATGGATAACCGCATACCCGCGCTCCAGTATGCGCTCTTCGCTGACGCGTTCTGGAGGTTTTCGTCACTGGCAAAGCAGTATCATTTCTACGATGAGGAGGTGGCGCGGATGGAACAGGCCCTGCTGGACATCGACCCCTTTCCGCGCCAGAGAAAGGAGAATACAGAATGAAAGTATTTATCAATCCGGGACATGACACGACATACGACAGCGGCGCGGTCAATCCGAATACGGGGCTGCGTGAGTGCGATGTGGCGGCAGAAGTCGGCGCACGGGTTGCGGCTTATCTTGAAGCCGCCGGATGCGAGTGCCAGATCATGCAGAGTGACAATCTTGCGCCGACGCCGGCAGGACGTAGCGAGTATGCAGATCGGCAGGGACCGACGGTCACGGAGACGGCCAATGAGTGGGGTGCTGACATCTTTGTATCCATCCATTGTAACGCCGCAAATACGGCGGCACAGGGTACGGAGGTTGAGTGTTTCGGCGGCGGTGCGGGCGAGCAGCTTGCGCAGTGCATCCAGTCGCAGATTGTCGGCAGTCTCGGCACGACGGATCGCGGCGTGAAGTATATGTCGAAGCTGCTTGTACTCCGGTATACCGATATGCCTGCGGTACTTATCGAGATGGCTTTTATCGACAATGACGATGATGCGGCGCTGCTTGCGGACAAGCAGGATGATTTCGCGCGGGCCATTGCGCGTGGAATTACAGATTATGAGTGTATTCAATAGCGATAGGATGGAATATTTTTTACCAGATTTGCGGAATATTTTCCGCGGGTAAAGTAAAAGTGATAGGAAGAATTTATTATGAGCAAATGGGTAGACATTCGCGATACGGCAGTAGATGCTTTGGGGCTTGATGAGGTAGGAAAGACGATGAAAGGAAATTTGAATCATTGGCTTATGTCTGAGGGGATGGATGTGATTTCTGTAGCCGCCGATAAAGTGATTGACCAGTGCAAGAAGGATGCGCCGAATGAAAAAGGGTGGTGCAAAGTGCGTGATGCTTTTGTGCTGCCGCTGGCGATTCAGGGCGGGCTGACCGTCTTAAAAGTAGTCCTTGAGAAAGCGGCGGCAGAGCAGTAAGTATTATTTTTTTCTGATTACGCGAGGGTATTTGCCCTCGCTATTTTTTTTATAAAAATATATAGATACCTCTTGACAAGTTGTACTGATAGCAGTACAATATAATCAGAAAGAGAAAAGATAGATAGTCCACTCGGTGGCAAGGAGGCAAATCAAAATGAAATTGATTAAAGAAGGGAAACGCCGTTTCCATGTTGTTTCTCATCACTATGTTCTGTACGGAAACCTCGGAAATGAGTATTCATATATTCATTTCCGAGGACAAGCACGGGTTTACATTTTGTGTTGACAACTTTCCAACTGCCGATATTATGCGACTCGTACGCGGGAAAGTGTCATGGACACAGTTCTGGGCGATAGTGGAATTCCATTATCGTCAGCAGGAGGAAGAAGCCCGCAGATGGCGGGAAGAGAATAGTATTTACAGCGAAAACTATATGTAAAGAAAAAGCCAAAAGATGAATTAATTCAGCCGAATTACAATTTGGCTTTTTTATAACATAAAGTAGCGGATGAAGGAGGATTAAAATAATGCAGGAAAGCAGGAGGCGGGCCAATGAAAAATGGCTGAAAGCGAATTACGAACAAATATCTTTTCGTGCGCCGAAGGGCACGAAAGCGAAAATAAAGGAAGCAGCCGCCGCCAATGATATGAGCATGGCGGCCTATCTTCAGGCCGCATACAAAGAAAAGCAGCTAAAGAAACAGAAGGAATAGATTAGAATACAGGGCGAGGTTCAGCCCTGTATTTTGTCTTTCCAGTGTAGACCCTACATACCCTTGTGGCGCGCTATTTATTGGCGTTCGGTACATACAAATTACATACATACTGCATACAAAGATATAGACAATCCGCGTCATTACTACGTTCTGTCTAATATATAATTTACATAGATTTAAATCTCAGCTATCTGACAAGCAATATTCTGGCCTATCTGCTGAATTGTTTTTTGATTTTTCATGCCCGGCCGGTTTTTCATGGCTATTTTCGCTTTATGATGTCGTATATTCCCAATTTTCTTTTGGAAAACGGCATTGTTGTCATTACCTATAATATGCTGGCGTGTGCTCCGCTGATCAGTTTTCTGGTAGCGGCGTTTCTGTCGATGCCGATTACCTTTCTGCTGGTCCGCTTCTGGGCCTTTCACCAGCGCTCAAAGTAAAAGGAGGATCGTTCTATGAAATCCTGTCTGTTTTATGCTTTGCTTTCTGCAGTCAGTGCGGCCCTGGTTTCTATTTTTTTTAGCAAGATCGGCTGTCTTGACAATAAAAGCTGCTGATGCTATGATAAATATTGATCGGACGAATAATTAAATAAAAGTGGATCAGGTGTCTATGACTTAATAGGGAATCCGGTAAAAGCCGGAGCGGTCCCGCCACTGTAACAGCGAGTCCGGCTGCACGATGTCACTGGAGAGAGGGTAAGCTTTCTTTGGGAAGACGCAGCAGGGCGATGAACTGGAGCCAGGAGAACTGCCTGATTGACGGTCACCGTTTGACCTGCGAGCGATGGGAAGGGGATCACGATACCATTCATAGAGATTCTGGCATACCAGAACAGAAGAACTGAATGATTTTTCGCGAGCCCTTTCCTTTGCGGAAGGGCTTTTTTATTGCCTGATTCCGGGAAATGTCAAAAGATTTTCTGTCACAGCATCACAGCCGTGACAGGAGAATTGCTCATACATTTCATTCAGTTCTATCTGCTGCGGAAATGCCGCAGCGGCTCCAGGCTTAGTCCGGAGCCTTCTTTTTTCGATACCTGTTCCGTGAGGAGCAGTTCTCATATTTCCCGCTTTTTAAAGAGAAGCGGGCGATATACTGCATATTATGAAGGGATGAACAACTTCATGGTGCAGAAGATATGCTTTGAGGGAGGAATTTTTTATGAAGAAAAGTTGGAAAAACATGCTGGTTGCCAGTTTGGTCTGTTCTGCGGTGTTGGGGATCTCGCAGCCTTGTACGGAAGCGGCGTATCAGCTGAATCCGGAAGTGAAAAATGCAACGATGGCACTTAAGTCGGCGTCACAGATCGGTGTGTTGAAATATGAAAATCCTGCGCTCAAAGATCAGGCCGATAAAGATGCCATTGTGGTCATGACGTTCGGGACAACGTTTAAGGACACGCGCGTCAAAACGATTGATGCGACGGTTCAGGCCATTCAGCAGCAGCATCCGGGTACGAAAGTGGTAACGGCATATACCTCTCATATCATCATTGACCGGGTTTTGAAAAAAGAAGGGATCAAATTCCCGACACCGGAGGAAGCGCTGGATCAGCTGAAGGCGGATGGATACAGCCGCGTTGCTCTGGTGTCGCTTGACGTCATTCCCGGCATGGAATACGATTACGATAAAGGCGTCTATGAAAATTATAAGGAAAAGTTCAAAAAAATGACGCTCGGAACCTCGCTCATGTACTGGCAGGGACAGGAAGGACAGGCCGATGATGTATCGGAGACGATTCAGGCATTGTCCAGCCAGTTCCCAAGGCAGGGCAAGGAAGATGCGATTCTGATCATGGCACATGGTACCCCGCAGGTATCTAACGCCTATTATTCGGTCATCCAGGCAAAAATCGATGAAATGGGATACAAAAATGTATTCGTCTATACGGTAGAGGGCTGGCCGTCTTTGGAAACCGTCCTGCCGAAGCTCAAAAAGAATGGTGTGAAGCATGTTACGCTAATGCCGATTATGATGGTAGCCGGCGATCATGCGAATAATGATATGGCTGGCAGCGATAAGGACTCTCATAAATCCATTTTGGAAGCTGCTGGATTCAAAGTAGATGCTTATATTCATGGCATCGGCGAAAATCCACAGATTCGCAGCCTGTATGTCAAGCGGGCAGAGGACGCCTGGAATGCACTGGAAAGCAATTCGTAATTCGTTTGCTGGTATAGAGCAAAATCAGGCTCCCGCTTGATCTTGTCCGGACTCCGGTACGTTTTTCTTTGATGGGAAACGTACCGTTTTTTTCTTTCTGGTTTTTCTTTTCAAAGGTTTGGTATGATTTACGTATCAAAAGAATGGAAACGGAACCATAAAAGGTGCCAGAAAGAGGCTGCACTCTTTGCTGATAAAGAGTAAGTTTGCTATAATGGCCATAGAGCAGGAGCAGCAGATCAGAATGGTAGTTATCGCTTCCAGTCGGTTTGGATGCTATGTTTCGGGAAAGGGAGGTATCTGCCTTATGCGCAGTTATGGGAAAAAAGCGATGCTCGCCGGAATCTTTTTTATGGCGCTGAACGCATCCGTATCAGCGGCATCGGTGACCGTGACCGGCCAGGGCGGGTCGGAACGAAGCGCGCTTCATCAGGCCATGCGGCAGGCGATTGAGCAGCAGGTCGGTGTTATGGTAGACAGCCGCAGCTATGTGCAGAATTACCGCCTGATTCAGGATCGGATTTATTCGCAAGCAGATGGTTATATTCGAAGCTATGAAGTGCTTGCGTCGGACAACAAGAATGGCATTTATACCGTGACGATACGGGCAGATGTTCAGGACCAGAAGATTCAGGCTGCACTTGGTACCTATGCACAGAAGAAAGCGGTGGTCGGTGCCAATATGCAGGATCCGCGCATTGGCATTGTTGCCGCTGACCCGGAAGGAGCTCGCTATGCAGATCTGGAAAATCTCGTGATGAAGGGGCTTTCTGAGCAGGGATTTACGAGGCTGGTTGATGTGGATCAGCTGGATGCGGCCGGAAGCCGGCGTTTGGCATCGGCCGTGTTTTCCGGAGATGCTGCGCTGCAGAAATCGCTGGCAAGCCGGTTCCCGGTCGATTATCTTGTGATCGTTCATGTAAATAAAGCTGTCGGCAGTATGGCGGACTATGTGGATATACCCGGATTTGAAAAGTTGAAACGTGCGGACGTAACACTGTCCGTGCGAATGTTTAACGTCAATACCGGGGAAGTGTTGTACGCCGGAGTGTTTACCGGCAGGTCGCAGCGTCGCGGTCCCCATGCTCTTCAGGAGGCGATCTCACAAGCATCAGAGGAAATTCCTGATGCAGTAGGAAAAGCGGCATTGGGCAAGGCCGCGAATCCGGAGCAGCATCTGCAGCTCATCGTTACCAGCAATCAGCTGGGCAGCATCCATGAAGCGACGGCGTATTTGCAGGAACTGGCCGGTGTAAGCAATGTATATGTCCGCGATGCGAGCTTCGGCAATATGACCATCGATTTGGATTTCCTCGGCACAGCGCATGATTTTGCGGTACTGCTGGAGAATCAGCACATCAAGGTCTTAGAGATGGGCTCCGAGTATGTAAAAATTTAAGCAAAAAAGAAATTTTTAGTGCCAAGGAAAAATACTTGACAGGTTATGCAGGCTTCGGTATAATAGCAGTGTCAAGGACAAAGCCTTGGCACTTACTTTTGGGAAAAACAGGTGATGACATCGTGGAGCAGCTGTTGTATTTGTCGGCTTTGTTTGATCTCTATGGAGCGCTTTTGACAGAAAAACAGCAGGAGTGCCTGCGCATGCATCTGTTTGATGACTTTTCTTTATCGGAAATTGGCGAGTCGCTGGGGATTTCCCGGCAGGCTGTCTATGACAACATTCATCGCTCCGAAAAGGCCATGGAATCCTATGAAGAGAAGCTGGGGCTTGTGCGCCGTTATCAGGCGGAACGTCAGGCGCTGGCTGATATTTGCGAATCCATCAGAGGACTGAAGCAGCCAGGCAATGAGGCCGCTGTCGATGCAGTCCTTGATCGGCTGTCTGGTTACTTAGGCAGCGGTCAGGAGGTATCTAAGTGATTTTTGAAAGTTTATCCGACCGCCTGCAGGCGACATTCAAGAAGCTACGCGGTCATGGCAAGTTGACAGAGAAGGATGTCAATGAGGCCATGCGTGAAGTGCGCATGGCTCTTCTAGAAGCCGATGTCAATTTCAGAGTGGTCAAACAATTTATCCAGACCGTTAAAGAACGGGCGATCGGACAAAATGTGCTGGATACATTGACGCCGGCACAGGTTGTCATTAAAATTGTGGATGAAGAGCTCACGAACCTCATGGGAGGAACGCAGAGCCGCATCAATATGAGTCCGAATCCGCCGACAGTTATTATGATGGTCGGACTTCAGGGCGCCGGCAAGACCACCTCGGCCGGCAAGCTTGGACTGGCGCTCAAGAAGCAGGGGAAGCGTCCTCTCCTGGTTGCCTGCGATATTTATCGACCTGCTGCTGTCAAGCAGCTGCAGGTTGTCGGCGCACAGCTGGAGCTGCCTGTCTTTTCGATGGATGCAGGAACAGATGCGGTGACGATTGCCAGATCTTCCATTGCGTATTCACAGTCTCATGCGAATGATGTGGTCATCATCGATACGGCCGGCCGGCTTCAGATTGATGAAAAACTGATGCAGGAACTTCGCGATATTAAAGCGGAGGTACGCCCGCACGAGATCCTGCTGGTCGTTGATGCAATGACTGGTCAGGAAGCGGTGAACGTAGCGCAGAGCTTCCATGAGAGCCTCGGTCTGGACGGCGTGGTTATGACGAAGCTCGACGGCGATGCCCGCGGAGGCGCAGCGCTTTCGGTCAAGGCGGTTACGAATGTTCCAATCAAGTTCGTCGGCATGGGAGAAAAACTGGAGGCGCTCCAGCCTTTCCATCCGGACCGCATGGCATCCCGCATTCTGGGCATGGGCGATGTCCTTTCTCTCGTAGAGAAGGCGCAGCAGACCTTTGATCTGGAAGAAGCAAAAAAAATGGAAAAGAAGCTCCGCAGAGAGGAGTTTACCCTTGATGATTTTCTGAGTCAGATGCAGCAGGTAAAGAAGCTCGGTTCTTTGGAAAACATTCTGGGCATGATTCCCGGCATGGGCGGGCTGAAAAAGCAGCTGGAAGGGCAGGATATTGACCTTGACGGCAAGGAAATGCGTCAGATTGAGGCCATCATCAAATCAATGACGCCGCAGGAACGCGCCGATATCGGCATCATCAACGGCAGTCGCCGCAAGCGGATTGCGCTTGGCTCCGGCACACGCGTTCAGGATGTAAATAAGCTTTTGAAGCAGTTTGGCGAAATGAGAAAGATGATGAAGAAGATGAAAAAAATGCAGAAGGGCAAGAAGGGATTTCCGGGACTCGGTGCTTTGGGCGGTCTTGGCGGCTTCCCCAAGATGCCGTTTATGCATTAAATTTCATATGATTTCTCTGTGAAAGGTGGTGAATTTTCAATGGCAGTAAAGATTCGTTTGAACCGTATGGGTGCAAAAAAGAATCCGTTCTATCGTATCGTTGTCGCTGACTCCCGCGCTCCGCGTGATGGTCGTTTCATCGAAATTCTCGGTAACTATGATCCGTCTCAGACCCCGGCTCTTGTTAATGTCGATGAGGACAAGGTTCTGGATTGGATGAACAAAGGTGCTCAGCCGACCGATACCGTAAAGAATCTCCTCAGCAAACAGGGCATTATGGCCAAGTTTGCTGACGCAAAAGCTAAGAAGTGATTGGGAGGCTCAACATGAAACAACTTGTTGAAGTTATCGCCAAATCCTTAGTGGATCATCCGGAAGCCGTCCAGGTGGATGAAAAGCAGGAGAATCAGCAGACCGTGCTGGAACTTCATGTAGCTGAGGATGATATGGGGAAGGTCATCGGGCGTCAGGGACGCATCGCCAAGGCGATGCGAACCGTGGTCAAAGCCGCGGCCACCCGGGAGAACACAAAAGTTACGGTTGAGATTATTTAAGGAAACAGCGGCAGGTTCCATGCGTTGTATGGATTTGCCGCTGTTTCTGTGCAGAAAAGAAATGGAAAAGAGGAACGGTCATGGACATGGTATCACTGAAAATGCCGGTAACGATCAAGGCAAAGCTGACGGAAAAACTGAAGGAAAGAATCCTCAGTGATCTGGAAGAAGGAATCAAACGCGCCGAGCTGGAGGTACAGCAGCTCAATATTCAGGAAAAGCGCGTGATGCAGGAAAATCAGCCGGAAGATGAGGAGAATCCGACGCCAGATGAGATCCAGCGCTTGCAGGCCATTCAGGCTCATTTTGGAGAGGAACGACAGAAGCGCCTGCAGTATCGGGCTGAAGCGATGGCCAGAAAAGAAGAGACGGAAAAGCTGGTCCTTGGTGCAGAGATCGTGCAGGGAACGCTGGAGCGCCAGGTAGATGTTCATGTCGGTGACAATATGCGGGAACTCATGAATGTGGAGGTTCTGGTGGAAGATGACAAGATTATCGCCATCCGGGGCTGAGAAGAATCGCATTACCATCGGTAAGGTTGGTGCGCCTCATGGCATTCATGGCGAGGTGCGCATTATTCCGCTGACGGATTTTGCCGACCGCTTTTCCTCTATGACGGAAGTCATGGTTGGTGAGGAATTGCTGCATATTGAAAGTTGCAAATATCATAAGCAGTTCGTCCTGATGAAGTTCCGGGAATATCCGGTTCGGGAAGATGCGATGCATCTGACCGGCCGACTGCTGACTGTTGACCGCAGTGAAGCTGCCCCTTTGGCTGAAGGAGAATACTATACCTTTGATATCATCGGATTGTCTGTATACGACAAGGCAGGGATAAAACTCGGTGTCGTAGAACATGTTTTGCGGACAGGCAGCAATGATGTTTATCAGGTCCGGTGTGCAGACGGCAGGGAGCTGCTGATTCCGGCGCTGAAATCCGTCGTACGGGAAATCAGTCTGGAAAAGGGAAGTATGGTGGTCAGCATGCCGGAGGAAATATCCGATGCGCATTGATATGGTGACGCTCTTTCCGAATATGTTTTCCGGGCCATTTGGAGACAGCATCATCAAGCGGGCCGTGGATCGCGGCCTGCTTGATATCCATTATACGAACTTTCGGGATTATACAGAGGATAAACACCATCATGTGGATGATACGCCGTTCGGCGGCGGCTCAGGCATGGTGCTTATGCCTGAACCCCTGTACAAGGCGGTTCGGGATGTCCTTTCGAAGACCGAAGCGCTGGCAGCAAAACGCCGTGTCATCATAATGGACCCGTCCGGACCGGTTTTTAATCAGGCCAAAGCGCGGGAACTGGCGGCGTATGAACAGCTGGTGTTTATCTGCGGTCATTATGAGGGCTTTGATGCCCGGATTTATCCTCTCGCCGATGAGGCGATATCGCTGGGCGATTTTGTTCTGACGGGGGGGGAACTTCCGGCCATGGTGATCACAGACGCAGTAGCCCGTATGATCCCCGGAGTCCTTGGCTCCGTCGATTCGGCACCGACGGATTCTTTTTATGATGGCTTGCTTGAACATCCGCAGTATACGCGGCCTCGTGATTTTGAAGGGATGGAGGTGCCAGAGGTCCTTCTTTCCGGAAATCATGCCAAGATCAGGGAATGGCGGCGCCGGCAGTCTCTTCTGGTCACGAAAAAATACCGGCCGGATCTGTTGGAGCATGCCGAGCTCACGGAAGAAGAGATCGATTATCTCAAGCAGCATGGCCGGAAAACCGAAGACCATAGGGCTGATTCGTAGAAAGCTCTGTATACAGGGGACTATCTCAGGCAGTAATAGGGACATGTGTCCTGTTACTGCTTTTTTTCTTTTGTTATAATGGGATTATAACAATAATAGTCGGTTTTTTATTAAAGGGAATTGATGAAATCGGAGGGGAGACTGGACATGAACTGGTTGAGTAACATGAAGGTCACGGGAAAAATTCTTTGCCTCATCATTATGGCGGGATTGTCTCTGGCCGCAGTCGGCTGGAATGCGACATCATATCTGCGGGATCTGCAGGGAGACATGAATCGCATGTATACACAGAAGATGCAGGCGGTACAGCTTCTGGGAGAGTGTTCTGTAACGGTACGTGCCATGCAGGCGAGAATCCTTGAGAATGTCAGCCTGACCGACAAAAAGCAGCTGGAGAAGAATAAACGGGATATCCAGGCTTATATGGATCATTATGAAAAAACATGGAATACCTACGAGGCTTTAGGTAATGAAGCCAGTGGAGCTGCTGATGTGAAGAATCACTGGGATGCGTTCAAGGCTTCGATGAACCAGATGATGGATCTTTCTCTCGCGGGCAAGCAGCAGGAGGCCGGTGCTCTTTATGGCAGCAAGGCCATAAAAGAAATCATCGCCTGGGATGAAAGCATGGTTCCTCTGCGTAAGGCGGTCAATGATGACGCGGAACGGATTAATGAACAGAATCAGTCGAAGGTCGGACATGCGGTGGTCAGCATGAGTGTCATTACGCTGGTTGCGATGATGCTTATGTGTTTGTTCGGCTGGATGCTCAGCAAGGCAATCCGGACACCGCTTCAGCAGATGATTATGGCTTGCGAACGCCTTCGCGATGGTGATTTCCGTGATGTGCCCCGTGAGCTGCGCCGTGCCGATGAATTTGGGCATATGGCGGATATTATTGATGCGATGAAGCAGCAGCTCCATAAGCTGATGATGAAGACGAGTGAATCGGCTGAGCGCATTGCTTCTGCGTCCGAGGAACTGACGGCCAGCAGCCAGCAGTCTGCGCAGGCATCGCAGTCGGTAGCGCAGTCCGTAACGCAGGCGTCCGGAGCAGTATCCAGTCAGCAGCAGGGCATTGATGACAGCAGCGAAGCAGTTGGCAAGGTATCGCATTCGGTAGATGAACTGCGGACAGAAGCCGCACATGTTGCGGACCGGGCAAAAGCGGCGTTTGATCAGGCCGTGGCCGGCAGCAAGGCCATTCAGCAGTCTGTGGATCAGATTCGCAGCGTTGAGACGACGGTCGGGGAATCTGCCGCGATTGTTGACAAACTGGGTGAGCGTTCTCAGGAAATCGGGCAGATCGTTGAGACGATTTCCGGCATTGCCGAGCAGACGAATCTATTGGCGCTCAATGCCGCTATTGAGGCAGCACGGGCAGGGGAACAAGGCCGCGGCTTTTCTGTTGTGGCAGATGAGGTTCGCAAGCTGGCCGAGCAGTCGCAGGATGCGGCCCAGCAGATTTCCGCGCTGATTGTCGGCATTCAGTCCGATACGTCTGATGCGGTGGCATCAATGAAGACGGGCAGTACAGCCGTTGCATCTGGCGCACAGTCCGTGGCGGATCTGCGCTCGACGTTTGATCAGATTCGCGATTTTGTCGATGAAGTATCCGGTCAGGTGGACAATATGGCGAAGGCGATTCAGGAGGTTGCTGAAGAAACCGCAACGATTACAGAACACATTCGTGATATTGATGCGCAGGGGATGAAGGTATCCGATGAAATGCAGAATGTATCGGCTGTTTCGGAAGAACAGTCCGCATCGGCATCGGAGATTGCTTCTGCCAGTGATTCCCTTTCCGGGTTGGCACAGGAACTGCAGGGCTCTTTGAAAAAATTCCAATTCTGATTTTGGACGGGACGGCTGACCAGCTACGGTCAGCCGTTTTTGCATTTTATGCCTTCTGTGTTACAATAGACAAGATAATGAATGCTCAACGGGAGGTTATGATGAAAGAAACGGTTTTGACACGGGAGATTCGTACCGCAATTGAGCAGGCTCTGGATGCCTGTGAGAAGAAAGATTCCGGTGGTGCGGCAAAAATCCTGAAAAAAGAAATCGATCGCATGGAACAGCTCAATCTTTATCAGGATGGCAATGCGGATTATTATGACTTTAACACCCTGATGGAGATGGTCATGTTTCAGAGCCGTCATCCGGATATCCGGCCGATAGTGGATATCGAGGAACCGTTCAACCGCCTTTATGCCATGTATGGGTCCGTGCTGTTGGAGAACGGCGCATTGGATGAGGCTGAGGAGGCGTTGGCTGTTGCGATGGACTGGAATCCGATGAGTGCGGATATTGCTTTCGAGCATGCCGAAGTCTTTCGCCGAAAAAAAGATTGGGAAGCCTTTAAAAAACAGACGATAGAGATTTTTCCCATTGCCTATAAACGACGGGAGATTGCACACGCGTATCGGAATCTCGGCTTTTACTTTTGCGAGAAACAGATGTGGGATGAGGCGGTCGGCTGCTATTTAATGAGCATGACCTTTGCTGAGGCAGAAGGCCGGTTTCAGGCTGAGCAGGAACTCAAATACATCTATGAAGAAACAAAAGGCGAAGCCAGCCGCCCCTCGATTGGAGCGATGCGTTCTTATGGGGAAAAGCACCATTTTCCTATCGGGCCGGATATGGAAATCATAGAAACGGCGCTGCGTTATGGCAAGTCGATGCTGGCTGCCAGAAAATATCCGCATGCCGCTTATTTTCTGGATATTGCCTATAAGCTGACGGAAAACAAAGAAATCAAACAGCTGCTTGACGGCATAGACAAAAAGGTATCGTCCGAACGATGAACACGGCCGGCTGTCACCGCAAAGAAGCCGCCTCTTTCTACGGAGGCGGCTTCTTTGCCGTTATTTTATTTTCTTCCGGAGATGCTGGAATCCCTTTGTGCTGATGAGATCCGGAATTTCCTTTTGGTATAGCCGCCCGGAGAAGCCAGCATGCGGTAGACGGATAAAGGAAACGCCATATCTTGTGGGGATGATCGGCTCGTACATCGGATCGGCAAGGACTTTGTCTGCCACGCGGAATGCAGGCTGAAGATCGGTTTCATCGGTCAGCTGCATGGTATCAGGTAGGAGAAGAGACGATTCGGTTTCGACTGGTACAATGGTCTGCCAGTGTTCTGCCCCTTCCCGTTCCAGCGCAAAGGCAAGGGATTGGGTGCAGATGCTTTCGCCGACAAGGAGCTGTGCGTTTTTTTTCATTTGGTTCGGTCGGGCGGCCGGATTGTCCGCGGTGCCCGCAGTCATCGCCTGCACGGGCAATTCTATTGGATGGCCGCTGAGAAACGGTGCGCGTATGTGCTGGTCGTCAGCGCTCCGTTTCAGTGCTTCGGCCAGCAGGGAACGCAGTGCGCCGATTGGGGTGCCAATGACATAGGGGATTCCGATCGCTTCCTGTAAAACCCGGGCAGCGCCAAGTCCGCCATAGCTTACCACGAGATTGACACAGGCGTTCGTTGAGGAAAGGATGGTATCCAGTGATTCACCGACGGCCCAACAGGACTGCAAAGTAAAACCCGCGTTTAAGGCCCATTGGCGGAGGGAAGAAACGCTGTCTGGTGAAAAGTCGAGCGGAGTCACGCCGAGGATGTTTAGGGAACGCGTGCCTTTGCGGGCCGGTTTCTGCAGCGGCACATGCTGCTGTACGGCTTGTTTGGCCAGCCATTCCAGTGCGTAAAAGATGCCCCGCTCATAGTAATGCATACTGTTCGTAGGCAAGGTAAAGCAGGGAATTCCGGTTCGGTTCGCGATGATATGTGCCAACGCTTTCATGTCCGTCCCAATGAGAAAGGCAATCTGCGATGGGATGATGCAGATGAACCGGGGCCGGAACTGCATGGCAGAATCGATCACATCCTGTACGAATTTATCATCGCGGCCGAGGACGGCATCTTGCTCATTGAGGGCTGAGATGAAGATGAGACTGTCCTGCTCGTACCAGCGGGGTTCATCGTGTGTGGTGTAGGTGGAATTGCAGCCGGACGGGTCGTGCATGACGATCATGCCGCCGAGTTCGAACAGCGCAGAACAGACGCCAAAGGTGTCTGCAGAATAGGTGGAAAGAATATGAGCATTTTGATGATATTTCATAAGCAGCAAGACCCTCCGCATCCTTTACGGCGGATTACCTCCGGAAGATTTTTGGGGACAAGAAAAGCGGCACTCATGAGGTGGATGAGACGGAGCAGGCCGTCAAAGCCATAATGGCCGCCGCCTTCAACCAGATTGACGAAATACGGACTGCCGTTGAACCAGGCCGCTTTTTGTCCGAGACACAGGATCTTCTGGCCCATTGTATTTCCATGGGCCAGTCTGCCGTCCGGATTTTTCGTTGACCATAGTTCTATGGAGCCGTAATGTCGTTTCAGCCATTCAAAATTGTCACGATCTTCAGCCGGCACGGTATCCGAATAAATCTTCAGGACACGGAATCCGTGTTCAACGAGCAGACGGGCAAGACTGAACGGACAGAATGTAAAGGTGCAGTCTATGGCGATCGGGGTATCACCAATAAGCTGCTTCAGGGCTTCGAATGCCAGTTCACATTCCGCTATGCGCGGACGAAAATCGGGACGGGAGACCTGCATCTTGTCCGCAAGCCGGTTCAAATGGTCCGTGATTTCGCTATAGCGCCAGCTCTGCGGCAAAAACAGAAAATCCTGTCCGTATCTTTTTTGCAGATCCAGTGCCGCCCGGTGTCCAAAGGGGTTGATATAAAGATTCAGACTGCCTTCTGCCATTTGGAGAAAATCATCATAGCTGCGGCAGGTGGTCATATCGCGGAGCGTCCAGCCGTTTTTTTGAAGCAGCGTCAAAATCTCGCTGGTGTCATCGGTAGGCAGATTGCTGCCGATGATGTTGCAGGCCCTGGCACGAAGCGGAAGCGGCCGCCATTGGCGATAGATTTCCCGGCGCAGGCGTTCTTCCGGGGTAATGCTTTTGGTCTGCCGAATCGGATCCATGATGCACGGGATAAAATCTATTTCAGGAAATCGCCGGCTGAGCTGGTGGAAGATATAATGGAGATCCGTGCCCATGAAATGATGGAAGCAGGCTGTGAACAGAAGCACAGCCCGGGGGCGTTTGGTCAGATTTTTGAGAATATCCGTGACGCCCTGCAGAATGAGCGCTTCATTGTCCGTACGCAGAAGATCCTTTTCCAACAGCTCAATGGTGGAGAAGCGGTCCATGCAGCCCATTTCAGCTGCCGTCAGAATGACTCCGCGCAGGCAGCCTGAAGCACAGACATAAATCTGATGCGATTCCGGAAGCTGCATGCCGGTATGAACAATATTCCAGGTGCCGCGGGCAGGAGGGCTGAATTCCAGCGTGCGGGGGAAAAGATTGTCGGGATCGGATGAACGCAGCAAATGAACAGAGCGGATGGGATGATCGTTTATTTTTCTCAGCATGGGGTATCCGTCCTTTGTCGAAAATGCAGCAGACCTGTCAGCAAATGCGCGGCAGGAGTTCGCCACCTGGGGCGGGAAGCATGGTCTGCGTGCCGATTTCGGTAGTCAGAACGACCTGACCGGCATGATTTTCTGTGACTTCGCCGATGACGGCAGCATTTGTGGAATATTTGCCTTGCTGTAATGTCTTTACAATGCCGGGAGCGGCATCCTGTGGGGCGATAATGACGAGGCGCCCTTCGCAGGCGAGATAAAGGGGTTCGAGGCCGAGCATGCCGCAGACTCCACGGACAGCGGGATGAACTGGGATCGCTTCGGCATGAAGACGCATGCCGGTTCCGCTCTGAGCGGCGATTTCATACAATACGGTTCCGACACCGCCGCGGGTCGCGTCGCGAATGACATGAAGGTCACTGCGGTCATTTACCGTATCCAGAAGCTGTTCGACGGTTCCCCATAACGGGGCGCAGTCACTGGTCAGGTCGGCATCAATGCCGAACTCATTGCGGGCCAGCAGGATCGTGCAGCCGTGACGTCCGATATCGCCGGTCACGATGATGGCATCGCCCGGTCTGGCCTTGTGGCCGGCCGGGGAGGCACCTTCCTGTACTTCACCGATCCCTGTGGTGGTGATGAAGATATGATCCACCTGCCCGCGGCCTGCCACCTTTGTATCGCCTGCTACAATGCGGACGCCGGCTTCCGCGGCCGTTTGCGCCATGGATGCTGCAATTTCCTCCAGTGCATGAAGGGGGAATCCTTCTTCGATTTGGAAGGCGCAGGAAAGGTATTTGGGCCGCGCTCCCATACAGGACAGGTCGTTGACTGTTCCGCAAATGCTGAGTTTGCCGATATTTCCGCCGGGGAATTTCCATGGGGAAACGATGAACCCGTCGGTAGTAAATGCCGTGCGGGTATTTCCGAGAGGAAGGATCGCTGCATCGTCTGCAGTAAATTCCGGGTTGCGAAAGTGGCGGGCGAAAACGGATTCGATCAAGTCGGCAGTCTGGCGTCCGCCGGCACCATGAGCCAGAGTAATGGTATCAGACATAAGCGTTACCTCCATGATTCGTGTTTAGTTCCGATGTATCGCAGGATGCACCGGAGGAATATTGATAGTAGGCGGAACAGGTTCCTTCCCGGGATACCATGCAGGCACCGACCGGATGATCCGGGGTACAAACTTTCCCGTAGAGCGGACAATCGGTTGGCTGGCACTTGCCCTGCAAAATCTCTCCGCATCGGCAGGCGGGATTGGCGTGACTGATCAGGTCGGGGATGGAAAAGCGCCGACGCGCGTCAAACGCGGCATATTCCGGACGCAGCTTCATTCCGCTTCCCGTCATCGTGCCGAGCCCGCGCCACTCAGCATCGCATGGCTGCATATAGGTACTTGTCAGTTTTTGTGCAGCAGGATTTCCCTCTTCACGAACCACGCGTGGATACGCGTTGATCAGGAAGGGGCGTTTTTTTTGAACGTTTTTTATGATGACGGCCAGTGCGGTCAGAAGCTCATTGGCTGTAAATCCGGCGACAGCACCGGAGATGTCATTTTTCTTGGCCAGCATGTGAAGTTTCCGGGTTCCCGTGATGGCGCAGACATGGCCGGGATAAAGGTAGGCATCGCAGCTTTTTGCCATGGCGAGGTAAGCGGCATCCATGGTTTTGTTCGCTGTCAGCAGCATGAAATTTTTGAGCTCTGCGTTTTTTGCCCGCCGGACAGCCAGACAGGAGGCTGGCGTAGTGGTTTCGAATCCCACGGAAAGAAAAACAATCTGTTCATCCGGATGCTCCTGTGCGTAGGTGATGGCATCGAGCGGGGTGTAGACGACTTGGACTTTTGCACCTTTTGCCCGTGCCTCTCCGAGATTCATATTGGTTCCCGGAACGCGCACGAGGTCGCCGAAGGTGCAGATGGTGACGTGTTCGGAGCAGGCCAGATAGATGGCTTCATCAATGAAGCGGATTGGCGTGACGCAGACCGGACAGCCCGGCCCGGATATCAGATCGATGTCGGGAGGAAGAAGCTGACGCAGACCAAGACGGAAGATTTCATGCGTATGTGTTCCGCAGACTTCCATGATGCGCAGCCGTGGTCCGTGGTAACTTGTGATGATCTGACGGGCTCTGCCTTGAATCGATTTCTGCGGACTCATGATAATGTCTCCATGACGGAAGAGGTTTCGTCTTCGTCATTATCCGTGATTTTTGCGATGGCGATGCCGGCATGAACCATGACATAATCACCGGGGTCGAGCGAATCGAGCAGTTCAGCAGAGACTTCCCTGCGCGCTCCCGAGGCGTCTACGACAGCCATGCCGTCCTTGACGCGGATTACTTTTGCTGGCAAACCTACACACATAATGAAATCCTTCTTTCCTGAAAATGATGGGATATGATGATAAAAAACTTAAGCAGGTCATGATGGAGCTGCGCTGAGATGATAAAGCGCGGCCATTGCCTGTCCCAGACAAAGTCCTCCGTCATTGGGCGGAATCTGACTGTGCAGCAGAACGCGGAATCCCGCGCGATCAAGACGTTGTTTGGCTTCCTTCAAGAGCAGCAGATTTTGAAAAACGCCGCCGCTAAGCGCGACTGTGGATAATCCGGTTTTTTCCCGGGCTTCCCGGCAGGCAGAAACGATCATCTGGGCGATGCCGATATGAAAGAGATACGCCAGCGCGCGGCTGTCCTCACCAGCCAGTCGCTTTGTGGTAAGAGTGGAAAAGAGCTGTCCGGTCGGCAAAAGGAACCGGTCTTTTTGCTGCTGCAAGACCGGATTTTGCAGTTTGAGCGGCGCTTCCGCATGATTGTCCAGCCACTCTTCTGCTGCGAATTGAAGGGACATGGCGGATTCTCCTTCAAACGTGGAACGGCGGCGGATCCCGAGCAATGCGCTGACGGCATCAAAAAGGCGTCCGGCACTCGTCGATATCACGGTGTTTATCTGATGATGAAGCAGAAAGTTCATCGCGGAAAATTCGTGCGGATTACACAGCTGAAGCTTTTCGGCGATTTTTTCCGCTTCTTCCTTTCCGCGCAGATCATACAGCAGAGCGAGTGCGATGCGCCATCCTTCCCTGCTGGAACGGTCGCCGCCTGCCTGACGGAATGGCTCGATAGATCCAAGCCGCCGGAATGTATGGCAGGAAGCGGCAAGGATCTCTCCGCCCCAGATGGTTCCGTCCCCGCCATATCCGGTTCCGTCAAAGGAAACACCGATAACGGGGGTATGGATATCATTTTCCGCCATACAGGACAAAATATGTGCATAATGATGTTGAACTGGAAAAAGGGGCATCCCCAGCTCACGGGCTGCCGCAGTGGTATTGTAACGGGGATGAAGGTCGCAGCCAACGAGAACGGGCCGTGTTTCGAGAAGGGCCTCCATGAGGCGGACCGAGTCTTTTAGTGCGGATATGGTTCGCAGATCGGACATATCACCGATATAAGGAGAGGGATAGAATAATCCGTTCCGGCTGAGGCAGAACGTGTTTTTCAGCTCGCCGCCTATGCCGAGGACCTGGCCTTCCATTTTGGGGCTGATGATAAAGGGGAGCGGAGCGAAACCGCGGCTCCGGCGAATCATATATGGTTTTCCTTCAAACCAGTCCATGACGGTGTCGTCTGCGCGCAGCCGGATGCGGCGGTTGTGAGACAGGATGACATCGCACAGCGGAGCGAGGGCTTCCTGTGCTTCCTGATCATTATGGCAGATCGGAGCTCCTGCCGGATTGCCGCTTGTCATGACGAGCGCGTCTGGCAGCGAAAGGCCGTCCGGATAGTCAAAGAGAAGCATGTGAATTGGCGTATAGGGGAGCATGACACCGATTTTCGGATTGCCGGGGGCAATACTCGGAGCCAGAGGCGCATCCTGATTTTTGCGCAGCAGCAGGATGGGCTTCTGATGTCCGGTTAGAACTTCTTCCTGCCCGGGTTCAAGCCGGCAGGAACGATGGACCGATTCGATATTCCGCATCATGACAGCGAATGGTTTGACCGGACGATGCTTGAGGCGGCGAAGCCGGGCAACCGCTTTTTCGTTCGTTGCGTCGCAGCAGAGATGAAAGCCGCCGATTCCCTTGATTGCCGCAATACCTCCCTGGGCCAGAACACGGCGTACCGTTTTTATTGCTTCATCCCGGCGGATGGTTTCTTTGCCCAGAAGATAGACCTCTGGGCCGCAGTGGTTGCAGCAGACAGGCTGGGCATCATAGCGCCGGTCATCAGGGGTGGTGTATTCCTCCTGACATTCAGGGCACATAGGGAATTCCTTCATACTGGTGCGTTCGCGGTCATAGGGCATAGCGTCAAGGATGGTCAGACGCGGACCGCAGGCCGTGCAGTTGATGAAAGGATGGAGGTACCGGCGGTTTTTCGGGTCAAACAGTTCCTCACGGCATTTATCACAGGTGGCGATATCCGGCGAAACAAAAATATCTCCCTGCTCTCTGGCGCTTTCGATAATAGAAAATCGTTCAAATACCGGCTCTTTTTCGTTGCTTTCCAGCTGTTGTACATCCATTTTCAGGATGCTGGAGCGTTCCGGTGCCTTATTTCGGAGATTCTGCCGGAATTCTTCGAGGTCGGCTTCTGTACCTTCTGCATCGATTTCAACATAGGGACCTTTATTGCATACAGTACCGCAAATATGGCAGGAAACGGCCAGACGGCTGACAAACGGACGAAAACCGACGCCCTGGACGATTCCATAAATTTTGATATTCCAACGTGACATACAAAGTACCTCATTTGTTTAAACAGATATCTTGGCAGTGGCAGGAGAGCCAGACGCGGCAAAATGCGGCAGAGGGATGAAGTGTCCATGGAAGTCCGGCAGGGCGCGGAGCATCAGTTCGTCAGCGGCCAGATAGTCAAAGGGTTCCGTTTGAAGGAATTGACAGAGGGAATCTTCTTCTTCCAACAGCTGGTCGTCCTTTTCTGCAAGCTGGTCTGCCTGTTCGAAGAACGTGGCGCAGCAGATGGCCCCTTGATGTCCCTTTTGCCGGAGAAAGCCGCGCAGAGAATTGGCAAAAATCTGCTGATGGACGATCAGAACCCTGCTGTCTGACGGGATAGACGAGAGGGCAGCGGATTCCTCAAAAAATTCGGCAGGAATTGAGACTTCATAGGGAATGTCAAATTGTGCAGCAAAAAAACGGGCTGCAGGAAGCCCCATGGGAGAGACGACAAGATTTTTCCGGAATTGGCCGGCCTGCTGAAAATCCTCCAACCGGTCATAGCAGCGAATGTCCTGCCAGCTTTGGCGATGAAGGATCGATATCAGGCGGTGCGCCTCTTTTGCCGTGAAATCGAGCGGTGTCAGACCGAGTACACCGAGCGTTCCCTGCTTGCCGTTTTGTGATTCATTTGCGGGCCGTTGTCGCTCTTTTTTCGGTGCGAACATGCGGCTCAGTGCCAGCAGCGCTTTTGCGCCGCCCTGATCATATTTTTGGGTTCCGTTGCTGTCGATGGCGATAGCCGGCCGGTGAACTGCATTTTGTATCATGCGTGTGAGTGCGTGGTAATCGGTTCCGATGACAGCAGGAACCGGTGTGCCGATCAAGGCAATGAAGCGGGGGTCAAACATAAGGCAAGCCTGACGGATCTTTTCTATGAGTTTGTCATCCCGCCCCATAATTGCATCCATATCTCGCAGGCCGGCGCTGAATACAGCGCTCCTGCTGCCGTTTTGCTGCCATCGTGGCTCGTCAAATCCGCAGATGTTTCCGGCACAGCCTCCTGCATCCACAATGATAACCATGCCGCCAAGCGGATAAAGCACGGAAGCGGCGCCGGATGTATCCGGTGCAAAGGGCGGCAGATAAAGACGAAGTCCTTTCATCGTGCATTCTCCTCTCTGTGCCGGGCTTTCATGGTCTGCGTCATAGACCGGAATAAACCGCATACCGCTTGATAGCCGAAGGGCTGTGTTTCCTCGTTCCAAAGAACATGAGCGGCATGCGGATGATAGTAGCAGGCATCTGCTCCAATGGCCAGATCTACCGGATGATCGCTTTCCCGTTCATTCAGCATAGAAGGGGAAAGATTGGTATAGAGCCGCGTATCCGGTGAACAGTCGGCAAGGCGCCGGATATAGAAAAAATCGGACGGCAGAGGGATGGCATAAATCTCCTTTACATGAAGACCGGCGCGTACAAGTGCGAGAGCGAGTTCGAAGGGATCGGCATTCAAGCGGCTGCCAACGGCGATCGCAATAGAGGGATGCATTGTACAAAATTCGTGCTGTGCCGTTTCTGCTTCCTGACGGTCAGGAATAGCCGGAAGTTCTGCTCCGATGATGCGGGCAAATCCTTCATATTGCCGTGCAATTTTATCGATTTCATAAAGGCGCTTCAGCTCAATCGCCGGTATATTCAAGGTCTTGCGAAACCAGTCCGCAGCATGACGCGCTTCAGGGTTTAGAACCAGGTTGAAATTCGCGGCCGATAATTTTTCGTAATCCGAAAAGTCTTTACAGCATGCCAGTTCGCCGATATGCCGAATCCCCAGTTTTTGCAGGAGGGCAAAAAGCTCGCTGTCCGGCGCGATCGGTGAAAAATAACCCAGAAGATTTGCCTGATTGGCGCGTTTTTTCCGCGGCTTCAGCAGACTGTATACAGTCTGACGGACAGCGGTCATGGGAGGGAGACGGCTTTCCCGCGTCAGGGCATACATATAACAAGGGCGGGCAGGAATCGCTGTGCGGTCTTCGATCTGTCGGCATATCCGATCCATATCGGTTCCGAGCAGGGCGTCGACGCAGGTGATGCAGATCATGAGAACCGTAGGAGGTGTGGGCCGGCTGTGAATGAATATCTCGGCTGCTTCCGGAATCTTTTTCAGATGTTTTCCCGTTACAATATCATTTTCTGACAGCATGAGATACGCAAAGCGCGTTCCGTATCCGCCGGGAGCCTGCAGCGCTTTTGTGTTGCGCCCGCAGCAGCCGGGGGCGATCAGCATCATGATGCTGCCGGGAACAGCCAGTCCCGCGCGTTTTACGCCGAATCCCTGAGCGCCGGGAGAGTTAAAGTCAAGTGCCGCCGGAGAATTGTAGATCAGTTGCGTATCCGTTCGCAGTTCTGTGGGAATCTGTTCGGGGCCAAGGTCAGAAAGCGCCTTTATCGTCAATGAATAAGGGAGGGGGTGTTTTTTGTCCTGCATGCCGCCGTCACATCTCTTTCTGTTTCGTAATACGATGCCTCTTACAAGCAGGCATCCGTTCCTTTTTTATCCGATTTCCTGTTCTGCAGCGAGAGAGACGGCCAGCCGCAAAAATTTTTGGCTGATCGGCAGATCCGGATCGGCCTCGATCACCGTCATGCCGCGCTCTTCGCAGCGATTGATGGCATCGCTGCGCGGGATGTCCGCAAGAATGGGAAGTCCGTGCGCCTGCGCAAAGGCATCGACTTTTTTCTGTTCGTCGGGAACATTGCGGCGGTTAAAGAGGATTCCGCGCACTTTTGCGTAGCCGCGGTCGGCAAAATTTTCCACAGCACTGGCGATGTTGTTGGCTGCGTAAAGCGACATTTTTTCGCCCGAGGTTACGATGAGAACATCCTCGGCATATCCTTCACGGATCGGTGCGGCAAAGCCGCCGCAGACCACATCGCCCAGTACGTCATAGAGTACGATATCCGGCCGGAATGTTTCGAACAAATTTAAGTCGTCCAGCAGGTTGAATGTGGCAATGATCCCGCGTCCCGCACAGCCGAGGCCCGGAGTAGGCCCGCCGGTTTCAATGCACAAAACGCCGCCAAATCCGGTCCGGGCGATATCCTCCAGACGATCTGGTTCCCGATCATAGCTGCGCATATAGCCCATGACGGACTGCAGAGGCTGTCCTCCTAGAAGGTTGATGGTTGAATCGGCTTTCGGATCACAGCCGATTTGTATAACCCGTTTGCCGAGCGTAGCGAATGCTGCGGAAAGATTGGCGGTCATTGTCGATTTTCCAATGCCGCCTTTGCCATAAATTGCAATTTTTTGCATGATGAAGCCTCCGTAATCCTGATGTCTGTTTCTTATTATATCGTTTTCTGTCGTATATTTCTACCGTTTGACGAAAAGTTATAAACCGATTTACTATTGTTCATAAAATCCTTACGAAAATCCGAAAATGTTGCGAAAAATAAAATTTATAGAAAAATGAAAAAGGGGGTATTTTTTTCTTTATAAATATGATATACTAAAGGCGTCGATAGGAATGAAACCGGCTATCCCACCGGTTTGCATCGGAACCTATCGGTCTCTTCTCTGGAAACTTATCCCAGTTTCCAGTATCCCATTTCCTTACATCTTTTTTAGACAGAGACGGAGTCAGTGGAGTGACTCCGTCTCTTCGTATGCAGAAAAAGAAAACCGATTCCTAACGCGCTATGAACCGGTTTTCCTTTTTATCATATCCGCCGTATATCAGATGTAATACTCGGTTTTGTCTTCCGGCTTGAGTGAGAAGGATTGGAAAACACGATCGCGGACATGGAGGAAATCCGGACTGGTGCGATCGCGCTGTCCGTGGAGATCCACGGGAAGGATGGCCTTGATATGGCCGGGATTTGGCGTCATGATAACGATGCGATCCGCTAATACTACGGACTCGTCGATATCGTGTGTTACGAAGATAATCGTTTTGTGCTGCTGGCGGCAGATCGAAGAAATCTCATCCTGCAGATTCATGCGCGTCAGGGCATCGAGTGCGGCAAACGGTTCATCCATAAACAAGATGTCCGGATCCACAGCCAGAGCACGGGCGATGGCTACGCGCTGCTGCATGCCGCCGGACAATTCCGCCGGATGATGATGGCGAAAATCCTGTAGTCCGACGAGCTTTAAGTAATGTTCCGCGATTTCATGCCGCTTATCCGCGGGGATGTGCAGGCTTTCCAGCCCCAGTTCGACATTCTTTTCCACGGTTCGCCAGGGGAGCAGCCCGTAATTTTGAAAGATCGTGACATTGCGAATCGTCGGGGCAGTAATCGGTTTTCCGCCTATGGATACGGTTCCTTCCGTTACCCGGTCAAAACCGGCGAGAATATTGAGCAGCGTGCTTTTTCCGCAGCCGGAAGGGCCGAGCAGGCAGATGAATTCGCCCTGTTCAATTTGCAGATCTACGTGGCTGAGTGCCTGAAAGACCTGATCTTTTTGACGATACGTTCGGGAAACATCGTGGATTTCAATATAACTCATATCAAATTCTCCTTTTATGCATGCCCCAGAGCCGATAAATACGCTGTTCAATCAGGCGAACCATGTTGTCCAGCAGAAGTCCCAGGACGCCGATGGTCAGGATGGCCGCTATAAGCAGATCCGCACGAAGGTTATTGCGCGCATCGATGATCAGGAAGCCCAAACCGGATTGCGCGCCGACCATTTCTCCGGCGACCAGAAAAACCCAGGCGGTTCCAAGGGCGAGATGCAGTCCTGTAGCAATCCGGGGGAAAATGGCAGGAAAAACGATCTTTGTCAGAATATGGGGCTGACGGATGCCAAAATTGCGGGCGACTTTCAGATAGACGGGATCTATATCTCCGACGGCAGAGACCGTAGCCAGAAGAACAGGAAAGAAAGCGGCGATAAAAATGATAACAAGAGCGGGCATTTCGCCAATGCCGAAAAACAGAACGATGAATGGCAGCCAGGCCATGGGCGAGATCGGGCGGAGCACTTGTGCGATTGGATTCAAAAAAGCCCAGATTCCCTTGTACCAGCCGAGGATCAGGCCCAGCACCATAGCCAGAAGGACAGAAGCAAGATAACCGATCAGAAAACGTCCCAGACTGGCTGTGATATCGGCAGCCAGGACACCGTCGCGCAGAAGCTCGCCGAATCCCAACATGGTATGGAGAGGCGTGGGAAACAATGCCTCATTCCATCCGCCGGTCAGGGCGGTCAGCTGCCAGATGACCAGTACGATAATGAATGCACCGGAGATATGGATCAGATTCTTCATGATAATACACAACCTTTCCGGAAATCCATCGTCATTCCAACAGGGAAGGATCGACAAATTCCTCATATGAAGGCGCAGTATGGAGCAGAGATTCTTCCTGCATGCGCCGGATCAGTTCGTCATAAGCCGGTTTGGTCAGAGCAAGATCGGCATAGGAAATCCATTGGAGGGAAAGATCTAAAATACGTCCTTTTGCTTTCAGATATTTCAGCGCGATTTCCTTCTGCTTTTCCGGATGTTGGGTGAGGTATATCCCCGCTTGTTTGTACTCCTGCACCATTTCGTGAGCCAGTTCATGATTACCTTTCAGGAAGTCTCCATTGAACACGAGCGCGCAGCAGACGCTGTCCGGCCAGAGTTCCCGGGTATCGGATAAGACACTGCCGGTGCCGAGGACAACGGATTTTGCGCCAAACGGTTCGGCGACGCAGTAGCCGGCAATCTGCCCCTGAGCAAGTCCTGCCGGCATTTCCGGCGGTGACATTTCGACAACGGTGAGATCCCGTTCCGTCATGCCATGTTCGGCTAAGAGTGCATCAAGCAGAAGTTTATGAGAGGATTGTTTATGAGGGATAGCAAAGATTTTTCCCCGCAGGTCCTCAACGCGGTGAATATCGTTTCCGACAATGATGGCATTTCCGTCTTTATGTCCGAGTGCAGCCGCCCGAATCGGGATTCCTTGCTCCCGCGCTTTGACGGCAAGTTCGACGAGTACTGAGGCGCCGTCGACCTTGCCCGTATTCAGAGCATCCATAAGTTCCGGCCAGGATCCGTATTTTATAAGCTCAATCCGCACCGGTCCGTCGGATGTTTCGAGCTCTTTTGCGGTAAACAGCGGCAGAGCATGCGTGATCGGAAGATAAGCGATGCGGATTGTCCGCGTGCCGTTTTCTGCTGCACGTGGAGCAGATGGTTCCACACTGCAGCCCGCAAGCAGAAGGCCTGTGCTGACCAGAAGAAGACAAATCAAAATTATTTTTTTCATCGGCATACCTCTTTTTATATATTGTTAACATAGATGAAAAATATGTTTTAAGGAAAAAGAAAAGCGTCAAAATGACGTTTTTCTTTGTGTGGCTGGATTGGAATTCCTTTATTTCCAGCCAAGTTTTTTGCGCTGCGTTTCGATGTCTGCTATGATTTGCGCGGCCAGTGCTTTGGGATCGGTATTTACTTTCATGACGGCACCAAGTGTTGCCGCAGTGCCTTTCTTTAAAAAGTCTTCTACATGGGCGGAGCCTTGCACAGGGGGCTCTACACAGTGGTAAGAATCGATGCCGAACAAGCGGAAGGCCAGCGAGGCGTCCAGTCCCTTCTCATTGGACCATTCCGGGCTGGCAAAGGCATAAGGCATATCTTTGATGGCGATGCCGGCCGCTCCGGCGATACCGCCAAAAACAGTAGAAGCACGTGTATTATCGACACATTCGCCCATATGCCATACCGGCGGCAGATCGTTGTCCGTCAGGAATTGACGCAGCGAACTGCCGGCGCGGGCCGCGCCTTTTTTGCTGCAATAGCCGAGCTTTAAGAGCGGGAAGGAAGCGCATCCATTGGTGAAGATCAGGATATTATGGCGGAGCAGCTCATCTGCGACATCGACGACGGCTCGTTCATAGACGACGCGGGGATTGCTGCAGCCGACCATATTGACTATGCCGCGGATCTGACCGGACTGCAAGGCAGAAAGCAACGGTTTGTAGCCGGGAAACTGTTCGGCGATGTTTTCGGCGGTGAACCCGATATCAGCGGTGACTTCATAGGCAGGAATGAATACTGGGACGTCCCGGCGGGAAGCAAAGCTTTCAATTGCGCGGGTTACGATTTTGCGGGCCAGCTTTTCGGTATCCTCTATATTGCTGTGGTGGTGGTCATAGGCGTAGTGCTCAGCGCCGGGCAAACGCGCGGAATCGCTGGTCGTCACCACGGTCGTTTTGAAGCAGCGGGCTACGTCCATAATGGCTGGATAGACATCCTGGACATCAGCCACCCAGAGATCCAGTGCGCCGGTACCGAGTACGAGTTCTGCGCCTACTGCATTGGAAAGAGGAATGACGCCTTCGTAACGGTACATGGCTGCCAGACAGGAACAGCATATTCCGTAGAACTGAATTCCCTTTGCACCGTGCTTTTTGGCCAGATCTAAAAATTCCCGGGTATGTCCGATCCGGACGATTTCGCTGACCAGTGTGGGGAGATGTCCATGGACGGCGATGTTGACGTATCCCTTTTTCAATGCGCCTATATTTACCTTGGAAGTGGCGCGGTGTCCTGTGCCAAACATAACGTCTGTACCGATATTGGAAGCGACTACGCCGGTGAAGCAAAAAGCCAGTCCACAGCGGAGAAACTGCTTCATGATACTTTGCCAGTCTCCATCCGTACCGACTCCCGTGCGGTGATAGGCATCGAATACTTCGTTATAGGCACTGATCGGGAGAATATCCAGTTCCTTCCATATTTTTTGACGTTCGGCAGGGGCAAGCGCTTTGATGGTTTCATAAGTGTCCGGCGTGGGGCGGGAGAGATCGGCCAACAGGACGTCGGCCAGCTTGCCGGCAAGACGTTTGCTGTTCTGCCCGCGGGTCTCTATTCCAAATGCTTTGCAGACGGTACGGAGCTTTTCCTCGCCGAGCAATGGGAGATTCAGCCGCCCTTGTGCAATAAATTTCAGGGAAAGCAGAATTTCGCGGGCATGTGCACCATGCTGCGCTACACCTGCTGCAGCACTGCGCAGCAGATTGCGGGCGACAATGAGATCTGCATCGGCACCGCAGACGCCGCGCGGACTTTTTGCCGTGATTTTGCAGGGCCCCATATTGCAGAATTTGCAGCAGACCCCGGCCAGGCCAAATGAACATTGCGGCTTTTGCTGGTCGAATCGGTCGAAAACCGTATCGCACCCGATTTGCTCCATGCGCAGCATCATTTCACGGACAGCCGGGTCCGGCGTATGGTCAAGTACGTCCTGTTTGGACGCGAAGGTTTTCCGGTATTCCGCAACGGCGTTCATATAGTCTCGTACATCGCCGTGCGTATGCGGATGGCTGGGGGAATGATCATGAGTGTGCCAATCCGCGTGCTCGTGGACGTGATGGCAATCGTGGTGGTGTTTATGGGTCGTTTCGGAGGGGTGCTTTTCCTTGGCCATAACAAAATACTCCTTTTTTAATACAGTTAAAACATATAAAATAACTATGCGTTTGTATGATGCTTTTTATGATAAAGGAAATTTGTAAACTTGTCAATCACAAAGCATATTTTTCTAGTAAGAAATATATTACATCGAAAAAGACGGAAGAAAATAACAGAGGGAAGTATACCTGGATCAGCGTAAAAACAGGAGAAAATGCGTTTTGGGGCATGGGTGGAAAAATCTTTTGTATCTGGCATTATTTTTTTGTAAAAAGTATTGTCATAGGGGGGATTTTGCTTTATAATCAAGAAACAATCCGGGGAATTCCAAAGAATTTCCATGTTGTCTGCCATTATAGGCGGGCTGTACAGGAGGAACAGAAAATGAAGAGGACATGTATCGTTCTCATGGCTGTATGCTTGGTGGGACTGGCTGGTCTGCAGGGAGAAGCAGCCGAAAAACATTATGAATTGATCGAAACCGTATATCAGGTGAAAGAGGGAGATACGCTGGATGGCGTTGCAAGGGAGTATATGGCCAGAAACACTTATGGCCCGCGCGAAATTCGCGAATTTACGTCGGGCATTAAAGAACTTAACGATTGGCTGTTGCAACGCGACATTCGACCGGGAGATACTCTTCATATCAATTATTGGATAAAGAAATAGCGTCGGGATCTGTTGATTCTCAGCTGCTGACCTGTCAAAGAAAACGGGTCAGCAGCTTTTTTGTACATTATCTGGATGGTACGGTCTGGTGAGATGTGTTCCGACAAGATCAAAGGCAGACTTTTTGACAGGATTCCTTTACAATGTTACAATTTAATGCAGTAAAGTCCGATGACGGATGCATGCGTCCGTAGAAGATGGTATATTCTGGTATAGTTTAGGGGGAATCATACAATGCACAGTGAATTCCTGATGGGCAATGAGGCGATTGCATTAGGAGCACTGGCGGCTGGCGTAAACCTTGCTGCCGGTTATCCGGGTACGCCGTCAACGGAGATTTTGGAGACTTTGGCAAAACGCGGCGCGGAGGATATCCATGTGGAGTGGTCCGTTAATGAAAAGGCAGGCTTGGAGGTTGCAGCCGGTGCAGCCTATAGCGGTGCCAGAGCATTGGTGACGATGAAACAGGTAGGATTGAATGTCGCTTCGGATCCATTGATGAGCCTCGCTTATATCGGGGTAAAGGGCGGAATGGTTCTCGTTGTGGCAGATGATCCCGGGCCGATTTCCTCCCAGACAGAGCAGGACACGCGAACCTTTGGAATGTATGCCAAGATTCCGGTCTTTGATCCTTCCTCGGTAGAGGAAGCATATGAGATGATTCAGGAGGCGTTTGATTTTTCCGAACGTTATGGAACGCCGGTCATTTTTCGTCCGACGACGCGTATCGACCATGCTTATGCTTCCTTTCAGATCAAAGATCCGGACGAATATGACCGTACAGAACGAGAGGGGTTTGTCAAGGATTCTTCCCGCTGGGTGATTTTCCCGAAGCTTTCTCTGCGCAATCATGCTGCCATTGAAAAACGCAATCAGAAATTGACGGGTGTGCTTTCTCATTATTCGCGCAATCGGGTGATTCCTGCTGCGGGCGGAGCAGGAACCAAACGCGGCATTGCCGCGAACGGCATCAGCAGCATGTATGTGAAAGAGAATTTATCGGCGAATGAGCCGATTCGTTTGTTCCACGTAGCGACACCGTTTCCGTTTCCGGAGGAGATGGCCGTGGCGTTTCTTGACGGATTGGATGAAGTGCTGTGCGTGGAAGAACTGGATCCTGTCATTGAACGCGCCTTGCTGGCTGTATGCGGAAAATATCATTTACCGGTCAAAATTCGCGGAAAATTGACCGGCGATATGCCATCTGCCGGAGAGAATACGGTGGATTCGGTAGGACAGGCGATGCGTGCTTTTTTGGCGAAGCGTACAGGAGCTGCGGAGGAAGAGAAGCCAAAGGAGGAGATGCCGGCTCTTCCGGTTCGGCCGCCGGTACTTTGTGCCGGCTGTCCGCATCGGGCCTCCTTCCTGGCTGTAAAAGAAGCCATGAAGGGGAAGAAAACCATTTATTGCGGAGATATCGGCTGTTATACATTGGGAAATGCAGCGCCGCTGGATATGTGCGATACTTGTCTTTGCATGGGAGCGGGAATCAACATTGCCCAGGGTGTTTTCCATATGGATCCGGAAGTGAAGTGCTTTGCTTTTGTGGGAGACTCTACGTTTTTCGCGTCTGGCATAACGGGGGTCATCAATGCGTTTTATAATCAGGCAGATATGACGCTGGTGGTGCTGGATAATTCCACGACAGCAATGACAGGTCACCAGCCGCATCCGGGAACCGGACGGACGATACGGGATGAAGTGGTGCAGTCTGTCAGCATAGGAAAAGTTCTGCGGGCAATCGGACTGCAGACCGTGGTGACCATGAACCCGTTTGATTTCCCGCAAGCGATAGAACGCGTCAGAGAGGTGGCGGAGGAACCGGGGGTCAAGGCGATTCTCTTCCAATCGCCCTGTGTGGTCCGGGCACGACCCGCTGCGAAGTCAAGGGTGGATGAGGATCAGTGCATCGGCTGTCAGAGGTGCATTCGTCAGTTAGGATGCCCTGCGTTGGTCCTGCATGGCAAAAAAGCATTCATTGAGTCGTCGCTCTGTACCGGCTGTACACTTTGCGAAAGCGTTTGCCCGGTTCATGCGATTTCGGGAGGTCAGAAATTATGAGTACGAATATCATTCTGTGCGGTGTAGGCGGCCAGGGGACAATTCTTGCTTCGAAACTGATTGCGGCGGCTGCTATGAAGAAGGGAATTATGGTACGGACGGCAGAGACGATTGGTATGGCGCAGCGGGGCGGCAGTGTATTCAGTCATCTGAAACTGGGTTCGGGAAGTTTCTCACCACTGATCGGACGAGGCAGGGCGGATCTCATTATAGGGTTTGAGCCTGCCGAGGCGGTTCGTCAGCTTCCCTTTCTGAAAAAGGGAGGAACGGTTGTCGTCAGCAGCCATCCGATTTTCCCCGTCAGTGCGATGATCGGAGATTCTGTATATGATACTGCGTCGGTCATGAGTTACCTGAAGGAGCATACGGAGCATCTGACCGTCGTTGACAGTGCGTGGGCAGCCAATGAACTGGGGTCGGCGAAGGTACTCAATGTTCTTCTGTTGGGGGCTGCGGTGCAAACCGGTCATTTGGGACTTTCCCGTCAGGATTTGCTGGAGGTTATCCATGAGCGGATGCCTGAGAAATTTTGGGAAATGAATGAAAAAGCTTTATCGTTTGCCGATAATAGGTAATGGACTCGTTCGCAGTTTATGAATGGACGAAAAAAGGAGAGATAGACATGCAGATCCGCGAAGAGCAGTTGGAACAAGTCAATCAACAGGTCAGGCGGCTGATTGCGTCGCATAACTTTTATGGAAAAAGATTGCAAGAAGCAGGAATTACGGAAGTAAAGAATACGGAAGATTTTCTGCGGCTCCCGTTTTCAGAGAAACAGGATCTACGGGATGCTTATCCGCTCGGTCTTATGGCCGTTCCGGAAGAAAAAATAGTCCGTATTCATTCCTCATCCGGAACAACGGGAACGCCGGTTATCATTCCCTATACGGCGAAGGATGTTGACGATTGGGGAGAAATGTTTAAGCGGTGTTATGAGTTTGCCGGCATTACCAATCGGGATCGTATCCAGATTACGCCCGGCTATGGACTGTGGACAGCAGGAATCGGCTTTCAAAACGGCGCTGAAAAACTTGGTGCAATGGTCGTGCCGATGGGGCCGGGAAACACGGATAAACAGCTGCAGTTCATGATGGACATGAAGACCACGGTATTGACCGCAACGTCATCCTATGCGCTGCTGCTGGCGGAAGAGATCGGCAAACGCGGCATCAAAGATCGTATCTGCCTGAAAAAGGGCGTCATCGGGTCGGAACGGTGGGGAAAGAAGATGCGGGAGCGTATTGCCAGAGAACTGGGCATTGAGCTGTATGATATTTACGGTTTGACCGAGATTTATGGCCCGGGAATCGGCATCAGCTGCAAATATGATACAGGGATGCATTATTGGGACGATTACATTTATTTGGAGATTATCGATCCGGAGACGGGGAAATCTGTTCCTGACGGCGAATATGGTGAGATTGTTATCACGACGCTGGTCAAGGAGGGCGCTCCGCTTATCCGTTTCCGCACGCATGATATTTCCCGCATTGTTCCCGGAACCTGTCCATGCGGCAGCCGGTTCCCGCGTATAGATACTTTGGTAGGACGAAGTGACGATATGCTGAAAATTAAGGGCGTCAATGTATTTCCTAAGCAGATCGAAGAGATTTTGCAGACTTTTCCTGAGCTATCCAGTGAGTATCAGATCCGAATTTCGCATCTGGACGGAAAAGATACCATGCGTATCTATGTCGAGACAAACGGTTCCGTCGACTTTCAGGAAATGGCGGGACGAGTGGCGCACCGTGTCAAGAGCCGTATCGGATTTACTCCGATCGTCAAAGTGGTGGAGCTGGGACTGCTGCCGCGCAGTGAAAAGAAAACCAAGCGCGTTATTGATGAACGATTCTCCTGACCAGTTCGATATTCAGATTTTCTTCAATGAATACAGAAAAGGCGTCGCCGTATCCTTGGGCGGCGTCTTTTTCCGTTACCCGAAATACTATCAGGCGATGCATTCTTTTTGAAAAGGCTGCGCAATGGTTTAGAACATACAGAGACTGCCGGAAAGAAACGGCAGTAATTGCCAGCCGCAGAACAATAAGGTAAAATGAAAGACGAACATGTTACGCCAAGGCTTTGCAGGAGTGAGGATAAATGACGGAAAAGGATAATATAAAGGAACTGCCAAGATTACAATGGTTTCCGGGACATATGAAAAAAGCACAGCGCATGATTGAGGAAAACCTGAAGCTGGTCGATGTAGTCATTGAACTGCTGGATGCACGAATCCCGGCCTCCAGTGCGAATCCTATGCTGAAAGAGATCATCGGGAAGAAACCGCACATGATTGTATTGAATAAATCGGATTTAGCAGACGCAGCCGCGACAAAGCGATGGCTGGCTTATTTCCGGGATAGGGGAATTCGTGCGGTTTCTGTGGACTCGGTCAAAGGACGGGGTATGAAACAGCTGGTTCGGGAAGCGGAAGAACTGGCCAGGCCGCAGACCGAGAAGTTTGTAAACAAAGGTGGGAGAGCAAGAGCAGCCCGCTGTATGATACTGGGTATTCCAAATGTGGGGAAATCGTCATTGATTAATCGTCTGGCAGGTGCAGCAAGGGCGAAAACTGCAGATAAACCGGGCGTTACGCGGGCGAAGCAATGGATCAAGATCGGCAGTAATTTGGATTTGCTGGATACGCCGGGGATTCTCTGGCCGAAATTTGAGGATCCGGCCGTAGGACTGAAGCTGGCTTTTACCGGTGCGATTAACGATGATATTTACGATCGTGAGCAGGTTACTGCTTTGCTGATGGATGTCATGCGCCGTGATTATCCGGAGCGCATTCGTGAGCGGTTCCGCTTGCAGGGGGAGCTTCCTGCGGGGGGGCTGGAGCTTTTGGAATGCATCGGCAGGAAACGAGGCTGTCTGGTAAAGGGCGGTCGGATTGATATGGATAAAGCGCAAAATATTGTTCTCAATGAATTCCGTGCGGGGAAACTGGGATTGATCACGTTGGATGAAGTCCCTTCGGATCGGGAGGCTTTTCCGACAGGCAAGGGGGAATCAGAGCATGCCAGTGAATGATTCTGCAAAATATACGATAAAAGAATTAGAAGCGATTTTTGCATCGGGAAAAGTGGAGGACTCTTTTCTGGCGGCGTGCCGGTCGGATGCCCGCAAGGCTGCGGGCCGGCTGGTGCGCCGTTATGAACGGGAGCAGCAGGATCGCAGCCGTGTGGCGAAAATGTATGAGTTGGAGCACAGAGCGTGGGCCGATGGATTCGATGCGGTGGCTGGCGTGGATGAAGCCGGCCGCGGACCCTTGGCAGGACCAGTGGCCGTGGCGGCGGTAATCCTTCCACACGATCTTTATTTGCCGAAATTGAATGATTCGAAAAAATTATCTGCCGGGGTACGCGAGGAGCTTTACGCCAGGATTCAGGAGAAGGCATTGTCTGTCGGCGTTGCTCTCATTGATGCGCAGACGATTGACCGGGTGAATATTTATCAAGCGACGATCAATGGAATGTATGAAGCTGTTTTTTCTCTGCGGCCAGAACCGGACAAGGTATTGATTGATGCCGTTCCGTTAGACAATCTGCCGATGCCGTCCCAATCGATCATCAAGGGAGACGCCCGGTCTGCTTCTATTGCTGCAGCATCGATTTTAGCGAAGGTTACACGCGACCGGCTGATGGACGCATACGATAAGGAATATCCTGAATATGGATTTGCCAGACATAAAGGATATGGTACGGCGGAGCATATTGCGGCGCTCAAAAAATATGGTCCGTGTCCGATACACCGTGTTTCTTTTGAACCGATACGTTCCATGGTGCGGGGAAATGTCTGAGCATTAGAAGGGATTCGATTGTACTGCACAAACAGGATTAGGCAAAGGAGTTGCGTAACATGCCAATGGAAACGTCTATGCAGATAGGAATTCGTCCGGTTGACCGGTCCCAGTCTGCAGAAAGTACGGAGAGCGTAAGCCGCCGTGAAGATAACGGACAGTCTGCATCGTCATTTAGTCCGAAAACAGCGGTCTCGATTCGGAATGCCATTCGCGATATGGCAGAGGTTTTGTCGGGCATTGCCTCCCATGAGGCTGAGGCGGTGGAACAGATGCCGCAGGACATACAGAAATTTGTGCAGAATGTTATGAAGCAGGCGTTTTCCATGGAAGAAACGATTGGACAGGGCTTGGGCAGTAGCATGGAAAGCCAGCGTTTTTCCATGGAGCAGCTCACGGCATTTTCCCGGATGCTTTCTCAAATGGGAATATTGGCAGAACAGGGGACGGAAGCAGGAGCCAGTGATGTTCTGCGGATGATGATGACCAACCTGAAGCAGATCGCTGTCGACGAGAATGGTACCGTTCTTGAACCAGTGCTGTTGTTAAAAGCATCGTTTGCCCTTTTGAATGGTCAGAGCGTACAGGATCTCCCGCAGGGGCTTCAGAATATGCTGGCTGCTCTTCAGAACCAGACGGACCGCACAGAACAATCGGAGGCTGCAAGATTATTCACACGGTTGATTCAGGAGTTTATCCCCAAAACTGTTTCATCCGGGAACGCGGCCGATCTTCCCCATGGGACAGGGGGATCTCTTTCTTTGCCCAATCCGGGAAAGGAAGGGGGCGTTGCTGACCTATCGGCAGCGGTACAACAGCGGCAGAAAGGAAGTATGGCTACAGATACGCTATTATCGTCCGGCGCGCGGCAGGGGATGGAAACGACTGGGGGAAATGCGGTTCCGGCGGGAACCAACCGGTCTGCTGCATCAGGCTACGGACAGCTGGCACAGGAGAATGTTCCGTCTATGGCAGACCGGCAGGGGCAGATGGCAAAGTCAGCAGATTCTCTGCAAAAAACAGCTTTGCCGGATCAAGCTGGTGTGATGTCCAGAAGCGCGGCATCGGAGTCCGCTCCCAAGGATATGCGGGCGCCGGTTGAGGGGGATACTCAGCAGTCCATAGTGGAAAAAACTGGCAGCCGGCTGGCGCGGAATGGGACGGCCCTTTCTGGTCAAATGATGAATGTATCTTCGGGGACAGAGCAGGGTCAAATCGGACGTTCCGGGCAATATATTGCTATGCAGCGGATAGGCGGCGATTCTTCTGCTACTCTCCGTCAGGAAGAACAGATGACTGGCTTTCGAAGTGTCGGGGATGGTTCCCCGTCGTTGTCTGCAGAAAAAAACGTTGCAGGGCAGCAAGCCGCTGAGATCAAGCAGAATGGACTCCGCCCGGCTGCGCAGCAAATAGGGCCGGTTTGGGAAAACACACCGCAGTCAATGGAGTCAATGAAGGATTTTGCCCGGTATTTGCTTCGTCATGCGGAACTTGAGCCGCAGGAAGCGGCGGCACTTCAACGCTTTGCCGCCAGCCCGGAGGCCGTGATGAACGGCAAGGAAGCCAAGGCATTTCAGCGGATGATACATCTTTGTGAGCAAAATACGCCGGCAGCTGTACAGCAGGCAGCTCGTCAGCATGATCTCCCGGATTTATCGCGCCTTTGGGCTTTTATGCAGCTTTGCGATATGGCTTCGGTTCGACGGATGAGCGACCGCCAGTTGAAAAAAGCAGCGAAAGATGTTGCGACGTTTATTTTTTCCATGCGCAGCTCTATGGAAGGAGAAAACGCTGTGGCGCCGGGGCAGCGTTCCCTGAACTTTATGATGCCTCTGTATATGACTGAGGATTGTAGTTATCCGGCATATATCCATGTTTACGATGAAAAACAGCCGGATCCTGATACAGGGATATGTAAAAAAGAGACCTGGCTGCGGCTCTGTGTCCTGACCGATTATATTGGTGCAGTAGAACTGACCTGCCGGATATACGATGAGAATCAGTTGGATCTCCGGGTATTTTTTTCCAGTCCGGATCATGCAGAAGCATTTCAGAAAGAGGTCGGTTCTCTGCGCGAAACCCTGAAGTTCTCCGCACTGAAGCTGCATGATTTTAAAATTGGTTCATCCGGTATGGCAGGGCCAACGAATACAATGAGCGAATAAACAATGAGTGTCCTTGACAGACGGACACTTACCGATTAGAATAAAAGAATGAGGGACCGGGCGGCAGGTGATAAGGATATGACAAAGAATCATGGATGGCAGGAAGATCCGGAAACGGATCCGCGTGCTACACAGAAGGCTGTGGCGCTGAGATATGACACCGAGCGTGATTCCGCTCCGAAAGTGGTGGCTAAGGGGCAGGGTCATGTGGCGGAAAATATTCTGGCTGCAGCGCAAAAGAATACCATACCGGTTTACCAGAATAAGACGTTGGTCAACATGCTGATGGCATTGGAAATTGATCGGGAGATTCCAGCGGAACTTTATCGAACCGTTGCAGAAGTTCTGGCTTATGTCTATCGGGTGGATCAGAAAAAAGGAAACCATTTGCGCGGGCTTCATATGAAGTCCGGGAAAGCGGGAAGCGTCGATTATGAACCATAAAATTCTTGGCGATCAGGGAGAACAGGCGGCGGCAGAGTATCTGATGCGGCATGGATACCGCATTTGTGAACGGAACTTCCGAACCGCTGTCGGTGAAATCGATATTGTGGCATCCTTTCAAGACACGCTTGTATTCGTTGAAGTCAAGACGCGCAGAGGAATGCGGTGCGGTACGCCTGCGCAATCGGTCACGTTCTATAAACAACAAAAGATTATTCAGACTGCACGGTGGTTTTTACGGCAGAGGCATCTTGAGGATCGGTGTCTCTGTCGTTTTGACGTCATAGAGGTTTATGCGTGTTCGGATGGCAGATGGCGTATTCATCATCTGCCGGGTGCTTTTGAAGTATAATGTCTGAATCGTAAATCGTGAAACAGATGGGAGCAGAGTCATGTTTGCAAGAACGTATGGAGCAGCGACCTTGGGTGTAGATGGCTTGATTATTGATGTGGAGGTGGATGCATCTTCCGGACTGCCGGCCTTTGATCTGGTGGGACTGCCCGATACGGCAGTCCGGGAATCCAAGGAAAGAGTGCGCACGGCAATTCGAAATACCGGTCTCCGTCTGCGTCAGGAAAAGGTGACAGTCAATCTGGCACCTGCTGATATACGCAAAGACAGTTCCGGATTGGATCTTCCCATTGCCATTGGTCTTCTGGCTTCTTATGGTATAGTTCCGGCGGAACGAATCCGAAAAAGTTTGTTTGCGGCCGAACTCTCTCTGGAGGGCGAATGCCGCCCGATCCGAGGCGTTCTGCCCATGGCGATTCAGGCAAAAAAGGAGGGCTTTGCCGATTTTTTTGTGGCCAAAGACAATGCCGATGAAGCGTTGCTGGTGGACGGGCTTCATATCTATGCGCTGGATGATCTTCATCAGTTGGTGTGTTTTTTGCGTGGTGAAACGGAACTTTCTCCCGCTGTACCGGCGCCGCGTTCCGGTTATAACGAAATGCTGACGGATGATTTTTCGGATGTTCAGGGGCAGTTTCAGGCAAAACGGGCATTGGAAATTGCTGCGGCTGGCGGTCACAACGTCTTAATGGTCGGTGTTCCTGGTTCGGGAAAGACCATGCTTGCCCGCCGTGTCAGCACCATTCTTCCCGCATTATCTCAGGAAGAAGCGTTGGAGGTCACGAAAATATACAGTATAGCAGGACTGGTTCCGCGCCACGGCGGTTTAGTGACCCAGCGGCCTTATCGGAGTCCGCATCATACGAGTTCTATGACGGCGATGATCGGAGGCGGTACGATTCCACGTCCCGGCGAGGTCACGCTGGCCCATCATGGCGTATTGTTCTTGGATGAATTGCCGGAATTTAGCAAAAAAACGCTGGAGGTTTTAAGAGAACCGCTGGAAGATCGGAAGATCACTGTGTCCCGCATTCATGCGACATTGACGTTTCCTTCCAGTTTTATGCTTATCGGATCGATGAATCCGTGTCCATGCGGATATTTTGGCGATCCGGATCATCCGTGTGAGTGTACGCCGGGGGAGATCAAACGGTATACCCGTCGGATTTCCGGGCCGCTGCTTGATCGCATGGATATTCATATTCGCGTGCAGCGGGTAAAATATCAGGAGATGGCATCAGAGCAGCGGGCTGAAACTTCTGCAGTCATACGCGGTCGTGTGGAAGCGGCGCGTGAGATTCAGCGGGATCGGCTGAAAGAATATGGACTGTTCTGCAATGCTCAGATGAGCCACGCGATGATCTGTTGGAAATGCCAGATGAATCAGGAAGCAAAATCCCTGCTGGCTCAGGTATTTCAGCGCCTAATGCTTTCCGCGCGTTCGTATGACCGCATTATTAAAGTAGCGCAGACTATTGCGGATCTGGACGGTGCGGAGCAGATTGCTGGCCGACATATTGCCGAGGCTGTGCAGCTGCGCAACGATGTAGGAAGAAATCCGGACCTTTGATGCGGACTTTTTTTCGCATATCCCTTCGTGTATAATAGAAGCAGATTACAGAAAAACCGGAGGGAATACAGCAGAATGTTGACGGCAGAAATTTTCGTAAATATTCCGGTAAAGCGTATTGCGAAGTCTTATACCTATCTTGTGCCAGACGGCTTGTCTTTTATTCGGGCCGGCTGGCGCGTTTTTGTTCCATTTGGCGGACGCAAAGTGGAAGGCTTTGTGCTGAGCGTGGAGGAGCGGAACGCCGGGGATAGATTAAAGATTTCGCTAAAAGAGATTCAGTCTGCGGTGGATGACGAAGCCTGGTTTTCTCCTCGTATGATTCGGACAGCGCAATGGCTGGCCTCGTTCTATCTTTGTTCCTTGGCGGAGATGATGCGCCTTTTTATGCCCGGTAAAAGCGGGATACACATTGAAGTGCTCTATCGGGCAAATCCGGAGGAAGAGCACCATGTTTTACTGAAGATGGCGATGTACGGGGACGTATTCTTTTATCTGCTCAAGGGCGGGCCGCGAAAAAAGAGGGAAATCGGCCGGGATCTGCCGCAGTGGAAAGAACAGCTGACGGATATTCTTGAGAAGCTGGTTCAGTATCACATATTGACCAAGGAGTATCTGGCAGAAAAACGGGATCGGGCCCAATACGTCAAGTCGGTGCAGCTTCAGACTGAGGTTACAGAAGATCTTTTGAGCTCTTATGCACGCCGCAAAGCACAGAGGCATCTGCTCTGCCTGTTATCCGCGGCGCCGGATAAAGCGATGACGATGGATCAGCTGAAGGCACAGAAAATTTCCCGGCCAACGATTCATCATTTGGAAGAAGCGGGATTGGTTCGGATTCAGCAGCGGCGAATCTTGAGAGACAGTTATCGCGAGGTTCGTAAAGCCCGTCCGGATGTGACGCTTACAGCGGAGCAAAAAAAAGCGGTCGATGCGGTTGTCTCGTTTTTTGCATTGCATCAATATCATGGATTTTTGTTGAAAGGAGTAACGGGGAGCGGGAAAACACAGGTCTATATCGAGCTGGCTAAGCAGGTGCGCGCATTGGGGCGTCAGGTGATTGTGCTGGTGCCGGAGATTGCCCTGACGGGGCAGGTTGTTCTGGCGTTCAAGGCGTATTTTTCTCAGGATATCGTCGTTATGCACAGCAGACTCTCGCTTTCGGAGCGCAATGATGCCATTCTCCGCATACGGCGCAGCGAAGCAGGGATCATCATTGGAGCGCGCTCAGCACTATTTACGCCTGCGGAGGATATCGGCCTTATCATCATGGATGAGGAACAGGATATGTCGTATAAGCAGGATGAGTCTCCGCGCTACCATGCACGTGTGGTGGCCGAGGCGCTTGCACATATCCATCAGGCAGTGCTGCTGTTCGGCAGTGCGACGCCGTCGCTGGAATCATACTATCGGGCTGTGCATGGTGAATTTACGCTGCTGGAAATGTCGCATCGCATTGGCAATATGCCGCTGCCGCGAGTAAAATGTGTAGATATGCGTCAGGAACTGCGCCGTGGAAATCGTCATATCTTATCGGCAGATCTGCAGCATTTGATTGAAACGACGATCGAAAAGGGACAGCAGGCCATTATTATGCTGAACCGGAGAGGATTTTCCACGTTTGTTCTGTGCCGTTCCTGCGGTGCTGTCATCAAATGCAAACTATGCGGCTTGCCGCTCGTCTACCATCAGGGAAGGGCGGGAAAGTCAGGTTGGCTGGCTTGTCATCATTGTGATGTTACGGAAGAGATACCGCAGGTATGTCCGAAATGCGGCAGCCGATACATTAAGTATTTCGGTTCCGGTACAGAGAAACTGGAGCAGGAGCTTCATCAGCTGGTTCCGTCAGCCCGGGTTATCCGTATGGATCGGGATACAACCACGTCAAAATTTTCTCATCAGGATATTCTTGAGCGCTTTCGTCGCGGCGAATATGACATCCTGCTCGGCACACAAATGGTGGCGAAAGGACACGATATTCCAAACGTTACCGCAGTAGGTGTGATTAGTGCGGATTCCAGTCTCAATATGCCGGATTTTCGTGCTGCGGAGCGATGCTTCATGCTGATTACACAAACAGCCGGGCGGGCTGGCCGTCATACGGAACAGGGCCGCGTTGTCATACAGACCTATAACCCTGAACATTATGCTGTGACCTGTGGTATGGCACAGGATTATGAAGGCTTTTTTCGACAAGAACTGGCTCTTCGCCGTCAGCTTTTTTACCCGCCATACAGCCGTTTGGTAAAACTGCTCTTTCAAAATGAAGCAGAGGCAGAGGCGAACAGACAGGCAGCTGCTTTTGTCCGCCTCTTTCAAACTCATTTTTTCGGGGAGCGAAACCAGCAGATCATCGGACCTTCGCCGGCCGTCATTGTCTGCCTACGCGGAACTTATCGCTATGTCGTGCTGATCAAAACAGCGGATCTTCAGGCGGTTCAGGTATTTTTGCGTGAGCAGAATCTGCACTTGCGCGCAGATGTGGCGATCGACATTGATCCGATAACCATGCTTTGAGCAATAGGTCTTTTGTGCTATAATAAAATGGTATGTTTTATGATACGAGTACATCTATGGATGGTGATAAAATGAAAGTAACCAAAGAGGATTTACAGAATGTAGCGGTTCTTTCCCGTCTCGCGATTGCCGAGGATCAGGAGGAAAAGTATCTGGGCCAGCTCGATAAGATCCTGACGTATATGGACAATTTGTCGGCACTCGACACGACGGATGTCAAGCCGACCACTTATGCCCTGCCGATGCAGAACGTATTCCGTGAGGACGTAGTCAAAGAGTCCCTCGGCCGCGAGGCTGCTCTTGCCAATGCACCGCTCAAAGAAGACGGCTATTTCAAGGTACCGAAGGTACTCGAGGACTAAGCAGGGGAGGAACAAACGTGAGATTATACGAGAAACCGGCGCATGTCCTCCATGACATGCTCGTCAATAAAGAGATTACAGCCGTAGCGCTGACGGAAGATGTGTTAAAGCGCATCGATGAAGTCGAGGGCGACGTCAAGGCATATCTGACCATTACGCGCGATGAGGCACTGGCTCAGGCCAAGGCTGTCGATGAAAAGATTGCCAAGGGCGAAACGATTTCCTTCCTCGAAGGTATCCCGGGCGCTATCAAGGACAATATCTGCACCAAGGGGATCAAAACGACCTGTGCATCCAAGATCCTTGAACATTTCGTGCCGCCTTATGATGCGACAGTCATGACGAAAATCAAGGCGCAGAATCCGGTCATCCTCGGCAAGGCCAACATGGATGAGTTTGCCATGGGTGGTTCGACGGAAAACTCCGCATACCATCCGACCTGCAATCCATGGAATACGGACTGCGTACCGGGCGGCTCCTCAGGCGGCAGTGCGGCATCGGTGGCTGCTGGTACTTCCATCTGGGCACTCGGCTCCGATACGGGCGGGTCGATTCGCCAGCCGGCCTCATTCTGCGGCGTTGTGGGAATGAAACCGACCTATGGACGTGTTTCCCGCTATGGCCTTGTCGCCTATGCATCGTCGCTGGACCAGATCGGCCCTTTGGCCCGCGATGTTACGGACTGTGCGAACATCCTCAATATCATCTGCGGTCACGATGAAATGGACTCCACCTCCAGCGAGGCGGAAGTCCCGGATTTCACCAAGGCTCTGGTGGAAGATGTCAAAGGCCTGAAAATCGGCCTGCCGAAGGAATACTTTGTCGATGGCATGGACCCGGAAGTCGAAAAGACCGTTCGCGCGGCTATCGAGAAGTACAAAGAGCTCGGTGCCGAAATCGTTGACATCTCCCTGCCCCATACGAAGTATGCCATTTCGGCGTACTATCTGATTGCTCCGGCTGAGGCCGCTACGAACCTCCAGCGTTACGATGGCGTAAGCTATGGTGAGCGCGTAGAAGGAGAAGATTTGGTAGCGATGATGACCAATACCCGTACGGAAAAATTCGGCGAAGAGGTTAAACGCCGTATCGTCATCGGCAACTATGCGCTGTCGGCAGGTTACTACGATGCCTACTACCTCAAGGCCATGAAGGTCCGCACGCTGGTACAGCAGGACTACAATAAGGCGTTTAAGAAAGTCGATGTCATCATGGCGCCGACGGCGCCGACGCCGGCTTTCAAGATCGGCGAGATGATTTCTGATCCGCTGCAGATGTACCTGCAGGATGCCTGTACGGTTCCTTTGAATCTTGCCGGTCTGCCGGGCATGTCGATTCCCTGCGGTTACAGTTCATCCGGCATGCCAATCGGGCTGCAGATCATCGGCAAGGCACTCGATGAGGAAACCATCCTCCGTGCTGCCTACACGTATGAGCAGAGCCAGAACTACCACGATGAGATGGCAAAGCTGGGAGGTAACAACTGATGAAATACGAAGCCGTAATCGGTCTTGAAATACACTGTGAACTGAAAACTAAAACGAAAATCTTTTGCGGCTGTGCCACGGCCTTTGGCGCAGAACAGAACACGCATGTCTGTCCGGTATGCCTTGGCATGCCAGGCGTACTGCCGACGGTCAACAAGCGCGTTGTCGAGTTTGGCATCAAAGCCGGTCTGGCTACGAACTGCGAAATCAACAAATACAGCAAGTTTGACCGCAAGAATTACTACTATCCGGATCTGCCGAAAAACTGGCAGACGTCCCAGTATGATCTGCCCATTGCTGAGCATGGCTGGGTAGATATCGATGCAGGGGGCAAGAAGAAGCGCATCCGTCTTACGCGCATCCATATGGAGGAGGATGCCGGCAAGCTCGTTCATTCGGGCACGACCATCAAGGATTCTTCCTCCTCGAACGTCGACTACAACCGTACCGGCGTGCCGCTTCTCGAAATCGTCTCCGAACCAGATATGAGATCGGCGGAAGAAGCCCGCTCTTATATGGAAAAAATCAAATCCATCATGGAATATATCGACGTCTCCAATTGCCGCATGGAGGAAGGCAACTTGCGTGCCGATATCAACGTTTCCCTGCGTCCGGTTGGTTCCAAAGAACTCGGCACCCGCACGGAGATGAAGAACATCAACTCCTTCAAGAACCTCGAAGACGCCATCAATTACGAGATTGATCGTCAGGAGGAAGTGCTCGAAGACGGTGGCCATATCGTACAGGAAACCCGCACCTTTGATCCGGCCCGCGGCATCACGCTTTCGATGCGCAGCAAGGAGAACGCGCACGACTACCGCTACATGCCGGAGCCGGACCTGCCGCCAATTGTCACGAGCGAGGAGACCATTGAGAAGTACCGCAGCGAGCTGCCGGAGTTGCCGGATGCTCGCCGCGCCCGCCTCGAGAAGGAGTACGGCCTCTCTGACTACGATGCCGGCATCATTACAAGCTCGCGCGCTATGGCCGAGTACTTCGACGCCGTCGTCGCGACAGGCGCTGACTCGAAGCTCGCGGCCAACTGGATCATGGGCGACCTCGCTAAGAACCTCAACGAGGACGGTATCGACATCGCCAAGTCCCCGGTCAGCGCGGAGCGTCTCGGCAAAATGATTGGCCTCATCATGAAGGACACGATTTCCGGCAAAATTGCCAAGAAGGTATTCAAGGAGATGTGGACGAACGAGGATGATCCGGAAAAAATCGTCAAGGATAAGGGTCTCGTCCAGATCACGGACACAGGTGCCATCGAGGCAGCCGTAGACGCAGCCATCGCGGCGAACCCGAAAGCTGTCGAAGAGTACAAGGGCGGCAAGAAGAAAGCCATCGGTGCCCTCGTCGGTCAGGTCATGAAGGCCACGCGCGGTAAAGCCAACCCGCAGATGGTCAATAAGATGCTTGCCGAGAAACTCGCTGACTGATTTATCGGTATGGCTGATTCATAAGAACCAATGAAAGCCTTCCCCTCTGGGAAAGGTGTCCTGCAGGGGCGGATGAGGTTGACAGCAGGTTGCAATCTCTTCGCTGGCAGGATATCTTCTCTCAATTTGGGAAGGCTTTTGATAAAGAGAGGAGAACTACCATGCAGTACAGAGCAGCCATCTTCGACCTCGACGGTACGCTCGTCGACACGCTCGAAGACCTGACCATCAGTGTCAACGAGATGCTCGAGTCCTACGGATTCCCGACGCATCCTCTTGATGAATACCGTTATTACCTCGGCAACGGCTCCAAGAAGCTCATCGAGCGCACCCTGCCGAAGGAGAAGGCAGCCGACGAAGCCTTTGTCATCGAGGCGATGAATCGCTATCAGGTCATCTACGAACATCACCGCGATCACACGGGGCCGTTCCCGGGCATCCAGGCGATGCTCGACGCGCTCAAGGCCAAGGGCATCCCGATGGGCATCTGCACCAACAAGCATCAGCAGGCGGCCGACGAGATCATCGGTGGCATGTTCCCCGCAGGAACGTTCACGACCGTCATGGGCGACCGTCCGGGCCTGCCCATCAAGCCGGACCCGACAAAAGTCCTCATGATGGCCAAGGAATACGGCGTAAAGCCTGAAGAGGTCGCCTACTTCGGCGATACGAGCGTCGATATGGATACGGCCGTCAATGCCGGCTTCCTGCCTGTCGGCGTGCTCTGGGGATTCCGTCCCGAAACAGAGCTCCTCGAGCACGGCGCCAAGGTCATCCTCGCAAAGCCTGAGGAACTATTCGAGAAACTGACATTTGCAAAAGGATAATATCATGAAGCATAAAGTTCCCGTCGAAAAAGGAAAATCATATGAGATCGAGATCCGCACGCTCGGCACGAGCGGCGAAGGGGTAGGGCGATACGAAGACTTCACGGTCTTTGTGCCGGGAGCCCTGCCGGGTGAGTCCGTTCAGGCCGCCATTGACGAAGTCAAGAAAACGTATGCCAAGGGTCACCTCCTCAAGGTTCTGCGTGCGAGCCGTGACCGCCGCGCGCCGGCCTGTCCAATCTACGAGCAGTGCGGCGGCTGCCAGCTCCAGCACCTCGACTACATGGCTCAGCTCAAGGCAAAGCGTCAGCAGGTCATAGACGCCGTCACGCGCATCGGCGGCCAGAAGGATCTCTTCGTCGAGCCGACCATCGGTGCCGAGAGCCCTTGGAACTACCGCAACAAGATGCAGTTCCCGATTGGCCGCATCAAGGGCAGGACTGTCATCGGATGCTTCGCGCAGGGCAGCCATGATATCATCGACACGCGCGACTGCCGCATCCAAAAGGAAGGCAACAACGAGATCGTCAACGCCGTGCGCGATATCATCACAGAACTGCGCATTCCCGTCTACGACGAAGACCGCCACACCGGCGTCCTGCGCCATGTCGTCGGCCGCGTCGGCGAGAAGGGCGATCTCATGATCGTCATCGTTACGGCCACGAAGCAGCTGCCGCGTGAGAAAGAGTTCGTCAAGGCCCTGCGCAAGCGCCTGCCGCATGTCGTCAGCATCCACCAGAACATCCAGACGTATCGCAACAACGTCATCATGGGCCGCGAGACGAAACTGCTCTGGGGCAAGCCGACCATCCTCGACCGCATCGGCCGCCTGACCTTCCACATCTCGCCGCGCTCCTTCTTCCAGGTCAATACGAAGCAGGCGGAAGTCCTCTACAACAAGGCCCTGGAATTCGCGAACCTCAAGGGCGAGGAGACTGTCATCGATGCCTACTGCGGCACCGGCACCATCACGCTGTTCCTCGCGCAGAAGGCCCGCGAAGTCTACGGCATCGAGATCGTCAAGCCGGCCATCCTCGACGCCCAGAAGAACGCGCGCGACAACAACGTCCGCAACGCCGAGTTTATCGTCGGCGATGCGACAGAAGTCATGCCGCGCCTCTACAAACAGGGCGTGCGCGCCGATGTCGTCGTCGTCGACCCGCCGCGCGCCGGCTGCACCGAGACCGTCCTCAAGACGTTTGCCAATATGCACCCCGAGCGCATCGTCTACGTCTCCTGCAACCCCGCCAGCCTCGCCCGTGACCTCGCCATCCTCGAAATACTCGGCTACAAAGCTAAAAACGTCCAGCCCGTAGATATGTTTCCTATGACATCGCACGTTGAGTGTTGCACGAAACTTGTCAGAGCCGATCTTCTAGAGAAAGAGAATGCCGGGAAGGCGAAGAAAACAGAAGAATAAAAGCCGCGCCGAGCAGTGCAGCTCCATCTGAAAAGGGCAAGACCGACAAAATGGTCTTGCCTTTCTTGTATATAGAAAACCCCTAGTTAGACCAGGGGTTCGATAAAGCTTTAGCGATAAGTCTTTAAAGGATTTAATAAACCTCCCTTGAAGTATGAAGTTGCGGTCCGTCAACTGCAACCAATACGACAAAGGAGGTATATCGTAATGAAAGATCACGATGTACATAGTTTATCACATACAAAATGGGAGTGTAAATATCATATTGTATTTGCCCCTAAATACAGAAAAAAGGTCTTTTATGGTCAGAAGCAGTACGAGATTGGTCAAATCTTAAGGGAACTGTGTCTGTGGAAACAGGTGAACTTGTTAGAAGCCGAGGCCTGTCCTGACCACATCCATATTTTAGTTGAGATACCGCCAAAGATTAGCGTGTCTAATTTTATGGGCTTTTTGAAGGGGAAGAGCAGTTTGATGATTTACGAGAAATGGGGGAATATGAAGTACAAATATAAAAATCGAAGCTTTTGGTGTCGAGGGTACTATGTAAGTACGGTAGGCAAGAACGAAAAGAAAATAACGGAATACATTCAGAACCAGCTGAAGGAAGATTACATGTCGGAACAGTTGGTACTGGATATGACAGACCCGTTTACGGGTAGCCGGAAATAGTAAGCGTATGACGGACCGACAAGCGCTTTTAAGCGCAGCTGGTAAGCAGAGGCCTTATAAGGCCGTAAATATAAAACCCCCGGCTATGCCGGGGGATATTTATTCGTATGCAATGGTCCATTGACAATATGTCTTATACGACATATAATGAAGAAAAACAAGGGTAGACGGAAATGTTTGAGATTGAGTTTTATGATACGGAAGACGGGAGCACGCCGGTGCAAGAGTTTCTGGATTCCTTAGAACCCAAAATGAAAGCAAAAGTGTTCAGAACAATTGACCTCTTGGAGCAAAATGGGCCGGCACTCAAGCTGCCATATTCAAGGCCAATTGGAGATGGAATATTTGAGTTAAGAACGAAACAAGGTTCTGACATTACGCGGGTTCTCTATTTTTTCTTTATAGAAAAGAGAGCGATTCTGACAAACGGTTTCGTAAAAAAGACGCAGAAGACGCCTCCCGCAGCTATCGAGCTGGCAAGGAAATACAAAACGGATTACGAAAGGAGATTCGGACGATGAGTAGCTACAATGATTACAAGCGAAAAGCGCTGGAGAACCCAGATGTGAAAGCAGAATATGAGGCTCTCCAGCCGGAATACGATATTATCCAGGCGATGATTGATGCGAGGAATAAAGAAGGGTTAACGCAGAAAGAATTGTCTGAAAGGACGGGAATCACACAGGCGGATATCAGCCGCATTGAAAATGGAACCAGAAATCCCTCTCTTGGAATGGTAAAACGGCTGGCACATGGTCTTGGCATGAGACTTAAGATTGAATTCATCCCTGAAGGTGCAATAAAGACCGCAAAATAAATATGTAATGAACATATGTTAAATTGGGCAGACACTCCATGATCGGAGCACCTGCTCTTATTCGTTGATGTCGATCTCAAGCCCTGATTTGAACCGGACGGCAAGGTGGTCGTCGTAAACGGTGATCTGCTGGATCAGCTTTCGGACGAGGCTTTCGTCGAATTCGGTGATTTCGGATTGCTGACTACCGATGAAGTCCTGCAGCTCCTTGATCCGGTTCATGGCTTCTTCCCGGTGATAACTATCGACCTCGGACTTTTCTTTTTGGTCGCGGAGCCGGAAAATCTCATCAGCGATGGCATTGTATGGCTCTGATGTGGCGGTTGATAGAGTAAATATATTTCTCTATCAGTCGTTTTTTTTGCTTATAAGCATTGACATATCGCGAAAGATAGATATAATAAACGTATGGATAAGATTGAAGTTTTTAAAGCACTATCAAATGAAACTCGGCTCAGTATTATTGAGTGGTTGAAGGAACCGGAGAAAAACTTTCCGCCGCAGGGAGGACATTTTGATGATGTGGTGGATCTGAAAGGCGGTGTGTGTGTTGGAAGCATCCGCGACAAAGCCGGGATATCACAGTCAACCGTATCTCATTACCTAGATATGCTGCAAAAAGCAGGCTTGCTTCTTTCCGAAAGGCGCGGAAAGTGGACATATTACAGACGGAATGAAGAGACCCTCGCTGCGCTGGCAGACTACTTTGGTCACGAAATTTAAGTTGTGCATAGATTAGACGGGATGAAGATCCCGTTTAATTTAAACCATTACATATCGATAAAGCGAGATATAAGGATATATAGAAACGAGGAGGAATTCGTATGCATTTTTCATGTGGAATCGTCAGACCGCCTTATGAGGCTGGTTCCTGTTTTTTACAAGTAACGTCGGGTTGTTCGCATAATAAGTGCCGCTTTTGCACCTTTTACAAGGAAGCACCTTTTTCCGTATCTCCGGAGAGTGAGATACGGGAGGATCTTCAGGAGATCCGGAATTCCGGATGGAAGGTAAAGCGGATTTTTCTGCAGGGGGCAGATCCGTTCCTGCTGAGCTACGACAGGCTTAAAAGAATCATGGACCTGATCAAAGAATACCTGCCCTGGGGCGTTTCCGTTGGTGGATATGGCCGGGTTGACAGCGTAAAGAACAAGTCTGTGGAGCAGCTTAAGTCACTGAAAGAAATGGGATATGACATGATCGTATTCGGAATCGAGTCGGGCGATGATGCTGTCCTCGATAAGATGAACAAGGGCTATCATGCTAGTGATATCGTAGAGCAGCTTTCCAAGCTGGATGAAGCAGGAATGCATTATTCCGTCATCTTCTTATACGGACTGGGAGGCCATGATTATGGTATGGGGCATGCCGTCAAAACAGCAGAAGTGTTAAACCACCTGTCGCCCGTCAGAGTACTGGCTTCCGGGCTCTCGATCTTCCCTGACACACCGCTTATGGAGGAAGTAAGAAGAGGTGAGTTCGTAGAGGCTACAGAGACAGAGAAGATACAGGAACTGTATACCTTTGTGAAGACGCTTGATATCCACACTCTGCTGGATGCGACGAATATCGCCAACATGATGCCGGTATATGGACATCTTCCGGAGGACAAAGAGAAGATACTGGCGATGCTCAAACAGGGTGCAGACGAACAGGGGGAAGAGCGATTGCGGATGCGAAGAGACAGCATGAGAAGCCTGTGACCAGGATAAAAAGGCGGTCTTTAGATGAAAGTGTATTATATTTTTGACAGCTATTGTGGATGGTGCTATGGGTTTGAAACAATTCTTAAAGCGTTTATTGAAGCACATCCGGAATTGGAAGTAACGGTGTTATCAGGTAGATTATTTATGGACGGTCATTCGCTTTCGGCATTTCCGTATATGAGTGATACGAATAAAAGAATTGCGGATATGTTTGGAGTAGAATTCGGCAAGCCATATCTGAACCTGTTAGAGACGGGAAGTATGGTTCCTGACTCGAATGATGCCGCCATAGGATTTGGAGTTCTCAGGAGCTTCTTACCTAAAGGAGAACATGTTAATCTTGCGTCAAAGATGCATGAAGCATTCTATTTGGATGGTAAATCACTTTCTGACGTGGAGACGATCGGATCAATCGCCAAATCCTATGACCTTCCTGCAGACAAGATCGCAGAGGAGTTCATCCGTATTTCTGAAGAGGGCAAGTACCATCCGGACTTTTATGAGGCAAGAAAAATAGGAGTCACATCCTTCCCGACGCTGTTTCTTGAAATAAATGGGAAGCATTATGACTTAAAAGGAAGTGCGATTACCCTCAATGATTTAGAGGAAAATCTGAATATCATTAAGGAAAAGGGCGGGATCCTCAATGATGGATACAATACGCCCGTTGCCTGTAATATCGACGGTACAGGTTGTTCATAAGTTATTTGAAGGAAGGCATTATGAAACTGACGAAAATATTTGAACCAATCACGATCAGCAAGACGGAGTTTAAAAACCGCATGGTGGTCTCCGCTATGGTCACGAATTACTGTAACGAAGGCGGAACGCCGACTGAAAAATTCATGGCTTATCATGAACACAAGGCAAAGGGCGGATATGGGATCATCATCACAGAGAATTTTGCCGTAACAAGGACTGCGGGGGCATCGAAAACACCGGCAGGTCTTTGGGAAGATAGGCAGATAGATCCGTTACGACAGCTTGGTGGAACGGTACGACAAGGCACGAAAGCAGTTTGATGAAGCGAACCGCCAGATATCGGAAAAGAACGCAAGGTCAGAACGGATCGAGGATTTCATCGGGAAGCTGAAAGAACAGAACGGTGTGATTCAGGAATTTGATTCGTGGCTGTGGGCCTGCATGGTGGATTTCGTCACAGTAGGCCGCCGGAAGGAGATGATTTTCACCTTTCGGGACGGTACCGAGATAGAGGTATAACTGAACATAAATCAGGCGACAGACACTCCGCTCCGGCGGGGTGTTTTTTTGTTGAGTGGCAGAGTGGAATCATTTTAATCGAAATGTTATAATGTTTGAAAATTGAGGGGTTGAGACCTTGATCATAAACCGATTGAGCAGAGGAGGCGAGATGATGGCCTCCCTCCAGCCCGCCGTATTATAGGTAGAAAAACATGTGGACCAGTTACCGCAAACGGAGAGCAGGTGTAAAAACGTCGATTTTCGGCTTAGGGCAGTTCCCGCGAACGGGCGGAAATGTGTACGGAATCTAGACATTCAGGTGCTTGTCTCGTGCCACGTTCGAGACGGTAGTATTGATGTCAAAGGTAGGAGTGGAATAAGCTCAAAAGCTCTTGATTTCAGGCACTTTTTGGAGTTAGTATATAAATAATACAAGTCAAAATGAGAAATCCTAAATAAGTTCATGACATGGTACAATATATGTACCTATCTTGAGGAGGATTTCAGAATGGCTAAACAACATGACAAACAGTTTAAACTTGACGCAATTCAATATTACGAAGAGCATAAGAAAGCTTGGCTTGCGTGGCTGCGCCAATAACCTAGGCATCGGTTACAGCACTTTGACCAAGTGGCGGAAAGAACTTCGTGACTCCGGCGATATCGTTGTAAGAGGTTCCGGCAACTTACGATGACCGCTTTCTTGTGAAGCCTACGAAGTCAGCCGTGGCTATGATGCCGGACACAAATAGAGAACTGCCGTATGACGGAGCAAAGGAAATGCTGCTCGTTGATGACGTTGAGAATAAGGAATTCCTGAGAGAACTTCTGGACGAAATGTACGAGGAGCTTCCTGCTTCAAAGGAAAAGAAGTAAGCACACACCAAGGCTTCCACACCTCTTTTAGCGGCGGGGAGCGGGAAAGAAGTGAAAAGAATGGACGCTGTTATATACATCCACGGCAAGGGAGGCAACGCGGCTGAGGCGGAGCATTACAATTTGCTGTTTTCTTCCTGTAATGTGATCGGACTTGAGTACAAGGGCTTTACACCGTGGGAAGCAGGAATGGAAATACATGCTGCTGTTGCAGAACTGAATGCAGAATATGATAGGATTATTCTGATTGCCAACAGCATCGGCGCGTATTTCTCTATGAACGCAGATATCGAGAGATATGTCACTCACGCCTTTTTCATATCTCCCATCGTGAATATGGAGAAGCTGATCAGCGACATGATGGGCTGGGCTGGCATCACAGAGTCGGAGTTGCAGAAGAATGGAACTATTCACACAGATTTTGGTGAAGACCTGTCATGGGAGTACCTTTCTTATGTGAGAGAGCATCCTGTGGACTGGAACGTTCCAACCGATATTCTCTACGGAAGCGCAGACAATCTGACATTCGCCGATACAATTATGGATTTTGCTCAGACGCATCATGTGAGTATTACCGTTATGGAGAACGGTGAGCACTGGTTCCACACGGAGGAGCAGATGCAGTTCCTCGATAACTGGCTCAAAAACAAATTGGATAGTTAAGCCTGCTGGCTTGATTATAAATATCATTTTAAGGAGAGTACTGTTTGAAAAAGTACAACACACTGGAGATTGTCGGCTGACCGGGAGGCTTGCAGACGATCAAAACAAACCTCCCGCTGAAAGGCAATTGCAGTCAACAATTTTCAGGAGGAAAAACAATGAATACAAATGACTACATCATTCGTTTAGAAAGAACTGAAGACTATAGAGAAGTTGAGAATCTCGTCAGAGAATCGTTCTGGAACGTCTACCGTCCGGGATGCGGTGAGCATTATGTGCTCCATGTGCTGCGTGATGATCCGGCTTTCATCAAGGAACTTGATTTCGTCATGGAGCAGGATGACAGACTGATCGGACAGAATATGTTCATGAAGACGATTATCGAAGCGGATGACGGCAAGGTGATCCCTGTCCTGACAATGGGGCCGATTGGCATCACTCCAGAACTCAAACGCAAGGGTTATGGAAAGGTGCTGCTTGCTTACTCTCTGGAGAAGGCGGCCGGACTCGGCTATGGCGCTGTTCTGTTTGAAGGCAATATCGGATTCTACAGCAAGTGCGGCTTTACTTATGCCCGTGAGTTTGGTATCCGCTATCATGACCTGCCGGAAGGCGCGGATGACTCCTTATGTGGATGATTCCGATGTGGAGAAATTCGACAAGGGATTCCCCGCAAAGAAGGAGTTGAAACTTCCGGGACAGATTATCTAAACGAGACCAAGGCTCCTCACTACCGACAAATGCGTCGGCGGCGAGGAGCCTTTTTATGCTTCGATATCGATTGCAAGCCCGGATTTGAATTTCACGGTGAAGCGGTCGGCAAGGACGGTGATCTTGATAAGGTAAAATATATTTCGCAAATTCAATTTCATAAAAAACTTGACGGAACGAGTAAATCGCGAGATACGCCGCCGTACAAGGGCCATTGGTGCATTTCCTGACGGCAACAGTGCGCTGATGCTCGTCTGTGCCAGACTTCGCCATGTTGCCGCCTCAGAATGGGGCTCGAAGCGCCATATGGACATGGAACATCTATTCAAGATGGAAATTGAGCAGCTGACGAGGAAAATCCATACATTTGATGCCGATATTTACCGGCGGATGAAATGAATTTGCGAAAGAATCTTGACACTACCTAGACATGAGTCTGCACACCTCCATGCTTTTCATTATACAAAATCTAACGTTAAATGTTACAAAACTGACGATATATGAGAATATAATTGCCGTTTTATTGTAAAATAACGTAACTCGTTATATAATGAAAGTGTATATCTTGAGTTAAGATTAAAATATGTGGTTTTTTGCTCTTTTTTATAGGTAATTAACGAATTTTGTTGTGTATAGAATAAAAGGTAACATATAAAAATGTGGTGTAAACACTGTGAGATAGAGACAAACGAAAAAGAATGCCCGATTTGCGGGCAAAAAACAGAAACGGATGTTCCTACAGAAATTTATTGGTGCGAGCATTGCCAGGTACCGATTATCCGTCGAGTCAATCAGTCCGGTCAGTCAGAATGCCCGATTTGCGGACAAAAGACGAAGTATATGGCATCTGACCTGCGCCCAGTTTTTCCAGAAGAGCGACTGCTGTTGGAATTGTTCTTGAAATTTGAGCCCTTGAGCTTGGCTGAAAAATCTATCTGGGCGAATAAGAACCGCTATTACATTGACGGTCATTCCAAGGTAATTACTGCCAAGAACTATGAAGAAGCCGATATTGAGCAGGTAAGGAAAATTCTGCAGGAACATGCTCAGGAAAAATATTCTGGATCCTTTAAGCGTCATATCCAAGACTTTTTGACAGTCAATCGTCATCATCTGCAGTCTATCATCGACGAGGCTCATCAGTTTATCAGAGAGGAAGCTTCTAAATATCCTGCAGAGAATATAGTATTGTCATTTTCAGGGGGCAAAGATTCGACAGTTACGGCAGACATTGTCACAAAGGCACTGAGCAATCCGAGTCTTGTTCATATTTTTGGCAATACAACATTGGAATTCCCGACAACATTGACATACGCAGAGCGGTTCCGTAAGAATCATCCACAGGCCATTTTTCAGATTGCCCAGAATCGGGAACAAAATTTCATGGATATGTGCAAAGTAATTGGCCCGCCTGCCAGGATGATGCGCTGGTGCTGTTCTATGTTCAAAACAGGACCGATTACACGAGTCATTAGTAATCTGTATCGAAATCAGCAGATTTTGACTTTTTATGGTATCCGTCGTTATGAGTCTGTCAGCCGCAGTAAATACAATCGCGTTGAGAAGAATACAGAGTCGGTAAAGATACAGCAGCAGACGGTTGCTGCCCCTATATTCAATTGGAAGGATATTGATGTTTGGCTTTATATCTTGGGTGAGAAAATTGACTTTAATGATGCTTATCGCTTGGGATATGACCGTGTTGGTTGTTGGTGCTGCCCTAACAATAATAAAAGAGCGCAGTTTCTTTCCAATGTATATATGCCAGAGCGTTCGACGAAGTGGCGTAACTTTTTGATTGACTTTGCCCATGAGATCGGCAAGGAAGATGCCGAGGTTTATGTTGATACGGGCAAGTGGAAGGCACGACAGGGCGGAAATGGACTTCCTGCAGCTAAAACTGTCAAATTGCAGTATACGAACTGTACTTCAGAAGAACATTCAAAGATATATAAACTGTTCCGGCCATATGATGATGAACTGGTGAATATGTTTGTGCCGTTCGGAAAATTAGCACCGGAACTTGGCAGAAGATTACTGCATGAGACTGTAGTGTTGGATATCCATACCAATGTTCCTATTTTGTCCATTCAGCCGTTTAAGCAGGATGATTATGAACATGCAGTCAAGGTCAAGACAATGAATGTCAAGGACCATGATGCATTGCAGAGAATGGCAGGATATCAGATACGAAAGTTCAACGCATGCCGCCGCTGCCTGAAATGTGAATCCTTATGTCGGACAGGGGCTATTTCTATCATTGGAGATTCTTATTATATTGATCCACAGAAATGCGTACACTGTCAGAAGTGCATGAATGCAAAATATTTAGCGGGCGGCTGTATGATGGATAAATATTTAAGAACGAAGTAACGTATCGTTACTATAGCAAATAGATGAGTGAGGAGAATCAAGTATGAAATTCAGGGGCCATGAGACATTCTTTATCCGTAAAGGCTGGATTACCAAAGGGATGAAATATGTAAAGCGTCATCCAGACGTATTTGTCAGCAAAGAAGAAAAGCCCATGGATGTCCTGGGAATTGGTTCTAATATGGTTAAATCTCTTCGCTATTGGATGCAGGCTGTTGGCATCACAAAAGAGCCGACACATGGTAAGAGAACTCAGCAGTTTACACCGTTAGGAGAACTTATCTATCGTTATGATCGCTATATAGAGGAACAGGGAACGCTTTCATTACTGCAATATGAGTTGGCTTCGAATCAGGAAGAAGCGACAGCGTGGTATTTTTTCTTTAATGAATTTCAGATGTTGGAATTCACGAGAGATGATTTCATCAGAGGCCTTAAGAGTTATGTTTTGATGCAGGATGAAGAGACAAGTGTAGCGGATCGTTCATATCAAGATGATTTTAGCTGCATCCTCAATACATACATTCCTAGAATCAAAGGCGGCCGACTGCAGTTTTCTCCTGAGAACAATATTGCCTGTCCCTTGGGAGAATTGGGCCTGATTGATTACGTCAGTCAAGATAGAACGATTTATCGCAAGACGATGGTCCAGCCGCAGATGTTATCTCCATATATTGCTTTAGCCATGATTCTTTTACAGCATGATGATAATACAGAGGTTTCCTTGGAATCACTGCTTCATGCGCCTAAAAGTATTGGCAGAGCATTTAACCTTGATATGACAACTTTGATGCAGCTGCTGAAACAATTAGAGCAGTTGGGGGAAGTCGAAGTCGTACGTACGGCAGGTCTGGATGTAGTGCACATCATGACAGAATATACGGCACAAGAGTGTATAGAACAGTATTATCAAGACGTCTTAAAGGAATGAAGAGAAAATTATGAGTGAAATGATACACATAGCATCGGGATTCCAGTATTCTGTGAATCTGCGTTATGACCTTAATCGTGAGGATAAAATAGAAAACTTCATTCCGACTTCGGCTGCATTGGATTTTATGGAAGACATCATGAAGTCTACCAGAGAGAATTCTACAGAACGGGCGAGAGTCTTAGTCGGGGCTTATGGTAAAGGAAAATCTCATATGGTCCTGACGATGCTGGGATTGCTGCTGAAAAAAGATTTACAGAAGTTCAAGCATTTACAGCCTAAATTATCTGAGCATAAGACTTTAGCAAAGGAGATTGACCGCTATTACAGTGGTTCGGGGAAGATTCTGCCGGTCATCATCTCAGGCAGCAGTACAAGTATTCCTCAGTCGTTCCTGACGGCCTTGGAGCAGTCCTTAAGAGATAATAATCTTTTGGATATTATGCCAGACACAAATTACAAGGCAGCGGTACAATGCATTCAAAAGTGGCAGCAGGAATATCCGGATACGTATCAGGCATATACCAATATAATTGCTGATGAGCCAGAAGATTTTATAAAACGCTTGTCACAATATGATGTGCAGGCCTATGAAACTTTTGAACGTTTGTATCCACAGCTGACGGCAGGAAGTGTATTTAATCCATTCCTTGGTTTTGATATTGCAGAACTTTACAGCAGCGTAGTGCGTTCCTTGAAAGCTAAGGGGTATCAAGGAATTTATGTCGTCTATGATGAATTCAGCAAGTATCTGGAAGCGAACATTCAGGAAGCTTCTGTCAGTGATACAAAGATGCTGCAGGATTTCGCAGAGAAATGCAATCGCAGTGGTAAAGAACAGCTTCATATTTTGCTGATATCGCATAAGGGGATTGCGAATTATATCGACCGTTTGCCAAAACAGAAGACCGATGGCTGGCGCGGTGTCTCGGAACGATTCAAACACGTCCATGTGCGTGCAGAATACGCTCAGACGTATGAACTGATTGATAACGTCATTCAAAAAGAAGAATTATTGTGGAAATCGTTCACTAAAAAATATCATGACCAATTTACGTTGCTGATGGGGCAATACTTAAACCATTCGATATTTGCCGATTTAAATCATAAAGTAGCAGCGCGTGTTATCTTGGAATCTTATCCGTTGCATCCGGTATCTGTCTTTATTCTGCCGCGCTTGTCAGAGCGTATTGCCCAGAACGAAAGAACGCTGTTTACCTTCTTATCGGCAGATGGTACTGCGACTTTGCGGGATTTTCTGCGTCGATATGGCCAGGATGGTTTTCATCTTATTACGGCAGACCTTTTATTTGATTATTTCCGTCCTTTGATGGAAAAGGAAGCTTACGACGGAGAAATTCACCAGCGCTATCTGCTGGCAAAATCCATTCTGCAAAAAGTTCATGAGAATGAATTGCAGCAGAAAATTGTTAAAATCCTGGCGCTGTTTTACATGGTGGAACAGTTTGATGTGTTGCCACCGACAAGAGAAGAATTGACAAATATCCTGCGTTTTGCTTATTCGGCAGAAGCGATTGATTCTGCACTTGATGATTTAATCGAACGTCAATATGTTGTATATCTGAAACGCAGCAACGGGTATCTTTGCCTGAAACAGAGCTCGGGTGTTGATGTACAGCAGAAAATAAAAGATTTCATCGCTTCACATCAGGATATGGATATGAAGATGCTGCTCAACGGCATGAATTTTAACCGCTATCTCTATCCAGCAAGGTATAACGATGAACGAGAAATTACCCGCTTTTTTGCAGTTGAATTTATTACGGCTGAAGAAGTCAGGGAAGACGTGAATTGGCAGGTAAAAAGCGAATCGATAGCAGCAGATGGTGTCATTTATGCAGTTTTGCCAAATGAAGAGGCCGAGATTCAACAAACAGCGGATATATTGCAAAAATCTGGTGATGAGACAAAAAGATTCGTCTTTGTGGTACCAAAGCATTATCGGCCTATTCGTGATACCTTGTTCGGTTTCTATGCAGCAGGACAGCTAAGAAATGCAGCGGGAGAAGATTATGTTCTTCGCGATGAATATAATCTGATTTATGAAGATTATTATGTCATAGTGAGGTCTTTCCTGCAGAGCTATACTCGTCCGGAAATGAAACAGGCCTATTATTATCATATGGGACAGCGTCTGCATATTCGCAGACGTGCAGAGTTATCGACATTGTTATCTAAAATCTGTGACTTTACTTACCCGATGACGCCGGTTATTAATAATGAAGTCATCAATAAAAATGAAATCACGGTAATGGCAGCTAGGAGTCGTCATAAAGTTGTAACAGCCATACTGCGTCCGATAACAGAGCCAAATTTAGGTTTGATAGGCTCAGGGCAGGATATGTCTATTATGCGCAGCACTTTGATGCGTACAGGGATTTTGACGGCAGATAATGATAAATGGCAGTGGCATAAGCATACCGGAGATGCGGAAATGGATTATACGATGGCCACTATTAGTGCATTTCTGGAGCATGCAGGTGAAAACCAGCCAGAGTCTTTTGCTGATTTGTATCATCAGTTGATGTCACCGACTGGACGTATTGGTTTGCGCAGGGGCGTTATACCGATTTTATTAGCGGTGGCAATGCGTCCATACTTGCAGTCGCTGTTGATTTATGAAAAGGATGAGCAGCTGCCGATTCAGGCTGACACGCTTGAGCAGATTAATGCTCATCCAGAAAATTATAAATTGAGAAGACTTAATTGGTCGCAGGAAAAAGAAACGTATATCGAAGATTTGGGGCAGCTCTTTAACGCATCACTGCAGGATCATGTTCAGGGCAGAGTCGATTACGATGCAACAGCACATGCTATTATGGCCTGGTATCTTGCTCTTCCGAAATATACTAAAGAATTACAGCAAAAGCCAACAGGTGAAAAACTAGAGAAAAAAATCAGGGCATTTCGCAAGGCTGTAAGCTCAGAGCGAAGCAGCAGCAAGCTGCTTTTTGTCAAAATTCCTGAAGCATGTCAGTTGACAATAAATGATGCAGGTCTTCTTATTGATGCAATAAAAAATATCAAGATCGAATTGGATAATGCGCTGGATGCGTTGGTAAATGAAATTTGTCAATTCATGATAAAAGTCTTCAGAAACGCACAGTCTGAACGAGCATCTCTTCATTCCATTTTGATGGACTGGTATGAGCAGCTGCCCTCTGCTATTGGAGAAGAAGTTTTTTCGGATGGTACAACTAGCTTCCTTAAAATTTGTCAGGGTGACCTCTTAGGTGATGTACAGCTCATTCGGCAGTTAGCCCGAGAGGTAACAGGGCTGCGTCTGGAAGATTGGTCAGATAAGACATATTCAGAATTCTGCACGAAAGTAAAACGTTATAAACAGACGGCAGACGAATTTCAGCCTGTAAATCAGAAAAATGCAGAAACAGCAGAAGAAGTGGAAGATGGATATTACTTCTCTTATCCGGAAGCCGGACAAATGGTACGCAGACATTTCGTCAAGGTGCCATATTCTCCTAGAGCTAAGCTGCTGTTGAACAGCATCACGGCAGATATTGAAGCAATGGGACAGGCTATCAATCCTGAGGAAAAACGTCAAGTAGTGGCAGAAATCCTGCAAAAGCTCTTTTAAGGGAGGAAGCTATGGCATATTTTGATAATGCAGCGACAACATATCCTAAACCAGAATGTGTTTACCATGAAATGGACAGCTTTTACCGCAGTCATGGTGGCAGTGCCGGCAGGGGAACCCATGAAGGAGCAAAGTCCGCAGGAATGCTGATTGCTGAGACAAGAGACCGGCTTAAATTCCTTTTTCATGCGCCGAATCATGAGGTTATTTTTACCCCAACAGCTACATTGGCTTTGAATATGATTATTCAGGGAATGATTAAAGCTGGGGCTCGTAATATCTATATATCGCCATTTGAGCATAACGCAGTCACCCGAGTGCTCCATGCTTTGGCTAAAGAATACACGCTGTCTGTTCATCAACTCAAAGTCAGAGATGATCTTGCTTATGATATGGAACGCATCCGTTATCAGTTTGATGAACAGGCACCAGATTTTGTTATTGTATCGCATGCAAGCAATGTTATTGGTTTGATTGCACCAGCGCCGGATATTTTCTCTTTAGCAAAAAAATATCAAGCTTGTACATTATTGGATATGTCACAGACCGCAGGACTGGTAGATATCGATATACAACGTTCTGATTGTGATTTTGCCGTTTTTGCTGGACATAAGACATTATACGGCCCTACAGGTATTTCAGGATTCCTTATGAAGCCGGAGATTTCGCTGCCGCCAGTTCTATTCGGGGGAACTGGTGTGGCTTCGGCAGAACAAGATATGCCGCAGAATTTGCCAGCACGTTATGAGATGGGAACAATGAATATCTCAGGCATCGCTGGACTGCATGCAACGTTAGGCTGGCTGCTGGAGACAGGGATTGACAATATACGCAAACGGGAACACGCAAATCGTCAGCAGCTGTTGGAAATTCTTGAAGGATATGACTTTTTACAGTTGGTTGGGGTTAATCCGGAAAGAGAGTACGTTGGTGTGGTATCGGCGCTTATTGATGGAATCAGCAGTGATAGTGCGGGACCACTTTTTGATGAACATGACATTGCCATCCGGACAGGCCTGCAATGTGCACCCTTGGCACATAAGTTTTTAGGGACATTCCCCGCAGGGACACTTCGCTTTAGTGTCAGTTATTTCACGACAGAAAGGGATTTTGAAGCATTGAAGTCCGTTTTGGATGAAATAGAAGAAGATATATAAGAGGTCAGATATGAGTTTACAGGATATTGCACTGAAAACAGAATATCGTTCCTTTCAGGATAATATCGCGCAGGATTTTTATATCCCCGCTTTGAAGCAGGCCGTCAGATATAAAAGGGCAGTGGGCTTTTTCTCTTCATCCATTTTGTCAATGATAACAGCAGGCTTGTATGAATTTTATCAGCACGAAGGCAAAATCGAATTGTTGGCATCGCCTAAACTTTCAAGAGAAGACATAGAAGCTATTGAACAGGGATATGCTGCAAGAGAAGCTGTTATCGAGCAATCTTTGAGGCGGGAATTATTGGATTATGAAGATTTCTGTACGTTGAATCGCTTGAACTTGCTGGTAAATCTTATTGCTGATGAACGTCTTGATATCAAGATTGTGATGCCAAAAGGCAGAAAAGGTATTGGCATGTATCATGAGAAAGTTGGTCTGCTTGAAGATTCTTTTGGCAATATTGTGGCCTTTTCGGGATCGATGAATGAGAGCGGTAATGCGTTGGGGCAGAATTATGAATCCTTCGATGTCTTTTGTTCATGGCAAGAAGCAGATGCTGCAAGAGTCATGCAGAAATCAGCTGACTTTACTCGCTTATGGTATAATCTTGATTCCCATGCATCGGTGCAAACATTTCCTGAAGTTACATCATATATGGTAGATAAATATCGTATAGGCCCAGTAAAACCGATAAAAGAAATTTATCCTGTATATCATCCTCAGTCAGATGAACAAATCGCAGAAACGGTTGACGATAACGAGGCTAAAGTTGAGTCTCAAAAGTCAGGATTTCAAATCCCTAAGGGATTGAGGCTTTATTCCTATCAGCAGCAGGCAATTGATTCATGGCGGCAGCATGGCTATCGTGGCATCTTTGATATGGCGACAGGAACAGGTAAGACGCTGACTGGATTGGGAGCATTGGCAGCTTTATGTGAGCAGAAGCCGCGTCTGGCTGTTATTATCGTTTGTCCTTATCAGCATTTGGTTGACCAGTGGGATGAGGATATCGAAAAATTCAAGGTGCATCCAATTATCGGACATAGCGCATCACCACAGCATAATTATAAAGAAAGACTCAGACGGGCAGTGTTCAGCTTTAACCTAGAAGCTCGAGATTTTTTCTGCTTTATTTGCACGAATGCGACATTTGCTGCTGATTGGGCACAAGCAGAATTCGCCAAACTGAAGGAACCATCAGTTTTAGTGGTAGACGAAGCACATAATTTTGGTGCTGAAAAATTAATGCAGACGCTGCAGAAGAACTATACCTATCGATTAGCACTTTCCGCGACGATGGACCGACATAATGATCCGGAGGGAACAGAGTGCCTGTATCGATTCTTTGGCGATGTATGCATTCATTATGACCTTGGACGGGCAATTCAAGAAAAAAAGCTTGTGCCGTATGACTATTATCCTGTTGTCATTTACCTCACAGAAACAGAATTGAAAAAATATCAACAGCTGACCATCGAGATAGGTAAAGGCATCTATAAAAAGAAAGGAAAAATCATTGTTACACAAAAGGCTAAAACGCTGCTGCTAAAGAGGTCGCGTATAGTTGCTGGGGCAATGAACAAAGTCGAAAAGCTGCGCGAAATGATGCTAGAATTTAAAGATAAGCATGACATGTTGATTTATTGCGGCGCAGCACAAGTCGGCATAGAAGATGAAAATTTGGATATCCGGCAAATTGATTACATCTCGCGTATGTTGAATTTTGAGTTAGAAATGAGAACGGCACAATTCACATCCAAAGAGTCTATGGACGAAAGAGCTCTGCGGATAGAAGAATTCAAGTCACATGACATACAAGCTCTAGTGGCCATTAAATGTCTTGATGAAGGCGTCAATATCCCGAGTATTCGCACGGCGTTTATTCTAGCTAGTACGACAAATCCGAAAGAATATATCCAGCGACGGGGTCGTGTATTAAGGCGTTATCCAGGGAACGAATCTGCAGTTATCTATGATTTTATTACCTTGCCACGTTCCTTGGACGAAGTTCGAAATTCAGATGCAGCATTAGGGCGGCATGAACTGGCCTTGGTAAAAAATGAGCTCAACAGAATGGTAGAATTCCGTAATCTTGCTAGGAATTTTTATGTATCGGATCATTTGATTGATGAAATAAGGGATACGTACAATATTCCGATAACAGAAACTGAATTTGTTGATGAAAGAGAAGAGTGGGGGTAATCATATGGATGGACAGCAGGATTTTAAAGTTGATCAGGATATTGTCAAACGCTTGATATTCAGGATTATCATGGATGAAAATAAAAACCTGAAATTTCCATACAACCAAAGAACACCTGACAATAAAATGGCGGAGAAGATATACCAAAACATTGTCGATGAAGTTTCAAAGGGGTGAATGACGTGATTATTAAAAGTATGACACTGGAGAATTTCCGCCAGTTTAAAGGTGAATCTACACTGGATTTCGCCACAGATTCTCATAAAAATGTTACTGTCATTATGGGAGAAAATGGTGCAGGGAAGACGACGTTAGAACAGGCTTTTATGTGGTGCCTTTATGGAACAAATACATTTCGGTTAAAGGAACTTATTAATCGTGAAGTACGAGATGCTATGATTAGCGGTGATGAAGAAAGAGTATCCGTGACTTTGATGATAAGCCATAATCAGAAGAATTATAAGATTGTACGTAAACAACGACTGAAAAAACAAGGTGCTCGTTTTGATAAGAATCCGGAGGAGAATTTCTGGGTATATGAGCAGAATGAAAATGGTGACTATACTCCTTTGACTAGTACGAAGGGCGCAGCTATGATTCGTGAATTTCTGCCCGAAGAACTGTCTGGTTTTTTCTTTTTTGATGGCGAACGCTTAGAGCATATGAGCGAAGAATTATTGAACCATGGTAAGAGCAGTAATTTTAAGGGAGCTGTTCGTGGCTTAGTAGGATTAACTGCTATGATGAATGCGATAGAGCATCTCGGCAGAGAGAATTTGAAGAGAAGTGTCATTGGCATGATAAATTCAGAAATCGATGCGCAGGGTGATGTAGATGAGACAGAGCTGAGTTCGCAGATTGAGAAGCTGCAGACGGAGCGTGATAATCAGAATAATCGTCTAGAGGAGATTAAACCGGAACGCGATCGATATCAACAGGATATTGGCATATTTCGAAAAGAATTACAGGATATGCAGGATGGGATCAAGCGCCAAAATGAATATGAAAACTGCAAGGTGAAAAAGGAGCTTGAAGAAGCAGAACAAGAAAAAGCTCGTAAAAGTATATATGAATATTTTGGTAAAAATATTGGCATGTACATTTTGATACCGCTTCTCAGACGAGCATTGAATGAACTAGATGGAGCAAATAAACTGGATAAGGGTATTCCACATATCCATGCCGATACTATAAAATTCCTGCTTGAACGCGGTAAATGCATTTGCGGGACAAATTTAGTAGAACATCCGGAAGCAGTACAACATCTCAATGAATTGATATCTTCGCTGCCTCCGTACAGCATTGGTAATATGATTGGTCAGTATACGGACCGTGCAAGGAGTCAAACACGTGGGGCAAGTGGGTTCGCTAGAGCTTTTCAAGAGCGCATGGCAAATTACGCACAGCATCTAACAAATATTGAAGAAGCAGAGGATCGAATGCATGATCTTGAGAGATTACTGCCTGACCAGGAGAAAGTAAAAAATCTGAATGGACGGATTGCGGATGCAAAAGTAAATGCTAAGCGATTGAATGATGAGATATATCAGCTGTCAGGAAGTGTTCAGGCAAAAGAGTCGCAAATTACGCGATTAGAGGCAGAACGGCTTCATTATAGACAGGCCTCTGTGAGAAATCGTAAACAATTACGGTATTTGGCTTATGCACAGGCAATTAAAGATGAGTTGGAAACGAGTTATAAGAAAAAAGAAGAGCAGGTTCGAGAGAATCTTGAAAACTGCATCAATCAGATTTTTGAAGATATCTATGATGGCGGTATACAGATTTCAGTCAGTGAGAACTATAATATTGCGACTACCGTTATTGATACCGATGCATCAAGCGGCGATGAAATAGAAAAAAATACGGCGCAAAGCTATGCTATCATTTTTGCTTTTATTGCGGGAATCATTAAAATGGCTAAAGAGAGCAGAGAAGTAACAGGCGAGAAGATTTATCAGGAAGATGAAGGCTTCCCACTAGTCATGGACGCACCACTTTCGGCATTTGATAAGGACAGAATCAAGAAAATCTGTACTGTCTTACCGCATATTGCTGATCAGGTTATCATTTTCATCAAGGATACTGATGGTGAGATTGCCGAAAAATACATGCAGGATATTATTGGTAAGAAATGGCTCTTAGAGCAGGAAACGAAAACCCGCTCTACTGTTGTAGAAAGGGCGTGTGTATAATGTTCGATAAAAATGTTGTTTTTACAGGGAAACATGCCGAATATCTTCGAGCATTAGCACAAGGCAGCAGTAAACCCGATCCCAATCATGATTGGCCTTTTAAAATGAATTATCAAGTCCTAATGGCTGCTCCAGTTATTGGCTTCTTGTATCATCGTTTCAGCTCAAAGGACAATGACAAAAACATACAAGAAAATAAAATATTCGTTGAGCAGCTTATCAATAATATCGACCAGTTGGAACTCATCTATCGAACTATTGTACTTTTAGCACAGCAAGATAGTGTCTCTTTGGATGAACGAATGAATCGCGCATTCCGCTATGACCGTGATGAAGAGAAGCGTAGCAAAGGTGATGAAATTTTTAAAGGATATGTTCGTGGTGGTATAGAGGTCCTTTATGAGCAGCTGATTCAAGGCGCTGAAACAAAAAGTGACGATATTCAGAGATTGCAGGATTTTGTAGTTCTTTGCGGCCAGTTTGAGCATGAAGATGATCCAGAGTGCATCTATAAATTCTGCAGGGAAGCAGGTATTTAAGGGATTGAGGGGAAAGAATCATGGAAAACAAGAACATATCCGATTTGACGGAACTCATTAAGCAGATTGAAGCTAATGAAATACTGCTTCCGGATTTTCAGAGAGAATTTGTTTGGAAAGATGTAGAACAGCAGAAACAATTGGTTGCCTCAGTCCTGGCACGTATGCCAATTGGCAGTATCCTGCTTCTCCAGTCTTCTAATCCAAAAGAATTTTCATCAAAGGCCTTGGGCAGAAAGCAGATTATCAATACAAGCGAACTTGGCGGCAATGTCGAGTACCTGTTAGATGGACAGCAACGTATGACTGTACTGACTAATGTTTTCTCAAATGCCATATTTCAGGGATTGACCTCTGTCAATGATTTAGTAGCACCAATGGCCTTGAAACGACGTTTTTTTATCAAACTGCCAAAGTGGAAATCTGCTGAGGATAGTGAAGAGGATATCTTTGGTTTTCATGACCTGAATTTTCCTACAGAAAATCTTGGTGAAAATCCGACATATCTGTCGGGTGATATCATGCCGAACTTAGAAGCTATAGAATTTAATAAGAATGATGGCAAGGCATTTAATCCCTTTACTCCAGAAGAAAAAGCAAAGTCGAATGACTTAGCGAAATTCTGTACCAGCAAAGACGATTACTATCGGATCCCACTCCATCTGATTGGCTCGAATGATAAGAAAAATATCAATAAGATGACACGCATCAAAACCGAAATCAAGAACGATTATATTTCGGATATGAAAGATCATTATGATGCCCTGCATGAAGATGAGCAGCAGGCGTTCATAGCAAAATATGAGGAAGGAATCGATGAGGATAGAGATTTTAGCACTTCTCTAGGTGAGGTATTTGAGACTTGGTGGTCGTCATTCAGCGAATATCTGAAGGACTGCATCAAGAATATCATACTGAATCAGATTGTTGTATCGGAAGCGCAAAGAGGTAGGGCCATTGATATTTATGAAAATTTGAATCGCGGTGGCGTCAGTCTCAATACCTTTGACTTGATGACAGCAAAAGTAGCAGTGGTCAGTTCAGAAGGTCTGTATCAAAGACTTATTGAGTATATTCAGAAACCTAAGGAAATTGATAAGACTGTTGTCCCAGAATGTATGGAGGCAGAAGTTGCCAAACTGACGGATTATAATGCTTCCCTGAGACTTGGCTGTTATAACGAAAATAATAATACGATTGCTTCGAAGTATTTGAACGCTTTTCTCGATATCATATCGCTTCGCTGTTATAATCCAAATTTTGACCCAGCCAATTTTAATCAGGATTATCTCAAACAAACGAAAATACTGAATCTCAGCCCTGAGGTTATCAATAATAATGTTGAGGATGTCTGCAGGGGCATCGATAGAGCATGCTACTTCCTCCAGACTCGCTGTGGCATACGCAAATTGTCAGAAGTGAACAATCTCTTTATTCTCGTATTGCTGGCGTACATCTTCATTAAAGATAAGTGGTTCCATGATAAGAAGGTACATGACTTACTAGAGGCCTGGTACTGGTGCGCCATTTTCGGCGGCGAATTCGATAAGGATCAAAACAAGAACTTTATCAAGAATATTCAGTTGCTGACAAAGACCTTGGTAAATCCGAAGGATATCGACTGGCTGAAGGATCTAAAGGGAAAAATTCTTCAAGTAGAAGATTACTCTGATAAAGCTCTGCTGCTCTATGACAAGGTCGATAAGGAACGTTATCCTAAAAGGAATCTCGTGGATTATGTTTGTCAGTACTTCTTGTCTAAGACATATCGTAGTATGTTTGATCATGAAGAAGAGATCAGTACATTCTCAGAAAAAGCAAAATCGGATGATACGCTATTAGAAGCCCATCATATCATTCCTTTGGGGTCGGTAAAGAAAATAGGGCAGGTGTCTGGTGCTTTGCGGAAAGATCTTCGTAGTATCTATAATTCTCCTCTCAATTTTATATACATTACGAAAAAAGATAATAACGCCATTTCGGATAAAAGCGTCAATGAGTACATCAATCAGATTACGCCAGAAGCTAAGCAAAGCCTGATGCTGACGCAATTCACAAATGATCAGTATACAAAGGAGGACGTGAAGAAATTTCTTTCGGGACGTTTTGACAGTTTACAAGGATCAATCTGCGAAAGAGTGGGACAGTTGCTGGATGGTATTGCCTGAATGACATTGATAATCCGACAAGAATACACAACATTTGATAAGGTAAAATATATTTCGCAAATTCAATTTCATAAAAAATAGACATAGTCTATTGCCGCTAGTACAATTAAGTTACCACACCAAATTCGTAAGGAGGTAATAGGCCATGTCTGGTAACATTATACAACTTAACGAGGATCTTATAAAGAATAATTTAAAGGATCTTGTACGCGACAGCGTAGACCAGAAGGCGTACAAGCACATCGAAGAATGGCGTCAGCGTCCTTTAACGGTAGAATACCCATACGTTTACGTCGACGGCATTCTGATAATGGTCTCCCTTGATGACGGAAAACATGTGGATTCCTACGATGTGTCACAGCTTAAGAAAGCATGGTGACGCTGATTTAACCTTTCAACGATAGGCATACCTTTTAACGATAGCAGATAAGGGGTGTCGCTTTTGACCACAGCAAGCCCAGCAGCATATCAGTACAGGGGCACAGACGCGCTCCTGAAGTGGTAAACTAAAATTGGACACGGAGGGGGTAATTTTTGGACATACGGTGTATACTGTACGGATAGTACGAAATTAATTATCGGACAGAAATTCTCCCTCACAGGACAGGAGGTTTGCCGTGAAGTACACAAAAGAACAGAGATTGGACATTGGCCGCCGCATTTACGACGGCGGAATCAGCCGGTATGAAGCTGCAGAGGAATACGGTATCAATGAGCAGACGGCACGGAATTACATGAGAATGTACCGGGATGCCAACCAGTTGCCGCCCAGGCAGGGACGAAGAAGCATCTGTGCGCCCTCGTTCAAGAAAGCTCCGGCAGAGCTGGATGAACTGAAGGCGATGACAAAGGAAGAACTTATCCAGGAACTAATCAAGGCCAAGATAACCGAGGCACGGCTAAAAAAAGGCTACGAGGTGAAGGGGGATGGTACTGTAATTCTGTACGGCAACAAGATTATCAAGTAATCATGGAACTATCCAGAGAAATTCCGGTGAAGCTTCTTTGCAAGACAATGGGCATCCAGAGGAGCAGTTTCTACGCTTGGAAAAAACATCTTTCTCAGCCGTCGGGCAAAGAAAAGCGCCTTTTGAGCAACGTCCTGCTGTTCCAGGAGTACCATTGGAAGTATCCATCGCACGGCTATCGCTGGCTGAACGCCAAGATACGGTTGGACAAAGAGATTGTCCTGTCCGATCCCTATGCCCACAAATGCTGTCGGATTGCGGGAATCAAGAGCAAATCCAAGCACTACAGGTACAAGAAGGCTGGCGATCCAGCGCGGATATTTCCCAACCTGCTCATGTCTGAAATGCAGATCGATGGGCCAATGCAGTGCATCGTGAGTGATATGACCGCTTTTTATGTGAAAGGCATCTACCATGAACTGACTCTTTATATGGATCTATGGAACAATGAGATTGTCAGTCATTCCCTCTCTGCAAAACGCGGTGATCGCATGACTTACATCAGCGGACTGGAAAATCTGATTGAGTGGCAAAAACGGCATCCGGAGCACCAAATGGTTCTCCATTCTGACCAGGGATCGGTCTACGCCTCCAAAGCCTACAACGAGCTGTTGCCCATGTACGGCATCACCCGATCCATGTCACGTGCCGGGACCCCCACAGACAATGCCGCTATGGAGTCCATCAATGGATCAAGGCGGAGCTGTTCATGGACTTGCATGTGACCGGCGAGAAACCGGTCAAGGAGGAGGTGGATGACTACATTCTTTTCTTCAATGAACAGAGGCCAGCCTATTCCTTAGGCTACCTGACGCCGAAGCAGTATCGGGAACGTCACACGCCCATCTGCTGATCTCATCTGCATTATCGATGGCATGGTTTGTCTAACAAGCTTGAAGGATGTCAGAAAAGTTGATGAATCTTGTACATCGATTCGTTTTTTATGCCTGATTTTTTTAGTTTTGTGTCCAATTTTTGTTGACAAGTGCACTCCCGTTCTATGCCCTGAAACATCTTTTAACGATAGGTGTCACAGAAAACACGGAAAAGGGGTATTTAAACACATGAGTGAATACAAGCCGCCGTTCCACACGACGGACAAGATTACCAACTTAGTTGCCGCTATCAGCGAGCAGATCGGCAGGATCAAAGTGCTCTCGCATGGCAATCTGAATCCGCATCTGAGAAAAGAAAACAGGATACGGACAATTCATTCGTCGCTTGCCATCGAGCATAATTCCCTTTCTCTTGAACAAGTTACGGCTATCGTTGATGGAAAGCATATCCTTGGAAACCCGAATGAAATCCGGGAAGTGAAGAATGCTTACGACACATACGAGATGATGCTTTCGCTGGATCCCTATTCTGTGAAAGATTTGCTGAAGGCTCATAAGATGATGATGGAAGGCTTGATTCCGGAGAATGGGAGATTTCGCTCCGGAGGGGTAGGCGTGTTTGATGGAGATGTAGTCGTCCATATGGCTCCTCCTGCAAGACTTGTACCTGGAGAAATTCAGGATCTGTTCGACTGGTACAAATGCTCCGAAATTCACCCTCTGATCCGCAGTACAATCTTCTATTACGAGTTTGAATTTATCCATCCGTTTGCGGACGGAAATGGCCACATGGGCAGGATGTGGCATAGTCTGCTTCTGGGAAAATGGAATGAGATATTTTACTGGCTGCCGATAGAAGAACTGATTCGTTCCCGACAGCAGGAGTACTATGACGCCCTCGGCAAATCAGACCGGGAATCTGATAGCAGCGCATTTGTCGAGCTCATGCTGGAAATCATCCTGGATACTCTGCGAGAAACGACAGTTGTCGGGAATGGTGACGAGACGGTTAAGAAGACAAATCCTTCAGTACAGAAATTGCTTGATGTTCTCGGTGACGAGGAATTGTCCGCTGCTCAAATCATGGAGAGGCTTGATCTTTCTCATAGACCAACGTTTCGCAAGAACTATCTGAATCCGGCATTAGCACAAGGAGTTATCGAAATGACAATTCCCGACAGGTCTAACAGCCGAAATCAGAGATACAGGAGAAAATAAATTGATCGCTGACCGACCAAGATAAGCGACTAAGATACCGACCAAGTTAACGGCATACTGGGCCTAGACCTTGATCATAAGCCGATCGAGCAGAGGAGAGCAGGTCGAGACGATGGCCTCCCTCCTGCCCGCCGTATGATTAGGTAGAAAAGTAGATGGACATGTTCCCGCGAACGGAGAGCGCGTAGAAAAACACTTATTTTCTGCCTTGACCAGTTCCCGCAAACGAGCGGAGCTAATTGAGGGGCCGCGACATCCAGCTCAGGCCGTCGAGCCACGTGGAGACCGTAGCATTGATGTCAAATTGATATGGGTAGTGCTGTATTGTCTTTGTGCCTAAATCTATATGCCAAGGAATATAAGATTCAAAATGAAGTAAGCCAGCATAGAAATGCAGCAAATGTGTTGTGGGTTATCCGAGAAGAGTATGTTTCCTTATTAGTTGATTTTGAAGTGCTTGAAGATAGTGAGATACAAAAAAAGAGAGATGTTCTTTGTAATAAAGTTTCAGAAGTCAACAATAATTATCCTGCAACTGATAAGAAAAGCTACAGGGCTGCGCAGAAGGCTTTGCAAAAGGAAGAAGAACAGACTTTTAAGGAGAACGAGGTTGATTCCATTTTGCCTAATGGAATTGATAAATATTGAAAAACATTCAGATATGCGCCACAGCAGTAAGAACCGATACATCGAATTGTTTGCGGTTGTAAAAGACGGCGGGCACCTTGTCAGGTTCCGCGTTGTTGCGAAAGAAGGGGATAAGAATAGCGGAGAATTTAAAGTTAGAGCTTTTACGTCAACAGATACGGCTCTCGTAAAAAAATAAGAATAACGATAACGTATATAAACACATATAAAAGAATGTTTTCATTACTTCCGATAATTTATACTTATCGGAACCTATAGTACGAAAGCATGTATTTGTTAATAATTGTTTAATATTTGTTTCTTTGTCGTAGTAATTACCTTATGTATCTTCACATCGAAATATTCAATTAAGGTCTCATTATCTTCCAGTGTCTCACTTTGAGCCAACTGTTTCAGTCCAGATGGCATGAGGATTGGACGTCGTACCGATGGTACGCTTCCGGCCATTTCTGCTCCCTGCCTCAGTTCAAAGTAAGTAGGCACAATCCCGTTCTTCTTGCCGGATTGCCTATTATAAAAGACGGTCCCCCATCTGAATCGTATCAGGCAGGGAACCGAATCGATAGGTAATCTTATAATTTACCGACGGTAGCACCGTAGATGGCAAATTCATCTTTGCCGTTGAATCCCAAGACTCCATTGAGCTTGTCATCATCGTAAGCACCGAGTGCGCAGACGCCAATCTTTACGGTCTGCGCCGCCAGGTACAGGTTCTGGCAAACGTGGCCGGCATCGAGGAACAGATAGCGGTAAGCACGGCTGCCAAAGAGATAAGTCATGCGCTCCGGCACGGCACTCCAGACAAAGGTTACCGCATTGTTCTTAGCCATGTTCTGCGCGCGGAAACACGAGCAGAATGCCTCGCCCATTTCTTCCGCTGTTTTAAGCGGCAATAAGGCGTGCTCAAAAGCGAGGTAGCGATAAAGTCCCGGCTTTATGCCCTTGACATTCTGGATAAAAAGATACGTCTCAAAGGCATGACGCGCGCCAGCCGACGGCACATTGCGTTTGCTCGCTCCCTTTGGCAGTCCCATCTTGACGCCCTGGCTGCACCAGAGCAGATAAGAAAGTTCCCTTATTGTCAGCGGCACCTGACTGTACTGGCGCACGGACGCGCGCAACTCGATAACCTCAAGGAAGTTGACAGGCATATCCGGCAGCAGTTCCGGCTCTGGCAGCGGAATGATTTTCGATCCCGCTGCCACGGCCTTTTCAGGGGCTGGCGGTTCTGCGCCTTCCAGCTTGGGCACGCTTGGATTCTTCGCTATTGTCGTTGCGGCCAAAAATTCCTGCGCAATCGTATCATCGTTCATAGCAAACCTCGCTTACATATCCGGGCGAACGCCAGTCTTGCCCGTGAACTGGTGATAGCTTCCACCTTTGCGGCGGCTCATGAGCTCGTTGAGCAGCTGGTCCGGCGTGAGCTTATGATAAGCAAGCAGTACGAGACAGTGATACCAGAGGTCACCCATCTCGTAGAGAACTTCCTCGGGCGCCTGATTTTTCGAAGCAATGACCGTCTCAACGGCTTCCTCGCCAACTTTTTTTAGAATTTTATCCTGTCCCTTATCAAACAGGTAATTCGTATAGGACCCTTCGACCGGATTGAGCTTGCGGTCCTGAATGACGTTGTAGAGGTCATTTAAGACTGTCGCCAACGATACCTGCGGTTCAGGCGGTACGACTGCCACGCCTTTTTCCTCATCGCCGACGAGCTTGCGCCCGCTAAAGCAGGTATATGTACCCGTATGGCAGGCAACACCAGTCTGATGAACGCGCACGAGCAGCGTATCGCCATCACAGTCGTAGGAAATTTCGCGAACCTTTTGCTTGTTGCCCGATTCTTCGCCTTTGTTCCAGAGTTTCTGGCGGCTGCGGCTAAAGAACCAGGTATAGCCCGTCTCAATTGTTTTCTTGATGGATTCCTCATTCATATAGGCCATCATGAGAACCTGACCGTTCTCTTCCTGAATAATCGCTGGGACCAGGCCTTTTTCATCAAACTTTATCATGGAAATGTCAATGTTTTTATCCATCAGAATCTTACCTCCACGCCACGAGATTTCAGATAATCCTTAACTTGCCGCACCGTGAACTGACCATAGTGGAATACCGAGGCCGCAAGCACCGCATCAGCCTTGCCAAGCGTCAGCACATCGTAGAAGTGCTCGAGTTTGCCGGCACCGCCCGATGCAATGACCGGCACGTTTACCGCCTCGGAAACCGCCCGCGTCAAGGCGATATCGTAGCCGTCCTTCGTACCATCAGCGTCCATGCTTGTGAGCAGGATTTCGCCAGCACCGAGCCGCACGGCCTTCCTGACCCATTCGATGCAGTCAATGCCTGTCGGTGTGCGGCCGCCGTTGATATAGACTTCCCATTTGCCCTCGCCTGCGCGGCGCGCATCGACGGCGAGCACAACGCATTGGCTGCCAAACTTTTCTGCTCCCTCGCGGATGAGCTCAGGATTCTTAATGGCCGCCGTGTTCAGCGAAGTCTTGTCGGCACCTGCTTTCAGCATGCGGCGCATATCCTCAACCGAGCGGATTCCGCCCCCCACTGTAAAAGGAATAAACACCTGTGAGGCACAGTCCTGTGCGACCTGCACCATCGTATTGCGTTCTTCGTTGGAAGCCGTGATGTCGAGAAAAACGAGCTCATCGGCGCGTTCTTCATCGTAGCGCGCAGCCAGCTCCACCGGGTCGCCTGCATCGCGCAGGCCGACAAAATTGGTTCCTTTGACCACACGGCCATCTTTGACGTCAAGACAAGGAATTATCCGTTTCGTATACATTTTAATCCTCCTTGGCGGCAATTTCAATAGCCTGTTGTAAATCAAGCGTGCCCATATAAATCGATTTGCCGACGATTACACCTTCAATGCCGTCTTTTTCATAAGGCTTAAGGGCCTCGATATCCGTTGTTGATTTGACGCCGCCCGAGGCAACGATACGTACTCCACTCTCGCGAGCCAGTTCAGCCGTGGCCTTGACATTGATGCCTTTGAGCGTGCCATCACGCGAAATGTCCGTATAGATGATGGTTTTGACGCCAGCTTTCTTCATCTCTTTGGCCAGCGTCGTAACATCCACATTTCCAGAGACGCCCCAGCCATCAACGGCGACAATACCATCTTTTGCATCGATGCCGACAACGATTCGTTCCTGGTATTTTTTACAGGCTTGCCGAACCAGTTCCGGGTCTTTTACTGCTACAGAGCCAAGAATAACACGCTGGACGCCTAGAGAAAGAACCGTGTCGATGTTTTCCATGGTGCGTATTCCGCCGCCCAATTCTACCGGAATCGATACGGAGTCCAAAATCCTTTTTACGGTTTCCAGATTTTCTGGATGCCCGGCGCGGGCACCATCCAAATCAACGAGATGGAGATATTCTGCCCCTTGCTTCTCCCATTGACGAGCCATTTCTTCCGGCCGATCGGAAAATACGGTTTCTTGATTAAAATCTCCTTTTAGTAGGCGGACACATTTTCCTCCGCGGATATCAATTGCAGGGAAAATAAGCATGACAGATCTCTCCTTTTCTCATGATCGGCAGAAAAACGGCGCATTACGTTTCGATAAAGTTTTTCAGCAATTGCAGACCGACATCACCGGACTTTTCCGGATGAAACTGTGTTGCCTGAATCGGCCCTTGCGCTACCGAAGCCGTCAGGTTTTCGCCATATTCGGTAACAGATGTGATAATATGCGGGTCATCGGGAACAGCATGATAACTGTGTACAAAGTAGACATACGGAGCATCTCCTAGTCTCCGAAACAGATCTGTTTTTTGGCGCGGTGAAGTGATCTTCAGACTGTTCCAGCCCATGTGCGGGACTTTCAGTCCATCTGCCCGGATTTTCCGTACGGTCCCTTTCAGCAGTCCCAGACCGGCTACACCCGGCGATTCCTCACTGCCGTCAAAGAGAATCTGCAGACCAACACAGATCCCCAGCAGTGGTTTTTGATGGGAAAGGGACTCCCGGATAGAAGGAATAAGTCCCGATCGGGTTAAATTTTTCATGCAGTCGCCAAACGCACCAACACCCGGCAAAACAAGCTGGTCAGCTGCAGAAATCTCTTCGGGGCGATTGGTGATTTTGGCATCTGCGCCGAGAAAGGTAAAGGCTTTTTCTACGCTGAAGAGATTGCCAACCCCGTAGTCAATAATCGCTATCATTTTTGTCCCTCCCAGTTCAAAGCATCCCCTTGGTTGACGGGATTCCGCTGTTGCGCGGATCGTGTTCCAGCGCATGTCGAAGGGCATGTCCTAATGCTTTGAAGATCGCTTCAATCTTATGATGCGAATTCGTTCCATAAAGGATCTTTACATGCAAGGTAATTCCGGCGTGTACGGCAAAAGCTCGCAGGAATTCTTCCGTGAGCTCCGTATCAAAGCCGCCGATCATTGGGGCCATCTCTCCCCCGTCGTATACAAGATAAGGACGACCGCTGATATCCAGTGATATCAATGCTAACGTTTCATCCATCGGCAGATAAAACGTACCATATCGGCAGATCCCCGCTTTGTCGCCGATGGCCTGATAGAAAGCGTCGCCAAGGGCAATACCGATATCCTCTACGGAATGATGTCCGTCAACGTCAAGATCCCCGTCACAAGCCAGGGTCAGGTCAAACAGGCCATGTGCGGTCAGGAGATTCAGCATATGGTCAAAAAAACCAATGCCCGAGTGAATGGCTCCTTTTCCGCAGCCATCCAGATTCAATATCAGTTTAATCGATGTTTCTGCCGTTTTCCGTTCGACAGAAGCTGTTCGAACCTTATTCATGCTCGTTCCTCCACAAATGCCTTAACAGCATCATACCATATGTCGTTTTCTTCCCTTAGGCCGATGGAAATACGAATGCAGTCTCTCAAACCGGAATCTTTCCCAAAGCAGCGTACACCTATTTTTTTGCTTGCCAGATATTCTGTGAGCAAAGCCGCTTTGGAATAACGGATGAGCAGAAAATTCGTTTCCGATGGATAGACGATTACTCCCGGCAGTTTATCCAGCATAGTGCTCATTCGTTTGCGCTCAGCGACGATCATCTGGATGCGCGGCACATATTCGTGACGCATCTGATAGACAATATCGGCGGCGGCCAGAGAAAGCGAGTTCATATGATATGGCATAAATGCCTTTTCGATCATCGATACGATGCGTTCATCAGCCAGCATATAGCCGACACGGGCTGATGCCAGTGCATACGCCTTGGAAAAGGTGCGGGCTATGATCAGATTCGGATGATCGTGCAAAAGCGCAGCTGCCGTATGGCCGAAAAATTCCATATAGGCCTCATCGATCAACAGAGCACAATTGGGATGGATATGATCGGCAATATATTCGATATCGCTGACTGAGAACCCGTTGCCGGTTGGATTGTTCGGATTGCAGATCACTGCCAGCCCGGCTTTCTGCCCGTTGACCGTTTCCGTAAAGGCTTCAACATCCATAGAATAATCGTCGTTCAACTGAAAAGGTATTCCTGTCGCCTGAGCAGCCTGAGCATAAATGGGATACATAGAAAAAGATGGTGCCGGGTAGACAATTTTGCGCAGCTTGTTTCCGCCAAAGCAATAAAAAAGCTTTTCAATGATTTCACTGGATCCATTGCCCAGCAAAATATTTTCTTTCCGAATACGGTGATTTCTGGCAATCTGATCGCACAGCGCATCGTATTCTTCCGTTGGATACCGGTTGTAGGCCAGACAGGAAAGGCGTCCCATCAGGCGTTCTTCAACGACCGGTGGTAAATTCATATTGCATTCATTGGCATTGACCTTGATATCCCAATCTTGTTCTCTGGTATTATACACGGGGATATCTTTCAATCCGTTGCGATATTTTAGCATAGAGAATTATTTCCTCCTCAGACGAATGGCATTCGCATGTGCCTGCAGGCCTTCTGTTTCTGCCAGGCGGATAATGTCACTGCTGACATCGGAAAGTGCTGGCTGAGTATACGAGATAATACTTGTCCGTTTCATAAACGTTTCCACATTCAGCACGCTATAATACCGGGCAGTTCCTCCTGTCGGCAGGACATGATTGGGACCGGCAAAATAATCGCCGAGCGGCTCGGGCGAATAGGCGCCGAGAAATACAGCACCGGCATGGCGCACATAAGGCAGAAGCTGAAAGGGCTGCTCGGTCAAAAGTTCCATATGCTCTGGTGCAGAAACATTGGCAAAATGAAGCGCCTGTCGCATATCCTCGGCAATGACAATCAGACCATTGCGATCTAAAGAAGCCTGTGCAATTTCGCGTCGTGGGAGGTCTGCCAGTTGCTTTTCGAGTTCTTTTGCGACACGTTCTGCCAGCCCGGCATCATCGGTAATGACAATGCTGGATGCCAGCGGGTCATGTTCTGCCTGACTAAGCATATCTGCTGCCGTATATACCGGATCTGCAGTTTTATCCGCGAGAATCAGGATCTCGCTTGGGCCGGCAAGCATATCGATATCCACATGACCATACACTTCTTTTTTAGCCAGCGTAACAAAAATATTTCCCGGGCCGGTGATTTTATCGACGCGAGGTATAGTTTCTGTACCAAAGGCCATGGCAGCAATTGCCTGTGCTCCGCCGATCTTGTAAATCTTTTTGATTCCGGCTGCTCGGGCTGCGACCAGAACATACGGATTGATTTTTCCGTTTTTAGGCGGCACCATCATGATGATTTCACGAACACCGGCAACAACAGCCGGCATGGCATTCATAATCACGGATGATGGATAGGCTGCCGTACCGCCGGGAACGTAAATTCCCACACGATCCAAGGGAATGATCGCCTGTCCAAGAATAGAACCGGCATCCCGGTACGTCATCCAGGATTTTGGCTTCTGTTCCTGATGATAGCGACGCACATTTTCCGCTGCCTTTTGCAAAGAAGCAACAACATCAGGATCCGCCTCATCCTTCGCTGCCTGAAATTCTTCTTCGGTCACGAGAAAATCTTCTGGTGTAAAACGGACCCGGTCGATCAACTCAGTATAATGAATGACGGCTTTGTCGCCCTCATTTCGTACATCACGGACAATCTGGCGCACCAGCTCGGCAGCGCTCATATCCCTGCCGAAAAGTTTCCGATTTGCCTCCCGGATTTTAGGATTCAGTTCAACCTGATCAAAAGCCGCCTTCGTCAAAAGCCGTTCAATTTCCTGTTCTCCTGCCTCTTTTGCATTGACAATCTTCATTGTGCCACAGCCTCCCTTTCCAAAATCCGATGTAAATCCGTGACCATCTCATTGATCCGGTCAAATTTCAATTTAAAGCTTACGCGGTTGGCTATCAATCGGGCTGTTGCCTCCTGAATGGCGACAATTTCTTCCAGATTATTTTCCTTCAGCGTTGTTCCCGTTTCTACGATATCTACGATGCTTTCCGATAAGCCGACAATGGGTCCAAGCTCGATGGAGCCGTTGAGTTTGATATACTCCATCTGCATGCCATGTCGATTGAAAAATCGTTCGGCAATGTGCGGAAACTTTGTTGCTACCCGTGTATGATTGTAGTCGGTAAGCTTTGCACGCTTTTCCGTTTTTGGAACAGCCATCATCAGATGACAGCGGCCGAACCCAAGATCCAGCAGTTCATAAACGTCTTTGCCCGATTCCAGCAGAACATCTTTCCCAATGACACCGATGTCAGCAGCACCATATTCTACATAAGTAGGAACATCCGCTGTTTTTGATACAATGAACTTGATTTTTTTTTCTTCGTTGGCAATCACAAGCTTACGGGATTTATCCGATAATCCTTCTGCTGTATATCCTATTTTTTCAAACAGGTTTGCCGATAAGCCAAAGAGCTTTCCTTTTGGCAGTGCAATGGTCAAGTACTCGTCGTGATTCAACTGCATGAGCGACCTCCTGTATCCTGTTTTTTGTCTTTAACATTTTAAAGTAATAATTTGTAACAATGTTAACATGGAAATAAAATTCCGTCAAGTATATCGGTTAATTTTTTTCATCGGCATATCGAAGCAGACAAAGCTCCCTGCAGTCGACCGGGGATGGCGGCGTATGATGCAGGGAAATAATTTCAGCCTCACGCTTCATGCCAATAGCGGTTAGCTTTTCTGCGCCAATGGATGGATGAGCCAAATAAATAAACAAAGCATGCCTAAATCTCCCGTGTTGAGCAGCTGCCCAACGCCGGGCAAACTGCGGTCTCCACCACATCATCAAAACGGCAAAGACCTTGCCCCAGATATCCATATCTCCCTTCTGACGGCCGATATCATGCAGGAGAGCACAGCGAATCAGCAAATCCCGATCGATGGAGGGATCTGCTGCAATGTCACATAAAACAGCGGCACTGCGGGCGACCCGAAATGCGTGATACTGGTCAGCCGGATGCATGGCATCAAAAAGCGACACGGCTTCTGCAGGCAGATACTGCGTAATTTTTTCCCGATCTTCTGAGCTTAGCCGCCCGGTTATGGCGTAGTAAAACTGCCGAATACGCTGCAGTATCATGACAGATATACCAGTTCTTTATACCCTTTATCCTTCTGAGATATAGCCGCAGCCTCCCGTGTTTGCGGAATCAGGGCAATTTCGACAACATCTCCCTGACAGCGCAGCTCCTCTGCTTTTTTTACCGCATCTCCTGCTTTTCCCTGCGCGTATCCCAAATAAATATCTTTGGGACGTACGGGCTTTTTCAAATTTTGCCGCTCCAATGCCAACAGAATCCGCTCAATGCCCAAAGCAAATCCTGTAGCCGGGCAAGCGCTGCCGAAATCAGAAAGCAGATGATCGTAACGACCGCCGCCGCAAAGCGGGAATCCCAGACCGCGGGTATATGCTTCGAATACCATCCCTGTGTAATAATTGAAATCGCGTATGATCCCCAAATCAAAACGCACATATTTTGTCAGCCCATACGCATCCAGAAGATGATATATCTCACATAGGTTATCCAATGCTCTGCGGCTCTGCTCATTCAGTGCAAAACCATACGCGTCTTTCAGCATATCTTCACCGCCATTGAGCAGCGGAAGTTTCTTCAGCACTTCTTTGGCATTTTCCGGCAATGCCAGATGGTCTATCAGATCGCCAAAGGCCACCAAATCCCGCTTTTCCATGGCATCTTTTAGTTTTTCCTTCATTTTCGGAGGAAGCTGGTATTGCTCCATGATTCCATTGATGAATTCTACCTGTCCCAGACAAAGTTGAAAATCTTTTAATCCGGAACACATCATTCCACGAATGGCCAATGCGATAACCTCGGCATCGGCAAACGCACTGGTGCTTCCCATCAGTTCGACACCAGCTTGATGAAATTCGCACTGCCGACCGGTCTGAGTCTGTTCATAGCGGAAAACGCTGCTGATATAAGAAAGTTTCATCGGTAAAGGATAATCCTGAAGCCTGCTGCTAACCAGACGGGCAATAGGCGTAGTCATTTCATGACGAAGCGCCAGAGTGCGGTTATTCCGGTCAAAGAGTTTGAATAGATGCGGTTCCAGACTATGACTGCTGCCGAGTGTCAGATTGTCGAGATATTCGATCGTCGGTGTAACGACTTCATCATAGCCCCATTCCGTGAACAGTTCTGCTAATTTTGTTTCAATAGCACGTTTCCCCGCTGCTTCATTGGGAAGGAAGTCGCGTGTTCCATAGGGAATTTCCAATACATTTTTATTTTTTTCCATCCGTTTTGCTCCTCATTTGCTCGCTGGTTTTCTTCGGCTTCATTTCGTTATCGAACGTGAACACGCCTTGGGATCGGTCAGTCTCTGCAGAACGACCTTATAGCCGTCTGCGCCATAATTCAGGCATCGCTTTACCCGGCTGATCGTCGCCGTACTGGCACCAGTCTGCTCAACAATTTCATCATAAGTGTGTCCTGCCTGCAGCATACGTGCCACTTCCAAACGCTGCGCCATGGATTTCCATTCACTGATCGTGCAGATATCCTCAAAAAACTGATAACATTCTTCCATATTTTCCAAAGATAAGACAGCCTGACACAACTGATCATTCAATGGATCTCTGAGTTTGGGATTTATCATGAACGTCATCCTCCCTTATATATTTTAAGTTCTTTCTTTCTTTATTCCTTTAGTCTGTGAAAATAATTATAGCATAGTAGAGGAGAAAAGAAAAGCCCTTCCCCCGCAAAAATGGGAGGAAAGGCAAACAGAGAGTAACACGCTGTCAGTTCCTGAGTAAAAACTTCACCTGAGCATTCGTTCCCGGTGGAATATCAAACGTAAGGCCGGATGGGATGGATAATTTGATTACAAAACGCCCATCGGTAATGGTTGCAGGGTCAGCTTCATGTCCGGAGGAAGAGGCATCCGTCATCGCGTCAGATGTTCCGGCACGATCACTATCCTCAGAGGAAGCCGGATCCAGAATATCCTGAACAGAGCCTTGAAGTTCATGACCGTTGATGGTATAGGTTACAAACTGGCCGAGACGTATCTTTTGCGCCTGTTCTTCTGGCAGACGCGCTTCAATCCAGGCGTCATCAGGATTCTGAATGTTGGCCAGCATTTGGTCGGCTTTGAGCGAAGCACCTTCCTGCAACGCATCTTCCAAAAGAACGGTGCCGGAAACCGGTGCAAGGATCTCCGTAGATTGCTGATCTTCTTTTGCATTAGCAAGCGCAGCTTCTGCTTGTTTTACCTGAGCCTCTGCCTGTTTGATGATCTCCGGATTGACCGGAACGGCCGTGACAGAGGGTGCTGAAGGGGCTGATGCCGATACACCAGACTGGTTTGCGGCGGCCTGCGCGCTGTAGTAATCTGCTGCCGCTTCATCGCGCTTGACAGCACTGACCGCACCCATGCTGTAAAGTTCATTCATGCGCTGCATGCGCGCATAGGCCTGGGCTGCACGCTGCTGCGCACCGGCATCGACAGTTGGCTGGGGCGTGGGACTGGTTGGTAATGTAACCTTGGTCCCCTTTTGAAGCTGCTCCAAATTTTGTTTGGTCAGTGCCAGGTTTTGCTCCAGCTGCTGAATCTGTTCCTCGGTAATGCCGGGATCTATGACCGCAATAACATCGCCGGCTTCCACATGATCGCCATCCGCTACTTTTAGATCAGTGATGGTTCCTGCCGCTTTGGTCCGGACAGCGGTGGTCTTGCCAGCGACATGCGCATCATAAACGGTAAGATAATTATTATGATGCTGATAATAGTAGACACCGGCACCAGCAGCAACAGCCAGTATAATCAGGCTCAGCAGCCCGATTCGGGTATATTTTTTTGCCTTGTTTGTAATATCGACTTCCACTGTGGAATCCTCCATGCAAAAGAAGATAGAATACCTCCCCCGAAAAAGAGGGAGGTATTCTATTTCTTCCCGTTTATTTAGCCAATCTGTGCCTTGATGATTTCCACGGCCTTATCAAATGCTTTGGGCAGATCCTCCGCATTTTTGCCGCCGGCCTGCGCCATATCCGGGCGTCCGCCGCCGCCACCGCCGACAACAGCAGCAGCCTCTTTGATGATTTTTCCAGAATGAATGCCTTTTTTCACGACATCCTTTGATGCCTTTACGACCAGATTCACCTTTCCGTCGCTAACGCATCCCAGAACCACGACACCGCTTTCAATTTTTCCGATCACCATATCCGCCAGTTCACGCAACGCATCCATGCCGTGGACATTGGCTTTTCCTGCAATAACATGGATCCCCTGAATCTCCTGTACGCCTGCAACAAGCTGCTGTGCATCCGCTTTTTCTTGCATCGATGCCACCTGCGCCAGCTTGCTTTCCATCTCTTTGGCAGAGGATTGAAGTCTGGATATAGCGGAAGGGACCTCTTCTTCGGAAGTCTTCAGCGCAGATGCTGCTTGAGACAACAAGCCCATTTTCTCTTGTACAAAATCCAGCGCAGCTTTGCCTGTAATCGCTTCGATGCGGCGTACCCCCGAAGCGATCCCGGATTCGCTGACAATTTTGAACATGCCGATCTGGCCGACATTTTTTACGTGCGATCCTGCACAAAGCTCCATGGAGAAACCAGGAACTTTAACTACACGAACCACATCGCCATATTTTTCCGAGAACAATGCCATTGCACCGGCTGCCTTGGCTTCCTCCAGGCTCATCTGCGAAATTTCAACATCTATGCCCTGAAGAATTTTCTCGTTGACCAGCGCTTCCACATCAGCCAGCTGCTGAGGTGTAACCGGTTCAAAGTTTGTAAAGTCAAACCGAAGGCGTTCCGGTGTAACGGAAGATCCTGCCTGGTTAACCTGATCGCCGACCACTCGCTTCAAAGCAGCCTGCAGCAAATGTGTCGCGGTATGGTTGCGAGCCGAAGCGAGTTTCTTTACCTGATCGATTTCAATGCGGACCGTCTCGCCGACTTTGAGCTGCCCTTCTTCCACATAGGCAACATGATAAACCGTACCGTCCGGCAGCTTTTTCGCATTGACCGCCTTGATGCGGCCAAGCTCGCTGATGAGCAGCCCTTCGTCGCCGACCTGCCCACCGCCTTCTGCATAGAAAGGCGTTTTATCCAGAATAATGCCGGCTTCTTCCCCATCGTGGATTTCATCGACCAAACGCCCGTCCTTCCAGATCGCGACAACCTTGCCCTCATGGGCTTCCGGGTCAACAGTCAGCTTGCTGACATCTATGCTTGAAAGATCCGGAACAGCAACCCGGGTATTTTCTGCGCGGGCATTACGGGCGCGCGTGCGCTGTTCTTCCATCGCCTGATCGAATCCGGCCTTATCCAAATCCAAGCCATGTTCATGCAGGATTTCTTCCGTTAATTCCCAAGGAAAACCAAAGGTATCGTAAAGGCGGAAGCCGATTTTTCCGTCCAGTTCTGTCTTTCCGGCAGCTTTCACCGTCTGAATTTCACCATTAAGAAGCTCGATGCCCTGATTCAGCGTAGCGGCAAAGCGATCCTCTTCGATGCTGATGACTTTTTTGATGTACTCTGCCTTTTGGACCAGCTCTTCAAAATCTCTGGCATCACGATAAATGTCGACTACAGCATCCACTGCTCCCTCAAGGAATTTATTCGTTATGCCGAGCATACGTCCATGACGTACCGCACGGCGCAGGATGCGGCGCAAGACATATCCGCGTCCTTCATTGGACGGCAAAATACCATCCATAATCATAATGGCCATGGACCGTGCATGGTCAGCAATGACCTTCAATGAGATATCCGTCGTTTCGTCTTTGCCATAGGTAACACCAGCAGTTTTTGCTGCATATTCAATAATCGGATAGAGCAAATCCGTCTCAAAATTTGTTTTTTTGTTCTGGACAACCGATGCCAGGCGCTCCAGTCCGCAGCCCGTGTCGATGTTTTTATGTGCGAGGTTCTTATACGAGCCGTCTTCCTGACGATCATACTGCGTGAATACGAGGTTCCAGATCTCCAAATAGCGATCGCAGTCGCAGCCAACGGCACAGTCAGGAGAACCGCATCCGCGTTCCTCGCCGAGATCGATATAGATCTCAGAATCCGGTCCGCACGGGCCAGGTCCGATTTCCCAGAAATTATCATCCAGTTTAACGATATGATCCTGTGGGAATCCCGGCTGAGCCTTCCAAATGGCAATAGCCTCTTCATCATCAGGATAGACCGTGACCCAGAGTTTATCTTTTGGCAGCTCAATGACTTCCGTCAGGAATTCCCACGCCCAGGGAATCGCCTCTCCCTTGAAATAATCACCAAAGGAAAAGTTGCCGAGCATTTCAAAGTAAGTCTGATGGCGGGCGGTACGACCGACATTTTCAATATCACCCGTACGAACACAACGCTGACTCGTCGTCACACGCGTGCGGGGCGGCTTCATTTTGCCGGTGAAAAACGGCTTCAGCGGAGCCATCCCTGCGCCGATCAGCAACAGCGTCGGATCATCTTTTGGGATCAGCGAGAAGCTCGGAAGGCGAAGATGCCCCTTCTTTTCAGAAAAAAACTGCAAATACGCTTCACGCAGTTCATTGCCACTCATATACTTCAAAAAAATCTACCCCCATAAATAGGTATTTTCAGCAATTGGTTCATTGCTGCATTTGCACAATATCTAGTTGCTTATTTTACCACAATTCAGGCCTCTTGTGAAACGTTTTATTTCCATAGACGCTTTGCGGAAGAGGTTTCCCGTCCTATCCGTTTTTCGGCTGAAAATTCGATACAGCCTGCTGTGCCTGCTCCAAAGACATCAGGATATCGCGAGGTTTGCTGCCAGCATTCGGACCAACGATATGAAGTTCCTCCATGGTATCAATCAGGCGGGCAGCCCGGGTATACCCAATATGAAAACGCCGCTGAATGCTTGAGGACGATGCCTGTCCGGTTGACATAATCAAATCTACGGCATCAGCCAACAATTCATCCGTTTTATTCCGCGAACCGTTTCCCTCACCTGCTTCAGTTTCTTCCTGCAAAGCTTGTTCTGTGAACGCAACAATTTCTTCATTCGTTTCCATTTCCTGTCCCTGCGACCGGATAAATTCCAGAAGCCGCTCCACTTCCTCGTCGCTGATGAACGCTCCCTGTACGCGCTGTGGTTTTGAAGCGCCGACCGGATAAAAGAGCATATCACCCTTTCCAAGCAGTTTTTCTGCTCCGCTGCGGTCCAGTATCGTCCGAGAATCAATCTGACTGGATACCGCAAAGGAAATCCGCGAGGGGATATTGGCTTTGATAATCCCTGTGATTACATCAACCGATGGACGCTGTGTCGCCAGCACCATATGAATGCCCGCGGCCCGTGCTTTCTGGGCCAGACGGCATATGGCATCCTCTACATCGTGCGGAGCAACCATCATGAGATCCGCCAGCTCATCGATGATGATGACAATGGCAGGCATGGTTTCTTCCGGAAATTTGCGGTTATACGTATCCATGTTCCGGACATTGCTTTCGGCAAATTTCGCATAGCGTTTTTCCATTTCCTGTACAGACCAGTTCAAGACCGATGCTGCTTTTTTTGCGTCGGTAACAACAGGAACCATGAGATGAGGAATACCATTATAATTGGATAATTCGACCATTTTCGGATCGACTAAGATAAATTTGACTTCATCGGGTTTGGCTTTAAATAAAATACTGGTGATTAATGTATTGATGCAAACGGATTTTCCGGATCCGGTAGCGCCAGCGACGAGTAAGTGCGGCATTTTCGCCAGGTCGGCAAAAATGGCCTGGCCGCCGATATCCATGCCGAGACCGACGGTCAGCTTGGATTTCGCACTATTGAATTTCGGGCTTTCCAGAACTTCACGCAATTGAACGCCTTCCAGTTCCTTGTTCGGGACCTCGATTCCGATGGCCGACTTGCCGGGAATCTGTTCGATTCGCACAGAAGATGCGGCAAGTCGCAAGGCAATGTCTTCCGCCAGATTGGTGATTTTGCTGACCTTGACACCGGGTGCCGGTTCAAGCTCATATCTTGTGACGGCCGGACCATGGCAGGCATTAATGATCGTTGCCTTCACCTTGAAATCGGCCAGCGTTTTCTGCAGAGTACGGGCATTTTCCTCGATTTCCATTTCCAGAGAGGCATTCTTTTTTTTCACATGTCTGGAAAGAATATCGGTCACACCGGGAAGCTGATATGGTCTTACGACTGCTGTTTTTTCCTGTGAATCACTGGGGACAGATCCATCCAGCAACGAAGCGGCCGGCATCATGGGAGCGATTTCCTGATAATCTGGCAATGGTGTGCGCTGCTGTTTCATCAGATGCGCAGAGGGAGACGATGATGATTCCGAATGCTGTTTTTCCGCAGACAGGGAATCATCGCCTGAATGGTCCATTTCTGCATTCCGTCCGTATTCAATGGTAAAGCTGGGGATGGTTTCCTGCTCTTCCTCATCCTGCATCTTGTTCCTTTCAGGATCAGCCTCCATGGGTGCTGCAGGCACCGGATCTGCATAAATCATATTATCTGTATTTTGAGCCATTTTATCCGAAGCCGGACAGAACTCGCTATCCATTCTGTTCGCAACAGGAGGTTCTTCATCAAAGTGATGATCCCGTTCTTGATTGTAAAAGGAATGGCGAACCTTTTCTTTCACTACACCGGCAACCCGTTCCTCCACACGAGTCCCTGCACTGGCAACTTTTTCACAGGCATGAGAAACCACTTCTCCCGTTGCTTTTGCGCCCTTTGCTGCCGTATGCTGTGTCTTTAGCAGTCCTGTTGCCAAAGACCAGGTCGTGGAAAGCAAAATAGCGCCGATCACACCGGTACATAAAATGATAAGGGTACCGTCCACGCCAAAGAATTTCCGCAGGACAAACAACAGCCCGCCGCCCAACAGTCCGCCGCCACGCGGAAGGCTGTCTGGCAAGATTTCTTCGCCAACAGGGATCACCATATGATGCCATATGGCAAGAATAGAAAGAAAAAGCATTCCCATGCCAAAAAAGCGAAGCGAATAAACCAGTCCGCGATGACGGGTCATATATTGATAGCCGATGAGCAAAATGAGCATCGTAATAAACACGGCACCAACGCCGAAAAGATAGCGCAGGCATTTTGCAAAATAAACGCCAACAAAACCGACATTCAAACCAAATAAACCGCACAGGGAAATCATGCCTGCGGCCACAAAGACCAGACCGGCCAGTTCGTAAGCACGTCCTGGATTGGCCGTTTTTTTTCCTTCTGCCCGATTCGTAACACGACGCCGCCGGGGTGTTTTCCGTCTGGTTGTTTTTTTCTTCAAGAGATCACCTCTTTGTTTCAGTATCGTATGTTCATAGCAAAAGCCTTCCCAAGAAAGGAAGGCCGGATAAAAACCAAGACGATTATTTCGTCAGATGATTGGCGCAGCGCTGCGCTTCAAAGAGAATACGCTCCTCATCCAATGTTTTCAATACATGATTTTCCATCAAAACTTTTCCATTGCAGAGGACCGTATCAACAGAGCTGGAATTTGCGGAATAAACCAGTAAGGAAACCAAGTTGTTGCGCGGGCACCAAGCCGCACTGTTCAGATCGAATAAGGTGATATCGGCTTTATAGCCCTGTTCCAAGCGACCGATATCCTTGACTCCGACGGCTTTTCCACCATATTCCGTTCCCATCTGCAGTGCGCAAAAAGCTGGAACCGCTACTGGATCATAGGTATGAACCTTGTGCAGCATAGCGGCGAGGTTGACCTCTTCGAGCATATCCAAATTGTTATTGCTCGAAGCGCCGTCTGTCCCCAGTGCGACGCAAACACCTTCCTGCAGCAGCCGCGGAACCGGGGCAACGCCGCTGGCGAGTTTCATATTGCTTCCCGGATTGTGTGCAGCACGGATTCCGTATTTTTTCATAATGGCAATATCCGCGTCGTTCAGATGCACGCAATGAGCAGCCAACGTTCCCTTTCCATCAAAAAGGCCGGTTTCCGCTACCCATTCAAACGGCCGCTTCCCATATTGCTGAAGAGAGTCCTGTATTTCTGTTTTGGTTTCATGCATGTGGATATGAATCTCTGCGTTCAGCGATTGTGCTGTTTTAGCTACCTTTTTCAAAAAGTCAGGGGGGCAGGTATACGGCGCATGCGGACCAAACATAACCGTGATGCGTCCATCCGCTGCGCCATGAAACTCTTGGAACAACGTGACATTTTCCTCAATCTTCTTTTCCCCATCAGGCGCCGCTCCAATGATGCCGCGCGAGAGAACGCCGCGCAGTCCGGCATCAATGGCAGCTTCTGCCACTTTTTCCATCCAGGGTCCATACATATCGGCAAAAGTAGTCGTTCCCGTACGGACCATTTCCAGCATGGCCAGCATGGCCCCCCAGTAAATGTCTTCTGCCGTCATTTTCGCCTCTGCCGGCCAGACCATTTGGTTCAGCCAGTCCATTAAGGCCATATCGTCTGCATAACTCCGCAGAAGCGTCATCGATGTATGGGTATGTGCATTGACAAAGCCGGGAATGGCCAGATGATCGGTTCCGTCGATAATTTTATCTGGATGAAAGTCGTCCGATACAGGACCAATACCGACAATCCGGTCTTGGTCAATTAGAATATTGGTTTTTGGAACGGAACCATCCGGCATAACGGCATATACATTTTTTATCAGTGTTTTCACGTATACTTCTCTCTTTCGTTTTACAGTGTCATGTTCTATCAATCCAGATTCAGATAAGCTCTCTGTTCCGCAGTCAGTTCATCAATGGCAACGCCAAGAGATTGGAGCTTGATTTCGGCGATTTTTGTATTAATCTCTTCCGGCATAAGATACACATCCGGCTTCAGCTCCCGTCCATGCTGAAGCAAATGAAGCGCCGAGAAAAACTGTACGCCAAAAGAAAGATCCATAATCTCTGCCGGATGGCCGTCACCAGCTGCCAAATTGACCAAGCGCCCTTCGGCAAGCAAATACAACTTGCGGCCGTCCGGCTGGCGGAACTCTTCGATATTGTTACGGACGGTACGGCGGGATACCGAACATTGTTCCAGCTCCGGAATGTTGATCTCGCAGTCAAAATGGCCGGAATTAGCCATCATTGCGCCATTTTTCATCACTTGAAAATGGCGTTTCCGAATCACATCCTTATCACCCGTTAAAGTCAGGAAAATGTCGCCAATTTTTGCCGCCTCATCCATAGGCATAACACGGAACCCATCAAAAACAGCCTCAATGGCCTTGATCGGATCTACCTCTGTGATAATGACATTGGCGCCGAGACCGCGGGCGCGCATCGCACCGCCCTTCCCGCACCATCCATACCCGGAAATGACGACATTCTTTCCGGCAATGACCAAATTTGTGGTACGCATGATGCCGTCCCATGTCGATTGCCCCGTGCCATAGCGGTTATCAAAAAGATATTTCATATAAGCATCATTAGCGGCGATCATTGGGAACTCAAGCTTCCCTTCTTTGGCCAGTCCGCGCAGACGATGGACTCCGGTAGTCGTTTCCTCAGAACCGCCGAGGATATGAGGGAGAAGTTCCCGCCGTTTTGTGTGCAGCATATGTACCAGATCACCGCCGTCATCAATAATGATATCCGGCTGAATATCCAGTGCTTTATCAATAAAAGTAAAATATTCTTCTTCGGAGCATCCATGCCAGGCAAACACATGAAGGCCATCTTCAACCAGAGCGGCAGCGATGTCATCTTGCGTGGAAAGCGGATTGCTGCCGGTAATGGCCACCTCCGCTCCTGCATGCTTGAAAATTTCAGCCATATAGGCGGTTTTGGCCTCCAGATGCAATGTGATGACCATCTTTTTACCTGCAAATGGCTTGGTCTTTGAAAATTTCTCATCGACAGCAGCCATTACCGGCATAAAGTTTTTCACCCATTCGATCTTGTCATGACCGGAAGGAGCCAGTTTGATATCACGAATCATGGATTCCATAAAAATGCCTCCCTATTCCCAAATCTTAGATACTACCACATTTTAACACGAAACTCTGTTTGCTGCCAGTGGTTTATTTTTCCAGACGATCCTGCAGTGCCATATAATCAGTCATGTCCGTAATCAGCGGCGTAATAGAAATATATCCCTGATCGGTGGCGTAAATATCCGTCGCGCTTCCTTTATCGGAATCATAGATTTCTCCTGCCATCGTGTAAAACACATGGCCATCCTGTTCTTCGCGCTGAAACGCGTTTATATAGTCCCGCTTTCCCTGACGTCCAAAGACATATTGCGGACGGCCGTCCTTCAGCTTTTTGGGAAAATTCACATTATAAAAAAATGGCGTTTCCCTGTGATCCAGCCACTGATTCAGATCCCGGGCAAAAATTTCTGCGACATCCGTATACGTTAGTTCACTGTCCGCATCCAATGAGAGTGCAAACGCCGGGATGCCATGAAGGTACCCTTCCATTGCTGCGCCGACTGTCCCCGAATAGAGAATATCCGTAGCGAGATTTGCTCCATGATTGATACCAGACACGACCAGTTCTGGCTGGAATTCCCCAGCCAGAGCTTCCAAATACAGCTTGACGCTGTCCGTTGGCGTGCCGTCTACCGATAAGGCCGTAATATGATAGCGTTTTTCCAAATCCGCATCATGGGCTACTTCCATCGGCGTGCCTACGGTCAAGGCATGAGCCATACCGCTCTGCTGATACATCGGGGCAGAGACAACGACTTCATGCTGACGATACAAAGCATGCACCAACGCGCCCAGTCCCTGAGCACGAACTCCATCATCATTTGATATAAGAATACGCAAGTTGTTTTCATCCTCCAGTATGTCTTTTCTTTTTACCAGCATCTTTTATGAAGATTTTCCTTTTGCCGGATACAACAAAAAAGACGCCAAACCAGATCTGACGCCTTCTCTTATGCTTTTTGGTGACCCACCACGGAATCGAACCGTGAACCTACTGATTAAGAGTCAGTTGCTCTGCCAGTTGAGCTAGTGAGTCAGTTCATTTATCAAGAACAGATATTATAATAATATATCTTCTACTTTTTGTCAACTATTTTTAGACATTCCGACAGAAAAATTCTGGTTCCGTTCTCATTCCAGTCAGCGCGGTTCCCGTCCAGCTTTGAAAACCATCATCATTTCATTCGTCAGGCTGAGATTGTCCGGCTGTCCTTCGATTGCGTCGCGTTCCACCCAGACCGCTTCGCGAAGTTCCTTCTCATCAAGACGTATATCCGTCGCGCCGTCTGCATCGCAATAAAAGCCCAGCAAAATATCGTCAGCACTGCCCCATGGCTGTGATTTGTAATAGCGCAGATTCTTTACCTTGAGGCCGACTTCCTCCATAACCTCGCGCGCGACACATTCTTCCATCGATTCACCGATTTCAGTGAATCCGGCAATCAATGCATAGAAGGAAACATCCCGATTGGCATACTTGGTCATGAGTATGCGATTGCCGTCCGTTACACCGACGATGACTGCCGGGTTCAGACGCGGGTAAATCACCCGGCCGCAGGCCGGACAATGCAAAGCCCGTTCCGCAGCTGCGTGTACCGTTGCCTGTCCGCAGCTGCCGCAGAACCGATTTTCTCTATACCAGGTAGTCAGATGATAAGCCGTATAAGCTGCATAAAGATTTTCGCGCGGGCCTTTAAGATGCCAGCGGAGATCACGCAGTGTGTGATACCGATAGCTGCCTGAATGTCCGGTAAAGTCTCCATCGACCAGATAAAACGCTTGCCGGTCCAGCGAGAACAGATAGGTTCCGTCTGACACCACCGGCAATTCACTGCGATGCGGGAAAGTGAACGCATTCTCCTTTCCGCCGACCAGAATCTTATTTCCAACAAAACAGATTATCGCATCATCCGGACGAGGAGATTGGTCCGGATGATATTCATTATGCAATTTATGTGGATAAATATCCTGTATCAATGGTTAGCCTTCTTTCTTTGACATATCATCTGCCGGCGTATAAACCCGATAGCAAGAACGGCCGGCAAGTTTCGCCGCATACAGTGCTTCATCGCTCTGGTGAAGCAGCACATCAACAGGAACATCCCCCTGCACAGAAAAGGCTATACCAGCACTGATCGTCAAATGGCACAAGCTGTTGTCCTTTTGATAGATATGAATCAGTTTTTTCATAAAGGATGTCAGCCGCTGCTCGGCTTTCTCTCTGGAAATCGGTCCGGTCATGGCCACAAGAAATTCATCGCCGCCCATACGGACAGTCATTGCATCGGCAAAGGATTGGCGCAATACTTCGGCCAAAATCAGCAAAGCAGCATCTCCGGTCTGATGCCCAAACCGATCGTTTACTTCCTTAAAGTGATCCAGATCCAGCGAAATCAGCGTCAACGGCTTTCCCGCAGGGTGCTTCCGAATGGATTCGGTAAAATACCTGCGGTTGGCCAGTCCCGTTAAAGCATCTTCTCTTGCCATCCGCAGAATAAGCTGTTGATTTTCACAAAGTTTTCGGCTCATTTCCTGCATGGCCCGGCTCATGGTTCCCAATTCATCGTGCCGTTCCGCCATACGCTTCATGGCCGAGTCCGTTTTCCCATCCATTTCCAAAAATCCATTTCCCAGTGCCCGCATGCGCTGTGTGGCAATTTGTATCGGATATGCCAGACGCCGTCCAATATAAATTGCCATCAAAATCAGTAAAAGTCCCATCACCCCCAACCCGGCCATGGTACGGAAGGCTTGCTCCCATACATGGCGGTTCATTTCACTCTGATGTGCAGCTACCATCCGGTCAATTTGATCAATCCATACTCCTGTTCCAATCACCCAATGGTATGGGCGGAATTCGATACTGTAATATAATTTCGGCAAGGGATTATTCGTTTCTGGTTTCGGATACATAAACGCGGTGAACCCGCCGCTCGGCTGTTTCGCTTGTCGAATGATATCCTGAATAAAATAGTTTCCTTCCGGATCCATGGCATCAAGGCGCGGCTTCCCCTCTGCTGCGGTTCCGCGCAAAACGACATTCACTCCGTCGTCCGTATCGATCGTGAAATAGCCGGTTCCATCGTTATAGCGCATCATGCGTATGATATCTGCCGATTGTCTCATGGCTTGTTCCCGGGTTAGTTCACCGGATATCTGGCGGCGATAGTGATCCTGTACGATGCTCAATGCAGATTGCGTCTGATTTTGCAGCTGAATCCGGGCATTTTTTTCCAGATCTTCCCGATAAGCCTGAAGCAGGCGCTCATTTTCCTGAACCGAACTGTATATCACTATGCTCCCCAAGCAAACAGACGTTGCTAAAGAAACACTGACCATGATAGCAATCAGTCTAGCTTTCATCGATTTGAAACAAAACATGACTCAGCCCCCATTTCCTATGATAAGAATATTCCCTAATCAAAGGCTCAAATCCTGTTTTTCCACGAAAAAATTATCGATTTGAAAACAGATAAGGGACACAAGCGGTATACCCGCTCGTGTCCCTTATCCTTACTGGGGTTATGATAAAAGGGTGGTTTCTATCCAAAGCTTCGTTAATGAAGGGGAGAACGAAGCTTTGTCATCAACACACATTTATTATAACGAAGATTCATGTGGTTGTATAACATAGAAAAGAAATCATACCTATCAGAAATTTTGATGGCAAGATCTTGCCTGTCCGCGATAACAATCCAGAATGTGTTCAACGTAAATCCGTATACTGCATAATTTCGGGCTGTCCCGGCGAAAAATCAGGCAGGCATCCGCCCGCATCGGCTTTGCTAATTCATACCAGCCATCATGACTGCCTACAGCCTCCAGCAGCCGTTCCGGAAGCAAGGCTCCAGCCCGATTTTGCTGACAGAAAAAGATCATTGCATATGGAGTGGACAGCCGGGCTGCGACCGGTGGAAATACGGAAGCATCTTCAAAGTACTGTTCAAAGGTTTCGTTCATAAACGAGTTGTGCGGATAACAGCAAAGCGGTTGTCCGCTGATCCAATCCAAAGAAACAGGCCCTTGCGGCGGAATAAGAAGAGGGGCGTAATAAACCATCTTATCCCAGCAAAAATGAACCGTTTCAAATTCCCGGAAACTGTCCTTTTTCAAAAGATAGGTCGAAGCTACATCAATGCGCTCTTCATAAAAAGCATCAATAAGCTGCGCCTCCTCCATATCAAATACATTCAACCGCAGACGGCTGTTATGCTGCTGAAAATACGAAACATGACGGTTCATCTGGACATCGCCCAAAGTGCGTAAAATGCCAACATTGAGCTCGATAGGTGCCAATCCTTCTTCTTCTCTCAGTTCGTGTACCATCTGGCGCATCTGTTCCAGCCATGCCTGAACCTTTGGCAAAAGGTTCTCACCAGCAGGAGTCAGATGACTGCCTCGGTTTGAACGATAAATCAGTTGAACCCCCAATGTCGTTTCCAGTTTCTTCATCTGGGCACTAAATGCAGATTGTGTGATATTTGCCTCTCTGGCTGCCGCCGTGAAATTCTTCACTCGCCCATAGATGGCAAAACATTCCAGCTGCTGAATACTTGGCAGATCTTCCATATGACAGCCTCTCTTCCTCTGGCTTTGCAGATGACCTTTTAACGATATTGAAGATCCCGATTGCCATTGCGTACTTCTTCGGATACGGGAAGACTGGCTTCATAGCGGCGAATGATGACGCTGGTCGTCAGTACACCTGCCAGCAGAATAATCGCTGCCAGAAGAAGTACGCGGGCTGTAGAATTATCCGAATCCGAATCTCCGTCAAACAATCCGCCCAGACTTTCCTGTACACTGCTCAATGCCGGGCCGAAGCTTTGCACTGCGTTATAGGTATTATAAGCCTGCGCAAAGGTATTCCATCCTGCAACTCCCAGATTCATCAGGGATTTATCCCGGGAAAAATTGATCCAGGACTGAATGGTAATGATAATCCCTGAACCAATAGCGGGAATAATGATGAACAGATAGATGAGACTCATCAGCGCGGAAAACATCTGCGGAGGCAGATAACCAGCCGACACGGCAATATAAGAGACAAGAATACCGTAAACATAGGTGAATCCCACTGCGGACTGAATGGCTCCAGCCCAGGCCAGCAGACGGATCCATCCGCCAACAGCCCTGGATTCCGCCCAAATCCGGCCGACATTGCGTGCGTTTATGAAACTGATCACGACATTCAGAATCATCACACCGATCAATAACAACATGAAAATACCCTCCTTATGGTATGTCACTGCGATATCCGCAATGAACGGAAATTGCTTTTATGATATCTTTATGGGCTGAAAAAAAGCTGGACATGACACGGTCTCTGCCTCAGGCGAAACGAATTGCTGTATGACCATGCCCCATCCGCATTCGCATAAATAAAATGAAACCGGGTCAGGGAAGGTCCAAATTATGACTCTTCTGTCTGATGGCTTGCTTCCAGCTCAGCAATTTCGCGGTCACGTTCTTCTTGTGGCTGATGCCCTGAGAGAAACATAGCATCCCCAAAGCTGAAAAAGCGATAGTTTTCTTTTACCGCGGTACGGTACGCGTCCAAAATAAATTTACGTCCCCCAAAGGCACTGATCAACATAATCAAGGTAGATTTTGGCAGATGAAAATTCGTGATCAGCGCATCGACGATTTTAAAGTCATAGCCGGGATAGATGAAAATTTCCGTCCAACCGCTTCTGCCCTCTATTTTTCCTGGTGCGAGGGCTGCGGATTCCAAAGTTCGTATACTCGTTGTTCCAACGGCAATGACGCGATGTCCGGCACGCTTTGTATCCATGACCAGTTTAGCCGTTTCCTCAGAAATCCGATAAAATTCTTTGTGCATTTCATGCTGCTTGATGTTTTCTACATTGACAGGACGAAAGGTTCCCAGCCCGACATGCAGCGTGACAAAGCCAAGGTTTACGCCCATTTCACGAAGTTCCTGCATCTGCTCTTTGGTAAAATGCAGACCAGCAGTTGGAGCCGCTGCGGAGCCTTCTTCGCGGTTATAAACCGTTTGATATCGTTCTTTATCTTCGAGTTTCTCATGGATGTAGGGCGGCAGCGGCGTTTCACCGAGCCGATCCAAAATTTCTTCAAATACGCCGTCAAACTGGAAGGCAACAATGCGGCCGCCGAAATCCGTATGATCCGTTATGGTGCAGCGCAGCTCTTCACTAAATACAATGCAATTGCCCGGCCGGGCTTTTTTCCCCGGCTTGACCAATGTTTCCCAATGCGTGGCATCCAAACGGCGCAGAAGGAACACTTCCACTTTGCCGCCGGTGTTTTCACGATGTCCAATCAGGCGCGCCGGCATGACGCGGGTATCATTGAAAATCAACGTATCCCCCGGTACAAGGAACTCTTTCAGATCGTAAAAATGACGGTGCAGTATGGTTTTCTTCACCGGATCCAGCACCATTAGACGAGATGCGTTGCGCGGTTCAATCGGAACCTGCGCAATACGTTCTTCTGGAAGTTCATAATCAAAATCTGACAATAATAACATGATGTCACCCTTTATTTTCCTTCATTGCAATATAATTTCTTTTCCGTTGTGCCGGCATAATAATGCCGGAGGATCTGGTGATAGGTCCAGTGCTGTTCTTCCGCATAGGCTTTGGCTCCCCATTGTGACAGACCAAGTCCGTGGCCCCAGCCATATCCTTGTAAAAACAGCACACCGTCGCGCAGTGTCATATCAAACAATGTGCTGCGCAGTCCCAACCAGTTTCTAAGATCATTACCAGAAACAATGTCCTGCCCCTTGGTGCCGGTGATACGAACAAATCGAACACGTCCGGAAGCCGTTCGGTCCGGACCGCTTTTCCCCAACTGCAGAGCCGAAAGCTCGATCTTCTTCAATTGACCAAGATTTTTGCCATGACGAGATAACAATATCGAACATTCATTTGCTGTCAGCGTCTTCTCCCATGGCTGTGTGTTGCGATGAACCTCAGTTGCTGCATGAAGATAGGAAATATCCTGTCCCCATACGTCCCGGCTGTTTTCTGTCATCCCTCCGGAATCCGTGTGAAACAATGCCTCAATGAGTTTTCCCTGATAAACCTGCACTTCGCCGCACGTAGCTTGAATTGCCGCATTGGTTTCAGCTCGTTCCGCACGGATTCCGCCGTACTGCTGGCAATGCGTTGTGGCACACAGGTCGAACCCATCGCGTTCATGGCGGCGACGGTGACGAAGGGCAAACGTTCTGGCGGCTACAGCCTGAGCTTTTAACGCCTCTGCATTCCAACTGGATGGCATTTCCTGGGGAACGACCCCCTGCAAATATCCTTCTGTGGTCACCCGATTAATGACCGCAAAGCCATTCTCCCTAGGAAGCAGACGAACACCTCCGCGATATAAATAACCGTCAATATGGCTGACCTGCTTGTCCAGTGTCCTAAGATCCGGTACAACAAAATCCACCCCGGCTGATAAATCTTGGAAACGCAGCGGCTTGCCGTTTACATAGAATGTCCGGTTTGAACAGGTGATGATAAGCTGTGTACCAGCCGGAACCTGCATAAATTTTTCCCCGGTTGAGACATTGCACAGTTCTGTTGACTGATCAGCAGACAAACGAAGAGAGGAAGCAGACGTACGGAGTTCGACAAAAAGTTCAGGCTGCCAGAATGCTTCTGCAGATGATTCCAGACAGAAAAAAAAGAAAAAAGACAAAAAAACGAAGCGGATACACCACAGGGTTCCCTCAGATGTCGCTTTTTTCATGATTCATGCCTTTCTGCTTGGTTTAATTCCGATTCGGCAGCGAGACGCGCACGTTTTTTCGCCCGATTTTCTTTCCTGCGCTGCTTGCGAATTTCCCTGCTGTACCGTTCTTCCTCACTGAAGATACAACCGCAGTATGGCTGACGGTAAAGCCCCAGTTCCTGACTGATCTGGATTCCCTCCTGCCAGCCAGGCCGAAAGTCTTCATAATAAAATGGCACATCATATTTAGCGGCAAACTGTTCTGCTGTACGTTTCATCAAATCATGCTGCTGATAAATACTGTAAAACAACGTGGAAGAAAACGCATCATAACCATGCTCCGCCGCATATTTTGCCGTTTCCTCCAAACGCCATGTATAGCACATCGTACAGCGTCCATTGGCCGTTGCTTCTGCAGGCAATGCCCGCTTCAGGAAGTCGCGCAGCTGATAATGCTTCTCTGCTTCAAATGGCATATCGACTTTTTCTGCAAATTCTGCAGCAGTTTTCAGCCGGTGATCCCATTCGGTATACGGATGGATATTCGGATTAAAAAACCAGCCAGTGGGTTCTATACCTTCCTGACGGAGCTTCCTGACAGGATAGCAGGCACATGGCCCACAGCACATATGTAAAAGTAAGTTCATTGGCATCTCCTGTTATTCCGGATAATGCAGCCCCATATGTTCATAGCCAAAACGCGTCACTACACGACCGCGCGGTGTACGGCTGATGAAGCCGAGCTGCATGAGAAAGGGTTCGTAAACATCTTCAATGGTATCCGTGCTTTCACTGATGGCCGCAGCCAACGTATCCAGCCCAACCGGTCCCCCGGCAAATTTACGGATCATGGTATCCAGCATCCTCCGGTCGGTATGATCCAATCCGGCCTGATCAATCTCCAGCATACGAAGTGCGCGGTCGGCAACGGCATCGGTGATCCGGCCATCTCCTTCAACTTGTGCGACATCGCGTACGCGTTTCAGCAGCCGATTGGCGATGCGCGGCGTTCCGCGTGATCGCCGCGCGATTTCACGCGCACCTTGATCCTCAATGGAAATATCCAAAATTTCTGCAGCGCGCTTAATGATATGCACCAGCGCGTCCGGACTGTAGTATTCGAGCCGGGAAATAACGCCAAAGCGATCACGAAGCGGCGCGGCCAGTGCGCCGGCTTTTGTCGTCGCACCAATCAATGTAAACGGCGCGATGTCCAGTCGTATGGATCTTGCGCTCGGACCTTTACCAATAATGATGTCCAGAGAAAAATCTTCCATAGCTGAATACAGCACTTCTTCTACACTGCGTGAAAGACGATGAATTTCATCAATAAAGAGTACATCGTGTTCCTGTAAATTCGTTAACAGAGCAGCAAGATCGCCCTGCCGCTCAATCGCGGGACCGGACGTTTGGCGAAAATTAACGCCCAGTTCATTGGCTATAATGCCGGCCAATGTTGTTTTTCCAAGTCCGGGCGGCCCATAAAGCAAAACATGATCCAATGCTTCTCCGCGGGACAAGGCCGCCTGAATAAAAATAGACAAGTTTTCCTTGGCTTTATCCTGACCGATATATTCACTGAGCCTGCGCGGCCGAAGACTGTACTGCCAGTCGTCCGTGTGCTGCTCCTCCATGGCTACAATGCGTTCCGGATCAATATCGTGGAAATCATCCATGGTCTCCCCTCCTCACTTATGCACGTCCCAAAAATTGCAGGGCCTGCTTAATGATTGTCTCAGGCGGCGCATCGTTTTTGACTTTTTTCATGACCGGCAGAATTTCAGCCTGCGTATAGCCCAGCGACTGCAAAGCGGCAATTGCCTCAGAAACCGTATCGGTTCCCACATCGGCCGAAAAATCGCCGTCTGACAGATCATCGGAATTTCCCTGCGTACTGCCAACTTTATCGCGCAGTTCCAAAATAAGCCGTTCCGCAGATTTCTTGCCAATTCCCGGCAGTTTCGTCAGTACGGCAGTCTGTTTTTCCTGAATCGCCCGGCAAAGTCCATCAACAGAGATGGATGAAAGAATTCCTAAAGCAACTTTGGGTCCAATACCAGATACGCCGATCAGCAGCTGAAAGAGATCGTATTCCTCTTTAGCAGCAAACCCGTACAGGGTAATGCCGTCCTGATATACATTCATATAAGTAAAAAGCTGAACCGTCTCATTCAGCCTGAGGACGTTTCTTGTGCTATGGGGAATGAATAGCCGATAACCTACGCCGTTTACATCAAGCAGACAAAAATCCGTCTGAATGATTACCGCCTTTCCCCGTAAAAAACCAATCATGACTAACTCCTTGTATAGCCTTTGCTTATTCCAGTTGATTCCGCCAGACCACATTGTTTAGGCAATACGTCGTACAGATTGCAATCGCCAGCGCATCTGCTGTATCATCTGGTTTCGGCGGTTTGGGCAGGTTCAACAATTTCGTGACCATATAGATCACCTGATCTTTCGTCGCTTTACCATAGCCGGTGACATCCTGCTTGATTTGCATAGGAGTACGTTCTACCAAGCGCAACCCGTTTTTGGCAGCGGTAAGCAGCACAATTCCTCGGGCCTGCCCTACTGGTATCGCTGTCGTAACGTTCCGGTTAAAGAACAGCTTTTCCACTCCCATGACATCTGGCTGATATCGTTTAATCAGTGCATCAAGATCATCATAAATCTTCATAAGACGATCTTCCATCTTCATTTCGGGAGAAGTAAAAATCGATCCGTACGCATGCGGAATCAAACGGCTTCCCTTCGCCTCGACAAAACCATATCCGCAGATGGCAGTCCCCGGATCAATACCTAATGCTAACATAAGTTCTCTCCTCGATATAGAAAAATGGGCCCACCAGCTGAGCCCATTGACATTCATGTCCGTTCCGGGAAAAGAAATCAGTCTTCCGTTTCGTAGTTGCTGTAAACGTTCTGGACGTCGTCGTTCTCTTCCAGTGCATCTTCGAGATTCTGCATCTTTTCAGCATCTGCCCCCGAAAGTTTTACCGTATTATCGGGAACCATTGTGATTTCAGCCGAGGCAGTCTCAATGCCCTTTTCCGCCAAAGCCGATTCAATCGCATCATAGGCATCGGGATCCGCTGTGATTTCAAAAGCGTCCCCTTCGTCCTTCATATCCTCGGCGCCTGCTTCGAGTACAATTTCCAACAATGCGTCTTCATCATCGAACACTTCTTTTTCTACAACGAAAATGGCTTTTTTCTTGAACATCCAGGCAACGCAGCCATCCTGCCCCAAGTTTCCGCCGAAACGCGAGAACAAATGGCGCACGTCTGCGGCCGTGCGGTTGCGGTTATCCGTGAGAATATCAAGCATAACAGCTGTGCCGGCCGGCCCGTAACCTTCATACATGAGCTCTTCATAGCTGCCGCTTTCCGAATTTCCAAGTCCCTTTTCAATGGCGCGCTTAATATTGTCTTTCGGAATATTGTTGGACTTTGCCTTCGAAAGGGCCAGTTTCAAACGCATATTTCCGGTAGGATCAGCTCCGCCCATGCGAACAGCAATGGTGATTTCCCGGCCGATTTTTGTCGTAATCTTGCCGCGAATGGCATCATTTGCTCCCTTTTTCCGTTTGATATTTGCCCATTTAGAATGTCCTGACATGCGAAATACCGCCCCTTCAATTTACTATTCATAAGAACTTATTCAGTATACTACGATTCCACTAAACCGTCAATTTGTCACCAGTCGGAAATATTTCTTCTTTCCCTTCCGGACAATGGCCGTTCCTTGCTGGAAATCTGAATCAGACAGTACATAATCTGCGTCGCCGACTTTGACATCGTTGAGTGACAAGCCGTTCTGCAGGATAAGACGACGCCCTTCTCCCTTGGAAGCAAAGACTTTGCCTTCAGTCAAAACATCCAGCAATTTCCGCCCGGATGCCGCACGAATCTCGGGGATACTGCTCCCTGCAGCACCGCTGCCGCCAAACATCGTTTCCGCAGATTCCTTTGCCTGCTGAGCCGCAGCTTCGCCATGCACAATTTTCGTAACTTCATAAGCCAGGACAGTCTTTGCCTGATTGATTTCGGCTCCCTCCATGGCGCTGAGACGCCGCACTTCATCCATAGGAAGGAAGGTAAGCAGCGAAAGGCATTTTTTTACATCGGCATCGTCCACATTACGCCAATATTGATAAAACTCATATGGACTGGTTTTATCCGCGTCAAGCCAGAGCGCACCGCCTGCCGTTTTGCCCATCTTTTTGCCATCGCTCTTCGTCAGAAGCTGATTGGTCAGTCCGTAAACCGTCGTATTATTTTTCCGGCGATTCAGTTCTACGCCGGCGATAATGTTAGACCATTGGTCATCGCCGCCCATTTCCAGCTTGCAGCCGTAACGGCGGTTCAATTCCAGAAAATCATAAGCCTGCATCACCATATAATTGAACTCCAGGAATGTCAATCCTTTTTCCCAGCGCTGCTTATAACATTCGGCGGCCAGCATACGATTAACGGTAAAACATGCGCCAACATCACGGAGCAGGTCAATGTAATTCAGCTTGCGAAGCCATTCCCCATTATCGACCATAATTGCCTTATCGTCGCGGAAATCAATAAACCGGGCGATTTGTTTTTTGAAGCATTCACAATTATGTGCAATATCATCATCGGTCAGCATTTTGCGCATATCCGTTCGCCCCGTCGGATCGCCGATGGTTCCTGTTCCTCCCCCTACAAGACAAATAGGACGATGACCAGCGCGCTGCATATGAGCCATTGCCATCAAGGCGATAAAATGCCCCGCATGCAGGCTGTCTGCCGTTGGATCAAAGCCAATATAAAAGGTTACGCGCTCTTTATCGAATAATTCCCGAAGCTCTGCCTCATTGGTGCATTGCGCAATAAAGCCTCGTTCTTTCAGTGTGTCGAAAACATTTGTCAACGAACTCTCTCCTTTGTCACTTTATCCTAATCCACCGATAAATTCGGAAAATGAATCAATTTCTGCCCTTGGACACCGCACCGCCTGGTTCAGGAGCCGCAGAATCCGGCATAGCAGGCTGCTCACCGGAATTATCCGCAGGTTGTGAAGGGCCTGGCGTAATGCCACTGTTTCCCTGAATGGGTTTGCCATTCTTGTCCGTGCGGGCATTTTTCTGCTTCGTCTCATTCTTTTTCTTCATTTCAGATTTTTTATCGTTCTCCAATTCGCCGATGGCATCACTCTTTGATGCGGAAGAACCATCAAAATTTTTGGCAGGAATTTGTGCTAAAGCTTTCTGCATAAAGGATTTCCATATCTCCGCCGGAAGCTGTCCGCCCATAATTCCCCCTGTATCGGTGTTATCATCGTTACCGACCCAGACACCGCAGACTAAATCCGGGGTATAGCCAACAAACCAGGCATCGTGATAATCGCTGGTTGTTCCTGTTTTTCCTGCGGCCGGCCGCCCGATATTCGCACGGGTTCCCGTTCCTTTTTTAATGACTCCCTCCAGCATATCGGTCAATTCCGCCGCGCTGCCTTCACTGATAACACTGCGCTGTTTAGGCTCTGCTTGTTCCAGCACCTTTCCGTTCCGGTCCAGTACCTTGATAATGATGACAGGAGCAACGTGAACACCTTTATTTGCGAATGTGCCATATGCACTGGTCAGTTCAAGCGGCGTTACCCCCTTGGTCAGTCCGCCCAATGCCGTAGAAAGAGTCCGGTCATTTTGCGGGCCTTCCAAAACGAAAGTGGAAATGCCCATTTCCTGTGCATAATAAATCGGCTTATCAATACCAATCTTCTGAGCAATTTTCACCGTAGGAACATTGATAGAATACCGGGCCACATCACGCATTGTCACTTTCCCGTTGAAATGACCACTGTCATTTTGCGGCTTCCATCCATTAATATTGACCGGGCTGTCATCAATGATGGTATCGGGCGTGAACTTATCCTCCAGAGCCGCCGCAAACACAAATGGCTTAAACGCGGATCCCGGCTGACGCACAGCCATCGTCGCACGATTGAACTGATCCGTGCCGCGTCCGCCAACCATGGCTTTTACATACCCATTATGCGGATCAATGGCGACCAAAGCCCCCTGCGGCTGCTGGATGCCATTTCCATCGGTACGGCGGGTAGGAAGCTTGGCAACGGCTGCCTCGGCAGCGCGCTGCATATCCATATCGATTGTCGTATAGATTTTCAGGCCTTCTTTATATACTGCATCTGCACCATATTTATCAATCAGCTGCTGTGTAACATAGTCGATGAAATAAGAAGCCTCCGTCTTCTTATCCTGCTTGACAGGTTTGACGATCTTCAATTCTTCTTTTTTTGTTTTGAATGCTGTGCTGCTGTTGATGTAGCCATATTTTTCCATCTGATCCAAAACGGTCGCCTTGCGTTCCTGTGCTGCCTGCATATTATTAGACGGAGAATAATAATTCGGGCTTTTGGGGATACCGGCCAGCATAGCACATTCATTCAGAGTCAGATTTTCCACATCTTTGCCAAAATAGGTCTGCGCTGCGGCCTGAACGCCATACGCTCCTTGTCCAAAGTAAATCTGATTCATGTACATCTCAAGGATTTCTTGTTTAGTATATTGCCGTTCCAGCTGAAGAGCCAAAAATACCTCCTGAATTTTTCGGGTCAATGTCCGTTCCTGTGTAAGATAAGCATTTTTGGCAAGCTGCTGGGTGATCGTCGAACCGCCTTCCGAAACACCGCGGCCGCGGATATTGGCATAAAGTGCACGCAAAATGCCGCGCGGATCCACGCCGTTGTGTTCATAAAAGCGATTGTCTTCGACAGCCACAAAGGCATTCTGCAATTCTTTTGGCACCTGAGCAATTTTTACCGGACGCCGGTTTTCCGCAGCATGAACATTCGCGATTTCATTGCCATTGATATCATAAATCTGAGAAGATGCCGGCGGTAAAATGTCGTTGGCCAGATCCGGTTTCGTATTCATACTTGCAGTCAGAAAACCGCATCCGATACCAGTAAGCATGACCAGTACTATCAAGCCAAATCCCATAAGGATCCTCTTTGCCGTGCCGCTTCCTTGTTTCACGGACCGCTTCTGACGGCTTGTATTTGAACGTTTCTCCATGAGCTGCCTCCTTCAATTTATACTTTTTCATTATAGCACAAAATCAATTTCAGCGTCTATGATATCCATGGGCTCCGCGTTCCTTTTCCCGTAAGGGATCCCATGCAGCTATTTGAGGTCAACTTCTGTAGCGCCAGTACCGCCCTCGTTGATATCAGCAAAACGATATTGCAGAACATTCCGGTGATGACGCAAATAATTCTGAATCCCCTTGCGCAATGCACCGGTGCCTTTGCCATGAATAATCCGTACCTGATTCAAACCGGCAATAACCGCATCATCGAGAAATTTTCCAACAACCATTTCAGCTTCATCTACCATCATCCCGCGAATATCGATCTCCTGCCGGATGTTTTGGGATTTGCGAAGAAGCGCATGAGCATGTGCAGAGCCCTTGCCTCTGGAAGAAATTGCCGGCTCTTTTGCAGCATGGGAGAGAAACGCGCAGTCGCTGGCCTTTACCTTCGTACGCAGGCTGCCAAGCTGGACGGTCAGCTCGCGCCCCTGAATCTCCAGTACCGTTCCTTTTTGATCCAGTTTGCGTACATATACGACATCGCCGACTGAAATCTGTTTCAGATCAATACGCCGGCCTACATCTTTGCGAGTCATGATGCCTGGCTGTGCCTTTTCCGATGCCTGATTAATCCTTGCACGGGCTTCCTGAATGGCCTGCTGACGTTTCCGGATTCCCTGATCATCGAATTGTTCCTTCAGCTGCTGAATAACCGCTTCGGATTCCCGGCGCGTCTGGCGGATCATCGCGGCGCTTTTCTCTCTGGCCTTGCGCAGGATGTCGCCTTTTTTCTGGCTCAGTTCCGTTCTGGCGCTTTCCCATTTTTGCTCGAGCTGCGTCACGCGCTGCTGCCTTTCCCGAATCTCAGCATTCATCTGCTCATATAATAGCTTTTCATGTTCCAGCTGATTGATGACATGCTCAAACTGCGCGTGATCGGCTTCCACCAACTGTCTGGCCCGAAGAATCAGCGATTCTGCCAAGCCGAGCCGCTGACTGATCGCGAAAGCATTACTGGCGCCCGGTATCCCAATCAGCAGACGATAGGTCGGCCTCAAAGTTTCCACATCAAATTCGACGCAGGCATTTTCAATGCCGTCATGCGTATAAGCAAATGCTTTCAGCTCAGAATAGTGTGTGGTTGCCACTGTGGAAGCACGGACGGAAAGAAGGCGCTCCAGGATGGCCATGGCCAGAGCAGCCCCCTCTTCGGGGTCGGTGCCGGCGCCCAGTTCGTCCAGCAACAGCAGATCTGTCGACTCCACTTTTTCCAAAATACGGATGATATGCGTCATATGCGCAGAAAACGTCGACAAACTTTGCTCAATGCTTTGTTCATCGCCGATATCAGCGTACAAATGAGGATAGACGGCGATTTCCGAATCCGGATCAGCCGGCAGATAACATCCCGATTGCGCCATCAACACCATGAGCCCGAGCGTTTTCATACTGACTGTCTTTCCGCCGGTATTTGGTCCCGTTATAAGAAGCATGCGATACGTTTCGCCAAGTGTAATGTTCAATGGGACAACCTGATCCCGCGGAATCAGAGGATGGCGTGCGTTCCGCAGCACAGTCCGGCCTTCCTGATTCAAGACGGGCCTGGATGCATCCATATCCTGAGCAAGTCTGGCTTTCGCAAAGGCAAAATCCAAATCACCAAGAATACGGCAGTTCAGCAAAAGGGCTTCGCTGTTCCGATGAATTTCTGACGACAGCTGCCGAAGTATGCGCTGTATCTCCTGTTGTTCCGCCAGCAATAGTTGTCGGACGTCGTTGTTCAGATCAACCACAGGCAGCGGCTCGATAAACAGGGTAGAACCAGTAGCGGATTGGTCATGAACGAGTCCCGGAAAACGAGATCGGTATTCCGCCTTCACCGGAATAACATATCGTTCATCGCGTACCGTTACAATAGCATCCTGAAACATTTTCTGATAGCGCTCATCATGAAGGATCGCATGAATCTTTTCCTTTATTCTTGCCTGAGCGGCTTTCCGGTCGCGCCGTATGCGGGCAAATTCCACACTGGCATCTTCCCGTATATTGCCATGCTCATCGATGGTATTATCTAGATTGCGTTCAAGCTGCCCGATGATCTCAATGGAATGCGCCCACTCCTTGAGAATGGGCACATCCAGCTCAAGATGACGGAAAAATTGTTTGATCTGGCGCATCGCATAAAGCGTACTCATAACGGACATCAGATCGCTCAGATCGAGAACCGCATTCTTTCGAACCTTTTTCAGCAAGGGACGAATATCAAAAATTCCGCCAAGAGGCGGCGAAGTCAGGGAAAGAACCGATACGGCCTCAGCAGTCTCTGCCTGCCATTCGGCAGCTTCCTCATAATCCGAACTGGGCCGGAGGGCATGCGCCAACTCTTTTCCCAGCACAGAACCGGCACGGTCGGCCAGCATAGCAATAATTTTTTCAAATTCCAATGTTTTAAGCGATTCATTCTCTATCATCGTAAAAGAACTCCTGTAAATAAAAATCACCGGTAAAGGTATCTCGCAACAGATAGCCACGTCTATATAGTCTACACAATTTGGTGAAAAAATACCATGTTTTTTATTATCATTACGTGATCAGAGCGCATCACGTAATGACAATAGCAAAAAATGGACAGAAAATGTCATCCCCCCTTCCATGGATCCCTCATTCATGGTGCTTCCCCGTCGGAGCATCTATGCAGACACGATAAACACAGGTGTGCTTTAACATTTCACCAGGAAATGAAAACGCATCCTCCTTTTTGCTGAGATGCTGTATCATACCGTTCAGGGCATGGGCCTTCTCCTCCGGAGTTTTTAAAAACTCGACCGTGCCGGCCCCCATCACGCTATCGTATCTCCAACTTAACGCACATGGTTTTTCATAACTTCCGCTGATAAATTCATCCGCACAGTGCATTTGCACATAGACGGACGGATTGTCCTGCAGGATATCCATTTTTCGTCCTGCAAAGGCACTGTGAAAATAGAGGACCAGACTGTTGCCTTGCCGCTCATATCCGAAATTCAGCGCCACCACATAAGGCCTGCCATGATCCACCATTCCAACATGGGCGACGCTGCATCGTGCCACAATTTCGAAAATCCGATCAAGATCCGTCACTTCTCTGTCTTTTCTTCTCATTTTTCCTGCCTCCTTGTTATTGATCATATTTCCCTGTCATCTTGAACCTTGCCGCTGCGGTACTCCTGGAATACGCCGTCAGCAATAGTGAATTCGCTTACACCTACAGAATTCGCTTGCACCCTAAAAGTTCCTTCCTTGCAATTTAATCCGGCTTCTTGTATTCTATCAGTAGATTGGCTCTTGATAAAGTTCCCATTTTTTTCCAGGTATCCAGTCCCCTTCAACCGTTTGCCCCGCCGCCGTACAGAAATGGATCACAGACAGCGGCTTGCCATTATACCAATTATGAGGTGATGTATCTTGTTGTATCTTGTTATACTTCTCTTTGTCCTTCTCTGCGTGATATTTTTTGGGGAAATGCGTCACTCGTTGAAGCGTTCTGCCGAATCCGATCGTTTGATTCGCCAGTATGAACAGGATCTTGACAATAAACAATTGATTCAGGATATCTACGCTTACTGTACAAAGGATTGGAAATTGCGCCGTATTATGAAAAAGCATGCCGTCTCTCCGGCAGACATTGATGTGATTTATCATAAATTATTGCGATGGGGGAATTTTAAAAAAGGCCGCCGTTTTGTTCCGATCAGCTCGTTCTTCTATGTGTATACCTTAAACTACTTGGTTACGCATAAAACTGAAGATGCCAAGGTTTTGACGATGCGGTGCATGAATTTTTTCCATATATAACCAGACAGAATAACGGCTGATTGCTTAGCCAGCGCGCAATCAGCCGTTATTTTATCGTCAATTGGTATCAAATTCTCTTTCCGCATGCTCCAAGATGCCGTCACGTCTTTTCTTGGACGCAGAAAAATAATCATAGATGGCTTGACGGTCCTGAGACTTGCAAGCGGCAATGACATCGTCCAAAATCTCCTGCAAGGTATGAAGACTATCCACAATGGCATCGGAATTCGTCATGCAGATATCCGCCCACATATCTGCATTCGAAGAAGCGATGCGTGTCGTATCTTTAAATCCGCCGCCGATCAGTTTGATACACGACGCTAAGTCCCCGCCCGTTCGATTCAGCAGAGTAACCAGAGCAGCCGCCGTTACATGCGGAACATGGCTGATGACTGAGGCGCAACGGTCATGTGTTGCAATATCCAGTGTGGTAAAATTGGCGCCTGTATAGCGAAGCAATTTCATCAGCTTCTGCTGTGCCTCCTGCGGTGCCCCGGTATTTTCCACAATGACATAAGCCTTTCCGACAAATAAATCCTTACAGGCTGCCTCGACGCCGCTTTTTTCCCGGCCGGCCATAGGATGCCCGGCAATATAATAGATACCTTCAGGCAAGATCCCGCGCAAATGCTCCCAAATATACTGCTTTGTACTGCCTGCATCAGTGAGAATCGTTCCTTTTTTTAAATAGGGAAGGATCTTTTTGACCATCGGTACAATCTGCAGAACAGGAGGACTCAAAAATACGATATCTGCATCATGCACCACCTGCTGAACATCCGCTGTTGCAAAATCAACCGCGCCCAATTTCATGGCTTTATCCATCGAGGCCTGCGTGCGGCACAGACCAGTGATATAAATCTCTTCTCCCAATTTGTCCTTAAGGCACAAACCAAGTGACCCGCCAATAAGACCGACTCCGATGATGGCCAGCTTCACCTTTGCCGTGCTCATAACGTCCGCTCCATAACTTTCGCAATGCGTCCGAGTTCATCCATCAGCAAATGGAAATTCTTAGGAGTCAGGCTCTGATCGCCATCGGATAACGCCGTTTCCGGATGCGGATGAACTTCGATGATCAATCCATCGCAGCCTGCCGCTACTGCTGCGCGGGCCATAGGGCGAACCATTTGCCATCTTCCGGTACCATGGCTGGGATCGACGATAACAGGGAGATGCGAAAGCTCCTTAACTGCTGCGACAGCACTGAGATCCAGCGTATTTCGCGTAAACGTCTCATAAGTGCGGATTCCTCGTTCACAAAGGATAACTTGCTCGTTACCGCCGGCCATAATATACTCGGCTGCATTAAGCCACTCGCTAATCGTCGCAGACAGTCCACGCTTCAGGAGCACAGGTTTTGATGCTTTTCCCAAAGCTTTTAACAACTGGAAATTCTGCATATTCCGCGCGCCCACCTGGAAAAGATCCGCATACCGTCCCACAAGTTCGATATCATCTTTATCTACAATTTCTGTTACAACCTTGAGTCCCTCTTCATCAGCCACCTGTCGCAGCATTTTCAAGCCATCCTCAGCCAATCCCTGAAAATCATACGGGCTGGTACGCGGCTTAAACGCACCACCACGCAAAAATTGTGCACCGCCAGCTTTGACGGCCCGGGCAGCTTCCCGCAGCTGTTCCAGACTTTCTACCGAACATGGGCCGGCCATCACCACCAAATGTTCGCCTCCGACCGGAACACCACCTACATCGATTACCGAATTGGCCGGGTGGAAATTCCGACTGACCAATTTATATTTTTCGGTAATGCGTACCGTTTTTTCCACACCTTCCATCATATTCATTTCCAGATTGGCAATTTTTTTCTTATCCCCGATAACGCCAATAATGGTTACCTCTTCGCCTGTCGATAAATGTGCTTTAAGCCCGGCAGACTCGATTTTGTTGACCACCCGCTGAATGTTTTCTTGTGTAGCCTTCGGACTCATTACAATAATCATGTGTACATCCCTCCAAAACTTTTACTCCGTCCGAAACGAAAGGTACGCAAATAGAAAAAGCCCGTCCCTCTACAGGGACGAGCCGATATACCCGTGGTACCACCCTGCTTGCCAATAGCAAGCCTCTCATTTCGGATACTGACATATCCTAGCCTGTGATAACGGTGGCATCCGGCGCGGCCTACTAAAAAGGTTCAGCCTGCTGCTCAGGAGTGTATTTCCACTTCATTTTTCACGATGTTGCACCACCCCATCGCTCTCTGAGGAAAAAGGAAAAGCGTACTTCTCTCCGTCGTTGCACTTCTCTTATTGATTGATACTATATCAGTTTATTCACCGGATGTCAATAACTTTAATGTAAAACGGTACAAAAGATGTTCCACCGGGAACGAACCTTTATATCGATTAAAAACAACGTATTCTCATCAAACTTTTACCATCGCAATTTCGTCGCAATTGGGGAACTTCGGACAGTCGATACATTCTTTCCAAACCTTATGCGGGAGTTCTTCCTTGGTAATCGTTACGAATCCCAGTTTTTGAAAAAATCCGGGCTTATACGTCAAGGTAAAATATTTTTCTACCCCTAATTCGTCTCCCTCTTTCAAGAGACGCTGTACAATTTCCGCGCCGATTCCCTTTCGAACCATTTGCGGAGCTACTGCCATCGTCCGAATCTCTGCCAAGCGATCCCAGATGATATGCAGTCCCCCTACACCGACGATACTTCCATCTTCCGCCTCAGCGACGATCATATCACGCAGTGTTTCATACAGTGTATTGCGTGAGCGGGCCAGCATCACTCCTTCCGTTGCATATCCTGAAACCAATCGAAAAATAGGTTCGATATCCCGAAATGTTGCTTTGCGGTATTTCATGCTCTCATCTCATTTCCTCAAGTTATGCGCCTTCTGCAGCAGGAGAAAAGCTGGGGCAGACCGACGCAAGCGGACACCCATCACATAACGGCTTCCTAGCTTTGCAAACTTTGCGTCCGTGCCAGATCAGCCAATGATGTGCATCGGACCATTTATCCATAGGAATGGCTTTCCGAAGCCCCTGCTCTACTTCAAGCGGCGTGCTGCCAACAGCCAGACGAAGCCGATTGGAAACACGAAATACATGCGTGTCTACGGCAATAGCCGGATGATGGAAACCGACACTTTCCACTACATTCGCCGTTTTCCTGCCGACGCCCGGCAAAGTTTGTAATGCCGCAAAATCATCCGGAACTTCACCGCCATATTTCTCGCAAAGGATCTGGCAAGTTGCCAGAATATTTTTGGCCTTATTGCGAAACAGGCCGCAATCGCGAATTTCGTCTTCCAGCTGTTCCAGCCCAAGAGCCAGTATGGCCTCTGGCGTAGCTGCTTTTTGAAACAGACGAGCGGTTGTTACATTGACGCGCTTGTCCGTGCATTGTGCGGAAAGGATAACTGCTATCAGTAATTCAAATGGATTGCGAAACAGCAAGGCTGGTTTGGCTCCTGCATAAATCTTTTCCAAAATAGCAAGCTGTTCTTCCCGGATCTTCTTTGTCATTCTCATACGTTGCACCTTTTATCCGTCAGAACTGCCCCACTCACAGGAAATCCTGTAAATGGGGCGATCAATGAATGTCTATGACACAAAACGATACGAATCAGTTCGTCAGACTGCGGATCGGTGCCGGAATGCGTCCGCCGCGCGCAATGAACGCCGCCGAGCTATACTGATTGCGTACCGGTACAATGGGGCAATAACCCAGCAGGCCGCCAAACTCTACCACATCACCGACTTTTTTCCCGGGAACAGGGATGACGCGAACCGCCGTCGTTTTATTATTGATCATTCCGATCGCAGCTTCATCTGCGATAATCCCGGAAATCGTCGCCGCTGTCGTATCGCCCTCGATAGCGATCATATCCAGACCGACAGAGCAGACACAGGTCATGGCTTCCAGTTTTTCAATAGAGAGACTGCCCTGAGAAACCGCATGAATCATGCCTTCATCTTCACTGACAGGAATAAAAGCGCCGGAAAGCCCGCCAACATGCGAAGAAGCCATCAGGCCGCCTTTTTTTACAGCATCATTAAGCAGTGCCAGCGCCGCCGTCGTTCCCGGAGCGCCGCAGCTTTCAATCCCCATCTCCTCAATGATGCGTGCTACGCTGTCGCCGACCGCCGGCGTTGGCGCCAGCGACAAATCAATAATGCCGAAAGGAACCCCTAGACGTTTCGAGGCTTCCCGGGCTACCAGCTGGCCGACACGCGTAATCTTGAAAGCCGTTTTCTTGATCGTTTCTGCAACCTGAGTGAAGTCAGCCCCTTTCATATCCTCAAGCGCATGCTTGACCACGCCAGGTCCGCTGACGCCAACGCTGACGACCTTATCCGCCTCTCCTACGCCGTGAAAAGCCCCAGCCATAAAAGGATTGTCCCCCGGCGCATTGCAGAATACCACCAGTTTGGCGCAGCCCAATGCCTGCTGATCCCGTGTCAGTTCAGCCGTACGCTTGACTACCTCTCCCATTTCGCGTACACAATCCATATTGATTCCCGTTTTCGTCGAACCGAGATTCACGGAAGAGCAAACGAGATCTGTGGCAGCAAGTGCCTGAGGAATGGAATCAATCAAGATACGATCGCCATGCGAAAATCCTTTTTCCACCAATGCGGAAAAACCACCGATAAAATTGACACCGACCTCTTTTGCGGCCCGGTCCATCGCTTCTGCTACCGGTACGTATGTATCCGTCCTGCAGGCATCCGCAGCAATAGCAATCGGCGTGACCGATACACGCTTATGAATAATAGGAATTCCGTATTCGGCTTCAATATCCTCACCGGTTTTTACCAGAAATTCCGCCGATTTTGTAATCTTGTCATACACATTCCGGCAAAACTGTTCCATATTGGGATGTGCGCAGTCCCGCAGAGAAATCCCCATCGTGATCGTCCGCACATCGAGCTTGTTCTCCGTGATCATTGCATTGGTTTCTAAAATATCATCTATTGTTATCACAGGTTATACGTCCTCCTAAAACCGGCAAATTTATATACTCTGCCCGATCAGATATTATGCATAACATTAAAAATATCTTCATGCTGAGCTTTGATGTCCACATTAATCTCCCGGCCGCTTTCACGAAGTCTCTGCTGCAGTTCTGTCAGCTTAATTTTGCTGCCGCTGATCTCGGCAATCAGGATCATATTAAAAAAGCCATCCAGAATATTCTGATTGATGGACAGGATATTGACATTGTTCTCGGCCAGAATCCGGCTGACCATGGCAATAATACCTACACGGTCTTTCCCAACGACTGTCACTACAAGCTTCATTTACACATTTCTCCTTTTGATTTCCTTTATCACGACATATTGTGTAAACATAGAACAATGTGTCAACACAAAATGGTTTCTTTCATTATAACAAGGGATTCCTTAAAAACCAATACTTTGAATGAAAATTCTTCTGAAAATCTCCTTCTATCTTGCTGAAAATCCGTTATAATAAATACAGCACATCACTATTGAGGAGGTATTTTTATGGAACTTGGTTTTTTTGATGGCGAATTCATCTCACTTGACGAGGCAAAAGTAAGACTGGAAGACCGCGGGTATCAGTTTGGGGATGGAATCTATGAAGCGACTCATGTCTATAACGGGACCTGCTTCGCATTGCCGCGGCATCTCGCGCGCTGCCGCCGATCGCTCCGCGAGCTTCGGATTCCGATTACCTATATGGATGAAGAACTCACAGCCATTCATCAGGACATCATAAAAAAGAGCGGCATAAAAGACGGAGCGATTTATTATCAGATTACACGTGGCACGGCGCCGCGCACGCATTATTTCCCGGAACACGTTGTCCCCCATCTTTCTATGACCATCCGGGAATCCAAGCCCAATACAGAATGGCAGGAAAACGGCATCCACTGCACGCTGGTTGAAGACATTCGCTGGCTGCGCTGCGATATCAAAAGCCTGAACTTACTGGGAAACGTATTGGCAAAACAGGCGGCACATGATAAGGGCGTACAGGGAACCATTCAGTTCCGTAAAGATCAAAATCTTATTACCGAGGGATCCAGCAGCAACTTTTATATTGTCAAAGACGGTATCATTTGGACTCATCCGCTCAACCATTACATCCTCAAAGGGGTAACCCGATCTATCCTCATGGAAGAAATCATTCCAAAGCTCGGTCTTACGGTAGTAGAAAAAGCCTTTTCTCCAGAGTTTGCTATGAGCGCCGACGAAGCATTTGTCACCAGCACCAGTCTCGAAGTAACACCCGTAGTAAACATTGACGGTCACACGATCGGACAGGGCGCACCAGGAAAAATCACGCAGTCACTCCTGACGGAATATCATCGTCTCGTTCGTCAGGAATGTTATGCTTAATACAAAATGATTGAATGGCATCTGCAAAAGCAGATGCCATTCTTTTGAGTTATCACTTCAATAGAATAAATAACAGAATAAACCGTGTCTATAATTCTAATTGGTTATCGTTTGAGAAAAGAATCACGTTTTCCATTGACAAAGGACTTTTTAGTACCTATACTATTCTTGTGATATCAATTCGGATAAAACACAGAAAAGCCAGCCGTATCAAGGTTTCTTCGCATTCCTGACCGGATATTCTGATTGTTTTTCTGTTTTATATCCATAAACAAACATTATGTATCCATAACTCAAGGGAGAGTGTTGATTATGTCAAAGAAACCTGTACAGATCATGGAAACCGTCCTGCGTGATGGTCATCAGTCCCTGTGTGCGACACGCATGCGCATAGAAGACATGCTTCCCCAGCTTGATGCTCTTGATTCTGTTGGCTATAAGGCTTTAGAGGCATGGGGCGGCGCGACCTTCGATACCTGCCTGCGTTTCCTTGGCGAAGATCCCTGGGAACGTCTCGATACGCTCAAGGCTCATCTGAAAACCCCTATCCAGATGCTTCTCCGTGGGCAAAATCTGCTTGGCTATAACCACTATTCGAATGATGTTGTGGAAAAGTTCGTTCAGAAGGCCGCCCAGCATGGCGTGGGGGTATTCCGTATCTTTGATGCACTGAATGACGTCCGCAATCTGAAAGTAGCCATCAATGCAGCGCTTCATTGCCCGGAAAAACCGGAAGTTCAGGGTTGCCTGGTCTACACGATCAGTCCGGTTCATACCAATGAAACCTTCGTGGAATTGGCCAAGGAACTTCAAGCAATGGGCTGCCATTCGATCTGTATCAAAGATATGTCCGGCCTGCTCAAGCCATATGTGGCTGAAGATCTGGTAAAAAAACTGAAGGCTGCACTGGATATCCCGGTCGAACTTCATACGCACTGCACCTCCGGCTTTGGACACGCTACCTATCTGAAAGCCATCGAGGCCGGTGTCGATGTCATCGATACGGCTTTGGCTCCCTTCTCTTCAGACACCTCTCAGCCCTGCACCGAAACAATGGTTCGCGCACTGGAAGGCACAGAATACGATACAGGGATTGATGTTCAGAAACTTACACCAATCTCCAAGCATTTCCTTGCTGTGAAAAAACGCATCATTCAGGAATTCAATCTGAAAGGATATTTTGATATCAATCCGAACGTTCTGGACTTCCAGATTCCGGGCGGTATGCTTTCGAACCTTGCCAATCAGTTGAAAGAGGCCGGTATGGAAGATAAATATCAGGATTTGCTTGATGAGATGCCTCGCGTCCGTAAGGATCTTGGCTATCCTCCCCTTGTAACGCCTTCTTCTCAGATTGTAGGAACCATGGCGACCTTCAATGTCATGTCCGGCGAGCGCTATAAGATGGTACCGAAAGAATTCAAAGATCTTGCACGTGGTAAATTTGGCCGGACGCCGGTCGCCATTGACCGCGACTTCCTCACGAAAACTCTGGGAATCGCTCCGGAGGATATCATCGAAGATTGCTCCGTAGAAGATGCAAAAGCCAAAACGTTTGCAGAATTCGAAGCGGAACTGAAAGAAAAAGGCTTCCTGAACCCATCAGAAGAAGACATTCTTTCGTATGCACTGTTCCCGCAGGTTGCAGAAGAATTCTTCCAGAATCATTACCAGAAAGTTACCGCATACAAAAAAGCATAATCGTTTTTACCTTCTGTTCGTTTTTCTAAGTCATCAAAAGGCCCTGCTCGTTTCGCAGGGCCTTTTGGTATCATTCCAACCTTCTTATCCAATCCATTCTTGACAAATTCTAAACCATTCTATTATAATTTCTATATATTTATTGATATAGTTTTGTTTGAATGCAGCCTGCGAGAAACCAATCTGCAAAAGAAAAGAGGATGATTTCATGGAATTACTGAATGCAGCAATTAATCAAATCAATACCATTCTTTGGTCGTATGTACTCATTATCGTACTGGTCGGCTGTGGCCTATGGTTTACCGTTTCCACAAGGTTTGTACAGATACGCATGCTGCCAGAGATGCTGCACCTTTTGACCGAAGGAATCGGCCAAAAAACACGCGGAAACGCCATCAGCTCATTTCAAGCCTTCTGTGTCAGCACAGCTTCCCGCGTCGGTGTCGGCAATATTGCAGGAGTAGCCATCGCCATTGTGACGGGAGGACCGGGCGCTGTATTCTGGATGTGGGCTATCGCTTTCATCGGATGTGCCACCGGTTTCATAGAAAGCACGCTGGCTCAAATTTACAAGCTCCCGCGTGGAAATCATACCTATCACGGAGGTCCGGCATATTATATCAAAAATGCCTTACAGCAGCCAGCAATAGCAAAACTCTTTGCCCTTTTGATTTCCGTAACCTTTGGCTTAATCTATGTATCCGTACAGGCAAATACCATCGCGTTATCGGTCAAGACCGCGTTCGATATTCCGCCGTTCATGACAGCGTTTTTTCTCTGCGTACTCACCTCATTGGTTATTTTTGGCGGCATGACCCGGATTGCCCGATTTACGGAATACCTTGTCCCCATCATGGCCGGTGTTTATATTCTGATTGCCTTTCTCATCTTGATTCTGAATATAGACAAGCTCCCCGGCATGTTTGCCCTGATTGTTCATGATGCCTTCTCCCCTCAGGCGGCGGTCGGCGGAGGCCTCGGCTCTGCCATTCTTACCGGTGTGAAGCGTGGTCTCTTTTCCAATGAGGCCGGCGAAGGTTCTGTACCAAATGCTGCGGCCACGGCTGATGTATCACATCCGGTAAAACAGGGACTGGTTCAGGCCTTTGGCGTTTATGTAGATACGTGGCTGGTCTGCTCTGCTACCGCATTCATCATTCTGCTTACCGGACAATATACTATCGGCGGTGATCTCACCGGCATTGCACTGGCGCAAGCCTCATTGGCCAGTGTGTTCGGCGCACTGGCGCCAGTTGCCGTTTCTTTCATGATTCTCCTGTTCGCTTTCAGTTCCATCATTGGCAACTACTACTATGGAGAAATCAATATTTCCTTTTTTGAGGGCAATATTCGCAGGAAACTCTGCCTGTTCCGCGTTGGCGTTGTGGCCATGGTACTGTTCGGCAGTCTGGCTGAACTTTCACTCGTATGGAATCTGGCCGATCTCTTCATGGGATTTCTTTGCCTGACCAATCTCTATGCCGTAGCGCGCCTCTCCGGTTATGCCCGTGCTGCACTAAATGATTATATCGCGCAGAAACGGAGCGGCGAAAAAGAGCCGGTATTCCATCCAACCATTCTAAAAAAGGAAACCGGCGTCTACGCCTGGGACAAAGAGGTTCGTTCCAACGAATAAAAAAAGTCGTCTCTCAAGGAGATTCCAAAGATCCCTTGAGAGACGACTTTTTATTGGAAAAACACGGATTTCCCTATGAATTCCCGCAGCAATGAATTATTCGGTACTTCATTTTCTGCCTGAATATCATCGAAATACGTACAGAAATCCAGCAGTCGGCGTGCTTTGGCATGTTCCGGTACCTCCGGAGGAATCTTCTCCAATAAGGGTTTGGCATATTTTTTTAAGATGCCAAGTTCATAAATCAAAGCAGAATTAAACATGACGTCCGCTTCCTCCTGAAACGGAAAAATATTTTTCTCCTCGCCCTCCCGTACATCCGGCCACTGGCGCAGCGTTTTCAATGCGTGAGCCCCGCGGAACTGATAATCACGAACCAGACGCCGCATCAGTCTCGCATCTGTTGTTGGAATGCGGTTATGCGCATCAATATTCAATTGCGTTAAGGCGCTGATATAAATTTTATACTTGCGGTCACGCGGCACAGCCTGGCTGAGCGCTTCATTCAAGCCATGAATCCCCTCTACGATAATCGGCTGATTTTCATTTACCGCAAGCGGTGCATCCGTCTGCCATTCCCGTTCTCCGGTAATAAAATTATACCGCGGTAGAATGACCTCCCGCCCTGCCAATAAGTCGACCATGTCCTGATTAAACAGATCGGTATCCAGAGCGCCAAGACACTCATAATCATATTCGCCCTTTTCATTGCGTGGCGTTTCCACCCGTGGACGGAAAAAATCATCGAGAGAAATAGACACAGGTTCCAGACCATTGACGCGAAGCTGGATACGAAGACGCTGCGCAAAAGAGGTTTTTCCTGATGAGGATGGTCCGGCAATAAGAATCAGGCGCAGCATTTTCCTCTCTGCCGCAATATGATCTGCAATCTGTGCAATCCGCTTCTCTTGCAATGCTTCAGAAACACGAATGATATCGCCAATCTGTCCATTTCGGTTAGCCCGGTTGAGATCCGTTACATAATTGCAATGAAGAATTTGCGCCCATCGTTTTGATTCAGACAAAATATGACTGAGCTTCGGCTGGGGGATGCGCTCACGAACCGCGCCATCTGTTCCCATATCCGGTGTACGAAGCAGAATACCCGGAGCTTCAAAATCCAATGCAAAACGATCCAGCCCCCGCGTTTCCGGAAGCATCGCACCATAAAGGTAATCATAAAAGTCGCCGCAGCGATAAATGCTGACTGTCGGCTGTTCCAGCGCAGCAATAAGATTTGCTTTTTCAATCTGTTTGGATTCCTTAAAGAGACGGACTGCCATTTCACGACTCAGGCTCTCTTTCCGGATCGGGCGGTTTTCCGAAATGATACGGCGCATACGGGCTTCAATACAGTGTACGGTCGCTTCGTCCAATTCCCGATCCGGCAGTCGTATCTCGCAGAACAGTCCTTTGTTGGCAGAAAACTGAGCGATCACTTCTGCGCTGGGATATAATTCATGCACAGCCGTAATCAGCAAAAAAACAACCGACCGCTGATATACCTGCCATCCTGGCTGCGAGTTCAGTGGGATAAATTCGATTTGTGCAGCCTGCCCGATTTCGCTTTGCAAATCGCGAATTTCATGATCCAATTCCACCGCAACAATTTCACTGTCAAAATGTTTTTGCGCTTCGCGAGCCATTTCCCGAACCGTTTTTCCCGGAACAACTTCCATAATATATACCATTCCTTCCCTGTATAGTATAAAAGACCCTGATCTCACAAAAATTGCAAAATCAAAGCCTTTTTCTTGTAACCCTTTATCGGAATATCATACAAACCAAAGAGTAGACCGCTGCTCCCATCATCGCCGTACACGGAATCGTAAGAACCCAGGCCAGTAACATCTGCTGAGCAACCCCCCAGCGAACAGCATTGACACGCTTAGCCGTTCCCACACCCATAATCGAACCGGATACCACATGCGTTGTGCTTACCGGAAGATGAAGAAGCGTTGCCGTGAAAATAACCGTCGACGAATTCAAATCAGCAGCAAAGCCGGAAATCGGCTCCAGCTTGAAGATCTTTCCGCCAATTGTCTTGATAATCCGCCAGCCGCCAACTGCCGTACCGCAGGCCATAGCGGTCGCCGCCAAAACTTTAACATACGTCGGTACCTCAAAAACATCAATATATCCGCCTGACAACAAAGCCAGCGTAATGATACCCATCGACTTCTGCGCATCATTCGAGCCATGAGAAAAAGCCATCATTGCTGCCGATAAAATCTGCATTTTTTTGAACTTATGGTTAATAGCCGAGGGACTAAAACGGCCAAAAACCCGAAACAGCACCGTCATCGTTACATATCCTGTCAGAATAGCAAGAATCGGAGACCCGATCAGGGACAGGACGATTTTTCCTATACCACAAAAATTCAATCCGTCGGCCCCCACGGAGACAAGAACTGCGCCGATGATTCCGCCGACTAAAGCATGAGAGGAACTCGATGGAACAGCAAACCACCAAGTGATGAGATTCCATATCACCGCGCCGGCCAGCGCCGCAATAATAATATGTTCATCCACATGCTGGGCCGACTTGACGATATCACCGCCAATCGTTTTTGCGACACCGGTGCTGTACATGGCCCCGAGGAAATTCAGTACTGCAGCCATAATAATGGCATGGCTGGGATGAAGAGCTCGGGTTGATACGGAAGTAGCTATCGCATTCGCTGTATCGTGAAATCCATTGATGAAATCAAACAGCAGCGCCAATCCGATAACCGTGAATATAAGCATCTGTACTTCAGGCATACTTCATTACCACTCCCCGGATCATGTCAGACATTTTCTCACAGTGATCCAGTGTATCCTCAAGCTTTTCCAGGATATCCTTCCACTTGATCAAGGCAATCGGATCTTTTTCCTTATCGAAAAGATAAGCGATCTCGTGACGATAGACACGATCCCCTTCACTTTCCAACTGGGCGATTTTGTGCGTCGCATCCAAAATCTGCGCCTGATTCTTGCGAATATCCTTCAGAAGCGAGAACGCCCGGATGATTTCTTCTGTGGATTCAATGAGCAGCTTTGTCATCGTAACTGCGCCGCTCATTGCCTTTCCCGTGCGATACATCACAATGCGCTGCAGCGTCCCCTGAAGATAATCCACACCATCATCCAGGCCGTTTGCCAATGCATAAATATCCTCACGGTCAATGGGAGTGATAAAGGTCAGATTCAGCTTATCGATAATCTTGTCATTGACCCGGTCCGCCTGATGTTCCAGATCGATGATTTCCTTTACCTTATCTGCCGCCTTGCTGTAATCCAGCATGACCTCGTCCATCATGAGCGCACCTTTGTAAAAATAATTGGCACTCTCAACGAACAGATCAAAGAACTCACTATCCTTCTTTTTGAATTTAAACATGCTGTTCTGAGTCCTCCCCGAACAAAATATCACATACACACTTAAAACTATATCATTATTTTCTTTTCCGTTCAACTAATAATTTTTTCATAGAAATCATCAAACATACATTCCTTTTCAACTAAAGTGCGGAAGGAATACAGGCACACTTCCCAAAAGAAAGGTATAAAAAGGAGCCAATCTGTCCCCAAAACAGATTGGCTCTCTACAAAATTGCTCAGACTAAAAGCCGCACGCAATGTACAGAAGCATTAGTTCTCTACTGCCCGAAGCGCCTTGAGCACTTTTGCCGCTACGCCCTTCATCTTTGCAGCCGATACCGAGCATGCCGCGATGCGTACACCCATCTTTAGCGGAACGGCAAAGATCAAATCCTCATGCAGCTTGTCACAGACTGCCTGAGGATCAGCGGCCGGAACGGACAGGAAGAAACCGCCCTTATACGGTAAAGCATTGAGGCCACATTCCCGTGCCTCCGCCATAAAGAGACTGCCGCGTCCCTGAATCATCTGATAAAAGGCATCGCGCTCTTTCTCGAACTGTGCCAATGTACTCTTATCCTGTTGAATGCGGGTCAGCAGCGTCATAGCACCGCGGTTGATATTCGACCAGGTCGCACGGCTCGTGTATTTATTGATCTCCTTGAACTCCGCAATGACTTCCTTACTGGAAGAAACAGCGACCAGCGCACCAGTACGCTGTCCATAAGCCGTATAACCCTTGGACATGGAAAACGAAAACATGACCAGAATATTATCCGGCAGATTGCCGAACTGATTCATGAACCGGCGTGTTTCATTTTTCTCACCAGCATAATCGATATAAGCAATATCCACGAGAATGCTCATCTTTTTGCCCTGCGCCGCGTACTTTTTCGTCAGCGTAAGAACCTGTTCCCAGTCTTCTTCCGTCAAGCTGAATCCCGTAGGATTATGCGCCGGCGTATTGATAATGACAAGCAAACTGTCCTGCCGGCTCATGATTTCATCGACTTTAGCCGTATAGTCGCTTATATTGAAATGCTGCTTTTCATCAAACAGCTTATAGTTTTCCAGACGGCAGCCGCACTCCTGACAGATTACATTATAAGTTCCCCAGAACCAATCCGATGTCAGGACGCTGCTTCCCCGCTCGGCATAATTGGCCACAGCATGATGAATCGCGCCAGTGCCTCCGGCTGTTGCAATAGCAGCCGTATATCCTTCCGGTTTCTGATCGGCAAAGGTCAGATCAATGACTGCATCAAGATATTCCGGCAGGCCGGAAATCGGCGCATATCGCATGTAATCCTCCAGAGACAGCGAACGGAAAACACGCTCCATCGTCGGTATACAGGCCAACTTTCCCTGATCATCCATCATAACACCCATCGTGGCGTTTGTCACTTTATCCGCACCGTATTTTTTAGCCGCTTCAGCGCAGGCTGCACTTGCACCAAAAATCGCGTCTTTTAATCTCTTATCTGCAGCGTGTTTCGCTGCCATGCTCGTTGTCATAAAACAAATTCCTCCTTCAATATAAGGCCTGATGCTTACGAAAGCCAAACGCCAACATAATTCATACAAATAATATAATAACTGTTTGCAACTGTCCTGTCTACCCGTACAGCTGTATGTATACAATATTCCTGTTCTGGCACTCGTTGGCATCGGATTCATTCAGCCAGAGTCAGGGAAAGTCTAAAACTCCCCCCTGACCTGTTTTATTTTATGATAAAAGGGGCCTCAACCTGCCCGGATCAGACCGGGCGGAAGACCCCCTTCTTTCCTATGATCACTTCACAGGAAAAAATTCATCATGAATCGCATTGACAGCTTCTTTCAGCTGAGATCCTTTGATCAGGCAAGAGATACTGATCTCCGACGTACTGATGATATCAATATTAATCCCCGCCCGGGACAGCGCGCCAAACATCCGGGAAGCCGTTCCCGGATTTCCCAGCATTCCCGCTCCGACGATAGAAACCTTTGCTACATCCTCTTCAATAAGGACAGCGACCGCATTCAACTTATCCGCAACGCCGTCAACGACCTTCTTGGCCTGAGCCAGATCGTCTGACGCTACAGTAAAGACCATATCTGTTACATTTTTCTCGATATTGCGGATACTCTGCACGATCATATCCACATCGATATTTGCCTCAGCCAAAGCAGAGAATATCTCATGAGCAATACCCGGGGTATTCGGGATCCCAAGCACCGCAATTTTAGCAACTTTCTCATCATGAGCAACGCCGCGGATAGCAAAATCTTTATCTTCCATTGTATAATCCTCCCTAATGATTGTTCCCGGTTTCGTCGTAAAAGTAGAACGGACATGTATGGGAATATGAAAATATTCGCCCATTTCCACCGAACGAGGCTGCATGACGCCAGCGCCCAAGCGAGCCATCTCCAGCATCTCATGATAGGTAATTTCTTTCATTTTGCGCGCGCCTTTGACAATGCGCGGATCAGCCGAATACACGCCATCTACGTCTGTAAAGATCTCACAGGTATCGGCCTTCAATGCACCGGCCAGCGCAACAGCCGATGTATCCGAACCACCGCGCCCCAGGGTTACCGGATCGCCGTATTTATCCGCCCCCTGGAACCCTGCCACAACGACGATATTCCCCTTCGCCAGTTCCTCATGAACGCGCTCCGGCGTAATATCCACAATCCGCCCCTTCGTATGAACCGCGTTCGTACGCATACCAGCCTGCGGCCCGGTCAGCGAAACAGCCGGCTGACCGAGCGTCTGAAACGCCATCGCCAGCAATGCAATGGACTGCTGCTCGCCTGTAGTCAGCAACATATCCATTTCTCTGGTATACTGGTACGGATTCTTATTGATACCCTGCGCCAAAGCGATGAGATCGTCCGTCGTATCGCCCATAGCCGACACGACCATAACAATCTGGTCTCCGGGCTGCTTTTCACTCAGAACCCGCTTGGCCACATTCATAATCTTTTCTGTGGTTGCCACCGAACTGCCACCGAATTTTTTTACAATAAGCGCCATGATTCTCCCCCTAAACACGACCGTATGACATCCTTATGCGAAGCACCGGTCTTGGTTGTTAATCTTTACAATCGAAACATATTATACAAGAAAAAGAGTCATGTGTCTACCAAAAAACACAAATTTATGTAAAAATGTTCACTTCCAAAAAACAGAACAGAGAAAATATGTTACATATTCTGCTTGTATTTCGCGTTTTTTCACACAAAATGATAAAGATATAATGTCGTTTTATACCTCCTCTTAAAATAGCTGGACAACCATGCTATTCTATGATAGATTTTATCTGAAGTTTCGTACTTTGTTCTTTATATAAGCGTTTACCTGACTGGAAAGGAGTATTTATCTTGCAAAAACGACCGATCGGCGTCAGCGAAAAACTTCCCCTGACCGAAACCATCCCGTTGTCATTGCAACATCTGTTTGCCATGTTTGGATCCACCGTTCTCGTTCCCATTCTCTTCAAAATTGATCCGGCAACCGTATTGCTGTTCAATGGAATCGGCACCATTCTTTACCTTATTTTATGCAAAGGAAAGATTCCTGCCTATCTGGGGTCCAGCTTTGCCTTTCTTTCCCCCGTCTTTCTCGTTCTCGGGCAATACAGTTACGAAGCGGCACTTGGCGGGTTCATCGTCGTCGGTGCCGTATTTTGTCTGATTGGCTTATTGATCCGAGCCATAGGAACCAGTTGGATCGATATCGTTTTCCCGCCGGCAGCGATGGGCGCAATCGTAGCCGTTATCGGGTTGGAACTCATGCCGACGGCAGCTGGTATGGCCGGGCTGACTGCTGAGCACCCCGGAGACAGTACAACCATTTTCGTCTCCCTCACTACACTGGCTATCACTGTGTTCGCCTCGGTCGCCTTTCGCGGTTTTCTTTCGATCATCCCGGTTCTTCTCGGCGTTATCGGCGGATACATCCTCGCAGCCTGCTGCGGCATCGTAGACAAAAACTTGATCGAACAGGCCCCCTGGTTTGCTCTGCCAACCTTCTATACCCCGGTATTCAATCCGGACGCCATCCTCATTATCCTGCCGGCCGCTCTGGTCGTCATTGCCGAACATATCGGCCATCTAATAGTAACCGGCAACATCGTCGGCAAAGATCTGACCAGAGATCCGGGATTGGACCGTTCTATTTTCGGCAATGGCCTGTCGACCATTCTTTCGGGCTTTTTCGGCTCCACGCCAAATACAACGTATGGGGAAAATATCGGCGTTCTGGCCATCACCAAAGTATTCTCGGTTCGGGTAATCGGCGGAGCCGCTGTCTTCGCCATTTTTCTTTCCTGCTTCGGAAAACTGGCAGCTGTGATCCAGAGCATCCCCACTCCCGTAATGGGCGGCGTTTCTCTGCTGCTATTCGGCGTAATTGCCGCCTCAGGAATCCGTGTTTTGGTAGAAAGCCACATCGACTACAACAATCCAGTCAATCTCATGCTGACTGCCATCGTCCTGGGATTGGGCGTTTCCACTGCCGGTATCACCATCGGCACCGTAACGTTGCGGGGAATGTCCCTGGCCACCGTCACAGCCATCCTGCTGTCCGTATCGTTTCGCCTGATCGCCAGAATACGCAATCCCAAATGAAAGGAGCCTCCTGCAAAATGACCAGCATAACCGTAACCATTGCGGAATCACTTTCCCCCATGCCGGCCAAGACCTTTCTGATCCGACATTGTGGTCTTTCTCATACGTTATGGAAACGCATCAAACACTCAGGCACCTTTCGTCTGAACGGCCAGCCAGTTAACGCCGCTCAAACCCTCGTACACAATGGAGACCGCCTTTCTTATCATATATTGCGTCCTTGTTCGGTACAGCCGGAAGCTCTTCCGCTCGATATTCGTTTTGAAGACCAATGGATGCTCATCGTCAACAAGCCCGCCGGCCAGCTCGTCCACCCGACCACGAAAGAATCCCATGGAACGCTGGGAAACGCCGTTCTCTTTCATTATCTCCAGCAGGGAAATGCGCACGCTTATCATCCGGTTCACCGTCTTGACCGCGCAACATCCGGACTGATTCTCATCGCCAAAGAACCGCAAATTCAATATCAGCTGTCACGAAACGGCATCAAGCGATTTCAGCGCGAGTACCTGGCATTGGTCACCGGCTGTCCCGATCCCCCATCCGGCCTCATTGACGCTCCGATTGCCCGCGATTTGCCCAGCATCATCAAACGCAAAACCGATCCGGACGGGAAACCGGCGCGCACTCATTATCGCGTGGAAAAAAGCAACGGCCGCTGTTCCCTGGTCCATCTCACACTGGAAACCGGACGCACCCATCAGATTCGCGTCCATATGGCTTCGATTGGTCATCCTCTTCTAGGCGATACACTCTACGGTTGTCCATCATCCTGCATCAGCCGGCAGGCACTTCACGCCTGTCAACTGACTCTTCGTCACCCGATAACAGGCAAAACGATCGTCGTACAGGCTCCGATGCCATCGGATATGAGCCGGATTGTGTCGGATTTATAAATCAGAGTAAAAGATTCGTATTATTTTGTATCAGGTTTGAAGAATTTTCAAAAATTTTCATGGCGGCTATACAACCTGTTACATTTCTATGATATAATATTCACAGTTCAAGTTCATTGTTTGGACATAATTCATTAGGGGGTAATGAAACATGCCATTAGTTGGAACGAAAGAAATGTTTAAGAAAGCATACGAGGGTGGTTATGCCATCGGTGCTTTCAACGTCAACAACATGGAAATCGTACAGGGTATTACCGAAGCAGCTGCTGAGCTGAATTCTCCGGTTATCCTGCAGGCTTCCGCCGGCGCTCGCAAATATGCCAAGGGTCCGTATCTCCGCCACCTTGTCGAGGCTGCTTTGGAAGTCAACGATATTCCTATTGCTCTGCATCTCGACCATGGTCCGGATTTCGAGACCTGCAAAGCATGTATTGACGATGGATTCACTTCCGTCATGTTCGATGGCTCTAAATATGACTTCAAGGAAAACATCAAACGCACGCAGGAAGTCGTAGCCTATGCCCATGAGCACGGTGTCGTCGTCGAAGCTGAGCTCGGCAAACTGGCCGGCATTGAGGACGATGTCAAAGTTGCTGCACATGAAGCTGCATACACGCAGCCGGAAGAAGTCGAAGAATTCGTCAGCGAGACCGGCGTAGATTCTCTTGCGATTGCAATTGGTACGTCCCATGGCGCATTCAAATTCAAACCGGAACAGTGCACGCGGAATGCAGATGGCGTTCTCGTACCGCCTGAGCTCCGTTTCGACATCCTCGCCGAGATCGAAAAGAAGATTCCGGAATTCCCGATCGTTCTTCACGGCGCTTCTTCCGTCATTCCGAAATATGTAAAAATCATTAACGCCAATGGCGGCAAACTCGATGATGCCGTAGGCATTCCGGAAGATCAGCTCCGCAAAGCTGCAAAATCCGCAGTCTGCAAGATCAACATCGATTCGGACCTTCGTCTTGCTATGACGGCTGGTATTCGCGAGCATTTTGTTGCTCATCCGGAACATTTTGACCCGCGTCAGTATGTCGCAGATGGTCGTTCCTATATCAAAGAACTCGTAGAACACAAAATCAAAGACGTTCTCGGTTCGGATGGCCGTGCTGACGAGATTCTTGCTCTCGTCAACGCCAATAAATAAGCATTTCAGATACCGACACCAAAGAGCGGTGTTCCTGCTGATCCAATCAACAGGAACACCGCTCTTTTAGTACACAGATAAACGGCCCCCCCACAGCTGTATGATTCATTCTTCGATTTTCATCAAGCTTCTCTTGATTTTCTCTTACCAAAGCCTCTTTCGAATGGATGATAGTGTAAAATCATTTGTGTAAACTCAAAAGTGAGTATAGAAAAAGTGTTCGACGTATTCGGATTGCTCGGTGTATCCAGAGTGGTTTTGGGATACTCTCGGGGAACGACGCTACAGTTACTCCGTTACCCCACAACTACTGCTTAGGGGTTAACATACTAAATTCCTGCCCTATCCGATAAGCATTCTCCAGATCCTTAGGAAAATTCTTTTCGTGCGCTAATTTCTTTTTACTTTCATCGAAACTTGCCATATTGAACTTCGAATAATCCGACACTTGCAAAGTATCATAGCAAGGATACAGGATTACCTTACCACCCAGTATTTCCAATTCTTTGGCATACTTCTCAAATTTTGTTTTATATAGACGGTCATAGAACTCTTTGGTAGCGTTCATGCTGACAAACATACCAACATTTATTTTTCCTGTAAAATAATTGCTATAATCGTCATAAGACAGCGAACAAAAATGCAGGCGCTCTATCAATTCAAAATATCGGCTCGTCGGTCTTCCCAGATAAATCGCTGTACCGATCAGCAGAACATCCGCGCGAAATATTTTATCAATAATTGGTGATAAGTCATCTTTCCAATAGCAGTGACATCTTTCTACACCTTTTCTCTTGCAGAGCATGCAGCCCCTGCATCCGGTAAAAGTCAGATCGTATAAATCGATATACTCAACTTCTGCTCCTGCATCTCTTGCTCCATCCGCTGCTGATTTGAGTAATTGAGCAGTATTTCTGGCTTTTCTCGGGCTTGCGTTTAATACAATAGTTTTCATACCTGACTCCTTTCATAGCCTAGTAACAATTACATAAAAGTAAATAAATTATTTTCTCGAAATGACCCCATCATAATTGTAGGTTTACAATAGATGTGAGACTGGAGGGATATACAAAAGCGACCGAATCCCGTAGAATATTGGTTGCAGCAAACTTCTACAAAAGGAGACCTGATCGCCATGTCTATCATACCACATCAGAAGCGTTATTTGCCACATGAGTCCGAGAACGCCACGTCACAATGGCAAGGTGGAGCGCAGCCACAGGAAGGATCAAGAGCGTTTTTACAATCATCTGCGCTTCTGCTATGGCGTACACGGCAGATGCTGGTTGAATCGGCTTACGCATAACCGTTCGCAGGCGGCCAAAGAAGACGATTCTATAGCATCCCCTAAGCCCGCCTTCAGCGCATTCTTCTTGACATGATCCTTTATAATGAGGATATCCGTCCGTGATACACGAGAGATTTCTCCTGTACACGGGAGTTTCTCGCAACAGAAAGGAAGTTTGCTATGAAACCTTTGCTCTTCTCCGCTGCTGCATTGGCAGCGGCCTGTTTTCTCCTACCCGGAGCGCGATGCTTGGCTGCCTCTCCGCAGATCACGGGTGCAGAGGCCGTGGCAGAGGGCGCAGGCGACGGCGAACACGTGAGCCGCGTCGTCCTCTCCTACGATGCGCCCATCGATGCCGCATCCGTGACGCCCGACGACTATGAGGTCACAGGCCGAACGATCACGCGCGCCTATCCCGTAGAGGGACAAGATCCCGCCTCCGCTGCGCCTAAAACCGGTTCCTATGTCGTACTCGAGCTCGCACCGCTCCCACTCGTTGACTCCTCCGTCGATACGCACCCAGAGGACGGACCTATCGCGCAGCGAAACGCCATGGGACATATGGGGCCAACGCTCGGCAGTCACGGAAATCCGCAGCCGCTCCCCGTCATGGAGGCACAGGTGGCGCAGGTAGGCTTGGTCAAGACGACAGCAGGACTGCTCTGCGCGCCCTCCGCATCGCAAAAAACGACGAGCGTGCGCGAACTCGTCGTCGAGGATTTCCAGCAGGCAATATTCCAGGATCCCGCGCAGGGCGGCGCGGCACTCGCCTACAACCTTTACATTCCAAAGAACTATAACCCGGAAAAGCGCTATCCGCTCGTCCTCTTTATGCACGATGCCGGTGCCGTCTCGTCCGATGTCAAAACGACCCTCGTCCAAGGACTCGGCGCGATCACGTTCGCCTCGCCACCAGAGTGGCAGGCAGAGCATCCCTGCTTCGTCCTCGCCCCGCAGTACGATACCATCATCGTCAACGATCTCTACCAGCACGGACCAGAGCTGGAGCGCACGATGCACCTCGTAAAAGCGCTCACCCAGCAGTACGCCATCGATACGGATCGCATCTACAACACGGGCCAGTCCATGGGCGGCATGACCTCCATCGAAATGGATACCGCCTATCCGGACGTATTTGCCGGCTCGTACCTCGTCGCCTGCAAATGGGCTGAGTCCTCTGCCTCGGCGCTCGCGCGTCAGCATCTTTGGATCGTCTCATCGGAGGGCGACGCCGGTGCCATGCCGAGCATGCGCGCCATTCTCAAGGACATCGAGGCGAGCGGCGTCACCGTCCGCCGCCAGACCATCAGCGCAGACCGCCCGGAAGCCGATATCAATCGGGATGCCGCCTCTCTCATCACACCGACTTGCAGCATTTACCAGACCATCTACGAGGGCGGCAGCCACCGCTCCACCTGGCAGCACGCCTACCGCATGACGCCGGCGCTCGCATGGCTGTTCACACAAAAACGTACGCACTGAATCCCGTTTCTGCCAAAAGATCGCCGATATCCGATGACTGGCATATCCACCCGCATCGAAACAACCACACCGCGAAGGTCGGAATGTCCGGGAGTTGTACAAGCCCCACCCATCTCCCTCGCTTTGCCGATAGATTCATCTGGCGAAGTTCTGCGTGTGTAAATAAAGGTTTCACGATAGCGCCTCCAGTCGATAAAAAGGCTGTTTCCAACCGATTCATGCTGAAACTCTCCCGGCGGTGGTCTTGCCATAAACTCCCCCTAGCCTTCTCAACCATACGAAAAAACGTCCAGTCAAAAAGATTGGACGTTTTTTATTTCTTCTTTCTGCCGTATTCTGCCAGTTCAATCAGGTTTCCATCCGGATCTCTGAGATATAGGCTTTTCATGGGACCGAGCGCACCATGCCTGTCTACGATCCCTTCGATAATCTCGATTCCTTTGGACGCTATCTCCTCTTTGACGGATTCGATAGCACCATCAATGATAAAGCACAAATCCTGCGAACCATATTCCGGATTTTTCGCGGCCGGTTGAAACTCTCCCTTATACGAATGAAGGTTTATTTTCTGTTGCCCAAAGCGCAACGCGTGCCGTCCCCCAGCACCGACCTCATGTTCCATCCCCAAAATCCGGGTATAGAAATCCACCGATGTATCGATATTGCGAACCGTTATCGCGATGTGATCCACTCGATCTAGTTTCCATGTTTTCTTGCGGCGTTTCGACGTGACGATAAAGCTCTCATCTATCAGGCTTTGAATTTCTTTCATGGCAATCGTGCCGTCGAGCAACACCGATATCCAATTTCCACGACTGATGTGGTAGCCTTTGAAGTAGCCTTCCTGCCGGATCAGCACATCGGCATAGGTGGGATCTGAAAGTTTCACATTGAGAATGTCCACGCGCTCTTTGCCCTGAAGCCCCAACTTTTCTCTCGGCACATCCATGATTAATCCGTACCACTTACGGTTGTCGGCATGGCGTAAAACGGCATAATGAGGGAAACGGCGCCATAGAAATTCCGGCTTCGTCTTGTATGTATCGTGTACATATCGCAAAACATCGTCTCGTAACGTCATATCGCAGCCTACCTTTCATCCTTCTCCTGCCTGCTATCTCCCGTTCTAGGGTAAAGTTCGCTACAGACCCTCACCATTCCTGCCGGTTGCTTCGTTCCGTCGCTTTTTTCAGCGACATTTTATGCTATCCTGCTCTTTCGCTCAACAAACCGTCTGACCGTGCAAGAACAACTCTCTTAGCGGTCGCCGGAAGAGCAATGGAAAAAGTGACCGCGAAAGATATCCGCTTATCTGTCCCAGCTTCTCTTTCCTTCCTCTTCGGTAATCCGGCGAATCACCCGACAAGGATTTCCAACGGCCACACTATTGGATGGAATATCCTTTACCACAACACTGCCGCCTCCTATGACCGCGTTGCTTCCAATCGTGACCCCGGGCATAACCTGCACCCCCGCGCCAATCCATACGTTATCACCGACAACAATCGGATAAGCATACTCCAGCCCCTGATTTCGGCGTTCAAAATCAATCGGATGACCGGATGTATGGAAACCGCAAGATGGTGCAAGGAAAACATCGTGGCCAAAGGTCACACCTCCCGCATCAAGAATAATCAAGCCGTGATTTGCGTAGAAGTTTTCCCCCACCTTAATCCTGTAGCCGTAGTCGCACCAAAAATCCGGTTCAATATGAACATGCTTTCCTGTTTCTCCGAGAATCGACTTTATGAAGGCATGCCTCTCGTCCACCTTTTCGATTGGCAAGTTATTGTAGGTTTGACAAAGGCTCTTGCATCGAATCCTTTCCCTTTCAAGATCTGGATCATAATTGGCATCATACAACTTCTGATGCAGCATTTTATCTTTCTCTGTCATTTTTCATCCTCCTTGCTGGTTATTACTAGTATATCCGATTCATGAAAAGTTTTCTGTTAAAAATGTCTTAATTCATAGAACCATGATCGCCGTGGACAATTTCCAAGCTATTCCATTCGTTTCGTTGCGATTCGCACAAGCAGGAGCATGACCGTCATCCTTGTCAGAATACCACCGATAAGTGGGATCACGACAAACCAAAACAGGTAAGCAATTCCATACATAGTGAAAGACTTGATCAGCCAGTTTGTCACCCACGTGACCAAAAGCCCTTTCGGGTTCTTCCCAATCTGTTTTATGCTCTGAAAATCCACCTTCATCATCATCGGGTATATCATAACCCAAATGAGAACAGCGATAGGAATCGAAATGCCAAAAATCTGAAACATGCCAAGTGTGACGGGAACGATGGGGACAAAATGCCCAATCAGTACTCCTATCGCCATGCAGAGCAGTACCCATACCGAAAGATACCGCTGAAAGGTATTCATCGCTTTACTCCGATTGTTCATGACCAACCTCCATTAATTCGATATATTGAAATGTATCTATGTTTATGACCTTTATATAGGCAATCCAAAAGGACTGCCTATGAATGACAGATATCAATTACTTCTTTTCCTTACATCCGCAGGATACGCTGCTGTCTGTTTCACAGTCACATCTTGCGTAGGAACCGATCATTTCCCGGAAATTTTTGACACCGTCTGCGGAGATAGAGTAATGCATCCATTTTCCCTCTTTGTAGTAATCCACAAGGCCGCTGTCTGCAAGAATTTTCATGTGGTGCGAAAGCGTCGGCTGCGTGATATCCAGCTCCTTTAGCAGATCACATCCACATTTTTCTCCATGCTGCAACGCCAACATGATAGCAAGGCGGTTCTCATCGGTAAGTGCCTTTATTTTCCTGGCGTCTTCTCTGAATCCCATGATTTTCACCTCCGAGAGATGTACATATTATACCATATACATATACATTTACAGTTATCAATATATCAATATATCTTTTTAATAACCTAAATTGCAATAATAACTTAAACACCTAGCAACCCTATAAAGAAGTAAGGCATATCGAGAGTTCTTCGGAAAAGCATTCTTCCGGATAACGCGAAGCACTGCTGAAATAGTGTCGCAGCACCCAATCCAGATTCTTCTCATATCCCTCAACGCCCATGCGATGCATCATATTGCCAAAGAACCGGTGGCGGCTCTTACGCCGTACACTATCTCCGACAAGCTCCTGCGCTTCCGCCAGCGTCATATCGTTGTCCTTCGCCAGCTTGCCAATCATCTTCTTATCGCCCTTGATATGACTACTGCGCTTCGTGAGGTTCAAAAACGCCTTTTCCACAAACTTCCGCGGGGCCTGCTCCGTCTCAGCGGAATAGCGCATGGGATTTTGCACACTAGAAAAGCCGCCCTGATTATCAGAACGGCTTTCCTTCTTCATTTGTTCATAAAGGTGATTGAAATGTTTCCATGCCCTAGAGCGGCTGGCCGCTATGTTTCGCGATACCCCGCTAACGCCTCGTCGGTTATCCTCTCCGCTTCCCTTTGAGTCATTCCGGGAAACAATTCCATCGCCAGCCTGATTGATTCTTCTCTATCGGTTGTCTCCATCAGACGGTCGAACTTCGCCATATTGGCTTCTGATTCTTTCGTCATAATCGAAGCACCTCCTCGCATACTCAATCTTCGCTGCCAGCCTATCTTTATGCCTGATTATTTTGTATTGCGCTTGTATTGAACCATACCAACATTTTACGGATATATGGCAGCTGATCCCGCTCCGCATCGCGCTTCACCGGATCACTCATTTCCGCAAGATTCACATGCTCCCCGATTTCCCTTGCAACGATATTGCGTACCATCTGCATAATGCCATCGTTGAGATACTTGCCAAAAACGGCCTTGCTTATCCTATCTTCATTGTATCCCGCGTCCTGCTGGTTTTCAATACCCCCGGCCTTATATTTTACAGAGGAAAACTCCCCTGTTATTATCGATTGCTTGCTTCAGCATAAAGCCGGTACGTTCCCAGATATTCTGCGCAATCTTGTCAGCCTCGGAAATACACGTGCTATAATCCGATGAAGGGAATAGCGAAAACGTCGTCGCCCCGTAAAAAGTCGCTGCAACTGCGCAAGCGAGTGCATGTAATTTCTCTGCCTAACATTCCCCTCCTTTTTGTTCTTCTCGTCCATTATGGCACACATTTTGCCAATTAGGTATCCCACGAGAACTTCCGCCATTTCAAAAAGCGGTGGAAGGTTTATAGTCCTGAAATACTCCTCGCCCCGGCATCGCGCCTAGAGCATCATAAACAGGGAGTGCGGCAAAATACGAAAGCGTTTTGTCGCACTCCCTGTCTTAAAGTACCCCACGGAAATAATGGCCTCGTGTAACTTCAGGTCCTTCTTGTGCTTGTATCCAATTTTTCTGTGCCTCATCCGGTTCCACGGGGAACGCAGCAGCCGTTTGATAGGCACGGACGATACGACGGATCTGGTCAGGATTCATTGCTTTTGCTTCTATGCGCAAGGAATGAATGCCCCAGGACTCAAATTCCATAACATGCGGCATCATAGAAAGTGTTTTGCTGTTTAGAATATGCATATGGCAAAATTGATCCGTTACCAGCGGAAATAAAGCATCTTTGCGGTCTTTTAAGGCATAGCTTTTCTTCGTGCATGGATGGGTGCAGGTATTTTGCCCTTCACCGCCGAGGAAGCTGCCGATAACGCAGTATTCGGATACCATAAGTTCCAATTTACCGTGTACAATGCAGGTAAGCGGCAACGGACTATTTGCTGCTAAAGACCGAATTTGTCCAATGTTAAGCTCTGGTGAAAGCGTAGCCTCTGCTGCACCGTAGTCACGCAGAAATTCTAAGGTTTGAAGATTATAAGCAATCAAAGAATAATCGGCGTGTATCGGCAGTCTGGTCAGATTTTTTACCAAAGACAGCGCCCCGATATTATGAACATGAATGGCATCCGGCTCGAAATTTTCCCGGCATGATACCAATAGATTTTCGATTGCTTTTTGGTGGGAATCCCGAATGATCCGCGGCAGATTGAAATCAATGCGAATTCCAGTTTCTCTGGCTATCCCCCACGCCTTTTGGTAATCATTCGGAGTAATCGGCTGATGATGGTAAGAATCTCCACCGAATAATATGCCATCCGCACCGGTCTCGATCGCTGCCCTCATTTGCTCAATGGTTTCTACCGATACCATGAGACGAGACGCCTTTTTCGGCAAAGGCTGCATATTCGTATGGATTTTCGGCAGCTTCTGCTCCGAACGTGAATAGACAGCCAAACGATGTTCGTCCAGATCTTCTACGGCGCGGCGACGTACGTCGTTTAACTCGCTCATCGGTATCATAACAGATCCCTCGATGGAACAGGTTAAGGTATTCAGGGAATAGACAGAGGTACCAAGGCGCTCGATTTGCCCACGTACGATCGCTTCTGTCAAGGGACGATTGCGAGCCGGTTCACCGATAAAGTGTGTCAATGCTTCACCGGTATGGCCTTCTTTATCGGTCAGCCGGAGCATAAGAGGCTTTCCTATCGCAGCACGAACTACTGCGTTTACTGGAATCCGCCGTATCGGATCCGCTGATCGGAATGTTTTTCGCGTGCGTTCCATTAATGCCCCATCATATACTTTAAATACACGATCATGCTCATGCACGGTCATCGGAACACAGAAACGAACAAGATCACCAGCTTTCCCCGACTGGAGCGGCCGCCCTTTTTCATCGGTCATATCCTGCACAGAAGCTGTAACCCGGCCGCCGACTTTCACCCAGAAGTCCACCTGATCTCCATTGGCAAGTTGACCGTTGAGTTTTATTGTGACAAGCCGATGATCGCGGTCATATACAGATACACGGCCAATCAACAGCCCCCGGTTGTTCGGCCGGCGATCACTCATCATATGTTTTCCCGGACGTCCGGTAAGATACGCTGTCGTAAAGTCGCGGTTAAAAATCTGCGCCAGCGTATCGCGTTCTTCCTGCGTTACCTGATAGTTTGTTCCTTTATAGCAGGTATCGATTGCCTGACGATAAGTTTGTACTACAGCGGCTACGTATTCCGGACGCTTCATACGTCCCTCAATTTTTAAAGAGGACACCCCTGCGTCAATGAGTTGCGGAATGAGATCTATCGTATTAAGATCCCGTGGCGACAAAAGATATTTTCCGGCAGCCCCTTCCAACACATCCTGCCCTGTTTCATCCACTAACGTATAGGGCAGACGACATGGCTGCGCACAGCGCCCACGATTTCCGCTGCGCCCTCCGATCATACTGCTCATCAGGCATTGACCGGAATAGCATACACAAAGCGCACCATGCATAAAGACTTCAATCTCAACTTGACAATTCGCACAGATATAGCGGATCTCGTCCAGCGAGAGCTCTCTGGACAAGACAACACGTTCAAATCCAAGTTCCTGCAAAGCCAGAACTCCAGCCAGACTGTGCACCGTCATCTGTGTGCTAGCATGCAGCGGAAGAGACGGGACGGTTTCCCTGGCTAATCTGGCGACGCCAAGATCCTGCACCAGAATAGCGTCCGTTCCCGCTTCATAGAGGAATCGCAGATATTTGCGCAAAGCAGGAATTTCCGAATCATTTACCACCGTATTGACCGTCACATGGATACGGACTCCCCGTAAATGGGCAAAACGGATGGCCTTCGCAAGGCCATCCTCATCAAAATTGTTGGCATAAGCTCTGGCGCCAAAAAAGTTTCCTGCCAGATAAATGGCATCTGCCCCGCTTTCCACCGCTGCTTTTAGCGAATCCTCGCTGCCGGCCGGAGCCAATAATTCAACCAATTCCATACCCTCCATTCTATCCAGCCGCCACTGGGCTGGATCCACTTATTTTGTTGTTTCCTCGTGTTCTTCGTATTCTTTATGTTTCTCATTTTGCGGATCGTAAGGTTCCCCTTCACGTTGACGGATTTCCTGAAAGAGCTCCATCTGCTCCGTATTCAAAGCGGCAGCCGCTTGCTCGGTCGTCGGTAAATCCGGCAGATCATCCAGCGTATTCATTCCAAAACATTGCAAAAAGGTATCCGTCGTTCCGTAAAGAATAGGGCGTCCGACCACGGCTTTACGGCCTACTTCCCGAATCAAATCTAATTCCAGCAGTTTTTGCAGAGAACGCTCTGCTCTTACTCCGCGAATCTGCTCGATCTCTGTCTTTGTGACAGGCTGCTTAAAAGCGATGATGGACAGCGTTTCCATCGTTGGTGCAGAGATTTTGCGGTCCACGACCTGTCCCAGACGTTTTACAATAGAAAACAGTTCCGGCCGTGTGGCGAGCTGATATCCTCCTGCAACCTGCCGGATTGTCAATCCACTGTGACGATGATCCAGCTCGTCTTGAAGTTTCACCAAAAGGTTTTGGGTTCCCAATATATCCAGCTGAAGAACCGAAGCAATCTCCTTTATAGTAAGCGGGTTTCCTGCAGCAAACAAAACAGCTTCTAATACACGAACTTCTGTTCTTGTTGGATCTTCCTGACATTCAGTCATGCTTGTCCTCCCTGATGCAGATATATATTTCTGAGAATGCATATTGCTGCCTGACACAGACTGCCCGGAGCTTGATGAGTTCCAATAAAGCCAAAAAGGTAACGATGCGTTCTGCTCGCGACCCGGATGAAAACGCCTCGGAAAAAAGGAGCCGGCCGTAACGATGATTCAATTGGGATAAAATTTCCTGCATTTTATCCTGGATGTGGTAGGTCTCCGGTTCAACCAGCGTTTTGGGGACAGATAGCTCCGCCTGAACGGATAAGGCCATCCGAAATGCGTCCAGTAAGGAACCCAGTGATATATTACCGGGAGGAAGATGATGTATCGGCAGTTCCATCGGTGCACGCGAAACAAAGCGCTCTTGTGAACCTGCCATGGAGCCGAGCACTGTGCTGACTTGCTTAAATTTTCGGTATTCCAAAATTCGCTGTACCAGCTCTAAGCGGGGATCTTCTTCTTCCGGGTCCGTCTCTTTCTCTGGTTTTGGCAGCATCAGCCGTGATTTGATCTGCAGCAAAGTGGCAGCCATAACCAAAAAAGAACTGGCTACATCGATATCAAATTCACGCAGATGGTCCAAATAATCCAGATATTGCTGCGTTAAGATAGCGATCGGAATATCGTAGATGTCAATCTTGTTTTTCTCGATCAGATGCATCAAAAGGTCCATAGGACCCTCAAATGCTTCGATCTTTACTTTATATTCTTGCATTGCCGTCCTATCTTAGAAAAAAGGAGACAGGATAAGGGAAAAGATATGCCAGATCAGAGTGCGGCAAGGAATTAGAATCAGGCTGAGGACTGGCGTAACGAGCAGTATGATCAGAATCCAAAAACTATACCGTTCCAGCCCAGCCAGTTTATAGGCCAAATGAGATGGGAGCAACTGACGAAGAACATGAGAACCGTCAAGCGGCGGAATCGGAATCATGTTAAAGATAGCAAACCCGATATTATATTCGATAATCAGCTGAAATACCATATATATCCCCGTTGTCATGTGTCCGCCAAAACGACTATAACAGAGCAGGACTATCAGAGCGCAAAAGGCCGTAATCAGATTGGAAAGAGGTCCGGCCAAAGAAACCAGAATATCATCGCGCCGCGGGCGTTTAAAATTTCCCGGGTTAATCATAACGGGTTTTGCCCAGCCAAAATGAACCAGAAATAACATAAGCAAACCGATCGGATCGATGTGTGCGGCCGGATTCAACGTAAGGCGCCCCATTATTTTTGGTGTAAAATCCCCCAGCCATACAGCTGTCTGTGCATGAGCATACTCATGTACTACCATTGCAATGATCAGTCCCGGAATCCCCGCGATGATTCCCATCAGATTAAAATCAAACATATCCTTTATCATCCTCCCAATCCTACATATGTCCGGTCATTGGAGATCATTGGTCCTTCAGTTGGGAATCCAGCATCAGAATAGATGCTACGGTTTTTGCATCAAAAATGCGGCCGTCCCATATCATCTCAACCGCTTGCTGCAGAGGCATACGAACCAGATGGATGAATTCATCCTCATCCGGATGCTGTACTCCTGGTTTAAGGCCCTCAGCGACGTACATATGGATAAGTTCATTGGAAAATCCCACGGTTGTGGCAAGTACCGAAAGTTTCTTCAGCCGATCTGCCTCATATCCTGTTTCTTCGGATAACTCCCGTTTTGCGCAAGTCAGAGGATCTTCTTCAGGAGAATCCAATTTCCCTGCGGGCACCTCTAAAGTAACCTGCCCGATCGGATAGCGATATTGACGAACCAATAGAATTTGTTTGTCCGGAAAAACGGGGATAACAGACGAAGCTCCGGGGTGCTGAATCCATTCACGCGTCGCCGACTTCCCGTTAGGCAGACAGACTGTATCACGCCGGACATGCAGCAGATTTCCGTCGAAGATTGTTTCACTTCCGATCTTTTTTTCCATTAATTCTTCATCCATTATCTTTCCTCCTATTATGAAGTTACGAACAATCCTGTTTATTTTACTACGAATCCGTTTCTCTGAAAAGGGTTCAGATAATCATCAAGCCTTCCCGCAAGAAGGCTTGTATGAGTTGCATCACGTATGTTTGCGCCGATGAATTTCCGGCCAAGGACGAATATGTTTCGGATTTGTAGCGATACCATCCAGTCCGTGCCATCTGGAAGCAAAGGATTCGACAAATACCTTTTTAAATGGTTTCTCTGATGAAGGTTCTGCCTGATTCTTTTCCTGCGGCGTTTCCTGCTGCGCCGGTTTTGCAGATTCCGGATGCGAGCATCCGCATCCGCAGTCCTCTATAAAGCCGCTTTCCAATTCTTCCTGAGAAAGAATGGTAATGTTTCCGCAGGCACATCTGCACCAATAGAATTCACTGCCGAATTTATCCATCCGCCCGGTGGTTTCTAATACCGTAAGCTTACCGAACTGCTTATTCATAACTGTTCCCCCTCCCTTTTTCTCCATTTATCTTTTTGCATTTTTGTTTTGGTCCGTTAAAGGTTATTTTGCTTTTTTTGAGCAAATTGTTGTTTTTTTGTTCGGGCATGACTGACCATTTCTCGCGCATTATCCAGTGAAGCAGAGGTTATATCCGCTCCCGATGCCATGCGGGCAATTTCGCTGATCCGTTCGCATTCGGAAAGGGTTCGTACGTGTGTAACCACGCTGTTTTCCTCTGAAATCTTTGACAGGTATAAATGAATATCTGCCATACAGGCAATCTGCGGCAAATGAGTAATGCAAAGGACTTGCTTGTAAAAGGCAACCTGTGCAATGCGTTCAGCGACCATTTGCGCAGTGCGTCCGCCAATGCCCGTATCAATTTCATCGAAAACCATACTGGGAACGGAGGTATCACGAGATGCGGCTACCGTTTTGACAGCAAGGGCAATGCGAGACAATTCACCGCCGGAAGCCACTTTCTGGAGCGGCTTCGCCGTCTCTCCACGATTGGCGGAAAAAAGCAATGCCACATTATCCGTTCCATTTGCCATGTATTTGCCGGATGGCTGCACGTCAATCCGGAATACAGCGTCCGGCATTCCCAGCGAAGCCAGCTGATTCTGGATTAACGCGGACAGGGCTTTTGCGGCTTTGATTCTCTGATCAGATAAAACAGCGGCACATTGTTTCATCTGCTTTTCTCGTGCAGAAATATCCTGTTCAAGTTCAGCGATATCTTCATCGTAGTGGGCAATGGCATGAAGTTCCTGCTGAACCTTTTTTTGATGTGCAAGGATATCCGAAATCGTCGCGCCATACTTCTTTCGCAGCCGATAAATGACATCCATGCGTTTTTGAAGCGTATCCAGCTTGTCCGGACGAAATTCGATGGATTCTCCATATTGACGCAAATCACTGGCCACTTCCTGAAGCGTGATGGAAGCCTCTTCAACCATTTCCTGCATGTTGGACATAGAATCGTCAAAACGACTCATGGCCTCAAGATTTTTACTGACCTGTGAGAGCGCGGCCAGCACGCCAATCCCTTTCTGGGTACCATTTTCCAGCAGGTCATAAGCCTCTTCTACAAATCCTGTCAGTTTTTCTGCATGGGAAAGTTTTTGGATTGCTGTCTCCAGCTGCACATCTTCCTGTTCCTGAAGATGTGCCGCAGAGATTTCCTGATCCTGCCAGCGCAACATATCCAGCCGTTGGGCATATTCCCGAGCGTTCTGTACGTTCTGTTCTAGAAGGCGCTTTTTCTCTTGCCAGCCGGTATAGGCCGCATGATAGGCATGAAGAGAATCCTGTATGGTTTGATCGTATTGATCCAAAAGAGAAAACTGATTTTCTTCTTTCAGCAAAGCCAGATTCTCATTTTGTCCATGAATATCAACAAGAAATGCTCCGATTTGCTTCAACAAAGTTAATGTAACATGGCGTCCATTGACCAGAACAATGCTGCGCCCTCCCCTTGTCACCTGTCTGGTAATAATCAGCAGTCCCTCGTTATCATCAATGGCTTGGTTTGTGAGCAGTGCATGCAGATTCTCCGATACATCGTCCAAAGTAAATACAGCTTCGACGCGAAGCCAGTCACAGCCCGTGCGAATCGAATCTGCGGAAATACGATGCCCTAAAATTGCGCCCAAGGAATCAATCAGTATAGACTTTCCCGCCCCGGTTTCACCGGTCAGGATATTCAGCCCTGGTCCAAATTCCACCTGCACATGTTCCAGTAAAGCGAAATTCCAAACGGTCAGTGTCTTTAACATGCAAAAATCTCCCTTGTAATTTGATTTTACCGAAGATAAGATTTGAGCCTCTGCATGATCTTCTCGGTTGCTTCTTTCGGCTTGACAATGACGAAAATATTATCATCTCCGGCTACAGTGCCAAGTATTTCCGGCCAGTTCGCATGATCTAATGCAGAGGCCACGGTATTCGCCCCTCCCGGCAGGGTCTTCACTACAATGATGTTTTCGCTGTAATCGCAATGAGTAACCGTGTCGGAAAACAGCCGCTGCATACGTTCTTCTGTAAAAAGAATGGCATTCTGCATGGGAGAAGCATACCGGTATCGACCGTCGCTGGTTGGTACTTTAATCAGCATGAGTTCCTTTATATCCCGGGATACCGTCGCCTGCGTGACTTTAATGCGCCGCTCGCGCAGCGCCTCAGCCAGATCTTCCTGCGTTTCAATCACTTGATTTTCAATGATATTCTTAATAACCGCATGGCGTACGCTTTTCATTGCTCCACCCTCTCCTGTTTAAATTTTCGCCCGGTTCAGGCATCTTTCCAAAGCTTCGTTCTCAGAATCTGATAATAATCCTTGTCTTCAAATTTTACAATTTTTGCTTGTACATTCGATTTCATGACGATTACTTCATCGCCTGGCAGCAAGCGGAAACTTTCCTGCCCATCAAAGGTTACAATAATATCCTGATGGATCGCTGCAATTTGTATATGCACTACATCGTCTTCACCTACGACTAATGGACGCATATTAAAGGTATGTGCGCAGATAGGCGTAATAAGAAGAGCTCGTATATTCGGATTCATAATTGGCCCGCCTGCCGACAGGGAATAAGCCGTAGAGCCAGTAGGAGATGCGACAATGACTCCATCCGCTTTGTAATCCATGAGATGAGAATCATTGATGCTGAGTCCCAAGTGAAGCATGCGGGCTACACCGCCTTTTGTAACAACGACATCATTGATCGCATGTCCTAAAAAACGTTCCTCTTCCTGCGAGCGGACAAAACCAGCCAGCAGAAGCCGGTGTTCAATGCGATAGTCCCCCTGCAGGATTTTTTGCAGCTTTGTTTCCAGTTCACTCAGTTCAATATCTGCCATAAACCCCAGCGTACCGATATTTACCCCGCATACCGGCACAGCTGCCGCGCCATAGCGGCGGCATACGCCCAGGAGCGTCCCATCACCGCCAAGACTTAAAGCCAGATCCGCAGGAACGTGCTCAATATCCGGTACGCCGTATTCCTCCATATCAAAAAATCTTGATTCATCGACAGGAAGGATCAGCCTGACATCTTTGTTCTGATAAAAAGAAAAAATACGCTGCAATACTTCCGGTGCCTGCGGCTTCCCGACATTGGGAAAGACAGCAATGGTCTGCATTGACTCATCTCCTCATTGATCGAGTTCATGGTGCGCCTGAGCAACAACATCCGTAATACAAGAATCCGTTACAGTATCAGACTGCGTCGGATCTTTGCTCAAACGAATGAGATATTCAATATTCCCCTCCGGTCCCTTGACCGGAGAAAAGGTTATCGCTGCAGGCACAAGTCCAAGTTCTCTGGCGAACGAAGTTACGTTTCGAATCACGGCTTCATGAACAGCCGGATCGCGAACAACACCTTTTTTGCCTACGGCTTCACGTCCGGCTTCGAACTGCGGTTTGATCAGAGCGACCAGTTCTCCATCATCCCGAAGCAACTGATAAGCCACCGGCAGAACCTTTGTCAGGGAAATGAATGCTACATCAATCGATGCAAAATCCAAAGGCTCGCCGATGTCTTCGAAACGAACATTGCGGATATTGGTGCGTTCCATATTCACAACGCGGGAGTCCGTACGCAGCTTCCATGCCAGCTGTCCGTATCCGACGTCAATCGCATATACCCGGACTGCGCCATTTTGAAGCATGCAGTCGGTAAAGCCACCGGTTGAAGCGCCGATATCGGCACAACAATAACCGTTCAGTTGAATATGAAATGCACGGATTGCCTTTTCCAGTTTCAGTCCGCCCCGGCTTACATAAGGAATATCATGGCCCAATAAACGAATGGCTGCTTCCGGTTTCACAGACGCACCGGCTTTGTCTACCTTCTGATTGTCTACCAGAACTTCCCCCGCCATGATCATTCGCTTGGCACGTTCCCGGCTCCCTGCCAGACCGCGTTCTACTAACAAAATATCTAATCTCTGTTTTGCCATGATTTTAACCGTTCCTTTATCGATTCTGCAATGTCTTCAGGCTGGAGGCCGCAAAGTTTTCGGAGTTCCTGCGGCGTCCCCTGCTCGATGAAGCGATCAGGCAGACCGAGACGCAAAAGATCCGTATGAACGGCCAGCCCGCTGTCAACCAGATATTCTGACACAGCGGATCCAAAACCGCCAGCCAGCGCATTTTCTTCAATGGTGACCAGAAGTTTCCGTTTTTCTGCCATTTGCCGGATCATATCGTAATCCAACGGCTTGACGAAACGCATATTGACAAGTGAGGAAGGAATCCCCTCCATGTCCAGAAGCCGCGCCGCTTTCTCGGCCTGGCCAACCATGGGTCCGACCGCCAAAATCGCAATCGAATCGTTTTCCTTTGAACGGATTAGCTCCGCTTTCCCTACGGAAAGAGGAACAAACTCGTTATGCAGCGGAACGCCGGTTCCGGCTCCACGTGGATAGCGGATCGCAGAAGGAGAGTTCATGGACACTGATTCTGACAGCATATCACAAAGCTCTGCTCCATCCTTTGGAACAAAAATGGTCATATTCGGCATATGGCGCAGATAAGAAAGATCAAAGGCTCCGTGGTGGGTCGGACCGTCAGCGCCGACCAGTCCAGCACGATCCAGGCAAAACGTCACCGGCAGATTCTGCAGACAAACATCATGCAAGATCTGATCGTAAGCCCGCTGAGCAAACGTAGAATAAAGTGCAACAACAGGATGGCATCCATCCGCGGCCATACCTGCGGCCAGCGTAACGGCATGTTCTTCAGCAATGCCAACATCAAAAAAACGATCAGGATACCGTTCTCCAAATGCTTTGAGTCCTGTGCCCGTCGGCATTGCAGCGGTGATTGCTGTGATATTCGTATGGTTTGCAGCCAGCCGGATCAGCGCATCACTGAATACAGCGGTGTATGTCGGAGCGCCGGCTTTCTTCTCACAGACTCCTGTTTTACGGTCAAAGCAGCCGATGCCATGGAATTTTCCGGGCATTTTTTCTGCCGGCAAATATCCCTTTCCCTTCTTGGTATGGATATGGATCAGAATCGGGCCGTCCATTTCTTTTGCCCGACAAAAAATATCCTGCATCAAAGCGATATTATGTCCGTCAACCGGACCGATATAATGAAAACCGAGCTCCTCAAAGATACCTCCCGGAATTAAAGCCGAACGAACACTATCCTTGACAATGCGCGCCGTACGAAAAGCCTTGTCTCCGATATGAGGAATGCTCATGAGCAGACTGCCTACATCCTTTTTGGCGCGATTATATTGAGGTGCCATCCGTATGCGGGAAAGGTATTCACTCATCCCGCCAACATTCCGATCAATGGACATTTCATTGTCATTCAAAATAACGATGATTTTTTTCCCAAGATCGCCTGCCTGGTTCAGAGCCTCAAACGCCTCACCACCTGTCAAAGCTCCATCTCCGATCACTGCGATGACTTCATTCGTACGGCCGCAGAGATCCCGGGATATCGCCATCCCCAATGCCGCAGAGATCGAGGTACTCGCATGACCTACGCCAAATGCATCATATTCTGACTCCGAGCGATTGGGAAAGCCGGTGATGCCGCCCTTCTGGCGCAACGTATGGAAACGTGCGCGGCGTCCAGTCAGAATTTTATGGGAATAGGCCTGATGTCCGACATCCCAAATCAATTTGTCCTGCGGAAAACAAAATACACGATATAGAGCCAGCGTCAGCTCGACCGTCCCAAGGCTGGGGGCAAGATGTCCACCATTTTGAGAAACCGTATCAATAATCAGATTACGCAGCTCCCGAGCCAGTTCCTCCAATTCCGACAAGCTATAGCGCTTAATATCATCAGGTTTTTCTATGCTATCTAGTAACGGATATGCATTCATGCAAAGCACTCCCTGTTATTTCTTGCGTCCAACAAGATATTTTACAAGCTCCCGCAGAAAATCCGCTTCTGCTCCGAAAGACGACAATACCGCTACCGCCTCTTCTGCTGTTTGCTGTGCCAGTTTTTTTGCTTCTTCCAGTGATGTCAGTGTTACATAAGTGGATTTGTGGTTTTTTTCATCACTGCCCACCGGCTTGCCGATTACTGCTTCATCGCCAATAACATCAAGAATGTCATCTGTGATTTGAAAAGCCAGTCCAAATTTCTCTGCATAACAGGTCAAGGATTCCAGCTGTCTGTCGTCCGCTCCGGCTAAAATCGCTCCGCTGCGTACAGCAGCCCGGAACAAGGCCCCTGTTTTTCCCATGTGCATTTTGCGAAGCGTATCCAACGGAATCTGCCGGTTCTCAGATTCCATATCCAGTGCCTGTCCGCCAACCATACCATCCGGTCCTGCAGATTCACTCATCTCGCGCACAACGCGAAGTATCGTTGCCGGGTCCGCACCTTCTTGACGCGTCATAACCTCAAACGCCAGCGTAAGCAAAGCATCCCCGGCCAATGTAGCCATTCCCGCTCCATAGACCTTGTGATTGGTCAGTTTTCCACGACGATAATCATCATTATCCATTGCCGGGAGATCGTCATGAATCAAGGAATAGGTATGTATCATTTCAATGGCGCAGGCACTCTGCAAAAAGGCTGTGCCATTTTTTCCGACGGCATCGGCAGCAGCCATGAGCAAAATCGGGCGCAGGCGCTTTCCTCCTGCCATCAGGCTATATTCCATAGCTTCCGACAAAGTCTGATCCAGCGGAGCAGACTGATTCAGTTCCCCCGGCAAAGCGGCATCCACTAACTTCTGCCTCTCAGACCAAAGTTCTTGCAGATTCATCATGGCTCGTCTCCCTCTATCTTTAACTCCTTTGCCGTCGCCAGTTCGGCTGATTCATCAATCAGAAGATCCATGGCTTTTTCGGCACGGTTTAGTACTTGAAAACAATGCGTTCCCAATTTGACGCCCTCCGAATAATTTGCCATAAGTTCCTTTAAACTGCTGTCTCCGGATTCCATGGCAGTGACAATTCTCTCCAACTCAGTCAGAGATTCTTCAAAAGAAAGCTCTTTTTTCCTTGGCATCTTATCGTCTCCTCCTGACCTTTTTTTCTGCTTCGTTTTCGTCTACGACCTCTACGACACGCGTCCCATCCTGAAAGGTCAGCATGAGACGGTCACCTGCCGCGGTCTGTTGCGCGCTGGTAAGCAGCACACCATTCTTTTCTACTGCGGCATAACCGCGCTGCAGAACATGCGCCGGATTGAGCATATCCAGCTTTTTCAGGCTGAGTTCCAGACGATGACGCCGCTGCATCAACTGATCGGATACGACACGCGTGAGCTTTTCGCACGCCTGATCCAACCGCTGCCGCCGAGAAGACAAAAGATTTTGAGGATCTTTCATCACCGGGCGCTGCCAAAGGGCTTCCAGATAAAGGCGGCGCTTCTCCAGTCCTTTTCCAGCCTGAGTCTGAAGGCGCCGAATCAAGCCCTCTGTAAAACGGCGAAGCTCCTGACGATCAGGAACAGCCAGCTCGGCAGCCTGAGACGGAGTCGCCGCTCTGACATCTGCAGCAAAATCGGCCAAAGTAAAATCTGTTTCATGACCAACTGCAGAAATCACAGGTATCTTTGATGAAGCAATAGCTCGTACCACTATTTCTTCGTTAAAGGACCAGAGATCTTCCATTGAGCCGCCGCCCCGTCCGGCGATCAGTACGTCAACCAATGCCTTTTGATTAAAAAATTGGATCGCATGAGCAATCTGTGCAGCAGAACCTTCTCCCTGCACCTGCACCGGATAAAGGATGAGCTGAACCGATGGCCACCGACGTTTGGATACACGATAAATATCACGCAATACCGCACCGGCCAATGAGGTAACAACGCCAATCTTTTTTGGGAACCTTGGCAACGATTTTTTTTTGCTGACATCAAATAAGCCTTCATCCGTCAATCTGGCTTTTAATTGCTCAAAGGCAAGGGCCAAATCCCCCGTACCTTCCGGCTGCAGTGAATCCACATACAGTTGGTAAACACCGTCTCGTTCATAAACCGAAATCGTCCCCGAAGCAACAACTTTCAGGCCATTTACCGGCTGAAAGCGCAATGTCTGCGCCCTGCTTCGAAACATGACGCATTTGATTACACCTCCGGCATCTTTCAATGCGAAATAGCAATGCCCGGAGGGATATTGTTTGAAATTCGACAGTTCACCGCGTACCATAATATGATGCAGTATGGTCTCACGATCCAAAAGGGTTTTGATAAATCGGTTGACCTCGCTGACAGAATGAATTCCCACTATGGTTCCTCCCAACATACGAAAAAGCCAGCTCGGTCATCCAGAGCTGGCAATTTCTCTCATCAGTCCGCGAGCTTCATCATCGCGCCCAAGATTCCGTTGACATACCGGCTGGAATCATCCGTACCGTACTTCTTTGCCAATTCCACTGCTTCATTGATCGCAATGTTTGGCGTCAGTTTTTCGGGTGAGAAGCGGATTTCATAGACAGCAACGCGAATCAAATTGCGATCCACTGCTGCCATACGTTCAATTTTCCACTCCTTTGAACTCGCCGAAATCAACGCATCAATCTCAGAAAGATGTTTGCGTGTTCCCTCTACCAGCGCCTTTGCATATTCCCGGTCACGTTTCGGCATGGCTTCAGATTCTCCTAATGCCGTATCAATAGCCAGTGTCTGGTACATCTCCTGCTGATTATCGGCATGGATTGGATTCAGATCCAGCTGGAACAATGCCTGCATGGCAGTTTCTCTCGCTTGTCTACGACTCATTACTTATCTTCCTTTTATTCTTTATCTTTGAAAACGATTTATCAAGTCTGAGATACGGTCAGCAATGGATCCGGCAACAAACTCGCCCCGGTCCATCTGAGTCCCGACGAACAAACCAACAGCTCCGCAGCAGAAAACAAAAAAAGTCTTCCAAAATCCGAAGCATACAATGCCCGCTCCAATCAGCAGCCCTAAAACGGTACCGCACAGTTTTCCGCGATGAACTTCCCACAAAATCCGTATCGTTTCTTTAAAATTTTCCTTCATATTTACTTCACCGCCTCAGACCACACGGTGCTTTCTTACCGGAGCAGCATCCGTGACCTCGGAGACGACAATTTGGATGGGGATATCGTTCAAAGACATCATATGATCTAAATGCCGCCGTATCTTTTCCACAATCTGACTGGAAAGCGACGAGATCTCTGCTTCCTGTCCAATAACGAGATCCAAAGTCAGGCTTAACGCTGTGCCTGACTGCTTCTTTGGGGATTGGAGCTGGACATGGACATCGCGCACGCCCTGAACCTCACGGGCCAGTCGGTCAGAAAGCAGCCGTATCGCCTCCAAAGAAACCCGGACTTCTCCATTGGGGCTGCTTTCAATTACATATTCGCCTTTCCCCCTTGTTTTCTTATCTGCACGACGAAAAACTGCGGACAGCAGTCTGATGCCGATAAGCATAAGGCATACGGCGATTATAACGGTTTCATAGCGCGTCAACGCATAATGTGCCTCATTGAGCCAGAGCTGTTCTGGAAGCAGAGTCGTTGCCGCCCCCAGAACAGCAACAGACATTGCGATCATGCAAAGTGTCTGAAATAGAAGAAAGAGCCGATTGATCATTCCCATGTCATCTGCCTCTTCTTAACGGACCCGAACCTCTTCTTCTTTGTTCTCATCTTCGGGAAAGCCTACGCCCTGTACATGGACATTGACCTCCACCACAGACAATCCGGTCATGGTTTCAATTGCCTGCTTAACATTTTCCTGAGCAGCCAACGCCACATCGGGAATCCGCACTCCATATTTTACAATAATATACAGATCGACAGCAGCCTCTTTTTCTCCGACTTCCACTTTGACGCCCTTGGCAAAATTCTTCCGTCCCAGCATTTCCGCGATGCCGCCGGCAATACCGCCGCTCATTCCGGCAATGCCATCTACTTCCGTGGCAGCAAGACCGGCAATAATGCTGACGACTTCGTCTGCAATCCGAATCGATCCCAAAGACCCGTCTCTTTTGATTTCTTTTTCTTTTTCCATCATGACCCCTCCTGAGCAAAAAGAACCATACAACCTTCACGCATTGACCCGTTTCAATCCACATCAATTCTTCGAAAATCGACCCCAAAAACATTGTGTGGACAAAACTCCCGCAGACGGCGGACTTGCTCCGCCCACGAGACATGCGAAGAAACGCATATTTATACTACTCTGTTTACTTATTCGGCAAAAAGAGCCCGTATTCCTGCTCATTCAGAAAATATTGAAGAAACTTAAAAAAACCTGCCGCATCATCTGGACAATGCGGCAGTCTGAGGCAGCAGTGATCTATGATTATGCGCGCTCAATATAGTTTCCGGTACGAGTATCGATGCGAAGTACATCTCCCTCATTGATAAACAGCGGAACACGAACCTCATAGCCAGTTTCCACCTTAGCCATCTTCGTGGCACCCGTCGCCGTGTTGCCCTTGACGGACGGCTCACATTCCGTGACCTTCAGGTTAACCGAGTTCGGAAGCTGGATACCGATAATGCGGCCCTTAAAGGTCTGAATCGACACTTCCATGTTTTCCATGAGGTAATTCAGCGCATCACCGAGCTGCTCCTTGTTCAGTTCTACCTGTTCATAGGTTTCGGTATTCATAAACGTGTACATGTTGTCCGCTTCATAGAGGTATTGCATGTTCTGCGTGTCCAAATGAGCCGCCGGCATCTTTTCATTTGGGTTGAAAGTGCGTTCGACCACAGCGCCCGTTTCCACATTCTTGATCTTCGTACGCACAAAAGCGGCACCTTTTCCCGGCTTTACATGCTGGAAATCAACAATCTGCCATACACCGCCATCAATCTCAATCGTAAGCCCCGTGCGAAAATCCGTACTGTTAATCATTAAATTACGCCCTCCAATACTCGCTATTCAAGCATTTTATTTCAAAATAACACATTATATTTTACAACATCCGTCATAGAATTTCAATAAGTTCTTTCCTGGATTTTGTCAACGGCTCACAGCCATCTGCTGTAATCAGTACCGTATCTTCAATGCGCAGTCCGCCCCATCCCGGAATATATACCCCGGGTTCATCCGTGATCAACATATTTTGTTTCAGGATAAAATCGCGGGAAAGAGACATTCTTGGTTCTTCGTGGATCTCCAACCCTAAACTGTGGCCCAGTCCATGCCCAAAATAAGAATCAAGGCCATAGCGGGCAAGATTTTTCTTTACGGCAAGATGGACAGAACGGCCGGACACTTCCGGCCGGATAAGCGTCAATGCCAGCTCCTGCGATTCCAGCACGGCATGGTAGATCCGTTTCTGCTTCTCATCCGCAGCACCCACGCAGATCGTTCGCGTGATATCCGAATCATACCCTTCATAAACCGCACCGTAATCCATGGTTACCAGCTCTCCCTCACAGATCACACGGTTCGTGGCAATGCCATGCGGCAGGCTGCCACGAATCCCCGATGCGACAATCGTCGGAAACGATGTTTTTTCCGATCCGTTTTCACGCATGCAATGTTCCAAATGGGCGGCGACCTGAAGTTCTGTCATGCCGGGGCGGATATAGGTTAGCATATCCGCGAATCCGGCATCGGCGATCGCACAGGCCTTGCGGATGTGCCGAATCTCCTCTTTCTCCTTGATCTGACGCAGCGAATCCAGCTGCAAAGAAGTGTCAAAGCAAATCGGCTTCAGAAGCGCCTGCAGAACAGAAAAATCGGCGTAGGACAGAGCGTTTCCTTCAAAACCGACAGACTGGCATTCCAGCTTTTTCACACATTCTGCCGTTTTTTTCAAAAGTCCCTCTTTTTGCTCGACAACTTCAAACAAAGGTGCCTGCTGCGATGCTTGTTCCGTATAACGATTGTCTGTAATCAGCAGCGCCCGGTCCTCCGTTATAATAAGCACCGTATCATCACCGCGAAATCCACTGAAATAATACAGATTAGCTTCCTTAGTGACAATAACCGCATCAATTTTTTTCTCAGGCAACAATGCACGAATTGCCGACAAACGCGCTTCATTCATAAGTGATCACTCCATGTTCATTTTGCTGAGATTACCAACTTGGCAAGAACTGCCTCAAGCGCAGCCAGATAACTTTCCACGCCCAAACCGCAAATTTGTCCCAAAACAACCGGGGCCAGTACGGAGGTGTGCCGGAATTCTTCCCGTTTATGGATGTTGGATAAATGGATCTCGATGACCGGAACGCTTATCGCAGAAATGGCATCACGCAGTGCAATGCTGTAATGCGTAAACGCAGCCGCATTAAGAAGAATATAGTCGTAGTAATGATCCGCTTCCTGTATCTTATCCACTAATTCGCCTTCATGGTTCGACTGAAAAAAATCAATGGCGACGCCTGCTTTTTCGGCACGGGCTTTCAAAAGCTCTTCGATGTCTTTTAACGTTGTCTTTCCGTAAATTTCTGGTTCACGTGTTCCAAGCAGGTTTAAATTGGGCCCATTCAATACAAGAATTTTTGCCATAATAAACTCCCTTCTGTCAATAACGAATAACAAAACGCTTTTCATCGGGACAAACTGCGCAGGCTTCCAAGCTGAATGTTTTTACCCGGATAAAATAATTTCCTGTGCGGATCAGCCGCTCCAATCCCTCGACGGCGCCTTCTGTTCCCTGAAGTTCCATTGATACAGAACCATCATCCATATTTTTTACCCAGCCGGTTATATGACGTTCCATCGCATGTTGCTGTACAAACATGCGAAAACCTACGCCCTGTACCCTGCCGGTTGCTGTTCCCGCATAACGTATGAGCTTTTCCATTTACCACACCGCTTTCTCCGTTAATCCTTGATATCTATCAGTTCTCACCGCCCGCTTAAGCGGATCCGGGTTCTTTGTCACGCCGCAGAATGGTGTAGGGTGTGACAGGATATGACATTTTCATGCGAAACATTTGCTGAGGATGCGGTGCTGCATGAATAGGGAATCCATCCATATCAAGCATACCGTCTATCTGCTGACGATAGGATGGCCCGGACGGACGGAATACTTCAATTTCCTGTCCCTCTTTGATATGATTACGCTGCTCGATAACCGCCCATCCCGTTTTCTCATCATAAGCCCGCACCAAGCCAACAAAATCCGAAGTTTGGTCATAGGAAGTCCGGCTGTATATCTGATCCTTTTCGCTGGGACGATGATAATAGAAGCCGGTAGTATACGTACGATGCGATACCTTTTCCAGCTCATCCAGCCATTCCTGTCGCACAAGGAAATGATCCGGGTCCTCAAAGTAACTGTCAATCGCCATCCGATAGGCCTTGACAACGCTGGCTGCATAATGAACGCTTTTCATGCGTCCCTCGATTTTTAAGCTGTCTACGCCACTTTCTATCACATCACGAAGATATGGCATCAGGCACATATCTTTGGAATTCATAATGTATGTGCCTTGCTCATCCTCAGCAATCGGAAAATACTGTCCCGGTCTCGTTTCTTCAACCAGTGCATATTTCCAGCGGCAGGACTGGGCGCAGCTTCCCCTGTTGGAATCGCGTCCTGTAAAATAATTGGACAGCAAACAGCGGCCGGAATAAGAAATGCACATGGCACCATGAATGAACATTTCCAAGTCCACATCGCATCGGGTGCGGATTTCGCGTATTTCCTCCAGAGACATTTCACGCGCCAAAACGACGCGTTTTGCGCCCAGTGCTTTCCACGCATTTACTGCGGCCCAATTGGTGTTGTTTGCCTGTGTGCTGATATGAAGTTCCATTTCGGGAATGAGATTCCGGCACATCATAAAAACACCGAGATCTGCCACAAGCAGCGCATCCACATGAATGGAATTCAGATAGCGCAGATATTCCGGCAGCTTTTCCATATCGCTGTTGTGCGGAAAAATATTTACGGTCACATAAACGCGGCATCGATGACTGTGAGCAAAATCGACCGCTTCTTTCAGTTCTGTCAGGCTGAAATTTCCGCCCAGCGCTCTGAGTCCAAAGGCTTTCCCACCGAGATAAACCGCATCTGCTCCATAGAGAACCGCCATTTTCAATTTTTCCATATTGCCCGCTGGCGCCAAAAGTTCAGGCTTTTTCCGCATGATTTCTGCCCCTTTCCGTTGTGCTCGCTTCCGCGGTGCGATCCCAGCGGGTAACAGCAAGACCATCCCCATTCTCCAGAATATCAGTATGACAGCCAGGGGTTTCTGCCGCCAGACACAGATATTCACGAAGCCGGTTGACCATCGTTCGATAGCGATGAGGTATCTTTTGCTCCGAACGTACATAGCCGCGGAACAAAACATTATCGGCTAAAAGGACCGCATGGTCAGCTAAGAGCGGCAGCGCTTTGGCGAAATAATCCGGGTATTGCCCCTTGGCTGCATCGATAAAGACAAGATCATAAGGAGCGCCAGCACGAATATTTTCCTGCTGAAGAAGTTTTCCCGCATCACCGACATGGATCTTAATGCAAGAAGCATACGGTGATCGGGCAATATACTTCTGCGCCTGTTCTGCCCGCTCTTCTGAACGCTCCAGAGTAGTAACGCAAGCATCGTCTGCAGCGCATCTGGCCAGTAAAAGTGCCGAATAACCAATAGCCGTGCCGATTTCCAGAATTCGATGCGGACAGAAGTCCTGGACAATCCGGCAAAACGCACTGCGTTCCTGTTCATTGATAATCGGTACGTGACGAACTGCAGCGTATTCTTCCATTTCTTTGAGTAATGTTTCCAATCCGAACGTTTCTCCTCCATCCCTGTTTCCCATACGATTACCGGACTTGTTCAACTATGCGCTGATGTTCCGCATAATTGGTAGAATAATGATTATGCCCCTGCCGATCTGCGACAAAATAAAGATAATCCGTATCAGCAGGATAAAGAACAGCCCGTATCGCAGCCATGCCCGGACTGGCTATCGGTCCGGGCGGCAATCCACGAACGCGATACGTGTTATACGGGGAGTCCGCTTTCGTATCTTCCAGCGAAAGATCCTCTTTCGGCGTATCCCGGAGATACTGGATCGTCGTATCCGACTGCAATGGCATGCCAAGCGCCAGCCGTTTGAAGAAAACCTGCGCAATAATCGGCCGGTCCTCTTCATAACGTGCTTCTTTTTCCACCAACGAAGCAAGGGTAACTACCTCAAAAATCGTGAGATTCATTTTCTTCGCTCGGGCGCGCAAGTCCGGTGTAAATCGTTCATCAAAGTCTTTTGCCATCATATTCAGGATCGATTCCGCATCCGCATCTTCATGCAACTCATAGGTATCCGGGAATAAAAAGCCCTCACAGGCAAAACGAATTTCCGGTTTTTCTTCTATATACGAATATGGAACAAATGTTCTAGCTTTTTCGAGAAACTCCTCTTCATTGACGAGTCCCTCTTCGGACAGACGCTTGGCAATTTCACGCACTCCAAACCCTTCTGGAATAGTGAAACGGGCTGCTGTTGTTTCGCCAGAGGTGAGTTTTTCCAATACTTCGTCTGTTGTCATCCCCGGCTTCATGGCATACATGCCAGCTTTAAATGATGCGGCGGCATTCGTACGCCGGACTTCCCACCAAAATAGAAACTTATGGTCTAAAATTCCTTTTCTCACCAGTTCATCGCCGATATCACCAGCGCTCATTCCGGATTTTACCGTCAGATAAATAACAGCATCTCCCTTTGCTGCCGAACCGGTCGAATGAGTCCGCCCGAACATGGTTATGGAAACGCCGCAAACGATCAGCAAGATCAGGAAGGCCGCTGCGGTCCAGCGCTTCCAGGTCATTTTATCGCTGAATGCCGCCATACCATCCAGAATCCGGCCCGTTTTCTCCTTCCCCTTTGTCAGGGCATATTTCAAAACACCCAGAAATTTTCTGCCATTCAGCCCCACACCAACATCCCCCGTTCACTCCGTTTTGTCTATGACATAAACAAAAGCCGCCAATCCAATTTGGATGGCAGCTTACTGCAGAAATCAGTCCTGTTCCGCTTCGTCAACCAATGCATCATAGGCCTTCTGAACCGCCTCGAACTCTTCATCCGTCGGTTCAATATATTCTTCCTCGCCCGCATCATTCTGAACGATCTTGGCGATCAAGACGTCCTCGTCTCCATCTTCACAGCCACAGCCGCAGCTATGATCATGCGGATCATCCTCATCATGCAGACCAATCAGCAAAGCATATTTCTGATCGCCGACAGGAATGATCATTTCTTCTTCATAATAATATTCATTTCCCTGATCATCGGTCATGACAACGACAACACCATCATCCATTGTTTCTTTATTGGACAAATCAAGCACCTCTTTTCTCATTCTTACCTGCTTTATCTGCTGAATTTATTCTATCGTATCTGCAGAAAACTTGTCAAGAATTACTCCGGATCAATGAAGGCTGTCCAGATATCCCTGCAGAATAAAAACCGCTGCCATCTTATCAATGACTTTTTTTCGTTTTCGCCGGGAGAGATCGGCCTCGAGCAAAGAACGATTTGCCGCCACGGTCGACAACCTTTCATCCCAAAAGGTTACGCCGACATCAGGATATGCTTTTTTTACCTCTTCCATAAACTGTGTAACAATCTTGCAGCGATCCCCTTCTGTTCCATTCATGTTTTTCGGATAACCGGAAACCAGAGTTTCCACGTCATACTCATGAATCAGCTCGCCAAGGCGTTGGAGATCTTCCTCCAGCTTTCGCCGCCGTATCGTTTCCACTCCTTGAGCCGTCAGCCCAAGCAGATCCGAGACAGCAATACCGATTGTCCGATCTCCGATATCCAGTGCCATATATCGTTTCATTTGTTCCTCTCCAGATAAGATCGTACCAATTCCTCCAACAGCTCATCCCGTTCCAGTTTTCGAATCTGGCTGCGCGCATCGTGATAGCTTGTTACATACGCCGGATCACCGGAAAGCAAATAGCCGACAAGCTGATTAATCGGATTATATCCCTTCTCTTCCATTGCCTTGCAGACGTTGCGGATAATCGTCTCGGCTTTATTTTCTTCGCTGCCGAACCGGAACATCATCGTTTCTTCACGGACATTAGCCATATTGAATTCCTCCAATGTACCTGTGGAATCTTCTTTTTCCTTACCATATTGTCTTCTATCTTATCACATTTCGATCTCGATTGCTATTGTACTTCTCATTCCTATAGTTTTTCTGAAAATTTCTCTAAAAAAACCCCTTCTTCCTCAGCCTGACCAATGCTTGAACAGGCTGAATATCCAGTGTATGATAAAAAAGTCAGCAAGCGACGATCCGATCCGGGTATCATGATTCTGTGCAAATCACCAAAAGTCAGGAGGTCAAATCAATATGATTTATATGAACGAATATCCGTCCCCTTTAGGAGCCATGATAATGACAAGCGACGAGGAAGGGTTAACGGGACTGTGGTTTGCAGAAGGCAGCCGCTATGGGCATCCGGAAGGAATGCAGGATGCCCTTCGATGCGAAAATACATATTTTGATCAGACAAAACGATGGCTGGATATTTATTTTACAGGCCATGATCCCGTTTTCCTCCCCCGGATTCATCGGATTGGCTCCGCTTTCCGCAATCGCGTGAGCGAAATATTATGTAAAATTCCATTTGGCCATACGGTTACTTACGGATGGATCGCCAAACAGATTGCCGTGGAACGCGGGTTAAAAACGATGTCGGCACAAGCCGTAGGCGGCGCGGTCGGTCACAATCCGATCGACATCATCGTACCGTGTCATCGCGTCGTTGGGGCCAACGGCAGTCTGACCGGATATGGCGGCGGTATCCTGCGAAAGAAAGCGCTTCTGGAACTGGAAGGTGTCGATATCCGCCGCTTCACGATTCCTCAAAAAGGTACGGCATTATCATGACGCCGCACATACAAATAGGCGCAACAAATTCCTTCGCATTTGTTGCGCCTATTTTGCACTATCCTATGAAAGTTCAGATCATATCGTTCTTGATCATATATTCGGCAATCTGCAGCGCATTAAGGGCTGCCCCCTTACGAATCTGATCTCCGCAGACCCAGAAGTTCAGGCCGTGCTCGATCGATTCATCCTTGCGGATGCGGCCCACTTCGACATCGTTCTTGCCGGACGTGAAAAGCGGCATCGGGTAGATCTGTTCAGCCGGATTGTCACTGACAACAGCTCCCGGAAAAGCATCGATTGCTTTGCGGGCAGCCTCAACACTGACCTCATCTTCAAATTCAACATTGACCGACTCGGCATGGCTGCGGTAAACCGGCACACGAACTGTCGTAGCCGTAATGCGCAGGCTGTCGTCCTCGAGGATCTTCTTTGTCTCATTGACCATCTTCATCTCCTCTTTGGTATAAAGATTGTCATAGAATACATCGATCTGAGGAATCAGATTAAAGGCAATCTGATAATGTTTGGGGAATTTAGCCCCCGGCAGGATGTTCGCCTGCGGTTCGCGGCCGGCAACGATATCCTCGACCTGCTGCTCGAGTTCAGCCATAGCCTCTTTACCGCCGCCTGAAACAGCCTGATAGGTGGAAACGACAATACGTTTAATCTTTGAAAGATCATAAAGCGGCTTTAAAGCCATCATCATAATGATCGTCGAACAGTTCGGATTCGCGATGATTCCCTTGTGACGAGCGATGGCCTGCGGATTGACCTCAGGAACGACCAGCGGCACCTCGGGATCCATGCGGAACGCACTCGAATTATCAATGACAACGGCCCCTGCCTTGACGGCGGCAGGCGCGAACTGTTTGCTGGCCGCACCGCCGGCAAACAGCGCAATTTCAACATCCTTGAAGGAATCCTCTGTCGTTTCTTCGACCGTATATTCCTTGCCCATAAACTGAATCTTTTTCCCGGCACTGCGCTTGGAGGCCAGCATTTTAAGGTTGGCGAACGGGAAGCTGCGCTCTTCAATCAGGTTCAGAAATTCCTGTCCGACAGCACCTGTTGCGCCGAGAATTGCTACATTATATTTTTTCATATCGTTCCATCCTTCCATTCATTAGTGAAATTCCATAGTGAAATTCCATGATAATTTTCACAGGACTCATAACCCCGTCAAAACTCAAGCAATTTGTCCAGCCCAATGGTCAGCCCGCACAGAGAGCGAACCTTCTTGGCAGCCAGCACCACTCCCGGCATAAAGGATTCCCGGTTCATAGAATCGTGCCGAATGGTCAGAGTCTGACCCAGCCCGCCAAAGATAACCTCCTGATGCGCAACATAGCCAGGCAGGCGTACGCTATGAATGTGCATCCCTTCGTATTCTGCACCGCGTGCTCCGGCAAGTTTCTCTTTTTCTTCCGGATGCCCCTGCTTATGGGCTTTTCGTACCTCTGCAATCATAGCCGCAGTCTGTACTGCCGTTCCGGACGGAGCATCCAGCTTTCGGTCATGGTGCAACTCAATGATCTCAACATCCGGCATATATTTGGCGGCCTGCCTGGACAAGACCATCAAAAGCACCGCTCCAATGGCAAAATTCGGTGCGATAAACGCAGGTGTACCCAGCTTCTCTGCGGCTGCGCGTATTTCTTCCTTCTGTCCGTCAGAAAGCCCTGTCGTACCGACGACAGGCGACACCTTATTGCGAAGTGCGGTCATCACATTGTCGAAAACAACATCCGGCCGCGTGAAATCAATCATGACATCCGGATTCAAACGCTGCAGAGCCTCAGTCAGATTGGATTCCACCAAAATACCGTTTTCCGGCAGGCCGACCAGTTTTCCTGTGTCTTCACCGCCTTTAATATCCACCGCACCGACAAGCTTCAGCTCCGAATCCTCCTGTACTGCTTTTAAAACAGCCTGTCCCATGCGGCCACAGGCACCATTTACCAATACTGTAACCAAACTATGCGCCTCCTACTATTTCCCTACGCACAAAATATGTGTTCATTGTATATCATGTCCGTCATTTGTGTCAAGATGTTCTTATCAAAAAGACGATTTGTCATTCAAGATTCGATGATATGAAGAAATTGTCTGCCATATTGCATACGAAGCATTTCCCGCGCTGTCCCAAGCTGCTGATTTCGGATATTCTCCATAGCAGCCTGTCTGGCCTGCAGGAGAATGTCCAGATCGTTCAGCACATCAGCAATGCGCAAATCCGGAAGTCCATGCTGCATGGAACCAAAAAACTGGCCCGGCCCGCGCAGTTTTAAATCCTCTTCGGCAAGCTCAAATCCATCCGCTGTAGATTCCATAATGTGCAGACGGGCTTGAGAAGCCTCGGTTTTCATTTCTGAAATGAGAATACAATAAGAAGCATACGGACCACGTCCAATACGGCCGCGCAGCTGGTGAAGCTGCGCCAGCCCGAAGCGCTCTGCCTGTTCCACCACCATGATACTGGCATTGGGAACATTAACCCCGACCTCAATAACCGTCGTGGAAACCAGCAGTTTTATCCGGTTTTGGTAAAAGTCCCGCATGACAGCTTCTTTTTCTGCCGCTTTCATGCGCCCGTGAAGGAGCCCGCAGGGGATCCCCTGAAAGATTCCGCAGCGCAGCTCATCATACACTTCTTCTGCTGAAGATATCGGCGATGCTTCGCTTTGTTCGATCCGCGGACAGACTACATAAGCCTGCCTGCCCGCCCATATCTGCTCCCGCACATAGCGATAAATCAGCGCGCGCCGATCCGGACGGCGCAAGAAGGTTCGCACCGGCTTCCGTCCGGGCGGAAGCTCCCGGATGAGGGAAACATCCAGATCTCCATAAACGGTCAGGGTCATCGTTCTCGGTATCGGTGTTGCGGTCATAACCAAAACATCCGGCATCCGCGATCCCCGTTTTTCCAACTCAGCCCGCTGATGAATACCAAAACGATGTTGTTCATCCGTCACGACCAGGCCAAGCCGGGCAAATTGAACCGCATCCTGAATCAGTGCATGTGTCCCGACGACAATATCCAAATCGTGACAAGTGATGGCGCGATATACTTCCTCACGTTTTTTCGGCGTCAGCCGTCCGGAAAGCAAACCGACCCGCATCCCCAGCGGTGCAAGTCTGGCTGCGAGCAATTCATAATGCTGGCTGGCCAGAATCTCCGTTGGCGCCATCAAAGCCCCCTGGCAGCCATTTTCCACCGTCTTAGCCAGTGCGAGCATAGCAATAACGGTTTTCCCTGAGCCGACATCGCCCTGAATCAGACGGCGCATGGGTCTTTCCTGCTCCATATCCTGCTGAACATCCCGCCACGCTTTCTGCTGATCCTGCGTAAGCTGAAACGGCAATGTGTCGATAATCTGACGCACGAGACGGCCGTTCATCAAATGACGTATTCCTTTTTTTTCCCGCTGTGTCTGCTGGCGGAGCAATATGAGTCCGCATTGAATCAGGTAAAGTTCATCAAAGGCCAGACAGCGCCGTGCCGCCCGCAGCTCTTCCATCGTTTCAGGAAAATGAACCGCACGAAAGGCTTTGCTCCGTTCCATCAATCCCAATCGTTTTCTCATGGGCTCTGAAAGCAGATTCGGCAGAGGAATCGCCATTTGCAGCAAGCCGGACATGACCTTGCGGAAAAACTTCTGATTCAAATGTCCTGTCGTGGAATAAACCGGCTGTATTCCGCAGGAATCTGCCGGCTCTTCTTCCTCATCAAGAACATGACAGGATTGAATCTGGTTCATGGCAAATTGTCCGCGCCCACCATACGCATAAGACGGCTTCCCGGAAAGGAATACTCTTTTACCGGGCTTCAACTGCTGTTTTAAGTACGGCTGATTAAACCAGGTAACCTGTAAAAACCCCGTTCCATCGCCGATCATCGCGGTGAGAATGTGCATATTTCGGCGGCCGCCGCGATGTTCGCTTAGGTTTAAAATGGTTCCCGCCACCACGGCTGTCTCCCCGGCCTGCAAAGAGGCGATTGGTGTCAAAACGCTCTGATCCTCATAGGTTCGCGGAAACCAGATCAGCAGATCATAAATATTCCGAATACCCAGCCGGTTAAGCTCTGCCGCCTTTTTAGGTCCAATCCCTTTTATGTACTGGATGGAATCCTCAAGTTTCATGTCGATCACGCTCAGTTCCCATAAATTTCATCTCTTATTATAGCATAGTCCGGTTCATAATCAAACATTTGTTTCTTGTGCCTCCTTGAAAAACCTGCTCTGCTTCCGTATAATAACATTTGGTCAGGCTGCAAAACAATCGACCATGAGGAGGACGATTATGATAAAACTCATTGCCACCGATATGGATGGTACCCTGCTGAATGGAAATCATCGGATTTCGAAAGAAAATCTTCAGGCACTTCAAAGCTCCCGCCAATCCAATATCCGTCTTGTTATCGCCACCGGCCGCATCATCGGCGATGTCGCCGATTTTATTGAAGGATACGGACTTGATCCTTATTATCTGACCATGAATGGAGCAGAGCTGCACGATCCTCAGCGGCAACTTCTCCACGCGTCTTATATCGATCCCGAACGGGCAAAATCCATTTATGCCATTATGCGGAAATATCCTTCTATTTACATTGAAATCTATACGGATCATGGTCATTACAGTGCGGATTCCCGCTTGCACACCTATCGCGGTCTGTTGCAGCGAATGCGCGAAGTCCGTCCCGGTGCAAACCTGTTGAGCAATGTTCTGTGGTCGCTGCGCAACCCGCATTATCGCCACTTAAACTACTTGCATGATCTAAACATGCTATGGAACAAGAACATCCGTATTGCCAAATTCATTACATTCAGTCAGGATACGCGGCTGCTGCAGAATCTGCAAAACGAACTGGAGCAGGAAGTCTCCCATATCGCCATTTCGTCCAGCTTCCGCACCAATATTGAGATCAATGATGCAGCTGCAACAAAAGGTCAGGCCTTAACGGACCTGACCAAACGGTTAAATATTCGTGAAGACGAAGTTCTTGTCCTCGGCGATGGCTCCAATGACCTTTCTATGTTTCAAGCCTTTCCCACGCATGCCACGGCAATGGGCAACGCCATTCCGGAGCTGAAACAAGCTGCCGCGAAGATCACGGATGACAATCTGCATCATGGTGTAGCCAACGCGATCTATGCTATGTTAAAAAAACAGTAAGACTTTCGCGGCATAAAAAAGAGTACGCTATAGCGTACTCTTTTTTATGCCTGAATATCGATCCGGGTACCAAGATTCGGATCCAAACTCTCCGTTAAGCTGTCCAGCAGCTCTGTTGAAGAATCTGCAGAGGAATTCATAGCCATCTTGAGAACAGCCACATCCAAGTTTTGTGCGGTCTGTGCCTGATGTATGCCGACAGACATTGCCGCAATCTGCATATCCATTTTCCCATCCCCTCTTTCCTTATCATCATAACACAGAAAGCGATCTGGTTTCAAACTCATTTTTCGGTTGAAATACCGGTCTGGCTCCTGCCTGCTATGTCAATTTTTCTTCCATAGCGAATCATTTTCCGGATGAACTGTGGCCATCGGCATGCCATTTGCGTCGGTAAAGCGAAGCGGCTCCATCGTGAGTTTTCCCTCTTTAATCCGGAATGCATCCGTATTTACGGTAAAGCCAGCCAATTCAATGGACACATCGTAAAATGCGAGATCATGATACGAATCATCAAAACGCCCGCGAAGCTGTTGAAACGGAATAAAACGATATCGTCCGGGGCCGGATACAAAACTTCCCTGCACCTGCGTTTCATGCGCTGACCCCTTTGACGCAAGAGAAAGATCCAGCCGGACTTCGCAGGAAAGATGGCTGCCGGGCAAAGCCTGAGACGTGTGCAGGTTTTCACCATGCCCATAAAGATGATAATAACGCGTATCCAAATCATAATCACCGCTGGCTGACAGCGTACCTCCATAAACCTCTGCGTCCACATGAGTAAAGCGCAGGATCGAATTTTCATAATGTACATTGCCGTTTACATGATAAAACACCAATCCGGGAATATGCAGTTCCTGCATCTGAACCGTCCCATCGCCGGACAAATCCGTTAAAGGTCCTTTGAGGTGTGTTTCCAAGGTCATTTTGTCGTGAACATTCATGCCAAACCCCAAGGAAGAAGGATCCACTTCGATAAAACGAATCTGCATATCACAATGGGGAACGTCATGGTTCCGAAAATTTACGGTTCCATCCATGCTGACACCATTGCCGATCATCGTTCCGCCAAATCCGCCGGTCGATACTTTGAGTTTCATCTCCCGATCCGTATTGATATCTGCATGCAAATCTACATGATCCATCAAATAATGGCGATTTCGATAAAAAACCTCCATCCGACAATTATTAAAATGAAGCTTTAACCGGATTTTTCGTCCGTCACGATGGAAGTTCTGCCATTTTCGTTCCATCTTCTTTGCCTGATGCGCCCGGCGCCATTCGCCGATCGCCTTGCGTTCAGCTTCGGATTTTCCTTCCAGGCTGACGGTATTGCGCCAATCCTTATCGTCACTGTCTTTTTCCATCTGTCGAAATTCACGGGAGTGACGAATAAAATCCACCTGCATATCCTCGGACAAGTGAACGGAAAGCTGCGCACCATTCCATGTCATTTCCTGAATCGTCGTTGCCTTAAAATTTTTTGTCAGAATATCCCACGGACGAACATGGAAGGACCCGGAGGGAACGTACAGCAATGTATTTCCCTCCGGATCCTTCCATACAAGCTGTTCAAAGGTGACCTGCCCGGTCATATCTGCCAGTAATTTTTCTACGGTAATCGTGCCGCGCAGCATATCCTGCTCTTCCATCGCCTGATTGAAAATCATCGCTGCACCGCGGCTCAAAAATTCAAGGATGAGTATGATGCCGACAGTCAGAATGAGCAGTGCTGCCCCCAATCCCTTCCATAATCGGACATGGCTTCTCAAAAACTCACTGATGCGCTTCTGCAGCATACCGTTCCATCTCCTTGTCCGCATCCTGCTTCACCTTGCCCCAGGCAGCATTTACCTTTCCGCCCATCAGGCGTTTTCCCAGTACATCCGGATGAAGACCATCCAAAGCGTAAATTTCCGGCAACACGGTATTCGGGCAGGAAAACGCAGCGGCCGTATCGATATGAACCTGCGTGCGAATGTAAACATTGACTGCGGCAAAGCGCTGCGCCCAATCCTCCACCGTTTCCTCCTGAAATACATGCTGGATCGCCTGCGGATTAATCGCCGGAAGTGTAAGCAGAACAGGACGAATCCCATTGCTCAGGCAGCGATGCTGGATTTCCTGCAGGTTCTGAATCACCACTTCGGGATCTTCTCCGGCGCGAAGACTGTTGCTTCCGCTCATAATCAAAAGATAACGGGGATGAAAAGGAAGAACATCGCGATCAAAACGGTCCAGCGTCATCTGAATGGTATCTCCGCTCTCTGACAGATTGATCGCCGGAAAATCCAAATAGTGCAGCCAGCTGAACTCCAAATCTTCCGGTCCATAGGAATAATGCCCGCCGCCATGACTGATACTATCGCCGAGCACAGCAATTTCCCAATGATCTTCCGGTGCGGTCCGGAACCGTTTAGGATTTGACCATTTGCTGATCGCAGTCCCAGCTGCATTCATCGCCCTGACACGCCAATAAAAATCACGATCGCTGTAACGCGGGAATGAATCATAAACTTCCGCTGGCACCGAATCCCATACAGCAATTAAACGGTTATCATCATTATCCGGACTGCCTTCAAAAAGCTGCAGTTCATAATGATCCGCTCCAGACATGGGAATCCAATGATATACCGGATACAAGAGAACGGCGCCACGTTCGTCACTGCCCAGCTGCGTTACCGGGACTGGCGCATCCATTTCCGGCCGATCCGGACTTGTCCAGAGTTCGGCGAGTTCACTGAAGGGGGTAAGCGGTGTTCCATTGAAGTCCATGGCTCTTACCCGCCAGTAAAGCGGGGCGCGGCCAAGAAAATCTGCAGCAAACTGCTTGAGCGGCGGATTATAATGATTCTGGAACACTTCCGACGAACGAAAGACCGCGTCCTCTGCCTCCTGTGTATCGGACAGCAGCAAAGGCCGATGATCCAAAAACTCAATTTCATAATACACGGCCTCCGGATTTTTACTCCAGGACAGCACAGGCGAATAGGAAAGCGGTTTTCTCCAGCCGGATTCCGTCAGATTCTGCGGAGCAGGTTCCGCCAGCGCCGAACCGCCCTCTTCCTTTGACAGCAGAAACAGAGTCATGCATACCACTGCGATCACCAGAACAGCAGCTCCTATCCTCTTGTTGACCGCACCATATCTGTTATCCAATGACTTCATTCCTTTCCTGAAGATGGCGAAACACCTATTGTATTATTATATCTCAGAATCTTCCATTTCGCATCCCGGCAATTTTGTATATAATAAGGATGAAGCTATCGCATAGAAAGGCAGGGAATACACATGAAACCCAATAAGAGCTTCCTGTTAGCAAAGAATCAGCATATCGAAGCCAATCGCCGCCTGTCCGCAAAGGCAAAACGCCGTTTGGAAAAATCCAAAGCGGAAAATACAATAAAAGCTTATGCCGCCGATTGGAACGATTTCTCTGATTGGTGTCAGGATCATCATCAATGCGAGCTTCCAGCCACGCCGGAAACCATCGTCAATTATATGAACGATCTTGCTGATGATGCCCGTGCCAATACCGTATCGCGGCGAGTCACTGCCATATCGGAAAATCATATTGCGGCAGGGTACAGCGGAAGCAAAAATCCGGCAAAAGACGGAATGGTCCGAACGGCCATGTCTGCCATCCGCAGAGAAAAGGGAACCTTTCAACAGGGAAAAGCGCCGATTCTCATCGAAACACTTTATTTACTGGCAGACTGTTTCAAGACAGATGACCTGACCGCTTTGCGCGACAGAGCCTTGCTTTTTGTCGGGTTTGCCGGGGCCTTTCGTCGTTCCGAACTCGTGCGTATCCAATACGAGGAACTGACCTTTACTCCGCAGGGCCTGATGATTTTTGTTCCCCAATCCAAAGGCGATCAGCTGGGACGCGGTGCAACCATTGCGATTCCTTATGCACCGGATCCGCAGATCTGCGCAGTCCGTGCGCTTCAATCCTGGCTGACCGCTTCCGGCATCAAAAGCGGGCCGATCTTCCGGCCGTTTACACGATCGCATCAGCTTCGGCCGATGCATCTCTCAGATAAATCCGTTGCCCTTATCGTCAAGAAATATGTGCGAATGGCCGGGCTGGATGCCAGGCAGTTCGCCGGACACAGTCTCCGCCGCGGCTTTGCGACCAGCGCTGCGCAGCACGATGTCGATGCGCTTTCCATCATGCGTCAGACCCGTCACAAATCCGAAAAAATGGTTCACCGTTATATTGAACAGGGAAATCTTTTCAAGGAAAATCCGCTGAACCGCATGTTTCATCCATAAAAAAAGCCGGAACCCGCCATGGTGTTCCGGCTTTTTTTATGCGATCCTATAGATTACAGGCATGCCTTATGGCTAAGATTAATACGGCCCTTGTCGTCAATTTCCACGACCTTGACCTGCAACTGATCGCCAATCTGAACCACATCTTCAACTTTTTCCACACGATGAGCAGCCAGCTGGGAAATATGGCACAGTCCTTCCTTGCCCGGCAAAACTTCCACAAAAGCGCCGAACTTCATCAGGCGTGTTACCTTGCCAGTATACACCTCACCGACCTCTACCTCGCGGACGATATCCTCGATCATCTTCCGTGCCTTTTTCATGCCCTCTGCGTCAACGGAAGAGATAAAGACGTTTCCATCCTCATGGATATCAATCTGCACACCGGTTTCATCGATAATTTTCTTGACCACCTTGCCGCCTGTGCCAATGACATCGCGAATCTTATCCGTCTTGATTTTGATCGTCTCAACACGCGGCGCATATGGCGACAACTCCGCTGCAGGACGATCGATGCAGGCCAGCATCTTATCCAAAATAAAGGCCCGACCGCGCTTCGCCTGCTGCAGCGCCGAGGACAGAATATCCCGGTCGATCCCCGCCACTTTGATATCCATCTGAATGGCCGTAATGCCTTTACTGGTTCCGGCTACCTTGAAATCCATGTCGCCCAATGCATCTTCCATTCCCTGAATGTCGGTCAAAATCGTATATTGATCTCCATCCTTGACCAATCCCATCGCTACCCCGGAAACAGGACGCTTAATCGGTACGCCGGCATTCATGAGAGAAAGCGTACTGCCGCATACCGATCCCATCGAACTGGATCCGTTGGATTCCAGGACTTCTGAGACCAGACGAATGGTATAGGGGAATTCCTCGATCGAGGGGATCACCGGCAACAGAGCGCGTTCGGCCAAAGCGCCATGGCCGATTTCGCGGCGTCCGGGGCTGCGTATCGGCTTGGCCTCGCCAACGGAATAGCCGGGGAAATTATAATGATGAATATAATGTTTCGTCGTTTCCGGTCCAAGGCCGTCGATAATTTGTTCGTCGCCAAGAGGACCAAGTGTCGTAACGGTCAGAATTTGCGTCTGGCCGCGCGTAAAGAGCCCGGACCCATGCGTGCGGGGAAGCAAGCCCACTTCACAGCTGACATGCCGAACCTCTTCTACCTCGCGCCCATCCGGCCGGATCTTTTCATGCGTGATCATGCGGCGGACAATCTCTTTCTCCAGATCATGCAGGGCCATAGCAATTTCTTTTTCCATCTCCGGGTAATCCGCCAAAAAATGTTCCATGACATCGGCATTAATATCGGCAATATGTGCATCCCGATCCAGCTTATCCGGATTGCGGGTTGCCTGATCCAGCCGCTCTGCAGCATATGCGCGAATGTCCTTTTCCAAATTCTCAGGGACGACGAATAATTTCGCTTCCCGTTTTTCCTTCCCGCAAGCTTGCTGAATCTCTTCCTGAAAAGAAACCAGGCGCTGAATTTCCTTATGACCGAATAAAATCGCATCGAGGACAACATCTTCCGGCAGCTCATGGGCTCCAGCCTCGACCATCATCACGGCGTCTTTCGAACCGGCTACGGTCAGATTCAGCGTGGATTCTGCCCGCTGGGCTTCTGTCGGATTGATCACAAACTGATCATTAATACGTCCGACACGCACACCGGCAATCGGTCCCATAAACGGGATATCCGACACGGTAAGCGCTGCGGATGCGCCGATCATAGCTGCCAGCTCAGGCGCATTATCCTGCTCCACTGAAAGTACCGTAGCTACAATCTGCACATCATTGCGAAAGCCCTTCGGAAACAAAGGACGAATAGGACGATCGATAAGACGGGCACAGAGAATCGCATCACTGGAGGGACGGCCTTCCCGTTTAATAAAACCACCCGGTATCTTTCCGGCGGCATACATCTTTTCTTCATAATCTACAGTCAGTGGAAAAAAATCAACGCCCTCGCGCGGCTCGGCGGAAGCCGTAGCCGTAACCAGCACAACGGTATCCCCATACCGCACCAGCACTGCGCCGTTTGCCTGTTTGGCCATCTTACCATGTTCAATGATAAGCGGGCGGCCGCCCAGCTCCATTTCGAAACTCTGCATGTAGTTTTCCTCCTGTTTCAATCAGATTCAATTCTATGTATGTTGTCCTTTCGACATAAAGCCGAATAATCCTTTTCTTCTTATAATCTTTCATTCCGGAATCCATATAAAAAAAGCGGGAGTAACCCCGCTTTTTTCAGGAATCGACTGAAATCAGCCAATCGTGGCGCGGATGCCGAGCTTGGAGATAATAGAACGATACCGCTCGATATCCTTTTTGTAGAGATAACTAAGGAGCCGGCGGCGATGACCAACCATCTTGAGCAAGCCGCGACGGGAATGATGATCCTTTTTGTGCTCCTTCAGATGCTCCGTGAGATACCCAATACGAGCCGTCAGAACAGCAATCTGCACCTCCGGCGAACCCGTATCGCCCTCATGGACTGCATACTTTTTCATGATCTCCTGTTTTGCTTCCTGTGTAAGCATGAATAAAACTCCTCCTAATAAAATAAAACTTTTTGCCTGTCAGCTAAGGATACGTCGGAGTACTTCATATTCTGAGCTGCGGCATAACCGTGTGATAAACACCGTTGCTAGTATATCATAGAGTACCGCTTCTTGTAAATGGTTAATATGAACTGCCGAATTTTTCCCACCAAAGTTCCGCGGCCTTGCGATCCCGTCGCATTTGACGGATCAGTTGCTCCGCACCGGCAAACCGCTTTTCATCGCGGAGTTTTCCCAGAAACCGCACCTCAAGCATCCGGTCATAAATATCTTTTGAAAATCCCTGAATATTTACTTCCAACCGGCGGCTGCAGCCAGGGAAGGTCGGATTACTGCCAATATTGGCCAGCGCACCATAGCACATTCCCTCATAAACTGCTTCCGCCGCATATACGCCATTTGGCAGCATAACCCGATCATCCGGTATCGCCAAATTTGCTGTTGGAAAGCCCAGCGTCCTGCCGCGCCGATCACCATGAATCACACGGTCCATGACAGTAAACGGATAGCCGAGAAAATCATTGGCCTCGGACAATTTTCCCGCAGATAAGAGTCTGCGGATCCGTGTGCTGCTGACCGGCCGTCCGGAGCGCAGCACAGCCGGACAGATCTCCACTCGAAACCCGTACCGCCCGCCTTCACGCAGGAGCTGGCGCTGTGTTCCCTTTCCTCCGGCTCCGAATGTATAATTCGGACCAGTGACCACATAACGCGGTGCCAGATACTGCTGCAGCATTTGAAGAAAACGTTCCGGACGAATTGCTGCAAACTCCTGCGTAAAGGGAACGGAAATCAGTGCATCCACGCCCTCTTCCTGCAGGCGCTGCTGCCGCAAAACAGAATTTCCAATCTGCTGCGGCAATGCGTCCGGCGCAACAACGGAAAGCGGATGATTGCTAAACGTGAATACCAAAGCATACCCATGAATCTGTTCAGCCAGCTGCACCGCCCGACGGATAATGCTCTGATGGCCGATATGAACGCCATCAAACATGCCCAAAGCGACCACTGCGCCCGGATACACACGGGTCAGATCGGTCAGCTTGGAAAAAACTTGCATGAACTACTGCTCCTTTATCTCTGAATGACTTTTACCGGTACGATTTCCCTGCTGCTGCGGTCATACCGGCCAATTCCGATAAAACGGTCTGCAGCATATACACGCAGCAGATCTGTAACCGGAACATACAGCGCGTCATGTGTGCGCAGTCCGTTACAGAACGCCCGCTCCCGGGAAGGCGCGAGGTCATACCGCGCCAAATGACTCAGCAATGATGCAGGAGCGAGCAGAGCCTTCCCTTTTTGCTGTGCCAGTTCTTCCAGACTCAGAGCGTCTTCCAAACGAAAATCTCCTACGCGGCGACGTACCAGAAACGTCATCACCGCCGGCAAATCAAGCGCCTGTCCGATATCCTGACAAAGGCTTCGGATATAGGTTCCCTTCGAACAATCGACGTCCAGCAGGATCCGTTCCGGAGTCCAGGACAGTAAAGCCAATCGATAAATGTTTACCGTTCTCGATGGGAGCTTCACTTCACGTCCCTGCCGGATCAGGTCACAGGCGCGTTTTCCCTGAATTTTTATCGCCGAATAAGCCGGAGGCGTCTGGCGGATGCTTCCGGTAAAACGGTTCAATACATTACGGATTTCTTCTTTGGACGGCATAGTAAAGGACGAAACAGACGAAAGAATCCGGCCGGTATCGTCTCCGCTGTCTGTGGAAAATCCGAATTTCATCTCAACGCGATAGGATTTATCTGCCTGTTCCAGATATTCAATCAGACGAGTTGCCTGTCCCACTGCAACAGGCAGTACACCAGCTGCAGCCGGATCCAATGTACCGGCATGTCCGATTTTTTTCTCTCGCAGAATCCGTCGCGCCAGACTGATCACATCGTGCGATGTCATGCCGGGCGGCTTGAGCAAATTCAGAAAACCGCCTCCTGGCGGCATCTCATTTGGCAAAAGCGCTCCGCTCCTTCCCTTCCTGCTCTTCCAAAGCCGCATCAATTGCTTCGATCAGGGCTTTTTTTGCGGTCTCAAAAGGCTGACTGATGGTACAGCCGGCAGCACGGACATGTCCTCCGCCGCCGAACCGGATAGCAATCTTCGTTACATCAAGCCCTTTTGAGCGCATACTGACCCGACAAACATCCGGCTCCTTTTCCTTCATGACCACAGCCAGCTCGGTTCCATCAATAACACGGATCATATCAATGAGTCCGTCCGGCGATTCCATGCTCTGCAAATCGGCCGCCGTCAGGAAAGCGCCAGCCGCCCGGCCCTCATGAAATAATTCGATCCGCCCCATTGCTGCGGCGAGCCCCTTTAACTGTGCAAAGGGTTTGCGTTCCAATGCCTCGGAAATCACATGCGGCCTGACCCCGCATTGTAAAAGCTCCGCAGCAGCCTGCATCACCGAAGACGTCGTATTGGAAAAACGGAACCAGCCGGTATCTGTCGCTAATCCGGTATAAAGGCACATCGCAGTCTTCTGACTGAACGGTTTCTTTTTCTGCCGGATCAACTGATAAATAATCTCTGCTGTTGCTGCACAATTTCCATCCAGATAAAGCTTATCAGCCAGAGCGCCATCGTTCGTAATATGATGATCGATATTCAGGACCGGTGCCTGAACCATCTCCCTGACCCGACCAATCCGATCCAGGCTGACATCAAGCGCGATCAGCAGATCAGCAGACTGCCACCGTTCCGGATCCGGTTTCTCTATAAGCTCATATCCCGGCAATATATCAAATATTGCCGGGATATCATCATCGATGAGAACCTGTACCTCTTTGCCCTGACTTCGCAAAAAATGCATCAGCCCGAGAGAGGAACCGATGGCATCGCCATCAGGATGAACATGAGCTGTGATAACGATGGTTCTGGCATCGCTCATCAGCTCCGCAGCTTCCCCCAATGAAACATTCATTCTTTGTTACTCCTCATCTTTGCGAAGGGCATGACCTGCCGCTTCATCCGCTTTTATCTTCAGCAACAGCTCCTGAATATGCGCGCTGTAATCCAGCGACTTATCCAGCTCAAAGGTCAATTCCGGTGTAAAACGCAGACGGATTCGTCTGCCGATTTCCCTCCGGATAAAGCCAAGACTGCTGTTTAATCCTGCCCAGCAATCCTGAATCTGCTGTTCATTTCCCATAAGGCTGACATAAATTTTCGCTTCGCGCAGATCTCCTGTACATTCTACAGAAGTAACTGTCACAAAGCCGATCCTTGGATCCTTCAGTTCCTGCAGGATGATCTGACTGATCTCCTGTTTCATAAGTTCCTGGACCTTCTCTACCCGCAGCTGACTCATCGGCACGGCCTCCTTTCCTCAATAAATGGACTCCGCATCAGTCATCCTTTTCCGAAGCTGCCTTAGCCGCAGCTTCAGCCTGACGCCGTTGGGCGGCAGCCTTATTGGCCTCCGTGATGTCCGTAGCAATCTCCTCCATCGTATACGCTTCGATGATATCGCCCTCTTTAAAGTCACGATAATCAATGATGGAGATACCGCATTCATACCCGGCATTCACTTCCTTGACTTCATCCTTAAAGCGGCGCAGCGAATCGATTTCGCCGTCAAACACTTCAATGTTGTCGCGGATAATGCGAATCTTGGAGTTGTTGCAGATCTTTCCTTCCAGTACATACGAACCGGCTACCAGCGCCTTGGAGAATTTCATAACCTGACGAATTTCTACACGGCCCTGTACTACTTCCTTGTACTTTGGCTTGAGCATACCGCTCATGGCATCCTTGACATCGTTGAGCGCGTCGTAAATGACACGATACGTACGAATATCCACATCCTCGGTGTCTGCCAGACGACGGGCATTAGCATCCGGACGGACATTAAAGGCAATGATGATCGCATTGGAAGCGGAAGCAAGCATCACATCCGATTCATTGACTGCGCCTACTCCGGAATGGACAATGCTCACGCGAACCTCATCGTTCTTATTCAATTTCAGCAGCGAACCGCAAAGTGCTTCAACCGATCCCTGAACATCCGCTTTGACCACGATATTCAGGTCCTTGATTTCACCTTCCTGAATCTGCTGGAACAGATCATCCAGAGAAACTTTTTTGCTCTTGATGAGCTTTGTACGCTGACGTTCAATTCTGGCTTCGGCAATGGAACGAGCCTGTTTTTCCTCCAGGACCGCCAGCACATCGCCGGCTTCAGGAACATCGTTAAGGCCGAGAATTTCAACCGGCACGGATGGTCCGGCTTTTTTGACGTTATTGCCGCGGTCATCCACCATGGCACGGACTTTTCCGTAGGTCGTACCGCAGACCACGGAGTCGCCAATCCGCAACGTACCATTCTGAACCAGTACCGTGGCGACCGGGCCGCGCCCTTTATCGAGTTTTGCCTCGACAATAACGCCGCGGGCATCGCGATTCGGATTGGCCTTCAGCTCTTCCACTTCGGCAACCAGCAGAACATTTTCCAGCAGATCATCGATACCCAGCTGCTTCTTGGCAGACACGGGAACCATGATGGTGTCACCGCCGTATTCTTCCGGAACCAATCCATGCTCCATGAGTTCCTGCTTGACGTGATCCGGATTTGCTCCGGGCTTATCGATCTTATTGATGGCTACAATAATGGGAACCTCGGCCGATTTGGCATGATTGATCGCCTCAACCGTCTGGGGCATAACGCCGTCATCGGCAGCCACGACAAGAATCGCAATATCCGTAATCTGGGCACCGCGTGCACGCATTGCCGTAAACGCTTCATGGCCCGGTGTGTCAAGGAATACAATTTTTTTGCCTTTGCAATTGACCTGATAAGCACCAATATGCTGTGTAATGCCGCCTGCTTCATGCGCCGATACATGCGTATTGCGGATGCAGTCCAGCAAAGAGGTCTTGCCGTGGTCGACATGCCCCATGACGGTCACGACAGGCGGACGCAGCTTAAGCGACTTCGGATCGTCCTCCACTTCCGGAATTTCCGTAGGATCCACATCCGGCGGAAGCTCCTCACAGGTAACACCGAACTCCGAAGCTACGAGCGCAGCCGTATCAAAATCTATCTCCTGATTAATAGTAGCCATAACCCCCATCATGAAGAGCTTTTTGACCACTTCCGCAGCGGTATAGCTCATTTTGGAGGCCAGATCCTTTACGGCAATGCTTTCCGGCAGTTTGATATGCTTAGGACGTGCAATTTCTACTTTCGGCGCCTGCTGCTGACCACGCTTGTTGTTGCGGCCGCCCCTCCGGTCATTACGATTATTGCGCCCGTTTCGATCATTGCGGTTTCCGCGCTCATTCCGGCGTCCGTTCCGATCCCCATTATTCCGCTCTCCGCGACCGCTTCGGCCATTGTTGCGGTCATTATGTCCTGCGTGACCGGTATTGCCCTTATGCGCCGGATTATTGGCGCTGCCGGCGGTCCGCTCTGCCTTTCCCCGTCCGTTTTCTGTCCGTGCAGCTGCGGCCGTATTACTATGCCCATTATGACGAACGTTGTTACTGGAAGCAGGGCTTGCATCACGCCCCGCATTATGATGCGGCTGACGATCTTCCTTTTTTTCATGCTGCGGTCTCTGAACCGCTGCCGGTTTGGACGGTTTTGGCGTATTTGCCGAAGCCGTTTTCTTTTCAAAATGCGATTTGACGAAATTTCGCTCTTCATCACCGACACTGCTCAAATGGTTGGCAACTTTGTAGCTTCCTTTCTTCAAAATATCCAGTACAACCTTGCTTTCCGTATGAAATTCTTTCGCGATTTCAAAAACCCTGTATTTGGACATTGATCCACCCCCGGTTATCTCATATCGATTCCTCCATCAGCTGGCGCAGCTTTCCGGCAAATCCCGCATCGGTCAGCACTGCTGCCGCACGGTATTCTTTGCCAAGGCACCTGCCGAGCTTTTCCCGGTCCAGCCCTTCTGCATAAGGAATCCGATAATATTCAGCTAATTTTTTATAGTTCTTCTTCGATTCATCCGCAGCATCCGCTGCGATCAGCAAGAATACTGCCTTTTTTGTTTTTACAGACTGTTCTACGGCAAAAGATCCCGATACAATCCGTCCCGCCCGCTGAGCCATGCTCAGCAGGTTCATAATGCGCTGTTCTCTGGTAAACGCCATGATTCAGTCCTCTTCACCATGCAGTGAGTCCAGTTCCTGTGCCAGCCGCTCATAAACAGACGAAGCTACCGTCTGTTTAAACGAACGCTCCAGCCCATGGCTTTTACGGGCCGCTTCAAAGCAGTCCCGATTAGGGCATATGTATGCCCCGCGGCCTGCTTTTTTCCCTGTAGTATCTATGGAAAAAACGCCTTCCGGACTGCGTACGATGCGGATCAATTCTCGTTTTGGACGACTTTTTTGGCAGCCCAGACACATCCGCTGCGGAATTTTCCTTGTTTTCAAGCTTATTCACCCTCTGCTGTGAACGATTCGTCGCTTTCGACCTCTACCTCGTTCATGTTGTCATCCAGCTGTTCCGCTTTCGCCTGCGTTTCACTCTTGATATCAATCTTCCAGCCCGTCAGCTTCGCTGCGAGGCGGGCATTCTGCCCTTCCTTGCCGATCGCCAAAGAAAGCTGATAATCAGGAACGACGACACGGGAAACTTTTTCCTCTTCATTCACCGCCACAGAAACCACCTTGGCCGGACTGAGCGCATTGGCAATAAATTTCGCCGGATCCTCACTCCATTTTACGATATCGATCTTCTCACTGCCAAGCTCATCGACAATCGCCTGAACGCGCATCCCACGCTGCCCCACACAGGAGCCGACCGGGTCTACGGCCTCATCTCGCGACCAGACCGCAATCTTGGATCGGTTTCCCGGCTCACGGGCTACCGATTTGATCTCAACAATGCCTTCCTGTATCTCCGGCACTTCCAGCTCAAATAAACGCTTCAGCAATCCCGGATGAGTTCTGGATACAACGATCTGCGGCCCCTTGTTTGTCTTTTTCACCTCAACGACATAAGCTTTGATGCGATCGCCGTAATTGTAGGTTTCCGTTGGGATCTGTTCTGCGGGGGTAAGAACCGCCTCCGTCTTGCCGAGATCGATAAAGACATTTCGATTTTCTACACGCTGAACCAGCCCCGTCAGAATATCGCTCTCGCGGCTTTGGAATTCCTCATAAATGATTCCGCGTTCCGCCTCGCGAATGCGCTGAACTACGACCTGTTTTGCGGTCTGCGCAGCAATACGGCCAAAATTTGCCGGGGTTACTTCAATCTCCAAAACATCGCCCACTTCGTAATCTGGTTTAATTGTGCGGGCCTGTGCCAAAGAAATCTCTGTAATCTCATCCTCCGGCTCTTCCACTACGGTTTTGATCGCATAGACATGATAATGCCCCGTCTCACGGGAAAGGGTTACACGGACATTCTGGGCAGAGCCAAAATTGCGCTTGTAAGCCGAGATCAGTGCAGCCTCGATGGCCTCGAAAAGAACCTCTTCATCAATCCCTTTTTCCCGGCCGAGCTCTCTCAGTGTATCGAGAAATTCTTGTCCATTATCCTTTGTCTTCACTTTCGCAGTCTTTCTTGCCAAAATTCTTATCCTCCCATTATTTACAGGCCGATGCCTCAAAAATCAATATGAAGACGAATCTGCGCCACTTTATCCATAGATATGTTGATGTTCTCGTCCAAAGTAATCGTCTGACCATCAAAACCGGTCAGGACTCCAGAAAGAAGCTTCTTTCCGTCCCATGGCGCATAAAGGGAAACATCTACCGCCTTTCCCTGTTCGCGAATCAGGTCGCGCGGCTTGCGCAAAACACGGTCGATTCCCGGCGAAGAGACTTCCAGAATATAGCTTCCCGGCACGCTATCCCCCTCGTCCAGTTTCTCTTCCAGACGCTCACTGAGCTTCTGACAATCTTCAATATCAATGCCGCCATCTTTATCGATATAGACGCGCAGATACCAGTCGTCGTGCTCTTTGGTATATTCTACATCAACCAGCTCCACCGCATCCTGCCCGGACAGCAGATCGCTGACTAATGCTTCTACAGCCTGTTCAATATCCTTCGCTGCCATATCTCCACCTCCTCTGTAGCATTTGTTTTCATACATAAGAGTAAAGAGTGGGCTCACACCCACTCTTTACCATAAGATACCTTAAATTACTTTATTAGTATATCATGAAGCAATATCCGTGTAAAGCAATTTTTCTTTTGTAGGTTTACAATAGATGTGAGACTGGAGGGATATACAAAAGCGACCGAATCCCGTAGAATATTGGTTGCAACAAACTTCTACAAAAGGAGACCCGATCGCCATGTCTATCATACCACATCAGAA
>NZ_VUNL01000004.1 GCF_009697385.1 Wylensekiella montiformis
AAAAATGAAGCTTAGTAAAGAAATTGCCGATTGCTTATGTTCATAATCAATCGATGTTTTAAAAACATCTGGCTTGAATCACAAATGATTCATGTTGCATTGTTTAGTTTTCAGAGAACCACCTGAGCTTCATCTTTCAGAACTTTCAAAGTTCTTATCGGATTCAGCTTTTATATTTTATCTCATCCATTTCCGTTTGTCAAGAACTTTTTCTCAACCTCGTAACAAAAACAATGAGATCAGCTGCCGCCGCATCCGTCCCCGGTTGCTGACGACTTGTATTATGATACACGGCTTTTCCCATCCTGTCAACCCCCATTATGAAAAAAAAACACCCCCCCTTAGCATCGGATAAAAAAAGAAGAAGCTGCGGCCAGCTCCTTCTTTTTCACGGAAAGAATCAAAGTTCAATATTGGTAATGATGCGCCCGAGTCTCGTCCCGGACAGCAGATTCCATGTCCACTTAATCGCCACCGTAACGTTTGCATGCGCGCCGGCCAGCCGGATGAGATGGACAAACATCCATGCGCACCAGGCGATGAATCCCGTCATCTGCGGATTGATCTTCGTCCGGTTGACGACTGCTTTGCCGCGGCCGATCGTCGCCATGGCTCCCAAATCCTTATAATGGAACGTTTCGAGATCGTTTTCACCGCGGATCAATTTCATGATATTGTCAAAGGCCGTCTTTGCCTGCTGCGTGGCGACAGGCGCGACAGTTGGCAGAGGACGCTCCGTTCCGTGCTGAAAATGCGCGCAGTCACCGATCGCAAATACCGTGTTGCTGCCTTTAACCTGCAGTTTTTCATTAACGACAATCCGGCCCGCGCGGTCCACCTCACTGCCGCAGTTGGCAATAAACGGAACCGCCTTGACGCCCGCTGCCCAAATCACAGTCTTGGTGGGAATCTCGCTGCCGTCCTTAAGTTTCAGCGTATTGCCGTCATAATCCACGACCTGTGTATCCAGCATGACATCAACGCCTTTTCTGCGAAGGACCTCCACCGTATAGTCACGGAGGTTCGGCGCCATCATCGGCAGGACATTCGGGGTAGCCTCGATGAGTTTAATGGAGACTTCATTGAAGTCCAGCTGGTGAAATTCTTTTTTCTGAATACCGATCAGCTCAGAAATCGCGCCGGCTTCCTCAATGCCGGTCGGACCGCCGCCGACAACGACAAAGGTCAGCATGCGCCGGCGTTCGGTTTCATCGTCTTCCCGCTTGTCCGCACGCTCGAACATGTGCAGAACATGATTGCGGATATGGATGGCCTCCTGCAGCGTTTTCATGCCGAAGGAGTTCTTCTCCACCCGGTCCATGCCAAAGAAATTCGTCGTCGCGCCGGCAGACAGCACCAGATAGTCATAGGGGATCTCCCCATGATTGGTCAGCAGCACCTTGCGGTTCTGATCGACGCCCTGCGCCTTGGCCATGAAGAATTTCACATTTTTATTGTCGCGGAAAAACGTCCGGATCGGATAGGCAATTTCATCCGTGGAGAGAACCGCGGTAGATACCTGATAAAGCAGCGGCTGAAACAGGTGAAAGTTATGCCGGTCAACCAGTGTGACCTCGACATCTTCCCCGGCGAACAGTCTGGCCAGCTTGACGCCGCCAAACCCAGCACCCACAATTACAATACGCGGTTTTTTATCTGCCATGATAACGCCCTCCCCAAGCAACACAGTAAATTGTCACAGATGCTGTACAAGTGAAAAAAATCACGTTATGAGTAAAAAAAGAAAAAGCCTGCTGGTAAAATCTTCACGATATGCAGGATCTTTATGCACAGAAAACGGACAGAATGTGTATTTTTTAACTTACTTACGGTATTCTGTCACCTTGTTTCAACATCTACGAATACTATCATAGCACGTTCCAAGACAAATGCAATAGGATATTTACATTTTTCTGTAAATTTATCATTATATCCTATTTTAGTGTAAATATCCAACGCATTTTATCTTGGTTTAAGGGTTTCCTGAGTGAAAACAATAACTTGTATAGCAAAAAAAAGCAGCTGCGGGATGTGCGCTATGCACACTTCGCAGCTGTTTTCCAAATCACGAACCACTCAATACCGCTTCCGTTTGACCGACGAAGGATACCCCAGTTGTTCGCGGTACTTCATGACGGTCCTGCGGGAAAGCTCCATCCGGCGCTCCTTGAGCAACGTGCAGAGTTTCTGATCGCTGAGCGGCTTATGCGGGTCTTCCTTTTCAATCAGTTCCCGGATCGCGGCCTTGGCCTGACCGGCGATGAAATCTTCACCGCTGCCAGCCTTAGCCAGATTCGCCGTAAAAAATTTTCTCAAAGGCATCACGCCGCGCGGAAGCTCCGCGTATTTATTGGCTACGGCCCGGCTGACCGTCGACTCATGGACGCCGATTTCGTCCGCCACCTCTTTCATCGTCAGCGGACGAAGAAAATCCGGCCCCTTATCGAGGAAATCCCTCTGCACCCGCACGATCTCCGTGACAACGCGGCGAATGGTCGTCCTGCGCTGCTCGATGCTGTTGATGAGCCATGAAGCGGCATTCAGGCGCTGGGTAATATACTTTCTGGTCTCCGCATCGAACGATTCTGCCTTGCGATAGACCGAAGAAATATGCAGATGCGGTACATAATTGTCGTTGAGAATGACCTGATATTCCCCGTCGATTTTTTGGATCAGCACATCCGGCGTAATGTAGGCCGGATCGTCCCCGCCATAAGAGCTGCCGGGCTTCGGATCCAGCTGCCGCACAATGTCCACAGCCAGCTGAACGTCCTGCGGGCGGCAGTGTTCCTGCGCCGCGATCTCACGAATGCGTGATTCGGCCACATCATCCAGATGCCGGTCGATGACAGCAGCGACCAGCCCCTCGTAAATCCCCTGACGCTCTGCCTGCAGCCTGAGGCATTCAGACAGATCACGGGCCGCGACCCCGGCCGGTTCAAAGGCCTGCACACGGCGAAGCACCGCGCTGACCTCCTCCACGGAACTTTGTACAGCCCGGGCCGCCTCCTCAATGGAAAGGGTCAGATAGCCGCGGCTGTCGACCGAGCCGACGAGAAATACGGCGATCGCCCGCTGCTGCAGATCGGAAAAAGTGAAATTCACTTGCTCCAACAGCTCTTCTTCCAGCGTAAGATTCACAGGCGCTGCTTTTTCCCGTCCCGGCTCCCGCTCCTCCGGAGAGTAGCTGCCGCGGTTTTCCTCGTCGCCCAGATATTCGCTCAGACGGGAGATATTCTCCGCCCGCAGCAGCGGATTGGAAGGCTCCGGCGCCGCATCGCCGTAATCCATTTCCAGCGCGGGATTCTCCAGATATTCTTTTTCGATCTCAGCTCTGAGTTCCTGTGCCGAGAGCTGCAGGATCCGTATGGCCTGCTGCAGCTTCATCGTCATGGCCAGATGCTGCGAAAGATTCATATTGAGTGATTGTTCCGCCTGCATAAAAGGATCTCCTCACAACGGGACGCGGCCGTTTTTCCGGATTATTTCTGCGACATAGCCGCAGCGATGGCCGCACCGAGTCCCGAACCGCCGTTTTCCAGAACCGTATCGATATCCGCCGCTTCCTCGCCGAGCAGCTCGGAAAGCGCGCGCAGGATATTTTCCTTGGCCAGCGGCATCTTCTCATACACGGATCCATCAATGGCAATATGCTGTTTTTGCGGCTTGCCGCTGCCCGCCAGCTGCCAGATGATTCCCACATACGAGGCCGTGACCAGACGGGCCGAACGGATGACCAGCGTCTGCGCCAGCTGCTGAACCATCTCACAGTCCGCCTTCTCCAGCGTATGACCGGTCTTGGCGGCGACAATCTCCGCCGTTTTGCTGCGCGCAGCGCTGTCGTCGAGAATGATGTTGCTCATGTCGATACTGGTAAAACCGTACGATCTGCCCTTTTCCTGCAGCAGCTCGGCCAGTGCCATGCCGAAGAGCTCGCCCATATAGCGGCCCGAAACCATCTTCTCCAGACGCTGCTCGCCCGGTTTTTCCGAGTTCTGGTCAAATTCCTGATCCAGACGATTCGGGATCAGCTTCATAAATCCGCCGGATTCCAGATTGAGAATCATCGGCTGCTCCGCACTGTCCGCATACGGTTCGAGATAGCAGGTGTTATGACCGGTAGCATAGATGGAGCCGATATAGACATCCGGCTGCTTATAGGCGGCGGCCAGAAGGACCGCAACCGTATCATTGATCACGGCCGTCGGTTCAACATTGTCAAGGCCCTGACGGTGCAGCGCAGCCTTGAGCAGATCATTGACCACCTGCCCCTCGACGCCGGAAGTCGCAAATTCCTTTGTCCAGATGATAAGTTTTGCATTGTAGAGATTCGTCTGTTCTGACGGGAACGAGAAGGTATGCCCCAGCAGATATTTTGTCGAATGGTCTCCATCGACAGCCTCATCCACAAGTCCCGCGATAAAGTCAAACATTTGCTCTGCCGTGGACCCTTCCCCGATGAAATCATAAATGCCTTCCACCTTGAGCGGCTTTGCCACCTTGCGGACGACTTCAAATTTTCCATTGCCTTCCAGACGGATGCGGAGCACACGGACATTGGTTCCCCCAAAATCCAAAGCCAGATACTCCCCGGTCTCCGCACCAGTCGGCAGCCCGACGTAGGACTTCAGCATGCGCAGCGAAGATTCTGCGGGATTTTCCAGCCCCTTCTGCAGGTCATAACGGAAATCCGCTGCGATCTCGCGCAGCCGGCCGCCGTCCACCGTAAATTCCCGGATGATGTCGTCGAACTGATTCTTGTCGAATGCCATGATACTGTCTCCTTCTCGTTTTGATTTGATACCCTCTATGATGAACCACCAGAAAACCATGCGTCAGAAGCACAGGTCAGCCGGGTGTTTCCAAAAATACCGCAGCGCGATTATTGCTGGTGCTCTGCAATCTCTTCCAGATAAGCCCAGCGATCCATAAGCTGGTCGAGGCGGGCCGCCAGCCGTTCTTCTTCCCGGCTCAGCTCACTGAGACGCCCGTAGTCGGACGCGCATTGCTCCATCTGAAGCCGCACCGCCCGAAGCTCGCCCTCCGTGCTGGCGATGATCCCCTCAATTTCCGCATATTCCTTCTGCTCCCGGAACGTAAGCCGGGGCTGGGAAGCGGTCTTTTTCGGGACAGAGCGGGCGGAAGCTGATTCTTTCTCCTTTTCCGCAGGATGCGAATCGGCAGAATCCGGCTCCGCCTGCCCGGCCAGCTTCTGCCGGTAATAGGTATAACCGCCCTCGTACCTCGTCAGTCTGCCGTCCGGCTCATACACAAATACCCGGTCCGCCAGCCGGTCCACGAAAAACCGGTCGTGCGACACGAAAACAATCGCTCCCGGGAATTTATCGATAAAATCCTCCAAAACCGCCATCGTCTCAAGATCGAGATCATTGGTCGGCTCGTCGAGCAGCAGCACGTTGGGCGCTTCCATCAAAATGCGCAGCAGAAACAGCCTGCGCTTCTCACCGCCGGACAAGCGGGCAATCGGCGTCCACTGCAGGCTGCCCGGAAACAGGAACCGCTCCATGAGCTGCGAGGCGGAAATTCGCGTGCCGTCCGCCAACGTGACAGAACGGGCAGCTTCCTGAATGTATTCGATGGCGCGCAGCCGCTCATCCATCTCCACGGGGCGCTGAGTGAAATAGCCGATCCGGACCGTCTGTCCGATCTTCACCGTGCCGGCCGAGGGTGAAAGACGGCCGGACAGGATGTTCAGCAGCGTCGTCTTGCCCGTCCCATTCCGTCCCAGAATGCCAATACGGTCATGGCGCAGCAACGTATAGGAAAAATCCCGGATAATCGTACGCCCATCCACCGAATAGCCGACATGATCCATCTCGATGACCGTGCGCCCGAGCCGGCTTCCAGCCAGCCCGATTTCCACCTTTTCCTGTCCCAGATCGGGCCGCTGCTCCCGGATCTCTTCATAGCGTGCGATGCGGGCTTTCTGTTTTGTCGAGCGCGCCTGTGCGCCGCGGCGCAGCCATTTCAGTTCATTGCGCAGGAAATTCTGCCGTTTTTGCTCGCTGCGCTCCTCCCGTTCGAGCCGGGCAGACTTCTGTTCCAGAAAGTCCGAATAATTGCCCGTATAAGTATAGGCCCGCCCCTTGTCCAGTTCCAGAATCTTATCCGCAGTGTGATCGAGAAAATACCGGTCATGCGTGACCATGAGCAGCGCGCCCTTCCGGCCGCGCAGGTATTCCTCCAGCCAGCTGATCGTCTCGCTGTCCAGATGGTTGGTCGGCTCGTCGAGCAGCAGCAGGTCACAGGGCTGGATCAGCGCCGCGGCCAGCGCCAGCCGCTTCTGCTGTCCGCCCGAAAGCGTACCGGCCAACGCCTGATAATCCCGGATCCCGAGACGGTTCAGCACCGCCTTGGCCGTGCTTTCGAGCTGCCAGCCGCCCAGCTCATCAATCCGGGCCGTACACTCCATAATCCGCTGACGAATGGATTCATTGCCCGGATCCGCCGCAGCCCCGGCCATGGCCACCTCATAGCCACGCAGGGCCTGCATCAGCGGACTCTGCCCGCAAAACACCTCCATGAGCACCGTATGATCCGGATCGAAAACTTTATCCTGAGCCAGATAGCCGATGCGAAGCCCCCGCATGGTGATCATCGTGCCTGAGTCCACAGGGACAAGCCCGGCCACCGCCTTGAGAAAGGTCGACTTGCCCGTACCGTTGACGCCGACGATGCCGACCCGGTCTCCGGATTCCATACTGAGGTTCACATCCCGGAACAAGGTCTTTTCCCCGTAGCTCTTGGTAAAATTTTCTATCGTAACGATCATAATGATATTCTTCCTATCTGCAAACATTATCTATTATTATACCGTGTTTCAAGACAAAAGGATAGTACAGGAAGCGGAATGCGTTACAGTATACTCCAAACCATCCGGTTTCGCCGTTCATTCGTTCAGCGGCTGAAAAACGCACGGACCAGACGCTGCAGCGCCTGCTGGTCTTCCGCCCCCATCGTCTCGCGGGCAGAGTGCATAGCCAGAATCGGCACGCCAATGTCCATCGTCCGGATCGGCATATTGGCAGACAGCATCGCACCGAGTGTGGAGCCGCCGCGAAGGTCAGAACGATTAAGAAAGCTCTGGCACGGGATCTTTTCGCGGCGGCACAGTCCCCGAATCACGGCTGCGGCCTCAGCATCGCCCGCGTAGGCCTGACTGCAGGCCATTTTCAGCGTCACGCCGCCGCCGAGCCGCGGGAAATTCGTGGGGTCATTCTTTTCCGGCACATTCGGATGAACCGCATGAGCCACGTCCAGCGACAGCATAAAGCCGCGGCTGATATCGGCCCGCGCTTCGCTTTCGCTGAAGCCGAGCGCCGAATAAATGCGGTGCAGGATATCCGGCGCAAGCATGGAGGCCGCCCCCTGCTTCGTCCGGCTGCCGACCTCCTCATGATCGAAGAGCGCAATGCCGCAGACTCCCTCGGTTTCTTCCGCTCCGATCAATCCGTCCAGACAGGCATAGACCGATGTCATATTATCCAGCCGGGACGCCGACAAAAACTCCTGATGCGCGCCAAGCAGGCACGGCGGATCCGTCGGATAAGCCGTGAGCTCATAGGCCAGGATCCGGCTGCGCAACAGGCCGCATTCCTCCGCCAGAAAATCCAGGAAGGCATCCTCTTCCGGCGCGCCCTCCCGGCAGCCGGGCAGCAGCGCAAACAAGGGCAGCATATCCTTCTGCGGATTGAGCGTCTCGCCCTCATTGACCGAGCGGTTCATATGAATGGCCAGATGCGGGATCGTCACGACCGGACGTCCAAGGTCTACAAGACGCACCTCCGGACGGTAGACATCCTCCGCCTCCAGCACGATCTTTCCCGCCAGCGACAGAGGACGGTCCAGCCAGCTGCTCCGGATCATACCGCCGTATACTTCCACATTGAGCGTTCCGTATTCGCGCGTACGCAGCACCGAATGAGGCTTGACCCGGAGGCAGGGAAAATCGGTATGCGCCGCGGCCAGATGAAGCCGGCGGCGCGGCTGCCTTCCCAAACGGAACGCCAGCAAAGACGAGCCGAAAGCACGGACATAATAAGACCGCCCCGGCTGCAGCGACCAGTCTGCACTCAGATCGAGTTCTTCAAAACCAGCCCGCCGCAAACGATTTGCGGCAGCCTGAACCGCATGAAACGGTGAAACCGCTTCCTGCAAAAACGGAATCAGTCCGTCCTGTACGCTGTTCATGTTCATCCCTCCCGTTCCGGTTCTGTCCATCCGTCCCGTTTCAGGCCGCGCCCCTGAACGATCTCCTCGTGCTTTCGGGACAGCGGGCGGGCCAGACGGATCAGCACACGGGTGATGCGGGCGCCATCGACTTCCTCTACGAAAAACAGGCTGCCGTCCGCCGCCGCCATCTGCCCGATGCGCGGCTCGACGCCCAGCTGGTCGTACAGCCATCCGCCGACGCTGTCCACATCCTCGTCCTCGATCGAAATCTCCAATACGTCTTCCAGCTCTTCCAGAAGCATTTTGGCATCCACAGAATAGACCAGACCGCCCCGGCTTTCCGCCGTCGGACGCTCCTCATCGAATTCATCCTGAATATCGCCAACGATTTCCTCGACAATATCCTCGATCGTCACCATGCCCGCAGTTCCGCCAAATTCATCCACAACGATGGCCAGCTGGGAATGGCTGCGCTGCATCGTTTTCAGCAGCACATTGACGTCCATGCTTTCCGGCACGACAAGCGCCTTGCGGGCCAGTTTGCGCAGATTCGGGCGGCGTCCCTCCACCATGACCCGCATCAGGTCCTTGACATGCAAAAAGCCGATGATGTGGTCCTTGTCCTCCCGGCAGACCGGATAACGCGTCAGCTGCTCCGTCGTGATGATTTCCATATTATCCTCGAAGCTGTCCTCCAGATACAAAACCACCATATCCGTGCGCGGCGTCATGATCTCCCGCACATTGAGCTCCGTAAAATCAAATACATTGTCGACAAAATCCGCCTCGGTATCGTCGATAAGCCCCTGACGATGGCTCTCTTCCATCAGCAGGCGGATCTCTTCCTCCGTATGCGCATTCTCGCCCTCGGAAGCCGCCTGAAATCCCATGCGGCGCGCCACCCAATTGGCCACATGATTAAGGACCCAGACAAAGGGGTACATGACTTTATGAAAAATCAGCATGGGAAGAGCGACAGCCAGCATGATTTTTTCCACATTCTGAATCGCCATCGTCTTCGGCGTCAGCTCGCCCATGATGATATGCGCCGCCGTAATGAGCGAAAAAGCAAGAATCAGCGAAATCGTATGACCGATCCCTTCATCTATGCCCAGCCAGCCGGTGACGGGAAGAATCAGCGTCGCCACGGCAGGCTCGCCGACCCAGCCCAGTCCAAGAGATGCCAGCGTGATGCCGAGCTGCGTGACAGACAGCGACGCGTCGAGATGATCCGTCAGCCGTTTGGCATAAACGGCCCGTTTGCTGCCCTCCTGAATCAGCGTCTCAAGCCGCGACGGACGCATCTTGACACAAGCAAATTCCGCCGCGACAAAAAAACCGTTCATGAACACAAGAAAAACGACCAGTACCAGCTGAAACAATATCGGTACAATATCCAAGACGATATTCCCTCCATTTTCTTAAAACCCTTATTTTTGTCCGTTCAGGCATGCGGCTTTCGGCCGGCAGAGGAATCCCTGCGCCTGCGCCCGGCTGATTTCTTTTTCCCCGGACGGGTTTCGCCGCCCGGCAGCGGCCGGAAACGGATGCCCAGCTTCTGCTCCAGCTGCCCGACTTTGGCCATTTCCTTATCGTCGGCCAGCGTAATGACCGCTCCGGCTGCGCCGGCCCGCGCCGTACGGCCGGCACGATGCCGGTACGTCTGCGCCTGATCCGGCAGATCGAGATTGAACACATAATCTATCCCGCCGATATCCAGTCCGCGGGCTGCCAGATCCGTGGCCAGCAGCAAACGGATGCGGCCGACCCGGAAATCGGCGATGGCTTTCTGCCGTTCCTGCTTATTCTGATGGCCGAGGAGCGAGCCCGCCCGTATCCCGTCAAACTGAAGGCGGGCCAGCGTCCGCTCGGCATCAAAGGAACGGTTCAGGAACACCAGACCGCGCTGAACATCAAGGCGCCGGGAAAGTCTTCGCACCATCCCCGCTTTCTCACGAAACGGCACGCGCACCACATAATGCGAACGCTTCTTCTGCGCCGCTTCGTCCTCGCCGACGGTGATGCGCTCCGGGCTGCCGAGAAAATCCGCGCGCTCCAGCGCCTTCTTCGACACCGTCGCCGAAACCATGACAACCTGTCTGTCCTTGGGAAGCAGACGGACAACAGCCGCTGTATCCTGCAGATTCTGATCATCGAGCATCCGGTCAAACTCATCCAGCACCAGCAGAGCAGTGTCCCGGAGCTTCAGTTTGCCCTGACGCGCAAGTTCCAGAATGCGGCCGGCAGAACCTGTGACAAGCTGCGGCTTTTCCTTCAGCTTGTCTGCCTGACGGGCAAGACTCGCCCCGCCGATCAGTCCGAGCACCCCTACGCCCAGTCCCGCCTCACGGCTGAGTGTCCGCGCCACACCCGCAATCTGCATGGCCAGTTCATACGTCGGCGCCAGAATCAGCACCTGTGTCTGGCGCTTGGCAGCATCGATCCGCTGCAGCGCCGGCAAAAGATAGGCCAGGGTTTTCCCGGTTCCTGTCGGAGCCTGAGCGATCAGATTCCGGCCGGACAAAACCCGGCCGATCATTTCTCTCTGGATCCCGGTCGGTTCTTTGATGCCCTGTTCTTCCAGCACCGGGCAGAGCGCTTCCTGTATGCCAAGATCGGCAAATGTCGTCATTGTCTTTCCTTTCTACTCCGCTGCCATCTTAAGCGGCAGACTTATGTGCTTAAAAGCGGCGCCCCCCGGCTGTCGTCAAATGTCGCGGTACAGCGCGGGTAATTGGAGCATCCCCAGAACACCCCGTTCTTCCCGTGAATCTGCCGGAGATGCCCCTCCCGGCAGCGCGGGCAAAGATACTGCGCCGACGGCTGGCTGCCCGTCTCCTTTTTCATATGCTCCATCGGACTGGCCGAATACTTTGGCTTGTCCGCGCCGGAGCCCCATCGGGCGAAGCTTTTTTTGTCCGGAGAAACGTACTCCTTCATCGCCGCAGCGATTTCCGCTTCATAGTCCGCAGGAGAAAACAGCCGGTTGAGCTCTTCCACCTCCCCGGCCGGCGATGCAGCGTTTCGCTGATATCCGCCGGCCGGGCGTCCGGCATTCTGCGGCGTCCGGCGCGCCATCGCCGAAGCCGATACAGCGGCGGGAGCCATGCGCTGCGGGCTGCGGGCCAGCTTCTCTCTGGCCGCATCGAGATCCGGCTTTCCGTCCCGGTCATCGCAGGTCATCCGGCAGGATGGGTAATTCGAGCATCCCCAGAACAGGCCGTTTTTCCCCTTGCGCCGAATCAGCACGCCCTTCTGACAGCGCGGACACACAGGCCCGCCGCCGGTTTTCATCGGCGCACTTCCCGCTTTGCGGCAAAGCTCCCGCGTAAAGGCGATCTGTCCCTGCAGAAATTCTTCCAGCGTTCCCTCGCCCTCGGACATTGAGTGAAGCTTGTCCTCCCAGATCGCCGTGGAATCCGGATACGTCATTTCATCGGGCAGCGCGTCCACGAGCAGATACGCCGCAGGAGTCGGAATCAGGTATTTCTTGCGCCCCTGTGTTTTCATGAACCGGCGCCGGATCAGATCATCGATGATCGTCGCGCGCGTGGCCTCCGTGCCGATTCCGTAGACATCCTTCAGCTGCTTTTTGGCCTCGGGATTCTTGACATACTTATGGATCTCCTTCATACCGGCCAAGAGCGTCGACGGCGTAAAGCGCACCGGCGGCTTCGTCGCCCGCTTAAGGATATCGCCCTTCTGCCAGTCCGCGCGGTCCTTTTTCTTCATGGCCGGCAGCGTTTTGTCGCTCTCGTCCTCCTCCGCGTTCTCGTCCTCTGCCTTTTTGCGCCGGGACTGATACATAACCTTCCAACCCGGGTCGCGCTCCGTGCGGCCGCTGGCCGTAAACAGCTCATCCTGATAGGTGACCTCCACTTTCGTCTGGTCATAGATATGAACCGGATAGAACTGAGCGATGTAGCCGCGCGCGATCAGGTGATATACATTTCGCTCCTCCGGCGTCATGGACGTCACGTCGGCCCGGACGGTCGTCGGGATGATCGCGTGATGTGCGGAAATTTTCTTATCGTTCCAGGCGCGGCTCCGGATCCCGCGGTCCGCTTTCGGCGCCCATTGCGCAAGCTCAGGATCGCCGCAGGAAGACAGATGGGAAAGAATCGTCCCGGCATCGCCAAACTGGCTGACCGGCAGATACTCGCAGTCTGAGCGCGGATAGGTCGTCAGCTTCTTCTCATAAAGGCGCTGCGCCGTATCGAGCACCAGCTGCGGCGCATAGCCGTACCGCTTGCCGGCCAGCACCTGAAGCGAGGACAGGGAAAACGGCAACGGCTGCGGCTCCTGCTTCTTCGTCTTCTGATAAGCAGAAATCACCGCATCATGCGGCTCAGCCTGAAAAGATGCCAGTTTTTCCTCTGCGGCCCGCCGGTCAATCAGACGGTTTTCGCTGTCCAGTCCGGCCATGGTATCGGCCGGTTTCCACTGCGCGGTAAACGTCCCATTCGCATGAAGAAACGTCCCCTTGATCAGATAATAATCCGTCGGCTTGAACTGCTCGATCTCACGCTCCCGCCGCACGACCAGCGAAAGCGTCGGCGTCTTGACCCGGCCGATGGGCAGAACCAGTTTATCATGACCGGCCCGGCGCGCAGCCAGCGTATAAGCCCGGGAAAGATTCATCCCGATCAGCCAGTCCGCGCGCGCTCTGGCCAGTGCAGACTGCTTGAGCGGGAAAAAATCCCGGTTTTCCCGCAGGCTGGCGACGGCCTTCCGGATGCTCGTCTCATCCAGCGCATTGAGCAGAAGGCGTTTGACCGGCTTGGTATTGCCCAGATAATCCAGCACCTCGTCCACCAGCAGCTGTCCCTCGCGGTCCGGATCTCCGCCGTGCACGATTTCGTCCGCTCGCTCGATCAGCGCTTTGACGATCGCGAATTGCTTTTCACAGTCTTTGGTCACAAACAGCTTCCATTCCCGCGGAATGATCGGCAGATCCTCCGCCCGCCAGCGCTTATAGCGCGGATCGTATTCCTCAGGCTCCGCCTGACGCAGGATATGCCCGAACAGCCAGGTCACGATCCCGTCCTTTGTCTCAAGGCAGCCGTCGCGGCGGATCACAGGTCCGGTCAGACACTTGGCCAGTTCCCGGCCGACACTCGGTTTCTCGGCAATAAACAAACGCAAAATAAAAACTCCTCATCCAGCAATCAGCTTATAGATCCCATACAGGAACAGGGCAGCCCAGGCCAGTACGACCAATGAAGCGGCGATCACAAAAACCGGCATATAGCGCGACACGCGCTCCGCTTTCCATTCCGCATCACGCCGCACATGATCCGGCAGCAGTCGGGTCAGACCGCACACAGCAGCCGGAACGATGAGCACATCATCCATGACCCCGGCCAATGGTATCGCATCCGGGATCAGATCCACCGGACTCACAAGATACAATACGGCCGCCAGCAGCAGCAGCTTGATCCGCCGCGGAGTGTCCCGATGCCCCATGGCAGCCAGCATGACCAGCAGATCATAGCGGAACAGCTTCAGAAAACCGATGATTCGCCGCATGAAAATCCCCTCCCCTATAAATAAGAACTTCTTTTTATTTTACCATATTCATCTAAACCGTGTCTGTATACATTATTATTATATCAATTGACAGGATTATGCTATTTTGTTATAATTTATTTACCTTTACAGATAATAATAATTCTCGATGCCCGACAGGAGGAATACGCTATGCCTAAGAAATCATTCCCGCTTTCCCATTCCCAGCTGCAGGAAATCGTAAAAAAATACCCCACGCCGTTTCATATTTACGATGAACATGCCATTCGGGAGAACATCCGCGCGCTGCAAAAGGCGTTCGCCTGGGCGCCGGCTTTCCGCGAGCAGTTCGCCGTCAAGGCCCTGCCGAATCCGCGCATCGTCCAGATCCTGCATGAAGAAGGAGCCGGCACCGACTGCAGCAGCAAGGCAGAGCTTCTGATCTCCGATTACGCGGGCGTCAAAGGGGAAGAGATTCTGCTGACTTCCAACGATACGCCGGCCGATGAATTTCAGAAGGCCATCGAACTCGGCGCCATCATCAATCTCGACGACATTTCCCATCTGGACTACCTCGAAAAGAACGCCGGTCTGCCGGAGAGCCTCTGCTTCCGTTACAACCCCGGCGACCTCATGGAAGGCAACGACATCATCGGCAAGCCGACCGAAGCGAAATACGGCCTGACCCGCGACCAGCTCTTCGAAGCCTATCGGATGGCAAAGGAAAAAGGCGTGCGCCGTTTCGGCCTTCACACCATGGTCGCTTCCAATGAGCGCCGCACGGAAGCCTTCCTGTTCACGGCAAAGCTCATGTTTACGCTGGCCGGCGAGCTCAAGGAGCGGCTCGGCATTCATGTCGAGTTTGTCAATCTCGGCGGCGGCTTCGGCATCCCCTATCGTCCGGAAGAAGAGCCGCTGAATCTCATGGAAATCGGCGAAGGCATCCATAAGCTCTACGAGGAAATGATGGTGCCGAAAGGTCTTGGCGACGTCGCCATCATGACGGAAAGCGGCCGCGCGATGACCGGCCCGGCAGGATGGCTTGTTTCCACCGTCCTGCACGAGAAAAAAACATACAAGGACTATATCGGGCTCGATTCCTGCATGGCCAACCTCATGCGCCCGGCCATGTACGGCGCGTACCACCATATCACGATCTCCGGCAAGGAAAGCGCGCCCTGCGATCATATTTATGATATTACCGGATCGCTTTGCGAGAATAATGATAAATTCGCCATCGACCGCAAACTGCCGAAGATCGACATCGGCGATCTGGTCATCATTCACGATACCGGAGCCCATGGCAGCGCCATGGGATTCAACTACAACGGCAAGCTCTGGTGCGCAGAACTTCTGCTGCGCGAGGACGGCAGCATCGAACTGATCCGCCGCGCCGAAACCATCGACGATTACTTTGCCACGCTCCGTTATCCCGGCTCCATCATAAAGTAAAGGAAAAAGCCGCCCGTCCTCCGTCACACAGAAAGTCCGGCAGCCAGCGCAACACGCTCTGGCTGCCGGACTTTTTTGCGAAGTCTCCGCGTTATTCTTCCTCCGGCTTCTCATAGGCCCGGCCGACCCCGTACCGCTTTGCAGAGGTTTCCGCCAGCTGATGCCCGGTCACACCGCCACCCGGTGTCAATCCTCCCCGGCCAGAACGACGCGGTTGCGTCCTTCCTGCTTGGCCCGATACAGCGCCGTATCCACACGCTTAAACAAAGCGTCCGGCGTGTCCTGACGTCCATGCCAGAACGCCACGCCGATACTGCAGGTGATCCGGTGTCCGCCGAGATCCGCCGACTCCGTTTTCCGGCGCAGCAGCTGCGCCTGACGAACGACCGCTTCCCGCTCCTCCATATCCATCAGGATCATGAACTCTTCTCCGCCCCAGCGGATACACGAGCATCCCGGCCCCATGCTGCTGCGTACCATCTGAGCAAAGGCGGCCAATACCCGGTCGCCGGCCACATGTCCGAACTGATCATTGACCCGCTTGAAATGATCGATGTCCAACAGAAGCACCGCAAAGCCATGCCCGCCGCTCTGCACCGCCTCGGTAATGGAGGACGCCAGCAGCCGGTTCAGGACCGAACGGTTCCAGCAGCCGGTCAGAACATCCGTCTCCGCACGCTGCAGCGCCCGCGCCGCCTCCCGCTCCAGCCCCGCATTGTGCACGGCCAGACGGTGTTCCCGCCGCAGCTTTTCCCGCAAAATGGCAATCACAAAATAGAGGAACGCGTAGATCGCCAGCGGAGTCAGAAACGTATGCCATGTAAACAGGCGGAAATGGCCTGCCATCCCGTCAAGCAGGCCCAGCAGCGTAAACGTGGCCAGCGGGACCATGACCGCCCGGCACAGCCGATTCCCCTGCCGGGCAGCGCGCCAGCACCAATACATGGCGGCGGTCTCGCCCGCGGCAAGCAGCGGGTAAAATACGTCCATGAGATCATTCATGCTGTGCAGTCCCAGAAGTTCGCCGGCCGCCGCCAGCAGGAACAGCAGCGCATTGACGCCCGTTACCAGCTTCATCCTCGCATAGGGCTTGTCCTTTAAAAGCTCAGACAGCATAAGGTTCGCCGACAGCGGAAGAAGATAGGCCAGTATGCTGAGCATATACCACCAAAACACCGGATGATCAAAGAAGAGCGACCGGACCTTGGCAGCGCTGACGAGCCAGCAGGAAAAGACGAGCAGGAAACCGATCACGAAGCTGTACAGGCGATTCCAGCGGCCCGAATAGAAATACTGGCACAGCAGCATCAGAAGAATCATCGCCGCCGCAGCCGGCAAGGCCAGAATCACCGGCAGATCATAGAGAAAGATCCGCTGGACCTGACGGGACGGCGTGTCGAGCGACAGGAGATGAACGATGCCGAGCTGGCGGTTTTTCGCCGCGTATAATTCGATTTTCAGCTGTTTCCCAGCAAAATCCCCGGGAAGCGCAACCCGGTGAAACACCGTACCCTGATCGAAACGGGTGGGACGAAATTCCCCCCATGTATAGATCATCGTACGGTCCAGCCATACCCGAACGGCCTGATTCGTCGTCAAAAACATCAGGACATTCCGGTCGGGCGCATCATCCGGAAGCTGCACGGACAACCACACCACATGACTGTCCGGAGACAGCGGCGGACGCTTCCGATGATCGTACGGATGCCAGTCAGCGATCTGCCCCTCCCGGCCGAACGGCACAGCCTTTTCCTCGTGATAGAACCAGGATCCATCCCATGCGGCTGCCCCGGCCTGAACCGGCAGCAGGAACAGCAGCAGGCAAAGGAGCCCTATCCTCTGCCATCGGTTCTGCCGTCTCATCCTGATTCCTCCCTTCCTTTGCTCTGTCTCATTCCGGTGATCCGCCTTCTGCGGCGACCCGGTTGCGCCCCGCCCGCTTGGCCCGGTAAAGCGCCTCATCCGCGCGCCGGAAAAGCGCCGTCCACGGATCGTCTGCTCCGTGCCAAAACGCCACGCCCATACTCACGGTCACCGGGCGGGCGGGCAGAATCTCCGCCCGCCCGATCCTTCGGCAGAGATCCTCTGCCAGCTGCACGGCCTGATGAAGATCCCGATCCGGACAATACAGAATAAACTCTTCGCCGCCCCAGCGAAAGAACCGAAACCGGTGATCCAGATGCCCGCGAACCAGCTCCGCGAACCGGATCAGCACCTTGTCCCCCATATCATGCCCATACGTATCATTTACATCCTTGAAATGATCGATATCCATCATAATCAGGGAAAACGTCCGCTCATTCCCGCGCCGGGCAGCCTCTCTAAGAAAGGTATCAAAAGCTGCCCGGTTGCGGCAGCCTGTCAGCGCGTCGATTTCCGACCACTCTACCGCCTGCGCGATCTTATACGTCAAAGCGACCTCCTGCTCCTGCATCCGGCGCTCGCGCAGCAGCTGAGCGCGCAGCATACAGACGACAAACGAAATAAACGTATAAACGCCAAGCGGCAGCAGCCGTGTCTGCCAGGGGAAGAGATGCAGCGTCTGATTGAGCCCGTCAAACAAGGCCAGAGCGCTCACGCCAACCATCGGCAGCATGGCGAACCGCGCATAAACATTTCCCCGTCCGATTGACACCAGCAGACAATCCAGCACGACAGCCTGTCCCGGCAGAAGCAGCAGGTACAGCAGCTTCTGCCCGTAGTGAAAGCCGTCCAGCATCAGCATCTCGGCCAGCAGGGCCAGCGCCGTCAAGGCAGAATAGGCGCCGACGACCTGCAGAATCCTCCGCTTCAGATCCAGCTCTACAATCTCATACAGCACCATATCGGCCGTCACAGGGATCAGAAAGAGCAGAAAAAGGGAAAGCTCCCGCCAGAACACCGGCCAGTCCAGCAGAAGCTGCCTGACCTGCGACAGACTGACCATCCACACGATCAGGACCAGCAGCAGAAGAATCAGATGGATATTCAGACGTTTCCAGGCCAGCTGATTGAAATAATACATACTCATAACGGCAATCATCAGCACGCAGACGGGAAGTGACGCCGCATAGGGAATATCTTCGGTAAACACGCGCATCATCTGCGTTTCTTCCGAAGCCAGACTGAAATCCCCCAGCCGTCCCAGCTCATACGGATGATCCGCATACAACTGCACCAGAAGCCGCGAGGTTCCGTTGAAAGCGGGAAGGACGACCCGGTGCCAGCGATATCCATGGCCGAACGGCCGGACAGGACCCATCACTCCGTCGGAATAAATGAGCGCACCATCCATCCAAATACGGACAGCCTGTCCCTCCGTGGAAAAAAAAAAGGTATTCTCGTCCGGAAATTTATCCGCTATAGGAATGGAAAGCCAGAGCCAGCGGCCCCCGGACTGCACCGGAGCAGACAGATCTTCGTCAGGCTTCCAGTCCTCTTCGGCGGGCAGCGTCTCCCCGTCGGGGACAGCCTGATAAACCACGCTGCCGGTCAAAGCAGCGGCTTCACCGCGCACCGCTCCCATCGCCGCCATGCAGCAGAAAAACAGCAGCACCGCCGCTCTCCCGAACCATTTCATCATTTCGTCTCCCGTATCCGCCACAACATCCATCTCTTCACTCAGCCCGCGCCGCTTACTGCAGCTTATGGAAATACTCAAACCAGCTGCAGCGTCTCATCCGGGATCGTCTGCGGCTCGCAGCACACCCGGTTCCGGCCGCTCCGCTTGGCTTCATACAGCGCTTCATCCACCCGCTTCATCAGCTTCTCCGCCGTATCGCCGTCCCCGTGCCAGACGGCAACGCCCATGCTGCAGGTAATGCGCCGCGGGAAAAGAAGATCCGCCCTCTCTACCTCCCGGCGCAGCCGCTCCGCCATCCGGCCGGCCTCTTCCCGGCCGCAGCCGCGGCAGATCAGCACGAACTCCTCGCCGCCCCAGCGGACAAACACATCCGTCCGCTTGATCCGGCTGCGGATCCGTTCCGAAAAGGAAGCCAGCACGCGGTCGCCGGCGTCATGTCCATACTGATCGTTAACCTGCTTGAACCAGTCGATATCCATCATGACCACGGAAAAACATCCGGCCGCCTGTCCATGCAGCCGAATCTCCTGATCGAGCGCCGCATCCAGCCGGTTCCTGTTGTAACAGCCGGTCAGCGCGTCCAGCTCCGAACGCGCCACAGCCTCCGCCACAGCATCCTCCAGACCGGCGGTCCGCAGGGTAAGCGAACGCTCCCGCCGAATCTGCTGGCGAACCAGAAACAGAACGAACACCGGCAAAGTGAAGGAAACATACGGCAGGGCATAGCCGTCGGCCCTCAGCCAGTGAAACTGCAGAGCCGCGCCGTCCAGCATCCCGGCGCCCAGGATCCCGGCCAGCGGCAGAAGGACAGCCCGGCAGTAGCGGTTTCCCTGAAAGGCGGCACACAGGACGCGATACCCAACCACCGGCTCCAGTGCAAAGACCAGCAGATAAAAGGCCGGCAGACCGCGCTCCAGCCCGCGAAAGCCGGCCAACTCCGCCGCCGCAGCCAGCAGAAACAGGCCGAGATAAGCCAGCACCGTCAGCCAGACCAGCCGCCGGTACGGACGGTCGATGATCTGATAAATCACCATATTCGCCATGGCCGGCAAAAGATAGGTCGCCGCACGGAACAGGAAGATCCCCGCAGCATCCGAAGCCCCGCGGGCCAGCGAGGCGCAGAGCATCCATACCTGAAAAAGCACCAAAAAGGCAATGAGCTGCCGGTAAAGGCGCCGCGGCGCCATCGGACTGGTATAATACATCATCAGGAGGAGGATCATAAACAGAGCCAGCGGCAGATTTGCCATGCAGGCAATGTCCTGAAAAAAGAGCGGCCGCATCGGTCCGTCCGCTGCCGCAGACTGCCAGTAACAGCAGCCTTCCAGCCCTGCCGCAAAAACAGGCAGCAGCACCATCAGCAGACCGGCAGCCAGAAAAACACCGCTTTCCTGCCATTTCGCTATGCCGTTGTTTCCTCTTTTCCTCATGGTCCGCACGCGCCGCAACCTCTTTCTGCAAAAAACAGCCCCACCAACTGTCAGGTGGGGCCGGACTTCATTGTTCCTCAAGCCAGGACGCGGGCCAGTCTCACCAGTTCCGGATCCAGGGTCTTCTTATTGTTCACAGCATCAAACAAATTGACGCTGACGACTTTTCCTTCATTAAAGCCGAATACGATATTGGTTGCTCCCGAAATGATGGCCAGCGCCGCCTTCTCTCCGAGCATCGACGCCTTCATCCGGTCCTCCACCGTCGGCGAACCGCCGCGCTGAATATGGCCGAGCACCGACACGCGCGTATCGATTCCCGTCTTTTCCTCGACGATTTTCCCGAGGCCTACAGCGGAGGCCGCGCCTTCCGCCACCACGATGATGCTGTAGCGCTTGCCCGCATCATACATGGCCTTGAGCTCATGGCACATATCATCGAGATCGTACTTGACCTCCGGGACCAGTACATACTCCGCGCCGCCGGCGATACCGGCCATCATGGCCAGCCAGCCGGAATTCCGGCCCATGACCTCGACGAGCATGATGCGCCGGTGAGCCGAAGCCGTATCCCGGAGCTTGTTGATCGCATCGACAATCGTATTCGCCGCCGTATCGCAGCCAATGGTATAATCCATTCCCCAAACGTCATTGTCGATCGTACCCGGCAGGCCGACAATCGGCAGACCCGTTTCCTTACTGAGCAGCGAGCCGCCGGTCAGCGACCCGTCGCCGCCAATGATAACCAGGCCCTCGATGCCGCGCTTCACCAGATTGTCATAGCCCTTCTTCCGGCCTTCCGGCGTCTTGAACTCCATGCTGCGGGCCGTCCCGAGGAACGTGCCGCCGCGCTGGATCAGATCGCTGACGCTGCGGCTGGTCAGAGGAACAATATCATCGCTGATCATCCCAGCATAACCGTTATTGATGCCGTAGACCTTCACGCCTTCATACAGGGCAGTGCGGACCACAGCGCGTGCAGCCGCGTTCATTCCCGGGCTGTCTCCGCCAGAAGTCATTACGGCAATTGCTTTTTTGATCATGGAACCATCTCTCCTATAAAAACAGATAAATCTTTATGATCCAACCATACTACTTTATTTTACGAAACTCCATCATAAATGTAAAGTAGTTCCAACGAAAAAGGGGCTGAAAATCAGCCCCTTTACGGTGAGAAACGATGTAATTATTTGACGTTCATGATGCCGAGCGCATAGCAGATAATACCGACAGCGAACAGTCCGAAGATGATCCAGATCGCGTTGACCTTCCGCTTCAGAAGCGCCATGCAGGCAAACGTCATAAGCAGCGGAACAAGGCCCGGCATCAGCTGATCGAGGATGGTCTGAACGGTCGTCGTGACGACCTCGCCCTTCGCGTTGGTGATCTGTGACACGACCACCGGGATATTGACCGACGTCCATTTGTTGACCAGCGCGCCCATGACGAACAGGCCGAGGATCGATGCGCCCTCCGTGAGCTTCTGCAGCTTGTTGCCGGCCACATCCTGCACGATATCCGTACCTTTATCATAGCCGTATTTGATTCCGTACCAGCGGATCGCCAGACGGATCACATTAAAGAGCACAAAGAAAAGAATCGGGCCGGCAAGGCTGCCGCTGATGGCAAACGAAGCGCCGAGAGCCGCCGTGATCGGACGCAGCGTGCCCCAGAAAATCGGGTCGCCGACGCCGGCCAGCGGGCCCATCATACCGACCTTGATGCCGTTGATTACGCCGTCGGGGATGTCCGCACCATTGGCGCGTTTCTCCTCCAGTGCCGCCGTGATGCCGATAATCGGCGCCGTGACGAACGGCTGGGTGTTGTAGAACTCAAGGTGGCGCTTCATCGCCTTTTTCAGCTCCTCGCCTTCATAGAGACGGCGAAGAATCGGCACCATACCGAAGGCATAGCCCAGCGCCTGCATGCGTTCCATGTTCCAGGAGCCCTGCAGAAAATTCGAACGGACAAACGTCCAGAAAAAATCACTTGAAGTAAGTTTCTTTTCCATTGTTAATTCCTCCTCTGCTCTCAATCAGTCCAGTTCATCGTCCAGATCATCGTCAGCGCCCGAAGATGCAGCTGCCGGCGCTGCGGCGACCTGCTGATATTTCGGATTCAGCTGGATGTAGACGATTGCGGCGACAAGGCCGATCACGCCGAGAGCAACGAGGTTGAACGTCGTGAATGCGGCGACGACAAAGCCGAGGAAGAAGAACGGCATGAGGTATTTGGCGCCCATCATGTTGATGACCATCGCATAACCGACGACGACGATAAATCCGCCGGCTACCTGCAGGCCGCCCGTGATGACCGGGGGAATGGCATCGAGCATAGCCTGTACGGCGCCCGTGCCGATATACATGGCAACAAGCGTAGAAGGAACGGAAACGCGCAGCGCCTGAATGAGCAGTGCGCCGATGTGGCAGATATCAATGCCGCGCAGATTTCCTTCTTCCGCATAGCTGTCCGCCTTGTGCTGGAACGCGACGGTAAGCGTACGGCAGAGGATGGTCAGAACCTGTCCGGCGGCAGCCAGCGGCATCGCGATCGCAATGCCGGCGCCGATGGACTGATGTCCGGCAATGACGAGAATGGTCGAAATCACGGAAGCCAGAGCCGCATCCGGCGCCATGGCAGCGCCGATATTCATCCAGCCAAGAGCGATCATTTCCAACGTACCGCCGATGATGATACCCGTCGTGATATCTCCGAGAATAAGACCGGTGAGTGTGCAGGCAATGAGCGGACGATGGGTCTGGAACTCATCCAGAACCGAGCCCATACCGGCGACTGCTGATACAATGAATACAGCAATGATTTGAATACTACTAAGTTCCATTATGTTTCCCTCCATTATGTAATAAAACATTGGATTCCTGCCGGAACACCCCCCAATGCGTTCCGGCTATGATCATGCCCTTATTTCAGGACATCCATCAGCATAACTTTCTTATCGGTATCCACCTTGCGGATCTCCAGCTCAATGCCCTTTTCATTGAGTTTCTTAAACGCCTCGATGTCCTTATCATCCACCGAGACCGCGCCCGTGATCTGATGCTTGCCCTCATGGAAGCTCATGCCGCCGATATTGATGCTCTTGATGTCCACGCCATGCTCGACCAGATAAAGAACGCTGGACGGATTGGTGAAAAGCAGCAGGCAGCGGTCGTTTTCATATTTCGGGTTGTTGTAGACCCGGATGGCCTTGTCCAGATCGACGACATGCGACTTGATGCCTGCCGGAGCGACCTGCTTCAGCAATGTGGCGCGGATCGTATCCTTTGCCACCTCATCGTCACAGACAATGATGCGCTGGCAGTTCGTCACCTTGGACCAGACCGTTGCGACCTGCCCGTGAATCAGGCGGTCATCAATTCTTGCTAATACGATATTCATTATAAATCGTCCTCCTCATCCTCAGAAATCTGGCTGGCGTGGAATGTCTGCGTGCCGTTCTTTCCGGCCTCCACCGCCTTCTCCATCAATGCCTGAATGTCTGAACCGTCGTCGATCATCTGCGCGCTGCACATCTCGATGAGCATCGGCAGATTGACCCCCGTCACGATTCCATACTTTTCGTTGCTGATGACCAGCCGGCAGGCCGCGTTGTACGGGCTGCCGCCGAACAAATCGTTCAAAAACAGCACGCCGCCCCCGCAGTCAAGCTCGCCGATCGCCGCCTCATATTTGGCGACGACATCATCCGGTCCCTCGCCCGGAACCAGCGTGACTGCGCGGACATTCTTCTGTTCGCCGCAGATCATCTCACAGGACTTCACCAGTTCTTCGGCAAAGCGCCCGTGCGTCCCTACAATAATACCAAACATCACAATACCCCCTTGTCCTCACGTTCCAAAAAACCTTCGTCTTTATGGCTTTTGCACTTACAGCCTCTATATATTGCAATCAGCGTGCCAACTTTGTGTATCAAAACGAAACCTCCCGCTTTCGCTATTCTTTCCGCGTTTTCTATTCGAGTTTTCTCCCGTTTAATACTATAATTATGATTCTGATACACTTTTTATCCTGTTATGATACAGTTTGATACGATCTGAAACGAAATTCAGGAAAATAAAAATACACTATGGCTCGTTTTTTCGCCATAGTGTATTGTATCGTATCGTTTTTTATCAGATCATATTTGCCATAAAGCAGATTTCATCCTCATCAACGCGCAGCTTCAGCGTATCATCGAATACTCTGACGGCCTCCCGGACCGCCGACAGCTTGCGCTCATCGAGCTGCCCTCTGTCGCCCTTATAGACCAGCGGGCTGCGCGTGACAATGCGCTCCAAAGCACAGCCGCAGTGAACGAGCAGGCGGATGCGGAGCGGGTTGGACAGGCGGATGCCCAGCGTCTTTTCCAGCCGGTAATCGAACTCCATCAAAACGCCCATCACCTTGGCCGGATTCAGATAGGTCAGGAATTTCTGCAGGGACTCCTCGCACAGCTTCTGCACCACCAGATTGCTCCGGCGCTGCGGCGTCATGGTCACGCGCCGATCCAGCACCAGCTCCGTCAGCAGCTGTTCGCCCGAACCGTCGATCAGCTGCTCCAGCGGGATAAACGGGATGTCCATTTTCGGCTTTTTCATGCCGACGGCCGCCACGATGCGATAGGTCCGGCTGATCTCTTCCAGCCTTTCCTCCAGCCGCGACAGGCCGACAGGAAGGACCTCCATCGCCCGCCCCGCATGATGCAGGACATCCTCGACCAGCGTTTTCAGCTTAAGCGCCGCGCCCTGACCGGACGAGCAGATCGTAATGATCGCCTCGGGGCTGCCGCCCGCAGGATGTTCTTCCTCCGCGGTATCGACGGCTTCATACCCCTTAAAGCTGCGCAGCGACTCATAAATGCCGTCCAGATCCATGCCGGCGATGTCCACCTTGCGCATCGCTTCCAGAATCAATGGCGTCGATACCATGTCCAGCGTCCGGACCGGAATCTTCAGCTTTTCCGACAGCATGGCGCCGATGTTGCAGAGCGAGCCCATATCCGCCAGGATCAGCACGCCCTTCCGGCAGCTCATGGACCGCAGCATCGCCGCGGTCTTGTCAAAGATCTCCTGCGGCCCGACCTCCAGCGGCATATCCACGGCGATGATATTCGTATCCATCGAGCTGAACAGCTTTTGCGCCACATCGACCATGGAGCTGGCCGTGCTTTTCCCATGCGTCGCCACGAGAATGGTGACCTTTTCATCTGAATCGTCCTCATCATCCGCCGATTCCAGCAGCAGCGCAATATATTCGATTTCGTTAGCCGGCACCTTGATATGGTAATGGTTCTCGATCAGACGGCCGATTTCTCCGGCAACCTGCTGGCATTCCGAGTCCTGCCGCACTGCGCCCTCGATCTCCGTATGCGTAATGGCTTCGTTGGACTTGGCCCGCTTCAAAAAGGCCGACAAGTGCAGGCTGAACGCATAGAGGAACCGGTCGCGGTAGCTGCGGTTCATGCGCTTCTGCACATAAAGGGAAATCTGCTCCGAAAAATCAACCAGCGAAGCATCGACGATTTTCAGCAGCCGCTCACGCGTCGTCATATTGACCGAATGCTTTTTGTTATACAGATCCTTGACATAGACATTGACATCCGTGGCGACGATCTGCTTGATCAGATCATCGCTGATCCCCTCGCCCTTGAGCAATGCCACCTTGTCCTCAACCACCTGATACAGGTTGAAGCCGTTCTCGCTGCCGGACGCATCATCCTCCATCTGAAACGAGCCGCCCGGCGGCGATACGACCAGCGGCTCGCTGACATACTTCGTGAGCTCCGTCAGGGCCTGCCGGTTCGCCGACAGGGTCAGCAGCCCGTCCTTGACGTTCGGCGGCAGCATCTTAAAATCCACTTCAATGTAGTTCGGATTGTCGATGCCATTGAGAAACGCCTGCGCGCAGAGCAGCTTGATGTTCGATTTCAGCTGGCCGACATTGCCGCCGCCGATGCTGCCGATCAGCGCTTTGACCGACTCCACGCTGATGCGGATCGGCTTTTTGACACGCTGCGCCTCATCCATGAACAGCAGCTTCAGGATATCGAGCTTTTCCTCCAGCGTGCGTTCCGCTAGCGGACGGATCGTGATGATGTTCGGGATGCGCCGCACGAAGGTCTTGGTCAGCGCTGAATCCGGATCTTCCGTCGTCGCGCCGATGATGAGCACTTTGGCATGGCGGCTGCGGGTCGTCTCTCCGAGCCGGTTGAACGATCCCGTATCCATGAAATAAAAGATCATCTCCTGGCCTTCCGGCGGGAGGCGGTGAATCTCATCGAGGAACAGAACGCCGCCGTCCGCCTCCTCCACCAGCCCCGCCCGGGACGAATCCGCTCCGGTAAAGGCGCCCTTGATATGGCCGAACACATGGGAGATCAGCAGCTGCGGATTATTGTAATAATCCGCACAATTAAATGTCACAAAGGGCGCGTCCTCGGCAAAGCGGTGCATTACCTTGCCATAGGAAAACATCAGATGCGCAAACAAAGTCTTGCCCACGCCGGTCTGGCCGACGATCAGCGTATGCAGGCCGTCCGGCGGATAGAGGATCGCCGCCTTGGCCTGCTCCACCTGCCGTTTGAGGCTCCGGTCCGCGCCGATCAAATGCGCGAACGGATTCGATTCCTCCTCATCGCCGCTCAGTTTCCGGCACTCATCGATATCGCGGAAAATGCAGGGCTTCGGCCCGAAATCCGTATGAAGCAGCGTTTCCAGCGCATCCCGGTCGAAATACCGCACCGGCCGCCCCGAAAACTTCACAATCCGCCCCTGACGATGCAGCTCATTGAGCTCCTTGGAAACATTATTCCGCAGAATGTCCAGCGCCGCCGCGATTTCCTGCGCGTCCAGTCCGACTGTCCCCTTCAGCTGCGCCTTGGTATACTTTGTGGATTGTTCCCTGATGTATTGGTAAATACGCTCTCCGCGTCTCATCTGTACCGCCTCATTTCTGATACTCTTGATTGTATTATTATATCATGTGTATCAAAAAACAGGAAAGATCCCGCCGTGCTCCCGGTCAGGGAGACGGCGAAGCTTCTTTCCTGCTCCATCCGCTTTCGCTTATTTCTTTTTCGCAGCCGGCTTCTCCGCCTTCTCCTTGAGCGGCGTCAGCGCAAAATTCTGCAGCTGGCCCTTCTTGTCAAAGAGCAGCGCGCAGCGCACAGCCGGTTCCTTTTCAAAGGTCATGAGATAGATCATCTGATCCGCCTGATCGAAACGGGTCCAGCTCACAAACCGGCGTTCCTTCAGCTGTCCCAGCCGGCTGGCGATATCGCCGCTCAGTGTATTGAGCTTCGCCTTGTCTATCTCTTTCTGCGCATCGCCGGCCATCAGTTTCAATGCCGCGGAAGAGTCCCGTTTCACCAGCATCGTGTCTACCCATTTTCCAGCGATATCCTGTTCCCCCGAAAAAGCCGCGGCATCCGGCGAAGCGGCCATCGCCGTACCGGAGAGGAGCAGAACGATCAGCGCTGCTGCAGCGATATATTTTTTCATGAAAAAACCACCTTTCCTGTTCTTTTTATTGTATCATATCCGCCGGAAAAAACAACGAAAAAGCGGCGCCTGCCTCTTTGGGAAAGCGCCGCCCGCAAGGGATCAACCGACAAGCTCGTAGCCAGCTTCCTCTATGACCTTCTGAAACTCTGCCCGCGGGATATCCCGGTCGGCCCTGACGTTCGCCGTGCCCTGCTCAAGATCCACATGGACCTCGCAGACGCCCTGCATCGCCGACAAAGCCTCGGTTACATGCTTCTGGCAATGCGCACACATCATACCCTGAATGTTCAATGTTGTTTCCATACTGCACTCCTCTTTCTGAATTCTTCCTTCTTTTTCCTGCTGTTCTGTCTGCGGCAGCGCGTCCGGGCGGAACCGGCGCAGGCGCAGAGCGTTGAGGCACACGCTGACGCTGGACAGGCTCATGGCCGCAGCGCCGGCTATCGGCGAAAGCCGAAGGCCGAAGGACGGGAAAAACACGCCCGCGGCCAGCGGGATACAGACCACATTGTAAAAGAACGCCCAGAACAGATTCTGCCGGATGTTGCGGATCACGGCTCGGGAAAGCCTCACCGCACTGACTGCATCCAAAAGATCGCTGCGCATCAGCACCGCATCGGCGCTTTCGATGGCCACATCCGTCCCCGCGCCGATCGCGATGCCGACATCCGCCTGCGCCAGTGCCGGCGCATCATTGATGCCGTCGCCGATCATCGCCACCTTATGTCCGGCAGCCTGCAGCGCAGCGATATGCTGCGCCTTGTTCTGCGGCAGCACGCCGGCGATCACCCGCGGGATGTCCAGACGGCGGCGGATCGCTTCCGCCGTGCGGGCATTGTCTCCCGTCAGCATGATCACATCGATGCCCATCTGCCGGAAACGTCGGATGGCCCCGGCGCTCGTCGGCTTTTCCACATCCGCCGCGCCGATGAGGCCGGCAGCCGTTCCGCCGCAGGCAAACAAAAGCGGCGTGCATCCCGAATCGGCCAGCGCGTTCAGCCGCTGTTCATACGGAGTCATATCGATGCCCTGCTCCCGCAAAAACTCCGCATTGCCGGCCAGCCAGACCGCACCGGACGACTCCGCCCGGACGCCGCGTCCGGCGATCGCTTCAAAATGCTCCATCGGCTGCGGCGCGATTCCCCTTGCCGCCACATACGACGTAACCGCCTCAGCCAATGGATGCTCACTGCCCTGCTCCAATCCCGCCGCTGCCGCAAGGAACAGCGCCTCGTCCATGCCAAACGGGTCCACCGCAGTGACCCGCGGCCGCCCTTCCGTGATCGTACCGGTTTTATCCATGACCACCGTATCGATGTCATGGGCCCTTTCGAGCGCTTCCCCCGACTTGATCAGAATCCCGTTTTCTGCACCCTTGCCCGTGCCGACCATGATGGCCACCGGCGTCGCCAGTCCGAGCGCACAGGGACAGGAAATCACGAGAACCGCAATCGCCGAAGAAAACGCGAACTCCGTCCCCGCGCCGAGCGCCAGCCAGACCGCACCGGTTATCGCGGCCACAAGCATCACCGCCGGAACGAATACCCCGGCGATCCGGTCCGCCATACGCGCAATCGGAGCCTTCGAGGCGCTGGCCTCATCGACCAGCCGGATGATCTGACGGATCGTCGTATCTTCGCCGACGCGGTCCGCGCGGAACCGGATAAATCCGGTCTGATTGATCGTCGCGGAAATGACCGCATCGCCGGCCGCCTTCGCGACGGGCATGCTCTCGCCGGAAATAGCCGACTCATCGACGCTTGTCGATCCATACAAAATCGTTCCGTCTGCAGGAATCTGCTCGCCGGGACGCACTACGACCGTATCGCCGGCCGCCAGTTCAGACACCGGAACGACCGTCTCCGTGCCATCACGCAGAACCGTCGCCTGCTTCGGCGCGAGATCCATGAGCGCTTCCAGCGCCCGCCCGGTCTGCCGCTTGGCGCGAGCCTCCAGATATTTACCGACCGTGATGAGCGTGACAATCATGCCGGCCGACTCAAAATAAAGATTCCTGCTGTAGCCGGCCGCCAGCTCCATATCGCCATGCCCCAGACCCCAGCCCATGCGGAAAATCGCAAAAACGCCAAACAGCGCCGAGGCCATCGAGCCCATGCCGACCAGCGTGTCCATATTGGGCGCGCCCTGCAGCAAGGTGCGGAACCCCACGATATAAAACCTGCGGTTCAGATACATGATGGGGAGCACCAGCAAAAACTGCGCAAAGGCGAAGCTGACCGCGTTTTCCGGACCGTCAAAAACCTCCCGCACGAGTTCCGGCACCGGGAGGCCCAGCCATGCAAGAACCGTGCTGTGCATGGAAAGATACAGAACCGGCAGCAGAAACAGCACCGAACGCCACAGCCGGGAATACAGCTCCTCCGCCTGCCGCTCGGACACATTCTTCTCCGGCGCAGCCGGCGCGTCCGCCCTGCCCGGGAGGGACGCGCCGTACCCCGCCTGCTTTACCGCAGCGATGATCGCCGCCTCACTCGTCTTTTTCTCGTCAAATTCCAGCTGCATGCTGCCCGTCAGCAGATTCACCTGAACCGCGCGGGTTCCCACAAGCTTCTCCACTGCCCGCTGAACCCGCGACGAACACGCCGAACAGGTCATGCCGGTGACTTCAAATTTCTCCTTTTTCATCGCCGCTCCTTTCTCATCCCCGCGCTCATTTCATCACCTTCTGCAGCAGCGCGCAAAGCTCGTCCACTGCCTCGTCATGACCGGCGCGGATATCTTCGACCACACAGCTGTGAATATGACGATTCAACAGCTCCTTGGTAAACGCATGCAGCGCAGCCTGCACCGCACTGACCTGTGTCAGGATATCCACGCAGTACCGGTCGTCCTCCACCATCTTGTGAATCCCGCGAATCTGCCCCTCGATTCGGTTCAGCCGCCGGATCAGGCACTGATATTCCTCGCCGTTCCGGTCCCGGAACTTATGTCTTACCTCCTGACAGCAGCCCGTTCTCTTTCCGTCCGCTTCCATCCGGTTCACCTCCTGTCTTCATATACCCTATGCCGGTATCATATACCCTATATGGGTATATGTCAAGCAAAAAGAAAACAGCCGGTTTTTTTACCCCGGCTGTCCCGCCTGTATCGCTGTCCGTATCTGATCTTCCTCCTGATCGTGCTCATGCAGCAGATAATCCACATCCTCATCGATAATCTGCACCATGACCTTCACGAAGCGCGGATCAAACTGCGATCCCGCGCCCCTCAGAAGCTCCTCACGCGCCACATGCTGCGGCAGAATATCGCGGTAGCTGCGCCGCGATGTCATAGCATCGTAAGAATCCGCCACGGCGATAATGCGCGCATAAACCGGAATGGCCTCGCCGGCCATCCCGTCCGGATAGCCCCGGCCGTCAAAGCGCTCATGATGCGAACGGGCGCCAATAGCCAGCTCCGGAAACTCCTCGACCTGTCCCAGAATCTTCGAGCCGATCACCGTATGTTCGCGAATCTTCGCATACTCCTCTTCCGTAAGGCGGTCCGGCTTATTGATGATCGCCTCCGGCACGCCGATCTTGCCAATATCATGCAGCAGGCCCATCTGATAAATTTTCACTTTCTCCTCGTTCTGCCAGCCGATTCTGGCGGAGATCATGCGGGCATAGCGGGCAACCCGGCGCGAATGGCCGCGCGTATACGCATCCTTGGCATCGATCGTCTCCGACAGCGCCATGACCATCTGCCCGAACAGCCGCCGGCTGGATTCCAGCCGCTCCTCAGCGAGCTTTGTCTGCCGCCGGACCTCACTGCGCAGATGGCGGTGCAGATACTCCAGCTCCAATACCTGCTCGACTTTTTTGACCACGATGATCGGCACAAACGGCTTGCGGATAATATCAAACGCACCGGCCATAGTAATGGCCGCTTCGGCCTTCTGACTCTGATCCGTCGTCATCATGATGACCGGAATGCTTCGCAGCTTCTCATCCTCATGGATACAGCGCAGCAGCTCAAAGCCATCGCTGTCCGGAAGCGCCGTCGAAAGCAACACCAGATCCACAGCATTCCATCTCAGATACGTCAGCAGCTCCCTTCCCGCCGACAGCCCCGTAAAGGTAACGCGCGAGGACAAGATCTGCCGAAGCTTCCGAAGAGCCTCCCCGCTGCCATCCACGGCCAGTACCGACGTCTGCCGCATCTGATAGATTTGCATTCTCTCATCCCCCCCTGTTCCTCAAACGATATTCTCCCCCAAACAGCTTATTCTATTCTGCCCTGTTTTTCTGAAAAAATCAAGTCAGCCGGCATCCTGCCCGATCTGGCGCACGATCCATGTGCCGACAGTCCGGGAAAGACGGCCGATTTCCTCAATGCGGGCGCTGTCCTTCCCGTAAATCTCCCGCACCGCAGGCCCCGTCACCGCTTCCGGCAAAACGCTGTTGATCAGTCCGACCAGTTTCACCCCATGACGGCGCAGCGTCCGCGCGGCGGCAGCGGCATCCTGCACGGCTGACTCGCCCATATAACGGCGGCCCGGCCGGAGACCGTCCGCCGAAAGCCCCAGATCGTCGCCGGGCCGGGCGTCAGTCAGAACGAGCATCAGCGAGGAACGTCCCTCCTGCCGCAGCATCCGCTCCGCCCCGGCAAGAGCCAGTCCGTCACGGTTCCAGCCCTGCGCCGAATAATCGAAAATCCCCTCACAGCTTTCCTCTTCCAATGCCTTGAGCTGACAGAACACCGTAACGCCGTGGGTACTACAGAACGATACAACCTGAACCGGTATATGGCACAGGCAAAGGGCCGACGCGATGGCATAGGCCTGCGAAGCGATCAGCGCCTGCTGGCCGACTCTCGATTCGGAGGCGTCGAGCAGCAGCATGACATCAAACGATGCCCTGCTGCACTCGCGCCGCAGAGTAAAGACCCGGCTGTCATTCTGTTTCAGGGCCTGCCAGACGAGTCCGGGACGAAAGCATCCGGTCTTCCCGCGAAGCTCCACAGGCTGACGACAGACGGACAGGCTGCTCTGCACCCTGCGGCGCAGCTGGCGGATCGCCAGCCGGTAACGGGTCCGGTTCGCCGCAAAAAACGCCCGGTTCGCCGCATGGCTTCCGGCTTCATTTTTCCCGCCGCGGGCAAAATAGAGCTGCGCGCGGCGATGTGCGCCGACGCAAAGCTCCCGCTCAATCTGGAGGCGTTTCGTTTCGCTGAAAAGAGGATTGCCGAAGGTCTGGCGAACCTCCGCCAAAGCCCGCTGCGCGCCAGCGCTTCCGTCCCATCCGCGAAACGTTTCCGCCGGAAGCGCCCCGCCATGCTCCGCCGGAAGCGCCGCCTGAAGACGCCGCATGCCGGCCCCGCGGCGCTGCTCTGCCGGCAGAATACGGCGCAGCCAGGCATTCAGCCGGCTGCCCAGCGAAATATGCCAGACGCGCCGATGACGAAGATCGGCAAAGCGAAAGACGAAAAAACGCCGGAGAACATCCTCCGTGTGTCCGATGATTTCTTCCGTAGTAAGGCGGCCCGGATACTTCAGCGCCTCATACAAGGCTTTATCCCAGGGATTCCGTATGCCCGGCCTTCCCGTCAGCACCTCGCGGCAGCGGCCTGCCTTCAGCGTATGAATCAGCTCGCTGCGCATCATCAGCTGCTGCATCGGCAGATCCTCCTGATCCAGCAGAAAGCGGCGGGCATGCTCCCGGCGCAGGTCGGCCATCACCGGCCGCTGCGGGAGTTCACGGTCATATACGGCATGCTCTATCCCCAGCCACAAAATATCCGAAAACAATTCCCGCAGCAGCGACTCATCGAGCCGGCAGACATACGCATGCAGCAGCTGCTGATCGTAAAACCTGTGCGCAAACCCGACCACCGAGTTCAGATAAAGATCCGGACTGCCGTCCCTGTGAAACGCCAGAAAATCCGGAAGGAAGCCGTACTCCCCCGCCGCCGTCCAGACCATATTCAGCGCCCGGCGCTGACGGGTGCCGCGTCCCCAAATCTCTTCCATGACGATCCTCCCGGCGGATCAGCGCGCAAACAGCGCTTCGCCCATCATATGCGGAGAAATCCGCAGCGAGATGCTGTCCGCCACCAGATTCCGCTCCTCTTCGTCAAAGCATTTATTCGTAATGCCCATATCCAGCGCCCGACGCACCGGAAGCCCGAGCTCTGCAAGGCGCAATGCGTCCAGAAGGCCGCGCAGATCCACAGCCTTGCCGGAAATCTCCGCATTCTCATACTTCTGCCGCAAATCGAGGAAAAGCCCGGCAAACAAAGCCCGTCCCTTTCCGCTCAGGCGCGGGAACTCCGCACCGAGCAGCTTTTCCAGACCTTCCCCGTCAAGCGGCGGCATCTGCAGCACCACGAAGCGCGAGGCCAGCGCTTCGTTGAGTTCGCGCGTTCCCGCATAGCCGTGATTCATCGTTGCGACAAACCGCGCGGCCGGATGAAGCTGCAGCCTCCCCTGTCCCGGCACATCGAGAATCCGGCGAAAGTCCAGCAGCGAATGAAGAACAGCCAGCGCCTCATTGCGCGCCATATTGATCTCATCGAGAATGCCAAAACCGCCCGCCGAAGCGCAGGCATAAACCGGCCCCGGCCGGAATACGACCGCTCCGTCGCGAAAGGTATCGGTTCCCAGCAAAGAAGCGGCATCCATATTGATATGAAACGAAACATTCCAGTCCGGACGCCCGAAGGCCGCCGCCAGCGTCTCCGCCAGCACATTTTTCCCCGTGGCCTTCGGCCCGGCCAACAGCAGATTTTCCCCGGCCAGCATAGCAGCGGCCGCCGCTTCCAGCACCTCCCGGCCGTAATACGGGTACCTCGGACGCGCCAGGCCGCGGCCGCCCTGCCACGGATACCGGCGGCGATATTCCTCCACACCGCGCAGCAGCGCCTCGGAAACTCCCTGCTCCCGCCAAAACTCCAGCATAACCTCTCCTCTTCTCTCTTGAATCGCTTTCCACGCTCAACGCATCCTGTTCCGGCAGCCCTCCCTCTCGGTCAGGCGAAAGGCGGGCTGCTCCGGCATGAGATGGCGGCTCCGCCGGCTGTTGATGGTTCCGTCGATGATTTCACCGATGATTTTCCCCCAGTCCACGCCATGACCGGACGGCGCCGCCTCCGCGGGATGAGCCTTCGCCTCGGCGCGGCGCAGGGCGGCGCCGATCTCCGGATCATTATGCCCCGACGCATCCCATGCCAGCCGAAGCTCCTCACAGGCATCCTGCCAGCGCCCGCGATCGTAATAAATCCTGCCGCGGTAATAATGCGCGCGCCAGACCGGATACACGCCGTCATCATGCGGAATACGCTGCGTTTCATTGAAATCCTCCAGCGCCCGCCGCTCCGCATGCTGCTCATAATAAGCCCGGCCGCGCAGATAATAAGCGTATGCCAGCGGGCTGTCCGTAACCGACCGGTCCCCGATCACGGCCGTCAGCTCACGAACCGCCGTCTGATGCTCGCCGCGCTGAATCAAAGACACGCAGCGATCAAAAATCTGCCCCAGCGTATACTGTTTTTCCAGCTTTGTCCCCAGCCGATCCTTTTCCGAACCGGCGGCCTCCTTGTATTTTTCCAGCAGCTCCTCATTCTGCTTGCGCAGATCATCCCTCTCCTTCTGCAGCTTTTCCAATTCCTCGCGCTTCTGCATCATCGCTTTGAGATCCATCTTATCCGGATCGATTTCTGCGGTCAATGTCACGGTATAGCGCCAGACATTCCCCAGCAGCTCGGGCACATCCTTCTCCGAAGTCACCTTCAGCACCGCGCCGGATAAAACGCGCACATCGTCTTCCGTCAGCGTCATATTCTCGGACCGGGAATAACTCTCCACATAAACGCCCGCCTTTTCCACGGCGATTCGCATGGCTTCCTGCCGCGCCGCGTCCTTCGCGATGCGGGGCGAATCATTCTCCCCCATCACATAAACCCCGGTGGCCGTAATGCGCTGCGGCGACGCTTCACCGGCCGCTGCCGCCGCCAACACCAGAAAAAACACCGCCATCGCCGTCAACCAATTCCTCATTCCAACACCTTCTTCAATGAGCAGGTTTCCCCGCAATGTCTCCATGATCTCCATTTTCCCATCATAAAAGAAATAGTTGACAAAGTCATTAATTGATTTTTATATTTGGATTAAAATCTGCCGCAACATCCATGCTTTGTTTCTTCGTTTTTTTCTTCGCCGTCCGGGAAAAATCCTGCCGTCCGGCCCAATTTCTGCAAAAAAAGACCCCCGATCACCGGGAGTCTTGAATGTACTATGGAGCTGATTATAGGACTTGAACCTACGACCTGCTCATTACGAATGAGCTGCTCTACCAACTGAGCTAAATCAGCACAACCAACCGCTTGCGCGACTGACAAAATATATTATAGCGGATCGATCTCATCCTGTCAACTATTATTTTTATCCGATCGAAACGATCGTCACATCTTTTTCAATCCGAACCACTGGCAGGAAGCGTCCCAGAATGCCTGCGCCTGGAAGTCCGTCCGCCCGTAGCCGTCCGTGCTCGTGATAATCAGCTGCTGATCAACGATCTGCGAAACGATCCGATGCCAGCGATCCACACGGAATCCGAGATTCGACAGGCTGTTCCACGAAATATATGTCGTCCAAAGTCCGTTATGTTTGCCGACCAGCCAATATCCACAGTTTTTGTCCTGTGCGCCGCGCACGGCGATGATCTCAAACAGACGCATGCCCGGGTCCGTCGTTTCGATGGCGCGCACCTGAAAATTCACTCCCGTATAATGCCCGTCAAAGCTGTTGAACGACAGGAAATCCTTTGTCCCGTCGGCGCTCATAAGACGCAGCACACGTCCGTCGGAGACAAACTTGATGTTCTGCCCGTCCTGATCCGATGCGGTCACCGTCTTATCCGCAATCGTCATACTCTGGCTGATGCCTGTGACCATCATGGCGTCCGCCTGCCCCTGAGCAAAAAACAGTGAAGCGGCAATCCCGGCCGCTGCAAAACATGTACTGATTCGATTCATCTCGCCAACACTCCTATCTCTTTCTGAATCCGATACGATCTTTCCATAGATAAGTTCTGTATGATTATAGTTTCCACATTGCCCGTCATTTTCCTTCTTTTCACCGCAAAGTAGATTGTGTTACAATAATATATTGAATACACGGTACGGACAAGGCCATACTACGATGAGAGGACGGGATTTCATGCGCGGACTGCGAATACTGATTATTGACAACTCCATCTTCTTTCAGGACACCTGTACACGGGAGCTGGCGCAGCGCCTTCCCGCCGGCAGCCTGCTGGAAAAGGCCGGCGATCCGGTGGAAGCCCGGAACAAAATCGGCTTATTCCGGCCGAACCTCATCCTTCTGAACTTTTCCCTCGCAGTCATCACCGTCGACGGGAACATGTTTCTTCCGCTGCTCGTCAGCCGTCATCCGAAGCTGCCGGTCATCAGCTACGGACTGCTTCCCGGCAGCCGGAACACCGCCCTGAACATGGGCGCCGCCGAATACCTGCCGAAACCGGGGCCGGAAAAAAACAGCGCCGCCTTCTTTGACCAGCTGGCCAAGCTCATCTGTTCCTGTCCTCCCGAACGCAACGCCGCGTCCGGGCAGGAACAGATGGTAGGCCCCGGCGCCATCGTGACGCGCGAAGTGTGGCATGCCGCCATGGTCCCCCCGGCAGCGCCGCGCAGCCCGGGCGCAGCACCGGAGCCAAAGACTTTTCCGACGCCGCGCCCGGACACCCGCATCATCGCCATCGGCTCCTCCACGGGCGGCACGGAAGCCCTCTCTGCCATATTGACGCAGCTTCGTCCGCCCCTGCCGGGGATCGTCGTCGTCCAGCACATCCCGCCGATGTTCTCCCGGCTGCTGTCGCAGCGCCTGAACGAAGAATGTGTCCTGACGATCAAAGAGGGTGCTTCCGGCGACGAGGTTCAGCCGGACCATGTCTATATCGCGCCGGGAAACCACCACATGACCGTCCGGTGCCACGAAGGCCGGATCTATCTCGACTGCCGCCCCGGGCCGCCGGTCCACAGCTGCTGCCCCTCCGTCGATGTCCTGTTTGACTCCATAGCCAGCCAGATCGGCGCGCGGGCTCTCGGCGTCATCCTGACCGGCATGGGCCGCGACGGCGCCGCAGGGCTTCTCCACATGCGTCAGCAGGGCGCGCTGACGCTCGGTCAGGATCAGGCGACCAGCGTCGTATACGGCATGCCGAAGGCGGCGTTCGATCTCGGCGCCGTCATGCAGCAGGTTCCGCTGCCCGGCCTCGCCGGTGCCATTTCCCGCCTCGTGCGCTAAGCTCCGCTCATCCGCGCCGATACTCGCGGAACCGATAGCCCGCCCAAAGCAGCAGCAGCCAAACCGGCAAAAGCCAGACCGCCAGCCGCATGTCCGGAATCTGCGTCATGAAAAACCAGATCCCGATCAAAAACGCCAAGCAAAGATAATTGATCACCGGACAGAGCGGCGCCCGGAATTTCGTTTCCCGCCCCTCCCGGCGGCATTGCCGGCGGAACTTCAAATGCGTGATCGTTATGACCATCCAGCTGATCGTCGCCGCAATCGTAGCCACCGACATCAGATACATAAAAATTTTTCCCGGGAAAAAATAATTCAGCGCCACGCAGATCAGCGTGATGCCCGAGGAAACGAAGATACCGCGCACCGGCACACCGCGGCCGGAAAGACGGCCGAGAAACTCCGGCGCCTCTTCCTTGGTGGCCAGTCCGTAGAGCATCCGGCTGTTGCTGTAAATGGCGGAATTATAAACGGAAACCGCCGCCGTCAGAACGACAAAATTCAGGATATGTGCAGCCGCCGGAACGCCGACATACGAAAAGATCTGGACAAACGGGCTGGCCTCCATGCCGACCTGATTCCACGGCCAAAGCGCCATAAGCACGGCCATGGTGCCGACATAAAACAGCAGGATCCGCCAGATGACCTGATTGATCGCCCGCGGAATCGTATGATCCGGATCTTCGGCTTCGCCCGCCGTAATACCGATCAGTTCGATGCCGCCGAAGGAAAACATAACGACCGTAACCGACAGGGCCAGCCCCCACCATCCATTCGGCAGAAATCCGCCGTTGCGCCAGAGGTTGCTGAAATTGTCTGGAAAGGCCTGCGGGCCGCTGAAGAGCAGATACAGCCCCATCACGATCATCATCACGATGGCGGAAATCTTGATGAGCGCCATCCAAAATTCAAATTCGCCGTACAGGCGGACATTGATGAGATTGACCGCCGTGATCACGACCAGGCAGACCAGCGCTGCCGCCCATTGCGGCAGATCCGGATACCAGAACTGCATATAGATCCCCACGGCGGTAAGCTCCGCCATAGAGACCAGCACATAATTGAACCAATAATTCCAGCCGGACAAAAAGCCCGGGAACCGTCCCCAGTATTTCGTCGCATAATAGCTGAACGAGCCAGATACCGGCTCGTCCACGGCCATTTCGCCGAGCATGCGCATGATAAAGAAAATCACGGCGCCGCCGATCAGATAAGCCAGCATGACCGCGGGGCCGGCCAGCGCGATCGTCGATGCGGAACCATAGAAAAGCCCGGTTCCAATGGCTCCGCCGAGAGCGATCATCTGCAAATGACGGTTCTTCAGCCCGCGCTTCATTTTTATCGGTTCACTCATAAACTTCATCTCCCAAAAAACAAACGTACCGGACTATTATACCATCATTAGCAAATCCTTTACAACTCCGTACCATCGCCCCCCAAAAAAAGATTCACCGCCTGCCCGTTTCCGGGAAGGCGGTGAATCTTTTTCAGCCGCGCTGCCGGTCCTTCAGCGCACGCTCTATGTCGCGCTTCGCCGCTCTGGCCTGCAGATCCTGCCGCTTGTCGTAATTGTGCTTGCCGCTGGCAAGGGCCAGTTCCAACTTGGCCCGCCCGTGCTTGAAATACACCTTGAGCGGCACCAGCGTATACCCTTTTTCACGCGTCTTGCTGAACAGCCGGACGATCTCCGCCTTGTGCATCAGCAGCTTGCGCGCGCGCAGCGGATCATGATTGAAGATATTCCCCTGCTCGTACGGGCTGATGTGCATGTGCTCCACAAAAACCTCGCCGTTCCGGATGACGGCATAACTGTCCTTGAGATTTGCCCGGCCGGCCCGCAGAGACTTGACCTCCGTGCCCTGCAGTGCCAGACCGGTTTCAAAGGTTTCATGGATGAAGAAATCATGACGTGCCTTGCGATTCTCGCAGACGATCTTTATCGCGATATTTTTCTTGCCCAATGTTCCTCACCTTGCCGTATTCCCTGTTTTCTTCCGCCCGTCATTTGCTGTTTCCGGTTGAACGCTCGGTCCGATGATGCGGGCGCGGCCGATGCTTCGGCGCCCCGCCGGCCTGCCCGGCCTGTGCTTCCTCCCGCATCTTGCGCTCGTGATAGCCCGGCGGATCCGGCCAGACCGCGCTGTTGAGTCCCGTCACGCGGACGCGGTGATAATCCGCACCGGGACGGCCGCTGTGGCCCTCTGCACCGCCCCGGCGCTCGTCCTTTCCGGCCGGGCGCCGGTCTTTTCCTGCCGCTTTACCCCGCTTGCCTTTCTTTTCCGGTTCCGGATGGGAAAGCTTTTCTCCCGAAGCGCCGCGCTTGCGGTTCCGCCCGCCGCGGTGCTTTTTCTTTTTCGGCGTACCGGCATCCTCTACCGGCTCGGCAATAATATCCCGGATCTTCGGCTTCCTGCTACTTTCCCCGCGCGCCGGCCGGCTTTCGCCGCGCTTTTTGCCTCTCTCCTCTTTATGCCCGGCAGAGCTCTCTTTGCGGCCGCCGCGCACGGCGTTTTTCATCGCCGCCGGATCGTAAGCCCCATTGTCCTTGAGCACAAAGTCCAGATTGCGTTCCTCGACATTGGCCCGGACAAGCAGAATCTGTACCTCATCGCCGAGCCGGTATTTCTTCTGCGTGCGCTCGCCGACCATGGCATACTGCTCCTCCACATAGTCATAATAATCATTGACCATTGTCGATACATGGACCAGCCCCTCCACGCCGTTATCCAGCTCGACAAAAAGGCCGAATGCCGTAACGCCGCTGATGATGCCGTCGAACGTTTCGCCGACAAACTGCGCCATGTATTCAATCTTCTTCATATCCGTCGTTTCGCGCTCCGCCTCGATCGCAACGCGCTCGCGCTGTGAGGCATGCTCGGCGATCTCCGGCAGGACGCTACGAAGTTTCACCTGACGTTCCGCCGGCATGGTTCCCGTCGCAAACGTCTCACGCAGCAGCCGGTGAACGATAAGATCCGGATAGCGGCGGATCGGCGACGTGAAGTGCGTATAGTAGCGCGCAGCCAGACCGAAATGGCCGAGGCTGAGCTCTGAGTAACGGGCCTGCTGCATCGAGCGAAGCGCCACCGTGCTGATGATGCGCTCCTCCGGCCGGCCTTCCACCTTGGACAGCACGCGCTGGACATCCATCGGGCGAATCTGTCCGGCTTCATCGGGACGGACAAACAGCCCGAACGCCGCCAAAAGGTTATTAAACCGCTCGATTTTCTCCGCGGAAGGCTGCTCATGCACCCGGTACATAAACGGGAGATGCTTTTCATCCATATGGCGGGCTACCGTCTCATTGGCCGCAAGCATGCACTCCTCGATGATGGATTCCGCCAGCGATCCCTCGCGCTTGATGAGCGCCACCGGATGCCCCTCCGCATCCAGCTTGACCTTGACTTCCGGCAACTCGAAATCGATCGATCCGCGGCGATGGCGTTTCTCCTTGAGCACGCCGCGCAGATCGGCCAGCGTTTCCAGCATGGTGCGGATGTCCTGATTGTCCGACAAGAACGGCTCTTCCCGGTCGACGAGCACCTTGTTGACGATATGATACGTCAGCCGGCGATAGACATGAATCACCGCCGGCAGAATCTCATAGCTTGTGACCTCGCCTTCCGGAGAAATCTGCATCTCACAGGCCATGGACAGGCGATCCACGCCCGCATTGAGACTGCAGATGCCGTTGGAAAGCTCCTTCGGCAGCATCGGGATCACGCGGTCGACGAGATAGACGCTCGTCCCGCGCTCACGAGCCTCGCGGTCCAGCGGCTGATTTTCGCGCACATACCAGCTGACATCGGCGATGTATACGCCAAGGAAGAACGATCCGTCCTCATTCCGGCGCGCATAAACTCCGTCATCGAGATCCTTGGAGTCCTCGCCGTCCACCGTGACGATCGGCAGGCTGCGGCGGTCGGCGCGGCCCCGGTATTCCTCCGGCGACGGCTCCTGCTCCACCGCTTCGGCTGCCGCCTGAACCTCCTCCGGAAACGTCTCCGACAGATCGTACTGACGCATGACCGAGAGCACATCGACGCCGGGATCGCCCGCCTTGCCGAGCACCTCGACGACCTCGCCCTCCGCATTGCGGCGCCGCTCCGGCCACTTCGTGATCTTTACGACCACCTTGCTTCCCGTCTTGGCGCCATGGAACGCTTTTTTCGGCACAAATACATCCTGTGTGAGCTTGGTATTGTCCGGCGTCACAAAGCCGAACGTCTTGCTGCGCTCGAACGTGCCGACAATCTTCTCGTTCGCCCGCTCCAAAATGCGCAGAATCTCTCCTTCGCGGGAGCGGCCGGGCTCCTCCGACGGAGTCACACGGGCCACGACCCGGTCCCCGTGCATCGCGGAGCCGATTCCCGGCCCCGGCACAAACACATCCGTTTCATCTTCGCTCGCACGGACATCCGGGATGATAAACCCGAACCCTTTGGCGCTCATCGACAAACGGCCCACAACCAGATGCATGCGGGACGGCAGGCCATAGAGATCGCTGCGGTTCCGGATGACCACGCCTTCCTTTTCCAGTTCTTCCAGCGCCGCATCAAAATGCACGAGCTCCTCCTGCGTCAGCCCCATGCCTTCAGCCAGATCCTCTGCCAGCAGCGGTTTATAAGCGTCTTCGCGCATATACGCGACAATTCTTTCTTTTAAATCCATACGTTTTCTTTTCTCCTATGCGGTCCTTTACGACCAAGTCTTCGATTTTCCTGCAAAAGCGTCCCTTACTCGCCGGACGCCTGCAGGAAGGCAGCTGCCTCTGCAAATACGGTTTCGCGCTCTGCTGCGACGGGCAGCAGATGGCCGGACTTTTCCAGCCAGAAAATTCGGCGGATCTTGCTTTTCACCTGTCCATAGATATACTCCGCGCTCCGGGGATCCGCCGTATGGTCGTCACGGCTGTGCATAATCAGCACCGGCGCCGTAACCTGACTGATGCAACCCTTCGTCCGGCCGATCACATCGACAAGCTCATGCACGCCGACCAGCGGCATCCGGCGGTATGTCCGGTTCACCGCCGGCGGCACGCCCGAAAGACGGCGGCGGGCCTTCGGAACGAACTGGCCCGTGCAGACCTCCCGCGGCGGCAGGTACCGCAACCCCCGCTCCTCGGCAATATAGATCGGCGCGGCCAGCGTAACGACCCGGTCCACCGGTTCTTCCGTAGACAGAAGCAGCGCGAAAAGGCCTCCCATGGAATGACCGACCACGCTGACCGAGGAACAGCAGCCCGCCAGCACGGCATATCCGTCGCGCACGGAATCCATCCAGTCTTCCCAGGTCATACGGCTCATATCTTCCACCGTCGTCCCATGTCCGGCCAGACGGACGCCAAGCACCGTAAATCCCTTCTTCTGCAGAAAATCGCCCATCAGCAGAAGCTCCGCCGGCAGCCCGGTAAAGCCATGAATCAGCAAAACGCCCTTTTCCCCGCCGGGCAGAAAAAAGGGCTCTGCTCCGGGTAATATCATCTTCTCACCCCCGCTCTCATCGTCAAAAGCAGAATGCGCCCCTCATCCGCTCTGCAGACACCGCGCACACACTCCGCCGTAAAAAAAGGCCCTGCTCTGAAACGGCAGAACAGGGAACGTTTTCTCGTATCAGTTGGTCATGCGGGCAATCACAATCGTGATGACGGCGAACAGGACGGCGAAAATCACAGTCACGCGCGCCAGCAACGCATCCATACCGCGGGCCTTGCTCGAAAACACAGTATCTGCGCCACCGCCCATCCCGCCCATGCCGGATGATTTGGCTTCCTGCCCGAGCACCGCTGCGATGAGGACAATTGCTACCAGTGCATCGAGAATCATCAAAATGGTAAGCAACATGTATCGATAAGCCTTCCTTTCCTTACAATTTCCACTCTATCTTACCATAAAACACCGCCGGACTGCAAGAAATCCGAAATAAATCGCCGGAAATCACCCCCATCAGCATCGGATTCATTCCACCAGAGTCATGGGAAGCCTAAAACTCCCCATGAGCAGGTTTCCTTTCATGCCTCCGCATATGCCTTTTCGATGAAAGCCCGCGCCGCTTCGGCATTGTCCGGCACCGTGTTTTCCAGCGTCGCATGAATATACGGCTTCCGGGTGCGGATGAAATGAAGAATATCGCTGTAATCCATGCAGCCGGTCCCGCAGGCCGTCGAGATCAGCGAACGCCCATCCCCGGCGGGCCGGAAGTCCTTCAGGTGGACCACATCGATATACGGGCCGAGATCCTCGATCGCCGTGCGGATCACCTGTCGGCGGTGGTCTGCATTGTGCGGCCCCAGTAGATTGACCGGATCAAAAATGATGCGCAGATTCGGCGAATCGATCTCGCGCAGCACGGTCAGCGCCCGCTTGGAATCATAAACGATATGGCGGCACACCGGCTCGATGGCCAATATGACGCCGAAGCGCTCCGCGCAGGCGACGACCGGGCGCAAATTGCGGATAAACGCCGCCAGCGCCTCTTCCGACCGTCCCTCCGGCGTATCTTCGATATACCCGACATTCGGCGCCCCCGTCTCCGTCCCAACTACGCCGGCGCCCAGCAGCGCCGCGAAGCGGATGTGTTCATAATAACCCTGCTGGATCCCGCGCAGCTGCACAGGATCCGGATTGCCCAGATTCTGATAATTGCCCAGCACCGCCACGTCCATATCGTACCGGCGGAACAACCGGCGCAGATACATCGCATAACCGGGCGTCAGCGCTTCATTGCCCGGATAATCGCTCAGCACCTTTTTCAGCGCCAGATGACCGCAGCAAAATCCCTGCCGGCGGGCCGAGACCAGACGTTCCTCCAGCGAGCCCGGCGCCAGATCATGAAGGCGAATCCCCAACTGCATAAAACCGCTCCCTTTCTTCCTCTCGGTTTGATTTGTAAGTACTTTCATTTTACCATAGCGCAGCAAAAAAGGGAATCCCGGAAGAAGCGCAGGCTTCCCGGAATTCCCTTTTCGCAGGCTGCAAAGATCAGGCCGCATCCTGTGCCGCCCGGCGGCGCCTCAGCTGCAGGAACAGCACCAGCCCAAACAGGATAATGCCGACCGCATCCGTCAGGAGCCCCGGCTTGATCATGAGCAGGCCGCCCACAGCCAGCAGCAGGCGCTCCGGCAGGCGGCAGTGATCCGCCAGAAAACCGATGAGCGACGAGCTGAGCGCGACCATGCCGATCAGCGCCGTGATCGTCGACAGCAAAAGATCCAGCGCCGAGCCCTCGATCATCAGAATCACCGGTGACAGGACGAACATATACGGAATAATAAACGCCGCAATGGCCAGCTTCGACGCATTAATGCCCGTCTTCAATGGGTTGCCGCCGCTGATTCCCGATCCGGCGTAAGCCGCGAGGGCGACAGGCGGCGTAACATCGGCGATAATGCCGAAGTAGAACACAAACATATGCGCGGCCAGCACCGGCACCCCCATCTGCACGAGAGCCGGCGCCGCGATGGTCGAAGTAATGACATAGTTGGCCGTAGTCGGAACCCCCATGCCCAGAACGATCGCCGTAATCATCGTAAAGAACATCGTCGGCAGCAGCAGCCCGCCGGAAAGATCCAGCAGGCCGGAAGCCAGCTTGAGTCCGACGCCGGTCTTCGTGACGACGCCGATAATGATGCCGGCCGCCGCGCAGGCCACGAGGACGCCGAGCACATTGCGCGCGCCGTTCTCCAGCCCGCGCACGATTTCAATCGGCTTCATGCGCGTAGACTTGCGGAGCGCCGAGCAGACAATGGCCAGCACGATCGCCACGAGCGCCGCCCGCATCGGCGTATAACCCGACACGAGCAAGTAGACAATGATGACGAGCGGCAGCGCCAGATGACCGCGCTCACGGAGCAGCCGGCCGATCTTCGGCAGCTGGCTGCGCGGGATTCCCTTGAGGTCCTTGCGTTTGGCCTCGAAATGAACGCCGAGCCAGACGCCGGCAAAATAAAGCAAAGCGGGGACAACCGCCGCCTTGACGACATCGATATACGGGACGCCGACGAACTCCGCCATGAGGAAAGCCGCCGCGCCCATAACGGGCGGCATCAGCTGGCCGCCCGTCGAAGCCGCCGCCTCGACGGCCCCCGCAAAGTCCTTATGATAGCCGAGCTTCTTCATCATCGGGATCGTCAGCGAACCCGTGCCGACCACATTGGCCACCGAGCTGCCGGAAACCGTCCCCATCAGGCCGGACGACAGGACGGCGACCTTGGCCGGGCCGCCGCTGGCCCAGCCGGCAATAGCATTGGCCAGATCGATAAAAAACTTGCCGAGTCCGGTGGACTCAAGATAAGCGCCGAACAAAATAAACAAGAAAATAAACGTCGAGGAAACGCCTAGCGGTATGCCGAAAATGCCCTCCGTCGTGAAATACAGATGGCTGACCAGCTGGGAAACCGTCAGCCCTCGATGGGCGAGCACGCCCGGCATATACGGACCGGCAAAGGCATAAAAGAGAAACGCCAGCACAACACAGACCATGGGCAGCCCGACCACGCGGCGCGTCGCCTCAATGACCAGAAGGATACCGATCAGTCCGACGGCCAGATCGGTATCCGAGACCAGCCCCGCCCGCAGGACGAGATGCTGATATTCCAGAATGATATACGCCGGAGCCGCCGCGCCGAGAACCGCCAGCACAAGATCCAACGGATGAATCTTATGGCGCGACCAGGATTTTCTCGACGGATACAGCAGAAAAACCAGCGCCATGCCGAAGCCGAGATGCACACCGCGCTGCAGCTGCGCATCCAGCACACCAAAAGTCGCCGTATACAGCTGAAACACCGAAAACGCAATGGCAATCGCGGCGACAACCTTAGCCATGACCCCGGTATACTCCATCGTATCCGATTCCCTGTCATACTGCTTCAGGACGTCCTCCGCTTTCCTTGCCTCAGAATCTTTCATAATAACAATCCTTTCCCTAACGGACAAACCAGAAGCTCCACCGGCGTCCCCGGCGGATACGCTTCAAAGAGCCGGTATTCCCGCCCGCCCAAAAACAAAGTCAGCTGTGTGCCGACGCCCGTGCGAAGCGTAAGCTGCGGAAAATGCCGCTCCATGTCGTCCATGATATAATAATCGCCCTCCTGCCGGAACCGCCCTTCTCCTTCCAAAAAGGGAAGTCCGACGCCGAAGGACTGGTATTTCGTCGCGTGAAGAACAAAATGCCGCCCATCCTCATCGACAGCCAGATACTCCCAGACCGGCGTCTTCTGCACGGAATGTATAAACCGGATGACAAACGGCGTGCCTGGAGCCGCCTGCACAGCGGCGACGCGCTGCCCGCCCGCCAGGACGAACAGGCAGGGCTGGCGCAGCACATCAAAGACCCCCAGCAGCACGCCGATCACACAAAGCCAGATCACCGGCCGTTTCCACCAATGCAAGCCTGTCACAACCCTCATGTAAAACACAGCCCCGCCCCAAGCGGGGCAGGGCTTTTTCCAATCTTCCGCTTATTCCTTAAAGAACTTCTCCGCTCCGGCGTTCATCGGCAAGGACATGCCCTTGAGCGCGCCTTCCTTCGTGATCAGCTTGCCGACCGAATGTGCGGCCTGCAGGCGGTCAAGATTCGAGAAAATCGCCTTGGCAATATCGTAGCCCATCTGATCATCCACCTTATCCGTAGCGACCAGCATAGCCATGACGGAAATCGTCGGAACCTCCTGATCAAAGCCGGCATACGTCCCGGCCGGGATCACCGTCTTCGTATAGAACGGATACTTCGCGATCAGTGCATCCGCCTTATCCGCGTCAACCGGCAGCAGGCGAATCTTGTTCTGCGAACTGATATCCTGCACCGACGCCGTCGGATAGCCGGCCGTCAGGAACGCCGCATCGACATTGCCGTCCTTCAATGCACTCGCGCCCTCCGCAAAGGAAAGATACTGCACATCGATATCATCATACGTGATGCCGTATGCTTCCAAAATCTGGCGGGCATTGGCCTCCGCGCCCGATCCCGCAGCGCCGACCGCTACCTTTTTGCCTCGCAGATCGGCGATGGACTTGATCCCCGTGCCGTCCAGCGTGACAAACTGGCAGGTCTCCGGATACAGCGTGGCAATGCCGCGGATATTGTCCACGTTCTTATCCTTGAACATCTCCGTGCCGTTGACCGCATAATAGGTAATATCATTCTGAACGATAGCCAGATCCACCGAGCCGTCCTTCAGCATATTGATATTCGCCACCGTCGCCCCGGTACTCTGGGCGCTGGCATTCATTCCCTTGATTTCCTTGTTCAGAATCTCGGCCATCGCGCCGCCGATCGGATAATACGTTCCAGCCGTGCCGCCGGTCGCGATATTCAGGAACTTCTTCCCGCTGTCGCCGCTGCCGCCGCAGCCTGTAAACAACGCCGCCGCGAATACCGCCGCCATCCCGGCGGCCAGAACCTTCTTGAATTTGCCCCACTTCATTGCGAATGCCTCCTGTCACTTATATATTCATCTTTTATATCATGTATGATATTATAGCATATATCATATACACTTTACAACGATATTTTGCTTAAAAAAACAGGTTCGTGTAATGTATATCTGTATACATTACACGAACCTGCATAATATTTGCTCAACCCGTACGTATCAGGCCGTTTTTTCCGCTGCCCGCACGCCGATCATCTGCGAAATGGCCTTCGTCGGACATTTTGCCAGACAAACCGGTTCCTCGCAGTCCCGGCATTTTTCCGTATCCACCACAGCCACGAAGCGATCCAGCCGGATCGCCCCATGCGTACAGCTGCGCATGCAAAGCCCGCAGCCGATGCAGGCATTCTTGCAGAGCTTCCGGGCTGCCGGCCCCTTGTCATGCGAACTGCACTCCACCTGAACCGGTGCATCAAAGGTCTGCAGGACAAGCAGAGCCTGCGGACAGGTCGACACGCACTTTCCGCACCCCGTACATATCGACTTGTCCACCACCGGAAGTCCATCCTCTCCCATAGACAAAGCGCCGAACGGGCAGGCGCGGACACAATTGCCGAACCCGATGCAGCCGTACTTGCAGCCCTTCGGCCCGCCCTGAACCAGCTTGGCCGCCGCACAATCCGGCACGCCCTCATAACGCGCAGCCATCACCGCTGCCGTCCGCGTGCCGCGGCACTTGAGATGCGCATAGCGCGGAACGGAAGCCCCGGCTTTCTTTCCCGTCAGCTCCGCCACCTTGGCGGCCACAGCCGCCTTGCCCGGCACACAGAGATCCGGCGGCACATCCTCCTGCTCCACCACAGCCTCAGCATACTTCGCGCAGCCCGCAAACCCGCAGGCGCCGCACTGCCCTTTCGGCAGCACCTCCTCGACCTCCTGGATCAGCGGATTGACCTCCATGGCAAACTTTTTGTCGGCCAGGGCCAGCACAACGCCGAAAAAGGCGCCGATGCCCACGAGAACGACAATGATCATGATCGCTGTATTCATCGAAAAACTCCTCCCACTCTGTCACGGCCGCACGTCTTACAGCATGCCCGAAAAGCCCAGAAAGGCCAGCGACAGCATACCGGCCAGGATAAAGGCAATGCCGATCCCCTGCAGCGGCTTCGGCACATCGGCATAATCCAGCTTTTCGCGCAGGGAAGCCATGAGAATGATCGCCAGCGCAAAGCCCAGACCGGAGCCGATGGCAAAAACGATGCTCTTCAACAGACTGTAGCTGTTCTCCACGTTCAGCAGCGGCACCGCGAGCACAATGCAGTTTGTCGCGATCAGCAGAAGATAAATGCCCCACATATTATAAAGCGCAGGCGCCTGCTTCTTGATAATAAGTTCCAACAGCTGCACGAAACTCGCCGTCAGAATGACAAAGACGATCGTCGTCAAAAACGTCAGCCCGAGCGGCTGCAGAATGAAGAAATAGACCAGCCAGGCAAGGATCGAGCTCATCGTCATGACCGAAGTCACCGCCATGCCCATCCCCACGGATGCGCTGAGATTCTTCGAAATGCCGAAGAAAATACAAAGTCCCAGAAACTTCGTCAGTACAAAGTTATTGACAATGACCGCACCGATGAATAAGGTAAGGTATTCCGCCATTATGCCTCAGCCTCCTTCTTTGCCGCCAGATCGCGCAGCGCCGCCTTCCGCTCCTGACGGGCGTTCCACGTCTTAAACGCCGCGACAAGATACCCGATCAGGATAAATGCTCCCGGCGGCAGCACCATCATCAGCATCGGATTATACCCATCGCCGAACACCGGCATGCCGAGAATCGTCCCCGCGCCGATCAGTTCGCGGATCACAGAGATCAACAGCATCGCCAGCGTAAAGCCGCAGCCCATGCCGAAGCCGTCGGCAAACGACTTCACCACGCCATGCTTTGACGCAAACACCTCCGCCCGCGCCAGAATGATCGCAAAGACCACCACCAGCGCCAGATAAATGCCCAGTGCTTTGTACAGCACCGGAAAATACGCCTGCAACACCAGCTGAGCCACCGTGACGATCGTCGCAATCGACGTAATGTACACCGGCACGCGGACCTTCGGATTCACCCAGCGCCGCACGAGAGACACCACCACATTATTCGTCGTGATGACAAAGGTGACGGTAAGCCCCATAGTCAGTCCGTTGACCACCGTCGTCGTCACCGCCAGCGCCGGACACAGCGACAGGGCCAGGATGAAGATCGGATTCTCGGCCACAAGCCCTTTGCTGAAAATCTTCCAAAGTTCTTTCATCTCATTTCCCTCCCGTAAACGCCGTCACGGCTTCCACCGCCTGCTTCACGCCCCGGGTCACGGCGCGGGACGATATAGTCGCACCGGTCATGGCCTGAATATCCTCCGCATCGCCCCGGTCCTTGACGACTTTCAGATGATCGGCCGTCTTGCCCGCAAACTGACCGCGGAATGCCGGCTTCTGCGCATTATCGCCCAGTCCCGGCGTCTCATTGTGTTCGAGAATATTAAAATCCATAACCCGGCCATCCGCTGTAACAGCGACCAGCAGGCGGATCCGCCCGCCGTAGCCCTTCGTCTCACTTGGCACAATATACGCCTCCGCCTTTCCGCCTTTCATCGCGGCGAACCAGCCCTCATGGCCATCCACCGGCTGGAACGAATCGGCATCCTGAACCAGCGCCTTCATGGAATCCTGCTTCATCATCTCCGCCTTCTGTGCGGCGACGGGCGCTGTCACATAATAAACCGAGCCGATGACCAGTCCGGAAACCAGGCAGGCCATCGCCAGATTGGAAGCGATCCGGAAAATGGAATGTTCCTTCGCAGCCATCATTTATTCCCCCCTGTACCGAAAATTTCCGGACGGATAAACCGATCGATCAGCGGCGTCACGGCATTCATAAGCAGCAGCGAATAGCAGACGCCCTCCGGATAACCGCCGACAAGGCGGATCAGCACGGTGATCGCCCCTGCGCCCGCGGCAAAGAGAATCTGCCCCTTGACCGTCATCGGTATCGTGACCATATCCGTCGCCATAAAGAACGCGCCGAGAATCAGGCCTCCGGCCATCATATGAAACACCGGATCCCCCGTAAAGAGACCGGCTGGACCGAATATCCACGTCAGCACGCCAACCGTCAGAATCATAACGGCCGGCACGACCCAGTTCACATAGCCCCGCCAGATCAGATACAGCCCGCCGAGCAGCAGCAGCAAAGTACTCGTCTCGCCCAGCGAACCATTGCGGGTTCCCAGAAACATATGCAGATACATGTCCGCCTGTCCGCCGAACGTATTCACCAGCGCATCGTAGCCCTGCATCTTCAAAATATTGAGCGGCGTCGCGCTCGTCATGGCATCCACGCCGGCCGCAGCATCCTGCATCTTCGTCCAGGTCGTCATAGCCACCGGCCAGGACACCATCAGCGCCGCGCGTCCGATATGCGCCGGATTGAAAATATTAAAGCCCAGACCGCCCATCGACTGCTTGGCCACGACAATCGCAATCACGGAACCGATCGCGACCATATACGGCGGCAAAAGCGGCGACATAGACATCGCCAGCAGAAGGCCGGTAATGCAGGCGCTGCCGTCCAGAGCCGTAACCGGCTTTCCCATCGCCTTCTGCCAGAGGAACTCCGAGCCCACGGCGAATACCACACCGGTAAGCATATTGACCAGCGCCGGTACGCCGAACCACCAGACGGCAAAAATCGCCGCCGGCAGCAGGGCCAGATTTACCTGCCACATGATATGCGGTATCGTTTCGCTGTCGCGGATATGCGGCGACGACGATATCGTAAACACCGGCTCCGCCTCCGCCGCGGGCGACGGCTGCGCCTTCACTGCTTCTTCACTCATTGCTTCCAGCCTCCTTTTTCGCCTGCTCCGCCGCGGCCTTCGCCCTGGCTTTGGCCTGTTCGTCCCGCACCCATCCTTTCGCCCGGCGGATATACTGGACGATATTTCGCTTAGCCGGGCAGACATATGTGCAGCAGCCGCATTCCACGCAATTCATCACGCCGTAGCTGTCCCGGCACTTGGCAAAATCCTGCCGCTGCGACAAAATGGACAGCATGCTCGGCACCAGCCCCATCGGGCAGGCCTCCACGCAGCGTCCGCACCGGATGCAGTTCATCTCAGGCCCGTGCTCCGTGACGCGTCTCGTCAAGGCCAGGATCCCCGACGAACCCTTCATGACCGGCACATCCTCCGTAAACTGCGCCATGCCCATCATCGGGCCGCCGGCCAGAAGCTTATCCGGCTTCTCCCGGAACCCGCCGCAGAACGCAATCGCGTCCCGGTATGTCGTGCCGATGCGGACGCGAAGATTCTTCGGCTCGGCAATCGCATCGCCCGACACCGTCGTAATGCGCTCCGTAAGCGGCAGTCCATGCACAACAGCATCCGTAACAGCCGCCGTCGTACCGACATTCTGCACGACAGCCCCCACATCCATCGGCAGGCCGCCCGCAGGAACCTCGCGCCCCGCCAGCACCTTAATCAGCATCTTTTCCGCGCCCTGCGGATACTTGGTCTTCAGCGCCGCGACCTCGATCTCCGTACCGGCCGCGGCCTCTTTCAACGCGCGTATCGCTTCCGGCTTGTTATCCTCCACGCCGATCACACTGCGCTGCACGCCCAGAACCCGGGCCAGAATCTGCGTCCCCGTGATGATTTTCTCCGGCTCCTCGACCATCAAACGATAATCCGCCGTCAGATACGGCTCACATTCCGCGCCATTCAGGATCAGAATATCAACCGGTTTCGAAGGCTTGAGCTTGATATGCGCGGGAAATGTCGCGCCGCCCATTCCCACGATACCGGCCGAACGGACCGCCTCAAGAATCTCCGCATCCTCCATCGCCTTCCAATCCCGGTTCATCGGCAGTCCATCGGCCCAGGCATCCGCACCGTCGTTCTCGATGACCACCGACAGACAGGCAATACGCCCGGAATGCGGCCGCTCCTCGATCCGGATCACCTTGCCGGACACCGGCGAATGAATATCGGCATGCATAAACGCCTCGCTGGTGCCGATCAGCTGCCCCCGCCGGACCAGATCGCCCGGCTTGACCACCGGCGTACACGGCGCGCCGATGTGCTGACTCATCGGCACGACAAGCTCAGCCGGCGCCGGCATCGCCTCAATCGGCTTATCCTTCGCCAGTTCCTTGCCATCGTGCGGATGAATCCCGCCAAGGAAACTCTTGAACATCAAAATCACCTCATAGCTCTCCAAAACCATTCATCATACCGGCAGCATGTTTAGGGCCGGTATACGAAACAATCAATCATCGAGAATCTCCAGGATAACCGGTTTCAGTTCCTGATTTCTCCCGGCCCGGCGGTCAAAATACTTCACCGCCGGCAGCGAAAGGACGAACAAGGCAGCCGCCCCGGCCGGCGCAGCATAATCCACCCCGACCCCGGCGCCCGGACCGATCAGCCAGCCCAGCACGGCTCCGGCTCCCGCAGCGAGCAGCGGCAGAACAAAAACGACAAAGGCGCCCAGCAGCATGTGCTGCTCCCGCATCTCAAACCGAACCCGCTGTCCCGGCTGCGCTCCGATCCGGTTCACGGCCTCCACCATGACGTGGCGGCTGGACGGACAAGCGCCGCACCCCGTACACTCCTCATGACGGCCCACCTTGATCCGGGCCATGCCGTCATGCACTTCAATGACCAATCCCTGCTCTTGTTTCATCTGGATCACCTCCCATTTTGATGTAGACCGATCCGGTTTCTGCAGGTATATACTTGATTTATTCTCTTTCCTTTTGGAAATTCCTGTTGATTATTATTTGTGAAAATATTCTTTTGCAAATTCTTTTTTTCACAAGTAACATGAAATTATGAAAATTACCGGTTTCTATCAAAAGCGAAAAAAAATAAGACGTCTGCACACCATAAAAGTACAAACGTCTTTATTTCAAATCCCGGCCATTTCTGTCAGTCGGGCTTAAAATACACAACGATCTGCGCGCCGTTATCCACCAAAGTATTCGGCGGAATACTCTGCCCCGAAGCATAGCCCGACCCTTCGCTGTCAAAGCTCAGCCCCTTATCCGCGGCCATACGCGCCGCTTCGCGCAGACTCTTGCCGGAAAAATCCGGCACCACAATCTTGCCGTCCGGCACCGCGCCCTCATAAGCGCGGGCCGGCTTGGGCTGGGCAGTCTTCGGCGGCTCCATTCCGGCAAACGGATCACTTGACGGCTCAATCTTCAAATAACGGAACAGCTGAGAAAAGATCCGCTCGGCCACCGGTGCGGCAATCTGCCCGCCGTAATAATTCCCTGTACTCGGATCGTCGATCATGACCAGCACGGTCACCTGCGGATCCTCCACCGGTGCAAAGCCACAGAACGAAGCAATATAGCGGCCGTCCATATAGCCGCTTCCATCCTCGCGAATCTTCTGCGCCGTACCGGTCTTGCCGGCGATCCGATACCCTTTGACCGCCGCTTTCTGTCCGCCGCCGCTCGACACGACCTGTTCCAGCAGACCGATCAGCGTCTTATCCGTCGCCGAATCGATCGTCCGGCGCACCTCCGTCGTGCCCCGCTCCTCATAAACCGACCCGTCCGCATTGCGGATGGACTTGACAATATGCGGCTTCAGCAAAACGCCGTCATTGGCAATCGCCGACATCGCCGTAACCAGCTGAAGCGGCGTCACAGCAATACTCTGGCCGATCGACATCGTAGCGATATCCGAATCGCGCATATCCTCCGGCTTGAACAAAATGCCGCTCTCCTCCGCCGGGAGGTCAATCCCCGTCGCCTCGCCGAAGCCGAACTTTTTTGCATACTCGGTCAGCTTCTCCGCCCCAAGGCGCAACCCGACCTGCGCAAAGCCCGTATTCAGCGACTGCTTGACCACATCCGTAAACGTCACCGTGCCGAAACTCGTACCGCTCCAGTTCTGGATCCGGCGGCCCGAAACCATCACATACCCCGGATCGACAAACACCTGATTCGGCGTGACCACCTTTTCCTGCAGTGCCGCGCCGGCCACGACCGATTTAAACGTCGACCCCGGCTCATAAATAAAGGAAACCGCCCGATTTTTCCAAACCTCCGACTGATATTCCCAGAACCGGTTCGGATTATAGGACGGCCGCGAAGCCATCGCCAGAATCTCGCCGTTTTTCGGGTTCATGACCACGCAGGTAATCCCCTTCGGGCTATTCTCCGCCACCGCACGGTCAAGCTCCTGCTCCACAATGAACTGAACCGCACTGTCCAGCGTCAGCTCCACCGTCTTGCAGTAATCGCCCCGATACCGTCTCCGGCTGGAAAAAATCGAATCCAAAATCGGACGATCCTGCCGGTCTGTCTGCAGATGCGACTCCCGGACCTCGCCCTTGAGCAGACTGTCCATCGCCTGCTCCACGCCGTCCAGTCCCTTGTCATCCGTCCCGACAAAGCCCAGCACATTCGCCGCCAACATATCGTTCGGATAATACCTTTTTGCCTCATCCCGGAAATTCATGCAGTCCGCATACGACTTCTCCTTTATCAGCCTGCGAACCGCTTCATACTCCGACTGCTCCATGCGCCGCTTGACCCAGACGAATCCGCCGCCCACAGCAATATCATCCAGAATCTCCTGCTCCGGCGTGTCGATCAGCGGCGCAAGATCCGCGGCCACCGCCTCCGGATCTTTGACATGAGCCGGATCAATATACAGAGACTTCGTCATCGTACTGACCGCCAGCTCCCGCCCATTGCGATCCAGAATCGTCCCGCGCGGCGACTGGATCGAAAAATCATGCCCGACCTGACTCTCCATGCGTTCGGCCAGCGCACCGCCCTGCACCAGCTGCAGCCAGCCATAGCGCAGCACAATAACGCCCAGCACAGCCAGCATCACCGCAGCCAGAACAGCAATATTATGCTGTGTCTCTCCTCGTCTGCTCCTCATTCCCGAACCTCACTTCTGCCAACGCCTGCATCACACAGGCCTTCCGTACCTGCTGTCTTTCTATCATACCACAAAACCCATACGCAAAAAAGCCTTCCCGCCGGACCGTATAAGGAAGACCTCCTCCGCGGAGGACGGGTGCGGCCGGCTATTCACGGCAAATCAAAGGACTATCGCGTATCAAAGCCAGCCATTCCACGCAAATCCCATCCGGAAGAAACGACCTGCCCTTCTTCTTTCCGAAAAACGGCATACAAAAATCCCGGCGCATGAATCATGCACCGGGATCTTCGTATGCCGTGCATTTATTTTCCATTAACCACGCGGCTTACGGATCACCAATGATACTTCTCGCCGCGGTTGATCTTAAAGGCGCGGTATATCTGCTCCACCAGCAGCAGCCGCACCATCTGATGCGTAAACGTCAGCTGCGAAAAGCTCAGCCGCTCATCGGCAGCCGCGCGAACCTCCCGGGACAGCCCGAAAGCGCCGCCGATCAGGAACGCAAGATTGCTTCGCCCGGAAAGTCCGAGCCCGTCGATGCGGGACGCCAGCTCCTCCGACGACATCTCCCGGCCATGCACATCCAGCACAAACAGATAACTGCCCGACGGGACCAGCTTCAGCAGCTTTTCGCCCTCCCGGCGCAAAACCTGCTCCTTTTCCGCTTCCGATGGATCATCCGGCATTTTCTCTTCATGAACCTCCCGAATCTCCACCTGCGCAAACGGCCGCAGACGCTTCAAAAACTCCGCGATCCCCGCACTCAGATACTTCTCCTTGATCCGGCCGGCACAGACCACCGTAATCCGCATCAGTTCTTATCCTGCGGCATTTCTTCCAGAACAACATCCACCGTCCGCGTCTTGCCGTTGCGGTCAAACGTCACCTTCACCGTATCGCCGACCTTGTGCTCCGCAATCTTTGCCCGCAGCTCCGCCACACTGTTCGTCTCCTGATCATCCAGCTTCAGAATAATATCGCCGCGCTGCAGACCAGCCTTGCCGCTCGGGCCATTCAGCGTGAGCTGGAAGATATACACGCCCTTGTCGATATTGAGCTCATAGCCATAGCGGCTCGCCGTATCCGGATCGAACACCGAAACGCCCAGATACGGGCGGGCAACATAGCCCTTATCCATAAGCTGATCGATGATATTCTGCACCGTATTGATCGGAATCGCAAAGCCCATGCCCTCGACGCCATTCGCCGCCACCTTGGCGCTGTTGATACCGATAACCTCGCCGTCCGCATTCACAAGCGCGCCGCCCGAATTGCCCGGGTTGATCGCCGCATCCGTCTGCAGCAGCTTGACGCGCTTATCGCTGATATCCAGCGTACGATTCAGCGCACTGATCACGCCGCTCGTGACACTGCCCTGAAACTCAAGCCCCATCGGATTGCCGATAGCAATCGCCGGCTCGCCGACTACAATTTTATCCGAATCGCCGAACTTCGCCGTCGGCAGCTTGCCTGAGCTGACCTTCACAACTGCCAGATCCGTCACCTCATCTGCGCCGACCAGCTTGCCCTTGAGGCTCTTGCCGTCCGGCAGCGAGACAATCAGCTCTTTGGCTCCGCTGATCACATGATTGTTCGTGACGATATAACTATCGCCGCCGTCATTCTTGAAAATCACACCAGAACCGACGCCCTCCGTCTCCACAGGATTATTGAACCAATCCCGCGCCACGGCCTTATTCGTAATACCGACCACCGCCGGGCCGACCACCTTAGCCGCACGGACAGCCGGCGTATTCCGGGCATCCGACAAATTCGCCTGATTGGCCGCCGTCTGCTGCGCCACCGACGAGGAAGCTCCGTTATCCGCAGCCGTCCCCGTCGAACAGCCGGAGAACGTAAATACCGCAGCGGCCATCAGCGCCGCCGCGATCATATTATTCCGTTTTCTTTCATTAAAAAGGCGATGAAAAGACTTCATGAAAAATCCCTCCTAATTTATATTGGCATTCAACGACACAGCCTGAGTCTGACTGGTCAAAAGAATCTCCTGTTCCAATCCCTGTCCCGCCAGAATCCGCTGCACCGTATCGCGCGCCAACTCCGGCCGGTTATTCTCCTCCGACAAATGCGCCAAAAACACCTTGGACGGCCGCTTCTTCATACGAACCAGCGCCCAGGCCGCATCCGAATTGGCCAAATGGCCGCGGTTCGAAAGAATCCGCCGCTTCAGCGGCCACGGATACGACCCGTTTCTCAGCACCTCCGGATCATGATTCGCCTCCAGCACCAGCACATCCGCTCCATCGATCGCCGCCTGCACATCCGACGTCACAAACCCGAGATCCGTCGCCAGCGTACAGCGCTCCGACCCACAGATGCGATATCCCACCGGGTCCGCCGCATCATGCGGGATATGAAACGCCTCGACGCGCAGCCCGCCCAGACAAAACGTCTCCTCAATCGGATGAAAACAATCCGCCGGAACCGAAGAGCGGCAGCCCATATGCTCGATCGTCGCCCGCCGCGTAAAAATCGGCAGACGATACCACTTGGACAACGTCACCAGCCCAGCCACATGATCGCGATGCTCATGCGTCACCAGCACACCATCCAGCGATGCCGGATCCACGCCCTCAGCGGCTAAGGCCTTCTTAATCCGCGTCGCGCTGATCCCCGCATCAATGAGCAGACGGACTCCATCCATTTCAACATAAACGGCATTTCCCTTGCTGCCGCTGGCAAGCACAGACACCTGCATACTATCTGCTATCCCCTATCTTAATCATCGATTCTGTAAACTGCCTGCAAACTCCGGCGCCGAAACACCGGACGTATTTTTCATTATACACCGTTTCATCCGCGCTGTCATGGAAACATGCCCGTCACAAGCTTTACTCCTTGTAGAGTTACAATAGCCTGCCAAAAGATTCCTCAACAGCCAAAAAAAGCCAATGACATAGCCCCGGACATAAAAGCCTTCCTCGACTGCATGAACGGCCTGCCCGCAGCCGGCGACTTCATCAAAGAGATGGCGCAGAACTTGTTATTCCCCCATATATACATGAATATTATATAGAATTTATGTTCTATTTGTAGTAAAATAAAGGCATGAGGAACACCTGTTTTATATATAATGTTATTCTTTGTCACCATCGTTCATGATATAATATAAGAAAGGAGTGTCCGATATGTCTGGTTACAAAATCAAACCTTGGGAAGAGCTTACCATCACTGATGACTACATGTTCAAACTGGTAATGCGGCACAAGCGTTTTTGTAAACGCCTTATCGAAAAGATCCTTAACATCAGGATCAAGGACATCCACTACCTCGAAGAAGAAAAATCCTTCAAATTCAAATACGACAGCAAGGGCATCCGCCTTGACGTCTACGTCGAAGGCGACGACACCATATACGACATCGAAATGCAGGTACGGAACTACGGCGACCAGGAACTCGCCTACCGCAGCCGCTACTACCAATCCATGATTGATATGGACTCTTTAGCCCGTGGCGCACTCTACAAGGAACTGCGCCCTTCCATAATCATCTTCCTCTGCCCCTTTGCTCTTTTCGATAAAGAGCGCCATATCTACACTTTCCGTAACATCTGCCGCGAAGATAAAACACTGGAACTCCACGACGGAGCCACAAAAATATTCCTCAGCAGCCAAGGCCGCGCCAATGACGTCGCCCCAGATGTAAAAGCCTTCCTCGACTACATGAACGGCCTGCCCGCAGCGGACGACTTCATCAAAGAAATCGACGCTTGCATCAACGAAACAAAAACCAACCACGAAGAAAGGGTGAGTTACATGACCTACGAAATGAAAATGCGCGAAGCCCACGACGACGGCCGCGCTGAAGGACGTGCCGAGGGCGAACGCAACATGGAAATAACCATTGTAAAACGCATGCTCTTAAAACACAAAACCTTAAACGAAATTATCGACGCAGTTGATTGGCCCAAAGAGCGCCTTATCTCCTTCGCCAAGGAAAACGGCCTCCCCTTCTCTGAATAACGAAACATGATACACAGCTAATTTACACAAAGAAGGATTACCATGTCCCGTTTTAAAGAGCTTCGCAAAAAAATTGGCCTTACACAAGAAGAACTGATTGAGCAATTCAATTTAAACTATGGCAAAAGATATACTCCTGCGGCAATTTCTCAATTTGAAAACGACAAACGAATCCCCGAGACACATTCACTAGCAGATTTTGCAAATTTTTTCGGTGTGTCCATAGAATACCTGCTGGGACGCGAAAGCCCCATTCCCTCGATTCAGTTGTGCCCTGAGGAAGAGGAACTCATAAGGGCCTATCGCCGCGCCCCAGCGAATATTACCGTCGCGATTAGCAAACTACTTGAACCATACAGCAAGGATGACGCTTAAACAATCATGAAATACACACATCTTTCCGCCGAACACATCACTGAACTTGCTAAGACGCTATAATATTCTTATCAATAAATAGGAGCCTGAGAAAGGGTGAGCTACATGACCTACGAAATGAAAATGCGCGAAGCCCACGACGACGGCCGCGCTGAAGGACGTGCCGAGGGACGTGCCGAGGGATTACTCGTTGCCATCCGCAACCTTATGGCCGCACAATATCTAACCGCTCTGGAAGCCATGGACATCCTCGCCCTTCCTGAAGATACCAAGAAAACACTACTGCCACAAATATAACCCAGGCTAAAAACATCCAGCCTCAAATAGTCCAAGCCGCATCATGCGGCTTGGACTGTTTTCGTGTGCTTCTAATTTTTATTCCCCCCCGCCTATGTCCAACAGATAATATACCCATCTTTCCGCCGACCGCATCGCCGAGCTGGCTAAGACTCTATAAAATAAAATGAGGATAATCGCCCGGTTATCCTCATTTTATTTCTAGAATATATTAAGCTATTTTGCGATTATCGCATAGGCCGCATTTTCAAGCAACAACGGATAAATACTTTCCGCTTACATAGCACTATCACTGCCTCTAGGATTACGACCTTGAATAAACGCTCCCACTACAGCCACCAAACCAGTTCCACCAATAACCGTTCCTGCAATAGCATGATCGGTATATATCAAAACAATCGCTCCGATCTCTGCAATCAGGGAAAACACAAAGGCAAACACCAACCCCCATATGCTATCACGCGAAATAATCTTTAGCTCTTGCATCTCACGGCGCTGACGATGTTCACTTTGCCTTTCTGCCATCTTTAATATCCTATCCCCAGCCCCGGGGACTGCAAATTCATACCCTTGAAACTCCTCTGCACTAGGTAACGGACCACTAACCTGCTTCCGCATTATAGCCACAAGATGTTTCTCTTCCGAGGATAACCCTTGCTCTTTTTCCTGCTCAAGACTATTATCAGACAACCCATTACCTTTTTGTTGACCCTTCATAGTCTCTCATCGCCCTCCGAATCTCCATGCCAATTGTATTCCAATCAGATGCTAAGGCCTGCCCGTCCGACACTTCATTCAACCGACTAAGCCTCGACTCCCTTAACGATACTGGGGAGAACATCCCCCTCACTCCATTTACAAACAACCTAACAGTCTTATGCTCATGAAACATAGTCTTGGACATTATTCTCCCCTTCCTTCTATACACTAATTTAATACCATAGTATATATACCTTCTCAGACATATTATAATCTTCAGCAGTATTAAGCGTCAAGTACGCTTAGTATTATGCACTACTTATATAAGCCCAAGCTACTGACACGAAGATAAAACGTTGGAACTCCATGACGGAGCCATAAAAATATTCCTCAGCAGCCAAAGAAAGCCAATGACATAGCCCCGGACGTAAAAGCCTTCCTCGACTACATGAACGGCCTGCCCGCAGCCGGCGACTTCATCAAAGAGATGGCGCAGAACTTGTTATTCCCCCATGTATACATGAATATTATATAGAATTTATGTTCTATTTGTAGTAAAATAAAGACATGAGGAACGCCTGTTTTTTATATAATGTTATTCTTTGTCACCATCGTTCATGATATAATATAAGAGAGGAGTGCCGGATATGTCTGGTTACAAAATCAAACCTTGGGAAGAGCTTACCATCACTGATGACTACATGTTCAAACTGGTAATGCGGCACAAGCGTTTTTGTAAACGCCTTATCGAAAAGATCCTTAACATCAGGATCAAGGACATCCACTACCTCGAAGAAGAAAAATCCTTCAAATTCAAATACGACAGCAAGGGCATCCGCCTTGACGTCTACGTCGAGGGCGACGACACCATATACGACATCGAAATGCAGGTATGGAACTACGGCGACCAGGAACTAGCCTACCGCAGCCGCTACTACCAATCCATGATCGATATGGACTCTTTGGCCCGCGGCGCACTCTACAAAGAACTGCGCCCTTCCATAATCATCTTCCTCTGCCCCTTTGCTCTTTTCGATAAAGAGCGCCATATCTACACTTTCCGCAACATCTGCCGCGAAGATAAAACGCTGGAACTCCACGACGGAGCCACAAAAATATTCCTCAGCAGTCAGGGCAAAGCCAACGACGTAGCCCCAGATGTAAAAGCCTTCCTAGACTACATGAACGGCCTGCCCGCAGCGGACGACTTCATCAAAGAAATCGACGCCTGCATCACGGAAACGAAAACCAATCACGAAGAAAGGGTGAGCTACATGACCTACGAAATGAAAATGCGCGAAGCCCACGACGACGGCCGCGCCGAAGGACGTGCTGAAGGTGAACGCAAAAATCAGGAACAAACCGCCCTCGATATGTTACGTGACAACATGGACATACAGCTAATCATGAAATACACACATCTTTCCGCCGAACGCATCGCGGAACTTGCTAAAACACTATAATATCCCCCAACCAAAAGAGCCTGACCATCATATCTATGGTCAGGCTCTTTTTCATATTCCCATCAATCAGCCACAATTTTACAGCTTTAACAACTTCCCATATCCATTAGAAAATACTCCTGGATTCTTCCAACGTTTTAAATTCACTCCATAATCCGTGACTACAATACCATCAGAACAAATCTCCACCACCCGCCAAACTGGAGTTCCAAATCCATTATGACGCATAATGATGCCATCACGACCAATATATAACACTTGTGCCTTTGTTCTGTCCTTCTTTATGGAGAAAAGTCCTTTCTGCCCATCAACCCATTCATTTTGCTCTATGCCAGACATCGGCTGCGGCGTAAAATGCATCGCCGTTCCACGGAATTTATTTCGCATAACTGGATCAGGCGTATAAAGATAACTTCCCGGATCAGCAATAATCGTTTTCCCATCCAAAGTTAATGTCAACGACAACTGATCATTGTGTGAATGTCCTCCACCGCCATTTTGCCCCACTTCGCCGCAACGAACAATTAAATGCAATCTGTCAGATTTCCATATATAAAGCCCCATGCCCGTATACGCATAAACATGTAAATTTAACAGTAAATTTACCTGCTCATCAGCAATGTGATACACATTTTCTCTACCACTATCCGAGCAAGCATCACATAAATGCTTCCGCACCTCGTGTAAATCACCAGCATTTTTCACTTCCTGCATATCATCTGCAAACGGAAGCAATTCACGATATGATAAAACATCCTCATGATTCTGCATATCCTCATCATAATACACATCATCTACTAATTGCTGATGGGCAAGATTCTGATAACGTTCATAAGCCTCGGCTTTTGTCAATTTATGATATCGCGGTGCCAATTTGAAAAAATGACCGCTATCAGCATCACCTATCTGCTGTAACACGCCATCGATTGAACATTTTTCGACAAACCCTACGGCTCTCGCCAGTCTGCACCAAAACCATTCGGGCAACTCTACCTGTAATTCCCGAGGCAAACGTTTGGTCAATAAAGCACTATGTAGCATCAACTCCGTAGACAAACAATGATAGCTGGTCGAGGCTTCAAAATTACTGCCATCTTCATGGAATTCTCGCTTCATCTCGCTGATAAGTTCACGTTGAGAAAAATCTAGCCATTTCGCTATCTCAGTGGTATTCTCCAAATGCGCTGTTGCAAACAGCAAGCCAGCAATATCGGACAGATAATGATTCGTGGTAAGTTTCGGCGAATATTCCAGATTATGCACAATATGATTCGCATGATCATATACCGACCGCGCCAACACCCGTTCAAAATCCGTCGAAAACTTCACACCTTGACTAACAAATATATCATAAGCCAATAACCAATTGGCAATACGAATCCCCACATCCATAGTACAACGCCAATTTACGCCAAACCTTGGCGGATTTTGGGCGATAAAGTCTAAAATCTCATTACAATATTCCTGCCAATAGCGGCCATCGTGTTTATGAGCATACGCCACAGCCAGTTGTGGTAAATGCTGCATCCTCGCCAAATCCCAAGGAACCTTCACATCAACGCCCGCCTTGTGACCAATCGGAATATCCATGTACCAAGTCCGCTCAGACCACCGGTAGCCAGATTTAAAATCTAACTGCCAGTCAATCGGTCGATAATCTGTCGAAACCATCTGCAAAACAGCCGTGGCATACGGTATACAAGCAAACGGTAAATGGTCTTTTAGCCATTTTTCTCTATTCTTTGCTGCTAATACCACTGACTGCCAGCCACTCCCCAACAAATCAAAACGATGCTGAAGATAAAGACTACACACTTCCTCCCTCATACAATCTATTACCAAATAACGATTCTCTATCGGTATAGCATTTAACTTGCAATCGTATATATGATAAGTACTACGTCGGCTATCCAAACACTTGACAGCGATTCTACATAATCTTCTCCATATTTTCCCGAAAAGTTCTCTATTGATTTTTCGCATAATATCCTCATATTTCATTCTGCAGTAATATATACGATATAGAATAATGACGCCATTAAATTTATCAATATCCATTCAGCAACATAAAACAAATATACTATACAAGTCTATGTATTAATCAATTAGTATTTGTCCATCAAGAATTTTTTTCCTTTCACATATCCATATATATTTATTAGGGTATAGCTTAATGACAAACTTAAAGCCATACCTAATATTCCTAATATTGGATAAAGAAAAAACACTAATAAGCAATGCAGTAAGACTACTCCCGAAACACATTTACACAGGGGTTTAAAACATTCAAATTTTAATACCACTGTCATATATGGACTCAACATAACAGAAAAAACAGATAACAAGCTAAAAACTAAAAACGCAGGAATTGCTCCATCATATTTACCCACGAAATACAGTTTGATAAATTCAACTATAAAAACATCTGTAACAGCAACAAACAAAAACATAACTTTAAATATCTTTGACTGCAATTCAAACAGGTCTTTCATTTTTTGTTTTGTTTCGGCATTTACTATCCCCGGAAACATAACCGTAGTAATAGCCCCCAGTATTAATGCATATATATTATAAAACTGAAAAGCCACTCCATAAGATGCCAAATCACTTTCAGGCGCAAACGAACGCAAAAAAAACACGTTAATATTTGCCAAAACTGTTAACAGTGCCATATATATAAACAAAAATTTGTAATCACTATTAAATATTATCTTAAAAGTTTTCACTCCATCTCCCAAACATTGATCGAGCGAAAAAAAGGTAAAGACTTTTTTATTTATCATTGCTGCCGCTAAAAAAGCTAGGCTATTTAACAGGATGACAGATATCGCTAAAATTGAATTTGTGAACAAAACCACATAAACAAATATGAGTGTAGCAAAAATTCCAACACGGTACAGTTCGACATAATTATACTGACTAAAATTTTGCACATTCTGGTATGCAGTTTTTATAAATTCCGAAAAGCATACTGCTACGGTTAATAACGTGATTGCTAAAAGGCCAGTACCTTTTATGCCAAAAACAATTCCGAGTAAAATGGTGAAAAGCACCACCAACACTGTCTGAACAAAACACAACGATGTCTTGTCTTCCTTTAGAGATAGCTTATTACAACCAACAATGTAGATATTATTTACACTAGCAACAAAAATTCCCGATACCAAACCACTAACTGATAATAAGAACGTATATAATGCATACTCCCCATAATCCATATACCTTATGATTAATAGTGTTATCACCCCCATGAGTCCTTTAGAAAAAAAACTTGTTATAAATACATAAAGCATATCTTTAGCTTTTGAACCAAACTTCAACATATTTTCTATCTTTCAATATACCCTTTCCAGTTAGCTTGCGGTTTAAAGTGTAAATTAATACTACGCCAATCCACGCTTGCACCATTGTTTTCACAATATGCTCTTATATCCTGTTCATCATAACAAAACCCATCTAAATTCATCGCATTATTAATCACAGGTATTTTATACGGATCAAACCCTATCAAATGCGCACACACAAAATCAACAAAAAATGGATTAGTACCACCAGCTATAAGTCCTGCATGTTTAGGAGTCGGTTCTAACGGACCATTTTCCTCACCAGCTACCACCCCATCAACTACACAAAAATATTTCCGCTGTGGTTCTTTATGAATAACGCCCCTACTATCTGCGAATAATAAAATTCGATTTAAATCTAGGCACATTCGCCAAACAGTATCATTTCCATGCCAGTCGCCATTCCCCATATCATAGTCGGTCTTCGTTACGATTTTATACAGGCGATGAAGGACTCCAAATGGGAAATTCATAACAAAAAACTGATATCGACTCAATTTAGTGTTTTTTATTAAAATATTATCCATTGCAAATCGTCGCCATTTATAATGTAACCTCCCTAACGAACCTACATCATCGGCAAATTCATCGCCTCCATCTGCCGGACTTCCCACACGATAATGCGCTAAAAAATTTTTATCTCCATTAGCACCCACCATATTTTTGCTATTTATCGTAACTCCAGCTTTTCGATGTGTTTTTAACTTAGGTATACTTATAACAACATCCGCATCTAAAACACTTCGCGAAAATAAATATCTATGTCCATTTGTATGCTGTTTTACAATAAAGTTTCTATCATAGTCAGCCCCATATAACCGATCGGGATTAGCAACATCCTGCAACATTGACTTATCTTCTAGATTGCATAATACATACCCACGAGGGTCACCTTTCAAGTCAACTCTTACTCCTGTATCAAAACCTCCAACATATGCATTTTTCCGCAAATCTATCAACTCAATCATTACGTTTTTACTATTGTAATAATCGACTAACTGTTTCACACCATTTCTTTCAACAATAGTTTCGAAATCAGCATTAGCTTGCGGTGCATCTGCTATTATAATCTTCCCTGTGCCTTGTAGTGCCAATAACACATAATCAATAATTGGCCTTATAACAGCGCCATGCGTTACAAGACTTTGTATATCTGGATCACCTGCATTATCGTGATATACAAAATTAGGCTTCAGTAAAACTGTATCGCCCTTATTAATCAATTCACAAAATGGATTCCATTTAGGTGTTCCATAATTTTCCTCATCCAACCCAAGATTTTTCAACATATCTCGAACGGCATGATATACAGGATTATTCTCTGATACAGCATCTTCCCGTTTGAATATAAACTCGGGATACTCTTCACTCGGTGAATATGGAGGACAATCAGGATACATCGTTTTGTTATTAATATGAACTGACACATTATTCATTTCAATCTAACTCCGATATTATATATCTATACTTACCACTAGCTGCACGCCTAACCTCATTGACGTATTGAATATCCATCTTTAGATATTCACCTAGTTTACTTTGCACCGCGCTCTTTATAGCCACCTCATCGTCTATTGTGTAATCTTTGCCTTTCACTATTCGCATTGTTACCAAACCGGGGGTGTTTTGATAAAATTGATAATATTTGACACGATCAAAAACGTCAGAATGGAAGTTAATGGCCGTCATCGAAATTTTATTCCCCTGACTTGTAACTAACATCTCTTGAAGCCATCGCCCCTCGATGTCTTTTAAAATACGACCTTTAAAACCACATTTAGTCTTTACACACTCTTCATAACTCGCATAATCAGCAGTACGATAACGAATTAATGGCAAAACGTAGTTGTTAAATCCTGTGGCAGTAATTTCTCCCATTATCCCAGAATCATTAATAACATCACGGTTCTTGTCTAACAATTCAGTATATCCATATAATTCTTCTATATGGTAGTGATCTTCCAAAGCACATCCATTTGCTAAACTACACATTTCTGAGTGTCCGTATGACATATACATCCGACAACCAAACGCATTCTCAATAATTTCTCGTTGTCCTTTATATAAATTTTCACTAGTTGCAAAAATCGCCAATGGCTTGTATGTTAGCCTATCTCCTGTTCGGTTCATATATTCCGCTAGCATCAATATTGATGAAGGATACACATGAAAAAAAGGTATTTTTTCCTTATTTAACTTATTAATAAATTTGTGACAAACTTCATCTGTCATGTGAAAAGGATCCAATACTAGTGAGCGATTCTTCTTTTCATAACGCCACAGCTTATTATCCGGCAAAACATTGTTTCTTAATACGACCATTTCTGATTTACCAGGGATATAGCCGACTTCGCCCCAAAGATAATCATACATTGCCTTTTCCCTTGGAATGGTCAATCGCTTTTGCGCGTAAAAAATCAGCTGCCGTCCCGTTGTACCACCTGTTGTAATTTGGAATCTTTGCCTGTTAGAGAATTTATCGGATAGCATATCTAATAAATTATTTCGAATAACTTCTTTATCGATTGTCGGAATCAGGGATAAATCGTCTAAATTGTTAAACTTGTACGGATTAAATCCCGCCTCGTTAAACTGCCGATTGTAAAATCTTGTCGTTTCATGGGCATGTATCAATAAATTCCTTAATTGCCTTATCTGATAATCATGAATTTCATCCTGCGACCAATTTGCTGATTCGTTAAGTAATTTATACATTTTTGCATATTCTGGTCCATATTTGATTTTTTGAGGAAGTGAACCATATAATCCACCAATGACATTTCGGACAGGATACGGTAACGCATGATATATTTTTCGCAATTTATTCAAAGCCAAATCCCCCTAGTATCAATCACACATTTGCCAGCCAATAAATTGCAGTCAAGTTCTTTAAATTCCTTATGGTCAACCAAAAGTAGTACGATGTTAGCCTTGGCAATAGCCTCTTTATACCCGCAAAACTCTACATTAGAATAGCCCTCTAGTTTTTTCGGCAATTGGGTTACATTGGGTTCCACCGCATAGATATGGGCGATGTTCTTTTCCGCCAATTCCTTGGTTATCTGCAAAGACGGACTTTCCCGCAAATCGTCAATATCCGGTTTGAATGCCAAGCCTAGACAAGCCACCCTTGGTTCCTTTACGTTGCGGATTGCATCAAATACTTTAGCCATTACATATTGTGGCTTATTGTCGTTGACCTGCCGAGCCGTGCGGATAAGTCTTGCTTCCTCTGGTGCCGAGTCCACGATAAACCACGGATCGACGGCAATGCAATGCCCGCCGACGCCCGGGCCTGGCTGGAGAATATTCACCCGCGGATGACGGTTAGCCAAGCGAATAAGCTCCCAAACATTAATATCCAGCTTATCGCAAATCATAGACAGTTCATTGGCAAAGGCGATATTCACATCGCGGAAGCTATTCTCGGTCAATTTGGAAAGCTCGGCCGTACGACTATCCGTTTCCAGAAGTTCTCCCGTCACAAAATGGCTATAGAATTCAACCGTTTTCTTTGTAGAAGCATCATCCACACCGCCGATGATGCGATCATTTCCCGGCAATTCGACAACGATTTTCCCCGGCAAAACTCGTTCCGGACAATGTGCGAAATACAACGTCTTATCTTTCAGTTCCGGACATTCCGAAAGCACCCAATCCCGAACCTTTTCCGTAGTTCCTACCGGACTGGTGGATTCCAAGATTACCAGATTTCCCTCTTCCAAATAAGATGCAACTTCGCGAGCTGCCGATTCGACAAAGGACAAGTCTGGTTTCTTATCACCCTTAAACGGCGTCGGCACAGCTAAGATAAACACATCAGCCTTATGCGGTTTGGTATCTGCCTGTAGCTGTCCCTCACCGACAGCTTTTTGTACCCACTCTGCCAGACCTGGCTCGACAATATGAATCTTCCCTGCATTGATGGTATCCACCACATGCTGCACAGGATCCATACCATACACCTTAAACCCATGATTGGCAATCAACGTTGCCGTTGGCAAACCTATATAACCTAACCCAATTACACTAACCGATTCCATTAACAACCACGCCCCTTTGCTTATTTTTGGTAAAATAATTTTTCGAATTTATCTACCACAGTGCGTATATCGTACTGAGACAAATCAATATGTTCCTGCCCGTTGTAATCTCCCTGCATAAATGCCGCAAACACTTCTGACTTAAATGTTGCCTGATTAAAACTAAGGATTGGTCGCTTACTCATGGCATAATCAATCAGCTTACTTGGCCTTTGATTACTGTTGTCATTATCAAAGTTAATAACAAAATCCCATGTCGCCATTTCAGGAATCAAGACTTCCCTGTCAACCGCCTCCCGTATCTCTAGCTTATCTCCTAGTTTCTCCTTGTATTCTGCTAACAAACCAGCTGTAAAGGCATCTGCGATAGCATAAACGACAAAACAAAAATCCTGCTTTAAGGTAAGCAAATACTCAAAAAAGAAACGTGGATTACGGATAGACTCGTAAAACACACCAGCATATCCAAAAGTCGGCACTGCATTTTTTCGATAAGCACTATCTGGAATATCCATCAACTTAAATCCTTGCGGAATAACCTTTATTTTTTCTGGTGGCAAGTATTCCAAATAATTATTTCTAGCAGCCTCAATCGGGATAGTCACATAGTCAAACTGATTCAACACCCATTTCTCAAAATATTTTAAATAAAAAGCCTTTTTAAAATTAGGATTTTTATATAATGGATCACCACAATCGGCAATCAAGACTGTCGATTGCGAAGTGAATTTCTTTATAAAAGCTAAAGCTACATTCACATAAAATGGGTAACTAATAGATATGATAACATCATAATCATTATGTACCAACAAATGCTTTCTTATCATTTTATATAAACAAAATGCATATCTTACCATTGTTGGTCCTTCGCCTATAAAATATACAAACGCACTTCTAAGACCACCAAAGGAAGACTTTTTTCTTCTCAAAACACTTTTTTTCATCTCTCCATGTGGTACTGTCATATTATTAACTCGGCTTGCTACTTGTGCATCTTCAGGTAAAAAAGTCGTAATTATATTCCCTCGTTTTAGTAATTCTTCTACCAATTCATAAGTACGAAAAGCACGTGGATTTTTCTCAGGTTTATACCACCTAGAAGCAATAAGAATTTTCCCCAAAAGTTATCACCTTTTATCCATCAAAAATTACATTTTATCGATTATTTGGCACTAGTTTATAGTCTTTCCATAATACGCCAATCATAATCCAATATATATAATAAATACTATCAACATTGAAAGCACTTAATAGTAATGAAAAAAAGGAAATTCCAAAAACAATCCAAGATCTCCTTTTTTCATTTTCAGACAACAGATATTGCTGGTATATCACATACAAACATCTAATAAACATAATCACAAAAGATATAAGCCCCAGCGCACCAGTTTCAGCTAACAATTTTGCATACAAATTATGAACTGGAGGCCAATCCCCATCAACAGTTGTATTGGAACTCCAAATCATAATTTCCTGAGATATCCATGCCCATTGGGGATAATAATCGCTGGCATAAAATCCGTACTCTCCCCATCCTACACCACATATTGGATAATCTGTAAATATTTTCAATGCGGCAACTGTTGATCCAAATCTTGCAGCATTTGATCCTAAGAAGCCTGTATCATTATTAAATGAGAAAAATACATTTATCATCATATTTACTAAGTCATCATCATTGAAGAATATAATTCCTAGCAATAATACAACCATTGTTATTCCCAATAATATTTTTTTTACGTTTACATATCTACGTACCGCAATAATTGTAAACATTGTCATCAATACATAACCAAAATAAGCTGTTCGCGAAAACGAAAACACCAATAATAATGTAAAATATATGAACAATAATACATAAATGATTCTATAATTACTTTTTTCTATACACAATTTAATTATATACGGAATAACAAAAAGGACATACATAGCAAAATATGATGCTTCACTAGCTACAGAGTGCACTCGCACCATTTGAGTTAAATCAACTATATCACTAGAATTTCTTCCTATATTTATAAAATTATTATCTATGAATTCTTTTAATTCTATTCCAATAGGCCCCCCCATTAAAGATAATAACTCTACAAACGAATACAATACTACAATTATAATTGACACATGCACTCCACGTTCAAAAATATTTATCAACGATTCTTTGCGAGAATGAAATATATTTATAATCATTAAAGGAACAATATAAAACAACATTAATTTAAATAAACTTATAATATATGTATAAATGCCATTTTTTCCTTGAAAGACCAATTCATTCATTCCAAAAACATTCGTCACACCGGATAACAACACACTTACCAAAAAGAATAAATATATTATCGCATCTGTTCTTTTGGGCAAAATAATTTTCTTTTTCATCAAACAAAAGCACAAGCCAAAAACGACTAATAATAAGACCGGATAGGTTTGTCCATGTTTTGAAATACGACTCAGTGCATCTATTATCAATGTGCCATTAAATGGCAACATAACCACTGCCAAAAAAAATAATTTAAATGCTATTTTTTCATTTATAATCACTATGATCACCTATTTAAAAAAATATTTAAACTTTTCTCCCAGCATAGATATAATCATTAAAATTTTTATATATTGTTTTTTACACAACCAAAAAAATAATTTCCAATGTAATGGAAGATATTTAAAATCAAAGCTCTTAAAGCTTTTTATAATATCTTTTCTTGATAGCACCTCAAATAGTCCCAAACTTTTTTCTTTATATCCCATGTCACTATTCATGATATTACGCACATAATTCGTTATAGATAAAACTTTTCTATTATTCAATGCTTCTTTATATACATCTGATAAATTATTTTTTATTATTGTATTTTCCATAAATTTAAATAGGTTTTTAAATTTATCAACATCATCTTTCCTGTATATCTTAGTTACGGATTTATCATTTTCTTTGTTGTAATGATAATATGTATCCGTTGTATATAATATATTATTCATATGTTCGAAAACTTTTAAATTATACCATAAATCCTCTCCAGCTACGATATCATCTCTTTTGGGAAAAAACTTATTTTGCATAAATTTTGTATAATACATTTTACACATTGAAAGGTTTAAATCATCTAAACTAGCAGGACAAGCTTTTTCTTTTCCGACCAATCCAAACAATCTTCGATACAGTATATTTCCATCGCCATGGAAATATACTGTTTTATCTCCAAGCATATTATTTTTTCGTGATAAACCATAAAACTCTCTTATATAGGGAAAAATAACACACTCTAAATCTTTATATTCTTTGAAATAATTTACACATTTATAAACGCAATCTTCATCTATCCAATCATCCGCATCTACAAACATAACCAATTCACCAGTAATATATTGAAATGCGTAATTTCTAGCTTCACCTGCACCACTATTTTTTATTAAAAACGCTTTAATAGCATTGCATTCCATTCGAAACTCATTTATTATATCTTGACTTTTGTCACTAGAACCATCATTAACCACAACTATTTCTATATTCTTATATGTTTGACCGACTAAAGAAGCCAAACATCTAGATAAAAATTTCTCTGCATTATACACTGGAACTATAATACTAACTAAAGGATCCCTCAACAATTTAAACGCTCCTTCAATAATTTAAAAACCTCTTTCGGTTTTATTTTCATCATGCAAGTATTTTGCTTACACGCAGAATAATACTTACCATCATAACATGGGCTACATGCTAATTCCTCGACTTTACACAAACATACTACATTATCTCTATTAGGCAGAAAATCAGCTGGCGATGTTGGTCCAAACAATGCTACTAAATACGTTTCTGTCATTCCAGCTAAATGCATTGGTTCTGAATCATATGTTACAATTGCATCTACGTTTGAAAAAATCCCTATTAAATCTACAAGACTTGTTTTTCCGATCAAATTGATTATATCAAGTCCATGAAAATATTGACTAACCCATTCATCACTAGGTGCACCAGTTATAATTACTCTAACATTCTTATCAATTAGCAAATTGACCAGTTCAACATAATTATCTATTGGCCATTTCCTACACCACCGGCTATCTATGTTCTTACGTACCCCCCGAAGACAAAAGAACACATTTACTATCCTTTAACAGAAATTTTTTATATACAGAATTTAAATCCACATTTTTATAACTCGCTGAATGTAGCCTCTTTTTGTTTTTAGGATTAATAAGTGATACATATTCGTCAGTATGTGCTCTTCCTGGTACAGGTTTCATTATTCCGAGTTTATGGCTAAACATGTTATAACAATTACTTCTAGCAATCAATACTAACGCCCTATAGCGCCTATCCGCATGGGCTAATGCTATAACATCATATTTCTTCCATCCGATTGCCCTCCACGTCCGAAAAATAACTGATAATTTCTGAAATAATGTACCCGAATATAATTTTTTATCATCTATGGAAATAATATGATCAATTGAAAATTTTTCCAACAAAGGCAATATGCTTTTACCACAGATCCATGTAATATCCGCATTTTTATCTAATTTTCGAATTTCTTCAACCATTGGCAGTGCCATTATAACATCACCAATTGCTGCAATTTTTACTATCAAATATCGCTTTGCCATTGTTTCAATGCTGCCAAGACTTCTTCTTTATCCACAGCATACGTTCCCAATTTACTAACTTCGATTCCAGCTGCACAATTTGCCATCTCAATAGATGTTGGAATGGACAAATCAGCTCCAATGCCTGCTGTAAATTCTGAAATCACCGTATCGCCTGCCCCAGACACATCAAATACTTCCTGCGCTACTGTGGGAATTGTTATTTCTGTATCTCCAAATATGCTGATTCCTTTTTCGGAGCGAGTTATCATAACGGAATCTACGGCATATTTTTCATAGATTTCCTTAGCTGCATCTCGCAGGCTATCTGTTTCATTAGGCAATTTCCGTCCTAATACTTCTCCTGCTTCTTTTACATTGGGTGTGATGTAACTTGCTCCGCGATATTTTCCCCAGTTGTTGCCTTTGGGGTCAACGAGTATGGGCATGGATTTTTCCTCACATTTCTTTATCGCATACTGGCACAGTTCTTCTGTACACATTCCTTTGCCATAGTCGGAAATAATTACAGCATTTACACCACTGTCAATGATTTTGTCGATAAATGTTTTTAATTCATGTTCTGCATTTTCCGCGATGCTGTCCGTTTCCTCAAAGTCCAGACGCATCATCTGCTGATGTCCGCCTAATACTCTGACTTTGGTCGTGGTCTTTTCCCGGCCAAGGATTATCCCTTTGGTATTTATCCCCTGTTTCTTCAATTCTCTGATCAGAAGTCTGCCGTGATGGTCATCACCGATTGCCCCGGCTAAATAGGTCTGACAGCCCAGCCTTGCCAAATTATGCGCTACGTTTGCAGCACCGCCAAGCGTATCTTTTTTTCTGTCGATGCAATTGACTGGCACAGGAGCTTCTGGAGATATTCGTGTGACATTGCCATAAAAGTAACGGTCAAGCATCACATCGCCGATAACCAGAATTTTACAATCCTGTACTTTGTTTTCCAGAAAATCGATTATTTCTGCCTTGGTACTCGCATCCACCTTAATACTCCTCGTCAATGTATTCGCAAATCATATGCCCAATCATGATATGGCATTCCTGCACGCGAGCAGTTACCGGGGCCGGAACTTTCAATGTAATATCCGCCAGCGCACTCATTTTGCTATCTTTCTGACCTGTTAGGGCCAATGTTTTCACGCCCTGTTTTTTTGCCTGTTCGAATGCCTTGATAATATTTCCACTATTGCCAGAAGTAGAGATACCAATCAGGACATCCCCTTCCCGTCCCAAAGCTTCTACCTGACGGCGAAATACTTCATCATAGCCATAGTCATTGCCAATTGCTGTTAAGATAGAGGTATCTGTGGTAAATGCAATAGACGGAAGCCCTTGCCGCTCTTTGACGAATCTGCCCACAAATTCTGCGGCAATATGCTGACTATCCGCAGCGCTTCCACCGTTGCCGCAGAGCATGATTTTGTGATCGCTTTTTATGGCCTGTCGACATATTTCAGCCATCTTCTCCAATTCTGGCAGGCAATCAGCCTTCAGCGCTGCCACAGCCTGTTCATGTGCCTCTATCGTTTTCCGAAAATCCATATTCATGCCTCCAAAACTTTCTCTACAGCACTCATTACCATATTTACGGTTACGTTTTCCATACAAATTGGCTTAGTACAATTTGACTCAAACCCCAAGCTGATACATGGCTGACAAGCAGGGCTGCTTTTTACCACTACGGAATTATTACTTAGCGGCCCCCAACGCACCTCTGACGTAGCGCCATGAATAGCTACTAATGGTGCCCCCACAGCTGCAGCATAGTGCATGATTCCTGTATTGACTGATACAACCAGTTTGGCATACTGCAACACGCTAGCCATATCAGCGAGGGAGTATTTCCCTGCAATACTTTCTGCGGGTATTCCATATGCAGTCAATGTTGCACAAACTTGAGAAGCTTCTTCACTGTCAGCAGAGCCACCACTTAGCAGAATTTTTGTACCATATTTCCTATAAATTGCGCCAGCAAGTTCCACCCAACGCTCATTTAACCAACGACGTTGCATGTCCATAGCACCGCCGGGAAAAAGATGAAAAACAACATACTTATCATTGCGAACACGCTGGTTTGTACGCAAATCCGGCAGCAACCCTACTGGTTCTATAGCTGCACCACGTAGAATATTGCGATAGTTTTCGATTTCATGTAGTTCATCCGAATGCTCTACTTTGCAATCATAAATATAATGGCGATGAGTATCTGGTCGATAGAATCCAACTTTAAAATCTGCCGTTAACTGCCATGCTATAAGGCCATTAATACGAGGCCATGGCCCAAAGTCTAGTACTAAGTCATAATTTCCTAAAGATTTTATCCTCTGTAACGATTTATAAGGACTCTTCATAACAAAGATTTCAATCTTATCAATGCCAGAGAGCGTCTTAACCATTGCTGCATTATTCTTAGAACAAATAACCGTTATGTTCGCTTTAGGAATTGCTTTCTTTATTTCGGCTACCATAGCACTGAGAACAATCGTATCTCCAACAGCCGCCGTCTTTATCAATGCTATATTTTTATAAGAATTAGGCTGCTTCCGTTTTTTATGGAAAATTCCAAGAAAATATAATATTGGACAACCTAACCACTTATCTAATTTTTTTAATAAAGGGTTATTTCGTTCAGCATATTGGCGACTCATTCCCAAGTTCTCCTATTGTATATAATCAAACTATAGCCCAGTGAAAGAATGCACCCGAAAACAAAACCAATCGCTATGATAAGCTTCTTCTTAGGCGCACTTGGTTTGTCTTCATCCGGCAAATTAGCCGAATCGATGATCTGGATATCCATGCTTTCCATAGCTTCCTGAATCTTATCCTGCTCGCACTGCTGGACGAGGCTGGTGTAGATTTGCTGTTTGATTTTGGCTTCGCTGTCGAGCTGGATGTAGGTCATCATGTCATCCGGAAGTTTTCCAGCTTCATTTTCTTTTTCAGCTTTTTTTGCCTGGATGGCGGCTTCGCTGGCACTTGCTGCGCTGGCTTGAGCCTGTGCGACGGCTTGATTTTTCAAGAGTTCCATCTGCGCCGTATTGAGGCTGGCAGCATTCGAACCGATGACTGCGCCGACTTCATCCGCAAGCGACTGATTGAGCTGGCGCAGCTGACGCTGTGCGGCAATGACGGATGGATGATTGTCGGTGTATTGCTGGCGCAGTCCTACGAGTTCGACTTCCTTTGCGACGATTTGCGCACGAATGCTCTGGACGGTGCTGTTGTCGTTGATGTTGTAGTTGGCAGATCCGGCTTTCTGCTCACCGAGTTTCTGCGTAGCTACGTCATACTGCGCCTGAGCCGCTTTTTGCTGTACTTTCATATCGCCGATGGCCTTGTCATAGGCATTGAGTTGTTCGATGGCAAGCTTTGCCTGATCGCTCGGACTGTAGATTTTGTGTTCTTTTTGGAAAGCAGCCAGTTTGGCAGCTGCATCGTCTGCTTCGTTTTTTGCCGTCTCAATGCGTTCATTGAGGAATCGGACCAACAGGCTCTGAGTCTGCTGGCTGTTTTCGGTCTGCATGGTCAGGAAGTTGTCCACGACTCCCTGCGAGATCATCTGGGCCTCTTCCGGCGTTCTGCCCTTCGCCGTCACTTCAATAAGGTTCGTCTGTTTTGTGTTCTTGATATCGAGGTTTGTTTTGGCAAAAGCTTTGGCATCTGGTTTTTTGTCCGGGTCCGGCCAGTCAAGCTGATCGATGATCGGTTCAAGGACGCGGCGGCTCTTCATGAGTTCGATATAGTTGGTCGGCGAAGCAGTATTGCTGCTGCCGCCAAGGTTTACACCCATGGCCGCGGCCATGGCGGCAGCTCCGCCGATGTCCTTGCCGGCACTGCGGGTCTGTACCAGCGTGGTGGACTCATATTGCTTCGGCAAGATGAAGGCGATGACGGTCGCAAGGAGCGTACAGGAAAGGATGATCCCCCCTACCACCTTCTTGCGTTCAAGCAAAATCTGCCACAGACGCCCCAGGTCGATGCTGTCTTCTTTTTCCATGTAATTCTCTCCTCTATTATTTGTTGTATTTCGCACGAATTATATCTATGTATATTGCAATCATATCATTCGGTGTTTTTTGTGTCAATTTTTTCTGACGGCAGGGAGAAGAAGTTTTCCTTCTGGCGCGAAACGCAAAAACGCCCCTGTTTCCGGCCGGGTGATGCGGCTGAAAACAGGGGCGTTCAGGGAGGGGGTTATGCGGTTTTTAGGGCCTTCTATGCAGTTCCTTTACCAGCTCGCCGATCTGTTCGGTGAACTGGTCCATGGAGCGCTGGAAGCGGGTGAGCAGGTAGAAGGTGACGACGATGGGAAAGCCGACGGTGGAGATGGCGGTAAGTACGGTTTGTTCCATACTGGCCTCCCGCCCGGTCAGGCAAGCTCACGGTCGCTGGCGTCGTGAAGATAGATCTTTTTGACGGAGGCCACCGGGGAGCTTTCGACCATTACGGCTTTGGCTGCGATGAGCGAGTCCAGAAAGTCGTCGACTTCCTTTTTGGTGAGGTTGGGGCGCGGCTGGGACAGGGACATGGTGGTCGTCTTGCCGTTTTCGAGTTTCAGGATCATTTTCAGTGTCGTAGTCATGATTGGTTACTCCTTTCTCTGGTTCCCGCCGGCGGCTCAGGCTGCCGGGCTGCTGGCTTCGATCGCGGCGGTGTCCTGACGGACGATGCCGACGACGTGTGCCGTCTGCAAGGCTCCGAGTGCGCTGCCGAGCTGGTAGATTTGCTCGTCGGTGAGCGCGGGGTTGAAATGGTTGAACGAGCGCTGATATGCTTTGCCCTCGGCGCCGTCTCCCTCGGTGAATTTGAGGATGAGGCGGCTGGTTGCTTTGCTGCGTGTTGCCATGGTGAATCCTTCCTTTCCTGATGTGTCAAGATTGATGTCCGGGAGGCCGGTTCCTTACCCCCTTCACTTATATACATGGAGGGAAAGAGGAAAAAAGCAACCAGAAAAAGGAATATTTTTTGCAAAAGGGAAAGCCCCTCTTCCGGGTTCGCTTTGCTCACCCACCTTCCCCCGAGGGGGAAGGCTTTTAAAAGTGCGGGGACGATGCTTCTTACGGGGCGTGGGGGACGCCCCTCTTCCGGGTGAGCTTTGCTCACCCACCTTCCCCCGAGGGGGAAGGCTTTTGGAAGTGCGGAGATGATGCTTCTTATGGAGTGCGGGGAAAGCCACTCTTCCGGGTTTGCTTTGCTCACCCACCTTCCCCCGAGGGGGAAGGCTTTTGAAAGCGCGGGGATCAGGCTGAGGAGGCGCTTTGTTCGTCCGCTGGCTGGCCGGTGTGTTGCGGCGGCTCAGGGCCGCGGCCTTTCCAGTGATCCGGATCGATGAGTTCTTCTTCGGCCTGCCGGATGCGCCAGTATTCCCGGGCGAGGAGGAGATGATGCGCGTCCCGCCCTTCGTGCAGTTTCCGCCCGATGGTTTCTTTTCCCCAGAGAAGCGGCATGCAGGTGCCGGAGGGAAAGGCTACGGCGCCAAAGCGGCTGCAATGCGGGTGGTCTATGATGTATGCCGGATGGGCGACGTTGATATAGGCCATGGTCGTCTGGTGCGTAGAGCAGACCGGCGTCCGGTATTTCATCCCGACGAGCGTCATGTCCGGCGAAAGCGGGTAGATGCTGCCGTGACTCCTGCCGACGCTCCGTGCATAGTGCCTGCCGATCAGTCGGAAGATTTTATCCTCGCGCGCGGCATAGATATCGGCAACTGTGAAGATAGCGCAGTTTGTCAGCGCGACTTTTTTTCCCGTGCGCAGCAGGATCATGGTGCTCTCCCCGCCGTTTCCAGCCGTGTAAGGCCAGATTCCATCGACTTGATCTGCTGACGGCAGGGTTTGGAATAACAAATTTTTCTTCAAGCTCATCGCCCCTTATAATATAATCCCTAAAGATTACTTGTTCCCCCTTATTATGAACCAAAGTTTCATATTGTTCAATATTGTTTTTAATAATTTTTATACTTTTTTCTAAAATTATCCATAAGTTATGGAATAAGAAAAAGACGCCGGCATGTGCGTACATGCAGCGTCTTTCTGGTATGGACCGGATGTTCACTGGATTTTCATCCGTAAAAAGCAGACGGATTCTCTTTTTTCTGTCCACTCTAAAAGGATTCCATTAAAGGTTTGAACCTTTGCCCGCGAATCTACGAAACAGCCGGCGGCAGCTCAGGCTTCGACGGCGGGAGCGGCGTTTTTTTCTGCGGCCGCGGGATCGGCATCGTCGCGCACCTGACCGTTGAATTTGTATTTGACAGTCAGGACGAGCAGGCCGCTCGCGAGCATGAAGGCGCCCATGATGTAGTAGCCGATGTCAAAGCTTCCCGTCGTGGTTTTGACCCAGGCCATCATGTTCGGGCCGACCCAGCCTCCGAGGTTGCCGCAGGAGTTGATGAGCGCGATGGAGCCGGCGGCGGCGGGACCGGTCAGGAAGGTTGTCGGGATGGTCCACCATACGCCCATGGCCGCATGGATGCCGATCGCGGAGAGGCAGACGAGGAAGAGCGCCATGCCGAGGCTTGAGGCAAACGGCGAGAAGCCGAGGCCGACTGCGCCGACGAAGAGGGCGCCGGCGACGTGCCATACTTTGTCGCCGGTCATGGTCGCGGTCTTGCTGATGATGAGCTGGACGACGAGCGCCGCGGTCATGGGGATGGCGATGGCGCCGCCGAGCAGGGAGGTGGAAAGGCCGGAGAGTTCCTTGAGGACGGTCGGCATCCAGAAGTAGAAGCCCCAGAAACCAACGACCCAGAGGAAGTAGATCAGGCAGAGCTTGAGCACTTTGGGATCATGGAAAGCCTGAAGGACGGTGTATTTTTTGCGGGCCTGCATACGGGCCTGTTCCTGCTGGAACTGCCCGGTCAGATATTCCTTTTCCGCGTCGCTCAGCCAGCTGACCTGATCCGGGCGGTCCTTGACGCAGAAGAAGAAGAACACGGCAAAGGCCAGCGCGGGAACGGCTTCGAGGATGAAGAGTTCCTGCCAGCCGTGCATGCCGAAGAAGGAGGTTTCGAGCAGTACGCCGGCGATCGGCGCGCCGATGATGTTCGAGAGCAGCAGGCTGGTGAGCATCAGGCTGGTCGCCCGGGAGCGCTCACCGGCTGTGAACCAGCGCGGGAAGAGTACCGAGTAGATGACCGGGTACAGGCTGGCTTCCGATGCGCCGAGCAGGAAGCGGCAGAGGAAGAACTGGAATTCTGTCGTGATGAAGGCCATGCCTACGCAGACCAGCCCCCAGGTGAACATGATGCGGGCAATCCATTTCGTCGCGGAGAATTTTGCCGCGACAAGCGAGCCGGGAATCTCAAAAAGCAGATAGCCGATGAAGAAAATGCCGGCGCCCATGCCGAATACTTCCGGCGTAATCCACGGCAGGTCCTGCGTCATGGTGAGCTTGGCGTAGGCGACGTTTACGCGGTCGATGCAGGCGATGATGGATACCAGAAATACCGGCAGGATGATGCGCAGGTCGCGCCGCCGTTTCAGGCTGGCAAAGTCAAGTTGTTCCATAAATGATTCCTCCTAAGATAATCTCCATAAAAACATCGGATAAAAGCATACAGAAAATAAAAAAGCCCGTCCCCATTACAGGGACGGACCATTATTCCGCGTTACCACCCAGATTCCATGATTTGCTCATGGCACCTCAACGTACTCTGGCCGGGAAAACACTTTTTGTCTGCAACGTACCATCATACGCGTCTCCGGTAACGGGGAGAAACCGTGGCCGCCTACTTGCTGTCGGGTTCAGCGCCATGTCTCGGAGAGGATTTTCCTCTTCTGCTGTACTGCCGGCTTTCACCATCTCCGGCTCGCTATGCGTCTCAGCGGAAGCATACTCTTTCTCGTCATCAACTGTTTCTTTTGTGAGTATTGTGATTTGCAACTTATGGATATTATCATAGCGCCAAGATGTAAAGTTGTCAACCCCGGGCGCTGATTTTTTTCGCAAAACCGTGCATCAGGAGGAAAGGCGCACGTTGAGAACGCCTTCGGGCCGGTCGAGATGCTTGTCGATGCGGCTGGCTTTTTGCGCGCCGTTCGTGAGAACGACCATCGTCGTAAGCGGTTTTCCTTCCCCGCGGATGATGCCTGCGTCAAAGCGGATCAGCGGATCGCCGCGATGAACGTTTGCGCCCTGCCGCGTCAGTGCCGCAAAGCCTTTCCCGCCGAGTTCGACGGTGTCCAGTCCGATGTGAATCAGCACTTCCAGACCGTCCGCGTCGATGGCGACGGCATGCAGGGTGTCGGCAAGCAGCCTGACCGTGCCGGCGGAGGGCGCGGCGATGGTGTCCGCCCCCTCCGCCGGTTCGACGGCAAAGCCGTCTCCCATGAGTTTCTGCGAGAATACTTCGTCTTCGACCGCCGTAATGTCGATGATGCGCCCATCAACCGGCGCGGCGATGTTTTTTTCTTTTTTGCCAAATCCAAACATAACGGTTTTCCTTTCTGCCGGCAGGGTCAGCCGGCCTGCCAGCGGCAGCGTCCGCCGACAATGGCTGCAAAGATCCGGATTTCTTCATCAAAAATCGCAAAGTCGGCCCGCTTGCCGGGAGCGATCGAGCCGAGCTGGTCATAGAGCCCGAGATCCTCTGCCGGATTTTTTGTGACGAGTTCGATGACTTCCGGCACCGATGCGCCGGTATTCTCCCGGAAAAAGCGGACGCAGCGGTTCATGGCGGCTACGCTGCCGGCTATCGTTCCGTCTTCCAGCGTAGCCAGCTCGCCGCGCACGAGCACCTTCTGCCCGCCCAGTTCAGACGGACCGTCGCCCACTCCGCAGGCGCGCAGGGAATCCGTGATGAGAAGGATCCCGCCGCGCCCCTTCACCTTCCATACCAGCCGCTGGGCGGCGGGGCAGGAATGGACGTTGTCGGTGATGAGCTCGACCCGGGCGTCCGTGTCAAAGGCCGCGCCGACCGCGCCCGGCGCGCGATGGTGAAAGGCGCTCATGGCGTCATAAAGGTGGGTAAAGCGCCCGATGCCCTGTTCCCGCACGGCCCGGACCGCGGTTTCATAATCCGCGGCCGTATGGCCGATCGAGACGCGGATGCCGGCCTTTTGGCACCGGCGGGCGAAGGTGTCGTCCGGCAGCGTTTCAGGCGCGACGGTCACGATGCGCACGACGTCGGCATAGGGTTCCAGACGGCTCCAGTCGGGCGGCAGAATATGGCGGGCATCCTGCGAGCCTTTTTTCTCGGCGCTGATGAACGGGCCTTCCATGTGCGCACCGAGAACGCGGGCGCCCGCAGGCGGCTCGTTCATCGCGGCGCGCACATGGCCAAGCGCCGCGGCGATGTCCGCCCAGGCACAGGTCATGGTCGTCGGCAGGAAGGAAGTGACGCCGGTCTGCGGCAGGAACTGCTGCATCGTCCGGATCGCGGCCGGATCGTCGTCCATGGTGTCGCTCCCCGCACAGCCATGGATATGGACGTTGATAAAGCCCGGCGCGACATACCGTCCGCCCGCATCGAGGATCTCTTCACATCCTGCCGCATCGAAATCCTTTTCCTCCACGACCGCGCGGACCGCGTCCTCGTCGTAAAGAATGATTTTCCCCGTCTGCAGGGCAAAGGCCCCGTTTTCATCCGGCAGGATGCAGCGGCCGTTTCGTATGGCTTTCATCGGCACACCTTCTTCATTTCATCGGCCACATGCTCAGCCTGCGTGCCGAGAATGACCTGCACGGCCTGTCCCTTGCGGATCACGCCCTTAGCGCCCAGTTTTTTGAGCTCCGCCTCGTCCACGAGTTCGCTGTTTCCCACCTTGAGGCGCAGACGCGTGATGCAGGAGGAGATTTCCAGCAGATTTCCTTCGCCGCCGAGGCCGGTGATCAGGGCCTGAATGTAGGCGCTTTCTTCCGCGGCCACGGCGCCGTCTTCCTCTACCGTCTCATCGTCATACCGGCCGATGGTCGGGATATCAAAGTGACGGATGCCCCAGCTGAAAATCAGATAATAAAGGACAAAGAAGACCAGTCCGATGGGAATGATGAGCGCCGGTTTCGTCGCAAGCCCCCAGTTGAGCACATAGTCGATCGCACCGCCGGAAAAGCCGAAGCCGTGCAGGACGCCCATGCTGTATGTGACGGACAAGGCAAGCCCTGTAAGCACCGCGTGAACGGCATAGAGCGCCGGAGCGAGGAACATGAACATGAACTCGATCGGCTCCGTGATGCCGGTCAGGAAAGAGGTAAAGGCCACGGAGGCCAGCGCACCCGCGATCTTCGGACGGTTTTTCGGCTTGGCCGCGCGGTACATCGCCAGCGCCACAGCCGGCATACCGAACATCATCATGACAAAGAAGCCGGCCATGAACATGCCTGCATGCGGGTCGCCCGCAAAGAATCGGTTGAGGTCGCCGGTCGCAACGACGCCGGCCGGCGTCGTGTATTCGCCGAACACGAACCAGATGAAGCTGTTGAGGATATGATGAAGGCCGAACGGGATCAGCAGGCGGTTCAGCACGCCATAGACAAAGGTACCGACGACGCCGGCGCCTATGATCCACTCGCCGACGCCATGGATGAATGCCTGGCACGGCCCCCAGATCACGCCGAAGATTCCGGCCAGCACGATGGATACGACGGCGGTGACGATCGGAACAAACCGCCGCCCCGAGAAGAATCCCAAAAACTCCGGCAGTTTGATGTCATAATAGCGGTTGTACAAAATCCCGGCCTCAATGCCGCTGACGATACCGGCCAGCACGCTCATATTGAGATCCTTGTCGATGGCCTTGAGGCCGGAGGTCAGCACCAGATAGCCGATGGCGCCGGCCAAGCCTGCTGCGCCGTTGTTTTCACGCGCCAGACCGACGGCAATGCCGATGGCGAAGATCAGCGCCAGATTGTCAAAGACCGCGCCGCCGGCCTTGGTGATGAACGGGATATTGAATACGTCCGGCGCGCCGAGGCGCAGCAGCAGGGCTGCCGCCGGCAGTACGGCGACCGGCAGCATCAGCGCTTTGCCGATGCTTTGAAGTTTTTCCAAAAGATTGTTCATGATGATTCCCCCTCAGAAGGTATATACGTGATTCTGTTTCCACGCTTCCGGCAGACAAGCCGCCGCATCCCGGTCCACAATGACGGTGACGTCCCGGTGCAGCTGCAGGATGGAGGCCGGTGCCTCCGGCGTCACGCTGCCGCAGACCGCCTTGCGGACGGCTTCCGCTTTTTTCGGGCCATTGGCCAGCAGCACGACGCGGCGGGCCAGCATGATATTGCGGATGCCGAGGCTGATCGCATAGCGCGGCACATCCTCTTCCCGCTCGAAAAAGCGCGCATTGGCCCGGATCGTCTCATCATCGAGACGCACCTTATGCGTCATCGCCTCGAACTGAATATCCGGTTCATTGAAGCCGATATGCGCATTCTGGCCGATGCCGAGCACCTGCAGATCGATCCCTCCGGCCCGGCGGATCCGCTCATCGTAGCGCCGTCCCTCCGCGGACAGATCCTCCGCCATGCCGTCGGGCACAAAGCAGCGCGACGGATCCAGATTGACTCGTGAAAACAGATGCTCCTGCATGAAATAATGATAGCTTTCCGGATTTTCCGGGTTCATCCCGACGTATTCATCCAGATTAAACGTCGTAACGGAAGAGAAATCCAGCCCGATCGTCTCATGCACCTTGATGAGCATGTCATACAGTCCGACCGGCGTGCTCCCCGTCGCCAGCCCCAGGACGCTCGCGGGCTTCAGATAGAGCTGCCCCGCGACGATCTTGGCCGCTTCCCGGCTCATGCCGTCATAATCTTCGGTAAAAATAATCCGCATAACAATCCCCTTTTCTCTTATCCTGTCCTGCCGTCATGATCTGCCCGTACAGAGCGGCTGGATTCCGGCGCCAATGCGCGGGCAAAGGATGCCGCGATACACTGCGGTCTGGTGATGGCCGAGCCGATAATCGGGGCAAAGGCCCCGGCCTGCATGACCGCCTTCACCTCCTCCCCGGTCCGGATGCGCCCCTCCGCAAAGACCGGAACCGGCAGCGCTGCCGCAAGCCGCTTCACGAGCGCAATGTCCGGGCCGTCTGTCTGCGGCGAATACGGCGTATAGCCGGACATCGTCGTGGCGACGGCGTCTGCGCCGATTCCGGCCGCTTCCAGCCCCTCCTCATAGGTGGAGATATCCGCCAGTACGGCCCGGCCGGCAGCATGGATCAGCGCCACCAGATCTTCCGTCCGCTCCCCCTGCGGGCGCACGCGATCCGTCATATCAAGCGCTATGACCTCGCAGCCTGCCGCGATCAGCTCGCGGACCTCGCCGGATGTCGGCGTGATATAAATATCCGAGTCCGCATAGCTGCGTTTAATCAGTCCGAAAACCGGCAGGCCGGCCAGCTCCCGGATCGCGCGAATATCCGCCGTCCCCTGCGCGCGGATAGCCGCTGCTCCCCCTTCTTTCGCCGCGAGCGCCATGCGCCCCATGATCGGCGCGCCGTAGAGCGGTTCGTCAGGAAGCGCCTGACAGGAAACGATCAGCCGCCCCTTGAGCTCTGCAAACGAAAACATATGCTCATCTCCCTTACCGCAGGCGGCGCATGGCCAGCGCCGTCCGCTGTTTGTTTTCCGCCGCCAGATCGGCGCGCTGCTTGACGATCTGCGTATAAAGCAGATCGAGAATAAAGCTCTGCGCCATCTTTACCGAAACGGAACCTGTCTCCAGCAGCGTTTCCCGGCCGACATACGGAAGGACTTCCTCCGCCGCCTGTGCCAGCGCAGACGATGGCGCGGCGGTAATCGCCATCAGGGAAGCCCCGTTCTCTCCGGCCAGCCGAACCGTCTCGACCACCTCCGGCGACTCGCCCGAATGAGAGATCGCGACAAAAAGCGTCCCCGGGCCGGAAAGCGCGGCCTTCATCATCATGATGTGTGAGTTCGCGCTGCTTTCGCTGCGCAGCCCGATCCGGAAAAATTTGTACGAGGCGTCCCGCGCGAGAAAGCCCGAGTTGCCGAGTCCGATAAAGAACAGCTCTTCCGCCGCCAGCATCCGGTCCGCGCAGCGCTCGATGAGTCCGTCCGGCAGGGCCGCAAGCGTCTGATCCAGCGCATCGCAATAGGCGTCCAAAAGCTTGCGTCCCGTGATCCGCGCCGGCTCATCGGGCGATATGCTGCAGTCGATGATCTGCCGGTTCCGGCGCTGCGTATACTCTTCCGCAAAGCCGACCTTGAACAGATGAAAGCTGGCGTACCCCATCTTTTTCACAAAGCGTGTCACCGTGGATTCCGCTATGCCGACACGCCGGGCCAGCTCGGCGATAGCCGTGACGGGAACCTCTTCCGGGTTCGCCTTCATGTAGGCAATCAGCTTCCGATCCGCCTTGGACGGCCGGAAATCGGGCCGGTCAAGGTTCCCCATAATACTCATGTCCATCCCTCCCAGATAATAAATCGAATTAAATTTCATATTTACCAAAATTATCCTAGCATAAGCGCAATAAAAATGCAAGTATATTTTATTGTCAAAATATACTTGCATTAAAATATTTCCTTGTCACGCGGCGGCCCGGCGTCATTGCTGCAGCCAGCCATTGATTTCCTTCTGGATCCGGTTCAGCGCGTTGTCGAAAGGAATCGATCCGTCAATGACGCCGCGCAGTTCGCTGTCCGCACGCATCATCACTTCCTCATACCGCGCGAATTTCGGCTCCATGACGGCATGATCCATGACAGCGCTGACGACTCTGAGATCCAGCCCGCCGCCCGGCGAAGCGGTGTCCGGCATCTCCTGCAGGCTTCCGGACTCCACGACATCGCGACGCACCGGAAGGCCCTGTGACCGCTCCAGCGTCAGCTTCTGGATCTCCGGATCGTAGCAGATCTCTTTCAGGAGCTGCCAGGCCAGCCCTTTATGATGCGACCGGGCGCTCATGCCCATGAGCATCGTCTGCAGCGAGGAAGAGCTGCTGCCGGACGGCCCGGCAGGCAGGGGAATGCAGTCCCATTCAAAGGAACTGTATTTTTTGATGCGCCACGGGTATGGCTTGTAGGTGCGGTATTCCGCAAAAGTGAACGGCCGAAAGGCTACCCGCCCCATATCAAAATCCCGGGCGGTCACTTCGCGGCCCTGCTCCAGCTTGTGCAGCTCCCGCAGGAAGCGAACCGTCTCTTCCATGCGCGAATCGGCGAAAAACGAGGCCTTCCCGTCCTCGCGGAAGAGCCGTACCCCGTTCGCGACCGCGGCGAGCCGCCAGCCGTAGTCGTAGACGCCGAACTGATCAATCCGCCCGTCGCCGTCTGTATCCCGGGTGACGCGGCGGCAAATTTCATAGAACTCCTGCCAGGTCCAGTCGTTGCGGGGGATCGGGATGCCTTCGCGGGCCAGCAGCGTCTTGTTCACGAACATCAGCGTCGGCACGCTGGCGGCGGGCAGGGCATAAATCTCACCGTCATACCGGCCATAGTCCAGAGCGGCCGGATAGTAGACCTCCCACGAGAAGGACGGATCGCGGCTGCCGGTTTCGCTGATCGGCTGCAGGGCGCCGATCGAGGCATACAGATTAAAATCCTTTCCCGGTATGACGAAGATGTCCGGCTCATCTCCGGATAACAGCCGGCCGGCCAGCCATTCCGAATAATCTTCCTTTTTGATGCCGCTGACATAGGACACTGTGACGCCGGGATGTTCCCGCTCAAATTTTTCCACAGCGGCATCCACGACGGCATAGGAATCGCTGTCCGGCACGTCCCAGTTGCTGCCCGCGAACAGGCCGATGCGCAAGGTCACCGGCTGCTGTCTCTGCTGATACAGGCCCCCCAGCACGAGCAGCAGCACAGCTGCCAGCAGCAGGCCGAGTCTCCGCTTTGCGTCCGCACTCATCCTCATCCCCGATCCACCTCAGCGGCGGCCAGCCCGGTCTGAACGGCCCAGATCGCCAGCTGCGTGCGATCGCGCAGATCCAGCTTGGACAGGACAGAGGAGAGTCCGTTGCGAACCGTACCCTCGGAGAGGCTCAGGCGGGCCGCGATTTCCCGATTGGACAGGCCATGTCCGACCAGACACGCGATATTTCGCTCCGTCCGCGTCAGTTCCTCCGTACCCGCGCCGCCCGTCTCAACCGGCAGACTGCTCTGCGCCATCCGGCTGAACAGGCGGACGACCTTCGTCGCAATGTCGGGATTGATCATCGCACCGCCCGATACGACCGTGCGGATGGCCCGGGTCAGCTCCGGCACGGACACGCCCTTTAAGAGATAGCCGCTGGCTCCGTATTTGAGCGCATTGAATACGTATTCATCGTCGTCAAAGGTCGTCAGGATGATGATGCGGACTTTGGGATAGCGCTCCTTGACGATGCGCGTCGCCTGCACGCCGTCAAGCTCCGGCATGCGCACGTCCATGAGTATGACATCCGGCTGCTGCGCGGCCAGCAGATCCATGAGCTGCCGCCCGTTTTCCGCCAGCGCAGTGACCTTCATATCCGCATGCTGATCCAGCACGATTTTCAGGCTTTCACGGATCAATTCCTGATCATCCGCGATCATGATCGATATCATAGGCTTCCCCCTTCTCTGTCCCGGCCGGTATCACGGCCTCCAATGTAAATCCCTGATCGCTCCAGCAGCGCAGCCGTCCGTGCAGCAGTTCCAGACGCTCCCGCATGTGGCGGAGCCCGAAGCCGGGCTTTACCTCGCTGCAGCCCGCGCCATTGTCTGCGATGATCAGATAGACCCGGCCCGGCTCCGTACCGATGGTCACTATGACCTCCGTCGCATGGCCGTGGCGGTTGGCGTTGGTGACGCCCTCCTGCACGACGCGGTAGAGGACCTCCTCTTCATCCTCGCGCAGGTGATCCGGCCAGCCCAGCGCAACGAGCCGGATTTTCATGCCGGAAGATTCGGCAAACTCCGCGACCATCCGGGCCATCGCGTGCCGCAGCGGCAGTTTTTCCAGATCGTCGGGGCGCAGTTTCCGGACCGAGCGCCGCACGTCCGTAATGCCGCGCCGCGCGGTTTCCCGGATTTTAGCCAGCTGCTTTTTGGCCGCCTCCGGCGCGGCGTCCACCAGAATGATGCAGGCGTCAAGCCCCGCTGCGATGCCGGTCAGGGCATGGCCTAGCGTATCGTGAATCTCCCGCGCGAGCCGGTTGCGCTCGCGCGTCTCCGCCATGCGCTCTGCCTCCAGCGCATAGGCTCTCAGTTTGCGGTTGGCCTCGCCGAGCTGCCGGTTCAGGCTGGCGATGCGCTCTTTCTCCCGGTGCTTATTCTGCACGAGCAGAACCAGCCAGGAGACGAACAGGATCAGGTTGACGGAGACAAATCCGTTCTTGATGGCCAGCAGCCACGCCTGCACCGACGGCCGGTAGTACGCAGCATAGGCGTCAAACGGCGCGACATGCCCCTGAAAGACGGCCAGATTGTAGTTGGCGATGACGTAAAGCCCGAACATGGCTCCGACGAGCAGCCAGCTCTGCTTTTCCCCCTGATAGCGGTGCATCAGATCCGCCACCACCAGCAGAACCACGCCGTCGTAGGCCAGATTCAGGCTGCGCATCAGCAGGACGCAGGCCCCTGTCTCCGCGAGAAATACGACGTACTGTCCACCGGAGCGCAGCAACTGGCGGCGGTAGAGGAAACCGAGCAAAACCAGCAGCAGAAAGGATCCGGCGGCCAGAAGAAAGCCCTGCGCAGCTGGAAGGGGAACGATCGGCAGCGAGGAAAGGAACGTGCGGGCCGCCATGCTGCTGACAATCTTTTCCTGCGTAATGCTCATGAATCCGGCCATGAGGAATACGACGAGGCCGTTATATACGGCCAGCAGCCGGTACAACCCGCGGATGCGGGACTCGCCGTCCGCCGGCATGATCTCTGCCATCAATCCCAGCCCTCCCTGTTGCTCTCATCGATATTGCCGCTCGTCCACAGCCGGGTCGGCAGGCGAATCTCCTTCTGCACCGGCTCTCCCGCGAGAAACCGGTATGCCTGCTCGGCAGCCAGACGGCCGATCTGGCGCGGAGACTGTCCGGCCGTAGCGGTCATGCGGCCGCGGGCGATCATTTCCTTCGTTTCCGGCACGCCGTCCACGCCGTAGACCAGCACATCATCCAGCCGTCCGGCATGCTGCAGGGAAGCGATAGCCCCCAGCGCCGCCGGATCGTTGAGCGCCATGACGATGCGGATGTCCGGATGGCGCCGGAGCATGCGGTCCATCGCCGGCATGGCCTGTTCCAACTGACCCATACATTCCTCCTCGTCCACGATCCGAAACTCCGGATGGCCGGATAAGGTATCCTTAAAGCCGCGGATGCGGTCTACCGAGGAGCGGGCCTGCGTATGCTTGAGCAGCGCCACTTTTCCCCCCGCCGCATGTTCCAGCAGATGCCGGGCGCACTGCACACCGGCCAGATAATTGTCCGACATGACTGTGCTGGCCACATCGCTCTCGTCCTGCACGCTGGTATCGATGGCGATGACCGGGATATGAGCCTGACGCGCGGCTTCAAGCGCCGGGCCGATCCGCTGCCAGTCTACGGGATTGACGAACAACACCTGAACACCGTCGTCGATGAGTTCCTGAATTTCTTCCCGCTGACGTTCTACAGACAGCGCGGGATCGCGCGTCAAAAGGACATCGCCGTGTTCCTCCACCGCCAGACGAATCTCTTCGTCGATCACTTCATAGAAGGGATTGTTCAGCGTCATATATACCGCGCCAAATTTGCGCCGGTGTTCATTCTGCCGGGCAGACAGATCCTGCTGGGAGAGCCATATCAGCCCCAGCAGAACGAGCATGCCGGCCAGTCCGAGCAGCAGCGCCCGGAAGCCAAGTTCCCGCTTGTCCATCGTATTCCGCCTTTCCATTCTTCTGCCTTCAATTATATCATATCACACGGCGCCGCTGCATATCCCCAAAAAAGGAGTCCCGCCGTGCGGCAGGACTCCTTTTTTGGGGTATTGTGTTACATAATGGAAGAAGTAAATGTAATATATGGATATGCCGGAGGACGGGGCTTTGCCGTCCCGCGGCTATCAGGCAAAGAGGCCAATGGCATAGCCGACGATGCCCAGCGCGAACAGTCCGAGGATGATGATCAGCGGATTCACATTCTTGCGGAGCAGCCACATGCAGGCAAACGTCATGAGAAGCGGCACGATGCCGGGCATCAGGCTGTCCAGAATGCTCTGGACGGTGGTCACGACCGGCTCGCCCTGACTGTTCGTGTACGAGGACAGGACCATCGGCATGTTGACCGTCGTCCATTTCGCCACGAGTGCGCCCATGACCAGAAGACCAAGAACGGAAGAACCCTCCGTGAGGTAACGCATGCGGTTGCCCCCCACTTCATTGACGAGTTCCGTGCCCTTGCTGTACCCGTACATGACGCCGTACCAGTTCGTCAGCAGACGGATCAGGTTGAAGGCGATAAAGAAGATCAGCGGGCCGATGATGCTGCCGGTCAGCGCAATGCCCGCGCCAAGAGCGGCCAGGACAGGGCGCAGCGTCCCCCAGAAAATCGGATCGCCGACGCCGGCCAGCGGCCCGATCAGGCCGACTTTGACACCGGATAGGGTATCTTCGCCGATGTCGGCGCCGTTGGCCCGTTTTTCCTCCATCGCGGCGACGATGCCCATGATCGGCGTCGCCAGAAACGGCTGTGTATTGAAAAACTCCAAGTGACGCTTCAACGAGCGCTTGTACTCCTCAGGATCATCCTTGTACAGTTTCTTGAGCGCCGGTATCAGGGACACGCAGAAACCGATGGCCTGCATGCGCTCGAAGTTGAATGAGCCGAGCAGGAAATTAGAGCGGATAAAGATCGATACCAGATCGCTTTTGTTTAGTTTCTTTTCCATGAGCTGCGCCTCCTCACATCAGGTCCGAATCATCGATGTCATCCAGCGGATCGCCGGAGCTGCCGCCGGCCGAGGCCGTATTGAGCTCCCGCTGCAGTCCGCGGATATGGAAATAGGCGCAGATCAGTCCGATGGCGCCGAAGCCGATGAGATTGACCTTCGTGAACACCGCGATCAAGAAGCCGAGGAAAAAGTACGGCATGAGCGATCTGGCATTCATCATGTTGATGACCATAGCATAACCGACGACGACGATGAATCCGCCGGAAACCTGCAGTCCGCGGGTAATGACTTCCGGGATGGAGGCCAGCATGGCGTTGACGGTATCGGTGCCGGCGACCAATGCGACCACGGCTGCCGGAACGGCGACGCGGATGGCCTGCAGCATCAGGCCGCCGATATGGCACATTTCAATGCCGAAGGCATTGCCCTCCAGGGCAAATTTATCCGCCAGATGCTGAAAGAATACGGTAATCGTGCGGACAAAGATGGTCAGCACCTGTCCGGCAGCGGCCAGCGGCACGGCCAGCGCGATGCCGGCGCCGATGCTCTGATGGCCGACGATAACAAGGATAGCCGATACGACGGATGCCAGAGCGGCATCCGGCGCCATGGCGGCGCCGACATTCATCCAGCCGAGCGCCAGCATTTCGAGCGTGCCGCCAAGTATGATTCCGGTCGTGATATCGCCGAGCACCAGCCCGACCAATGTGCAGGCGACGAGCGGACGGTGGAACTGGCACTCATCGAGCACGCTTCCCATACCGGCCACTGCTGCGACGATAATCAGTAAAATAAACTGCATGGTAGTCATATGCGATACTCCTCCTCTCCGTCAGACCAGCCCTTTGGCCTGAAGCGCCGACATGAGATCCCCCTTCGGCTCATTGGCCAGCTTGCGAATCTCGACCTCGATGCCCATATCCCGCAGTTCCAGCAGGGCTTTGACATCCTCCTGATTGACCGCCACGGCGCTGGAGATCAGCGTATCGCCGTCCTTATAAGTCATGCCGCCCAGATTGACGGACTTGAACGGGATCCCGCCCTTCACGGCCCGCACGACATCCGCCGGCTTGGTGAACAGGAATAAGGTCTTAAACGGCGCGTACTTTGGATTCTTGTAAGCCTCGCAGGCTTTCTCCACCGGCACGACATACGCCTTGATCCCCGGCGGAGCCACCTGCAGCAGCAGCTTCTTCCGCATGGCGTCCTGCGCGACTTCATCACTGCAGCACATGATCCGGTTGCAGCCGGTGACTTTGGTCCAGACGGTAGCGACCTGCCCGTGAATCAGGCGGTCATCGATGCGGCAAAATGCGATTTCCATGATATCTTCCCCTTTCTTCTGTCCGGCGGGCGGCCTATCCCCCGCGCCGCCTGCCGGTTACTTAACCTTCCCTTTCATTGTAAGAGAAAATCCGGTCAAAGTCAGCGGAAATCTGTCACAACTTTCTTATTGTTCCTTATGACATCTGTCATAAGAATCGGTTCCTGTCCACGAAAAAAGCCGCCGCATCCGATTTGTTCATCGGATGCGGCGGCTGCCGCTATGCGGACAAATTCGTCCGGTCAGTCCGTCAGGCCTTTATACAATGCCCAGGCATTGAAATACGGCAGAATATCATCATCCCAGCGAATGCCGTTAGACTTCGGCACATAGATGATGTCTCCGTCCTGCAGCTTGACATTCTGCGTGAGATCATGACGGCGGATGAAGTTCTTCATGTTCAGCTGTTCGTAGTACATCGTATTGTCGATAACGCGGATAACCTGCACCCTCGTGCTGCGGCTGCGCTTCGTGTAGCCGCCGGCCGCCGTGATCGCCGCATAGGCGTTGAGGTTGTCGATGTTCATATCGTGGATGCCCGGATTTTTGACCTCGCCCATCACATAGACCCGGCGCGGGCCATAGCTCTTGATGAGGATGGACATATCCGGGATGCGGATATACCGGCCGAGCGCGTCCATGAGAACCTGCTTGGCTTCATCCAGCGTCAGTCCGGCCAGCTTGACCGACCCCGCATACGGCAGCTGCACATAGCCGTCCGTACCGACCGTGATGTCATTGACCCCGATGCCGTCAGGAAAGCCGACGACCAGAATATTAATCGTATCGTACTTGGACAGCCGATAGGATTCCGTCAGGGTATCGTGACGCAGGGTCGCCGTCTCGAATACCTTGTCCGACTGGACATAATCCATCTTTTCCTGCGCCATCCGGTCCTTTGCCTTTACCTCGACCGCCCGCGGCGCCTGAGCCGCTTCCTGCGCCGCTTCCTCAGCGGCGGACGCCTGTACCGTATTCATGCCGTTCCATACCAGACCGGCCGCGACAGCCAGAGCGCATAATATCGCTTTTTTCACTATTCGGATCCCCCTGTTTTCTCCCGCCCCGCCGGCAGGGAACCTGTTCCATCTTATCACTGCTATTATATCGGACCGTCCGGCCAGCGTCAACCGCTGCCGACCCGGCTTTTACTTGCGCCCTTCGGCGCAGACCCATTCCTCGCCGGGCTTCGTATGAATCCTGACCTGACGGAAGCCTGCTGTTTCCAGCAGCTCCCGGTAGCCGTCCAGCGTCGGATTGAACATATGGTAACGGGCGATATTTTCCCGCGCCGCCTCGCTCATGCCCTCATGGTCATGAATGTCCGCGACGAGCAAAAACACGCCGCCCGGGCGCAGGACCCGCCGCACCTCCCGCAGATTCTCCTGCGGATCCGGCCAGAAATAAAAGCTCTCCACCGTCGTGATCTTGTCGAAGGAATCGTCGGCAAAGGGCAGATGTTCTACCGAGCCAGCGATAATCTTCATTCGTCCGTCACGGACCGCGTCCGCATTAAGCCGCCGGGATTCAGCGACCGACACCTCCGAGTAATCCAGACCCGTCAGGCGACCGCGGGGGCCGAGCATCTCCGCCATGCGCTTAAGCGCCGCCCCGCCGCCGCAGCCGATATCGAGCACCTGCTCCGTCCCGTTCCAGTCGAAGAATCCCAGCGCCCAATTCGTCACTTCCGCATGGCTTTCATTCATGCGGGCCAGCATCTTTGCACCGGCCTCGCCCTGCGGCTGGGAAGGGTTCCCCGCCGCCGTAATTTCTTCCTGACTGCTCTCCGCCTCAGACATCATGTATTCCCCGTCCTTTCCCCTTAATCCTGTCGTTTCCATTGTCTTCATTGTAGCAGACCCGCCGGCCTGTTTCAATCCGCGCCGCAAAAAGCAGACCGCGGCGCCGGGCCTCCGGACAGGATCCGGCGCAAAAAAAAGCGTCCTTCCGCCAAAAGAGGAAGAACGCTGAAACAACCAGACTCACTCAGTCCGCAAAGAGCTCAGTGGAAAGATAACGGTCGCCCGTATCGGGCAGCAATGCCACGATATTTTTCCCGGCATATTCCGGGCGCTTGGCCAGCTCGACCGCAGCAGCCAATGCGGCGCCGGACGAAATGCCGATCAGGATGCCCTCGCTGTGCGAGAACTGGCGCCCATAGCGGAACGCGTCGTCATTCGACACCGCGATCACTTCGTCGTACACCTTGGTATCCAATGTCTCCGGCACAAAACCGGCGCCGATTCCCTGAATCTTATGCGGGCCGGCCTGCCCCTTGGACAGCACCGGACTCGTCGCCGGCTCCACCGCTACGACATGGACGTTTTTGTCCTGCTTCTTCAGATAGCGGCCGACGCCCGTCAGGGTACCGCCCGTACCGACACCGGCGATAAACGCGGCAACCTCGCCGTCCGCCGCCTGCCAGATCTCCGGTCCCGTCGTCCGCTCATGCGCGTCCGGATTGGCCTGATTCGTAAACTGCGAGGGAATAAAGGAATGCGGCGTCTCGCGGGCCAGCTCTTCGGCTTTGGCGATAGCCCCCTTCATCCCCTTGGAGCCATCCGTCAAAACAATCTGCGCGCCATACGCCTTGAGCAGGTTGCGGCGCTCCACGCTCATCGTCTCCGGCATCGTCAGGATCGCTTTATAGCCGCGGGCCGCCGCTACGCTGGCGAGTCCGATGCCCGTGTTGCCCGAAGTCGGCTCGATGATGACCGAATCCTTTGTCAGCTTTCCCTCCTGCTCCGCCTGCTCGATCATGGCCTTGGCAATGCGGTCCTTGATGGAACCGGCCGGATTGAAATATTCCAGCTTGACCAGAATGTTCGCGTTCAGGCCGTTCGCCCGGATAAAGTTGTTCGCCTTCAGCAGCGGCGTATTGCCGATCAGTTCCGTTACGCTGTTATAGATCTTGCTCATGGTTCATACCTCCATACCTTTTCATCCCTATGATTTGCGGCCTATCTTTGCCTTAGTTGAAAACATATATGATTAATATGTTTATAGATTACCATACCCGGCTGACTTTGTCAACAGAAACTTGAAGCGCCGCGAAGGTTTTTCGATGCCTTGCGCCGCGCTTCCTCCGATATTGACTTTTTCCGCCTTTTTTACTATGATATAGCTTGCAAACATGACATATCGCGTCGCTATGCGATTGAACTGCGATCCTTCTGCAAAATATTCACCATACATTTCATTATAAGGAAAGGATGATATTTATGAAGATTTCTGCCAAGGGACGTTACGGGCTTGCCGCCATGACGTATCTTGCCCGCAACTATGCCTCCGGCTCGCCGATCACGATCATCAGTATTTCTGAGAAGCTCGGCATTTCCAAAATCTATTTGGAGCAGGTCTTTTCCCTGCTGAAGCGCGCCCGTCTCGTCAATTCCATCAAGGGATCGCAGGGCGGCTATCAGCTGGCCCGCGAACCGCGCGAGATCAGCGCATACGATATTCTTTCTTCCATCGAACTGTCCCTCATGGAAAAAGCCGCGCCGGCCTCGGAAAAGATGCCCGAACTCGACCGCGCTCTGAATGCCCGCGTCTTTGACCCGCTGGATGCCGGCATACACGAGACGCTTTCGCATGTCTCACTGGATGATATTCTGACCGCGATCGATGCGGAAAAGGACGCCGACAGTCTCATGTATTTCATTTGACTGCGCAAGCCAGCCATAAAAACGGCCGAAAATCCGCAAAAATGGGCGAGATTGAAGCAGAAAACGTTATCTAAAGCGAAAAAAACAGGCTAGGCGGGACCTTTCGGGTAACGGGGTAACATTTGCAACTTCACAATCCGCAACAAGCATAGTATAATGCTTATTGAGTTGTGAAGGGACATGCCCCTGTCCCGTTCACCGCGAATCACAACTCGGCCGCTGCCCTTCAGGTCCCAGACCGGGTCGGCGGCAACAGAACAGACAGAACGTTTTTTTGTTGGAGGTGTGTTCCCATGATGATCGACAACGTTCGTGTGATCATCGGGAGCGGGCCGTTTTCTGCGGAAGATGCACAGTATTATATCAGACAGATTCAGAAAGCTACTAAGCTTACGTTAAAAACAGTTCGTTTCAATCGTTGCGACTCGTATCTTGATATCCGCTGTTCGTTCGAATCCGTTCCTTTTGACCGGATTTGGCGGATTCCGCTGACGGCCTCTCACGAAGATCGCGCAGTAAACAAGTAAACAGGGTATAAGCAAACAAACGGGACTTCCCCACGAGGAAGTCCCGTTTGTTGTGTTATCCATGGATTGATTCGCTGCCAAACCTCACGTTATACCGGCCGGCCAAGATAGCGGAACGCATCGAGTTCCCAGATATTGCCGCTCAGCGAGGCGAGCGGCGCGTCGGCTGAGATCTGCAGCTCCGGCAGGATGTGTTTGTCGGGGAAGACCAGCAGACTCGCGGCCTCTTCGCCATGCTGGAAGAAGGCTTCCACCGCCGAGCGGTCCACAAAGAGCTGCAAGGAAAGCGTCTGATCGGCGAACAGCTTGAAGCGCCGAATCCCGCGGCCGCCGCGGTGCATCCCATTGCGGTCAATGGTCATGACCTGACGCTGCCGGTCGTAACAGAAGCAGAGCTTCTCAAGGCCATAAGCCAAAGTAACCGTGACCGAGGAGGCATCGCCCAGCTCCATAGTCAAAAGCACCTCCGCGCCCTCAGCGAGCGGCTGGCTCAGATGGTCCGTCTGCACGAGATCCAGCTCGCGCAGGGAGTCCCGGATCCGAAGGTCCTTCATTTCCCGCACCGGACGGGAATACAGATGGCCCTGACGCAGCCGCAGTTCGCGCGGCATGGTCAGGCTGTACATCCAGCCTTCCTCCCGCGTCGGATATGCGTCGTCGCAGTCCGGCATGCCCATCCAGCCGATCAGGATATGGCGGCCTTCACTTTCAAAGACCTGCGGCGCATAAAAATCGAATCCGTGATCCAGTTCCTGAAATTTCGTATGGCTGACCATATCCAGACTGTCCAGCGACAGGTGTCCGGCGATATAGCCGGCCTGATACCGGTTCTGCCGGTCAAATTTCCGGGATTCCAACCCCTGCGGGCAGAAAAGCAGCACATCGTAGCTGCCGAAGCGAAGCAGATTCGGACATTCCCACATATAGCCGAAATCACCGAGACGCGTATGGATCTCGCCCAGTTCCTGCCAGCCCTGTCCGGTTTCTTCATAGACGAGAGCCGTCCCCTTTTCATCGCGGGCGCGCTGTGCGCCGAGAAGCAAATACCGCCGTCCGCGCCGCGAGAAGAGGAACGGATCACGGAAGTGTCCCGTAGTCCCGGCGGGATGATCCGGCAGGATGATTTCGTCCTTGCGGATGCTGCCGTCCGCCTGCAGCGTCCCGAACCGCTGCGCGGGGATGCGCCGCCCGCCTTCCTTGCGGTTGCAGGTGTAGAGCACGCGGAGGCGCCCATCCTCCTCCTCGGCGCAGCCGGAATAGCAGCCGTCCTTGTCGTGGACATCATCCGGCCAGAGCGAAAGCTCCGGCAGCGTATACTGCACGAAATCGCGCGTCCGGACATGCGCCCAGCATTTGTTTTTATGCACGCAGCCCAGCGGATTCCATTGAAAGAAAACATGATACTCGCCCTCATACCGGCAAAGCCCGTTCGGATCGTTGATGAGTCCGAACGGCATTTCCAGATGGAAGCGGTTGTGCCAGCGGTGCGTCATGGGAAAAGCGGCGGAGAGCTTTGCATCCAGTTTCTTTTTATCAAACGATTCCATTCCTTATCCCTCCTATCGATGCGCCTCCCTGCGTTCCGGACGGACAGGCGAGGTTATTCCTCCGGGGAAAACAGGGTAAACGTCAAACCAAAAGCAATGCCGAAGCCGATGACATTGACCAGAATATACTGGGCCAGATGGTCCAGATACAGCAGCGTTCCCGGCAGGACCGTGATGCCCATGCCCGTTCCGGCGAGGTGCATAAAGCTGGCCACTCCACCGGCGAACGCGCCGCCGACCAGTGCATAAAGAAACGGCTTCATAAAGCGCAGATTGATACCGAAGATCGCCGGTTCCGTAATGCCGAGAAAAGCGGGAACGGCGGAAGATATGTAAAGGGCGCGCTTCTTCGGATTCTTTGTCTTCAGCGCGACCGCAACGGCGGCACCGCCCTGCGCCACGATGGCGCCGGTGATGATGGCATTGAACGGGTCAGCGCCCGTCGTAGCGAGCAGCTGAACCTCCAGCGCATTGAACACATGATGGACGCCGAATACGACGATCACCTGCTGCAGTCCGCCGACGACGAAGCCGCCGATGCCCATCGGAAGCTGAAGGAACGCCTGCACGGCGCCGAAGATTCCCAGCTCGAGCGTGTGCATGATCGGTCCGACGACAAGCAGGCCGAGCAGCATGGAAATAAACAAGGTCATAAACGGAGTAACGATGAGATCGATGACATCCGGCACAAACGATTTGAGCCATTTCTGCAGCTTCGCGGCAAAAATGCCCAGAACGAGAGCCGGAAGAACGGAGCCCTGATACCCGACCACCGGCACCGTCAGGCCGAAGATATCCATCGGAATCGGCTGCGCTTCGCCGCCGGCAATGGCATAGGCATTGGGAAGCTGCGGCGCAACGAGCATGAGGCCGAGCACGATGCCGATGACCGGCGTCCCGCCGAAGCGTTTGGTCGTCGACCAGCAGACCAGCGCCGGCAGAAAAGCAAACGCCGTATCCGTGAGGATCTGGCTCATCCGCAGGACATTATCGCTGAACGACATGCCGAGGCTCTGCGCCGCGCCGCGCAGGCCCATAAACAAACCGGTCGCGACGAGGACTGGAATGATCGGCACAAAAACATCGCCGAGCGTCCGGGAAATCTTCTGCACCACCGACATCTGTGCATACGCTTCCTCTTTGTTGCTCATTCCGCCGAAATCCGTGCCTTTGACAAACTCTGCAAAGACCTTGTCGACGAACCCGGTTCCCAGAATGATCTGATACTGGGCCGCCGCAAAGAACTGTCCCTTGACGCCGTCGATGTTCTCAATCGCCTTTTCGTCGATTTTGGACTTATCGTTGATAATCAGGCGCAGACGCGTCGCACAATGCTCGGCATTGCGGACATTTCCCATGCCGCCGACGTACTTCTCGATCAGGCGGGCGACGCGCGCTTCTTTGGAGAGGCCGGCCAGTTCATCGTCCGCTTCCGCCGCCGGTTTTTCCTCATCCTTCTGAGCGGAAGACGTGATCTCCTGACCGCCAAGGGCGATGGTGATCGTGCCAAAATCCGCCGGATTCGTCACGAGCACCGGCGTCGTCGTATCGTAGCCGGCCGCCCGGATCGCGTCCGCATCAAATTCCAATAGCAGCTGGCCCTTTTTCACCCGGTCGCCCTGGGCAACCTTCGCTTCAAAGTGGTTCCCGTTCAGCTTCACCGTATCCAGCCCGACATGGATCAGGATATCCGCCCCTTCATCCGTGTGAATGCCGATGGCATGCTTTGTCGCAAAGAGGACGGTGATCTCGCCGTCCGTCGGCGAAACCACCTTGCCGTCCGGGTCCTTTACCGCGGCGCCAATCCCCATCGCACCGCCGGAAAAAGCCGGATCCGCCACCTCGCTCAGTTCGACCAGCCGGCCGTTGAGCGGACTGTCCAGACGAATATCTTTCATCATAATTCCCCCTTGTCCTTTACCCATAAAATGGTTATGATACCCTTTTTTCAATGTGAAATCGATTTCACATTTTCAGTCTAGCCACTTTTCCGCGATTTGTCAAGGAAAAACGTCAAAGCCGGCCAACATACAGCAAAGCGCCGCACCGGGAGCGGCTCCCGATGCGGCGCAGCGTTCCGTTCACTGAACGAGCAGATCGCGGAACTTCGTATATTCTTTCTGAAAGAAGAGCTGGATGCTGTCCACCGGACCATTGCGGTGCTTGGCGATGATGATCTCGGTGATGTTCTTGTTCTCCGTATCCTTATCGTAATAATCCTCGCGATAAAGGAACATGACGATATCGGCGTCCTGCTCCAGCGAGCCGGATTCGCGCAGGTCGGACAGCATCGGTTTTTTGACCTGGCGGCTCTCGACCGAGCGCGACAGCTGCGACAGAGCAATGACTGGCACATCGAGCTCCCGCGCGAGCGCCTTGAGCGAGCGGGAGATTTCGGAAATCTCCTGCTGGCGATTATCGCCGTTCCGGCTCGGACGCCCCTGCATGAGCTGCAGGTAGTCGATGATGATGAGGTCCAGTCCGTGCTCGGCCTTGAGACGGCGCGCCTTGGAGCGCAGCTCCATGACGGTGATGCCGGCGGTATCGTCGATGTAGATCGGCGCCCGGCTCAGCCGGTCCGCCGTCTCGACGAGCCGGTTCCATTCCTTGGCGTCCAGCTGTCCGGTGCGCAGGCGCGTGGCATCGATGCCGCCTTCCGCGCAGAGCATGCGCTGCATGAGCTGTTCCTTGCTCATTTCCAGCGAGAAAAAGGCTACCTTTCCGCCGTGCAGTCCGACATACGACGCAATGTTCAGCGTAAACGCGGTCTTTCCCATGGAAGGGCGGGCCGCCACCAGAATGAGATCCGATTTCTGCAGGCCGGAAGTCAGCTTGTCCAGATCCTTGAAGCCGCAGCTCAGGCCCGTAAGGCCGCCCCTTGATTCATAAAGCACATTGATCCGTTCAAAGGTGCGCATGACAATGCTCTTCATGGACTCAAAGGCGCCGCCGTTCTGACTGCCCGCCACGGAGAGTATCTTCTTCTCCGCCGCATCCATGATGTTTTCCACCGAGTCCGCATCCTCATAAGCGGCACCGGCGATCTCCGTCGCCGCGCTGATGAGCCGGCGAAGCTCGGCCTTTTCCTTGACGATCTTCGCATGATACGTCACGTTGGCCGCCGTCGGAACGGCATTGGCCAGCTGGGTGAGGAACGGCAGTCCCCCGATTTTCTCCAGCATACCGCTCTTGCGCAGCTGCTCGGTCAGCGTGACGAGGTCAACCGCCTCATCGTTGCCGGAAAGCTCGATCATGGCCTCATAGACCAGACGATGCGTTTCCCGGTAAAAGTCCTCCGGCTGCAGAATCTCCTGCACCTCGACGATGGCTTCCTTCTTGATCAGCATCGCTCCCAGAACAGCCTGTTCGGCCTCGATGTTCTGCGGAGGAACGCGTTCCGGTAATGGCATAGTAAAATCCTCTTTTCCTGACAAACAGATACTCCTGCCCTTATTCTTCGGCGAAGATCAGCGAAAAGGCCTCTTCCGCCGTTTCCACGGCATGAATATCCAGTCCCAGGTGTTCCTTTGGAATGTCTTTTTCATTTTCTTTCGGTATGACGAGCGTCCGGATCCCGGCCTGTCTGGCGCCATAGGCTTTCTCAAACACCCCGCCGACCGGGCGCACCCTTCCCTGCAGGGAAATCTCGCCGGTCACGGCGACGTCCTGCCGTATCCTGCGCCCCGTAACGGCGCTCGTGAGGACGGCAAGGATCGCGGTGCCGGCGCTCGGGCCGTCGATGTTGCCGCCGCCGATCACATTGATATGGACATCGTAATCATGAATATCCCTGCCGGTCAGGCGGCGCAGGACGGATGCCGCGTTGAACACGGAATCCTTGGCCATGGAGCCGGCCGTCTCGTTGAAGCGGACGGTTCCCTTTCCCTTTTCGTGCGCGGGAAAAGCCACGGCCTCGATCTCAATGACGGACCCCAAAAAACCGGCCACGCCAAGGCCGAAGATATGGCCCTGAAGCGCCTGATCCGATGCCTTTTTCGTGACAAACGGATAAAGCCGGCTGACCTGGGCGACTTCATAGATATCGGCTTTTTCAATCGAAATTTGCGGTCCCCTGCCGGCCGTCAGTTCCCCGATATCGACCTTGTCCGCCGCGCCGCTCTTTTCCAGCGCCAGACTGTACGCATCCGCCAAAATATTGATGGCTTTGCGGCCCTCGACGGTATATTCGCTGATGAGTTCCGCCACGCCGTCGCCGATGGCGACATGCAGCCGGGCAGCGGCATTCCGGACGATCTGCCGGATATGGTGCGGCGTCAGCGGCTCAAAGTAAATCTCGGCGCAGCGGGAGCGCAGGGCCGGATTGATATGCGACGCGTCGCGGGTCGTAGCTCCGATGAGGACAAAATCCGCCGGCGCCCCTTCCTCGAACAGCTTCCGGATATACGGCGGCGTCTTTTCATCCGTCGGGTCATAGTAAGCCGATTCAAAGTAGGCCCGCTTGTCTTCCAGAACCTTTAGCAGCTTGTTCTGAAGCATCTCGTCCATTTCGCCGATTTCATCGATGAATAAGATGCCGCCATGCGCATCGGTGACCAGCCCCGGTTTCGGCTCGGGGATCCCGCTGTCCGCCAGATTCTTCTGCGCGCCCTGATAGATCGGATCGTGAACCGATCCCAGCAATGGGTTGGTCATATCGCGCGGATCCCAGCGCAGCGTCGTGCCATCCGTCTCGACGAACGGCGCATCCGCGCGGAAGGGCGAAGACGCCTTCCCTCTGGCGGCCTCCAGCACCAGACGGGCGGCCGTCGTTTTGCCGACGCCCGGCGGCCCGTAGAGCAGAAGATGCTGCGGATACGGCGAACTCAGCTTGGCCATCAGCGATTTGACCGCGCGCTCCTGACCGACCACTTCCTCAAACGTCTTCGGGCGCAGCAGCTCCATAATGGACTGGGTCAGATGGATGGATTCCAGCTTTTCCAGCTTCTCGCGCTTTTTCTTATCCTGCGGGGACTCCGCGCCCGGCTTCTCCTCCTGAATCACCTGCTTGCGGATGTCCTCCACGTAATCCTGATGCTCTTTTTCGAGCTTTTCATTGACCTTTTTCTCGATGTTTTCCTCGACATTGTGCCGGGCCATGAGGTCTGCGACCCGTTCGGCCAGAAGCTCCATGACGGCGGGCAGTTCCGATTCCCGCGGCGCTGGCCCGAGAAGCGGATCTTCATCGAGGATCCGCTGCAGAGCCAGCACACGATCCCGGCGGTCCGGCGAGCGCATGAGCGTCAGCGCCTTCATCTTGCCCGCCCGTATGACCAGCTTTTCCGTCCCCATCATATCGACCAGCACCGCGTAGAGCGCATCGATTTCCCGGTCGATGGGCAGGCCACGACGGAGAGGAGCAGGCGATGCCTGCTCCTGCTTTCTATGAAATAAACCAAATACTCGTTGAATCCAATTCATGACAAACTGTTTTCCGCTATCCTTTCCGCTCATTCCGCCACAATGCGGACCTTGATCTTGCTGGTAACGGACGGATGAACCTTGATCACCGCTTCATAGACGCCTTCGCCCGTCACTTCACCCTGAATGGCGATTTTGCGCTTGTCGATGTCGATATGCTCTTTCTTCAGCGCCTCGGCCACATCCTTGCCCGTCACGGAGCCGAACAGCTTGCCGCCCTCGCCGATCCGAACCGGAATCGTGACCGATACCTTTTCCAGCTGGGCCGCCATCAGTTTGGCTTCATCGGCGGCCATGGCGTCCTTGCGAGCCTTGGAGCCGGCCTGCGCTTTAGCTACGTTCATGTTCTGCGCGGTCGCGGGTACCGCCGCCTTGCGCGGCAGAAGGAAATTGCGGCCGTAGCCTTCCGATACCTCGACAATATCGCCCTTTTTTCCCAGTTTTTTAACGTCCTGCTGCAAGATTACTTTCATCGCTATCATTCTCCTCTATATATTTTCTGCTGATTTCGATTGCCTTTGCCTTCAGCTCTCCCAGATCGCCCCGAAGCTGTGCGCCGGCTACATTCTGATGGCCGCCGCCGCCAAAGGCCTCCATGATGACCTGCACATTCAGCTCGCCGGTAGAGCGCGCGCTCAGGCCGACGGTTTCCGCATCCAGCTGGAAGAGGACAATGCTCATGCGCACATCCTCAATGCGCAGCAGGGAATCGGCGGCCTGCGCCGCGATCACCTGAATATTCGGGATCGTCTCCGGGATATCGGAGACGATCAGCCCGCCCTCGTAAAGCATAGAGCGCGCCTTGGCGCGGGCCAGCGCCACCGTCGTGTCATAATCCGAACGGAACAGATGGCGGACCATGACCGGGTCTGCGCCGCTGCGGCGCAGATACGCCGCCGCGTCAAACGTGCGCACACCGGTCTGCACCGCAAAATTCTTGGTGTCGACGACGATGCCCGAATAGAGCGCCGTGGCCTCCAGCCGCGACAGCATGAGATCGTCGCCGAAGTACATCAGAAGCTCCGTGACCAGCTCGCTCGTGGAGCTGGAAGCGGGCTCGATATATACGAGCAGCGGATTCTTGATGAAATGCTCGCTGCGGCGGTGATGATCGATGACGATCACCTGATGGATGCGGTCCAAAAGCGAAGCGTCGGCCACCAGATGCGGGATATGCGTATCCACAACGATGAGCACCGGATTCAGAGCCGTCATGGACGACAGATCTTCCGCCCGCACAAAGACGCTCTCGTATTCCTCCCTGCCCTTGAGCAGATCGGCGAATTTATCGATGCCCTCGTTCATCTCCGAAAGGACGATATGCACCGGCTTGCCGATCTGGCGGGCCATTTTCGCCACGCCCATCGCCGCGCCGAAGCAGTCAAAATCCTCATTGTGATGGCCCATGACAAAGACCTCGTCGGCCCCTTCCATGATCTCACGGATGGCATGGGCCACCACGCGGGCCTTGACGCGCGTGTGCTTCTCAACAGCCTTGGCCCTTCCGCCGAAGAACTGCGTTTTACCGCCCATATCGACGGCCACCTGATCGCCGCCGCGGCCCAAAGCCAGATCCAGTCCGGCCTGAGCCTGCGAACCAAGCTCCGCCATCGTCTGGTTCTCCGCCACAGCCACGCCCATGGAAAGCGTCACAGGAAGACGGTTCGAGCTCTGCAGCTGACGAACCTTATCGAGTACATCGAAGCGTTCGTTCATGGCCTGATCCAGCGCCGCCCGCGTGAGGACGACGACATACAGATCATCGGACACCCGGCGCATGAATCCGCCGAGATTCTTCATCCAGCGATCCAGCGTCTGATTGACTGCGAGCAGCAAAGACGTGCGCTCCGCCTCGGTCTGGCCCTGCATGACCTCATCGTAATTATCGATCTGGATATAAACGAGCACTGTGCGGCTCTGCTGATAGCGGTTCCTGAGCTCCTCATGCGACGTCACATCCTGAACATAAAAGGCCATGAGCTTCGGCTGATGCGGTGCGGTCTTCACCGGACGGTACCGGACCTGAAAGTAGCGGTTCTCGTGGGCAAAGATGTATTCGCCGTCCTGCCCCCAGATCGGATTAATGATGACGCCCGGCCAGATATCCTTGAGATCCGTTCCCTGCTCCGGCTTGGAGCCGGCATACTGCTCCATTCGGTCGTTGCACCACTGGATGCGCCCGTCGTCCGTGAGGATAATCACCGCCTGCGGCAGTTCCTCCGCCGCATAATTCATCATCTCGCCGATATTCTCCACGACATTGCGGCAATAGCGCTCAAAGCGCCGCGAACGATCCGCACAGCGTTCACGGGCAAAGGAAGCCAGCGCCAGCCAAACCACGCCGGCAATCGCGGCGATATATCCGTTATAATAGGAAAGCACCCCGATCAGCACCAGCATAATGACCAGATGGATGGTCAGATCCACCCAGGCCGAAAGATTGCGCGGCATCGCGCTTCACCTCACTTCTTATTCCGTTCGCCGAAACGGCGGCGATAATCAAAGATCATATCGATCAGCCCCGTCAGCGCGACAATCTGCGTCAGGATCCCGCTGAGCAGAATCATCGCATAGATCAGAACCCGCGCAGAGGTCGGCAGATGAAAATGGCGCATGACGCAGTGCGAGAGGGAAAGCCCCTGAATCAGGCCGGCAAACAGCGCCAGCATATTCGCGTTCATGGCCGCCTGATAAAGCTGCGGAATATCCCGCGTGCCTCCCCAGTAAAGGCCGACCAGCGCAAAGCCGAACAAATACAGAAACGCCGACGGCAGACGCCACGCCTCAAACGGCGGCAGCTGCGGCACATCATGGCCAAGGCGGCGCAGGATGCGCGTGCCAAGCAGATAGGCCACCAGCGTATCCAGCAGCCCCATCATCAGCACGACCAGCGGCATGAGCAGGGCCAGCATGGAAAGCCCGGCATCGATGTCCGCCCGGCTCTGCTGAAGCTGCCTGGCATCGATCCCCATCTCCTCATACATCCGGAACGCCGCATCGAAAGACTCCCGCACCGTATCCATCTCCATGCCGAGCGGATTGACCGCCGTCACGGCGAACAGCAGGGCAAAGACCAGAAGCTTTCCGCCCAGCGAAGCGGCCAGCGCCATCACAAACGTCCGGGCTCCTGCCCATCTCCGGCGAAAGCCCAGCCCGAGCACCAGCCCCGTCGGGGCAAAGGCAAGGACCAGACGCAGCGCGACCATCGGCTCAATGAGCAGCGCCATAATGACGCCCGACACCAGTACGGCCATCAGGCCCCAGCGCACGCCATGGCGCACGACCAGCACCAGCACCGGCAGCGGCCAGATCAGCGCGGCAGCCATGCCGAGCACCGGCAGATAAACCGCGGCCAATGCCAGCATGACTGTCAGCGCCGCCAACAGCCCGCTTTCCGTCATAGGGGTGATTCTATGTTGATTCATTTCGTCATCCTTTCCGCTTGTTTTCATCCACGCCGGTATGTTTCGAAAGACGAAAAAAGACAGCGCGCGGATCAAAAGACTATTTTTCATTATAGCAGAAAAGAATCCCCTTGTCTTGAAAGCAGGTACTAAGTCAACGGCACCGCAAGTCCCATATGCCCGCCGCGAAAAAAAACACCCCGGACGCCGATAAGCGCCCGGGGTGCCTGAAAAAGGGGATCAGTAAAAAAGAGAGATGAACCCGCTGCTGAAAACCGGGAACGCCGTAAGCAAGAACAGGCAAAGCAGCAGCAGGATATAAAAGGGGACCGCTTCCCGGATGAAGTCGCTCATGCGGCACTTGGTCACGCCGCAGGTCACGAACATCAGCGTCCCCATCGGCGGCGACAGCGCGCCGATCGCCAGATTGAAAATCACGACGATGGCAAACTGGTACGCATCGATGCCGAAATGCGCGGCAATCGGCGCCAAAAGCGGCACGAGGATAATCATGGCCGCGTTGCCCTCCAAGAACATCCCGACAACGAGCAGGAACAGGTTGACGATCAGCAGGAACAGGAACGGGCTCTGAAGGAAGGTAATCATCATCTGCGCCAATTCCTGCGGAATGCGCTCCTTGGTCAGGATCCAGGCAAAAGTGGAAGCCGCGCCGATGATAATCATGATCGAAGCCGACGTCGTGACCGTCTCATAAATACCGGTCAGAATATCGCGCAGCCGCATCTCGTGATAAACCGCACCGAGAAACAGCGAGTAGACGATGGCGACAGCGCCGGCCTCCGTCGGCGTGAAAAGACCGACGCGGATGCCGCCGATGATGAGGAACGGCAGGCAAAGCGGCAGGAACGCCGCTTTCAGCGCCGTACAAAACTCGCCGAACGTGGCCCGCTCCGTGCGCATCGGCTTGTAGCCGCGCTTATGCGAAATGACGGAAACCATCAGCATCATGAGCACACAGAGCATCACGCCCGGTCCGATGCCGCCGATAAACAGCTTGCCGATGGAAAGATTGGCCACCGAGCCGTAAATAATCATCGCGATGCCCGGCGGAATCAGCGGCGTAATAATGGCCGAAGTCGCCGTAACCACCGAAGCAAACGGCTTGGAAAAACCGCGCTCGACCATCGACGGCACCAACATCTTGGCTTCCATCGCCGCATCGGCCAGATTCGAGCCGGAAAGCCCGCCCATGAGCGTCGACAGCAGGATCGCCACCTGCGCCAGGCCGCCGGTGAACGTCCCGAGCAGCACAGAACAGAAATCCATGATGCGCTTGGTGACGCCGGTATAGTTCATAAACACGCCCGCGCAGACAAAGAACGGTATCGCCAGCAGCGGGATGCTCTCCGTACCGGAAATGACCCGCTGCGCGAAGATCTGCCCCGGCATGTGCGGCATCAGCAAAAAGTAGCAGACGCCGCCGGAAAGAACGGAGATGAATACGGGGATCTTCAGGAATAAAAAGACCAGCATGATGACCGCCGAGCAGGCGACCGGATCAATCATATCGAGCAGTTCCATCAGTCAAGGCCTCCTTCCTTGTACGCCCGCAGACGTTTGCGGATGGACTGGGTATAATTCCACATCATGAGCAGGCAGCCGACCGGCACGACGCTGTAAATCGCCACATAGGGGATATGAAGGATATTCGTATCCCTTCCCATCATGTCCATTTTGCCGAGCAGGACGATGCTGTACCACGCAAAGTACAGCAGGACCAGCATCGAGATCACATAGCCGCCGATCTCGATCATCCGCACCACCCGGAGCGGAAAGCGGTCGACCAGAAGCTCAATCGCCACATGACTGCCCGAGCGGAACGCGGCGCCCACGCCCAAAAAGGTAATCCATACAAAGCAGGCCAGCTGGACTTCTTCCTCCCAGGCAAAGGGATGCCCGAAAAAGTACCGCATGAAAACGCCGACGAACGTCACCCCCACGAGCACGGTCAGCGCGATGCCGGCCAGAATCACATCGAGCTGAGAAAAGACCTGATGCAGCCCCTGACCTTCTTGTTTCTTTTCTTCATCCATTGTTCCATTCACCATCTTTCCCGTAACCATTACGACGCCATGGCCGCTTTGACCGTATCATACAGGCCCTCCGACCAGTCCTTGAAATCCGGCAGCGAGTAGAATGCCTTCGCGCGCTCCCGGAACCCGTTCAATACTTCATCCGACGGATCGACGATCGTCACGCCTTCCTGCCGGAATTTCTCCAGAACTTCCTTTTCCGATTCCTTCTGCAGGGCATTGTTGAAAACGCCGGCCTCTTCGCCGCTCTCCTGCAGAATGGCCTGCTGCTCCGGCGTCAGGCTCTTCCAGAAGTCCTCGCTGCAGACCCACGTCGTGAAGTTCTTGACATGACCATCGAGAATCAGATATTTCGCCACTTCCTGAAATTTTCCATTGTAGAGCACCGGCAGCGGATTTTCTACGCCGTCGATCGTCCCCTGCTGCAGCGCCGTATAGGTGTCGCCAAGCGACATCGGCGTCGGAACCGCGCCGAGCACCTCAAAGCCCTTGACCTGAATCGTGTTGTTCGGAACGCGAATCTTCATGCCTTCCAGATCTTCCACCTTGTTGACCGGCTTTTTCGTCAGCAGATGACGGTCGCCGTATACCCAGTTGGACACAACGATATGAAGGCCCTTCTTTGCCAGCTTCTGCTCCTGCTCCTTGTACCAGTCGCTGTTTGTCAGGCGCCAGCACTCGTCCCAATCCTTAAACAGGAACGGACCGAACACGATGCCGAAATCCTTGACGCCGCGGTCCGAATAAAAGGCGCCGTCCGCCAGCGTCATGACCGGCTGGCCGGAAATCATCATATCGATGATATCGTTTTTGCTGCCCAGCTGGCTGGACGGATACAGCACGATTTCCATCGTGCCGCCGCTTTTTTCCGCCACGAGATCCTTCCAGCGGTTCAGCGCCTGATCCAGCGGCTCGCCCGGGTTATTCTCATAGCCGATATCGATCGTGATCTTATTCCGATCGGCATGGCGGCCGCCGCAGCCGCTCATGACCAGCAGCGCCGCCATAGCCGCCGCCAGCAGCATCCAAATCCATTTTTTCTTCATCATACCGCACCAGCCTTTCCGCCTGTCTGTTTCCCTTTCGCAGCATTTTCCCTCATCGGCTCTCCATCCTTCCCTCATACTTCTTTTCGTTCTTTATCATTCACATAAACTTTATTATTGCTTACACTTCTTTTAGATGCAAGAGCCGTGCCAAGTTATACTTTTCTGAAAAATTTTTCCTGCGGCAACGCCCCGCTTAGGCAAATCCCGCGAAAAAAAGCCGGAAAGGATGGAGCCTGACGCCATCCCTCCCGGCAGAAGTGTATCATGTATTTCAAAAATGGAATCTTTTTTGAAACATTTACCCATTTCCGCGTTTCCGCCAGAGCGTGACCCGGCTGATCCCCAGACGGGCACAGGCCTCTTCGGGCGAATAATATTCCAGCGTCTGCCGCACGATTTCGCGCTCCGCTTCCTTCAACGGAATGCCAAGCGGGATCATAAGGTCTGAGCCGCCATCGCTTTTCTGCTGCGATCTGTCCCTAAGGTAGCCGGACAGGCTCTCACAGGTCAGCGGCTCGTCCGTCCAGCAGGAACAGACCTCGGCGATATTGCACAGCTCGCGGATATTCCCCGGCCAGGAATACTCCTGCAGCCGCCTGCATACCCGCTTGCCGAAGAACCGGTCAAAATCCACATCGGGCGCAAACCGCCGGAAATAGTACCGGAGCAGGAACAAAATATCCTCCCGACGCTCCCGCAACGGCGGCAGGCGAATCTGCAGGACCTTGATGCGGTAATAGAGATCCTCGCGGAACTTCCCTTCCTCCACCATGCGCCAGAGATCCTTATTCGTCGCGCAGATCAGCCGGAAATCCAGCTGGATGATCCGGCTGTCCCCGACGCGGATGATCTCATGCTCCTGAAGAACGCGCAGCAGGCGCCCCTGAATGGAAAGCGGCAGGTCGCCGATCTCATCCAAAAAAATCGTCCCCTTATCCGCCAGCTCAAACAAGCCCTGTTTGCCGGAACGACGCGCGCCCGTAAACGCCCCCTCCACATAGCCGAACAGCTCGCTTTCGATCAGGTTTTCCGGGATCGCCGCGCAGTTCACCGATACGAACGGCCCCTCGCGGCGCCGGCTTTCATTGTGGATGCTCTGCGCCATGCTCTCCTTGCCGGTGCCGCTCTCCCCAAGGATGAGAATATTGGCCGGCCGTCTGGCATACCGCTTCGCCACGGCGATGGTGTGCTGCATCGCCGGCGAGCGCGTCAGGATGTCAGAAAAATTCTGGCGCGCATACAGACCGCGCTGATAAAGGGACGCCCTGACCTTGTGCTCCGAGCGGACGATGTTTTCCACCTTCTGCATGATGACCAGCTCGTTGCGTATGCCGACCGGCACAAGCTGAGCCAGCATCTTCCGGCCGTTCAGGGAAAGGACCTGCTCCCCGTGATAATCGCGCAGGAACTCGTCCATCTGCGCGGAAAAATCCTGCTCCACGCGCCCGTCAAAGGCCTGCTCCGCCGTCTCGTTCCAGAGAATGGGACGCCGCTTTTCATCGAGCAGCAGCACGCCCTCATGGATATTCTGAATCACCGCCCGGAGCCGTCGGGACTGCAGGCTCTCCTTCTGCTTGGCCGCCACAATGCGCTGCGCCTCGCGCAGCGCCCGCATGACGGACGCGCGGTTGGAGTCCACATACGTACAGGGCATCTCCTCCCGCTCGGCCACCTGCACCGCATAGCGGCAGCCGGCAATGCCGTCCACATGCTGCTCCGTCTTCAGCCGGAGCACAGCCGCCTCGATTCCCTCATAAGTCGGACAGGGGCAGATATAAATACGGCTGCCGCCCCATTCAAAATCATCCATCGCATCGAAGAGAATATTGGCCCGCATGACCACGCCGATCGTCCGGCAGCCGCGTTCCTGCAGATTCTGAACCGCCTGCAGAATATCCCCCAGAGACACGCCAAGCTCGACGACCGAATAATTCCCCGTCTTTTTCAGCTCCTCAGCCAGTCCGCCGCGGCTGATCAGGACCTCCGCCTTTGGATAGTCCTGCACATCCCGGACCGCCGTCTCATCCGATGAATGAATGACCGGCACCGTCAGGCACATGGCATGAATGACTTTTTTCGCCCGGTCGCACAGCGATTCCGTCGGCGCTACGAAAACGATTGATGACATCATGGTTCCTCTCCCTCCGGATCCTCCTGCCGGCTTCCCACAACCCGCCGGCCCGAATCCATTCCGCTATCTATTACTTTCCCCTTTGTCGCAGTTTATCCTGCTTCCGCCGCATAGAAAAACGCCGTCCCGGCAAAAATCAGCCCGGAACGGCGCAACAGGGGGGATGGGAAACAACGAAACAGGCACATCAGCCCATCAGGGCGGCAGTCAGTCCGGATCGCTGAAATGAATGACGACCTTCAGCATGGAACCGGCCTGCTCGGAAAAATCGCGGAACGCTTTCGGCGCATCGTCCAGTTCATAGACATTGGTCACGATCTTTTCAATATCCGCCTTGCCGTCATGAACCAGATCGATCAAATCGAGGAAATCCTGTTTCCGCGCATTGCGCGAACCAAAAACATTGAGCTCCTTTTTCTGCAGCAGCGTGAAGTCGAAATCGGCATGCTTCCGCCCTACGCCGATCTGAACCACGCGCCCGCCGAATGCCGCGGCGTCGATGCAGTTCAGGAACGTCCCCGGCAGGCCTACGGCCTCGATCGCGACGTCAAAGCCATTGCCGCCGGTGATTTTCTCTACCGCCGCACGGAACTGCTCCGGCGAATCATTGAGAATCGTCCCGTCCAGATGGAACGATTCCATCGCATAATCCAGCTTTTTCGGCGCGATATCCGCGATATAGACCTCGGCCCCTGCCGCCTTGGCTGCCGTCGCGGCCAGAACGCCGATCGTCCCGGCGCCGACCACCAGCACCTTCTCGCCCGGGCGGACATGGGCGCGGCTCACGCCATGATAGCTGATGCAGAACGGCTCGATCGTCGCCAGCGTCCTCGGCGGCAGGCCTTTTCCGTCATAGATGCGGTCCAGCGGCATCGTGATGTACTCCGAAAACGCGCCGTCGCGCTGGGCGCCCATCGTCTCATTGCTCGTGCAGCAGTTGACCAGCCCGCGCTCGCAGGAATAGCAATGGCCGCAGTTGAAATACGGATTGCAGGTCACAATCTGTCCTTCATGAAGGCCCTCCGCCTTGCCGTGGAGTTCGACGATCTGCGCAGAAAACTCATGACCGGGGATCCGCGGATACGAGGCATAGGCAAACGTCCCCCGGTACGTCCCCAGATCGCTGCCGCAAATGCCGCCGTACAATACCTTCAACAGCGCTTCTCCCTCTTTAGGCATCGGTTTTTCGGTCTCTATGATCTCGACTGACCCGGGAGTTGGAATCCGAATCGTTTTCATGGAAATTCCTCCTTTTCATTCTTCCTTACGCGTATTTTATATTGCAAACGCCATGCCAACTTTCAAAATCCAGCCGAAAAACCTCGTGAAAAAAAATTTTTCGCATTCTGATGCATCGCTTCTGCCGCAATTCCGGCAATTCACTGAAAATTCTCCAGCCAGACCAGACCGTTTTCCCGCGCATTGTCACGTATTCTCCCGCTCTCCCTCCGGACTCGTTTCCGGTCTCTTGCGAGTTCTTTCAAAAATGAAACGTTTTTTGCAATCCGTCCATCCATCCGTTCCCGTTCCGCCCGCCGGGACGCCGCGGGGACGCCTTGCGCCCCCTGTTCAAAGGTGCTATACTGAGGCCGATTTGAAACAAAGTGATGTAAGGAAATGAGGAGGAATCCACCATGAAAATCAAATACGATGTAGCCATCACCGAAATCGGCAGTCTGGCCCGGACCTTTCTGAAAAGCAATCACAGCGCCACGCTCATGAACGCGGGGGAGAATCAGGAACTCAACGACATGGTCATCGCGCACCGGAAGGACGAGCTCAGCGAGGACATCTGCGCCGGCGACCGGCTGAAGATCTGCGACAGCGTGTTCACGGTCACCAAAGTCGGCGAAGCCGCCAACGCCAATCTGCGCCAGTCCGGCCACTGCACAATCCGCTTCAACGAAGAGGCCACCCTGCCCGGACAGATTTCCGTGGAAGGCAGCCCGCTGCCGGAACTCGCACCCGGCCGCCATATCATGTTTTATCAGGACTGACCGCGGCAATCAAAAATCCGAAACACCTGCATTGCAATAAATGTCTGTATTTTTTACATATATTTATTGTAAAATACTTTATTTTTGATATTATATATACATAAAATAGAAAGAGGGTGTTTTACATGGCACAGGCAGTAAGCGTGAATTTCAAGCTGGATTATGATGTAAAAAAAAGCATGGAATCAGCTTGCGCAGACATGGGATTGTCCATGAGCGCAGCTTTTACGATTTTCGCCAAAAAAGTAGGCCGTGAGCGAAGGATTCCCTTTGAAGTATCTGCTGCGCCTGACCCTTTTTATTCTGACAGCAATATTCGTTATCTGGAGAAAAAAATGGAAGATTATAAGGCTGGCAGGATGAAGTTGGCAGAACATGATCTGATTGAGGAATGACCGTGCGTATAACTAAGCTGGAATGGGATTTTGATGTGTGAGAAGATTATCTCTATTGGCAGACACAAGATAAGAAGACCTTGAAGCGCATCAATGCTCTTATCAAGGATATCAAACGGCATCCTTTTGAGGGTATTGGCATGGCAGAACCTCTAAAGGGAAATTTATCTGGATTCTGGAGCAAACGGATTGACGATGCCAACAGACTGGTGTATGCAGCAGAAGGAACGACCGTTATCATCATCGCGTGTCGAAATCACTATGCGGTAACGAGCGATAAAAAGAACCCCGGTCAGGGGGCCATTCAGACGCCCCCTGACCGGGGTTCTTTTTATCGATAAGACCGATGCGGACACGGTCACTTCTGCTCGAATACGCTGAGATCCAGGCTGGCAAAACCGTCCAGCAGCGTGCGGACCTCGGCCGCGATCCGGGCGACGCCGCCTTCCTTCCGGCTCTCGACATTCAGCGGCATATTCGGGTCATGCAGCGACATGCGCAACAATGCCCAGCCGTCGGCAAAGACCAGCCGCACGCCTTCATAGGACGGGCTGGCGATCCGGATGCCGCGCTGCGCGGCGCGTTCCTCAAAGGTTTTCAGCACGCCTTCGCCGTAGGCACGGAAATCCTCCTCGCCCTGTATCTTGATGCGGTACTCCCGGCTTTCCGCCGGTTCGCCAAGTCCGGCTACCAGATCGGCCAGCCGGCGGCCTTTCGCCTTGGCGCGGGCCGCCGCGACCAGCAGCTTGACGGCCAGATACGCACCATCGTCCAGATAGTAGTTTTCGGACAACGCGCCATGACCGGATGTCTCGATCGCCAGCGGCGAAATGACGCCGGCCTTATTCTGGCGGATACATTCGTCAATGACGTTCTTATAGCCGCGCTTATAACGGAGATGATGAAGCCCGAGATCTTTTTCCAAAAAGACCGTGAGCTCATCGCTTGTCACCGAGTCCGTGATGATCGTGCTGCCCGGATAATCCGGCGCGAGAATCGCGGCCATCATCGCGATCAGCGCATTGCGGCTGATTTCCTTACCGTTTTTCAGCACGGCGCTCATGCGGTCCACATCGGTATCAAAGATGAAGCCGAGATCGGCCCGGTTATCCAGCACGGCCTTGCGGATCGCGGCCATGGCCTGCTTGTTCTCAGGATTCGGGATATGATTGGGAAAATGTCCGTCCGGCTCCAAAAAGATGCTGCCCGTCGTGTCGGCGCCCAGCCGTCCGAGCACCTGCGTGGCAAAGAAACCGCCCGCGCCGTTGCCTGCGTCCACGACGATATGCATGCCCTTGAGCGGCTGATTTTCGCCGCCGAGCGCCTCGCGAATCTTCTTGCGCAGATGGTGGCAGTAACGCTCCATGAGGTTGTACTTCTGCGCCTTCGAGCGGTCGCCCTCCAAAACGGGATACCGCGCGGCATGTTTCAGGATCTGAAGAATATCCTCATGCTCCACGCCGCCGTCCTTCGTAAAGAATTTGAGTCCGTTGCGGTTGTACGGAAGATGGCTGGCCGTAATCATGATCGCCCCGTCCATCTGCGTCTCGGGAAAAACCGTAGACATGAACATGGACGGCGTCGATGCCATGCTGCAGTCCACGGTCACTGCCCCGGCAGCCGTCAGCGCCTTCAATGCCGCCCGCTTGAGATCATGCCCCGACAGGCGGGAATCGCGTCCGACCGCGACGCGCAGCTCCGTCTTATCCTTGCCCGTGCGCTGGGCCAGAAACTCAAGGAACCCCGACGTGATGACATTGGCCGCATCGGCGGTCAGCGTCACCGGCTCATCGGCGACCCCCTCCATGGCCACGCCGCGCACATCGCTGCCATTAGCCAGCTTCATGAGGTTTTTCTCTGGAATAATCATCAAAATGCCCCCTCAGCAATTTTTCGCAAATTCGTTATCTTTAGATTACATTCCATGCTGCCGGGTCATTTTCCTGCCTGACCGGACGACTTTCTGGCCCAGCGCAGCTTCGTCGAATGGGCCCGGCTGTTGCTGCGGCACTCCTCCCGGGTCGGCCGGACGACCTCCCGCGCAATGTCCTCATAAACGCCCTGCCGAAAAAACGCCTGAAACGCCTTCTTGACGATGCGGTCCTCGCCGGAATGAAACGTGAGAACCGCCGCGCGGCCGCCCGGCGCCAGCGCATCCGGCAGCTTCTCCATAAAGGCATAGAGCGCCTCGTATTCCTGATTGATATCGATACGCAGCGCCTGAAAGACACGGGCGCTGCTCTTCTTCACAAGCTCTTCCCGCGCCAAAGCCTGCTTTTTCGCGCTGCCGCCGGCGCGTCCGGCCAGATCGTCAGGCAGCCGGACGCCGCGGAGCGCGCGGGCGATCAGCTCATGGAGCTGCGCGGTCGTCTGAACAGGATGACGGCGGCGCTCCCGCACGATAGTGCGCGCGATTTCCATCGCGTACGGCTCATCGGCATTTTCCGTCAGCATGCCGGCCAACTCATCCATATCGATCTCTGCCAGGCGCTCCGCCGCAGAGACGCCTGTCTCCGGATTCAGCCGCAGGTCAAGCGGCCCGTCGCTCTTGTATGAAAAACCGCGCTCGGGATTGTCGATCTGCATAGAGGAAACGCCGAGGTCAGCGAGGACGAAATCAAACGGCCCCGTTTCCCGGACGAGCTCGTCAATCTGACAAAAATTCATCTGCCGCAGCTCCCAAAGATCCGGACCAATCCCTTTCGCCCGGATGCGGGCTTCCGTCTTGGCCGACTCGATGGGATCGACGTCTCCGCTGATGAGATGGCCCTTCCCCGCGAGCTTTTCCAGCATCGCGCAGGTATGCCCGCCATAGCCGAGCGTCGCGTCAAAGCCGCGTTCGCCGGGCCGGATCGCGAGGATATCCAGTATCTCGCGGACCATAATGGGGATGTGCATGCCGGCCGGCGTATTCCCCTTCGCCAGCACATGCGCGATCTCCTCGCCGTACTTTTCCGGATGAAGTTCCTTATATTTTTCTTCAAATCGCCGCGGATATTTGCCGCGGTAATGAATCCGCCGCCTGTGCTTCTGCTCGTCCATCACAAAATCCTTTCCATGCTGCCGCGCAGCCTCTTCCCGCTCCGTTCACCAAGAAAAATGTCTGGCCAGAGAAACGGCAATGCCGTCCTCATTGTTGGAAAGCGTGACCTCGTCGGCCATATCCTTAAGCTCAGCGCAGGCGTTCCCCATGGCCACGCCGCAGCCGGCAAACTCCAGCATACTCATGTCGTTCTGCGCATCGCCGAACGCCATGACCTCGGACGGATCGACGCCGAGCCGCTCGCAGACCCTGCTCAGCGAACTGGACTTGCTGACTCCCTTGATCGTCCCTTCGTAGAACCAGGGCGCCGACTGCACAAAGGACATATCCTCCTCAAAGCCGCGGCGGATATCGGAAAGATGCGGCACGAGGACTTCATTCGGTGCCGCCGTCAGAATCTTGACCGGGCGGAACCCGCCGGCGGCCACGGCATCTGCGATATTCGGCACGATTTTCACCCGAAGATTGTTGTTCCGGCTCTCGTCCATCACTTTGTGACGGCGGGCATCCGTCGTATAAATCGACTCGCCGTCATCGACGATCGGCGAAAGCTCGGGCCATTCTTCCAGATGGCGCAGAAACGCCACCGCGGTATCGTTGTCAATGTTGCTGTCAAACAGGATCTCTCCCGTCGTCGCATCCTGAATCCGCCCGCCATTGTAGGAAAGCAGCAGCCCGTGATAATCCTTCAGGCAAAGCGCCTCCGCCTCGCGGCGAAGCCCCGGCGCCTGCCGCCCGGAGGCCAGCACGACCGTGACGCCCAGACGCTGCACGGCCAGCAAAGCCTCCCGTGTCTTCGGCGTAATTTCCTTCTCATCATTATTCAACGTGCCGTCAAGATCCAGCGCAATCATCTTATACATGAACATCCATCCCTTCCCGAACCGGCAGGCGCGCCAAGCCCCTGCCCCGGCTGAAATCAGTATAGCAGAAAGCCCTGCCGCCGGCAATAACGCGCGGCTGGCAGCATGGCAGATAAAAAAGCAGGCAGGTACGGCCGTACCTGCCTGACTGTTCTTACCGGTTCCCTCGCTCAGAATATATCCTTCGCTATGACGATCGTCTCGTCGCGGTTCGGACCGACGGACACAATGCCCAGACCGATGCCGGTGACCTCCGACATACGCGTCAGATATTTTTTCGCGTTTTCCGGCAGGTCTTCATACCGGCGAATCTTGCCGATGTCGCATTTCCAGCCTTCAAAGGTTTCATAGACCGGCTCGACTTCCGCCAGCACCTTGAGGCTGGCCGGAATCTCATGGAGGAGTTCTCCCTTGTACTTGTAGCCGACGCACATCTTGATCGTATCGAAATCATCGAGAATATCCAGACGCGTCACGGCCATGTAATCGATACCCGAAAGGATGCCCGCATAGCGGACGACGCAGGCGTCCAGCCAGCCCGTGCGGCGCGGACGTCCCGTAACGACGCCGTACTCATGGCCGACCTCGCGCAGCTTGTCACCGATCTCGTTGAGCTGCTCCGTCGGGAACGGGCCTTCGCCGACGCGCGTGCAGTACGCCTTGACGATGCCGACGACCTTATCGATCTTCTGCGGCGCAACGCCGGCGCCCACACCGACGCCGCCGGAAATCGGATGGGAAGCCGTCACGTACGGATACGTGCCGTAGTCAATGTCGAGCATCGTGGCCTGAGCGCCCTCAAAGAGGATTCTGCGGCCCGCCTTGATCTCCTCATCGAGCAGGGCGATCGTATCGCAGACGTAAGGACGCAGGCGATCCGCATAGCCGTTGTACTCCGCAAGCATCGCCTCATAGTCCAGCGGCTCATGATCGTAGAGCAGCTTGAGCTCGCGGTTCTTGATCGCAAGATTCGCCTTCAGGCGCTTGGCAAACTCCTCTTTATCGATGAAATCACAGACGCGGATGCCAATGCGGTTGTCGCGGTCGACATAGCACGGGCCGATGCCGTTATGCGTCGTGCCGACCTTCCCCTTGCCGCGCGCATCATCAGCCAGCTGATCGATCAGGCAGTGATAAGGCAGCACAACCTGCGCCCGGTTGCTGATACGGATCCCCGAAAGATCGATGCCGCGTGCCGCGAGGCCGTCCATTTCCTCAAGCATCACTTTCGGATTAAAGGCCACGCCATTGCCGACAACGCAATGCGATCCCTTGAACAGAATGCCCGACGGCATGAGACGCAGCTTGTACGCCTCGCCGTCGACGACGACCGTATGGCCGGCGTTGCTCCCGCCCTGAAAGCGGACGACAGTCTCAGCCTGCTGGGCCAGATAGTCTACGATTTTCCCCTTTCCTTCGTCGCCCCACTGCGTACCGGTAACTACTACTGTTGACATAATCTGTCTCTCCTTCATGAAAGGACCCATCCGCCGGATGTTCCCACTGACACACAAAAGCCTTCTCCCCTCGGGGAGAAGAGGCTTTTCTTTCTTATTGATCGGATGTTCAAAGGCCGAAGCGCTCGAAAATCATATCGACATGGCGCAGGAAATACTTGTAATCGAAGCAGTCGTCGATTTCTTCCTTCGTCAGATATTTGGTGATATCCGGATCGTTCTCAACGCTCGTGCGGAAATCCTGTCCTTCCATCCAGCGTTTCATGGCGTTGCGCTGCACCCACTTGTAAGCATCCTCGCGCAGTACGCCCTTGCTGACCACCGTCAGCATAATGCGCTGGCTGTAAATCAGGCCGCCCGTGCGCTCCATATCGTGAAGCATCTTGTCCGGATAAACGAGAAGCTTGTCGATGATATCGGTGAGTTTCTTCGTGCAGTAATCGAGATTGATCGTCGTATCCGGCAGGATAACGCGCTCCACGGAGGAATGCGAAATATCGCGCTCATGCCAGAGCGTGATGTCCTCCATGGCGGCGACCGCATTGCCGCGGTTCAGACGCGCCATGCCGGAAATACGCTCGCAGTTGATCGGATTGCGCTTGTGCGGCATCGCAGAAGAGCCCTTCTGCCCCGGGGAGAAATACTCCTCCGCCTCGCGGATATCCGTGCGCTGCAGGTTGCGGACCTCCGTCGCGATCTTTTCCAGCGTACTCGATACGAGAGCCATGGTCGTCACGAACTCCGCATGACGGTCGCGCTGAATGACCTGCGTGGCAAGGCGCACCGGCTGAAGGCCCAGCGTCTTGCCGACCATCTGCTCGATCTTCGGATCGATATTGGAATACGTGCCGACAGCGCCGGACAGTTTGCAGACAGAAACGGTCTTTTTGGCATGCTCGACGCGATCGATATCGCGCTCGATCTCCGCGCTCCAAAGCAGCATCTTCAATCCGAAGGTCATCGGCTCCGCATGAATGCCGTGCGTGCGCCCGATGCACGGCGTATGCTTGAACTCCACAGCGCGGCGGCGGAGGACCTCACGGAACTTTTTCAGATCCTCAAGGATGATATCCGCCGCATCGCGCATCATCATGCAGTACGCCGTGTCCTTGACATCGCTCGACGTCAGTCCCTTGTGGATATATTTGGAATCATCACCGACGTTTTCCGCTACATTGGTCAGGAAAGCAATGATATCATGATGCGTGACCATCTCGATCTCATGGATGCGCTTGACATCGAATTTCGCCTTGGCGCGGATATTTTTTGCCGCTTCCTTCGGGATCTCGCCCAGCTCAGCCATGGCATCGCAGGCAGCCATCTCGACATTCAGAATCTGCTGCCACTCGTTCTCGATAGACCAGAGGTGCCCCATCTCCGGATTGGTGTAACGTTCGATCATTAGTGATTTCCTGCTACTAAAAAACATAGACAAAAGTATATATGTCTTAGAAAAATTCCTTATTCATCGTGTATGCTTTTGTCCAGGTAAGCCTGAGACTACTCACAAGTTCTTGTACACTCCAAAGGCGTTGACATCACACTCCTTGCTTTCGCAAGGAGGCAAGTCTGTTCCCGACCAGCCATCGGTACATATATCGGAACTTTTGTTGTTAAGCTACTCGATATTCTTTCGCATCCCGCAAATTCAGCGAAGCATTGTAATCTCTATCCGCTGTATAGCCACATTCTGGACAAACATACACTCTGTCTTTGAGTTTCAGCCCTTTGTGTATATGTCCGCAAGCATGGCAGGTTTTGGAACTAGGATAGAATCTATCAACTTCCCGAAACTCGATACCTATTATTTCAGCCTTACGTTTTAACTTGGCCAATAGGTGGTTGAACCTCTGTGCCGCTACCGCTTTTGACAGGTGCCGGTTCTTCATCATGCCTTTGACGTTCAAATCTTCCATTGTGATGAAGCGTGGTTTTTGCTTCACGATTTCATGGATAACTTTATTTTCGTAATCCTCACGGATTCTTGCTATACGCTGATGAAGCTTTTGTACCTTAAGCTTTTGCTTTTCTATGTTTGCAGAGGCAGCAGCAGTCTTACCACCTTTCTTTTTTCTAAATTCATATTTACGACTAAGGCGCCTCTGCTCTCTCCGAAGTCGTTTCTCCAGTCTTTTAACCTTCGAACCCTTATTGATATTCTTGAAAACTCTGCCGTCACTTAGGATAGCAAGGTTTTTCACACCTAAATCGATACCAATTCCTTCTGTTTGCCTAGCGTAACATGACTCTAAATCATTGTTATATCTGGATTTTTCATCAATATCCACGACCACGGAAACATAGAAACGACCAGCTGCGTAAGAGACAGTACCGCTCACTGCCGCCATACCTATAGGCAAATAGCCGTATTCCTTCAGCCTGACCTGCTTCAGGGTTGGTATCATCAGTTTATGCCGCCATATCTTCCAGTCACCTTTATTGTTGCGAGGAAAATACAGTTTGACATCTTGATTTGTCTTTTTCTTAAAGTTGGGGAATCCAGATGTGCCAGCAAAGAACCGCTTAAATGCTTGTTCAGCGTTTACCAAGGCTTTCTTGCGAGCCTTTGAACCGCATAGATTAATCCACGGCAGTTCTTTTTTCAGCTTATGATTAACATGCTTGTCAAACTCGTTAGCAGTAACAAAATGCTTCTGTCCCGCATCAAGCAGTCCGCACTGATACATCTTGTATAAGCGGCGATTACAGGCAATATACTGATTATACAGAAACCTCGCCACACCGATAGAACAGACGATTTTTCCTTTCTGTTCTTCAGTTGGGACTATCTCCGTTTTGAACGCCTTTAGCAATCGTCTCATCCCCTTCAATCTGTTTTTTGTATTTACGTAGGCCGTATAGCCTGCAAGAAAATAACTGTTTTCCTAGAATCAGCATCCTTGCCAATGCCTTTGAATTGTAAATACTGGTCGTAGGTATAATATCTTCGATTCGTGGGGGTTCTGTTTGCTACAAGTATCTTCTCTCTATCCCAGCGTTGAAGTGTCTTGACTGTAACATTAAGAAGCTCAGCAAATTCGTTAGGCTTGTAATTAGTGATATCTGATGTGTTCATGGCACAATCCTCCATAAACACCTTATACTACTAATACACATAATACACACTTTTGTCTATAAAATTATTTACTTAAACTTTCCTCCTCATTTTCCTGGCGGCGTCACTGCACCGCGGAAGTGAAAACACAACGAAAAAACTCAAATTGACCGGCCCACAAAAAAATCATAACAAAAGCGGGGCAGGCCTCATTTTGAGTCTGGAGAAGTACCTTATTTCCCTTGTCTATCATAGCAAATACACGTCCCGGTGTCAACGCCGCCCGCATATCCGGAACAAGTGTAATCCTGCACTGGCACAACGCAAAAACTCCCCCTGTGATGAGCGTCTGATATTTGCCGCCCGCACAGGGGGAGCCTGTCAGAATCCGGACGGGGCCGCTCCACCCTTTTGCGTTTCAGTCAAAGCCTGTCTCAAAGCTGCAAAGAAAAAAGAGGAGACACCGCTTATATGCAGCGTCTCCTCTTTCTATGTCCTGACTTGCCGCGGCAAGTCGATCTCTCGATTGGTGCTCGCTGAGGGATTCGAACCCCCGACCCCCTCCATGTGACGGAGATGCTCTAGCCAACTGAGCTAAGCGAGCGACTCAATGACAAATATTAGTATACTCCTTTTGCCAGAAAAAAGCCAGCTTTTTTTATCCGACGCTAACAGGCGCTAAAACTCCCGCATTGATTTACCGCTTCATATTGATGAGCGTCTCCAGCATCTCGTCGCCGACCGTGATGATCTTCGAGTTCGACTGGAAGCCGCGCTGCGTGATGATCATATCGGAGAACTCGTTCGCGATATCGACGTTGGACATCTCAAGCGCGGACGGCGTGATCGTGACGCCGAGATCCGCCGCCGTCTTGACGTTCGCCGTACCGGAGTTATTCGACTCCTGATAGAGGCTGTTCCCTGTCTTCGTAAGACCGGAAGCGTTCGTGAACTGCGCGACAGCGACCTGCGCTTCCGTTTGCTTGATGCCGTTCGTGTAGGTACCCGTGATGATGCCCGAGCTGTCGACGGAGACACTCGAAAGCGTGCCGGCGGCATTGCCGTCACCGGTGGCCACGAGCTTATTGCCAGAGACGTACTGCGTCAGATGCAAGAGATTCACGGACACCGTCTGCGTATCCGGCTTCTTCGAACCCGCCGGCTGCGTCGGATCCACCGGCGTCGTCGACCCCGCCCCATTGGTAAGCTTAAGCTCGAGGATGCCAGAGCCGGACACATAGGCACCGGACGAATTGAATACGAGCTCGCCGACGGGCATAGTCAGCGTCGTCAGATTCCCATTCTCATCTTTGATTGTCGCTGTACTCTCTGCACCACTCGCCGTATGGTCTAAATCAAGGGAAACCGCCCATTTGCTCTTCGGGTTTCCATTTTGATCCTTCTCACCTCCCATCTTCGTGAAAAAAAGCGTAGCTTCATGCTTCCCTCCCAAAGAATCGTAAATGGTCGCCGTCGTTGTGATCGGCAGGCTCGTCCCTTTCTGATACGATCCCGTGGTTTCCTGCACCGAAGTCCCATCGCTGAGCGTAAGCGTCACAGGATTCTCCGAGGAGGCGATCAATTGCGACGGTTCCTCGATCTGCGTGATCTTTCCTTTCTCCACATAATCGATCGCAGCGATGTCAGAACGCGTCGCCAGTGAAGTAACCGTTCCCGTATAGGCAAAGCTCTTAATTTTCGTCGTCGTTGGCGTGCCGCCTGCGGTGGTGTAGGTATACGCATCGCCTACTGTATAGGTCTGGCTAGCCGCCCCCGTAGCCGTCGTGCCATCCTCAAGAGTCAGGAGGATTCCCTTATCCGGCGGGTTTGCGGGATCGGAGGTATCACCAATTGTCGTGATCGCATCACCCGTATAGGTATCCCCCAGCTTATAGCTGCCGGTTGTCTTGGTAACGCTGCCATTGATAATCACTGTCGTATTGACATCTGCCGTTGCCGCATTGAGCTTACTCTCTTCTGCAAAACCGCCGACTTGCACCGTCGTACCCCGGCCGCCACTGAGCGTCAGCACGTCCATTTTCTGGATGGTATAGATCTTGCTTGCACCCGTGACCGTCGCCGTGGCCTGACCAGCTCCCGCCGGATACGTATAGGTATCCGTACCGATGACATAGTCGCCGGACGTCACCGTATGCTCCGTCCCATCACCGAGCTTCAGCACGAGCGGCGTGTCCGGTGATGCAGTGACCGTGCCAGTCGTCACCTCTGCCCCCTGATACGTCCCGCCGACCGTGTACGAGCCTGCCGGCAGCCCCACAGCAGTCGGAATGATCTTCGACGTTCTATTATCATCATAATAGAGCGTTACTTGCTGCTGTGGGCTCGCCGTCACAGTTTCTCCCAACGTATCTGTCGTAAAACCATATTTCATATTGGCGTTCGCTGTCGAGACAGTATACGTCTTTCCATTTTTCAGCGTTACACTCACAGGATCGGTACCAGCACTCGACGTCACTGAGCCGCTGGTCGTATGCGCCTCCCGACTTTGGGTACCACCGACCACGTATGTCCCCTCCGTTTTCACAATCTGCTCCGTCGTCCCATCGGGATACTTGACCGTCAGTGTGAGCGGTGTACCCGTCGACGCCGTAGACGATGCGCCATCTGTCGTATACGTTTTCGTCGATCCGCCTGCCGTTCCGCCCGTCATGGAAACGATGGAGGCCACAGAGGCGTTCAGATTATTCTTATACGTCACCGTTTCCGTCGCCTTTGCCGCCATGCTTTTGCCAGAAGGAATTTTAATATCCCCCGGATCATTCGATGTATTGAGCGATCCATCGGTCGCCGTCCACCCCTGCACATAGAGTCCAGAGCCCGGCAGGACATAGTTGCCCTCAGCATCGAACGCAAACGCGCCGTTACGCGTATAATACGTCTGCCCCCCCTGCTTTACGACAAAGAGCCCGTTGCCAGAAAGACAAAGGTCTGTATTCTTACCTGTTGACTGCACGGAGCCGTCCGTGAAAAGCATGTCGATGGAGGCGACGCCCGTGCCGAGGCCGATCTGCTTCGGGTTCGTGCCGCCGAGTGTTCCCTGCGGCGCGGAGGCTCCCGACAGCGTCTGAGAAAGTGTATCGGCAAATGTCACGCGGCTCGATTTGAAGCCCGTCGTATTGACATTGGCGATATTATTGCCGATGACATCCATACGCGTCTGATGGGATTTCAGACCGGACACGCCGGAAAAAAGAGAACGCATCATATTGTATCACTGCTCCTGTCTTATGATTTCAGTTAGAGAATGGCTGCGCTGTCGATGTTCGTGAAGATATTTTCCTTCGCACTCGCTTCATCGACAACCGTAATGACCGTGCGGTTCGCAACACTCACGATGAGCGCCACGGCATGGTTGATATAGATGAGGGCATCCTTGACGCCCTTCTCCTGCATCCTGTCAACCATGCGGCCGAGGCGCATGAGATCGCCCGGCGATAGCTTCACGCCGCGTTTCTCGATACGCGCCGCTGCATGTGCGGAGAACCGAACCTCCTGCCCGTCCGCCCGCTCCTGAGATGACGCTCCCTGTCGTATGCCGGCCGCTCTTCCCTGCCCGGCGCATCCTTGCCGCTTTGCTGTCTCCATGCCGCCCGCCTCCTTTCCGGATATTCATATCATCCCTATGCCTGATTTCATAACATATTTTATAACATACTATATGCTCATTTTCTATATCGGTTTATTCACCATTTTACTTAAATTTTATTTCAATTCACTAACATATAATATAGTTTTTATTTAGGCTATCCATTTTTAACATGTTATGAATATATCATATATATGTTTGTTTTAATAAAATAAAGTTGTTTCAATATAGCTCGCATGCATCTGCATCGCTTATATGAATCAACAATTCCTGCATGATGAGGTGATCGATATGAATAACAAGCTCGTCATCACAAAAAAATTACGCGGCGATGACGGCTACCGCGTTTTCTCCGTCCGCATCAAGGTCGATACATTCGACCGCATCAACGAGCTCGCCGAGGAGACGGGACGTACGCGCAACGAGCTTATCGGCATGCTGCTCGATTTCGCCTTGGATCACAGCGAAGTCGCCGGAGAGCGCACATGAAATAAAGTGACATCACAAGCAAAAAGCTGCGGTACGAATTTCTTCGTACCGCAGCTTTTTGCTTGGGCGTTGCGTATGCTTTTTTTTACCGATGGCAGCGCCTGTTCTGCGCTTACCCCTGCATTTCTTCCTTTATACCTTGAAACGCTCCACCTGCTCCCGCAGACGATCCGCGCCTTCTTTAGACGCACGGACCTTCTCCAGAATGGCATTCGCTTTTTCGGCGACCTGCGTGACCTTTTCCGCTACGGTCGTGTTGCCCGTAGCTTCTTCCTGCGTCGCCTTGGCGATTTCGCCCATGGCCTGATGCATGGTCGCCACATCATCGGCCAGCTCCTGCGACATCGCATTGCTCTTGCGGGCAAAACCGCGCAGATAATCCGCATCGCCGAGGTACTGATCCGCCGTCCGGTTGATCAGCTCATAATCCTGATTGACATTCTGCTCCATAAACTGCAGCAGTCCAAACGCCCCGTTGGACAAGTCCTGTACCGAACCGGTCACACGGCCTGTAAGGGACTGAATCTTCTCGGCCGTATGCTGGCTCTGCTCCGCCAGCTTGCGCACCTCGTCAGCGACAACCGCAAAGCCGCGCCCATGCTCTCCGGCACGCGCCGCTTCGATGGCGGCATTGAGTGCGAGAAGATTCGTCTGCTCGGCAATATCAGTAATATCCTTCGTCAGCGCATCAATGTGATCGACTACCTTGGCCGCCTCAATCGCCTGCTCCACCGAGGATTTCGTCGAATGATACACCTCTTTGGCGCTGGCCTGCGCCTCGTCCATTTTCTTCTTGAGGTCACCGGCACGCGAAGCCACTTCGTCCGTATACGCTTCGCTCTTCTTGGCCTCCTCCGCCGAGGAACGGATATTATCCCGAACCGTATCGGAAAGATGCTGGAGGCTCGCCGTCGAAGCGGCGGTTTCCTCCATCCCGGCTGCCATCTCCTCCGTCGCAGCCGACATATCCTGCGCACCGTCATTGAGTTCGCCGACCAGTCCGCTGACTTCCTCGACCATCGCGGCGCTCTTCTCCGCCTCGCTGCGGACATCATGCAGGACGCTGCGCAGCGATTCCTGCATCGTGGCCAAAGCGTCAATCATCCGGCCGATCTCATCGCGGCGGTCCACCAGCTCGTGCGGAAGCTCCTGCGTGAGATCTCCCGCCGCCACAGCATGGAGAAGATCGACGGACTTCCCGAGCGGCCCCGCAATATTCCTCGCGATGATCTGCGCCGCGGCGACGCCGATGATCAATCCGATCAGGATAATCCCCAAGAAGATCTTGATCGTGCGGTCATAAACCGCATTGCTGGCCTCAAAGAGCTGCTTGCCCTGTTGTACATTGTCCGGCGTAAGCACAGACAGTCCGGAGCTTATCGCCTTGGCCGTCCCGAGGTTTTTGAGAAGCTTCGCCTTATCCTCCGGCGAATTGGTCAGGCTTTCCGATGCCTTGATGCTGGACAAAAACGCCTCGGTATCCTGCGCCAGCTGGCTGATCGTCTCCTGTGCGCGCTCGCTGCGGTCGATTTCCTTGATTTTTTCTATGTCCTGCTGAATGGCTTTCGTTTTGGAACTCATATCATCCAGCAGCATCTTGCGGTTCTCCGGCACCAGATCATTGAGCAGCAGGAAATCAATATCGCTGTCGATCGTCCGTATCTGGACCGTAGCATCATTGAGATACTGCGTCGTCATGAGATTATAATTGTACATATCATCCGCCGACTGTTTCGACTGATGATTGGAGTAAATCCCCACCGCAGCCACCACACAGGTAATGACCAGCATGATCACGGCGAGCAGCAGGATCTTGATCCGGACACTGAAATCTTTCATTGAACACACCCCCTGCTCACTTCAAAAACGAGGCAACATTGCTCTTCGTGATCTCGATAAACGGAACTTTTTCATCCTCCGCCGACTGGCCGCCCTGAATCATCTTTTGAATCAGGCTCATGATGGTATCGGCGGATTGATCCACATCCTGCTTGATCGTCTGGCTCATATCGCCGGCGGCGACCGCCTTGACGGCCTCATCCCCGGCGTCGACGCCAGTCACCAGAATCCCGCTGTTAAAGCGGCCGGCCGCCTTCATCGCTGCGATGCCGCCCAGCGCCATATCATCATTGCCGGACACGATCGCATCAATCTGCGGGAAAACCCGGAGCCACAAGGTCATGTCCTTCATCGCTTCCGTTTTGTTCCAGCCGGCATCGGCCGAAGCCACTACCTCGATATCCGGTCGCTTATCCAGGCAGGCTTCCTTGAATCCTTCCCAGCGCTCGCGCGCCGAAACCTGCATGCTGTCGCCCATGAAATAGACGATCTTAGCGCCCTGCCTGAGGTTCTTTGCCATGAACTCTCCCTGCAGCCGCCCGGCCTGACGCTCATCGGAATGAACCTGCGCCGTCTTGCCGCCCGCAATATCGCGGTTCGTCACCAGCACAGGAATTCCCTCTTTATTCGCCTTTTCCACCGACGGAGTCAGCGCCGACGCCTCGACCGGCAGCAGAACAATCGCCGCCGGCTTTTTGGCGATGATTTCATTCATCTGGTCAATCTGCGCGCTGGAATCCATGCCCGCATTGGTAAATGCAACCGAATACCCCTGTCCTTCCGCCTTTTCCTTAATGCCTTCATACAAAGCGCCTGGAAAACCGGCTGCTTCATCATGGGAGACAAAAACGATCGTCTTGCCCGAGTTCCCCGACAAGCCTCCGCACCCCGCCGCGGCCAGCGCTACCATACCGGTGAGCAAAAGCGCCATCATTCGTTTTATTGCGATCATACCAACACGCTCCTCTTTTCCCTCGTCTGCAGCTCCCGCCGCAGGACTTCCGATGCAGTAATCTGCATGAATTATTTTTCAGTTCAAACTTATATTTCTTCGGAAGCAGCTAAAAATCCTTTTCCCCGCCCGAAAAACTGTAGGCACAAAGTCCCACATGCCCGGGGAAGGACAACAAAAAAGCCCCCGCTTGCGCGGAGGCATCCTCTTCCAATGGTGGGGTTAACAGGATTCGAACCTGTGACCTCCTCGATGTCAACGAGATAGGTCTAAAAGTACACTGACCATTAACAAGGTTTTACCCTAGACAAACGATTATCTATTTAGACCATCAGAAAATGATGGATAGTTTTTCTCACCTGCCTTTCTAAAATGTATATTACTCCATAAAAAATATCATAACATAGATTTCGCTGAAATCCTAATTGATAAGAAAGTGAGGTGAGGCGGGTATTCCTCCCCGGCCTAAAAGGTCGGAGTATCCTGCCCGCATTTAGATGAATTTTGAGATATGTTCGTCGTAGCTCAGTTCCTGCTCTAGTCCGCAGTCATAGCCCGAATTATCTTATCGAAAATCGCCGAAAAGCCTCTGTTTTTAGCCATGGGGATAACTGACTCTCTTGAGATATTCTCCGAATTGAGGAACAGTGAAATCAATCTCCCCCCGTGACGAATCATAGATAAACCCTTTGTGTATGAGCTGGGCACGCAATACAGAAATGCTTTGGAGTTTTACGTGCAGAATATTCGCAACTTGGCGTATGGTGCAGGGAAGAGCCCCTGTCTTCACCATAGCGAGCATAAACTCAAGTTCTCTATGCGTCGCTTTCTCATATCGGACACGAAAAAAAGATTCATCAATACGACTCTCAAATTCTCGATATGCTGCTTTTACTGTACCAAGCGTAATTGTATTATCCTGCTTCAAATCCCAGATTTGCGAACCATATTCTTGGAGAAAATAAGGGTATCCTTCGGTGATTCGCAGCACCTCATTAATTGCATCAGGCGTATAAGAAATGCCTAGTCCTTCAGCGGGCTTTGTAAGCGCGAGTGCAGCAGATTCTTTATCAAGAGAACCAATTTTCACAAATAAGAAAAGCCGTTCTGCATAAGATTTTACCCTGCCTGCTATCTTGATAATTTTCGGCAGGCCAGCACCGAATAGGACAAGAGGATATCCTTTCTGATTGACACGGTGGATAGCTACAAAAAGAGCTTCCATATCAGCCACCCGCAGAATTTGCATCTCGTCAATAAAAATTGCTACACCTTTTTTTTGATGCTTCGCAACTGAACCAAGAGCGAGGAAAAGTTCAGAAATATCGTTAGAGATATTGCCTGTATTGGCGATTCCCTGTACAGGATCTACGGAAATTTCCGTAGTAAAACCATCATTCGAATATTTCAAACTGAATGCTTTGAGAATACCGAGCGCACGGATCATGTATGCTTCGAGTTGCTTCGTTCGGCTCAACTGTGCCATAAGCTTGTATACTTTAAGAGCCAATTCGCTCTGAAAAGACTTGCTCCGATTCTCAATTTCGATACTCTCCGAAACAATGCCCCGTTCTATGCCAATATCCATAAGCCGATTGAGCAGGACAGTCTTGCCAACGCCGCGCAATCCATAAAAAATCTCTGAACGAGCAGGATAACCATAAGAAATCGTCGTCAGGATTTTCTCTCCTTCTTCGAGAGTCTTATCTCTGCCTGCGAGATATGTCGGTGTTTCTCCAGCACCTGGGCGATAGGGATTTGGAACAAACATTTGCCAAGCACCTCCTTTGTATTCTTATGAATATTATACTATGTGCGCGAGAAAACATCCATATATTTACATATAAATATTTATACAATCCGCCGGCTGTCTTTAGTATATCGTTATGTTGTGTCTTGTTCCTGAAGTATGCCGAGGGGCGGGAGTGGATTGAAAAGAACCCAATGCAGTTTGCAGAACTTCCATCCGTAGAACAGAAGCATAGCAGAGCCTTGACCGACGAGGAAATTAAAACGATGTGGTCTGTTGCGAAATGTGACAGAATCGGGGCTATAGCCTTTCCGTTACTTTTAGGGCTGGAATGGGAGGACAGTTCGAAGGCTTCTTATCGGAAACCATAGGAACATGATTGTCTCCGGAAAAAGGCAACAAAAAAGCCCCCGCTTGCGCGGAGGCATCCTCTTCCAATGGTGGGGTTAACAGGATTCGAACCTGTGACCTCCTCGATGTCAACGAGACACTCTAACCAACTGAGCTATAACCCCTTGTCATTTCTTCAACGACAGAATTTAGTATAGCATAATGAGTGCTTCGTTGCAAGAGGAAGGTCTTAAATTCTTAAAATTTTTTTCCCAGCTTGTCAAGTACTCTGCTTTCTGCCTCCCTTCATTCGGGAGTAGGAAGTGACCGCAAGCATGTTGTGCAAGTATGTTGTGATGGTTCTCTTGCATTAAGGCTTTCAGGCGGTCCTTTTACCCTTTTGCTGAAATTTCATGGTAAACCTCTTTGAGCAGGGTTTCTTTTCGCAGTGCCGCGCACTCGCAATGCCGGTGCTCCGCATCGATACGGCGAATCGTTTCAATCAGAATGGCGCCGATCATCGGCGCGTCGTCGTAGAAGATATCCGCCATTTTCTGATGCGACCATTTCGCACGGATCCCTTCACCGTAATTGACGGTAAAGTACAGCCCTGCATAGCAGGCGCCGATTTCACGGGCCAGATAGACTTCCGGCGCGATGCTCTGTCCGACGATATCCGCATGACCGTTCATCATGGCGATTTCCGCCGGGCTTTCAAAGTGGCGGCCATCCGTAACGGCATATGTGCCCCGTGAAAAGACCCGGCCGTCGAAGTGCTGCTTCGTCACGTCGATCAGGGCCTGACGCAGTTCCGGGCAAAGTGCATCGCGCATAATCAGCAGATACCGGCCGTCGAGCATGACGTCCTTTCGCACCGAAAGATCCAGATAATCATCCGGTATGATAAAGTCGCGCAGATCGAGCAGTTTGTTGACTGTGCCTACGCCGCCCTCGGAAAGAATGCGGCGAACGCCGGCCTCGCGAAATACCCAGAATATCTGTCGTGAGGCATCCGCCCGCGTAACGCCGGAGCGCCAGCCATGCATCCGAACCGTCAGCACGCGTTTTTTCCCCACCCGGAAGAGCCGGATCGCGGGGCTCCTGCCATACGGCGTGTCAAAGTGCATCGATTCAGCCAGAATCTCCACATCCTCATCCGGGAGCCGCGCCGGAAAATCGCTGGAAAGCGTTCCCGACCCGCCTACAATCGCATATTCCGCCTTTGGTATCTCTGTTCTGTCCATGTCTTCCTCCTGTTTTCGCCGGTCAGTCAAACCGGCGGATAATATGGTATCTGGTATCGCGCTGCGCCGGTTTTCTCCCCGCTTCGCGGATCAGCTCCGTCATTTTCCGGACATTCATTGCATGACTTGTCCCGGCTGCCCGCACGACGTTTTCTTCCAGCATAACACTGCCGAGATCATCGGCGCCGAAGCCCAGCGTCAGCTGGCCGATGCGCTCCCCCTGCGTAACCCATGACCCCTGAATATGATCGATATTATCCATGTACAGGCGCGTCATCGCCAGCGTTTTCATATAATCCCAGCTGCTCGTCTTCTCTCCGCCCATTTCGGTATGGCCCGGCTGATACGTCCAGGTGATAAACGCCCGAAATCCGCCCGTCTTGTCCTGAAGGCGGCGAATCCGTTCCATATGCTCGATGCGCTGGCTCATCGTCTCCCCCAGCCCAATGACCATGGTCGCCGTGCTTTTCATACCGATGGAATGAGCGCATTCCATCACATGCAGCCAATCCTCTGTCATGATCTTTTTCGGACTCACGCGGCGGCGCACATCATCGACAAGAATTTCCGCGCCGCCGCCCGGCAGACTCGCAAGGCCGGCATCCTGCAGGCGCTCGAGCGTATCCATTATGCTCAGCCCCGCCCGACGGGCAAAATACTGGATCTCCGTCGCCGTAAAGGAATGAATCGTAATCGACGGAAACGCACGGCGAATGCTGCGCAGCATCCGTTCATAATAATCCAGCCCCAGATCCGGATGAAGCCCGCCCTGTATCATGACCTGCGTCCCGCCGGCCTCCACCGTCTCGCGGACCTTCTGCAGGATCTCTTTTTCGGAAAGCAGATACGCATCCTTCTGTCCCTTGCGGCGGAAAAACGCGCAGAACCGGCACTCATTCTCACAGACGTTGGTATAATTGATATTCCGGTCGATGATAAACGTAACCGTATCGCCGAACCGGCGGCGCCGCACCGCATCGGCCTGACGGCCGAGCTCGACCGGATCGCCATGCAGCAGAAGCCGCTCGCCTTCCTGTGCAGTCAGTCGCATCGAACCGCCTCCTTCTCCTCCGTTTGCTCTGCCGGCTGCCCGCCGATTGCCTGATAAAAGGTATCACGCTCCACCGGCTCGAACCCGGCCTCGCAGATGATGCGCCGAAGCATGGTCCGCGTGATTCCCCTCCCTGTTTTCGCACCGGCGGCATGAATGATCTTTTCCTCGCCGATCGTCCCGTCCAGATCATCCGCGCCGAAGCCGAGCGCCAGCTGTGCCACCGGCATCGTCAGCATGACCCAGAAGGCTTTGACATGATCAAAATTATCAAGGATCAGACGCGACAAAGCCATCATCTTCAGGTCCTCCCAGGAACCAACGCGCTGCAGATGATACGTCTGCCCCAGTTCCGTATGAGCCGGATGAAACGGGAACAGCATGAACGCCTGAAATCCATGCGTTTCATCCTGAATATCCCGCAAGGTAATCAGGTGCTGCAGGCGTTCTTCCACCGTTTCCACATGACCGTACAAAATGGATGCGTTGGTCCGGATCCCGAGCCGATGCGCCGTCTTCATCGTCTCAATCCACTCGGCCGCCGTCGCTTTGTTCGGACAGATGATCCGGCGCACGCGGTCGGAAAGGATTTCTGCGCCGCCGCCCGGCAGACTGTCAAGCCCCGCCTTCCGGAGAAGCTCCAGTATTTCCCGGATGCTTTTCCCTGTCTGCCGGGCGAAATTCACGATCTCCACCGGTGTAAACGCTTTGACATCCACCTGCGGCAGCGCGGCCTTCACGCGGCGCACCACATCGAGATAATACGAAAACGGCTTGTCCGGATGCAGCGCGGAGACAATATGCACCTCCGACAGATTTTTTACCGTCCGCGCTTCCGCCGTGATGCGGTCAATATCCTCCGCTTCCAGCACAAAGCCGCGCGGATCGTCCTGCCCGACCTGAAAGGCGCAGAGCGGACAGTGCGAACGGCAGATATTGGTGAGGTTGATATGCCGGTTCACCGTATAAAAGACCTTCCGCCCGCTCTTTTTCTCCTTCATCCGGCGCGCGCAGGCCGCCAGAAACAATAAATCATTCTCCTGATACAGCGTCATAGCGTCCGCCAGCGAGAGGCGCTCCCCCGTCTCAGCCTTCGCGCGCGCTGCAGCAATTGTCGTCATAAGCTCCTCCTATTCAATTCGCCGGATCGGATGAAAATTGCAGTCACAGGCCACGGGAACGCGGCCCGCTTCCCGGATCACCCGGATGATCCGATCCTCGGAAAGCGCGGTTGGACTGGTTGCTCCGGCATCATGCAGAATCGTCTCTTTATGCACCGTCCCATCAATATCATTGGCGCCGAATCCCAATGCGACCTGCGCCACCGGCACGGTCAGCATGACCCAGTACGCCTTGATGTTGCGGAAATTATCCAGCATCAGGCGGGAAATCGCCATCGTGCGCAGATCATCCCACATGCTTGTCTGTCCGACCTCATGCCCCAGCTCGGTGTTCTTCGGCAAAAACGGGAAACAGATAAAGGTCTGAAACCCTCCGGTCTCATCCTGCAGCGCCCGCAGCCGCAGCAGATGATCCACACGCTCCTCCACCGTTTCGATATGGCCGTAAAGCATGCTCGCATTCGACCGGATCCCAAGGCGATGCGCCGTGCGGGCGACGTCCAGCCACTGATCCGCCGTCGCCTTGTTCGGGCAAAGCAAGCCACGCACACGGTCCGACAGGATCTCCGCCCCTCCGCCGGCAATCGCCTGCAGGCCGCCTTCATCGCGCAGCCGGATCAGCACCTCCTCCACGGACAAACCGGAAATCTGTGCGAAATGCGTGATTTCCACGCCGGTGAAGCCCTTGATATAAAGCGTTGGAAAGGTCTCATGGAGCGCCCGTACCAGCCCGAGATAATGCTCGAACGACCAGTCCGGATGAAGACCGCTCACGACATGAAGACCGGCCAGATTCGGGTCCTTCATGGCGTCGCGGACAACGTCAATCGCCTGTTCCCGGCTCATGGCATAAGCGCCCCGATCTCCCGCATCGCGTCCGAACGCGCAAAACTTGCAATGCGACGTACAGATATTCGTCAGATTGACATGACAATTTACATTATAATACACGGCATCGCCGCATTTCTTCCGGCGCACCTCATCGGCCATCGCGCCGAGCCAGGCAAGGTCCCGGCAATGAAACAGCCGCACGCCGTCCTCACGGCTCAGACGCTCTCCGCGCCGAATCTTTTCTTCGATATCCCTGTAGGATTCCGATGCTGACACCATAGTTCCTCCCTGCTCATAATATACATATTCATAGATTATACCATCGATCCCGTTTCTTTGCGATGATTTATTCTTTCAGACATGTCCATAGTTAACTTAATCAACTTTTAACAGCCCCCACTGCGATTTTTAAAAATAAACCGCTATACTGTGAAACGTAGTCAGGAAAGACTTCAACGAAACATAGCATTCTATGGATAGAACCAGCGAAATGACCCTGACCCAGCTGCGGCCGGATCAGGAACCGGAAAAAGGAGATGACCATCATATTCCAAACAAAAACCATGAAAACGACAGCGATCGCCCTTGCCAGCTTCCTCAGTCTGGGACTCTTCGGCGCGACGGTTTCCGAAGCAAGCCCGCACCGCCATGGCGGCGACTATGAGATCACCCAGCTCGCCAACCGGCATCACCGCTGGCATCCGAAAACTTACTCCGAAGGCGACCGCAACACCGCGGCAATCGTCGGTGCCGTCGCCGGTTACATTATCGGCAAAAACACCTGATCCCGTCCCTTCTTCCCAAATGTCCCAATCCTCACAATTCACAAAAGCCGCAGCCCGGACTTCCCGACCGGATCTGCGGCTTTTTGTCGCGGGCAAGGCTCAGGCCCCGTCGCGCTCCCGCTTCTTCGCCTGCGGGATATAGACCAGACAGAGATACACGGCGGCGGCAGCTGCGATGGCTGCGCCAAAAAAGCCGACGTACGCGAGCAGTCCCGCCGCCGATGCCCGCCCGCCAAGAAAGGTGCCACTGCCGATGCCGACATTGAAAATGCCGGAGAAAATCGCCATCGCGACGGGAGACGATGCACGCGTCGTATGGCGGATAATCTCTGCCTGCATAGCCAGATTGAAGCACGTCGAAATCGTGCCGAGCACCATGCAGGTCAGAAACGTCAGCGGCAGCGACGCGGACGCCGGCAGAAGCAGCGCCAGCGACGCCATAAGTCCGGCCAGTCCTGCGCGCAGCACGCCAAACCGGCAGCGCCCGTAGCAATGCGAGAAAAGAAAGCTGCCGCAGAACCCCATCACGCCAAGCACCATAAGCGTCACCGTGATCAGGGACGGCGCAAAATGAGCGGTCGTCGAAAGAAACGGCTCAATATAGCTGTACGCCGTGAAATACGCCGTCGCATAAAGCAGCGACAAAAGGAAGATCCCGGCAATCAGCGGCTGGCGCACAAGAGACGGCAGCTGTGCAGGCGAAAAACGCTCCCCCTGCGGCAGCGGCGGAAACACGCGGCAAAGATAGACGAGCGTGAGAAAGGAAATGGCCGCAATGCAAAAGAAGGTCGTGCGCCAGCCCAAAGCAAGCCCGACCACCCGCCCGAGCGGCAGGCCAAAGACCATCGCCACCGAAGACCCCGCCGCGACAAGCGAGAGCGCGAACGGCTGATGCTCCCGCGTCACGAGCCGCGTCGCCAGCGGCGCTGCGATCGACCAAAAGACCGAATGAGCACAGGCAACGGCAATGCGCGCTGCCAGCAGCGCCGGAAAACTCGCGGCAAGCCCTGCCCCCGCCTGACCGATGGTAAACAGCGCCAGCGTGAGCAGCAGCAAACGCCTGAGATCCATGCGGCAGGCGATCAGCATGAGCGGCAGGGACAGCAGGCCCACCATCCAGGCATACACGGTAATCATGACGCCCGCCTCCGCCGGCGTCATGGCAAACGACTGCGCAATATCCGTCAGCAGTCCGATCGGCATGAACTCGGAGGTATTAAAGACAAACGCCGACAGGGTAAGGCCCATCAGCGGCAGAACATACTTCAAGGGAATCGACGGCAAGAAACTCGCTCCTCTCAAAAACAGCAAAACACTACATCATTCATCCGCTTTCCCGGCCCGCATGAGCCGCGAAAAAGTAGTTCTATCCTACGACCTCCGCTGGGAATTGTCAAGCACTCCTTTTCTTTCCCGCAGCCCCCCAAAGAGGCCGCACACAAAAATACGGCAAAAGGGCTGTGCATGGACGCATCAAAGCGCATGCACAGCCCTTTCTTTACCTTTACCGTACGCTCACCGAACGGAAATTGCTCTTGTCGCCGCGGTGGCGGCTGACCGAATACTCAAACGGACGGCCGTCATCGAGAAACGCGACCTGCGAAACCTCCAGAATCGGCAGCGTTCCCTCGATCTGCAGCTCCTCACGCTCCCGGTCCGTCGGCATATCCGCCCGCACGGAGCGGTGCGCCGACTGGATATGAAGCCCGAGATCCTGCTCGATATAACGATAGATGGATGTCTCCAACACCTGCTGACGGATGCCGGGGATCAGCTGAATCGGCATTTGCGTATACTCGATGACGATCGGCTGACCGTCCAGAATGCGCACGCGTTCGATCCGATAAACAAAATCCTCCGTGCTGAGCTGCAGCTTCTCCGCCACCTGCTCCGAAGGGTGACCGATATCGAAGCGCAACACCCGCGTTTTGACCTCATGCCCCGCAAAGGTCGCGGCAAAACCGGAAAACTGATTCGCCATGCTGAGTTCCCGGACATCCTCATTTTCCATCGTCTTGACGAAGGTTCCCGATCCGCGGCGCTTGACTACAAGACCCTGCTTGACCAGCTCGTCAACCGCCCGCTTGATCGTAATGCGGCTCACGCCGAACTCCCGGCACATCTCTTTTTCCAGCGCCAGCTGCTGGCCCGGCTCATATTTCCCCTGCTGAATATCCTCGCGCAAGCGATTGGCAATCGCCTCATATTTCAACATAACCTTCGTATCTCCTCTATATACACTCATTTTATTCTGTCCTATTCTATTATATACTGAACGAGCTTATTATACAAAAGGATATACGAACATTTCTATTAAAAAATGATTATTTTACCGCGCGAATGTCGTCAAAGTAGAAAGACGAATCCACCGGAGCATCGCCAACCGCATTGCAGTAGAGCGCGAAATGCTGAATGGCTGCCGTATCCAGCCTGCCGCCGTTTTTGCCCTTGAACTGGCTGAACGGAATCGTCACAAGCTGCGGGGCCGTTCCGGAGGCAACCTTGGTCAGATCCACTTCAAAATCCTCGCCGCCGCTGTTGAGCTGGCAGATGAGTTTCTGACCTTTTCCATCCGGCGTAATCCAGAACTGAACCCCCTGATAAAGGGACCAGTCCACGCCTTTCAGGCTCTTGATGATGCCGGCATAGCCGCCCTTCGTCAGCTTGTAGTGATAGCGCAGTCCGGTCTCGCCTTCACTGTGCGTCGCGCTCAGCGAGGGATCGATGCTGCAGCCGGAGCCGCAGTTGGTGGAATAGGCGCCCTTGAGCAAACCGTTATCCCCATAATAATGTTCAAACGTATCAACCACAGCGGGATTCGGCGCCAGAGCCGGCATATTGTACAATACCGGGACCTGATCCGTCACCTGTCCGTCCACTTCCAGCGCCACACTGCCGACCGCCGCGCCGAGCAGGGACAGCGAATCTTCCGGCAGCAGGGCCTCAGCCAGACCTCCCTTGCCCGGCGAAGCGGGGATCGCGGCCGCTGTTGTGCCGTCCTTGCGGTGCAGCAGGAACTGCACCTTGCTCACCGGTCCGGTCAGCTTCGCCTTCATCGTGACCGGAGTCAGAATGCGCGTCATGGCATCCGGCGCCGTCAGGTATCCGTCCCTGGCCATGGCAGGTTCTGCCGCGACCTTGAGTTTCGAGACATCGCTGATCTGTCCGGCGAATACGGATTCCGGCTGATTATAGAACTGAATGAACTGGTTGACCATTTCATGACCGCGTTTCGGCGTGACGAGATACGGCTGATCGAAATTATCCTCGCTGAAGTTCGACCATGTCATAAAATAAGCCATCTTATGCGGTGCGATCGTATGAAGCGCCTCATTGAACCAGTCCGGACGCTGATTGCCCGTTCTGGCCAGCGCGCCGCCCTTGTTGCCGACGAGGATGCCCGTCTCTGTTACCGCCGCCAGTTTATGATGCTCCTCCGCAAACTGCTGAACCACCTTCATCGTATCGTCGAAGCCCTGCATCCAGTCGTCGCCCTTAGCAGGATCGCGGTGATAAATATCAAAGCCGGCAATATCCACAAATCCGTCGCCCGGATAACGGGACGCATAATCTTCCGTGCTGGCGAAAGGACCGTTCGGCGAATAAGCATAAATCAGGTTATGCAGCCCCTTCTGATCGCGCAGATACTCCACGGTATAGCGGAACAGATTCTTGTATTCGCTGGACGTACAGAACGCCGCGCCCCACCAGAACCAGCTGCCGTTATTTTCATGGAACGGACGGAAAACGATCGGCACATTGGCCGCCTGCAGCCGTCCGGCAAAATCCGCCACCTTGTCGAGATACCCGTTGAAAACCGGATTGAGATCCCCGCCCGGCAGGATGCGCCGGACCACATCGCCCGATGTAACATTCGGCGAATACGTGCTGTAATCATACTGCCCGTTAATCTTCGGCTTCTTCGACACCACATCGAAATTCGGCATATGGCAGGACATCGTGATGATCGCGCCGCGTTGTCCGGCAGGGATGATGATGCCGGCCAGCTTCTGCGCGTAAGTCATGCCCGCGGCCTTTTCCGCATCCGTAAGATCCAGTTCGTCACCGGTCAGCGCCAGCCCGTCCACGCCAATGACCGCTGCATCGTCCCCGACGATATCATACGTATCGGAACGGCCCGGCAGCGTACTGACCTTCTTGTGCAGCTCATTCTGATGGCCGTACAGCAGGTATTTGGAATCCGCAATCCCCTGCATGTACGCATAGACCTGCGCCGTGCGCTCCGAGGCCTTGCCGTCAACGAGCTTCACCTGTGCGGGAATCTGCAGCTCGGACAAAGGTACCTGCTGCTGCCGGGATACCTTGGCGGTCTTGCTGACATAGCCGTCCGGCAGCTTCACATAATGCGCCGAAACCTTGCCGACATACATCGCGCCCTTGTAGTCCGTATTCGAGCCGACGATGCTGAACATCAGATAATTGACGGCATTCCTGACCGGCTGGAACTGCACCTGCACCGAAACGACCTTCATGCCGTTTCCTGCATCCTTCGCCTTGCTCAGATCAATATCCGGCGCGGCATTGATGACCTCCTTGCCCGCCGTATCCTTCGCATAGACCTTCGTCTTAAAGGAACCGGCCGTCATGGCCTTCGGGTTAAAATACAGATCATACGTCAGCACATTGCAGCCGGCCAGACTGACCGGCTTCTCCGCCGCCTTGCCGTATTCCAGCTTAACCTCGGACCAGCTCTGATCCGCCGTCGGGCTATAGTCCAGATCCAGACGGATTGTCCCGCCGAAATCCTTGGACCAGGCGACCGCCGGCTTGCCCTTATACGCCCATTTTCCGCCGTATTTCCAGCCGTCCAAATCCTTGCTGAAACTCCAGCTCACGCCCTTGGACGCCGCCATAGCCTGCGCCGAAAGCGAAGCCGGCACAGCCTGCGGAAGCAGCGCCGGAACAGAAAGCACCATGCCGGCCGATAAGGTCAGCGGTACGATTTTTTTCAAAAGCTGCATATTCACGTTTGTTCTCCTCCCCAAAGCGGATTCCCCCGTCCGCACAAAATACGAAAAGGCTGCCGCGGCCGATTCCTGCCGCGGCAGCCTGTAGTTGTCCTTCCGCGTCAGAAACACGCCTTTTCGCTAAAACCATGTCAGAATCTTTTTTAACGGATGCTGACCGACCGGAAGGAATTCCAGTCCCCCCGATGACGGGAGATCGAATACTCAAACGGACGGCCGTCATCCAGAAAGGCAACCTGAGTGATCTCCAGCAGCGGCAGATCCCCGGTAATCCGGAGTTCCTGCTTTTCTTCCGCCGCCGGCATGACAGCCCGCACCTTGCGGTGAGCGGACTGAATATGGAGCTTCAGTTCCTGTTCGATATAACGGTAAATGGATGACTCCAGCACAGAGCGCTGAATCCCGGGGATCAGCCCGATCGGCATCTGCGTATACTCGACGACGACCGGACATCCGTCCACAGAACGAACGCGGGCAATGTCATAGACAAAGCTGTCCGGGCTGATCTGCAGCTTGGCCGCGATTTCCCGCTGCGGATGAATAATATCGAAGCGCAGGATCTCCGACGTGACCTCATGCCCCGCAAAAGCCGCCGCAAAGCCGGAAAACTGATGAGCCATGCCGAGCTCCTTCACATCCTCGTCCTTAAGCGACTTGACGAAAGTCCCGGCGCCGCGGCGCTTGACCACCAGTCCCTGATGAACCAGTTCATCCACCGCCCTGCGCACCGTGATGCGGCTGACGCCGTAACGGCCGCACATATCTTTCTCCAGCTCAAGCTGCTGTCCCGGCGTATAATCTCCGCTCAGAATCTCATGACGCAGATCCTGAGCGATTTTTTTATACTTCACCATGACGCCGGACCCCGTCAAAACCCGTGATTCCGGGCCACCTCGCGAATCCAGTAGCCGGATTTCTTGATCGTCTTTTCCTGCGTCGCAAGATCCAGCGCAATAAACCCGTAACGGTTCTTATACGCATTCATCCAGGACCAGCAGTCAATCGGCGTCCAGGCATGGAAGCCGAAGCAGTTCGAGCCTTCCTCGATTCCCTTGTGCAGCCAGGACAGATGCTCCTTAAAGAAATCGATCCGGTAATCGTCCTCGATATACCCCTGCGCGTTGCGATACTTCTCCTCGCCTTCTACGCCCATGCCATTCTCCGAAATATACCAGGGAATATTCCCCAGATTATCGCGGACATTGATCGCGATGTCGTAGATGGCTTTCGGATAAATCTCCCAGCCCCGGTAAGGATTCATGCGGCGGCCCGGCATCTCATAGACATCGAAATGCTTCTCCGGCAGCCAGCCATGGCTTTCATCGAAAGGCTCCTCCTTCGCTTTGGCGCGGAAGGGCTGATAATAATTAACCCCGAGGAAATCGATCGTATTCTCCGCGATGATCTTCAACTCCTCCGGCGTCGAAGACCAGAGCACGCCGTCCTGACGCAACGTCTCGACGATCGTCTCCGGGAAGAAACCCTTGACGGCAGGATACAAGAACGAATTGTTCTTGAAATCCTCCGCAAAGGCAGCGGCAGCCCGATCCGCCGAATCCTCCGAGCGCGGATAAGCCGGCGTGAGGTTCAGCACAATGCCGATGCGTCCGCCCTCCGCCGCACAGCGGGATTCATGAAAGGCGCGGATCGCCTTGGCGGAAGCCAGATTCAGATTATACAGGACCTGACACGCCTTGCGGCCGTCCACCAGCTTCGGGTAATGGAACTGATAGAGATATTCTCCCTCGACGACGACCATCGGCTCATTGAACGTCACCCAGTCTTTGACGCGGTCACCGAACAGCTCGAAGCACTTTTGGGCAAACAGGACAAAGAGATCGACGACCTTCTTCGACTCCCAGCCGCCGTATTTCTGATACAGCTCGACCGGCAGATCAAAATGATGAAGGTTGATAATCGGGCGGATGCCCTGACGCAGGAACTCGTCGATGACCGCATTGTAAAAGCGGACGCCGTCCTCATCCGTCGTCCCCTCCTCAAAGTCCTTCATGAGGCGGGTCCACTGGATCGAAGTGCGGACCGAGTTTAACCCGATCTCCTTCATCTTCGCGATATCCTGCTTATAATCGTTATAGAAGTTGGAAGCCGTATTGGGGCCTACCCCCTGAAAAAAAGCTTCCGGCTCCGTATCATACCAATAATCAAACACGCTGCGGTGCGCTTTATGAAAGCGCCCCTCGGACTGCGGGCCGGACGTCGCTGCGCCCCACCAGAAATCCTCTTTAAACCGATACTGAACCGCCATCTCTTCCTCACTTCCCATTTTTCAGATTGTCATACATCCCGACCATAAGCTGCGCCATATCGCGGACAGCCAGCGCCGTCATGAAATGATCCTGCGCGTGAATCAGAAGGATGGACTTCTCCACCGGCTGGCCGTCACATTCCGCCGACATCATCGCCGTCTGAATATCATGCGCCTCGCCGATCTCCTTGCCGGCCTCTTCGATCTTCTTTTTGGCAGCCTCCACGTCATTATCCTTCATCAGATCGCGCACGGCCTCAATGGCCATAGAACGGCCCGTTCCGGAATGCAGAATCAGCTGCATCGACTGCTCGACTGTTTTTTCATCCATTATAATTTCTCCTTACTCTGTATTTACTCCATTACTCTGCCTCCGGCTGACGCCGGATATTACTCCTCTTCCTCATCCTTGATCTTGTTTGCCGCGATGACAAACGGCGCGTAGATAAAGACATCCATGGCCAGCCACACCACCTGCAGCAGACCGCCGGCAATCGACCCCGTGCCAATCGTACCGCCAAAGAAAAGCGGCATCGTCCACGGAACGACATATTTAAAGATCGGAACCAGTCCGGCAGAAACAGCCAGCCAGCCGACTACCGTATTCGCCAGCGGCGCCAGAATATACGGAATCAGCAGAATCGGATTCAGTACGATCGGCAGACCGAAAGCTATCGGCTCCTGAATATTGAAAAGCATGGCCGGAGCGCCCAGCTTCGCGACAGCGCGCCAGCTGTCCTTCTTCGAGAAGAGGAAAATCGCAATGACAAGGCCCATGACGTGCATGAGTCCGGCCTCGAAAAAGCCGTTGGAGAAGATATAGGAAGCATCTCCGGCCTGATTGGCCAGCTGCGCCGGCATATAAACCATGTTCTGAATCGCCGCGGTAACATTATGCCCATGAATGCCGAACCACCAAAAGAACCAGACGATGAACTGGTAGAGCAGCGAGAAGCCGATGCCCTGCGAGAAACCCATGAGCGGAGCCTGAATGATCGCATAAATCAGATCGTTCAGCGCGCTTTTGCCGAGGAACTGCGCCTGCGACAGGATCGAAGCAAACACCGTGAAAACGCTCAGCGTGATGAGGACCGGAACGAGCACCGCAAACGACTGCGAAACAGCCGGCGGAACGGTTTCTGGCATCTTAATGCGGATCTTCTCATTCTTCGACAGCTTGACAAAGATCCAAGCCGCGACCGTCGCGACAATGATCGCCGTCAGGACGCCCTTATTGCCGAAATAATCGAGGCTGAACGCGCCCATCTTATCCCCGGCCTTGCCGATGATCTGCTGCGGCGTGATGATGATAAATGCGCCGACCGACGTCAATGCCGTCGAGAACTTATCGCCGCCCCAGATACCGCCGAGACGATAGGAAAACGCGGCGACCAGCAGGAACGAGAAGCAGCCGAAACCGACGGTAACGACATTATTGCAAAGGCCCTGCAGCGCCTGCATCGTACCAACGAAGCTGGAAACCTTGTAGGCATCGCCCGTCAGTCCACCAGACAGACTTTTCCCAAGGTTCAGACCATTTTCGCCCATAATCGTCCCCCATGGATCCAGGACAACCCATTCGATGATACCGAAGAACGAACCCACGATGATGAACGGCAGCAGCATGGAGAACGCGTCTCGCATGGCCAGCAGGTACTTATTGCTGGAAATCTTTCCGGCAACCGGCATCATGATTCGTTCAAATGTTGAAACAAAAGAACCCATTCTATGATTCCCTCCCCAATGATAATGAAATACGGCAGATATAGTAACGGACGGAAACGGCAAGTCCATTCACCGCCCCCGTCCGGCTTACCCATAAGGTAATCAGGCAGCTTCAATCATCTTGAGCGCCTTATCGAGGACCTTATCGCCGCGGATCATGCCATAGTCGCGCATATCGATCACATCGACCGGGCACTTGCCGCCGACGACCTTCTTCACATCGCCGAGCATATGGCGAATCTGCGGTCCGAGCAGTACGCAGTCCGCGGTATCGATACGCTCATCCAGAACCTCCACTGAGAACGCCTCGATATGCACATCCGCCAGATTCTTCTTCGCCGCAGCCTCCTGCATCTTCTTGACCAGAATCGACGTAGACATACCGGCATTGCACACAAGATAAATGTTCGTCATGATAAACTCCTCCTGCACTCTCGAATTCCTTTGTATTCCTTCTTTGTGATTCCTATTATATTTCCTGGTTCTTACTTTGTCAATAAAAAGATATGACATATTTGGCGCGTTTTTTTCCTTCAGCTCTGAAAAAAGAAGACTTATCGCATCCCCATGTTTTCTTTTCTTCCATATAATGCCCGGATAATGGTCGTATTTGTGTTGGATTCTTATTAAAGTGCCGCGTTTCAGTGAATATTTTTTAAATTTAAAAGTTATATTCTTTATTGACAAAAACAATTCGTTATTATATACTCATAGTAAGCAATAAATTGCTCGGTAAGAATTCGTTATTGATTCTTATCGCATAGAAGAATCAAACTTTAGGGGGAAGAATGATGAAGAAAAAACACTTGATCGCTGCAGCCGTTTCCGCGCTGGTCGTAGGATCAGCCAGCTCCTGCTTCGCCGCCGCGAATCCGTTCTCGGATGTTCCGGCTGACCACTGGGCATACGATGCGGTATCGCAGCTGGCCAAGGACGGCGTCATCGAGGGATATGGCGACAGCACCTTCAACGGCAGCAAGAACATCACGCGCTATGAAATGGCCCAGATGGTCGCCAAAGCCATGGCCAAGCAGAACGTCGGCAGCGGAGACAAGGCGCTCATCGACAAGCTGGCCGCAGAGTTCGGTGATGAACTCAATAACCTCGGCGTTCGTGTCGCCAATCTGGAAAAGAACTCGGATAATGTAAAGTGGAGCGGCAGCTTCATGCAGAAATATCAGAAGAAATACCAGACCTACAAGAAAAATGCTACCGGCAAAATGGTACGCGATCCTTCCGGCGGCCCATGGTACGAGAAAGAATTCGACCTCAATCTCTCCGCCAAAGTGCCGGGTACGGACTGGAAGGTCAACGGCTCCATCGTGACGAAATGGGGCTCCGACGGCACAGGCGGAGACAAGGGCGCTGGTTTCAACGATGAGCGCGACCTCCCTGACACTTGGAATGGCGGCAATTCCCGCTCGAATGAGAACCGCCTCGACAAAATCTGGGTCGAGGGCAATCTCGGCAAGACCGGCCAGTACCTCAAACTTGGCGACTTCCAGCCCTGGACGATGAACGGCTTCGTCAACGATGCCAATGTCAAGGGCGCCTCGGCCGAGCACTGGGGCAAGAACTACGCGACGCATATCTTCGGCGGCCGCCTCGATGTCAAAGACTGGGATATGGCCGTGCGCGGCGACGTAACCAATGATAACACTTGGGAAACCAATAGCGACGGCAGCCACTCCAATTCACATTACGGAAATCCATACAGCGACTTTGTCCGCAAAGGCAGTGTAACGAAGAAAATTGATTGGAATCCTGATTTCGACAAATCGAGCTGGGGTGCCGACAACAATACGGACCCGAACACCTGGCAGTTCATCAATACGCGCAAGGACATCATGGGCGCCGTCTTTGACTACACCTTCAACAAGAAGGTCAACGGCAGCCTCGGTTACTACGGGTTCCGTTCCGCTGCTTACGATCATGACTGGCTCCACATCGGCGCCGGCCTGCTCAACTACAAGCTCGTGCGCAACCTGAACCTCGAGCTCATGTATGCGCGCGGCAATCAGGGCGGACACAATGATGCCTGGAACGTCGAGTTGCAGTTCCGCGGCAATCCGTGGATCCCGGCTAACCGCAAGCACCTTTTCGGTGCCTACCTCGGCTACCGCTACCTCGGGCCGGATGCCCTGATCAAGTCGAATTTCGGCGATGGCGCCGACGAAGGCCAGAAGGGCTGGGAAGTCGGTATGTTCTACAACATCATGAAGAATTGCCAGTACACGCTCAAATATTTCAATGGTAAGTCTATCACCTACAACAACGAAAAGCGTTCCAAGGTCTTCACTTCCATTGGCTGGAACTTCTAATCTTGTTTCTCCTTAAACTCTCATATATACTTTTTACTCTGCAAAGGGAAAAGGGAGCCGCCTTGCGGCTCCCCTTTCCTGTTTTTTCTCAGGGAGGGAATCTCTATGTCACGTCGCGCTTTCATCCTGCGGCTGCTGCCGCTTCTCGCCGCAGGGATTGGTTTTCACTATCTGCCCGCTGATTTCCCCGTCGCTCTGCGGATCGGCCTGTCCATCCCGCTGATCCTGTTCCTGCTCTATATCGTCTGCCGCCGCGCGGAAAACATCGGGCTACCCCGCACCGCTAAAATTCTCTTCTGCCTCCTGACCTTCTGTCCGGTGCTGAACTATGTCCTCTTCCTCTATCTCGCCTGCGTCCCCACTGCCGCAGCCAGCGGGCAAGGTACTACACTGTCCTGATGCAGGGCCCCTCATCCGGGTTCGCTTCGCTCACCCACCTTCCCCCCAGGGGGAAGGCTTTTTTATTCATGGATGACGGCTATACGGACTGGGATGATTACATCACCGCGCGGGGTTCAATGGTTGGGGAATGAGTCTCGACTATGCTCCAAGCGACCACACCAAGCTGTCGCTGCCGCGCTACTGGGCGCATACCAATCCGGATGACGCCAACCTCAGGAAGGGCGCTCCGCTGGAAAAGACCGGCCATTACACAGCCTATCTGAAATTCACGACAAAATTCTAGTCCCATCCCATATTACTTCGACAAACGAAAGGAAAGACAATGACGAAAACAAAACAGATTATCGCAGATGCCGCCCTGACAGCTCATTCCCTCGCTTTCCCCAATATTTACATACACACCGAAAAGGAGACGCCGCAAAGGACGTCTCCTTTTCCTCTCATTCTTTTCTGGAATTTAATGAAAGTTTCGGTAGTCCGGATTCTGACTGGCAAAAATGGACGCGGGTTCATTGTAGAACGCGATGAATTCATTGACCATTTCATGACCGCGTGCGGCATCCACCATGTACGGCTGGTCAAAGTTCGTCTCGTCGAAATTCGACCAGGTCATAAACCAGGCCATATGATGCTTAATCAGGAAGGGCATAACCTCACGGAACCAGTCTTTATCCTTGTTATGCTTTTTGGCCAGTGCGCTGTTCCCGCAGAGAATGCCTCCCTCCGTGAGCGCGGCGGTCTTGTGATGGGCTTTGGCAAACCGCTCGACAATGGCCAGTGCGGGATCCATCTCATCCTGCAGGAAGCCGTCGCCGCGCTCCGGGTCCCGGTGATACATGTCCAGGCCACAGATGTCTACGGCCCGGTTGCCCGGATAGGTCAGACCGTAGTCTCCCTCGGATTTCGTCTCTCCGCCGCCCGGCGAATAGACGTAGAGTATGTTGTGCAGGCCCTTGCCCTGCAGATACTCTTCGGTGTACTGGAAAAGCTGCCGGAACTGCTGCGGAGTGCAGTGGCCGGCGCCCCACCAGAACCAGCTGCCAGTATTCTCATGGAACGGCCGGAACAGCAGCGGAATATCGTCCTCCTGCAGGCGGCGGTCAAAGTCAACGATCAGATCAAGGTAGCCGGTGAACACCGGATTCAGATCTCCGCCCGGCAGGATCCGGCGCACCACGTCGCCGTCTGTGACATTCGGCGAGTAGCCGCGGTAGTCATAGCTTCCGTCGATCTTCGGCCGTTTGGCCACCCGGTCAAAGTTCGGCATGTGACAGGACATCGTCACGATCGCTCCATGGCGGTCCGCGCGACGGGCGATTTGGGCCAGCTTCGCGGGAAGCGTCACTCCGGCCTTTCTTTCGCCTTCCGTAAGCTCCAGCTCATTGCCCGTCAGCGCCAGCCCGTCCATCCCGATGATGGCTGGATAGTCGCCGGTTATGTCATAGGTATCCGAATCGGTCGGGATGTTTTTGGCGACCTTGCGGCTCATGTCATTCTGATGTCCATACAGAATCATGCCGGAATCCGCAATCCCGCGCAGATAACGGGCCAGCGCTTTCGTGCGCGGCGTCGCCTGCGGGTCAGCCGTCTCCACGTCCACGGCTTTGAGCTGGCTCAGATCCACCGGCTTCTGCGGCTGGATCGCCTCGGTCCGGGCCACATAGCCGTCCTTATCCGGTTTTGCTGCAGCGGCCAGACAGACCGGCTGGCCGGCTCCGCCCGCCAGCGGCAGGACTCCGCCGGCCAGTGCGAGCAGGAGGCCTGCTCCTGCCGCCCGCTTTCTCATACTCTTCCAGTTCCGATACATATATCGTCTCTCCTTTTCTCTGTCCTCCGGTTACTGTGCCTCGTCGAGGTTCCCCCGGTCGATAATCTGCGGGATGCAAAGATACGCCGGTACGGTGATGACGCCGTTGTTATAAGTACGAACATCGTTGATATCCGGCTGCGACCCCTCGACGACCGCTTTTATCATCCTCAGGCATTTATAGTTTAAGGTGTCCGAATCTTTTTTGATGGTAAAGCCCATGCGACCATTCCGGACGTATTCCAGTGCCTTCTGATCCGCGTCCTGGCCGGTGATGAAGGGCCATCTGCCCGAATACCCTTTCAGCCCGTCGATAACGCCATAGGCGATGCCGTCCGATGCCGCTACGACAATATCCAGGCTGCGGCCCGTGTAATATTTCGCAACGATCTCCTGCATGTGCGACGCGGCATTTTTCGTATCCCAGTCCTTGATGGCCGTATCCTCGAAAGAGGTCCGTCCCGATGCCACGATCAGCTGTCCCTTGTCGATATATGGTTTCAGCACCGCGTAGGTTCCGTCGTGCATGAGGCGTGCGTTGCTGTCGTGCTCGCTGCCCGACAGGAACTCGATCGTGAACGGGCCGGCGCCGGACTGCAGATTGAATTTCTCCTCGATATACCGCCCCATGCTCGCCCCGACGCCCTCATTGTCAAACGTCACATAATAAGACAGCGCATCCGTATTCTGGACGAGCGAATCGTAAGCGATGATGGGAATCTTCGCCTCTTTGGCTTCTTTCAGCTCATCGCCGATCGCCTTATCGTTGCCGCCGGCCAGAACGATACAGGAGGACTTCCCGTCAATCGCCTGCTTCATGGCAGCCTTCTGTTCCTCTTCATTGCTGAAAATCTGCAGCTTGACGGCATATCCCTGCCGGCTGAGCTCTTCTTCCATACTCTTTGCACCATTCTGCCAGCGCTCCGGACTGTGCGAGAAGATCAGATCGACCCGCTTCGCCTCATGATCCGCACCGCCGCAGCCTGCCGCCATCAGCGACATCGTCAGGATAAGCAGACATGCCGCAAGAATCCCCCATGCTCTCTTCATCATCGTCCCCCTCCTCAAATCTGAAACTGTGCCGTGGACTGCTGCAGGTTGCCGGCCAGATCGGCAAGTTTGCGGCTGGCCTCCGCGACCTCGTCCATCGAAGCAGACTGTTCTTCCGTCGCAGCCGACACGGACTCCGTTTCCGCTGCGACATCCTTGCCGGACGCATTGATCCCTTCCATAACGGCAACCATCTGATCCGCTTTTTCCACCGAAGCATGCGCCGCGTTCAGAATATCCTCCGAATGCTGCGTCAGCGAAACAACCGCCTCGTTGATTTTCTCAAAGGCCTGTCCGGCCTCCGTCATAACGGCACTGCCGCTCTTCACATCCTTCGTTCCCTGCTTCATGCGGGCCACAGCCTGATCAGTGTCCTGCTGGATGCTGGCAATCAGCGCGGCGATCTGCGAAGCGGCATTGCCGGATTCCTCCGCGAGCTTGCGCACTTCCTCCGCGACCACGGAGAACCCGCGCCCTGCGTCACCGGCGCGCGCTGCTTCGATGGCGGCATTGAGCGCCAAAAGATTCGTCTGATCAGCAATGCCGGAAATCGTATCGCTGATCTGGCCGATCTCCTTCGAACGGCGGGCCAGCTTCTCAATGACCGCCGCGGATTCATTGACCGAATCCGCAATCTGTCCCATCTGCGCGACCGCGCCGTCGATCGACTTCTTGCCGTCAACAGCGATCGTTTCGACATGATGCGCCGCCGTCGATGAAGCCTTCGCCTTATCGGCAAATCCGTTCAGATCCTCGGCCATAGTCCGGATGCTGCGTGTCGATTCGCTGACCGAATCGCCCTGCTGGCTGGTTGAAGCCGCCACATTGCCAATCGACACAGCGACCTGCTGCGTCGCCTGCGCGGATTGATTGGCATTTTCCGTCAGCTGGGCGGCAAAGCTCGACACCTGCTCTGCCGTCGTCTTGATATTTTTGATCAGCCCGTGAAGATTCTCCACCGTATCGCGGTAAGCCGCAGTAAGCTGACCGATCTCATCCTGCGTCTTCGGCTCTACCTCGACCCGGAGATTGCCCTGTGCGACCTCACGGGAAACCTCCATCAGATAGCCGACGGACGAACCGATCGATCCGGCCAGATAACGGGCCATACCAAGAGAAAGGAGCAGCACGAACAGGATGGAGCCCATCAGCAGATACTTCGTCCGCTGATACTCCGCCGCGGCGTTCACATTCTCACGATGGATGAAATCCTTGCGATTATCCATCAGGGTACTCAGCTTTGTATCGATCGAATGATAAGCGCCTGCGTTTTTCTGCAGGCGGCTGATCGCCGCATCGCGCTGATGCGTGCGGGCCAGCGCGATCACTTCCTCCGTTTCCCTGCGGTACTGCGCCCATTCCTCACGAAGCGTCCGGAACGTATCGGCGGCATCGCCGGACATACTCGGCTCAATCGCATCCAATTTGATATCCATCTGATCCCCGATCTTCTTCGTCTCCAGGATCGCACGGACGCGCTCCGGCACCGTCGTCGCCGTCACCGCAGCATATTCCCCCTGCCGGTAAGACGCCAGCGCGCTGTGACTGTCGGCTACCGTCAGAATCCCCTGCAAATGTCCGGTGGCAATGCGCATCGTCGTATCATTGACCTGACTCAGACTATAGGCGGAATACACCCCGTTCCCCACAAAAAACAAAATCAGTATCCCGAAAATCAGATACAGTTTCTGCCGAATTGTCAACTTATCCATTCTGCTGACACTCCTTTCTCATCCTTCCCAGCTGCCCCGCTGCGGCCCTTCCTTTTCCTTTTCTTCTTGTATACATATCTTTTGTATAACATGATATATCATTTAAGATACCATTTCAATTTCTTTTCATGATTTCCTGCATATTTTATCTGTTTTTAATTTCTTTCTCATGAAATCCATCAGGAAACACAAGAGAGGCCAAACAGGCGGACAATCCAACGGGATTTCTCCGCCTTTCCCCATTCTCCGCACAAAGAAAGGACTGCGCCGGGAATCGCCCGGCAGCAGCCCTCAGCGCCGGATCAGCGCGCACTGTTCACGGCTTTGACATTATCGATGTAGAAATGAGAATCCACGGGATCCTCACCGATGGTATTGCAATAGAACGCGACATGCTGGATGTGCGCCGGATTGAACTGGCCGCCGTTCTTGCCCTGGAACCGGCTGAACGGAATCGTCACAAGCTGCGGCGCCGTTGTCCCGGCAAGATCGGTAAGGTTGACCTCGAAATCCTCACCGTCTGTGTTGATCTGGATCAGGAAACGCTGCCCCCTGCCGTCCGGCTTCAGCCAGAACTGCACGGCATCATAAGATGACCAATCCGCACCCATGCTTTTGATGACACCGGCCCAGCCACCCTTCACCAGCTTGTAGTGGAAGTCCAGTCCATGGCCCTCGCCCTGACGCTCGTCCGGCTTCACCGTCAGCGCCGGCATGATGCTGCAGCCCGGGCCGCAGTTTGTGGAATACGCCCCCTTGAGCATTTCATTGTCCCCGTAATAGCTTTCGAAGGTATCGACTTCCTCTGCCGGCGCTTTGACGAACGGCATATTGAAAAAGACCTTCAGCCGGTCCGCCGGCCTGCCGTCCTGCAGAACCTCCACCGTGCCGACCGTCTGTCCTATGCGATTCAGCAAATCTTTTGTGATCGCAGCCTGATAGATTCCGGGCGAAACGTTCTGCGCCGGAAGTTCTGCCACGAGTTCGCCTTTTGCGCCGCGCAGAGCAAACCGGATTTCCTTGTACGTTCCGGCCGCTTTGGCCCGAATCTCAGCCGGCTCGCAGACACGCGAATTGGAACTTGGCGTCAGGATATACGCATACGCCTTCTGCACCGGGGCGCCGCTCACTTTCCATTTCGTATAGTCGATCATCTGACCGGCAAAAACCGAACGCGGATCGTTGTAGAACCGCGTAAAGCCATCGGCCATCTCGTGACCGCGCTTCTTGTCCACCATATAGGGCTGATCGAATACATCGGCATTGAAATTCGACCAGGTCGAAAAATACGACATCTTATGCCGGGAGAGCACATCCAGCGCCTCCAGGAACCAGTCTTTGCGCTGGGCGCCGGTCCGCCCCAGCGTATCCTTTCCGCAGAGGATTCCTGCTTCGGGAACTGTCGTCAGCTTATTGTGATGTTCGGCAAACGACTGCACAATATCCATGTTCTGACTGAACGAATCCATCCATCCGTCCTTTTTCTGCGGCTTTTCCTGATACATATCGAAGCCGGGAATATCGACGAAGGCATCGCCTGGATAACGGGTCATATAATCATCCTCATCGACAAACGGCCCGTTCGGCGAGTAAACATACAGGAAGTTGTGGACGCCGCGCACATCGCGCAGATATTCTTCCGTATAGCGGAAAAGATTTTTAAACTCGCTCGCGGAACAATGTGCCGCGCCCCACCAGAACCAGCTTCCGTTGTTTTCATGGTACGGGCGGAACAGCACGGGGATCCCCTGTTTCTGCAGCGCCAGTCCGTAATCGGCGATTTTATCCAGATAGCCGGTGAACACCTCATTCAGATCGCCGCCCGGCATGACGCGGCGCACGACATCGCCTGCCGTGACCACCGACGTAAAGCCGCTGTAATCATAGCCGTCCGCCGTCTTTCCCTTTTCCGCCACCTGGGCAAAATTTGGCATGTGCGCGGAAAGGCTCACAATAGCGCCCTTCCGGTGCACACGAACCGAAAGCTCCACCGCGCGCTGAATCGCAGCCTTTCCCGTGACAGCCGGCAGTGCGCCGGGCGCCGGCTCATGATTCTGATATTCGGTATTGCTCCCGGCGAGCGTCATCGCATCGATCGGCATAACCGCCGGATAATCCCGGACAAGGCCGTATGTATCGGAATCCCCCGGCCCGGCATGCATCAACAGATCATTCATATGTCCATAAAGCACATAGTCCGTATCGGCCATCGCTTTCATATACGCATAAAGCTTCGCGGCGTTATCTATGGCTGCCGGATCGGTGAGCTGCACGACAGACGGGATCTTCAGCGCCTTTTCCTTTACCTTTTCCTGCTTCACCGGCCAAACGGTACGAACCACATAACCGTCGTCAAAATCCAGACAAATGTTATCCACATAGAGCGGGCCCTTGTAATCCGTACTGCTGCCGACCAGACTCAGGTTCAGCAGCGACGCCTGAATATCCGCCGGATCAAACGGTACGCTCACATGAACCTTTTTCAGCCCGTCACCGGCGTCCACAGCTCCAGCCCGCTCGATCTCAAGAAACGACTGAACCTCATGACCGCCTTCATCCTTCATGTACACCTTCGTCTTCAGCGTTCCCTTGCTCAGTTGCGCCGGCTGATAGTATAAGTCATAGCTCAGCCGGTTATACCCCTTGAGCGCCATCGGCTTTTCTTTGGTCACTGCCGCATCGCCCAGCTTAACCTCGCTCCAGTCCTTATCCGCGGTCGGGCTGAAATCCACATCAACCCGGATCGCGCCCTTTCCTACGGATTTATCGTACTGTACTGCTGGCTTTCCCTTGTAGGCCCATTTCCCCACATAGCCCCAATCCTGCGCCCCCTGAGCAAACTCCCAGGTCTGGCGAACCGCCGGCTGCGCCGCACCAGCCTCAATGACGCCTGCCGCCGGCAGCAACAGCGACAGCGACAACGTCATCGGAATCACCCGCTGAAGTAACTTTTTGTTCATCTATAGCCCTTCTTTCTGCATTTCTTTTTTCTTCTCATGCTATATTCATTATAGGTCGAATTATCCGTATATTCAATACAAAATTAATAATATTTTATTTTATATTTTGTTATGTCTTTTATTGACCTGCCACCGGACTTATGCTATAATACAAATCGATGAGGGTTTTATACTCTCCCTTACACCTAAGCACCTGATCCCTTGTTTACTAGGATTGCTTAGCATACTTCCCTTTACAGGCCCTGATTCTCCCCGTGTCAGGGTCTCTTCCCTTTTCTAATAGTTAACTTAATCAACATATAATCCTATCTCTATGGTATTTTAAACTTCGTCCCGTATACTATGAACTGTAATCAGGAACGATCTGATCACACAATGTAAATTCTTCTTCCCCAGAAGAATTTACATACATTCGATTCCTAAATCTCTAATTCTCTCAGAAAAAAGGACATGTCTCCACAACATGTCCTTTTTTCGTGTCTTGATTCAACCAAAAATCAGGGGGGGGAGTCTAAAACTCCCCCCTGATTTTTGGTTTCATTTTATTCGATTGCCTGCAACCGCCTGCCTCAGAGGTATTCCTCAAATCGATCCCGGTCGGTTACCTGAATCGTCCGCCCCTCTACGCGCAGGATGCCGTCCCGCTGCATGGCGCTCAGTTCACGGGACAGCGAGGGACGCGTCACGGCCAGATAAGCGGCCAGAAACTCCCGGCTGAACGGCAGCTTCGTCTCCGCGGACCGATCCATGTTCTGAAACAGGAAGCGCACAATTTTCTCCCGCAGAGAGCCGCTGGCCATGACCTTGATCTTATTGTGCATAAAATAGGCCTTGCGGGCAAAGATGCGCATGAGATTCCGCTGAACCATCAAGGCGCTGCGCGTGATCTTCCCGCCCGCGTCCAGCGAGAACAGACGGGAGGACAGTTCCAGAATCTGCGTCGTTTTGGCGGCCTGCACATACATATCGTACGGCTGTTTCAGCACCTCGTAGACTTCGCCGAACATGTCGCCCGGCTCATCGATCGCCGAAAGGAAGATCTGCCTTCCCGAAAAGGTGTCCTTGAGAATATGTACCTCGCCGGACAGCAGGATATAAAGCGAGTGCGGCGTTTCGCCATCATGAAAAATAATGCTGCCCTTCTCGTACTTCCTCTGCCGCACCTGACTGGAATCCAGCAGCTCGCCGACCATATCCTCATCCATGCCCGCAGCCAGCGAGCAGTGCTGCAGGATATTTACCAGATTCGCACGTTCCTTATCCATCGGATCATTCCTGCACGAGGATCGTTTCGATCTCGGCGATATACATCGTATGATAATCTCCCTGATACCATTTTTCATCGCAGGCTTTATCGATGAAGCACTCCGGCTTCATTTCCTGAGCGTAAAGCTTGCGGCAGAGCATGGTGACACGGGCTTCATCAAAATATGTCCGGCCCCGGTCATGCTTTACCGTCAGGCCGGATTTTTTGATCTTATCCTCGTCCCGTCCGGAAACCGTGCCGAAATAATTCATCATCTTGCGGCGTTCCTCCGGAAATACCGACAGAGTCAGTCCATCCGCCTTATCGATAAATTCCTTGGTATAGCGCGTCGGGCGGATAAACAGGAACGCCACCGGTTTTCCCCAGAGAATCCCCATTCCGCCCCAGGATGCCGTCATTGCGTTGGAGTGTCCGTCGGCCTCTCCCGTAACCAGCAGCCACTCCTTGCCGATTACCTGAAATACGCTTTCCCGAAATTCCTCCGGTTTGATTTCCTTTTGTGCCATGATTCTTTCCTCCACTTATCCACCAATTGATGAAGCAAAATCCACAAAATATAGATGTTATCCACAGTTTTGCCGTGGATATCCCCCATATTTTGTGGATAACTTGCTTATTTTTCCGGGTTCCCGTCCTTTTTCAGCGCGTCATCGAGCGTATGCCATGCCAGAACGGCGCATTTCACCCGGGCCGGCATGTGCGATACGTTCCGCAGAGCCAGCGCCTCGTCGAGATCCTCCAGCTCCTCGTCGTCCGTGATTTCGCCCTTGATCATCGCGATGAATTTCCGGGCCAGATCGCGGGCTTCTTCGATGGACTTGCCGCGGATGAGCTCGATCATAATATCTGTGCTGGCCTGAGAAATCGCGCAGCCGACGCCGGTAAAGGACGCGTCCTTTACCATGCCGCCTTCGACCTGCAGCTCCAACGTGATCTCATCGCCGCAGCTCGGATTGTGTCCCTTGAGCGCACAGGTCGCGCACGAAAGATGATGTTTATGATCGGGATTGCGGCTGTGCTCCCCGAGCACCTCGGTATAGACATCGTCAAGCGCCATAGCCAAGAACCCCCCTTACCTTTTTCAGGGCATCGACCCAGCGGTCGACATCCTCACGCGTGTTGTAAAGATAGAAGCTCGCCCGGCAGCTGGCGTTCTGCCCGAGATACCGGTGAAGCGGCTGGGCGCAGTGATGGCCGGCCCGTATCGCCACGCCGTAGCTGTCCAGAATCGTCGCTACATCATGCGGATGAACATCCTTGACGTTGAAGGCAATAATGCCGGTTTTATTGTCCCGGTGGCTATCGCAGCCATAAAGCTCGATATAAGGAAGCTCCCGCAGCTGGGACAGCGCGTACTCCGTCAGATCGCGCTCGATGGATTCAATCCGGTCAAACGTGATCGTTTCAAGATAATCGATCGCCGCCGTCAGCCCCGCGGCGCCGCCGACATTCTGCGTGCCGGCCTCGAACTTCGACGGGACCTCGGCATACGTCGTCTCCTGCTCCTGCACATACTCGATCATGTCGCCGCCCATGAGGAACGGAGGCATATCATCCAGCAGCTCATAGCGCCCGTAAAGAACGCCGATCCCCATCGGCGACAACATCTTGTGCCCGGAGAACGCAAAGAAATCGCAGCCCAGATCCTGCACGTCCACGGCCATGTGCGCCACGCTCTGCGAGCCGTCCACCACGCATACCGCACCGACACTGTGCGCTTTCTCAGCAATGGCCTTCACATCATTTTTCAGCCCGAGCACGTTGGAAACCTGCGTCACGGAAACGATCTTCGTGCGCTCCGTGATCTTCGTCGCGATATCCTCCTCCGAGAGATTGCCGTCCTCCGAGAGATAAATGTACTTGAGCGCAGCGCCCCGGCTCTTAGCCACGAACTGCCACGGAACCAGATTGCTGTGATGCTCGGAAACCGTGATGACGATCTCATCGCCGGGTCCGACATGATGCAGCCCGTAGCTGTAAGCGACGAGATTCAGCGCCTCCGTCGCGTTTTTCGTAAAGACGATTTCCTCCGGCCGCGCCGCCCCGATAAACTTTGCCGTGCGGGCGCGCGCCGTTTCGTAAATGTCCGTCGCCTTGACCGACAGGGCATACGCGCCGCGGTGCGGATTGGCGTTGCATCCGCCGTAATACCCGCAGATGGACTGGATCACCTGCTCCGGCTTCTGCGTGGTCGCGCCGTTGTCCAGATAAGCGATCGTTTTGTCCTCCATCTTCCGGTTCAGCAGGGGAAAATCCCTGAGAAAGTCCTGTGCCTCAGCCATTGGAAAGCCTCCCCTTCAAATAAGCATCGATTTCATCCCGCAGCCCTGCGTCCGGGATGCGGTCCAGCACCGGCTGGAACGACGCCTCTACCACCAGCCGCTGTGCATCGGCCAGATCCAGGCCGCGGCTCATCAAATAAAACAGCTTGTCCTCATCCATCTTGCCGACGCTGACGGCATGATGCCCGTCGACGTCGTCCTCATGGGACAGCATGATCGGCACACTGCGATTGCGGACCTCCGGCGAAAGCAGGACGACTTCCTCATTCTCGCGGCCGACCGACCCTTTCGAGCCCTCGATAAAGTCCAGCGTCCCGCGGAATTTCTTCTCGCTCTTCCCGAGCAGCGCCCCGCGCACCTGCATGTTCGCATCGGTGCGCTTTCCGCCCTGACGAATGACATAATTCAAATCGACGAGGCGCTCGCCGTCGCCGAAATAAAGGCCCCAGATCTCCCCTTTGCTGTCGTCGCCGGCCATATCGACCGTCAGCTCCGCCGCGGTATGACTCGCGCCGGCCTCCACCGTCGTATAGCGGAACATCGCACCCTTGCCGACGTAGACCCTGACGCGGCTTGTACCCGCCTCATCGGCCGGCAGCAGCTGGACGTTGACCAGATGCAGCTCGGCACCGTCCGCGATATGAACCTGAACCTCCTGCGCGCCGCCCTCGCGCCGCGTCAAAATAACCTGATCGCTTTTTCCCGCCTCGACGAGAATCTGTTCCTTTTTTCTATTCTCACTGAGACGCTCCGGCACGCGGGCTTCGTTGACACCCAGCCAGCGCCACGTCCGCATCGGAATCTCAGAAAATATATCCTGTTGCATCATATTCCTCCCTAAAACCTTCCCCGCAAAGAAGGCACCGGACACTCCGGACCGATGAATATCTTTTCCGCCGGAAAAGACTCAGCCCATCGTTCCTTCCAGCTCGATATTGACCAGATTATTCATTTCCAACGCATATTCCAGCGGGAGTTCCTTGGCGATCGGTTCGACAAAGCCTCGCACGATCATCGCCCGGGCCTCCTCCTCATCGATGCCGCGGCTCGTGAGATAGAAAATCGCCTCATCGCTGATCCGGCCGATCCGCGCCTCATGACCGATATCGGCCTCATCGCCCTCGATGTCCATGACCGGCAAGGTATCGCTGCGCGAAAGATTGTCCAGCATCAGCGACTCGCAGTTGACGGAGCATTTGGCATGATCCGCCCGGCGGGTCACCTTGACCGCACTGCGGTACGTCGCCTTGCCGCCGGACTTCGATATGGTCCGCGTATTGATATTGGCCGACGTATGCGGCGCGGCATGAATGACGCTGGCTCCCGTATCCAGATGTTGTCCCTTCGACGCGAAGGTAACGCCCGTAAATTCGCAGCGGGCATTCTCGCCATGCAGGATGCTGCAGGGATAAAGACAGGAAATATGCGAACCAAACGATCCCGAAACCCATTCGATGATTCCGTCCTTCTCCACGAGAGCACGCTTCGTATTGAGGTTCATCATATTGCGCGACCAGTTCTCAATCGTCGAATAGCGCAGGCGCGCACCCTCCTTGACGAACAGCTCGACGCAGCCGGCATGAAGATTCGTCACATTATATTTCGGCGCCGAACAGCCCTCGATAAAATGCAGGCTCGCCCCCGGCTCCACGATAATCAGGGTATGCTCGAACTGCCCCGCCCCGGCCGCATTGAGCCGGAAATAACTCTGCAGCGGCATCTCGACCTGAACGCCGGCCGGCACATAAACGAACGAGCCGCCGGACCACACCGCACCGTGCAGCGCCGCGAACTTGTGATCCTTGGGCGGGACAAGCGTCATGAAATACTCGCGCACCAGATCCTCATGCTCCCGCAGCGCAGACTCCATATCCGTATAAATGACGCCCTGCCGCACCATATCCTCCTGAATGCTGTGGTAAACCACCTCGGAGTCATACTGTGCGCCGACGCCGCCGAGCGACGTCTTTTCCGCCTCGGGAATGCCAAGGCGGTCAAAGGTATCTTTGATATCCTCCGGCACTTCCTTCCAGTTCCCCGTCATGCGGGCATCCGGCTGAACATAGGTAACAATATCATCCATATTGAGCTCGGAAAGATCCGGCCCCCAGGTCGGCAGCGCCAGAGAATGATACACCTCCAGCGACTTCAGCCGGAACTCCAGCATCCACTCGGGATCCTTCTTGCGCCGGGAAATATCCCGCACCACTTCCTCCGTCAGTCCGCTGCGGGACTTATACGCGGAATGGTCTTCGTTCCGGATATCGTAAAGCGTGCGTTCAATATCCTCAACATAGGTTTTCTTTTTCTCTGCCATAAGAACCGCCTCACTTTGCCGCATTCTGCGCGTCGAGAATATGCGTGAACCCGCGGCGGTTAATCTCATCGATCAGCTCTGCGCCGCCCTCTTCGACAATGCGTCCGTCCATGAGAACGTGCACCCGGTCGACCTTGAGCTTCTCCAAAATGCGCGTATTATGCGTAATGATAAGACAGCTGTTCTCCTCATTGTGGAACCGGGCCACGCCCTCCGACACAATCTGAACCGCATCGACATCCAGCCCCGAATCCGTCTCATCGAGCAGGGCGAGCTTCGGCTGCAGCATCAGCAGCTGAAGAATCTCATTGCGCTTTTTCTCACCGCCGGAAAAACCGACGTTCATATAACGCTGAGCATACTCCGGCTTCATCTTCAGCTCCTGCATCGTCGCCTTCAATTCCTTGCGGAACGGCAAAATCTTAACCTTCTGCCCCGTGATCGTCTGACGCGCCGTGCGGATCATATTCTCGACCGTGATCCCCGGAATCTCCTCCGGCGTCTGAAACGAAAGGAACAGCCCCCTGCGGGCGCGCTCAAACGTCTTGAGCTCCTTCATATCCTCTCCAGCAAACTGCATCTCCTCGCTCGTAACCGTATACTTCGGATGTCCCATAATGACATTCATCAACGTGGACTTGCCGGACCCGTTCGGTCCGAGAATAACATGGACTTCCCCCTTATTCACCAAGAGGTTCAGTCCCTTCAAAATCTCCTTGCCCTCAACACCGGCATGGAGATCACGGATTTCCAAAAGCTTCTCTGCCATACGATAAAACGCTCCTTTATATACACAACATACACAGGATAAACAGTATCTCTTTAATCCTTACTAAAATACTCGGGATTGATGTTTTCATTGTATGTTGTTTCTTAAAAAATGTCAATAGCCAATCCCACAAAGGGAATGGAGCGGATGTAGCGTTAGGAAACGAGTAAGAATGACGACAGGGATTCTGTTGAACTGGATTTGACGACGATGGTGTAGTATAATTATTACTGTCATAATAGTTTTGTCAGTATTTTAGATCTTCCATAAATACCGGGAATCCTCGTATAATGATCTTATAGTACATGCGAGGAGGCCTGCTTATGAGTGAATTGGATTGCTTGGAATGTTTATCCAATCGCATAAGAACAAACTTTGATTTTCGAAATTATGGACATGCACTGGAAATTCTCACCGAAGCATTTCCTGAAGAATGGTCCGAGCTGCAGGATGCTTTAGAAGCATTTTCCATATCTGTGGACGAGCTAAAAAAGCCGGGGGGAAATGAGAGCCCCATCCCTTTAAAGTTCGATCGCGTTTTATATCCGAAAGGATGGCGCGAAATTCGTATCTCAGGGGATTTGACCATCTTCAAATATCCGCGGGCTGCAAACAAAAAGCGTGGCCATTTTCAAGACTTGCCTGATGACCAAATAGAAATAAAAGGGTATATTGATGGACATAACATTGATTTCTTAAAGAAAAAGGTAGCATTTGATCTTGAGTGGAATAGCAAAGACCAGACTTTTGACCGCGATCTCCTTGCCATGAGAACTTATTTTGATTGTGGGATTATAGACGTTGGTGTTATTGTTACAAGGTCGACAGAACTTCATGATGTTTTCAAAAAGATAACGGATGATAAGGGAAAGCCGATCTTGCAAAAATACGGAGCATCTACGACACATATGGATAAGTTGATATATCGCTTAGATTCGCGTCGCAATGGTGGGTGTCCTATCTTGGCAGTTGGCATCAAGAAAGGATGTATAACAGGTGTTAACGAATAGCCTTAAGGCAGTAAGCCTTGAGAGTACAATTAAAAATTTCAAAAATTTCACAGCAGGGAAAAAATATCGCACAATTTATGCAGATCCGCCGTGGCAATTTCAAAATAGAACGGGCAAGGTTGCTCCTGAGCATAAGCGTCTTAGCCGATACCCTACCATGAAGCTGGATGATATAAAGTCACTTCCAGTTGCCGATGTCGCCGATGAAAAATGCCATCTGTACCTATGGGTTCCCAATGCCCTTTTACCGGAGGGAATAGAAGTGCTTCGCGCTTGGGGATTTGAGTATAAGACAAATTTGATTTGGGAAAAAGTGCGGCAAGACGGTGGGCCAGATGGACGAGGTGTCGGCTTTTACTTCAGAAATGTAACGGAAATTCTTCTGTTTGGTATCACAGGGACAAACAATAGGACGTTACAGCCTGCAAGATCACAAGTGAACTTGTTGCGGACGCGCAAACGGGAACATTCGAGGAAACCGGATGAATTCGTAGATTTGATTGAGAGCTGTTCGTCAGGCCCTTATCTTGAGATGTTTGCGCGCGGCGATCGAGAAGGCTGGGATATGTGGGGAAATCAGGCTGAGTACGATTATGAGCCAACATGGAATACCTACGCAAACCATACCGTAGCTGGTGGAGTGCATGAATAGAGATGGAGAGATCGAAAAGCTACAAGCTCGTATTCGATACCTGGAAAATCAATTGCAAGCAAGGCATGGCGGAAGAAAGCCGACTTTATCGGATGATGATGTAACGAAAATTTTGCAGATGTATTTATCATCAGAAACGCCAACTGCTACGGTCCGGGAGATTTCCCACAAATACCAAATGTCAGAACGAACGATATGGAGGATCATAAAAAAATCTAAATAACATGCTGCTTTTATCGGACCTGCAGGTTTACCATACATATTAAGAAATCAAAGGACGCGGTTTCTGCCGTATGGGCAGTGGACGACATAGACCGGGCAGCCACAGAAAACCTGTCGCTATGATGCCGTATACGATCAGCGGCCGCTTTGTGCTCTCCTTCAAAGGGAGCAGAAAGCGGCCGCTTTTTTGTAATGTTCTCTTTTATTCTTTATTCCGTTTTTTCCGTCCGACGGCACCATGCGGCGTCGATGAGCAGCAGGAGCGCTACAGCGAAGAACATCTGGCGTATGCCGAACACGGCGGCGAGATGACCGCCGAAAAAGGCGCCGGAAAACATGCCGATGAACTGGGCCGACTGATTGAATCCGTAAATTTGTCCAAGGCAGTCAGGCGGCGTCAGCTGACGGATCAGGCTGTTGACCGACGGCATGAGTCCGGCGATGGCGATGCCATGCAGGAACCGCAGCAGCGCAAGCTGCCACGGCGCAGTGACGAGGCCCTGCGGGATGGAAACGAGCCCGGCCAGCAGCAGACAGGCGGTCAGGACGTTCTGCGCCCCGATGCGGTCCGATATATGCCCCAGCCGGGAGGCGGTCAGCATACTGGCAAAGCCGGCGCTTGAAAATACAGCGCCGGAAATCACGGCGAGGTGCTCTGTGTCCGGCGCCAGTTCGCTGACGTAGACCGTCAGAATGGGCTGAATGCAGGTCAGGGAAAAGTGCAGGACAAGCGTGGTCAGGAAAAGCCCGACGACCGCCCGGCGGTGCGGCAGGGCAGAAAAAACGTCCCGCAGCCCGGCCGGCGTTCCCGCCGCAGCGGTCCGGCGCGTCTCACGGACCTGAGTCAGAGCGAGAAATCCCAGCAGGCAAAGGGACCCCATCAGCAGAAAGCTGTGCCGGATGCCGATAAGCTCGGAAATCATGCCGCCAATCAGCGGCCCAAGCAGACCTCCTGTGACCTGCGCGGTGAAGAACATGCCCATCGCCCAGCCCGAATGTTCCCGGGGCGTTTCCTGCGCGATAAGCGGCACCACGGCGGCCTGAAAGCCGGACAGGCAGCCCTGCAGCAGGCGAAGAACGACGAGATGCCAGACCGACTGGGCAAACGACATGCCGATCATGATGAGCCCCAGCCAGCCGGAGGCGCGCAGGATCATCGGCTTGCGGCCGTACCGGTCGGCCAGTTTTCCCCAAATCGGCGAAAAAACGGCCAGACTGATGAAATTGCAGCCAAAGACAATGCCCGCCCAGCGCGCGACATCCCCGCTGTCCGCGACGCCAAGCTCCGCGATATAAAGCGGCAGAATCGGCGCCATCTGGCTCATGCCCGCCGAAACGATAAACGAGGCCAGACAACAGATATACAGATTGCGTTTCCATATTTCCATCGTACTTCTCTTACTTCCTTCCCTTTTCCTCTGCGTCTCCGTGGTATATAATGGAAGTCAGTTTATTCATTTTGTCGGGAGGTTGTTTCCATGAAAGATCTGCTTGATGTCCATATGCATACCATCGCAAGCGTACATGCCTACAGCACATTGCGCGAGATGATTACCGCCGGCCGGGAAAAAGGGCTGAAGCTGGTCGGTATCGCCGACCATGCGCCGTCCATGCCGGGCGCGTTCCATGAGTTTTATTTCTGCAATTTCAAGGTGATCCGCCCCGAAGCCTACGGCATCGATGTCGTCATGGGCGCTGAGCTGAATATTCTGGACTACTGCGGCTCCGTCGATTTGAAAGAGCATCTGCTTTCCCGCCTCGACTATGCCATCGCGAGCCTCCACGATCCCTGTATCCGTCCGGGCACACGGGAGCAGAACACCGCTGCGCTCATCGGCGCGATGCGCCATCCGAAGGTCCGGATCATCGGCCATCCGGACAATCCGCTGTACCCGGTGGATTTCGATGCGCTCGCGGAGGCGGCCAGCCGGCGCCACGTCCTGCTCGAATGCAACAACAGCTCCTATACGCCGGGCGGAAGCCGCACCGGATCCCGCGAGCTGGCCGGTGAGCTGCTGGCCGCCTGCCGGAAGCACCATGCCATGGTCATCATGGGCAGCGACGCGCATATCGATCTCGATGTCGGAAACCATCAGTTTGCACAGGAGATTCTCGCGCAGAATGAATTCCCCGAAGAGCTTGTCATCAATGGCGATCCCGAAAGATTCCGCGCCTGGATCCGGGACTGATTCTCAAGCCCGCTCCTGCAGGAAGCGCGAAAATTCCCTTTCGGGCATCGGCTTCCCATAAAAGAACCCTTGTCCGCAATGACAGCCGCAGTTCAGGAGCAGTTTCTCCTGCTCCGCTGTTTCGATTCCCTCGCAGATCACGCGCATCCCGAGATCATGGCCCATGCGGATGGTATTGGTCAGCACGGACTGCATGCGGGCCGAATCCTCGGATGCGACAAGCAGCGTCCGGTCGAGCTTCATGACGTCCAGCGGCAGGGTATTGAGCAGCGACAGATCGGAATACCCCGAGCCGAAATCATCCAGCGAGATCCGGAAACCCATTTCCTTGAGCGTGCGGATCACATCGACGGCAGCCGCCCGCTGGCTGCTGCTCTCAAAGTCAAAGGCCGTTTCCGTCAGTTCCAGCTCGATCCCGTCGATCGTGCCGAACTGGCGGACCAGCCGCTTCATCTTGTTCAGATAGTTCTGCTCCTGAATGTGCAGGCGGGACTGGTTGACGGAGATCGGCACGACCGGCAGGCCGGCCTGCCGGCGATCCCGCTGATAGCGGAATACCTCATCCAGAATATAGAAGTCCAGCTGCGTGACGAAGCCGGTGCGCTCGAAAATACCGATAAACTGGCCCGGCATCAGAAAGCCAAGCTCCGGACTGTCCCAGCGGACCAGCGCTTCCGCTCCGATATAACGATGGCTGGCCAGATCGTACTTCGGCTGATACCAGACCTGAAATTCGTGATTGTCGAGGCCGCGGCGCATGCAGTTTTCCACCTGCGTGGCGAACCGGCGGCGCTCGATGATTTTGTCATCGTAAAACCGTATGCCGTCCGATACCTGCATCGCCAGCGTAGCCTGCAGGATGACCCGCTTCGCATCGGGACGCGGCACGCCCTTGAAGGTGCTGATGCCCGCGATCAGCGGCATGCGCAGGTTCATGTCGCCCACATCCATGTATTCCAGCCCGAGCATCGCGGTCTGCACCGAGAGTCGGAGCTGTCTCACAGACATCGGCCGCGTAAAGACGATCACTTGTCCCGACCCGGAACGCACGCCGACAGCCTGAATCCATTTTTCCCGCTGCAGAGAGATGCCGAGCCGCTTCATCATTTCATTGATGATGTCCTGACCATACGTGCTGGCCAAAACATCAACCTGCCGGACCTGAAAGACGACGATAGCCGCGTCGGAAGCGTCTTCCTTTTGCTTGTCCATCCGTTCCAGACGATGATCGATCTCATGTTCCAGCCAAATGCGGTTATGCAGTCCGGAGCTGGCGTCGCGGTAGAGCATCCATGTCAGCTTCTCCGCATAGCTGCGGCGCATAGACAGAATACGCAGACAGACGGCCAGGGCAATAAACAACAGAATAACGATTTCGACATGGGCATAACTGTACATCTGTATTCCTCCGGACCCGAAAATCACAAAAAATGTTACACTTCACCTCTACTATTATAATATACTAAAATGCCTTTTGTCGACATCAGATTGACGATCTCTCCGCTTTTCTTTATAATAATAACGCTTGAATTTCATGGAGAAATCTTTGACAATTCCAGCGGCGGGGTATAAAGTAAGACTTATTCAGGGCTTTAGGGGCGTTGATTTCCCGCCTGCAGAGACGGACGTCTCAGCGCCCCTTAGCATCGGATAAAAGTTTCCCATAACTTGGAAATCCGGAAAGAAGAACGAGAATCTGTACCGAATACAGAAAGTGAGCACAACCATGTTTATTCATGACCTCATCCATCAGGGAGCGCCTGATGCCATGGCGATCATCGATCATGACCGCCGTTTTACCTATCGCGACCTGCAGACGGCGACAGCGGCCTGCCGCAACCGTCTTTACGCGTCCGGCGTGCGTCAGGGCGACCGCGTCGGCATTTTCTCGCGCAACAGCGCCGAATTTGTCTTTGCGTTCATGGGCATTGCTTCGCTCGGCGCCATCGCCGTGCCGATCAATTTTCAGCTCAGCAATCGCGAGATCGCCTATATCATCAAGGATGCGGGCATCGAAACGATCCTCACGTATCAGCCGCTGAATCTGGTCGATGCCATGGCCCAGCTCCGCTGCGATCTCAAGGTTTCCCAGCATGACATACGGAACATCGGACGTCCCAAAGCCGGCGTCCCCGACGCGCCGGAGCTGTCCGAATACTTCAATGAAGGCAATCCCTGCGAGATCATTTACACCTCAGGCACAACGGGGAATCCGAAGGGCGCTGTCCTCTCGCACCGCAATCTCATCACCAACACGGAGCAGCTGGACGTCATGCACTGCCGGGCGGAGCACAACGTACTCTGCGTTCTGCCGATGTACCACTGCTTCGGCCTGACCTGCTCCCTGCTGTACCCGCTTCACTGCGGAGCGACGGTGATCATCCTCGACTCCTTCACGCCGAAGGAAACGATCAGCACCATCCGCGACGAACGCATCACAGATCTCTATATCGTACCGTCCATCTGCAGCCTGCTGACCAAGCTGGCCAGCACCGAAGATATGAAAACGGTGCGCCTCGTGGTGTCCGGCGGCACGACGCTGCCGCTGAAGATTCAGCAGGACTTCATCCATAAATTCGGCGTGGATATCTGCGAGGGCTACGGCCTTTCGGAAACCTCGCCGGTCGTCACGATGAACCCGCCCGAGCGTCCGAAAGTCGGCTCCTGCGGCATCGCCGTGCCGGGCGTTCAATGGAAGCTGCTGGATGCGGATGGGAATTCCGTGCCGCAGGGCGAGGCCGGCGAACTCGTCGTCAAAGGCGAAAACGTCATGCTCGGCTACTGGAACCTGCCGGATGTCACGCATGACGCCATGCGCGGCGGCTGGTTCCACACGGGCGACGTCGCCCGTGTCGACGAGGACGGCTACCTTTATATCGTCGACCGCATCAAGGATATGATCATCAGCATGGGCGAAAACATCTACCCGCGCGAGGTCGAGGAGCTGATCTATCAGTACCCCGGCATCTACGAAGCCGCCGTGATCGGCATCGACGACAAACTTCGCGGACAGGCCGGCGCCTGCTTCTACAGTCTTCACGACGGCGCGTCCGTGAACATCCGCGAACTCAAGAAATTCCTGCAGGCCAATCTCGCGCTCTACAAAATTCCACGCGAATTCCACCAGATGGAGAAACTGCCGCGAACCACGACCGGAAAAATTGCCAAGCGCCAGATTCTCAAGGCGTTTCAGGAAAGCAAAGAAAAAAACAAGGAAAAATAAACCGTTGACAAGAAACAGGGCTGCCGTGCGTGATTTCAATGTGCGGCAGCCCTGTTTATCGTCCTGCCGATTCAACAGACACCCGCGGCCGCTCTGCCTGCGCTTTCGCGATCCCGTCCGGTTCATATACATTGCAGACCGTCAGCGCTCATTACGCCTATGAGATGTTTTGCCCGCATGAAAAAACTGTCTGCTGCAAATCACGATAAAGTAAAACGATTACTGCAAAAAATTCAGGAGTGTATAATCTGTGAAAACGACCCTTACCTATGGAGAAACCCTTTCCATCACGAGTATGTTATTCGGCCTGTTCTTCGGCGCCGGCAATTTGATCTTTCCGGCCTTTATGGGACAGCAGGCCGGCAGCAATATCTGGTATGCCTTGATCGGCTTCCTCATAACCGGCGTAGGAATGCCCATGCTGGCAGTAGCCGCGCTTGGCATCACCGGCAGCAGCGGCCTTTTGAATCTCAGCCAGCGTGTCGGCCGTCGCTTCGGGCTGCTTTTTACCTGCGCCCTCTATCTGACCATCGGCCCCTTTTTCGCCAGCCCCCGCTGTGTCACGGTTCCCTTCGAAATCGGCGCAAAAGCGCTGCTCCCGTCCGGGACCAGCGAGCCGTTGGCCCTGCTTCTCTTCTCGCTTCTCTTTGTGGCCGCGGCGCTTTGGTTCTCCCTGCGGCCCGGCAAAATCCTCGTCTGGACCGGCAAAATCCTGACGCCTCTTTTTCTGGCGGTTCTCGGCATTCTGCTGGCGGCCGCACTGACCGACCCGGCGGCCAGTATCGCCTCCTTCCCCCCTGCGCCGGCTTACGCCAATACGCCGATCCTGCAGGGATTCCTCGATGGTTATAACACCATGGACACGTTAGCAGGTCTTGCCTTTGGCATCATCGTCGTTGATGTCATCCGCAAACTAGGCATCGAAGAGTCTGGCGCCGTCGCCAGAAACACCGTCAAAGCGGGTGTTTTCAGCTGTCTGCTCATGGGCGTCATTTATGTATTCGTGGCCATGGCCGGAGCCGGCAGCCGCGGATACGCCCCCCTGAGCGGCAATGGCGGCGCTGTCCTCGCCTCGATTTCTTCTCACTACTTTTCTGACGCCGGCGCGGCCCTGTTGGCGTTCATCGTACTGCTGGCCTGCCTCAAAACCGTGATTGGCCTGATTACCAGCTGTTCCGAGGCCTTCGTCAAGATGTTCCCGGACAAGTTCTCTTATAATCAACTGGCAGTCACTTTTGCCGTCGTCACGTTTTTGATCGCCAACATAGGCCTGTCCGCCATCATCCAGTTCTCCATCCCCGTTCTCATGATGCTCTACCCCATTGCCATCCTGCTGACGCTGACCTCGCTGATCGGACACATCTGCGGTCTCGACCGCCTGCTGATCCGCAGCATCATGGCGGCAGCAGTCCTGAGTTCTGTTTTCGATTTTCTAAAAGCCCTGCCGCCGGACTGGCTGACCGCTGTCGGACTTGACGGGCTCATCCTGTATCTGACCGAAACCCTGCCGTTTTTCGCACAGGGATTTGGCTGGATCTGCCCATCCCTGCTCGGTCTTGCCGTCGGCACCGTCCTAAAATACAGCCGGACTAAACACAGCCGCCAAGCGTAATGCCGACATTTTCTCCAACGGGGCGACAGCGGCCCTTATCATCGGATAAACCATATTGCAGCGGGGCTGTTGCAGGTAAGGATAGATATCCTCCCATGCAACAGCCCCGTTTCTTTCTGCTGAAAGATTCCGTTTCTCTGCGGTCAGCGATCGGCATGTTCCCCATGATTTTGTGGTTGATCTGGTCAAATAATCATCCCATAGCAATGTTTAGCCATACGGCAAACGCCAGCTCCCCTGCCGTCCGGTCATTTGAGGTATTTCGTGATGTCCTGCAGGTACGCCATGAGGATTTTCTCATCCTCGTAGATCTGACGCCCCTTCTTGGTGACAATGCCCGAATTGATAAAAAACGGCTCGGCCAGCGGAATCACGGCAAGATGATCTTCGGGCAAAACGGCCTGCCGCGTCAGGAAGGTCGAAACGATCCCGTTCTTTACCAGATTTTTGATCGTATGCAGATACGGCGAATAGTGAAGGATCTTCCCCTCCCGGCCGGCTTTGAGAAACATTTCATGGACCATGCGGTAGACAAAGAAGCTGCTGTCGAGCATGACCAGCGGCTCTTCCGCAAAATCTTCCAGTGAAACGGTCTTTCGCCCGGCCAGCGGATGGCCGGGATACGTCACAAAGCAGCATTCGCAGGTGAAAAGCTTCTGGTAGTTGAGCTTCGTACTGAATCCGCTCTCATAATTCGTCAGCGCGATGTCGAGCTTCTCATCCTCGACCATCTGCAATGCGCTGATGCCGCCGGACTCGATGACATCGATCCGTATCTCCGGGTGAAGCCACCGGAAGTCGCCGAGGATCAGCGGAAGGAACTGCGTGCCGAGCTGCAGCGGCATGGCCATGCGGATGTGGTTGCGGTTGTGCGCCATGTCCTGAATGTCATCGTCCAGCTGATCCAGCTGATCCAGAATATGGCGTATCTTGCCCAGCAGACGGCTGCCGTCATGCGTGATGAGGAGCTTGCGCCCCTCACGATGGAAGAGATTGAGTCCTGTCTCAGACTCCAGCGCCTGCATGGCCACGCTGACCGTCGGCTGTGAAACATGCAGATGCTCCGCCGCCTTGGTGATATTCTGCCAGCGGCACACGGCATCGAAATAACGCATCTGGATAATCGTCATACCGGTTCCCCCTTTACGCCCGTTTCCCATTTTCTGGTCAACAGTATAGCACATTTCTATAAAAAAAAGCTATCGTTCATGAAAAGGAAGTATTTCACACGATACCGAATCTATGTCATAATAACAGTAAATAAAACGTATGTACATCAATAAATGACAGCAATAAAAAGGAGCGATTGGTATGATGGAGTTCTGGTTCAATCATGTAAAAAGCTATACGCAGGATATCCTGACGGAAAATGCCGATAATCTGAAGCAGTTTGAGATTCGTCCTGGCGTTTATTCCAATGTGAATCCGTCCGACCTGCTCGATGTGAAGGCCGCAGACTTCGATCTTGCCCGCTGAACTCACTGAGAAAAAAAAAGAACCGCCGTCCTGTTTTCATACAGGCGGCGGCCTTTTTTATTTCAGTTATTGCTTTTGGCGAAACGGACCGGTTCAGGCCTTCGCGCCGGTGGAATACATCGGTATCTTTTCCGGATTGTCGCTGATGCTCCAGACGCCGCACGGGCAGACGCCGGCGCAGATGCCGCAGCCGATGCAGCGTTCCGGATCGGATACGTACTCCCAGCTGCCATCCTCTTTTTCCACGCGGGTGATGGCTTTTTCCGGGCAGGATTCCAGACACATTTTGCAGTCACGGCAGGTGCCGCAGCTGACGCAGCGCGTATGATCGTCGACCGGATCGCCGAGCAGGCAGTGGTGGCACTTATCGAAGTATGCTTTGGACAGGCGCTCCGCCGGAATCTGCTTTTTCTCCGGGAACGGCTTTTCTTCCCGTCCCATCACATACTGGTCGACATACCAGGCAGCCTTGCGGCCGCTGCCGATGGCGTCGGTGAGGCGGCCCGGCTTGATCGTATCGCCGGCCGTAAAGATGCCTTTGGCGATGCTCAGATCGCTTTTCGGCACGAGCCAGCTCTTGCGGAAGAACTCGATTCCTTCGTCTTCCGGCAGGAAGTCGAGGACCGGCTCCTCGCCGATGCTGACGATAACCTGATCGGCAGGAATAAAGCGCCCGTCATTGCCGTACACACCTTCCGGCGTGATCTTGCTCGTGAAGAACGGCCAGACGAGTTTGCCGCCCAGTCCCTCGATATAGGCGATTTCGTCGGCAAAAGCGGCCGGCTTCTGCACATCGACGGCCACGACCGTCTCTGCGCCCATCTCATAAGCGCCGCGGCAGGTATCCATGCCGGAGTTGCCGGCGCCGATGACGACGACATGCTTCCCTGTCTTCGGCTTCTCGCCGCGGTTGATGGCCTTGAGGTACTCCAGACCCATCGTGAGATGCTCCACGCCTTCCCACGGGAAGAAGCGGGATTTCGTACCGCCCGTTACGACGACTACGGCATCGTTTTCGCTGCGGATCGCCGCGAATTTCGCCTTGTCGACCCGGCAGGCGCTGACGAACGTCACGCCGACGCTCTGGATGCGCTTGAGCTCTGCTTCCAGTAGCTCGTGCGACAGACGGCCACGCGGGATAACCTGTTCCAGCTTGCCGCCGATGTGCTCCGCATCGTCATAAACCGTGACGTCATGTCCCTTGCGGGCCAGCTGCCAGGCCGCCGAAAGGCCGGCGACGCCGCCGCCGATGATGCCGATTTTCCTGCCGGTCTTTTCCTTCGGCGGAGCGACCGGAACAAAGGCCGAACGATAGCCGAGATCCCCGATCTGAATCGGCTCGTCGATCGTGCCGCGCGTGCAGTGATCCATGCAGGGATTCGGGCAGACCGAGCCGCAGACCGAGCCGGCAAACGGCGTATAATCCAACTCAAGCTGCAGCGCCTCATCGAGTTTGCCCTGACGGATCAGATCATAGCGGCGCTGTGTCGGGATGCCGGTCGGGCAGTTGAATTCGCAGGGCGCGGCAAATTTCGCGTTGTCCCAGCTCGGAACACGCAGGCGGTAAAGCCCCGTAGAAAGCGTATTATGCACCGCGAAATCATCATGAGCCACATCGCTGAAGATGCCGCCCTTCACCCATTCCTGCAAACGGAACGCATGCAGATCCGGCGCCTGCTTCGGCTTCTTTTCCGCAGCAGTCAACGGGCGCAGCTTTTTCCACTGGCTCCAGTCCGAAAGCTCCGTGCGCAGCTCCTCCCGGCCAATGTGCTGCAGGAACTCGTCCATGCCGCCGTCCAGGAACGCGATGTCGTCGTCATTCAGATCGGCATAGACAATATCCTTCGGATACGTGTCGATCGGGCCGCGCACATAAACGACGCCGCCAACCATGCCGACGCAGGCGCGCTCTCCCAGAACCGACGCAAATTCCTTGCTGTCATAGCCGCAGACCACAGCCTTGCCGCCGCCCATGAACTCGAAGGAGAACGAGCCGACATTTTTGAGAATCCAGAGTTCCGGCTCCTCATAGAGCGGATCGTGCTTCATCAGCGAGCCGGTACGCGTGCCGCCGCGGCCGCCGATGAAAATTTTTCCGCCCGACGAGCAGTGGCCTGCCGTATCACCGGCATCGCCCTTTACCGTGATGATGCCGCCGGCATTGAGCCAGCCGACATCAGCGGAAATGGAGCCCTCTGCGACGATCTCCGTACCGGGCAGGCACATCGAGCCGAGACGCTGACCGGCGTTCCGGACGTGGAAGTGCAGCGGCTTTCCCTCCGGATGCCACAGCGGACCGCCGATATCATGCTGTCCGGATGCTTCAATTTCAAACTCCGTCTCCCCCTGCTTCACGGCGTCGCCGATGGCCAGAAGCAGATCCTGGGTGGACATGCGGTCATGTCCTTTCATGGTTTCTATCTTAAACATAAACGGTTTGCCTCCTGTCACGCCATCGATTTAGCACACATACTGGATACCGAGCTTGTCTGCAACGGCCTTGTCCGTGGAAACCAGCGCATCACTGCGGCCGATCGGAAGCGAGCTGTTGCCGATCGGCGCCATGAGCTTCTTGAGCTCCGTATCGAAGGCCAGCACATAATCAACGATTTTCTGTGCGCCGCGGTCGATATCGAGACGTTTAACGAGACGGGGATCCTGCGTGCAGATTCCCATCGGGCACTTGCCGGTATTGCAGGAATTGCAGCGGCCCTGTTCATTGCCGATGCAGCCCAGAAGCTGAATGAGTATCTTGCCGACAAATACGCCGTTGGCGCCGAGACACATCATCTTAAACGCGTCCGCCGCCGCATTGCCGGTCATGCCGATGCCGCCGCCGCCGTAAAGCGGAATCTGCCCCTGAAGGCCCTGTTTGACAGCCGCAAGGTAGCAGTCGCGAATCTTCGAAACGACCGGGTGGCCCGTATGATCGAGCGAAACCTCATTGGCCGCGCCCGTGCCGCCCTGAATGCCGTCGATGAAGAAGCCGCCGCAGATCTTGTACGGATCGCGCAGCAGATTGTTATAAACGGAGACCGACGTCGCCGAAGCCGCGCACTTGATGGCAACCGGCACGCGGAAGCCGAAGGCCGCGTTCATGGAAAGGTGCATTTTCTGAACGGATTCCTCGATGGAATACAGGCCCTGATGGTTCGGCGGCGAGGCCAGCGTCGCCTTCGGAACACCGCGGATGGCCTGAACATGCTCGGCCACCTTGGCCTCCGGCAGCAGACCGCCGTCGCCCGGCTTCGCGCCCTGTCCGATCTTGATGAGAATGCCGGCCGGGTCCGTCTTCATGTGCGGCATCGCCTTGATGATGCGGTTCCAGCCGAAATGCCCCGAAGCGATCTGAATGATGAAATATTTCAGGTACTCTGATTCCAGCAGCTTGACCGGCATGCCGCCCTCGCCGGAGCTCATGCGCACGGGCAGGCCGCATTTTTCATTGAGATAGCCGACCGCCATCGCGACGGCCTCCCAGGCGCGCGTCGAAAGTGCGCCGATGGACATATCGGAGAAAATCAGCGGATAAATCCAGTCTACGGGCGGCGTATGCTTCGCCTGAACGAGCTTGCCGTCGTGAATCTCGAAAGGAAGCTCCTTGGCCGACAGCACGCGGCCGAACGGCGAACGGATATCGAAGGTATGGCGCGCCGCATCGAGGGACGGGTCCGTCATCTGAGAGATACGGCCCACGACAATGCTGTCCAGCGTCCGCTGCGCATTGAGATTCGTGCGGCCGCCGCGCTTGATCGGGCCGTTGTCGCGCGAAAGCAGTTCCTTGCGCGTATCCGGATTGCGAACCGGACGGATGGCCTGATTCGGGCAGATCTTTTCACAGATACCGCAGCCGCGGCAGTAATCCGTCAGGCTGGCCACCTGCGTGATAACCGGACGGGCCATGTGCTTATGCACCGGCTCCGGCTGACTCTCCACCGATACCGTCATATCGCGCCGCTGCGTTGTGACCTTGATGGCCTTGAAGGAACAGCTGGCCACGCAGCTGCCGCACATCGTACAACGCTCGGAATCATATTCAATCTTCCATGGCAGGTCATTGACCCCCACATCCTGTGTCTTTACTGCTTCCATCTCTGTACCTCCAGGTCATTGTCGATTACTACGATTTCGCGTTCATTCGGATAAATATCCTTCGTCTGGTCGCGGTCCGGCATGATTTCATTGATGCCGCAGACCTCTGAGGAAATCGCCACCATATCCTCCGTGCGGCCGACGACGACCGGACGCAGCTTCTTGGAATCACAGCAGGTGATCATGCGCTGATCCGGCAGAACGCCGATGATCGTATTCGGACCGTTGATCTCGAGATTGGCAAGCGACTGCCGGATCGCCGTCAGGACTTCTTTATCCGGACGCTCCGCGATCTCCTCGAACGGCAGCGGCGTAATGACATGCTTGTAATAGATCAGCGGCCACTTGAGTTCATGATGAACGTAATGGAGGGTATTCAGGAAGCACTGGGAATCGGACTCAAAGCCGATGTATCCGCGGTGCAGGGATTTCTGAAATTCCTTATTCTTCGTATAGAAGGTATTCTCACCATTCGCACAGAGCGTATAGCCCTGCAGAAAGAACGGATGAGCCGCGTAGCGGACAATATCATAGTTCGTATTCTGACGGCACTGGGCGACGATCGATTTCGCCACCAGACAGCCGTTATCATCCCAGAGATGGAAATATGTGGCGATATCACGCGGATCGCCGATCTCTTTGAGCGTCAGAACATCCGGCCAGAAGGAATAGACAAAGCCCTCGCCGTCCTTTTCCAGAAGTTTGCGCAGAGCCAGACGCGTATCGAGCAGAAGATTTTCCTTCTGCTCCTTCGTCATCTTCTCGGCGCCCTCCGGATAATCATAGTTGCGGAAAATGTAGTACGGCATCGCCTGAATATCCAGCCCCGGCTTCTTGTCCGGAACCGGGATCCATTCAGCCAGCTGCACGAAGTTATGCGCATCCATATATTCCTCGACCAGCTGGGCGCCCCGCTGTGTGCAGGCCAGCGATAAGAGCGGTTTATCCTTATAATTGGAAAAGATTCCATAAAGATCCTGCATGACCATGGCAAATCCGGAATTATCATGCCCTTCCTGCTGCGGCAGCATCAGGTGCAGCGCCATGGATGGCTGAATGGGTACCTTGCTCTTGATTGAACCGATTCTACACATATCCGTCTCTCCTTTGAGATTGTCCTTTATATAAGGTATATTGTCTCTATACAATACATATAGACTGTAATGTATCTATTATTATAGGAACCTTGTAAACCAATGTCAATATGCATATTCAAACATAATATTCTGAAAAAAAAGCTCTCGGGCTTGATTTTATACGCCTTAAAACAATTTTTACACGAATAATTATTCTTATATGTATATTATATCATTCTAAAAGTTTACATAAGTATTCCTAAATTATACTTATGATCGCAATAAAAAAGCCCTATGCCGTTATCTGCATAGGACTTTTAGAAATTATACCCTTTTGTTATGTTATGTATTTTTTTACTGTATACAGGAATACATCCGGCCCGCGGCGCAGGCCGGTGCATCCATCAAGTATACAAAATACTTGATAAAACTTCAATGGAGATACGATGACGGATTGACCGCCTGCCCGTTGATGCGGACTTCATAATGCACATGCGGCCCCGTCGAGAAGCCCGTGCTTCCCATGTACGCGATAACCTGACCGCGGCGCACATACTGACCGGCCATGACGGCAACCTGCATGGCATGGCCGTACCGCGTCATGACGCCGTTCCCATGATCGATATCGACCATATTGCCGTAGCCGCCATCATTCCATCCCGCTGTCGTCACGACGCCGTCCGCCGTAGCGACAATCGGCGTCCCCATGTCGTTGGCGATGTCGATGCCCGGATGGAAATCCGAACCGTTCCAACGCAGGCCATAAGGCGAAGTGACGGTTCCCCGTGCCGGCCAGATCCCCGGCATCGTGCTGCCCGGCAGACCGGACGAAGCCTGCGGCGCGAGGCTGCCTTGCCGATCCTTGAGCTGCTGCTGCAGATCGAGCAAGGACTGCCGCCGCGCTTCAACGCCCTTTTCCACCTGATCCAGAACCTGTCCGACCTGATTGAGATCGGGGCGGATCAGCGGGCCGCCCTGTCCGTCATGCCCGCTCTCACTGCCGGCATCCGGCGTTTGCTGCTGCCCCGGGGCCTGATCCGCCGCCGGAGCCGCGCCGGAAAGACGGCGCAGATCATCCTCGAGCTTTTTCAGCTGATCCAGCTGATCCTGCAGCGCATTGGCCTTCTTGGAAAGCTGCAGCAGCTGCTCCTGCTGGATATTGTTCACCTCGCGCAGATTGCGGACCTCATCCGCGCTGCTGCGGGCAGCAAACGTGCTGTACACCGAATAACTGAACGCACCGACGAACAGCATCGCCCCGGCGGCCAGCGAAACCGCCCCCCATTTCAGCGCCCGCGCCGACAGGCGGATGCTGCGGATCTCGTCCCCTTTCGGCGGAATAAACTTAATGAGATACTCCTGCTTCCGCTCCGCATTCTCCTGCTCCGCGGCGCGGTCAGCCTGTCCCGCATTGTCTTTTGGTTCCTTCACCAGAACGCCTCCTGCAATAAAAAGAATCCACGGATCATTCTTCCCTGGATCATGATACAAACATAAAAAAGCAAAAGCCTTTCTGCTATTATAGCATAAGGCTTTTGCTTTTGAAACCCCTTTGCCGCGCTCAGAATTTATAGGCGTAGCTGAACAGGAAGCTTGCCGGTGCGGTGTAATAGGTCGACACGCCATGCGAGATCACATCGTGGCGGTCCAGCATGTTGTTGATGGTCAGGCTGAATTCATTGCGTTCATCCGGCTGGAAGATGGTATTCCATCTCGTCAACAGGTAAGGCTTGGCGTCAAAGGAATGTGCCGCAGTCGGAGTCTGCACCCGCTTGGCGAGGAAGGAAGCGTCCAGACGGGACGTCCATTTCCCCTGATGGAAGCCCACGCCGCCGGTCAGCTGGAGCCGTCCGTATTTCCGATCCCAGTAGCCTTTCTTTGTGCTTTTGGATTCCGGGTTCTGCACGGTCATGCCCCAGTGCCAGGACCATGGCGATACGCCCTTGATATCCAGCGCCAGTTCCAGACCGGTGTTGCGGAAGTCTTCATTCGAATATTCATACTGGCTTTTTTTGCTTTCCCAGGAAGCAGAGATGTTATCCGTAATGTCCATATGGAACAACGCGGCTTTCCAGCTATGTGCCGCCCGCTTTTTCTTCCAGCCGATCTCGTAATTGACGCCTTTCTGCGGCTTCAGATCCGGATTCGGCACCGCAGCGGATGATGCACCGTACATCTGGGCAAAGTACGGCATGATGAAGGACTGCGCGACGCTGGCATACAGATTGCCGGCTTCGCCCATCCGGTGCAGCCACTGCCCGGACATGCTGAAATTGTGATAGTTCTGATCCTTCCATGCGCCGCTCGTCCATGTTTCCCGCGCCCCGGCAGTCATGCTGTTTTTCGCATCAAAGGCATGCTCGTACTGCGCAAAAGCCGCCCAGTTATTCCGCGTATATTTCGCGGCGGTTTTGGTGGAAACCGCGTACAGTTTATCCATCTGCTCGCGCTGCAGGGACATGCCGCCGATCCAGGTATCTTTCGGATTCTGCTTCCAGCGGCGCTGAATATCCAGCCCATAGGTGATATTCTTCTCCCGGGTATTATAACGGTTCGCCGAAGCCTCTGCCGGTTTGCCCGTCTTTGTGTTGAAATTCGTCGGCCCTTCCGATTCCACCGTTCCTGAATTGAAGTAGAAACTGCCTTTCCAGTCCTTGTCCTTATAGTTCAGCTGGGTGATATGGCGCTCCTTCGTATAATGCCGGCTATTGTACAGATCGCCCGGCTCTGCGGCAAGACCCGCTCTGGCCTGCGTCACCCAGCGGTCATACGTCGCGTCGGTGTTCAGATACTGATAAAGGAAGCCGAGATTCGGCGTCAGCTGCCAGCTCAGACCGGCTGACTGTTTTTTGACGTCATGCAGCACGGTTTTTGTGTCGATCAAAAGCGGCGAGGACGGAGTGCGGCTGACCTCAACGCCGTGTTTCCACTGGCTGAAATCATAAGTTACGGCCAGCCGGTCGTCGCCGGCATTGACATGATACTGATATTGTCCGGAATTTCCGATTCCGGCCATAACCTGATTGTCCGCTTTCTTTTTGGTGATGATGTTGATCACGCCGGCCATGGCCTCGCTGCCATAGAGTACCGATCCGCCGCCCTTTACGACCTCGATGCGTTCAATGCTTCCGGCGGGAATGGCCGACAGATCGTACTTGCCCCGCCAGGAAACCGGATTCCCATTCACAAGGATCAATGTACCGTTGTCGATGCCGCGTATCACCACATCATTGGACATGGTCCCCATCGCCGCGCCATTCTGCCCAAAGGCCGAATAGGCTGTGCTGTCCATCTCAGACAAGGCTTCCGCGGCATTGCGGGCGCCGCTTTCGCGAATTTCCTGCGCGGAAATCACCCGCGTTGCTGCCGGAACCTCCAGATCCCGTTTGGCAGACCGCGTCGCCGTGACGACGACCTCGCCCAAATCTTCCTGAACCGTACCGTCCTTTCCGGCGCCGTAGGCCACAGGCAGCGCCGCTCCGGTTATGACCGCCGCCATTCCGGCCGCCAGATATGTTCTTGTTCTTTGTTTCAAATCGATTCCCTCCGTTTTTCATCCTGACTTTCATTCCAAAATCCATTTCAACCCGGCGTGGTGTACGCCTCTGCCTTACCAGTCATCGCCCCCTTGCAGTTCAAAGCGATACGTCGTACGATAACGGCCCGGATGCCCGTTCATCTGGAAGCGGCACTGCCAGCCGGCTGAGACGGCCGCCTGATCCAATGCGCCATATCCGGAGGAACGGACGATCTCCACCGATGTCACCGCACTTTCCGGCGATACCTCGATCTCAATCGTCACCCTGCCGGACGCGCCGGCCTGAATCATCCCCGCCGGATACTGCGGCACAGCGCGGTACGTGCAGTACGCGCCCGCATCCACCACCGCCGGCGCTTCATCGGGCGCAGGCGCGGAGCCTGTCTCCGCGCCGCCTGCACCTGATGCCTTCCCGGCGCCCTGTTCTGCTCCGCCGTCCGCGTGTCCCGTTCCGGCAGATTTCCCCGCCGCATCCGGCGCACCAGCCTCTCCCGGCGCCCTGCCGCTCTGCTCCGCGCCCGCTGTGTCTTCCCGGTGATTTTCCCGGTACTCCCGCTGCTTTTCCGGCTGCTCCGTATAATCCTGCCGGATGTCCGGCAGCTTCACAGCAGAGGAAATCTCAACCGTCGGCGCGGGCGCGGCAGGCGCCGACGGCGGCGGTACCTCCGCGCGGGAAGAACCGGATGCGCCGCCGTCAGCCAGCGAGATTTCCACGACATCCTCCGCGTCCTGCGGAGCTGGCCGGACCAGCAGAAATAGCCCGGCGGCCGCCAGCAGGAGAAACAGGAACAGATGAACGATCAGCGACGCCCCCCAGGCCCGCAGGAGTATTCTGCCCTCCTGACTATTCATTGCCGGTTCCTCCGTCATCCGCGGCCAGACCGATATGGACGATGCCATGCGCCTTGAACTGATCCAGCAGTCCAATGACCATTCCGTAATCCAGCCCCTGATCGGCCCGGACAACAACGGAAAAATCTGGATTCTTCCGCCGCTCCGCTTCAGCCCGTCCGAGAAGCTCCGCCTCAGCGACCGGCTGATCTTCCAGCCACAGGGAGCCGTCCTGCTTCATTGTGACCACATACGATACAACCACCTGTGTTTCGGCATGTCTGGCCTGAGGCATATCCACATCGACCGTCTTCATATTCACCATGTACAGAGTGCTCATCATGAAAAAGACCAGCAGGAAAAACATGATATCGATCATCGGAATGATGACGATTTCCGGCTTCTGCCAGCGTCTCCGGTCACGCAGTCGCATAGTCCGCCTCCGTTTTCTCCTCCCCTGCGGCCCGCGCAAAAGCAGCGGGATCCGCTTCGACCAGCGAGCAGCACTGCTCCATATCCGTCAGGATCGTATCTACGCGCTGGACAAAAAAAGCATGGACAATCAGGGCAAAAATCGCTACACAAAGCCCGAAAGCCGTAGCGACCAGAGCCTCGCCGACGCCGCCTGTTATCGCCGAGGCCTGCGCATTCTGGACATGAAAAACGCTGAAGGCCGATATCATGCCGCTGATGGTTCCCAGCAGTCCGAGCAGCGGCGCCATCGTCACGACAACGCTTAAAAAATAAAGGCGCTGGCGAAATTTTGCCAGAATGATACCGGATTGTATCTCCAAAAAGGACGTCGCCTCGCGCCGTTCCCGCCAGGAACGGCGGCTGACCTGCGTCAGCATCCGGGCCAGACTGCCGGACGAACCGGCGGCCAGACGGGCGGCCTGCTTCCAGTCCTGTCTTCCGGCCGCCTCGGCAAAACTCCGGGCAAACGCCCGCCCCGAATCCATGCGGCGAAAATACTGCCACCGCTCTATGCCGGTTGCCGCGACAAACAGCGAGCAGAGCAGCAGGACATACATGACGATGCCGCCCTTCTGGAACAGTTCGACTCCGGCCGTGATATTCTCAATCATATAAAACTCCTTTCTCCGCTTTCAATCCGACAGGTTCCGCTGCTGTTTCCGCAGCAGATACAAGAAGTACGGCGTCCCGATAAAGGCCGTCATGATGCCTGCCCGGACTTCCATGCCGGAAAAGATCACGCGCCCGGCCGCATCACAGAACACCAGAAAACATCCACCGGCCAGCAGACTGGCCGGAAGAAGGCGCCGGTGATCCGGACCGACAAGAAGGCGCATCATATGCGGGACAACCAGCCCGACGAAACCGATGTTTCCGCTGATGCATACGCCCGCTGCCGTCGTCAGCGAAGCCAGCAGCAGCAGCGCCATGCGATAGAGCGTCACCGGCATGCCGACGGCGCGCGCCTCCGTATCGCCCAAAACCAGAATGTTCAAATGGCGCGCCAAAAGAAGCATAACGGCGATGCCTGTCCCCATCGGGCCAATGGCGAGCAGGACATGGTCCCAGCGCCGATAATCCAGCCCGCCAATCGTCCAAAACAGATACTCCTGCATCTTGTTTTCATTCATCGCCGTAAGGATCGCAGCTGTAACGGCGGAAAGGAACATCCCCACGACCACGCCGGCCAGCAGCAGCGTAAGGACAGGAATCCGTCCATGGCGCATCGAAAGCGAGACGGTCAGCAGAACAGCCAGCAGCGCTCCGAGCAGGGCGAAAACCGGCAGGGCAAAGAGACTTAGGGAGGACAAGCCGAGAGCGATCGCTACGATCGCTCCGACGGACGCGCCGCTTGACACGCCGATGATTCCGGGGTCCGCCAGCGGATTAGCGAAAATCCCCTGCAGCACCGCGCCGGAAATCCCCAGCCCGGCACCGACCATCAGTCCGACCGCCGTCCGCGGCAGCCGGATATGCCATAAAACAGCAGCCTGATCCGCGGGAACCCCCGCATCCGCCACCCCCGGCGCTATCCCCTGCAACAAGGCGGCCATGACATGCGAAAACGGAATCTTCATCTGCCCCCAGGAAAGGGACAGCAGAACGGCCAAAATCAACAGGACGGCCAGACACAGCATGATCCGTCCATATCGCCGGTTTGCCTTATGCTCTTCCATCGGATCCCTCCCTGCCTGTAATCTGACGCAGCAGTTTCTCCCGATCTGCCGCAGGCTGGCCGGGCTGCGTATAGATATCCGCATGTCCGGTCAGCGGATTCACGGACACACGGATATCCGCCGAAAACGCCCGGCTCAGCAGCGGCTCTGTCATAACCTCGCGGGGAGTTCCGTCCGCGATCAGTCCGCCCTGTCCGATCAGCAGAAGCCGTGAACAGAAGCGATCTGCCAGACTGAGCTCATGCGCGATCAGCATTACGGTCCGGCCTGCCGCGCAAAGCGACCGGCAGAAGCGAAACAACTCCTCCTGATACATCAGATCCAGTCCCGCTGCCGGCTCATCGAGCAGCAGAACCGGCGTCTGCTGGGCCAGCACCTTGGCCAGCAGAACGCGCTGACGCTGCCCTCCCGACAGTTCCTGAAGCGGACGGTTCGCCTGATCTGCCATGCCGACATACGCCAGACAGACCTCGGCCAGCTGCCGATCCCGCTCCCCGGCCTGCTGCCACCAGGAAAGATACGGATATCGCCCCGTCATAACGATATCGCGAACCGTATAGGCAAACGGGACGGCCGTCTGCTGCTGCAAATATCCGGCGAGCCGCGCAAGCTCCCGGCCGGGGATGTCCCGTATCTTCCGGCCGTACAGCCGGACGGAGCCTTCCTGCGCTGCCAGCATCCCCCGCAGGGTCTTCATCAGGGTGCTTTTTCCGGCGCCGTTCGCTCCGATGATACCGACGAGTTCCCCGGGCCGCACGGAAAACGAAAGATCATGGAGCACCAGCCGCCCCGGATACCCGACAGTCAGATGCTCCGCTTCAAAAACAAACTCCTCGCTCACAGTTTCTCTCCTTCAGAAGGAATAAGTCAGACCAATCTGGAAGAACCGGCCCGCCCCCGGATATTTCCATCCGCTGTAGCGCGACCATGCCTGATTGGTGAAATTCAGGGCCTTGGCATAAATCGTCAGCTGCGGATTGTACGCATAGCTCGTATAGAAGTCCAGCAGCGCATAACGGCGCATGCCATAGGCCTCGCGATCGAGTCCTGTTCCCATCCGTCCGTCCAGATCAGCCGTCCATGCGCCCTGATGGTAGTGGATGCCGGCCCGGTACCCATTGGGCTGGCTGTTCGCCTTCAGATACTGAGACACTGACGCATTGTGCGAATCGTTGGTTTCCGTATGCGTATAAGAATAAGCGAGATCATAACTCCAGAAAGGAGACAGCTTTTGCTTCCAACTCAGAGACAATCCCCTTTTTTTCTCCCGGGCTATATTGGAAACCGTCCAGTTCATCCCGTCCGCGCTGTGCCAATCGATCGCATCATGAAGGATGGAGCGGAACAGGCGGACATCCAGCGAGGCATCACGGCCCATATCCCGCGTCAGGCCGATCTGCTCCGTATGACCGGATTCCGGTTTCAAATCCGGATTGCCCTTGTAGCTTCCCCATGCGCCATAATCTACCTGATAGTACAGATCATCTGCGGTCGGCGCTTTAAACACCCGGCCCCATGACGCATAAACCTTTGTCGCCGGATCCGGCCGGTAATTGACCGCCGCCTTCGGCGACCAGTGCGTGCCGAAGGCGGTATGATGGTCCATGCGGACTCCGGGTACAGCGATCCATTTTGGCGCCAGCTTTATGGTATCCTGCAGAAAAACCGCCGTGTTGGCCGTCTCCCGATCCATATAGCCGCTCTGCCGGTTGGACGAATTGCTCTGATGCCATTCCGCGCCGGCGATGATCTTCTGATTCGCAGACGGAGCCCATCCGTCCTGATAGTCCACCCCCTGCAGACGCGTATGGAATTTGCCGCTGAAAAACACGGATTTATAATGATTGAAATAGCGCAGATACCCCGGCAGGCTCGTATCTTCCCGGAACCGGTACGTCAGAGAAACATCGTTGAAAATCTCATCCTGACGCGTCGACTGGAACACGCCGTAGAGCCAAGCCGGCTGACTGCCATCCATCGTGCGGTGGCTGTAACGCAATGCCAGCGACTGCGCGTCATCCAGCCGCTGAACAAGGTTCAGCGAAGCTCCGTCATTGCTGTAATCGCTGTCCGGCATGCGCACGCTGTTCCCCTGCCGGTCCTTATAATAAAAGTATCCGCGCTTCTGCAGGGCGGCCGTTGCCGACCAGCTGAAACGGTCGGATCTGCCCTGAGTGGCCACTTCATACGCATGCGTTCCCCAGGAACCTGTACTGAGATCCACCACCGTCCGGTTTTCCCGTACCTTCTTCGTGATGATATTGATCACGCCGCCCACGGCATCGCTGCCGTAAAGAGCTGATCCTCCGCCTCTGACGATCTCGATGCGCTCGACATCCTTCAGGGAAGGAATACGGGTAAGCGTCGCGCTGGCCCGGCTCATCGATCCCTGCTCATCATTGATGCGTTCACCGTCCACCATGACGACGACACGTTCTTCGCCGTCGATCCGTACCGTCTGGTCGGCTCCGTTCGCTCCATTCGTCATGACTGTACCATAAACATGCTGCAGGGCTTCGGCAAAGTCCGTATAATGTCTGGCTTCGATCTCCCGGGCGGTAATGACGGTAACATCAGCCGGCGTATCCAGCCGGCGCGACGGGATGCGCTCCGCAGTGACGACGGTTTCGCCCAAATCGCCGCTCACACTCTCGCCGGCCGCTGCGGCATGGCCCGCAAAACACAGGGTCCCCAGCGTCAGGGAGGAAACCACGGCATACGTTAATGTTTTCTGATTCATCATTCTCTCTTCCTTTCTCTCTTGGACATCGCGATCAACCTATAAGCGGATCATGCCCGGCACGGGCTTTCCCGCTTCAATCCTCCACAGCGGAAAGGTGCTCCTCTCTTCCCTGACGAAAGGCTTCACCATACACGCGATACGCGATCTCCTGCACCCCGAATACAAAATCCTGAGAACAATTATAGATGTATGCCTCATACGGCTCCTGCAGATTTCCTTCCCGTATCGCCCGGATCGTCTGCAGCGAAGGGTCTTTGAGATACTTGTCCCGGAAGGCCTCTATATCATAGGCGCCGTGATTGGTATACGTCGGCAGAAACAGAATGTCCGGATTAATGGACACCATCTGCTCCTTGCTCATCGTCTGACCGCTGTGTATGCCGGCTTTCGCCATTCCGTTGACGACTCCGGCATACTGGCAGGCTTCATCAAAGGAACAACCGATGCCGCCATAAGCGCTCATCAGCGAGATCAATACGACTGTCTTTCGCTCGGATTCCGGGATCTTTGCGGTCTTGGCCGTAATCTGATCCAGCTTGTCCTCCATTTTCTGAACGAGCCGGTCTCCCCGCTCCGGTTCGCCGACGGCCTGAGCAATCAGCCGGATGGTTTCCTTGATCTCGCTGAGATTCTTTGCCCCCTTGCAGACCACAACCTTCAGGCCGAGATCCCGCAGCGTTTCCACTTTGGCAATATCGCCCCAGTCCGGCACGATGACCAGATCCGGCTGCAGGGCCGCGATCTCTTCCACCGAAGGATTCTTAATCCGTTTTTCTACCTGACTGGCCAGCGGCACGATATTGGAACTGACCGGATCGTCCAGCAAATGATTCACGGCGGCCATGCGCTCCGGCCTGACCAGCCCCAATACCACCTCGTCCGTACTCATCGACAAGGTCAGAATACGCTGCGGCTTTCCCGGCATATCGACGACGGTTCCCCGGTCATCCGTGACCTTGTAGCCCTCGCCGCTCTCTGCCCCGGCAGCCATATCCCGGCATCCCGTCAGGCTCAGCAGCAGAAGCATCATCAAAACGGCCAGCAAAGCCCGGCTTTTTTCTCTCATTTCATGCAATCCCCCTTTTCTGACGAAGCAGACGCCCCGAACTTTGATTCGAGACCCGCTTTCGGATTTTTTCCACAAAAAAAGACCCTTTTCACAAGGAAAAGAGCCATTTGCAGAAAATCGGCAGACAAACACAGCGGCTTGCCAGAGCATATACCTATGCCCTGATCCCCTCCCTATCTTTCGTAGATCGTCAGTGATCGTTAATTGGGCAGTTCTCCTGGCTCCAGTTCATCGCTTTTCTGCGCCTTCCCAGCAAAACCATCGTTTTGCCAGTGACATATCTTATGCAGAATCACTCGCTGTTACAGTGGCGGGACCGCTCCGGCTTTTTACCGGATTTTCTATTAAGTCGTACAAGTGTAATTGCACTTTGGACACCCAATTCTATTTTGTTCAGATAAAACAATCTAAACATATTTAATTGTTGCATTTAGAATAGCATTTCTATTTCTTCTTGTCAACCGACAGGATCACTGCTGCTTCATCGCATCATGAAGCGCCTGTTCTTCCTCTTCTGTCATGGTATAGGTCGACTGGCCGGCCTGAATCGGCTTGACGTAGCTGCGGGAATCCTCCCGGCCAAAGATACTGGAAAGGATCACGCCGTTGTTATGGGAGTCCAGCAATGCCACCGCGTAGCTTAGGTCGCTTCCCATATCGTCGAAGGCGCGGAAGCGAACCACGCCGACGCGGGTGATCGCGTTCTGCAGCAATTCATTCATGCGCTTGTTTTCCTCGTCAATGCGCTGGTTCTCCGATACGACCTTCCGGACTTCATCGATATGGCCCATAAGCATCCGCTCCAAATTGGCCCCGTCTACTCCGGCCATCATTTTCCGATAGCGTTTTTTCATATAGTTCAGCTTCATGGCCTGATTGACGACCAGTCCCAGCAGAATCAGCCAGCCGATGGCCATACCGATGACAATAAAAGGCATGTTGTCCATCACAATCTTCATAACTTGCTGCATATCCATTCCTTTTGCCTGCTCCTTTTCTCCGGATGTTTCACGTGAAACATTCTTCTCTCTGTATTTCCTTCCCTATTATACCGTAAATTTTCCGGTCAGGGAAACTTTTCTGAGCGCATCGATTTTCTGCTGCGTCACATCCTGCTGACTGGTCAGAATCGTTCCCATGATGCGTTCCAAATCTTCCGGTGAATAAAACTCGATCTCGATCCGGCTCTTTTTCTTGCCCGGATGAATCCGGACCTGCGTTCCAAGAAGGTGCGTCAGTTTCTCCACGGCATCGGTAAGATGAACGTCCTGATCGGACGCGGTCTTTTTCTCCTCCGGTGATTTTTGATGCAGATACTCAGGATCGGCCTGCAGCTTTCGCACCAGATGCTCCGATTGACGGGCAGACAGATCTTCGGACTGAATATACTCCGCCGCTTCGCGCTGCAGCGACTGATTTTCCAGACCAAGCAACGGCTTGGCCTGTCCCATGGACAAGGCGCCGTTTGCCACGTAGTCCTGCACATGAGGTTCCAGCTTCAGCAGACGCAGAAAATTTGCGATGTGCGACCGGCTGCGGCCGATCTTTTTCGCCATGATATCCTGTGTCAGCCCGAACTCCTTCATCAGCCGGTCATAGGCCTTCGCTTCTTCCAAAGCGTTGAGATCTTCCCGCTGGATGTTTTCAATCAAGGCGATTTCGCTGATTTCCGCATCGTTGTACTCGCGAATCATCGCGGGAACCATCCGGATCCCCGCCAGCTTCGCAGCCCGAAGGCGGCGCTCTCCGGCGATGAGCTCATACCCCTGCTCCGGCAGGCGGCGGACCAACAATGGCTCGATAATACCGATCCGCTTGACGGAATCCTTAAGGTTTTCCAGCGCCGCTTCATCAAAATCCTGACGCGGCTGATACCGGTTGGGCCGAATTTCCTCGACAGAAATCTCCTGAACCCGGTCGCGCGCAGGCGTCAGCTTCGTGTTTCCCATCAGGGCGCCAAGCCCCTTGCCCAAACCGCCATGTCCTTTACTTGCCACGTGAAATCACCTCTTTTGCCAGCTTCTGATAAACCTCCGCGCCCTTCGACCGCTTATCGTAATAGAGAATCGGCTGTCCGTAAGACGGCGCTTCACTCAAACGCACCGTGCGCGGAATCATCGTCCGGTATACCACATCGCCAAACGCCTCGCGGACCTCCGCAACGACCTGCTCCGCCAATCTGGTCCGCGAATCGTACATCGTCATGACGACGCCCTCAATTTCCAGCTGCGGATTCAGATTGCTGCGCACGAGATCGATCGTGTTCATGAGCTGGGAAACGCCCTCCAGCGCATAAAACTCACACTGAATCGGCATGAGAACGGAATCCGCCGCCGCCAAAGAGTTCAAGGTCAGCAGGCCCAGCGACGGCGGGCAGTCGATCAGAATATAGTCATACCTGTCCTGAACGGGTTCAAGCGCCCGCTTCAGCCGCGTCTCCCGGGAAATCGCCGTCACCAGTTCCACCTCCGCGCCGGCCAGTTCGATATTCGCCGGCAGGACGTCCACCCGGTATTCCGTCGGCCGGATGACCTCTTGGATGTCCGCCCCGTTGATCAAAACATGATAGATGGTCTGTTCCAGAGCCGATTTATCGATTCCAAAGCCGCTGCTGGCATTACCCTGCGGGTCGCAGTCAACCAACAGCACCTTTTTTCGTTTTTCCGCCAGACAGGCAGCCAGATTGACCGCAGTCGTCGTCTTGCCGACGCCGCCTTTCTGATTGGCCACTGCAATAATTCTCGTCAACGATTCCACCACTTTCTGCTTTATTATAATAAATGTTACAGTTCACCTTGTAAAAATCCGCTATAATAAGTATAATTGTTTCATTACTATATGTTGCATGTGGATACTTATCATACCCGATTCTTTCACAGTCCGTTCTTTACTTATATCATAATATGAAATGACGAAAAAGCCAATGTTTCACGTGAAACATTTTGCCGAAAGGAGGCAAAAAATGCCTGTTTATAATGCTCCTCTGCTTCAGGTAGATCCGAAGGAAACACGACGCTACGCCGGATTGATGAAGGCAGAAGGATTTGATGAAGAAAAAATTGAAAATGCCTGTCAGGATGCCCGGCTGTTAGCTTCGCCGCGGGGAATCTGGCAGATTTATGATTACAACTGCGACAGGCAGGAAGTCTGCGCCGATCCGCCCTTCATCATTCAGGGGAAAAAAATCGGCGCGCATCTGGCCGGCTGCGACAAGGTGATCCTTCTGTCGGCAACAGTAGGAGAAGAAATTGAAGAAACGGTGACGCGCCTTTTCGCCGAAGGCGAATACACCGCTTCTGTCCTGCTCGATGCGGCAGCCACGACAGCGGTGGAACAGATCGCGGACGATATGGAAAAGGTCATTCGGCCCAAGGCGGCGGCTCAGGGATATGGCATGCGCTGGCGATTCAGTCCGGGATATGGCGACTGGCCCATCGATCAGCAGCCGGAACTCATCCGCCTCGCAAAAGCCGGCGAGATCGGCGTGTCCCTGTCCAGCTCCATGATGCTGATTCCCCGCAAGAGCATCACGGCCATCATCGGTCTTTATAAGGAAGGAACCCGGAAGGAACAGGCTGTCCACGCCAAGGGATGCGCAGCCTGCAGCAAGCTCGACTGCCCGTCCCGGGTGATCCGGCCGTAAGCCCGGAGTTTCCGGTTGACACATTCCATATTCCCGCTTAGGATGAAAGAGACAACATATATCCCGAAAAAAGGAGCAGCCTTATGATTCATATTTTTGACGGTGCCATGGGCACCATGCTGCAGGCAGGCGGATTGAAGCCCGGCGCCTGCCCCGAACTCATGAACCTCAAACATCCGGATGTCGTAAAGGGCATACACCGGGCCTACATCGACGCCGGATCGACCATCATCGAAACGAATACGTTCGGCGCCAGTTCGCTGAAGCTCGCGCACTATGGTCTTCAGGACCGCATGGCGGAAATCAATGCCGCCGCGGTAAAGATCGCCCGCGAAGCGGCCGACGGCCGGGCAAAAGTTGCGGGTTCGATCGGGCCTACCGGCCGCTTCGTCTTTCCGCTCGGCGATCTGGACTTTGAGGAAGCTTACCAGTGCTTCTTTGATCAGGCCAGAGCGCTGGCCGAAGCCGGCGCGAATTACCTGCTGTTTGAAACCTGCATCGATATTCAGGAAATGCGCGCCGCTGTGCTAGCGGCAAAGGACGCGGCACCGGATATTCCCATCATCTGCCAGCTTTCCTACAGCGAGGACGGACGAACCGTCACCGGCACGGATCCCCGGTCGGCAGCGATTATCCTCGAAGCACTCGGCGCCGACATCATCGGCGTAAACTGCTCGCTTGGCCCGGAACAGCTCGTCCCCATCGTCCGCACATTGGCACAGAACTGCAGCGTGCCGGTCAGCGTCCAGCCCAATGCCGGAATGCCGCACCTCGACGAAAACGGCGAGACCGTATTCCCGATGGACGCCGCATCTTTCGGCAGCTGGGCGCCAAAATTGCTGGAAGCCGGCGCCACCTGGCTCGGTGGCTGCTGCGGCACAACACCGGAACATATCCGGGCTATGGCCGAAGCGCTGAAAGGCTGCTCCGAGCCGGCGCGTCAGCCGCGCCAGCCGAAATTGTGGCTGGCCAGCCGCAGCAAATCCGTCTGCGTCGACCGCTCCCTGCCGACCGTGCTGATCGGTGAGCGCATCAACCCGACAGGGCGCAAGAAGCTTGCCGCAGAGATCCGCGACGGATCGCTTCTTTCCGTCAAAAAGGAGGCTGTAAATCAGGTCAAGGCCGGCGCCGCACTGCTCGATGTGAACATGGGCGTTGGCGGAATCGATCAGGCCGCTGCCATGAAAAAAGCCGTATCGGAAATCGCCCAGCTGACCGACGCCCCGCTGGTCATTGACACCAGCGATGCAAAAGCGCTTGAAGCGGGACTCCGGGCTTATCCGGGGCGCGCACTGATCAATTCCGTCAGCGCCGAAGATGCCCGCATCGCCGAATTTCTCCCGCTGGCCCGCAAGTACGGCGCCGCCATTCTCTGCCTGCCCATCACGGAAGACGGCGTGCCGAAAACGGCGGAAGCCCGGCTGGATGCCGTCCGCTTCATCATTCAGTCAGCAAAAAAACAGGGACTGCGCGACGGCGATTTTCTGCTCGACGCACTGGTCATGACCGTATCTGCAGATGTCCATGCGTGTCAGGAAGTGCTCCGCACGCTTCAACTCTACCGCCGCGAACTCGGATACCCGTCGACCATGGGCCTTTCCAACATTTCCTTCGGTCTGCCGAACCGGCCGCTCATCAACAGCACCTTCTTCGCCATGTCTCTGGCCTGCGGACTGGATGCACCGATCATGAATCCTTACGACGAATCCATGCAGCGGGCGCTCAAGGCATCCGCCGCTCTGCTCGGACATGATCCGAACGGTCTCGCCTTCAGCAAGGATGAAGCAAACCTCAGCGTCCCCAAAAAGGCTGCCGTAGCAAAGACAAGCGATCTGGATCCCCTTTCCGCCATCAAGCAGGCTGTCATCGAAGGCGAAAAGGATGAAATCGTCGGCTTAGTCGAAAAGGCGCTCCGGGAAGGCTTTGATTCCAATGAAATCACCGAAAAAGCCCTGACTGCCGCTATGACGGACATCGGCGAGGACTTCGGCTCCGGCCGGATGTTCCTGCCGCAGGTTCTGCTTTCCGCCGAAACCATGCGGGCCGCCTTCAACCGCCTGAAAGAACTCATTCCGGCCAGCGCCAAGGCAGACAAAGGAACGGTCGTCATCGCCACGGTAAAGGGCGACGTCCACGATCTCGGCAAAAACATCACCGGCGCATTGCTCGCCAACAGCGGATTCCGTCTTATCGATCTCGGCAAAGACGTCGACGCGGCAGAAATCGTCAAGGCGGCCATGGAAAATAAAGCCGATATCGTAGGTCTTTGCGCACTCATGACGACCACCATGGTACAAATCGACAAGGTAATCGAACAACTCAAAGAAGCAGGCTGCCCGGCCAAAGTCATGGTCGGCGGCGCGGCGGTCACACAGGATTACGCCGACCATGCCGGCGCCGATGCCTACGCATCGGACGGCGTCAAGGCCGTAAAACTGGCCAAGGATATGCTGGGGATCCGATAAAATCCCTTGCAAAAGGTTCCTGTCCCAAAGGACGAAAAAGGGGCAGAAAGAACATGAACGTTCATGTTCTTTCCGCCCCTTTTATTGTTGCACGTGAAACAAATTTCAGAACAACACTTTGGACAAATGAAGATAATCCGGATCCAGTTTCTTTTTGTTGTTGACCGAATCATGCAGATCGATGGAGACAACGCGGCCTTTGCTGAAGCCGAATACAATATCCGACAGTCCGGAAATCAAAGCGAGTGCGGCCTGCTCGCCAAGCTGGCTTGCCCGTACGCGGTCAATGACCGAAGGAGATCCCCCACGCTGAATGTGTCCGAGAACCGATACGCGCGTATCGAGTTTCGTGTGCTCAGCGATATACTGACCGATTTCCTGTCCGCTTCCGGCGCCTTCAGCCACCACGACGAGAATATAGCGTTTTCCCTTCTTGTAGGCTTCTTTCATATCCTCGCAGATCTTCTCAAGATCAAACGGCTCTTCCGGAACAAGAATATACTCCGCGCCGCCGGAAATGCCCGACACCAATGCCAGCCAGCCGGAATTGCGGCCCATGACTTCCATGACGATGACGCGGCGATGTGCCGAAGCCGTATCGCGGAGCTTGTTGATCGCATCGATGATCGTATTGGCCGCCGTATCGCAGCCAATCGTATAATCAGATCCCCATACGTCATTATCGATCGTTCCCGGCAATCCAACGATAGGGATGCCCGTCTCCTTGGAGAGCAGAGAAGCGCCGCGCAGCGAACCATCGCCGCCGATCACGCAGAGTCCCTGAATGCCCCGGTCAACCAGATGCTGATACCCCAGCATGCGGCCTTCCGGCGTTTTCCAGCGCTTGCAGCGCGCTGTCCCCAGAAACGTACCGCCGCGCTGAATGATGTCGCCGACATCCTTGGACTCCATCTCAAACATATCTTCTTCCAGCAGTCCATGATAACCATCGCGGATTCCCCATACCTTGACGCCTTCATAAAGCGCCGTACGTACAACAGCACGGGCCGCCGCATTCATTCCCGGGCTGTCCCCGCCGCTGGTCATGACCGCAATACTTTTCAACATAGTAGAAGTCCCCCCTGAAATATAGGAAAAAGAAAAACTAAAATCTCCTTGAAAAGATCGTACCACCTTCCTATCATAACATAAATCCAAGAAATCGAACAGTTCTTTCCCGTAATATTGTAAACGAAACATCACTTTTTTGCTTTCTTGCTTCGGACCGTCTGCTTGACAAAAACAGCGGATCATGTTAGATTGACAATAGATGCTGTGCAACTGACGGAAGTGGAGTACCACGGGGAGCACAGGGAAGAAAAGCCGACCGTCTGGGCACTGCCTGGATTTGTGTCGGCTTTTTGCGTTCCCGTGATGCCGCCGTTTCCCGCAGGCATAAAACGACAGGCTTGAAGCTGCCTGTCCCGCTGTGAATTGATCATCTTCAAAAAGGAAAAGGAGCATCTCGAAATGAAGGAACTGGAACTAAAATACGGCTGCAACCCCAATCAGAAACCAGCACGTGTTTTCATGACAGAAGGCGATCTGCCGTTTAAGGTATTGAACGGAAAACCCGGCTATATCAATCTGCTCGACGCCATGAACAGCTGGCAGCTCGTCCGCGAACTCCGCGCCGCAACGGGACTCCCGGCCGCGGCCTCATTCAAACACGTCAGCCCGGCCGGTGCCGCGGTAGCGGTGCCGCTTTCCGCTGAACTTCAAAAAGCATACTTTGTCGAAGGCATCGAATTATCCCCGGTTGCCACGGCTTACATCCGCGCCCGCGGCGCAGACCGCATGTCGTCCTATGGCGATTTCGTCGCACTGTCGGATGAATGCGACGCACAGACGGCTTCCTTCCTCAAACGCGAGGTATCTGACGGCATCATTGCTCCGTCTTACTCGGATGCCGCTTTGGAGATTCTGAAAACAAAGCGCAAAGGAACGTATCTCATCCTGCAGATGGATACGGACTACAAGCCTGAGCCGCTGGAACGCAAGCAGGTATTCGGCATTACCTTCGAGCAGCAGCGCAACGATGTCGAACTTACGGAGGACTGCCTCAAAGACATTCCCACCGTCAATAAAGAGATTCCGGCATCAGCAAAGCGCGATCTGCTGATCGCCCTGATCACACTGAAATACACCCAGTCCAATTCCGTCTGCTATGCGAAAGACGGTCAGGCGATCGGCATCGGAGCCGGCCAGCAGTCCCGCGTTCACTGCACGCGTCTTGCCGGCAGCAAGGCCGATATATGGTATCTGCGCCAGTCGCCGCAGGTTCTCAATCTGCCGTTCCGCGACGATGTGCGCCGCCCGGACCGCGACAATGCCATCGATGTTTACGTCGGCGAAGAATATATGGATCTTCTCGGCGGCGAAGAATGGAAACGGGTTTTCACCGAAAAACCGCCGGTATTCACCCGCGAAGAAAAACAGGCATGGCTGTCCACGCAGAGCGGCGTCGCACTCGGCTCTGACGCGTTTTTCCCGTTCGGCGACAACATCGAGCGCGCCCATAAGAGCGGCGTTGCCTACGTTGCCCAGGCCGGCGGCTCCATTCGCGATGACAACGTCATTGCCACCTGCGACAAATACAACATGGCCATGGCTATGACGCATATCCGCCTGTTCCATCATTAAAAAACAGCCGGCATTTCGTCCGCAAAAAATAAAGCAGGAGGTTATCCCCCATTTCTGAGGATAACCTCCTGCTTTATTTTTCTTTAGTTATCCACAAAATCATCCACAGAACAGTGGATATGTTCCTCTTTTTGTGGATAACTTTGTTTTTTCATGCAGTTAAAGAGAGATACGAAGATATTCCTCCAGCATATCGCGGGCGCTCATTCCATGCGTTGTCTTCCCTCCCACTTTATTCTTTCCCATTGCCTTGAGCGCGCCATGATAGATATCATCCTCCAGCGAGCCGGGGACAAGATTTTCCCAGTTCTGCATGCTGTAAGCCCGTTCCTTGATGGCGTTATCCGGACGTCCTGCAACCTCCAGCTCGCTTAAAAACTGAATCTGCTGCGTTTTCGGCCGCAGATAATAATGCTCCAAATAATATTTCGGCGGATAGCTGTAATCTTCCGTTTTGTTCCCGTCGGGTTTCTTCTCTTCATCCGCCTGATCGTCCGTCTTAACCAGTTTGATCCAGACATCGGCAATATACTCATCGCCCGAATGAGGCATCCTGATCCAGCGGGCATTCTGCGTATCCATGAGATAAAGGTACCCGTTGTCTGACAGCAGCGGGACAAAGCGCTCCTTCTGCCTGCGCGTTTTCTTCCCCTTTTCCTTACTCTGTACCGCCGTCTGATTCTCCGCTCCCGCTGCGGCAGCAGATGTTTGCGCCGTTGTATTTTCCCCTGCCTTTGCCTGCGTATCCGCCGCACAGGCAAAAGGCACCGGGCTGGTCACAATCAGTCCCAACAGAAGCACCCCGGCAAGATAAGCCATTTTTTTCACGTCATTCTCTCCTTCCCGTTTGCCATAATCCTATTCTTTCATTTCGCTGTCAGCCGCCATTTTCCTTTTTGCTTTTCCGTGAAATCCGGCAAAAGAGATCGTTGCCGGCAAATCATAGAGGAGAATGTTTCACGTGAAACATTCTCCTCTATGTCCGTCACAATGGATTTTTAGCAGGCGTTCCCGCCTTGCGCGGATAAGACTTCGGCGTAGGCTTCGCTTTCGTGATGACGATGACCGCCCGCTTGTCTTCCAGTCCGGGCAGACGTACCGTGCGGCTTTCCATTTGCCCGCCGCCCAGTACCCGGACGGCCTTTTCCGCTTCTCTTTCTTCCGCTTCATAATCGCGGCCCTTAAGCGCGAGAAAATGTCCGCCGCACCGGACAAAAGGCAAACAATATTCGCAAAGGACCGGCAAGCGGGCCACTGCCCGCGAAACGGCAAGATCAAACCGTTCGCGGTATTTCTTATTCCGCGCACCCTCTTCTGCCCGCGCATGGACGCACTCGACCTGCTGCAGTCCAAGCGCATCGACCACCGTCTGCAGAAATTTCACCCGCTTATTCAAAGAATCCATCAAAGTCAGACGCACGGACGGACAGAATATCTTTAGAGGCAGTCCCGGAAAGCCGGCGCCTGTCCCAACGTCGATCATCGACACATCTCCGGTAAAGAGCGCCGGATCATAAGCGGTCAGCGAATCGATCATATGCTTGACCGCTACTTCCTGCGGCCCGGTGATGGCCGTGAGATTCATTTTTTCATTCCATTCCACAAGCAGTTCATAATAGCGGCGGAACTGACCGAACTGCTCATCGGAAAGAACGATGCCATACTGTTCTGCCGCTCGTTTCATTTCATCGATAAACATAATCACGTTCTCCTGTCTGCTGACCATTTCTCGTTCAACGTCTCCCCGGTTCCAAACGGTTACTTTTGGGATTTCCCGAGCCGCCGCTGCTGTTCCAGCCAGACCAGCAGCACGGAAATATCGGCGGGCGATACGCCGCTGATGCGGCTGGCCTGTCCCACAGAACGCGGGCGGATCTTCGACAGCTTTTCCCGGCCCTCGTCCCGCAGGCTTGGCACTTGCTGATAATCCATATCCTCCGGCAGCAGTTTTTCCTCCAGCTTTTCCATATGTTCTACCTGCTCCTGCTGCTTTTTGATATAGCCTTCATAAGTAATGGAAATTTCCACCTGCTGACGCACCTCCGGCTCAAGCTCCGGCAGGCTGAAAACGGTCTGCAATCCGGTGTACGTAACATCCGGCCGGCGCAAAAGCTCATAGAAAGTCGTGGCGTTGCGGATCGGCTCAATACCGGCTTCACTGAGCTTCTTCCTGATTTCCTGCGTGGGATTGATGGAATTCTTTTTCAGATACGCCATGGCGTCCTGAATGGCTTTCTGCTTTTTTGTAAAGCGCTCCCAGCGCTCATCCGATACAAGTCCCACGCGGCGCCCCATCGGCGTCAGGCGCTGATCGGCATTGTCCTGTCGCAGCAGCAGACGGTACTCAGCCCGGCTCGTCATCATACGATACGGCTCGCTCGTTCCCTTCGTCACCAGATCATCGATCAGCACGCCGATATAAGCGTCGCTGCGCTTGAGAATCAGCGGTTCCCCGCCCCTGACCAGCATAGCGGCATTAATCCCGGCGATGATGCCCTGAGCCGCGGCCTCTTCGTAGCCCGACGTACCGTTGGACTGTCCGGCGGAGAAAAAGCCCTTTATCGTCTTAAATTCCAAGGTCGGGCGCAGCTGGGTCGGGTCGATGCAGTCATATTCAATCGCATAACCGGCGCGCATGACATGCGCATGTTCCAGCCCCGGTATCGTATGCAGAAAAGCCAGCTGGACATCCATCGGCATGCTCGTCGACATGCCCTGAACATAAACCTCATTCGTATGCAGCCCCTCCGGCTCAAGAAAGAGCTGATGCCGCGCCTTGTCCGGAAAGCGCAGGATCTTCGTCTCGATGGACGGGCAGTAGCGCGGCCCGATTCCCTCGATGATGCCGTTGGCCATCGGCGCGCGGCTCATATTGTCCCGCAGAATCTTATGCGTCGCCTCATTCGTATAGGTAAGCCAGCATGGCGTCTGCTCGCGCGTCGTCACATCGCTCATGAAGGAAAAATTACGGCACGCGTCGTCCCCCGGCTGCTTTTCCATTTTATCATAATCCAATGTGCGGGCGTCGACCCGGGCAGGCGTTCCCGTCTTGAACCGCATCAGCCGGACGCCCGCTTCGCGCAGGGAATCCGAAAAGCGCAGCGCGGCGCGCTGTCCGTTCGGACCGCCCGTATAGGTATGCTCGCCGACGATGATGCGCCCCCGAAGGTATGTTCCGGTTGCCATGACGACGGCAGCAGCCTTATAGATCTCGCCGGTCTCCGCCTGAACGCCCGTCACTTTGCCGTTCTCGATAATCACCCGGTCGATGAGAAGCTGCTTGACGTCGAGATGCTCCGTATTCTCGCAGGTTTCCTTCATCATAAATTGATAGCGTTTCTTATCCGCCTGTGCGCGCAAGGCATGAACGGCCGGCCCTTTTCCCGTGTTGAGCATGCGGAACTGGATGCACGTCTTATCCGCGTTGATTCCCATCTCGCCGCCCAGCGCATCGACCTCCCGTACCAGATGGCCTTTGGCCGGTCCGCCTACAGACGGATTGCACGGCATCATGGCGATATTATCCATCGACAATGTGACCAGCAGCGTCCGGCAGCCGATTCGCGCAGCGGCCAGCGCAGCTTCCACGCCGGCATGTCCCGCGCCGACGACGATGACCTCATATTCTCCCGCTACAAAAACATTTCCCTCTTCGCAGTCCAAAAGAATCCCCCCTGCCCATAACAATATGCTTCACCCGGATTACTTCCCGATGCAGAATTTCGAAAAAATTTCCTGAATAATATCCTCGCCAACCGTCTCGCCGGTCAATTCACCCAGCGTTTCCCAGGCCGACCGAAGATCAATGGAGATGAAATCCAGCCCCATCTCCGCTCCGATGGTGCGCAGCGCAGCCGCCAGATGCCCATCGGCCCGGCGCAGGATCTCCGCTTGCTTCGCATCGTTGACGAATCCACCCTCGCCGCCTTCCTCGCTGCCATGATAGACCCGTTTCGCGATGGCCGCTTCCAGCTTGTCCAGCCCCTCGCCGGTCGCCGTGGAAAGAGGAAATACCGGCAAATCCGTCCGATCCCGTATCATCTCATCCGTTGTAACAGCGGGAAGATCCGATTTATTGAGCAGAACCATCGCCTCTTTGCCGCGGATCAAGGAAAGAATCTCCTCGTCCTCCGCCGTGAGCGCCTGCGACCCGTCAAACAGGGCCAGAATCAATCCTGCCTCATCGGCATACGCTCTGGCCCGGCTCACGCCGATTCGTTCGACCACATCATCGGTCTTTCTTATCCCCGCCGTATCGATGATACGCAGCGGCACGCCGCCCACATTGACGAATTCTTCAATCGAATCGCGTGTGGTTCCCGGAATATCCGTCACAATGGCCCGTTCCTCGCGCAGCAGCACGTTCATGAGCGAGGACTTGCCGACATTCGGCTTGCCGATAATCGCCGTCAGCAGCCCGTCTTTCAGGATGCGTCCGGTCTGGGCCGTATCGAGCATCTTCCTTATTTTATTGCGTATATCAACCACTTTTTTTTCGATGGCATCGGTCACAACCTCATCGACTTCATCCTCCGGAAAGTCGATAGCCGCTTCCAGATGCGCGATCATGCCGAGAATATCCCGGCGCATCGCCTGAATCTGGCCGGAAAACCGGCCGGTCAGATGGCCTGCCGCCATTTTCAGCGACCGCTCGGTTTTCGCGCCAATGAGATCCATGACCGCCTGCGCCTGTGACAAATCCAGCCGCCCGTTCAAAAAGGCGCGCTTGGTAAATTCGCCGCGCTCGGCGCTGCGCGCTCCGGCCCGCCAGGTCAGGAAAAGGGTCTTCTGCAGCGCCACAGCGCCGCCATGACACTGCAGCTCCACCACATCCTCCTTCGTATAAGAATGGGGCGCCTTCATCACCAGCGCTATCGCTTCGTCCACGACCGCGCCGCTTTCGTCTACAATCCGGCCGTATACCGCCCGCTGCGTTTCCGTTTCAGCGAGTGTTTTGCCGCAAGCCGCCCGGAATACCGCATCCGCCACGGACAGAGCCCTTTCTCCGCTGATCCGGACAATGCCGATCCCGCCTTCGCCTCTGGCCGTAGCAATCGCACTGATCGTTTCCGCCTGCTGCACCATATCTCCCTCTTTCCTGATTAGTAGAAAAGGGCAGTCTCAATCATGAGACAGCCCTTTCACAGCTCTCTGTTTCCAGCTTCCTATTTTACTTTATCCTGCAGCAAATCTGTACAAAAGCGCGCTCTTCATACAGACCTGCTTAACTCTTAATACTCCTGCTGCTCGCCGCGGCTGAAATCACGGCGGCGGCGGCGCTTCGGCGCAATCACCACATAGCGGCGCGGCTCATCGCCGGCGCTGTAGGTAATGACCCGGCGATTATCCTGCAGGGCCATATGAATGATTTTGCGTTCATGCCGGTTCATCGGTTCAAGATGAACTTCCTGACCGATGCGGCAGGCTTTTTCTGCCAGATGGCCGGCCAGACGGCTCAGAGTCTCCTCACGACGCGAGCGATAGTTCTCCACATCGAGAACGATGCGGACACGGTCTTCGGAAATCCCCCGGTTTGCCGCCAGATTGGTCAGATACTGCAGAGCGTCCAGCGTCTGACCGTGCTTGCCGATCAATACGCCAAGATTCTCCCCGTCCAGACAGAACAGCACGCCGTCCTCCGTATCGCGGCGCGTCAGTGCAACCGTAAGATTCATGGCCGAAAAAACATCCTGCAGGAATTTGATAGCCCGCTGCACCTGATCACCAGCCTGTCCCGGATCCAAAGCGGAAGACGCCTGCGTCTCTTCCGCAGCCGCGCGCTCCTCCACGGCCTGATGTGACGGTGTCTCAGCACCCGATACAGCCTTTTTCCGCACGCGTATCCGTGCGGGCTTTACGCCAATCAGCCCGAAAAGCCCGCGAGAGGGCTTTTCCAGTACCTCATACTCCACGTCAGCCGCTTCGGCGCCAAGCGTTTCCAAGGCCTGCCGGAGCGCCGCTTCGACTGTTTTCCCCGTTGCTTCTATTACCTCTGCCATATCAGGCAGCCTCCTTCTTCTTATCCTCATCGCGGTACATCCACCATTGCTGGGCAATCTGCACCACATTCATCGTAACCCAGTACAGCACCAGTCCGGAAGGGAAATTCAGACTGATCCAGCCGATGAACAGCGGCATGACCGTCATCATGATCTTCATCTGCTGATTCATCTCTGTCGTGGTCATTTTCTGCTGAAGGAAGGTCGTCAGCGCAGAAAGAACCGGCAGGATATACAGCGGATCCGGAGCGGACATGCTTGGAAGCCATAAGAACTTCGCCGCCTCCTCCGACGGATAGCTGAAATTATACAGCGCATAGTACATCCCCATCAGAATCGGCATCTGAATGAGCAGCGGCAGACAGCCTGCCAGCGGGTTGACGCCAGCTTCCTTATAAAGCGCGCCGACCTTCTGCTGCATAACCTGCGGATTGTCCTTATACTTTTCCTGAATTTTTTTCATCTTCGGCGACAGTTCCTGCATCGCCTTCATCGACTTGACCTGCTTGACGGTCAGCGGATAAAGGATCATCTTGATAATGATCGTCAGAAGAATAATCGCCAGACCATAGCTGCCGATACCGGCCAGATCCGTAATCGAATATAATGCCTCAAGCACGAAGTGCAGAAGATTCTCAATCGGTGTAAACAAAGTGCCAAAAAAGCCCACGCCATCACGTCCTAATCTAAAAACTCAAACCAACAACATCTATGGAACAGGGTCGTAGCCGCCCTCATGAAAGGGATGACAGCGCAGGATCCGCTTTATGGCCAGCCAGCCGCCGCGGCGCACCCCGTATTTTTCTACTGCAGTCATGGCATACTCCGAGCAGGTCGGAACATACCGGCAGGAAGGCGGACTCAGCGGCGAGATAAACGCCCGGTAAAAACGAATGCCCGCGAGTATTGCCTTCTTCACGCCTTATTCCCTCTTTTCTGCGAACCTTCCTGCAAAAAAATGCCCGCTTTCCGGCCCAGAGACAAAAACGCGTCTTCCACCACATCGCATTTCACGCCCGTCATGGCCTTCCGACCGACAAGCAGCAGAGCCAGCCCCGGCCGCACGAGATCCTGATGCTTCCGGTAGCTTTCACGCAGCAGGCGCTTGACCCGGCTGCGGACCGCTGCACAGCCCAGCTTTTTCCCGGCGGCAAAGCCAACCTTTCCGTCAAGCTGGTCCGAAACAAAGACATACAGGACAAAATACCGGTTTGCATACGAACGACCGGCGTGATAAACCCGCTGAAAATCGCTGCGGCGCTTCAGCATCCGTTTTCTCGGTAAGGTAAACATTCCGTCTTTCCACCAAATCTATATCAATGCGTATTGCTAACAAAGAAAAAGGCCACCGCGTCAGTGACCTTGCCTTGAATTTATGCCGAAAGCTTCTTTCTGCCGCGCTGGCGCCTTCTCTTCAGAACGAGACGGCCGCCTTTCGTCTTCATACGCTCGCGGAAGCCATGAGTCTGTTTTCTCCAATGGTTATTCGGCTGATAAGTCTGTTTCATTCGCTGAACACCTCCTTTATCGCAGTCTCTACGGATTTTCTGTCCGCCGAAACGGCTGCAACAGAATACTTCGCTGTTTCACGCTCAGGCGGAGGCATCCTCCGCACTAAGACTCAAAATAAATTATAGACTACGCCCGATAGCGTGTCAAGATTTTATCCAGTTCATTTCCCGCCATTTGTGTGGATAAAATCACCATAATCCTCGTTTGTCCACGGAAAAACTGTTGATAACTTTCGTCGATTTTGATAAGATATTGTTGATTATTGTGCGGAAAACTCCACAGGATGCAAAATACTCTGCGTTTTTCTTACAGCGCTGTCCATATTTCCTGCCTCTTTCCTCAAAACTGTTTCTGGTTATCCACACCTGTGGATAATAATGTGGATAAAAAAATTCACCTGTGGAAAATTTTTCTTCATAACTACATAACTAACATACTAACTAACGCAGAAAGGGTTATTTTACATGGAGCAATCACAGTTGCAGGCTGTCTGGGAGCAGATTCTCAATAATATGAGAGATCAGCTCGCCGGTTCCGCCTTCAAATGGCTCGATCCGGTCCAGCCGCTCTCCCTGACCGACTCCGAACTGGTCCTCGGCACGCAAACCGGCATGGCCAGGGATTGGATTACCAGTCACTATCTCACCATTTTGGAAGACGCCGTCACCGCCGTCCTCGGCAGCCAGCGCAAAATTACAATGAAAGTCGTTGCTCCGGAAGGCGGAGAAGCAGCGAACACGGAGCAGAAGGCCGCCGAGCCGGTAAAACGCGGACGCCGGGAAAAAGAAAATCCCGATCAGGTCACGCTGTTCCATGACGGGCAGACTCCTGCGGCGGACAGCGGCGAGATGCACATTGTCGCCGCAGGCGACAGTTCTTCGCTGAACCCGAAATATACATTCGATACCTTTGTGACCGGCAGCTCCAACCGCTTTGCCCATGCCGCGGCCATGGCCGTGGCCGAATCTCCGGGAAAGGTATACAACCCGTTCTTCATGTACGGCGGCGTCGGCCTTGGTAAAACACACCTTATGCACGCCATCGGCAACCGCGTCCTGCACAACCACCCGGAAATGCGCGTGCTTTATGTATCGAGCGAACAATTCACCAACGAAATCATCCGCTCGATTCAAGAAGGCACCGCGGAAAAATTCCGGCAGAAATACCGGAACATCGACGTCCTTCTCGTCGACGATATCCAGTTCCTGTCCGGCAAAACCAGTACGCAGGAAGAATTCTTCCATACCTTCAACACACTGCATGACGCGCAGAAGCAGATCATTTTATCCTCCGACCGGCCGCCGCGCGAGGTAGAACGTCTGGAAGACCGGCTCCGCTCCCGCTTTGAGTGGGGCCTCATCACCGATATTCAGGCGCCGGATCTGGAAACGCGTATCGCCATCCTCAAAAACAAGGCGCAGCTGGATCATTTCAGCGTACCCAACGACGTCATGGTCTACATTGCCAGCCGCATCGACAGCAATATCCGTGAACTCGAAGGAGCGCTTACGCGCGTCGTCGCCTACGCCTCCCTGATCAAAAAACCGGTCACGACCGATCTTGTCACCGAAGCGCTCAAGGACGTATTCCCGAACAGCAAGACAAAGGAAGTAACCATGGAGGTCATTCAGGAAATCGTCGCCTCCTACTTCAAGATCCGCATCGAAGACCTTCATGCGAAAAAGCGCACGCGCACGATTGCCTACCCGCGGCAGATCGCCATGTATCTCTGCCGTGAACTGACCGATACTTCTCTGCCGCAGATCGGCAATTTCTTCGGCGGGCGCGACCATACGACGGTTCTGCATGCCTGCGACAAGATCACCAAGGAAAAGGAATCGGACCGCAAGCTCACAACCATTCTGAACGAACTCATCGAACGCATTCAGAAAATGTAACCGCATTCGTCAGAATTTACCTGAACGTGGATAACCCTGTGGAGAATCATATGGAAATCCTGTCAACAGATTGTGGATATCGAAAGGGGAGATTATTCCAGTGTATTCTGTGGATAACCTCCCCTCTTGTTATGAACACATTACCCACAGACGAGCCGTTGATAACTACGGCTCTCCTCCACCTTATTCACATTTCCACAAGGCCTACTACTACGACGGCTATTTCTTTAAAAAGATTACAAGTCATATAAAATAAAAGAGAGGACCATCAAAATGAAACTTTCCTGTGCCAAAAACGAACTGGTCAACGCTCTGCAAATCGTATCCAAAGCCGTGGCCAGCAAACCGCAAACTCCCATTCTGTCCGGTATATACCTCCGGGCAGAAGCCGGTGTTTTAGAGCTTCAGGCCACAAATTATGAGATCGGACTCGTCAGCCGCATTCCGGCCGAGATCGAAGAACCGGGACAAATCGCGCTCTCCGGACGATATTTTCAGGAAGTTGTCCGCAAGCTGCCGGGGGATAATGTCGATATCAGCTTCAACCGGGAAGAAAAAATCGTACATATTCGTTCGAATCAGGCCAATTTTACCCTGCTCAGCATGAATGCGTCGGAATTTCCCACGGTCAAACCCGTTGAGGGCACGCTGCAGTTCCAGATCAAGGACAACATCCTTCGTTCGCTCATCAAAAAAACTGTTTTCGCCTGCGCTTCGGATGAATCGCGCCCGATTTTTACCGGCTGCTATCTGGAAGTGAACGATACAAAAGTAACGATGGCTGCGACAAATACCCACAGGCTGGCTGTGCGTTACGAGACCTTCGACCAGCCGATTGGCAGCATCAAGATCATCATTCCCTCGCGCATTCTTCAGGAACTTCTCCACAATATGACCTCGGAAATCCCGACGGATGTCACGGTGACCTGCTCCTACAATCAGATCAGCTTCGCCTTCGACAATCTTTATATGACCTCCCGCCTGATCGAGGGCGTATTCCCGGACTACCGCCGCGTCATTCCGCCGGAATTTGCAACGTCCGTCACGCTGAACGCCGCGGAATTCAGCTCGGCCGTCGACCGTGTTTCCCTGATTTCCCGCGCCGGAGACTACAACATCATCAAGCTGGAATTTGCAAACAATCAGGTCCACATCACGTCGAACAACCCGGACATCGGCAACGCCGAAGAAGCGGTTCCGGCTTCCATTGAAGGGCCGGAGCTTACCATCGCCTTCAACGCACATTACATCATTGATGTGCTCAGGAACATCGACAGCGAAACCTGCCAGATCCGGCTGAATCAGCCGCTTTCTCCGGCAGCGGTCCGCGAACAGGGCGATGAAAATTATATCTACATTGTCACGCCGGTTCGCACCGCACATTGAAGAAACGGGAGGTTTTGCACATGGAAACCGTAGATATCGCCATTGAGACCGAAGAGATCCAGCTGGATCAGTTTCTCAAATGGGCCGGCGTCGTATCGTCCGGCGGCGAGGTCAGGGCTTTGCTGGAACAGCGGCTCATACGCCGCAACGGCGAGACGGAAAGCGCCCGCCGCCGCAAACTTCATGTCGGAGACCGGATTGAAATCGACGGCATGGGGGCCTGGCGGGTAACAGGAGGTCCTCAATGACTCCTGACCGAACGGGAGATTAGAAAAAATGGATATATGTTCTATTTCACTAAGAAATTATCGGAACTATTCAGAGCTGGACCTGACCTTTGACCGGAACATCAATGTATTCCTGGGACAAAATGCGCAGGGCAAGACCAATATCATCGAAGCGGTTTCCTACGCTTCACTCGGACGATCTCATCGGACGCATACGGATCAGGATTTGATCCGCTGGGAGCAGCCGGGCGGGACGATAAAGCTGGAGTTTGAGCGGCTTGGCGTTGAAAACCGTCTGGAATTTCAATTCAGCCGGGAAAAGCGACGCCGCATCCTCCTGAACGGTCATCCGATACGGCCGAAGGAGCTCGTCGGCAGCATCAATAGCGTTCTGTTCTCTCCGGAAGATCTGTTTCTCATCAAGGGAGCGCCGGCTGGTCGCCGGCGCTTTTTGGACGGCGAGATCTCTCAGGCCAGTCCGTCCTATTATCATGAACTGCAGCAATATACGCGCATCGTCACGCAGCGCAATACTTTGCTGAAACGGATTCGGGAGCGCCGGGCCGATCCCGGCATGCTGGATCTTTGGGACGCGCAGCTGCTCGAACATGCTGTGAAGATCACGCAAAAGAGGCTGGAAGCCGTGAAAAAGCTGAATATGCTGGCCAATCTCATGCAGCGCCGTTTGTCGGGCAGCAGGGAGAATCTGTCGCTGGCTTATGAGATTCACGGCTCCGAGGGGCAGGATGTGACAAAAGACCTCGCTTCATGGTATAATAAAGAGCTGAAAACACATCGTGAGCTGGATATTCTGCGCGGCGCTACGGGCAGAGGGCCGCATCACGATGATCTTATTCTATCTGTTAACGGCGTCAACCTGCGTTCTTTCGGATCGCAGGGACAGCAGCGCACCGGCGTTTTGTCGCTGAAGCTTTCCGAGCTGGAGTTTCTGCGCTCGGAAACGGGGGAATATCCGATTCTTCTATTGGATGATGTCATGAGCGAGCTGGATGCGGACCGCCGCCGCCAGCTGATGGAGTTCATCCGGCGCGAGCATATTCAGACGATGATTACGGCGACCGATGCAGCGTATTTCCCATCCGAGCGGATCGGGACGTATTTTCTGGTGCGGGAGGGCCGGATCGAGAGGGAATAGTATGGCAAAGCGTACACCGGGGCTTGAACCGGTCACATCCGTGATCCCGCGCTGGGTTCACGGCAAGGGACGGCCCTTTGAAAAAAAATTCTTTGCGCACTGGGTGATTTGGCACTGGGAGGATATTGTCGGCAGCTACAATGCCCGTCAGGCTGAGCCGCAGGGCATACGAAATGAGATCCTTTATCTTTACTGCTGGAATTCGGTTCTGCGCAACGAGCTACAGATGATGCAGGCGCGGATTGTGGATCAGGTCAATCAATATGCCGCTTGTCCGCTGATCCGGGGCATCGCTTTCAGCCGCCGCTGGGAACAGCCGGAAAGCGACGGCATCGGCGAGATACGCATCGCGCATCAGCAGAAGGAATATGACTGGGGACGCCAGCGGAAGCGCATCGCGCTTTCCGAGGAGGAGCAGCGGGAAGCGGCCGCTCTTGGCGGCGGTGCGGAAGATACGGATATCCGTGAAAAGGCGCGTATTCTTTATGCCAGACAGCTTCAAATGAACCGGCTTCGGAAGGAGCGGCAGTGGCGTCCCTGCGCGGACTGCGGCAGGCTTTGTCCTCCGGAGCAGGAGCGCTGCATGTCCTGCCGCAGCCGTCGGCAGGAAGAACGGGCCGCAGCGGTACGTCAGGTGCTGCGCGATATTCCGTGGGCGCGGTGCGGAGAGGTCCGGGAGTATGTTCCGGACTGCACACCGAAGCTTTTAAACGAGCAGCGGGCCGCCATGGTTCAGCAGCTGGCTTCGGAGGTGGACGTCCGCGATACGTCCAGCCTGAAGGCGCGGAATCTTGTCATGCTGTACCGCTGCCTTCCGCCGGAGCAGCTGACTGAGGAAGAAATGGCCCGCACGCTGTACCAGCTGAGGTTCAATCTGCACCGGCCGAAGGATTATAAGGCACCAAAGCGTTATTCGGTCATCCCCTTGGGAAAGAAAGACAGGAGAAAAAGCTGATGTTTCTTCATCTGGGCAACGGGTTTTCCGTGCGTACAAAAGACATTCTTGCCATACAGAGCAGCGAGGTATTCCGGGACGGTCCGGGAAAGGAAATGCTGGACCGCCGGATGGCGGACGGCAGCGTCGTAAACGCGCTGGATCCGGAGGATGAGAAGGCGGAAGTCAAGTCGCTGATTCTTACGGCGCATAAGATATATCTGTCCGCGATTTCGCCGCTGACGCTGAAGCGGCGTTCTGAGCTGGCTTTTCAAAGCACGGTTCCTTTCCGGGAATCGGGCCGATGACGGGACGATAAGGCAGATTGTGCCTTTTTGGAATGATGGGAGCGTAGAATTTTCATGGCAAACAACAAGGAAACGAAGAACATAGATCTGACTCCGGCGGAGCATACGGAACCGATGGACGAATTCGCCGACAAGGATCTGGATACGACAGGCGTTGAGATCCATACGGATGAGAGCAGCGCCGCCGTCACGGCGGTAGAGGCCGATTATGGTGCCGATCAGATTCAGATTCTGGAGGGACTCGAAGCTGTGCGCATGCGTCCGGGCATGTACATCGGCAGTACATCGGAGCGCGGACTGCATCATCTGGTCTACGAGGTCGTCGACAACAGTATCGACGAGGCGCTGGCCGGTTACTGCGACCGCATCGACGTGACCATTCACAGGGACAACAGCATCACGGTCGTCGACAACGGCCGCGGCATCCCTGTCGATATGCACGAAAGCGGAAAACCGGCCGTAGAGGTCGTGCTCACCGTTCTTCACGCGGGCGGAAAGTTCGGCGGCGACGGTTATAAGGTATCCGGCGGTCTGCACGGCGTCGGCGTGTCCGTCGTCAACGCGTTGTCTACCTCTATGGATGTTCAGGTCAAGCGCGACGGGAAAATTCATGAAATTTCCTTCCGGCGCGGCGTGACGCAGCATCCGCTGACGGTGACCGGCACCACAGAGGAAACGGGGACGCGCGTGCATTTTGTCCCGGATCCGGAGATTTTTTCGGTCACGACCTACAGCTATGAAACCCTGCGCCACCGCCTGCGCGAGCTGGCTTTTCTGAACCACGGCATCACGATTTCCCTGCATGATGAGCGCGGTGAAGCGCTCCGCAGCGAAACGTTCCATTTCGACGGCGGCATCAGCTCTTTTGTCGAGCATCTGAACCGCAAAAAAGAGAAGCTGAACCCGGAGCCGATCTATTTCAACGGGTCAAAGGATGATACGGTGGTCGAGGTCGCTTTGCAGTACAACGACAGCTATCAGGAAAATATTTATTCCTTTGTCAACAACATCAATACCGAGGAAGGCGGCACGCATCTGGCCGGATTTAAGCTGGCGCTCACGCGCGCGGCCAATGACTTTGCCCGCAAGCAGGGGATTCTCAAGGATAAGGACGGCAACCTTTCCGGCGACGATGTGCGCGAAGGGCTGACCTGCGTCATTTCCCTGAAGATTCGCGATCCGCAGTTTGAAGGACAGACGAAAACCAAGCTCGGCAACAGCGAGGTACGCGGCATTGTGGATTCCATCGTGACTGAGGGTCTGGCCGAGTATTTTGAGGAAAACCCGGTCATTACCAAGAAGATTATCGAAAAGGCGATTATGGCAGCCCGTGCGCGCGAGGCCGCGCGCAAGGCAAGGGAGCTTACGCGCCGGAAAAATGCGCTGGAGGTGTCCAGCCTGCCGGGCAAGCTCGCGGACTGCTCGATCAAGGATCCGGAGCAGGCCGAAATCTATCTGGTCGAGGGCGACTCGGCGGGCGGCTCCGCCAAGCAGGGCCGTGACCGCCGCTTTCAGGCCATCCTGCCGCTGCGCGGCAAGATTTTGAACGTCGAGAAAGCGCGTCTCGATAAGATTTTCGCGAATGCGGAGATTCGGACCATGATCACGGCCTTCGGCACTGGCATCAGCGAGGATTTCGATCTGGCGAAGCGGCGCTACGGCAAGATCATCATCATGACCGATGCCGATGTGGACGGAGCGCATATCCGCACGCTTCTGCTGACGTTCCTGTACCGTTACATGAAGCCACTGATCGAGCACGGTCATGTGTTTATCGCTCAGCCGCCTCTTTATCAGATTCGCAAGGGCAAGAAGCACTGGTATACCTACAGTGATGAAGAACTGTCCAAAAAGCTGGATGAGATCGGACGGGACGGCATCACGGTTCAGCGCTACAAAGGTCTTGGCGAGATGAATCCGGAGCAGCTCTGGGAGACGACGATGGATCCTGAGGGTCGCACGATGCTGCGCGTCGATATGGAGGACGCCGAGGAAGCCGACGAGCTTTTCACCATTCTGATGGGCGACAAGGTCGAGCCGCGCCGCCAGTTCATCGAGGAAAATGCCAAGCTGGTGCGCAATCTGGATATCTGATCGGAAAAGGCAGGGAACATGCTATGATGGTCAAAGTGAATTTTCTGTGGCTTCTGCTGATTGCCGGCGGACTGCTTGTCCTTCTGGCTGTCCTCTACTATCGTTTGACCCGGGAGAGAGAACGGCTGGGCTTTTACCGGCGCGTCTGCGAGGATATGAATTTTTACTTCATGCGCTACGATATTCTCCGGGACATGGTTTCTCTGTCTGCTCCGGCGGCTGCGATGCTGGGCCTTGAAAGTCCGGTGCGGAATTTCTCGCAGCGGGTCAAGGAAGAGGGCAGCAGGCCCGGTCTGCCGCTCTATCCATTGGATCAATGCCTGCGATCCTATGAAAAGGACCGGTTTATCAAGGTAAGCCGGGACGGTCAGCCGGCGCACCGGCTGCAGCTCCATGCCTACATTTTCCGGGATAGTCGGAATCGGGCCAGACATGTCGTAGGCATGATGATGGATGTCACCCATCAGTTTCATAAAGAGGCGAAGCTGACCGTCAAGGCGGAGATGGATGGTCTGACCCGCCTTCATAACTCCGGCACCTGCCGCCAGTTCCTTGAGCGCACGATCGGGACGAGCGGCCGCGCCTTGTTTATCCTGATGGATGTGGATAATTTCAAATCCGTGAACGATACCCTTGGCCATCAGGCCGGCGATCTGGTTCTGACGGTCGTCGCCAATGCGATGCGCAAGGTCATGAAGGGACGCGGTTTTCTCGGCCGTCTGGGCGGCGACGAGTTCTGCTGCTATATTCATCTTCTCGAAGCGGAAGACGATGTCGACAGACTGTGCGACGATCTGAACCGCAAAGTAACCGAAATGTGTGAAGAAGAAAAGATTGCGATGCGCATTACGCTGAGTATCGGCGCAGCCATTCTGCAGGGATCTATGACTTACAAGGATGCCTATGCCAAGGCGGACAAGGCATTGTATCAGTCCAAAGAGCGCGGCCGGAATACGTATACGATCCTGTCCTGAACGGCCGCTCAAGGCGCAGTGCGCAGAAAGGAAACGAACATGCTCCAGGCGTTTCGGCTGAAAACGAGACGGAACAAGGCAGGCTGGCACAGATTGATGGCGGTCTGCCTTGCCTTGCTTTTTATGCTTTCTCCGGCCGGCTATGTTCATGCCGAACGGAAAAATGTCCGTGTTGGTTATTCCAGTTCGGGAAGCATGCTTTACCGGAATGATGAGGGAGATTATCGCGGCTATGATGTGATTTATCTCTACGAAATTGCGAAATATACGAACTGGGATTTTACGTTTGTGCCCTACGACAAATGGAATGAAGCCGTGCGGGATCTGGAGCTCGGCAAGCTGGATCTGCTGCCGACCGTGCTGAAAACACCAGCGCGGGAAAAGACGCTGCTGTTCCCGCTTCATCCGATGGCCAGCACGAACGTCGCGCTGGTCGCGCCGAAGAATGATACGAAATATACATACGGCGATATTTCCGGGTTTCAGAATGCGGTGATCGGCGTCCGGGAAAATACCGTGGACACCAGCGCCTTTATCAAATGGGCTGCGAGCCGCGGTCTGAACTATCAGATGAAGGTTTATCCGGACCGCGGGCCGCTGATCCAGGCACTGGATCAGGGAGAGGTGGACCTTATCGCCACTTCCTATTCCGGCAGCGTGCAGCAGTATCCGGTCGTGGCGGAATTTTCCCCGCAGCCGATGTATTTTGCGGTAGCTCCGGGCAGGACGGATCTTGTGGCGGAGATGGACGCCGCAGTCAATCAGTCGATGCTTTACGATCCGAGCTTCAATGACCGGCTGATGACGCTGGCCAATCCGTACCGCTCGGCGAATCGCCTGCGGTTCAGTCAGGAGGAACAGGAATACATCGATCAGGCGCCTGTCCTGCGCGTGACGATGATGCGCGACGGCGCTCCGTTCTCTTACGAGGAAGACGGCGTCATGAAGGGCGTGCTGCCGCAGCTCCTGCAGGATGTCGGCCAGAGTACGGGACTGTCCTTTTCGATCGTCCCTGTCGATACGATAGACGAGGCCGTCGACGCGGTCCGGACGGGCAGGGCGGATATCGTCGGGCGCATCGCCATTGATCCCTACTATGTCCGGGAGCTTGGCCTGCGGGCGACAACGCCGTATTATCAGGAAAAGACCATGCAGATCGCGCGGATCGGCAGGGAGATTCAAAAAGCGGGCATCATGCCGGGAGCGCGGGAACAGCTGCTTCAGAATGACACGGTCCCTCAGGATCTGGACTATGAGACATATGAAAGCATATCCGAGTGTCTGAATGCCCTGGAAAAGGGCGATGTCGATGCGGTGTTCTGCGATATGGCTACCGCGACTTATTTTGGCAATGTCCTTCATCGGCGCGAGTTCCAGCTCAATATTATTGACTCCTCGACTTACGGGCTGGCTTTTGGTCTGGACCGGGACGCCGATCCGCGCCTCGGGCGTATTTTGGACCGGACGCTGCAGGAGATCGTGCCGCTAAAGATGCCGCAGCTGCTCCAAAACACTTACGAACATGCGCCGATATCGGCTGCCAATATTTTTGACCGTCTGTCGGCGCTGCAGCTGACCGGGATTTTCCTGCTGCTCCTTCTGGCACTGCTGTTCTTCGGCTACGCGAGCTTCAATCTATGGCGCAAACGCGGCATGGAGTTCCGGGTGGCCGAGATCGAGCAAAGCCGCCGTCAGGCGTCCATGCAGCTGGATATCGAGCGTCATGCCAATCAGGCCCGTAAGGGATTTTATCAGTATCTGGACATCAGTTTGGCCCAGCCGTTAAAGCAAATCATGAAAAAATCGCTGGATCATGGCGGGCTGAGTCCGGACAGCGAATATCATGAGTTCTATCAGCTGGCCAGCCGTATTCAGGAGTTTCTGCTGGACGTGCGCATGCTGAATCAGATCGAAGGCAGCAAGCCGTCCCTGAACTGGGAAACGCTGGCCTGTCGGGAGTTCCTCGAGGGACTTTGCCATACGGTGGACAAAACGGCAGAGCGCAAGGGCGTCACGTTTGCCACGGATTTCAGCGGCATTGGGGATGAAATGATCATCGGCGAGCGGCGCAGCATTTCCATGATTATCATACGGGTGCTGTCCTACCTGATGAATTATACGCCGTCCGGCGGCACGCTTCTCCTTTCCGGCAATATTTCTCAGGCATACGCCGGACGCAGCGTTCTGATGCTGAATGTTCAGGCGCCGGCAGTTCATCTCAGCGATGAGCTGCTGCAGCATATTCACCGGCTTTTGGAAAGCGCGCAGTCGAAAGATGCGAGTATTTATGACAGTTTTGCCGACAGTGACTGGGGCTCGCTGGAAGAGCGGAAAATGCTGCTGCGCGTAGCGATTTTGCAACATATCATCTCGGAAATCGGCGGAGACTGGTCCATACAGCAGGATGGCAGCTGCGGAACGCGCATAAGAATCGAGCTGTATTTTGATCTGGCCTGAGGCTCTATGACGGCCGGGGAAAGCGAGGAGAGAATTTTGGATTCATTTTTTGCCGGGATGTTCAGTCCGGAGTGGCTGGCTTCGCTTTCCGGTATTCTGCTGCTGGATTTGCTTCTGTCGGGCGATAATGCAATACTTATCGCGCTGGCCTGCAAAAATCTGCCGGCACATAACCGGCGGAAAGCCATTGTGGTCGGTGGGCTCGGCGCCGTTTTGATCCGCATTACCTGTACCTTGTTCGCTACAGGGATGCTGGCCGCGCCTTATATCGAGGCAATCGGCGGAGCGGCGCTCCTTTACATTGCCGTGCGGCTCGTCACGGAGCAGCAGGGCGGCGCGCAGGACGAGACGGCCGCTCCGGTCACCTTCGGCGCGGCCGTCCGGACGATTTTGATTGCCGACTTCATCATGAGCATCGACAATATCCTGTCGCTGGCCGGACTGGCCAACACCGTGCCGGAAGGAAAATGGAGCCTGATTATCTGCGGCCTTTTGATTTCCATCCCCATCGTCTTGTTCGGCGCACAGGTTTTTCTGATGATTATGCTGAAGATTCCGGCGCTCGTCTACGTGGGCGCGGCCATTCTGGGATGGACGTCGGCTGAGCTCATGGTCAGCGACAAGGCGGTTGGCGCCTTCCTGCTTCCCTATGAAACGGGACTGAAAATACTGTTTGTCCTCGCTGTATTGCTCATCGGCTGGCGGATCAACCGCCAGAGAGAAGCTCATCGCTGAGCAAAGTCTCATCAAAGGGGCAGCGATAACATATATTGGGTACAAGGAAATCGGAAAAGGAGTGGATGAACGATGAATAACCTCAAAACACTTATGCTTATGGTCCTTTTGGCCGCGATCATGATGTTTATCGGCGGTCTGGTTGGCGGAAAAAGCGGACTTATGTTCATGCTGATTTTATCGCTTGGCATGAATGTCTTTTCGTACTGGTTTAGTGATTCGATGGTTCTGCGCGCCTATGGCGCTCAGGAAATCACCCGCGAAGACGCTCCGCAGCTCTATGGACTGGTGGAAAAGCTGGCGGAAAATGCCGATCTCCCCATGCCGAAAGTCTGCATCATCAACTCAGATGTGCCAAATGCCTTTGCCACGGGGCGCAATCCGGATCACGCGGCTGTCGCTGTCACGACCGGCATCATGAACGTGCTGGATTACCGGGAGCTGTCCGGCGTGCTGGGCCATGAGCTTTCCCATGTCAAAAACCGCGACATCCTGACTTCGACGATCGCCGCCATGATGGCCGGCGTGATCACCTATGCCGCGCAGTTTCTGGCCTTCTTCGGCAGCTCGGACGACGAGGACAGCAATCCTGTCGCTGCGCTGGCCATGGTTATTCTGGCGCCGATCGCCGCCATGCTGATTCAGATGGCTATCAGCCGCTCCCGCGAATACGAAGCCGACCATGACGGAGCCGTCATCTGCGGCAATCCGGATGATCTGGCCGACGCACTGGAAAAGATCGAATATTACGCGACCCACTCCCGCCCGATGGAAGACGCAACGCCGGCCACCGCGCACATGTTCATCATCAATCCGCTCAAAGGATCCGGTAAAGCGGTGATGGACTTGTTCCGCACCCATCCGGACACCGCCGAACGCATCGCCCGCCTGCGCGAACAGGCCGCGCAAATGCGCCGGAGATAAAGAAAAACGAAAAGCAGCAGAAGCATGTTTGATGTTTCTGCTGCTTTTTCTATGCGCACGTTTTGTTTTGTAGGAAATTTTCTGCTGGTATGGTATGATTAAAAACAGTGTGCGGGATGAAATGGGGGAAAGAACGTGAAAGCAGTTGTTTTTCATCATTATGAGCGGTTTAAAAGCATCTTTCAGACTTTTGTGCGGGAAAACCTTTGCTGGATCAGTTTATTTATGGTCTGTTCCATGCCGAGTGTTTTTTCGAATGTGGGTTATGTGCTGAAATATCCGAGTCCGGCTGCAGATATAGCCAGTATGGTACCAGTATGTATCTTAAAGTCCTTTACCGAAAGCATTCTTCTGGCCTGGGTATGCAGCCGCCTGCCGAGAATCCCGGCGCGGAGCATCGTGATCGCGACCGTCTTTTTGGCATGCTGCGATCTGGCTGCTTTAAAAGAATATCACTTCGTTTTGTCCGAAGGACTGCTGCAGGCTGTGATGGCAACGAATCTGCAGGAATCGAAGGAATATCTTTACACCTATCGTGAGGAGCTGATTCAATCGGTCCTGATGGCGCTGACCATCGGCTGGGTTATGTTTCAGGCCGTTTTCTATGGAATACGCCGGATCAATCAGGACAGGCGTATTCCATAGAAAACGGCCTGATATTGGGCGCAGAAGCCTTTCTGTATGTTACGTTATACTGGGGAAGTCTGCCGGGAATCAGCATTGCCTCGGCACGCTGTCTGGCTATCTTGCCGAAAAGCGCCGCGGAGCTTTCGGCTTATCGCGATCTGCCCGGCCGCATCTGTGAGGATCAAAAGAAACTGACCCGCATAGACAAGGAGGTTCCACATGTCGTTTTTGTGCTGGGAGAGTCGGCCAGCCGTCATCACATGGGACTTTACGGCTATGATCTGGACACGACGCCGTATCTTTCGGCCCGGGAGGCCAACGGGGAATTGACGGTCTTTTCCGATGTTATAAGTCCGCAGTCGGTGACGATTCTCTCTCTGGAACGGTTGTTTACGTTTTATCATAATGAGTCCGGGGCGGATTCATGGTATCATTACGGCAATTTATTCGGCATATTGCGCAAGGCCGGGTACCATACAGCATGGCTGTCCAATCAGGAAACCGGCGGCGTATGGGGAAATGTCGGCCGGTTTTACGCGGACTGCTGCGATGCGCAGGCTTTTGTGAAACGACGCGATTCGCTAAGTAAGAAGGTATCAGCGGAGTATGATGAACAGCTTCTGCCGCTGTTTGATTCGCTTCTGCAGGACGAAAAGCAGGAGCCGTATGATTTCACGGTCATTCATCTGATGGGCTGTCATGCCAATTATGCCAGCCGTTATCCGGAATCCTTTGCAATCTTTCAGTCAGACGAGGAGAGCGCGGATACAGAGAAGAAGAGACAGGCCAGAGCGGAGTATGACAATGCCGTGCGGTATAACGATTATATTCTGGATCAGATCGTCCGCCGGCTGGAGCAGGAGGACGCGGTTCTCATTTATATCTCCGATCATGGGGAAGAAGTCTATGATGTGGGCGATTATATGGGACATTATACCAATGGTTCCTTTTATCAACTGGAAATTCCGATGCTGATCTGGACTTCCGCTTCGTTCCGCCGCCATCATCCCGAAACCTGTCAGCGGATCGAAGCGGCTAAGGACCGGCCTTATATGACGGATGATATGATTCATACCTTGCTGGACCTGACCGGCGTGGCTACCGATGAATATGACCCCGACCGCAGCATCATCCATCCCGATTTTCACGCAGACCGTCCGCGTATTTTCAACGATAAAGTATACCGGCGGGACTGGGCGGAGAAAAAGTCCTTTTAACCTTTGGCGAAAGCGGTGCTGTTCCCGCGGAGCAGGGCGTTCCAGCATCGACAGGAAGGAGTGCGTTCACAGCCAGGCGAGGAACAGCGCGGTGATGGTGAAGCCGGGGCCGTAGGGAAAATAGTCGCTGCGTTTTTTGCGGCCTGTGATAAGAAGGACGAGCGCGGCGAGGCCGCCGAGAATCAGGCCCGAGACGGCGATGGCGGTGAGGCCTTCCGTACCGGCCCAAAGGCCGAGTGCGGCGATGAGCTTGATGTCTCCACCGCCGATGCCGCCGCGGGTCAGGATGGCCAGCAAAAGAAACAGGCCGCCGCCGGCAAGAGCGGCGAGCAGGTGATCGGCGGCCGGAAGTCCGGCAAGAACCGTATGGAGCAGGCCGATCACGGCAAAGGGGAGCAGCATCCGGTCAAAGATCACCTGCTGTTCCCAATCGGTCATAGTGAAGAGGAGCAGAAAAAAGACAAAGAGAAGCAGCAAAATCAGGCTGGACGGCGGCAGTTCCGGATGGCGGATGATGGTCAGAGCGCCTGCCGCGAGAAAGGTGCAGCCGGGAAAGCGGCGCAGAACGCAGCGCTGGTCTGTTTGCTCCGGATGGCTGAGGATAGACGGATCGCGGCGATAGCGGCGGCTGATCCATCGGCTGCCCGCACGGCCGAGCAGCAGGGCGGGCAGGCTTAGGAGAACAAGACGGATCACGGCGCCGGTTGTGATGGATATCATGGGAATCATCTCCTGTAAATGATTGGCGAATCGTAGCTTGTTTTCTTCATTTTAGCAAAAAGAAACGAAAAAGAAAACGGTTGGCGATGAATCCATTGGGACGTATGGTCCAATGCCCGATAAAGAATAGAAATAAAAAAATATAAACGCAGGACTTTTTGCGTATGTTTTGCGCTTTGTAGAACGGTTTCAGGCAGGAACTTTATTGTTTTATGGTATTTTTCCTAAAATTAAACGAGATTTAGTTGAAATAAAGAGTGGGGTTCATTATAATATAACTATATTTTTGTCATATTAATGAAAAAATAATATTTTTGTTTATGTGGGAGAAATAGGACTTTTAGCTATCGTTGTAGGACACAGGGGGGATGTCTGGCATGGGTAAAGGACCGTCATTCATCCAGCGTATTCAGGCACTGACGGACAGGCTGTCTTATCGCCAGTATCTGATTATCATGGGCGGGGTAAGCCTGCTGCTGGGAATTGTGGTGTTTTTTTGCTACAGCAGTCTGAAGAGCGACTTCAGCAGTACCAAAAAGGATAAGGAACCACAGCTGGTACAGGTCGTGGTAGCGAAGCAGGATATTCCGCAGCGCGAGACGATCCGGGACGATATGATCCGGGTGGTTTCGATACCGGCCGAAGCGGCTCCGCCGGGAGCGTTCCAGTCAGCAAGCGAAGCGGTCGGCCAGCCGGCCAGCGTCCCGATTCAGCAGGGCGATGTCCTGACGAATAAGAAAGTTCTGGTGGATCCCCGCATGGCAGGGTTTACGGGCATGATTCCACCGAATTGCCGCGCTATTACGATAGCGATCAATGATGTGACCGGAGTAGCCGGCTTTGCACACCCTGGCGATTACGTGGATGTGATGGTCATTCGTGGTGATAAGAGCAAAGGCAAGGTTTCCGGCGAAATTCTAATGCAGAATGTCCTTCTGCTTGGCGTCAACAAAAGAGGAAACGATACGGCGCGCGTCAGCAATACGGGAGGCAAAGACGACAGCAAGGACAGTAAAGACGGCAAAGAAGCGAAGGCGAAAGACAGCGGAGCGGACGTGAATGCTTCGCAGGATACGATGGCCAACGCTACATTGGCCGTGACGCCGGAAGAGGCGCTGAAGCTGGCCGTCGCCGCTCAGAACGGAACGATCTATCTGGTGCTGCGCCCGTTTAAGCCGAATAATATGTTCGTGGTCGGCACGGAATATTTCCAGTTCAACGATACGGAAAAAACAGCCACGGCTCCTGCAGCGGCAGCTCCGGCAGCCCGTTCTTCTGCGCCGGTTTCGGCGCCGGCACCGGCGCAGAGCTATACGCCTGCGCCGAGACCAGCCGCTCCTGTCAGTCCGTCGGTCCCAAGCTATAGAAATACCATTGAAGTGATCCGGGGAACCGATTCTAGCACAGTAGGAGTGAACTGATATGATAAAGGGAAGAAAATCACTGCTGGCCGGTATCGTTTCCGCCTCGATGGTCCTGATGGCAGAGGCCCCGGCTTACGCATATGTGCAGCCGCTGACGCTCGGCGTACACCAGTCGTATTATCTGAATACCGGATCGGGCATCACGAGGGTAGCGGTAGCCAGCCCCGATATCGCCGATGTGAAGATACTCGGCGGCAGCGCGCTGACCGTGGTGGCGAAAAAGCCCGGTTCGACGACCTTGAACATCTGGACGCAGAACGGAATGCGTCAGGAATACCGCGTCACCGTGACGGGCGAGGATAAGGGGCTGGCGGCCATCATTCAGAAGGCCATCGATCTTCCGCATGTGGAGGTGACGATGGTCGGCGACCGCATCCTTCTCAAGGGGCATGTCCAGAACCAGTACGAAAAGAATCTGGCCTTTAAGATCGCCTGCCTTTATGTCGGCGATGATGCCGTCAATTCCAAGAAACAGGTCAATAAGAAGATGAGCGGTGCGGCCGCCAATACAGCGTCGGATATCACCGGCGAGGAGGAGATCGACAGCAGCGCCCGCGTGGTGAACCTGCTGCAGATGGTCAATCCGGACCAGATCAATATCGAGGCCATGGTCATCGAAATCAATTCCGACGATGCCAAGAAGCTCGGTATGGAGTACAGTTCGCCGACGAATGTTTCCGTAGATACCGATTCGAACTGGCGCAAGGTAACGGACGGCACAACCGGCGAATATTACGGCGGCGAAACATACGGACAGGAGCGCAGCAAGGGAAGCCACTGGTACAACCGGAACTGGCTCTACACGCATTTTTCGCAGATCAATGCCAAGATTCATGCGCTGGTCACGCAGGGAAAGGCCCGCATCATATCGCGTCCGAACATCACGACCATGAGCGGCAAGACGGCGGGCATACTGGTCGGCGGCGAGATACCCGTGCCGATTAAGAGCAACGATACCGTTTCGGTCGAGTATAAGCCGTACGGCATCCAGCTGAACCTGATTCAGCCGACGGTGGATAATGAGGGCAATATCACAGCGGATCTTCAGGCCATCGTCAGCCGGCTGGACTGGTCGAATGCGGTGACGGTGAACGGCTTCAATATGCCGGGTCTGGTGACGCGCCGGGCTGATACGATGGTCAACATCCCGACCGGCATGACCATGGCCATCGGCGGACTGCTGAACTCGGAGGACAGCAAGACGGTGAGCAAGGTTCCGCTGCTCGGCGATATTCCGGTGATCGGCGAACTGTTCAAATATCATAACAATACCCGGGCCAAGTCGGAGATCATGATCCTGATCACGCCGCGCGTAGTCAATGAGGAAACGCCGGTGCGCATGTCGGCGAAGCTAAAGGATGCGTATCAGGATGGCCGCCGGGAGACGCAGAAGATGGAACAGGTCGACGTCAATGCGCCGGTTCCGGAGAAGAAGGAAGAACCGCAGAAGAAAAAAGCGGAACAAAAGACTTCGGGCGCACCGTCTGCGTCCGGCACAGAGCGGCAGAAGACTCTGCATGCCGGCTCGCCTGCGGCGGCGCGGCCCGCTGGCTCAGACGCCGTCGAGCTGACGATCCGGCCGGTGCGCTAAGAGAGGGGGAGAAACGGTGGCAGAAGAGAAAATCAATGTCAATGGTACCGTGATTACCTTTTTCAGCACAGCTTCGGCCGTGGGAAAAACGCTGGTCAGCTGCAATGTCGCGGCGGAGCTGGCGCGGCTCGGGCACCGTGTCTGTCTCGCCGATCTCGATCTGCAGTTCGGCGATGTATGCAATTATCTCCAGCTGATGCCCCAGCAGACTCTGGCGGACGCGCAGAATGCCATTCATGTGCAGGGCGACGCGTTCCATGTGGAACAGTATCTGACAATGTACACGCACGATCAGACGCGGTTCTATGTGCTGGCTTCGCCGCAGCGGCTCGATGAGGCATACAACATACAGGCCGCGGAGGTCCGGAAGATCATTCAGCATTTGCGCAGTATGTTTGATTATGTGCTGCTGGATACGACGTCGATGTTCAGCGTACTGAACCTCAGCATGCTGGATATGAGCACGATTGTGACGTTTCTGGGGATTGTGGATTTTCTGCCGACGATCAAAAATATGAAAATCGGCAACGACACGCTGAAAAATCTGAATTACGATATCAACAAGATCCGGCTGGTGCTGAACCGCAGCGATTCGGTCACCCGCATCAGCCGTGAGGATGTTGAGGAGCTTTTGGGCGAATCCTTTGATTATATCCTGCCCAATGATTTCAAGGCGGCGAACCGTTCGATCAAGGATGGCGTTCCGCTGGTGCTGGGCGGGGACCAGACGCCGCTCGGCGATGCGCTCTGCGATATGGCCGCTCAGTATACGAACCGCGGTCTTGACGATGAGGTTTATGATGAGGGAAACAACAATTCCTGGTTCAGCCGTTTATTTCACTGAAAGAAGGTGTTGATCGATGAAATACCGGGTTCTGCTCGTCGAGGGCAATCGTCTGATGATGGAGCAGCTGGCGAATGTCATCAATCAGACGCCGGATTTTGAACTGGCGGCAAAATATCAGAGCGATTCCGATGCGCTGGGGCAGGGCGGTGTGTTCAAGCCAAACCTGATCCTGCTCGATGTGGAGAACCGCAATGCGCCGGAGATTCTGGCGGATTTCCGCCGCGTTTATCCTGACACGTCCATCGTCTGCATGGGCGATCACTGGCAGGCGGAGGTCGCAAGCCATCTCGTGCGCGAGGGAGCGCGCGGGTATATCATCAAGCCGTTTACCGGCGAGTATCTCGTCAAGGCCATGCAGCAGTTCGCCAAAACGGGCATGGAGGTGACGAACCGGACGGTCAGCTTTTTCAGTCCGAAGGGCAAGAGCGGCAAGACGACGGTCATTGCGAATCTGGCCATGTGTCTGGCCAATAAGACGGGCGAACAAATCGGCATCATCGACGCCGACCTGCAGTTCGGCGATATGGCGGTGTTTTTTAACCTCAAGCCGAAGAGCACGATCGTCGAAGCGGTGCGCGATGTGGATTTCCTGTCGCCGATCTCCCTGAGCGGTTATTTTACCGAGGTAAATGATCGTGTGAAGGTGCTGTGCGGCACGGCAAATCCGAGCCTGAGCGACCGCGTGGAGATCGAGTCCTTCATCCGCGTTATTCACATGGCGCAGAGCCTGTTCCGCTATGTGCTGATCGATGTGCCGCCGGGATTCAACCCGACGTCGATTGCCGCCGCGGAGCAGTCGGATACGGTCTATCTTGTCTCGATGATTAACGGTGGCTTCGAGGTGCAGCATATGCGCCGGGCTTTGGAGATCTTCGAGGGGCTGGACCGCCATGAGGAGATCGTCCGCACGATCTTCACCCGGGTGACGCCCTGCGATATCGCTTCTCAGAAGCGTCTGGAGCAGGAGCTCGGCTATCCGGTGGACTGTATCGTGCCGAATGAATATCAGATCGTATCGAACGCGGCGGACAATGGCCGCATGGCGCTCGATATTGAACCGGACAGCCAGCTGACCCGCAGCATCAACAAGCTGGCGGCTCAGCTGACCGGCCATAAGCAGATACGGTGGGATCAGCCATGAGCATTCTGATGATTTTCCTTCTGTCGTTCCTGTTCTTTATCCTCCTCACTCTGCCGCTGAAGCATCGGGAGAAGGATCATAAGAGCATGGTGCAGCGCATGGAATACTTCTCCGGCAAGGAGGAAGCCATGCCGAAAAAGTCGGCGGCGGAGCGTCAGGCCAAAGCGGGAATGCAGCTGCAGGAGCGGGCGCTGGTAAAGATTCGCAAGATTTCCCGGCGCCTTTCCCCGCGCGGGCGGCAGACCAATTCCTTCGACCTCATGATGCTGCAGGCCGACTGGCCGCTTTTGGGCTCGGAGTTTGAGGTGGTGCTGGGCATTCTGGCCGTTCTCGGCGGACTGATCGCCTTCCTGACCACATTAAAGCTGCCGATGCTTTTCATTGGCATGGCGGCGGGCGCTTTTGGCGGGATTTTTTATCTGAAGCTTCATATTTCGCGGCGCGGCAAGGCGTTTAACAATCAGCTCGGCGATACGCTCATCATGATGTCCAATGCGCTGCGGGCCGGATTCAGCTTTCAGCAGGCCATGGAGCTGATCGCCAAGGAGATGGAGGCGCCGATCGGCGTCGAGTTCCAGAAGGTGCTCAGCGAGCTCGCGCTCGGCGCAAGCCTCGAAACCGCGCTCGGCCATATGAGCAAGCGCGTGCAGAGCAAGGACTTCGATCTCGTCATTACGGCGGTGCTGATCCAGCGTCAGGTCGGCGGCAATCTGTCGCAGATTCTCGACACGATCAGCGATACGATCCGGGAGCGCATCCGCATGCGCAACGAGATTTCGTCGCTGACGGCGCAGGGCAAGCTGTCCGGCATCATCGTCGGCGCGGTGCCGTTCGCCATCGTCGGCTTTTTGTATCTGAACGATCCGCATTATCTGCAGCCGATGCTAGACAGCGCCATCGGCAAAATGATGCTGGCCGCGGCGGCGGCGCTGGAACTCATCGCGGTGCTGATCATCCGCAAGATCGTCGATATCCGGGTCTGAGCCGGGAGGAGGAGTTTTCATGAAGAGAAGGAAGGAGGCGCAGCGGGGACAGAGCATTGTGGAATATGCGCTGATTCTGGCGGCTGTCGTCTTGTTCGCAGGAATCCTCGTCGCCTACCGCGAGCCGCTGGCCGAGGCCATCACGGGTGTTTTTTCCTCGCTCGTCCGGTATTTATGAGATGTGACGCCATACGGCTTTACATAAGAAGTATTTTTATCTATTTTCAAGGGGGACTTAACAATGTTAGAGATTCTGAATTACCTTCGTGGCCGCTACATGTCGGAAAAGGCTCAGGGCATGGTCGAGTATGCGCTGATTCTGGCCTTTGTTGTCGCTCTGGCTGTTGTATTGACGAATACGGGCGGTTTGAAAGAAGCTATTTCTAATGTATTCTCCAGTGCAACCAGCCAGTTGAATAAGTAATGCCGGCGCATTGGCAGAAACGTAACAGTTCATCTTTATGAAAGGGGGCGGTATCATGAAACGGAAACAAAGCGGTCAGTCGATTGTGGAGTTTGCGCTGATACTGCCTTTTTTTCTCTTGCTGCTGGCCGGCATTACGGCCTTCGGCATGATGTTTGCCGACTATATCTCCCTAAACAACGCTGCGCGCGCGATTGCCCGCGAGGTTTCGGTGACGGGGAGCACGACGGCGTATCAGGCCAAATACAAAAACTATGGAACCATGACCAATATGTATCTGTGGGATATCGGTAAAGTCAAACTCAACGCGAAGGATGACAAGGCATTGAAGCAGCAGAAGGATGTCGAGGTGACGATCACTTCGGATCTGAACCGCAAGAGCGGTCTTTTGGGCTTTTTCGGCTTTTTGTCCAACCCGGGCGGGAAGAACGATGGGCTGAAAATCATCCCCGATCCCATTACGATTACTTATACCATGTACAATGAATCCTATACCGGTTCTAAGAAATAGAACCCTGATCGTGAAAAAGGCGGCTGCCGCAGGGCAGTCTTTCCATAGATTCCTATTTTTTACGGAGGAGTGAACGCGATGTCCTTATTGGCCCGCCTTGGGCGCCCGAATGCGGAAAACCGGCAGGTGATGATCTTTGCCTCGTATGGCAGTACGGAACAGGTGTCGGAGGAGCGGAGCCTGCAGAAGCTGAAGCTGAAGATTCATCGCCGCATCGTCGAGAGCATGACGCCGGAAGAGCAGCATGCGCTGGCGACGGCCAAGCATGAGAATACGGATCAGGTCGACGCGATCATCAGCCGGTATTTCGAACGGGTGCTGGCCAATGATCCGTTTGCCGTTCCGCTCGGAGAGCGTGCGCATATCGTGGCGGAGATTCGCGACGAGATGCTCGGACTAGGGCCGATCGAACCGCTTCTGAAGGACGACAGCATCACAGAAATCATGATTAACGGGCCGCAGCATATCTTCGTCGAGCGACTGGGCAAGCTGCAGCTGACGGATGTCCGCTTCCATGACGATGCGCATCTCATGCACATCATCGAGCGAATCCTGACGCCGATCGGCCGCCGCATTGACGAGTCCTCGCCGCTTGTGGACGCCCGTCTGGAGGACGGCTCCCGCGTCAATGTCATCATTCCGCCGCTGGCGCTGCTGGGGCCTTGCGTGACCATCCGTAAGTTTTCCAAGAAGCCGTTTTCGGTCGAGAATCTCATCGCCTTTGGCACGCTCGATGAGAAAATGGCCATTTTCCTGCGGGCCTGTGTCAAGGCCCGGATCAATATCCTCGTATCGGGCGGTACCGGCTCCGGTAAGACGACCTCGCTGAACGTCCTGTCATCCTTTATTCCGAACGATGAGCGCATCGTCACCATCGAGGATGCAGCCGAGCTGCGCCTGCAGCAGGATCATGTCGTGACGCTGGAATCGCGGCCGGCCAATCTTGAGGGGAAGGGCGCGATCACGATACGCGATCTGGTGCGCAACGCCCTGCGCATGCGCCCGGACCGCATTATCGTCGGCGAGGTCCGCGGCGGCGAGGCGCTGGATATGCTGCAGGCCATGAATACCGGTCATGACGGATCGCTGACGACGGCGCATGCCAACAGTCCGCGCGACGCCTTGTCCCGTCTGGAGACGATGGTGCTCATGAGCGGACTGGATCTGCCGGTGCGGGCGATCCGCGAGCAGGTGTCTTCGGCCATCGATCTGGTCGTGCAGCAGTCGCGCATCCGCGACGGCAGCCGTAAGATCACCTATATCACCGAGGTACAGCACATGGAGGGGAATACCATCACGACGCAGGATATTTTCCGCTATCAGCAGACGGGACTCGATGAGGACGGCAAGGCCGTCGGTCATTTCGACTGCACGGGACTGCAGCCGACGTTCCTTGAAAAGTTCCGTCAGAACGGCATCGAGCTGCCCGAAGGATTTTTCGAGTCGCAGCATTTTGCACAGGAGGTAAGATTCTGATGACGATCCTGCTGATCCTCTTTTCCCTGTCGGTCAGCCTGCTTTTCTTTCTGCTGCTTTACGGACTCTTCAAGCGCAAAGTGGAGCCGAAGGACCAGATTCGCCAGCGCATCCGCAGCATCCGGACCATGGAGCAGGCGGGAGGAACCAGTACGCCATGGGCGGATCAGGTTATGGCCGGAGTGCGGCGCGCGCCGCGCAAAAAAGCCGATATTCCGTTTAAATACCGCGTGATCGAACCGGCGCGGGCCTGGGCCAACCGCAAGATGCATCAGCTCGCGCCGCGTGAAATCTACCAGTGGCTGGAGGGTGAGATCGCAGCGGCGGGAAAGACGGGATCATGGACGCCGGACAACTTCATGCTGGTCGTGGCGGTCATGCCGGTTCTGTTTGGCGGCATGATGTTCCTCGCCGTGATGTCCAGCTCCTATGAGCTCATCCAGAAGCTGACCTTTTGTCTGCTGGGCGCGGTGATCGGCGCGGTGCTGCCCTTTTCCACGCTGAACCGGACTATCCGCGCGCGTCAGGAGCAGATACGGCGGGAACTGCCCGAGACGTTTGATTTGCTCTGTGTCAGCGTCGAAGCCGGCCTCTCCTTTGACGCGGCCATCAAAAAGATTTCTTCGCGCATGAAGGGGCCGTTTAACGACGAGTGCCGCCATATGCTCAATGACGTCAGCATGGGCATGACGCGCCGGGAGGCCATGAAAGCCATGGCGGTCCGCTGCCGGGTGCAGGAGGTGTCGCTGTTCGTCACCTCGATCATCCAGTCGGAAAAACTCGGAACCAATATGGCCAATACACTGCGCATTCAGGCCGACAATGTGCGGGAGCGCCATCGTCAATGGGTCAAGGCCATGGCGCTCAAGGCGCCGGTCAAGATCGTCCTGCCGTTGGTCGGCTGTATTTTGCCGGCGATATTCATCGTGGCGCTCGGGCCGGCGGTCATGAATATCGCCAAGAGCTTTCTCGGACGCTGAGGAGGTAAATCATGGACAGAAAGAGAAACCGGAAGATGCGGATCATGCGGCCGGTATCTCCGGACGGAATAGAAAATCCGCCGCTTCGGATCGAAGTGGCGGATTCTTTTTGGACTCGTTTTTTCGGACTGATGGGGCGCCGCCGCCTGACGGAAGGACAGGGCCTGCTCATCGTGCCGTGCAGCAGCATCCACATGTGCTTTATGCGGTTTGCCATCGATGCGGTTTATCTGGACCGGGAGTACCGCGTGATCCGGATTGCCGCGGGGCTTCGTCCATGGATTGGACTTTCCTGGTGTCCTTCCGCATGGGCCGTGCTGGAGCTTCCGTCCGGTGCGGCTCGCCGTCTCGGCCTGAAACAGGGGAGCCGTCTGCGGTGAAAGGCCGGAGCTTGTGCGGCATGGCGGAGGTATCAGTCGTCGCTGACCAGTGATACGACGTACGTTCCGGAAAGCTCCGAGGAGCTGCCGTCGCTGGTGAAGGTGCGGTTGCTGGCGGAGATGCGCTGGCCGCCCGTCGTCATGAAAATCGATTTGGCCACGATGCTGCCGGCGATGTCCGCGTCGGCTCTTCCATCGATGAGCACGGTGCCGTTCGGCGCATAGAGAAAGCCATGGAACGGAGAGCTTCCCTGCAGGGAGATGTTGCCGTGCAGCGAGATCAGAAGCAGATGGTCGTTGTCGTTGTCCGGCTTCTGATTGGCGGGAATGTTTACGCTGAGGTCGCCGTCGACGATGACGATTTTGTAGACGTTATCCCAGACTTTATAGGATTCGGAAGAAGAATAAGTGGTCTGAAAATCGCTGCAGGTCAGTCCCGGATAAATATTCGTCGTGTGGCTCGGATTCAGCTGATAGCCGCGGTAGCCGGTGAAATTTCCGCTGTAATTTCCGTCGGTATCGATATAGACATGAGCCTTTTCCCGTTCCGCCAAACTCATGTTTCGATACGCTTCGATGAGATCGTAGAGCGAGCTGGTCATGTCGTTCGTCTTGGAAAGGGAGATATCGATCGGCGATGAGGCGGTGTTCTGCGCCGTATAATCCTGTTTGTCGGCCGTTCCCATCCGGTAATAGTAGCGCCACGTGAAACCGCGTCCCCATGATTCATTCGTCGCGATTTTATCGTCATGGGTATGAGCCGGGTCTACATGCGAAAGATCGTCGTCGGCGTAATAGGTCTGTTTTCCGTTGGACCATGTGCTGTCCTGTCCGTTCAGATAATGCTCGTAATAATTGTCGCGGTAATTGGCCCAGAGGTCGGCGTCCTTTTTCGCCGTGACGGAAAGAGAGCTGCTGGTGACGAAATACGTGCGGCTGTTCTTGTCCTGAAACGTATCGTCAAGGTAAATGGATCCATTGGAATGAACCTTTCCTTTGATGTCAATATCGGCCGTATGAAAGACCAATGCGTTGCGGATGTCGTTGAGGCCGCCCATGCTTTTATCCGCCGGCGGCTTGCCATCGTAGCCGCCGATCATGGCGTATTCGAAGATCTTCGGAACCTTGCCGCCCTGTTTGGCAATCTGCGCGGTGGCTTTTGCCGAAACATTCTGAACCGGCTGTGAGCGGAACAGCTTGAGGAAATACAGCGGCACGGTTTCGGTTGCTTCGACGGTCAGACGGGTGGCGGAATTCGCCGGCGTCTTGTACGTGATGCCGTTCAGCGTATAGCTGTTCTCGCCATGATTGATATCGAGATACCGGACAGCGGTGTTCTTGGCCGCATTCGTGTCCCCTTTTGTATCGGCGTAGGCATGTCCCGCGGCGAGAGCCGCAGCATCGACGGAGTTTTGCAGACGCGCCTTGTGATAGTAGAGATTTCCCATATCGACGGCCAGTCCGGTGCCCGCGAAAAGGAACGGCAGCAGAACGGCCGTTATGACCAGCATGGCGCCGCTCTGCTTATGAAGTTTTGATAACATGTCTCGACTCCCTTCCATTAAAAAACAGAACCCAAAATTCCCTTTTTTCCCCTACTAATAGTTTACTATGAAATACCAAGAACGCAAGCCGAAGGCGCAGAAAAGCGCCGCCCCTTTTTGTCAGGAGCGGCGCTTGATTTTGGTTTGAGTTTTAATTGGTCAGTCTGGTAAACTGATCCGGCGGGACAACGGCGGTCAGGCCCATGATGGCGAGCAGCTGGTCAACCGCCTGAGCGGGAGTGCCGGTATTCTTGATCACATAGTCCGTGATTTTCCAGTTGTCGAATTCATGATTATTTTCGGCGTACTGCAGATGGTATTTGATCTCCTCGTTAGAGCAACCCATATCCAGCATGCGCTTGACGAGCGTCATACAGTCGGCCATCAGGTAGACGGTGAAGAGATTCTTCTTGATGAATTTGCCGAGCTGATGGATGCCGGAGCCTTCCATAATCATGATGCTGATGCGGTGATGCTCCAGCGCGCCAAGGATATCTTCCTTTCTTACGCCGTAGATGTCTCCCTTATGCGTGAACTGCGCGACAAGATCCAGCCGGCTCAGTTCTTCGCGGCTTACGCTGCGATAAAACTCCAGATTTTTATCCGTCCGGCGGTCTCCCTTCGGGAAAATATGAGTCGTGTAGACGGGAATATAGTGAATGCCCATTTCCTTGAGCAGAAAGGCCATGGTTGATTTTCCGGCGCCATGCGGCCCGACCAGCGCATAAATCCTGTTTGTCATATCTGAATCCTTTTCTTAAGAACCGTTTCCGATTCCCTTTATTCGATGTTAACGGGTCAAGGAGCGTCTGAAACTCATGCTGACCCGGTTTCCTTTTATCCGACAGGCGGATCATACAGGCAATACAAAAGCGGGAACAACCGAACGTCCCCGCTTTTGCCGCCTCTATACCTTTGCCTGCATCTATATACGAGATATAGATGTCCTCCCGCATTTATAATACTATATTTCCGCAGAAATTTCAACCCAAAAGGTGGAACAGAGCAGACTTTTTTGTAGGTTTACAATAGATGTGAGACTGGAGGGATATACAAAAGCGACCGAATCCCGTAGAATATTGGTTGCAACAAACTTCTACAAAAGGAGACCCGATCGCCATGTCTATCATACCACATCAG
>NZ_VUNL01000005.1 GCF_009697385.1 Wylensekiella montiformis
ATGAAGTATCTCATAGAGTAATCTAGTAAGACGCCTTGAAGAAGACAAGGTAGATAGGGTAGATGTGGAAGTGCCGCAAGGCATGAAGCTGACTACTACTAATCCGTCGAGGGCTTAACTTAAGCAGGGAACATCGTTTGAAGGAACGTAAGTGACGCGCAAACGATAGTGAGTCGCTTACTCCGAGCGAAACGAAAGTGGAGTGAGGAGTATCCGTTAAAAAGAAAGCGGCTCGGTTATCCTTTAACCATCTAAAATGTTCGAAACAATTTCTTCTGTCTAGTTTTGAGTGTATCTGCACTCAAGAACTGAATATCCGGTGACGATGCCTGAATGGTTCCACCTGTTCCCATACCGAACACAGTAGTTAAGCATTCAGAGGCCGAAAGTACTTGTCTGGAGACGGGCTGGGAGGATAGGAAGTTGCCGGTTTCATCAAGGACATCCATGTTTGTGGATGTCCTTTTTTCTAAAAGAGAAGGAGTTTTTATGCTGAACGAATTCAAGAAATTTATCATGCGGGGAAACGTCCTCGATATGGCTGTGGGTATCATCATTGGCGCTGCCTTCGGCAAAATTGTAACCTCATTTGTCAATGATATTCTTATGCCGCCGATCGGACTTCTTCTGGGACAGGTTGATTTTTCCAATTTATTTTTCAATCTTTCCAGTCAGCCGGCCACATCACTGGCGGAGGCCAAAGCAGCCGGTCTGCCGGTTATCGCTTACGGCTCGTTTCTCAATTCTGTAATCGATTTTTTGATTGTCGCTTTTGCGATCTTCCTGCTCATCAAGCAGGTCAACCGTATCATGCCAAAGAAGGCAGAGGCGAAACCTGCCCGCCTCTGTCCCTACTGCCGCATGGAAATTGCTGAAGATGCGACGAAATGTCCGCACTGCACCTCATCGCTCTGATCCTTTTGTGTTGCACAGAAGAGCCCATGGTAAAATGCTAACCGCATTTGCCATGGGCTCTTTTTGTCAAAGCATTCTATCCGTTTATCTTCCCGCTGGAAGTTATCCACAGGTTTTTGCACGGTTTGCAGAGGGATTTATGTTTTATTCCGTGGTTTACACGGTGCGGCATGGAAGTTATCCACATTATCCACTGTTTATTCTGCAGGGAATGTGGATAAGTCGGGCCGGGGTGCATTGTATTCTGCCGGCTGTTATGATAAGATAAGGCAGGTGGCAAAAGATGACATCACAATGGTGAGTTATACTTTTCTGTCAAAATCGATATGCTGCGGTTGTTACTGCTTAGATCCATGCGGACTGAGACAGGAAGGACATCCGTGCGAATTCCCGGGTGGTTTGTACACTTTTTTCGGGCTTATTAGCGCGCCTTTCAGGTCTTATTCCGAAAGGCGCTTTTTGATTTTGCGGAAGCCTTTGCAGAATGAACTTCTTTTGCCTCGAAAACTTTATCGGTTGAAGGAGGTTTTTCTATTGGAGAAAATCTGTAGGGGCATTGTCCGTTATATGGCTTTGCTCGTCGTCGCAGCCGGTGTGCTCGGCGCGCTCTGTCCCCGGACCCTGACCTGGGTCGGCGGGTATGTGAGCTGGATGCTCGGACTGGTGATGTTCGGCATGGGCATGACGCTTTCGTTCGGTGATTTTCGGCGCGTACTGCAGGAGCCGCGACGTGTCGCAATCGGCGTTTTTGCGCAGTTTATCATCATGCCGCTCGTCGCTTATGCGCTTGTCGCGCTGTTCCGGCTGCCGCCGGAGCTGGCGATCGGTGTGATCCTGCTCGGTGCTTGTCCCGGCGGTACGGCGTCGAATGTGATTTCGTACCTTGCGCGCGGAGATGTGGCGCTCTCTGTTTCGATGACGATGACGACGACGCTGCTCGCGCCTGTTGTGACGCCGGCGCTGACGTATTTCCTTGCGGGGGCGTATATCGAGGTGTCGTTTTCTTCGATGATGCTGTCGATTGCGGAGATGGTGCTGGCGCCGGTGCTTTTGGGACTTCTGGTGCATCATTTTTGCGGACGGGCTGCGGCGCGTCTTGCGCCGGTTCTGCCTCTTTTTTCCGTCGTCTGCATTGTATTGCTTGTCGGCGGGGTGGTCGCGCTTTCGTCGGCGAAACTTTTTGCGGTCGGCCCGTTGATGGCACTGCTCGTTGTGCTGCATAACGGCTTCGGGCTGGCGCTCGGCTATGCGATGGCCCGGTTTTTCCATATGGACAGCCGGCAGGCGCGGACGGTCTCCATCGAGGTTGGCATGCAGAATTCGGGACTGGCGGCAAGTCTGGCGCTTCTTTATTTCAGTCCGGCGGCCGCTATCCCCGGTGCGATTTTTTCCGTTTGGCATAATGTATCCGGCTCGCTTTTCGCCAATTTCTGGGTGCGCCGCGATGAGAAGAATCATAGGAAAGAGGTTGTGTGGGAATGAAGCTTAAGGTGTTTACGAAGGTAAAAGAGATGCAGGAGTTTTGCCGGGCGGCAAAAGGTGCGGGCAAAACGATCGGACTCTGCCCGACGATGGGCGCGCTGCATGAGGGGCATATGACGCTGATGCGCGCGGCAAAAAAGGCGGCGGATGTCGTCGTCGCCTCGGTTTTTGTCAATCCCGTGCAGTTTGCGCCGGGCGAGGATTACGAAAAGTACCCGCGCGCTTTTGCGGCGGACTGTGCGCTGCTGGAACAGGAAGGCGTTGCGGCGGTCTTTCATCCGGCGCCGGAGGAAATGTATCCGGATGAATTCGGCAGTTATGTGAGCGTGGAAAGTCATGTTACGCAGGTTCTTGAAGGCGCCCGACGCCCGACGCATTTCCGCGGCGTAGCGACGGTGCTCACGAAGCTCTTTGCCATTACGGGCGCGGACCGGGCGTTTTTTGGTCAGAAGGATGCCCAGCAGGTCGCCGTGGTGCGTTCCTTTGTGCGTGATCTGAATCTTCCCGTTGAGATCGTTATGGTGCCGATCTGCCGCGAAGCAAGCGGTCTGGCGCGCAGCTCGCGCAATGCGTATCTGAGCGGGGAAGAGCGCACGGCAGCAGCGGTGCTGTCGAGAAGCCTCGGCCGGGCAAAGGAGGCGTTTGCTGCAGGCGAGCGCGATGCGAAGGCACTTAAGGCGGCTGTGACAGAGGAGCTGAAAAAAGAGCCGCTGGCGCGAATCGATTATGTGGCGCTCACTACGTTCCCGGCGCTGATGGAGACAAAAACCGTGACGGAAGAGAGCCTGCTGTCGCTGGCGGTCTTTATCGGCGCGACGCGGCTTATCGACAATGTGATTCTGGAGCCGTGAGGAAGGAGTGAAGCGAAAATGATTCTCAATATGTTAAAGGGAAAGATTCACTGTGCGACGGTGACGGAGGCGAATCTTTCCTATATGGGGAGCATTACGATCGATGCAGACCTCATGGATCAGGCGGGGATTCTGCCGAATGAGCGCGTTCAGGTAGTGGATAACAATAACGGGGCGCGTCTGGAAACCTATACGATACCGGGACCGCGCGGTTCGGGCGTCATATGTCTCAACGGCGCGGCGGCGCGCTGCGCTCAGGTCGGCGATGTCGTGATCATCATGGCCTATGCGCTTTTTTCCGAAGAAGAAGCCAGATCCTACCGGCCGACGGTCGTTTTGGTCGATGAATCGAATCGGGTGAAGGAAATTCGCCGGGTGGAATATCCCGGCCAGATTGCCTGAGTCCGGACAATGTAAAAGAGCTGTCTGCTCATTGGACGATGTGCGCCGATGAGCAGGCAGCTCTTTTTGCTGCACTGGGAGCCGAGATCAGGTTTCACCGCAGGCTTTGTGTAATGCGGCTTTTGCTTTTTGCCGGTGCTGACGCAGCAGCGTTTTGTTTTCCGCGGACAGGCAGAAGAGGGCGAGCAGCAGCGCGGCGGCGTCGGCGGCGGGGACAGCGAGCCATACGCCCGTAAGTCCGAGAAGGCGCGGCAGAACCAGCAGGAAGATGACGACGCCTGCGAGATTGCGTGTGAAGGAAAGCAGGGCGGAGGTCCGTCCGTTGGAAAGCGCGGTGAAGAACCCGATGGCGAAGATGTTGAAGCCGACGAACAGGAAGCTCAGCGAGAAGGGGAGAAAGCCGGCGAGTGTCAGGTGGAATACATCGCCGCCGCCGGGCAGGAAAAGGCGGATGAGCGGTTCGGCCGTCAGGCGGGACAGGGAGAAGGCCAGTACGCCGCCGGCTGCGATTGCCGCCAGACTGAGTTTCAGGAGGCGGATGAGCTCATCCTGACGGCGGGCGCCGTAATGGTAGGAGAATACAGGAGCGACTCCGTTCGTGAAGCCCATGAAAAGGGAAGTCAGCAGCATTTCCGCGTAAAGAATGACGGAGATTGCGGCGACACCGTTTTCACCGGCCCAGACGAAGGTGATGCGGTTGAAAAGCAGCGTCACGATGCCGACGGACAGCTGTGTGACGAGTTCGGATATGCCGTTGCCGCAGGCCTGACGCATGGCGGCGGGCTCGAAATGGAACGGGGAAAAACGCAGCGTGCGGCTGAAACGGGAAAAGTAGAGCAGGCCGATGAGCGCTGCGAGCAGGTCGGCCAGTCCCGTGGCCAGACCGGCGCCGCGGATGCCCATGCCGAGATGAGCAAGGAAAAGGTAGTCGAGCAGGGCATTGGCAAGCCCGCTGGCGACCGAGACGAGAAATCCTTGCATGGGGCGTCCGTCAGCGATATAGAAGGCGTTGAAGAGTGGGAGAAGGGCGGCGGCCGGGAAAAACGGGAGCAAAATGCCGAGATAGTCCAGGCATTGCGGCATCATGGCCGGACTGGCCCCGAGAAACCGCAGGGCAGGTTCCAGAAAGATTCCGAGGAAGAGGGCCAGCAGCAGGCCGCCTGCCGCACCGGCCGCCGTGATCAGTGTGAAGCGGCGTGCCGCGCCTTTTTGTTTTCCTTCTCCGAGGTTTTTGGCGACGAGTGCCGATCCGCCGGATGCCAGCATGATCGACAGGCCGAAAACCAGATTGATGGCCGGATAGACGATATTGGAAGCCGCCAAAGCCTGTGCGCCGGCATAGCGGCCGATAAATATGCCGTCAGTCACTGTGTAGAGCGCGATGACGAGCATCATGCCGATAGAGGGAGCGGCAAAGCGCAGCAGGGAAAACAAGCTGAACCGCTGCGCCAGCGGAGTCATGGTTTCAGATCGTATCATAATAAGCTTTCCTTTCGTGTCTTGTTGCTGTATCCTTATCTTAAAGGATACAGTAACTGTAATGTCAAGGGGGCTATGTCATGAAGCGCAGGCTTTTCTTTCCTATCGGTGAATTTGCAAAAATCGTCGGCGTTAATAAGCGGACGCTCCATTATTATGATGCGCAGGGGATTTTCAGGCCGGATCATGTCGCGCCGAACGGGTATCGGAGTTATTCCTTCCGGCAGTTTTATCCCTTTTACCGGCTGCGCATGATGCGCAGCATGGGTCTGGAACTGGCGGAGATCCGGGACTACATGGAGCACCGCAGTCCTGAGCGGCTGGATCAGCTGCTGGGCCGCCAGCAGGAATGGCTGAAGCGGGAATTGGACGGCATGAAGCGGAGTCTCCGGATCGTGGAAAATCAGCGTCGTCTGCTCGCGCTGTCACGCACCATCGTCTGCGGCCGCGTAGCGGAAAAGGAGCTTCCGGCCGCACGGCTCATCCTGTCGCGCAGTGCGCGGAAGCAGGCCGCCGGCGAGGATTGGCCGACGGTGGAGCAGATCGCGGCGGAGCACGAGCGGTATGCGGCCGAACAGCAGATCAGCGCGGGGCTTGGCGTTGGGGCGATGATCGCCGCGGAGGATTTTCTGCAGCCGGGGCGCGAGGGCATTATCAGTCATTTTTTCACGGTGGTCGATCCGCCATGGCGCGGCGTCCGGCGGGCGTATCGTCACATCCGTCCGGCCGGGCGGTATCTTGTCACCTGTTTCCGGGGCGATTACGACGATACGGCGGAGGCTTATGCCCTGCTGCGCGATTATATCCGCGCACATGGCTGCCGGGTCGGTGATTTTTCGTATGAAGAAAGCATTCTGGAGGATATGAGCACGGCTGACCCGGATGGATTTATCACGCGGATAGCCGTGCCTCTGCGGGAACCTGCGACGGAGCTTCGCTAAAAAGCCTTTGGCACGGCTCCGGGCCGGAAGTCGTAAAGACGGTGGTTTTGTGCTATAATCAGATAGAATCAGGCGCGTTTTACGGGCAGAGAAGCAGCGGGAGGGAAATCGGTTGCGTATCGTAGTGGTTGGTGCCGGCAAGCTGGGGTACAGCATTGCGGAGCTTTTATCAAAGGAACAATTCGATGTGATCGTCATCGATCAGGATGAGAATCAGCTGGAAGCGGCGAAAAATACGCTGGACGTGCTGACGGTAGCGGCCAATGGAGCAAGTCCGATTACCATGAACGATCCGGATATCCGGGATTCGGATATTCTCATTGCGGTGACGGCCAGCGATGAGGTCAACATGGTCTGCTGCATTCTGGCCAAAAAGCACGGCATCCGCCATACGATCGCGCGCATTCGCGATATGCAGTTCATGAGTGAGGCGAAAGATTATCTGAAGGAGAATTTCGATATCGACCTCATGCTGAATCCGGAGCTTATTACGGCGAATGAAATCAACCGGATTCTCATGACGCCGGCGGCGCTTGATGTCGAGGATTTTGCGCATGGCAGGATCCGGCTGTTCGAGACGAAAGTGCAGCGCCACTCGCCGCTGGCGCATGTGCCGCTGCGCGACGTCGAGCTGCCGAAGGGCGTTCTGGCCGGTATGATTTTCCGCGATCACCGCATGATTATCCCGCATGGCGATGACTGTCTGCTGCCGCACGACAATGCGTATTTCATCGGGATTCCTGAGGAGATTGAGAAGTTCAGCCAGAGCTTCGTGCAGAGGGATGCGCGCAAGCTGCACCGCGTGATTATCATCGGCGCGGGACGCGCGGGGCGCGCGCTGGCGTCGATGTTTGACCGGCAGGGCGTCCGGGTTAAGATCATCGACAAGAGCCGCGACCGCTGTCAGCTGGTGGCCGGCCGGCTCACGAAGGGCATGGCGATATGCGGCGACGGTACGGATATCGACCTGCTCATGGAGGAAGGCGTGGCCGAAGCGGATGTTGTCGTCTGCCTGACGGAGGACGATAAGCTGAATCTGATGCTTGCCCTGCTGGCACGCCATCTTTCGGGCAACCGGACAAAGACAGTCGTCCGGGTAGCCCGCAATGAATATGTGGATCTCATGGAGAAGGTCGGCGTGGATATCGTTCTGTCGGCGCGGCTTCTTTCTGCCAGCGAGGTTCTGGCTTTTGCGCGCCGTGGCGGCGTTGTTTCCGTATCGCTGCTGGAGGGGGCCAAGGCGGAGGCCGTGGAGGTCATCGTTCAGGACGGAGCGCCGGTGGCCGGCCGGCGGCTGATGGATGTGAAGCTGCCGCGGGAATGTCTGGTCTGCGCCTATGTGCGCGGCAGCGAAGCTGTCATTCCGAACGGCAACACGATCCTGCAGCCGGGCGATCGGACCATTTTGTTTATCCGGACGAAATTTGCCCAGAAGGTTATCCGTTATTTTAAAGGAAAAGATTGAGAGGACAGGAACATGGAAAAGAGGGACAGACTGGATCTGTTCTGGGTGCTGATGGGCCGGATGGCCGCGGTCATGGGGTTGGCGCTGCTGATTCCCATGACCGCGGCATGGATTTGGTCGGAGCCGGAATACCGCCTTTTTCCTTTGCCTGCCGGCATCGCTCTGCTGCTCGGCAGCTTTATGATGTGGCTGGGACGGGATCATATGCGCCAGCTCACGACCAGAGAGGGCGCGCTGTTCATGGTTCTGGTCTGGCCGCTTATGGGTATAATCGGCTTGCTGCCGTATTATCTGTCCGGGCTGCTTCCGGATCCCGCGTCTGCTTTTTTTGAAAGCATTTCTTCGTTGACGACGACCGGCCTTTCCTGCCTGCCCTTTGAACGGGAAGGGCTGCCGCATGCCCTTCTGCTGTGGCACAGTATCATGAGCTGGCTGGGCGGATTAAATTTCATCGTCATACTGGTCACGGTGCTGCCGCAGGTCAGCGGCTGCTTTGGCCTTACCTTGTCGGCGCGGCAGACCATCTTCTTCAGCCCCGTCTGGAATCGTATGGCGCGCTCCGTCCGGCAGGGTGCCGGTGTCTACGGCGGCCTGACCCTTTTGGCGGCTGTCCTGTTTTTTCTGGCCGGGCTTTCGCCGGCCGATGCCCTGATGCGCGCGATGATGACGCTTTCATCGAGCGGCGGAAGTTCGATGCATTCGTTTCTTTTTTATGATAACGGACTGCTGGAACTTGCGGCCGGCTTTGCGATGCTGTTGTCGGGGCTGAATCTGTTGCTCTGCTGGAAAGCATGGCACAGCCGGTCCCTCTGGTTGCTCTGGCAGGATGCGGAGCTTCGCGCTTTTCTCGCCGTTCTGCTGGCCGCGGGGCTGGCCGTATCGGTTCATCTTTACCTCAGGGGGCTTTATGGGCCGGACGAGAGCCTGCGGTACGGTCTTTTTCAGGCGCTGTCGTTCCTGTCGACCAATGGATTTGCTTCGGCTCCGTTCTGGACTTGGCCGGATTTTGACCGGTATGTGCTGTTTCTGCTGGTCTTTGTCGGCGGCTGTATCGGGTCGGCGGCAGGCGGACTCAAGGTCATGCGCCTGATGGTGCTGCTGCGCATGGCGCGGGCCGAGCTGCACCGGACGCTTCATCCTCATATGGTGGTCAGTGTCCGGCTGGATGGGCTGCCGGTCGGCGCCAAGATCGCGGGACGCATTTTGGCCTTTTTCTTTCTTTATATGCTGATCTTTGTTCTGTTTTCTCTGCTGATTTCCCTGACGGGCATCACGCTGATGCAGGCGATGGGCGTTGCCGCCGGATGTTTGACGAGTACCGGGTCGACGGCGGCTCTGTTTGGGCTGGAAAGCCTGCATTTTCTGCCCGCCTGGGCGAAGCTGGTCTGCAGTATTCTTATGGTGCTGGGCCGTGTGGAAATTTTTTCGTTTCTTATTTTGCTGGATGCCGGGACGCATCTCCTGCGCAGAAGATGGTAAGCTATGAATTTTCGAATCGTTTGTTACATTCTCGGCCGGTTGATTATGGCCGAAGCGATCATATTGCTGATTCCGCTCGTTATGGCATGGTGGGGGCGGGAGCCGAGCCTGACGGCCTTTTTGCTTTCCCTGCTGACTGCGGCTGGGACCGGCGGCTTTTTGCTCTGGAACGGACGCGTGCAGGTCGACCAGCTGACCATGCGCGAGGGCATCGCCGTCACGGGGCTGGGTTGGATTCTTGCTACGGCGCTGGGGATGCTCCCTTATGTCTGCGGCGGCTACCTCGGCGTGCTGGATGCGCTGTTTGAAAGCATTTCGGGCTTTACCGGGACGGGCGCGACGGTCATGGAACAGCTGGCGGACAAGCCGTCGAGCATTCTGTTCTGGCGTATGATGACGCACTGGTTCGGCGGTCTGGGCATCATCGTTATTTTTATCGCGCTTCTGCCGCAGACCGGTCAGAGCACCGTTTATATGTACAATGCGGAAACGACGGGGCCGACCCGCGAGCGCGTGCTGCCGCGGCTGCGGGATATGACAAAAGCATTGTTCAGCATCTATCTTTTGTTTACATTTCTGGCTTTCTGGGTCTATTTGTTCTGCGGCCTGATGCCGATGGATGCGCTGACGCATGCCATGAGCACCATCGGAACCGGCGGATTCTCGACCTATGATGACAATGCGATGCATTTTGACAGCATGCCGCTGGAAGGGTGGATGACCTTCTTTATGATTCTGGCCGGCGGAAATTTCGGCCTGTATTATCGCGTCTGGCGAAAAGGTCCGGGCGTTCTGCGCCGCAATACGGAGTTTAAAGCGTATCTTGCCATGGAATTGCTGGCGATGCTGCTGATCACACTGAACCTGATGTATGGCATGGGGCTTGACCCCGGACAGGCCTTCCGCTATGCGAGCTTTCAGGTCGGCTCGATTTCGACGACGGGCTTTGTATCGGCGGATTTCGATCAGTGGCCGGGGTTTTCCAAGGGGATCCTGCTCGTCCTGATGATCTGCGGCGGCTGCGCCGGCTCCACGGCAGGCGGGATGAAGGTATCCCGCATGGTGCTGCTGGTCCGGAATGCCTGGGCTATCGTCCATCAGAAAATATCGCCGCGCCGCGTTGTCGAGGTACGCATGAATGGCAGCAAGGTGGATGCGGAAGTGCTGCTGCGCGTCGGTCAGTTTTTTTTCCTGTATATCCTGTTTATTGTATTTTGGGCCTTGCTGCTTACAGCTGACGGACTGAGCTGCTTTGATGCGATCAGCATCAGCGTCACGACGATGGGAAGTGTGGGGCCGGCCTTCGGGATTGCCGGAGCAACCTGCACGTATGCGGGCCTTTCCGTATTTGCCAAGAGCATCCTGTGTATTGCGATGCTGCTCGGTCGTTTGGAGATGTTTACGCTGCTGGTCATGCTGTCGCCGGATTTCTGGCAAAAGGGAAGCCGTTGGTGAGAAAGGGAGTTGGGACTGGTGTTAAGTAATTTCTTTGTGGCGGTCGGCGCTGTAGTGCCGTTGTTCTGCCTGATGCTCATGGGTGTATTCGTCAAGCGGTCGAAGCTGATGACGGATGAGGAACTGGTCCATACAAACCGTATGGTCTTTCGCGTGTTCTTTTTCTGCATGATGTTTTTCAATATCTATACGACGGATCTTGCCTCGACGGTGCGGCCAAAGCTCATGCTGTTCGGTGCCGGCGGCGTGCTGGCCGTCGCATTGATCGCGACATTGCTGGTCTGCTTCTTTGAGCCCTCCAACAAGCGCCGCGGCGCCATGATTCAGGCGACGTTCCGCAGCAACTTTGTGCTCATGGGGATTCCGCTGGTAGGCAACATCTTCGGCGACGATCATCTGGCTATCCCGACGATGATGATTGCGATCATCGTGCCGATTTACAATATCGTATCCGTGTTCATATTGGAAACCTTTCGCGGCGGCCGGTTTTATCTGCCGGGCATTTTGCTTGGCGTACTGAAGAATCCGATGATTCTCGGCGCGCTTACGGCCGTGGCGTTTCTGGTGCTGGGCATCCCCGTACCCAAGCCTGTGCTGAAGCCAATCGGTCAGGTTGCGGCGGCCACGACGCCGGTCGCGCTGATCATTCTCGGCGCATCGTTCAAGGGCGGCAGCTTTCATGCGCATCTGCCGCAGCTCGCTGCCTGCGTTCTTGCCCGTCTGCTCATCGTTCCCGGCATCATGCTCGGGCTGGCGGTTTATCTCGGCTTTCGGGATATGGAGCTCATTACGCTGCTGGCCATCTTCGCCTCGCCTTGCGCCGTAGCCGGATTTGCCATGGCACAGCAGATGGGAAGCGATGCGGATCTGGCGGGGAACTGCGTGGTCTATACCAGCGCCTTTTCCTGCCTGACGCTGTTCGGCTGGGTGCTGGCGCTCAAGACGCTCGGCTTGTTCTGAGCGAACAAAACAGGTTTTACGCAAAACACCCCGGCATGGTTGTATATCAACTATGCCGGGGTGTTTTGGTTTGGGGGATGAATTCAATCACGAAGCAGACGGATCAGCTGCGTGACGGTCTGGCGGAGGTTTTGCCGCGCTGTTTTTTCTTCCATGGCCTCTTCCGCACGCATAGGCAGATGGAGAATGGGGAAATAGGCGTCAATACCGTGTTCATTGACCGCTTCGGCATCCGGAAGGGCGCAGCCGCAGACTGCGACCGTGCGGATGCCGGGCCTCAGCTGGTGCGCGAGGGCGGCGATACCGGCCGGTCCCTTGCCCATCGCGGTCTGACGGTCCATGCGGCCTTCGCCGGTGATGAGAAGGTCGGCATCCTTCAGCGCGTCGCGTACACCGATGGCTTCGAGGCAAAGCCGGCTTCCGGGGACCAGCTCGCCGCCAAGGAAAGTATGAAACGCAAACCCGAGTCCGCCGGCTGCACCCGCGCCGGGGTGTTTTATGCCGTGCTTTTTCTGTGCCGCCTCGGCGAGCTCTGCGAAATGACGGATGGACTGATCCATTGCTGCGACGATTTCCGGCGTCGCACCCTTTTGCGGTCCAAATACGGCAGAGCAGCCGTCCGGGCCGCATAACGGGTTGGTCACGTCGCAGGCGATGCGGAACCGGCAGGTTTTCAGCCGGGGGTCTGCGCCGCTTCCGTCGATTGCGGCAATGTCAGCCAGATCCCTGCCGCAGATTCCCGCCGCAGAACCGTCCGCTTTGCGAAAGCGCCAGCCAAGGGCGGTCAGCATGCCGAGTCCGCAGTCGTTGGTGGCGCTGCCGCCGATCCCGATGATAAAATCCCGACAGCCATCGGATATGGCCTGCAGGATGAGCTCACCAAGTCCGTATGTCGTGGTGTTCAGGGGATTTCGCTGCGTTGGCGGAACCATCGTGAGGCCCGCGGCATCTGCCATCTCGATGACGGCGGTATGGGAATCCGGCAGCAGGCCGTAACGGCTTTTTACCGGTTTTTGCAGCGGGCCGGTGACGGTGGTGGGGATGATTTGTCCATGAAGCCCGTCCGTCAGCGCATCAACCGTACCCTCCCCGCCGTCTGCCAACGGGAAAATGTCGATGCGGGCGGAGGGAATCAGCTTCCGGCATGCCTCGGCAGCGGTTTTTCCGGCTTCCATCGAGGAAAGGCTTCCCTTGAAGGAATCTACGGCGATAACGATATGCTTGAGTTTCATGGCGATACCTCCTAACCGAGCAGGAAGAGCGAAGCCACCCAGATGGAGAGAATCGAGACGATACCGACGACCAGCGTCATCATCGTCTGGGTCCGATAGCCGCTTTGCGGCTCCATCCCGCTGAAATTCGTGACTACCCAGAAATAACTGTCATTGGCGTGGGAAACCGTCATGGCGCCGGCGCCGATCGCCATAACAGTCAGCAGCGCAGCCATTTCCGTATTGAGACCGAGCGCGGCCATCATCGAGGAAGGATCCGAGAACATGCCCATGATGCCGGCCGTCGTCGTGATTGCGACGGTCGAAGAACCCTGTGCTGTTTTCAGGATCGAGGAAATGATGAAGGGGAAGAAGATGCCGACAGAAGCGAGGAACGCAGCGTTTTCCTTCATAAATTCGACGAATCCTGCGGCAGTGATGACTTTGCCGAGAACACCGCCGGCAGCTGTGATAAAAAGAATCGGTCCGACGGTTTTCAAGGTAGTCTCCGTCACATCGTAGAACTTATCCATCTTTCCGGTGGCGTACAGGACATAAACCGCGAGCAGGACGCCGACCGACAGTGCGATGATCGGTGTGCCTAGGAAGCGGATGAGCTCCGGAACGGGGCCGGAAAGCTTCATCATGCTGACCACCGAGCCCAGCGCCATGAGCAGGATGGGCATGATGATCGGCGCAAACGAGGCCGCGGCGCTTGGCAGCGTACCGTATTCCGCGACAAGCTCTTCATACGTCTTGGTCATATCCTTCATATCAGCGGAGGCGTCGGTTTCCGATGTCGGTATATTCTTTTTGCCGATATAGAGGGAAAAGAGATAGGCGGCGATCAGGGCGGGGACGGAAGCGATTACGCCGACCAGAATGACGGCGGCCAGATTATCAGCCAGACCGAGGGAGCCGGCGGCAGCGATCGGATCGGGCGTCGGCGGGATGAACACATGCGAGGTGTAAAGACCGGCGGACAGCGCGACGGCCATACCGATCGGCGACGCTGTTTTCAGCTTCTGGCAGAGCGCCCTGCGGATCGGGTTCAGGATGACAAATCCGCTGTCGCAGAAAACAGGGATGGAGACGATCCAGCCCATGAGCATGATCGCCAGCTGAGGATGCTTTTCCCCTACGCAGCGGATGACCACATCAGCCAGCCGGATCGCGGCCCCCGTGCGCTCCAGAATCAGCCCGATGAGCGCGCCGAGGATGATGACGATGCCGATGCTGGCGAATGTGCCGGAAAATCCGGCGCCGATGATGCCGGGGATCTTTCCCAGCGGCAGACCGACTACAATGGCCAGCAGCAGCGAAGTCCCCATGAGGGACAGGAAGGGATGGATGCGGAACTTGGAGATGGCCACGATCATGAGCACGATGGCCAGCGCAAAGACAATGAGCAAAGGAATGCCAGTCATGATAAAACCTCCTTCGAAATCCAATGATGATACCATTTATTCTTTCAATTTACAGAAAAATTTTAACATAGAAAAAACGAGAAATATATGTTTTTGACAACATGTATTTCTCGTTTTTTCTGTTACGTGTACTATTCACAGCGACTGCTGGAGCAGATGAAGATCCTGATAAAAGTAGATGACGAGATAAAACACGGCGCTGTTGCGCAGAGATCGGGGATCATATCCCGTGCGCTGCGCGATCTTGCGCAGGTGAAGCTGGAGCGTATTTTTATGGATGAACAGCGCGGCGGCTGCCCGCTCAATGGAGCCGTCATGCTCAAAAAAGACCTCCAGCGTGTGAATGGCCTCCTGCAGCTCCTGTTCGCTATAGTCGGAAAAGATTTTATGGATGTAGGCGTGCTTGGTCTTGTCGGGAATATCATCGGCAAAGATTTCCATGTTAATCTGATCGTAAAATTTGATAAAGACATTCCCTTTGCGCAGACAGGAAAGCAGCGCCTTCTGTGCTTCCCGCGCGGCCGTGTGAAGCTGGACCGCATCGGCGTGGAAGTTGTCGATGCCGATGCAGACGGGCAGTGCCGGTGCGGTCATCCCGCGAAGCTGCTGTGCAAAGTCCAGCAGGCTGTCCTGCCGCTGGCTGCGGGTCAGAAGGAACAGGGCGGTACGCGTCTGACAGGAAAGAATCGTGTGATCGATCTGCCGCGCCCGCTGCGCGATGGCTGCATAACTCTGCGCGAGGGGGACATCGGGCTGTCCCGGCAGCAGTCCGACCGCGAGAACCCGGCGGGGAATCCGGAGATCGATGCCGAGCGCGGCGGCCTGCTCCACGGTTTCATTGTTGACAAAGGTTTCGCTGCGCATCAGCAGATCGCTCAAAATTTGCTGGCGCTGATGCTCCTGTCTGGCCTGCTGCCAGGTCAGACGCTGATCGCGGACGATGAGCTCCGTCATTTTCCGGATGACCTGAGCCAGCGGCAGAATATCCTCATAAGCTCCGGTGATGCCCAGCACACCGATGGGTTCGCCGTCCACGCGCAGGATGAAATTCGTGCCGGGCCGCGCTCCCGGATATTCCGTGCGGCTGTAAATGCGCAGCTCGTCGAGATTTTCCTGAATGACCCGGGCCGCACCGCCATGAAACGTACCGATCCGTTGCGTATCCGTACTGGCGATAATGATGCCGCGCTTATTGAACAGATTGATTTTCTGCGGCAGGACGCTGTTGATTTCCCGGACGATTTCCCGCGCATTATACTCCTGCAGTTCCATGCCCTTCTCCTTTTGACGCGTATAGATTGACAGCGGGCGCCGGTCCTCTTTTTCCCAAGAGAATCGGCAGGCCACCCGCTGCTTTCATTATAAAAGCTTCGCGCGTCCTTGGCAAAGAGGCAGACGCCATTTCCCGGTATTGCCGTCTATACTTTGCGTTTCATCCCGCTGGGAAATGCAATGAGACCCGCTGGTTCCCTTTTTATTGAGGAGCAGCGGGTCCTTTTTGGCTTAGAATTTCCAGATGTTCAGTCCCGTTTCGGGGCTTTTGCGGCGGTCGATGCTGCCGGAAAGTTTCGTGATGATGATTTCCGCGGTGGCACTGATGACGGCTTCGTTGAGATGCCCGCCGTGGGCCAGACCTTTTTCATCACCGACGGTGATATGGAAGTGGCTGTAGGGGTTCTCTTCCATCGTGTCAATCGTGCCGGTCAGCGAGAGCATTTCAAACGCGCCCTCGAGCGTGTTGGCCTGATAGTGTTGCGCGGGTACGTTGTAGACGCCCATGACGACCTTTTTGACGGCGCCAAGCCCCTGAACCATGGCCAGCTGGATGGTTTCTTCTTTTGCGACCTGCATCAGCGAGGCGACGATTTCATCGCCGGGGTCGAGCCGCACGAGGATGTGCTGCTTGTCGATGTTTTTATATTCCATAGCGATCCCTCCTGCCTGAACCATTCGCCCTTTCCGGATAAAATCCTGCCGGGAAAGGATACGGGCAAGCAGAAAATACCGTATAATACAGACAGGAGTGGCTTATGGAACTTCGCGTACTCAAATATTTTCTGGCCGTTGCCCGCTACCGAAATATCACGCGGGCGGCGGAGGAGCTGCATCTGACGCAGCCGACGATCTCGCGGCAGCTGCAGGAGTCCTTAATAAGCGTCATGTTCTGTCAGGGCGTGTGTCCGGCGCAGCAGAATGTGTGCGAGCAGCAGGCCGAGTACGCCTGTCACGATCTGCGGCCAGCTCATCATGAAGCTGAGCAGCGCGGCAAGCGGTGCAGGCAGGGCGAACAGATTAAGGACGAGCTGCGTCCCGGCGTAGAGCAGCGCCGCCTTGAGAACGGGCGCCGCAAAAACGCCGCGTCCCCGCAGATAGAATACCGCCAGCTGAAAGGCCATATTGCCGAGCGCCACGACAGGCACCATAGGAAGGACAGGCAGCTGCCCCTGCCAAAACGCGCCGACCGGCAAAGCGGCTCCGATCACGAGCGCCCAGCGCGTGCGCGTCGACCGCACCGCCATCGCCATCACGGCATTGAGCAGGCTGCCGATCAAAAACATCTGCACAGGCCCCGGAATCATCGGCAGAAAAAGGCGCAGTCCCTGCAGGATAAGTGCCAGCGCGAGAAAAAACGATAAGCGCAGCCATGCAATCTGCATCCGATTCTCATCCCTTTCTATTTCACACTTCCTCCGGCAATTTGCCGGGGGTACGTTCACGAAAAACACGGTATGATTATAGCATCGTCTCTAAAGCAGGACAAGGCGAAGTGCGGCTGCCATCCGCGTTCATTTAAAAGAAGGCAGGGCAAGCTCCCCAAGCAGCCTGACGGCAACCGTCAGGCTGTTATAAGTTTGTGTCTGCACTCGTCCAGATGAAGGATTCCAGCTCTTCCTGGCTGCTTCTGGTGAACAGGGTTTTGCACCACGCTGCGTCGTTCAATTTCTGGAGCAGCAGGGCCAGAAAGTCAAGATGGTCGTGCTGGTTCTGCGGGGCAAGGCAGATGATGCAGCGGATTTTTTTGCCGCTCTGCATCGTGATGGGGTGCTGGAACAGGGTGAGCGCAGCGGAACTGGCGAGGACGCCGTCTTTTGCCTTGGCATGTGCGAGCAGGAAACCTTTGCCGAGGATCATGTAATCGCCGTAGCGGGACAGCAGTGCGATGATGCGGTCGATGTAGCTCTGGACGATAAAATGGCCTTGCAGGAGCGGCTGGCATGCGTACTGGATGGCATTTTGCCAGACGGGCCTTGCCTGATGCGGCGCGGCAGGAATCTCGCCGCCGCAGTAGGCTGCGTACTTCAGCAGGGAGTCCGACGGACTCTGCCGGCTGTGGATTTTCATCTGGTGATTCTTCCGGTAGAAGTAGTCGTTCAGTCCCTTCAGCAGGCCGTCCATGTCTTCAATCTTTGCATAGTCTGAGATGATGTCGATGAGTTCCCGCACGTTTTCGCGCAAGTTGGCATCGATGGGAAAATCCAATTCGATCAGGCGATGGTGCAGTTCCTTCCATTCCTGCGCCGTAGGCAGCGGCGAGACCTTCAGCACAGGACACGCGATGTCACGAAAGTGCTGCCGTGAGGTCGTCGTGATCACGAGACTGACGTCATCGAGCGGGAACTGCAGGCATTCGGCCGTGCTGAGCGGCCCAGTGAAATGTACCTGCGGATAGCGGCTGCGCAGCTGCAGCAGCAGGAACTGTGACGTGCCGATGCCGCTGGAACAGACGACCAGAATCCGGCGGCGTTCGGTCGCTTTTGTCCGGGCGACCATCGCGCCGCCAAAGTAGGTCGCAATCAGGGCGATTTCGTCATCCGAGAAGTCAGCGTGCCAAAGGTATTCCTGTGATTTGACGGCTGCTTTGGTCAGATAGAACAGGCTTTGGTAATCCTGCCTGATCTTGGAAAGCATCGGATTGTGGTAGCGGATTCCGTTCTGCAGGCGGTGATAGGCCGAAATGAGATGGACCGTCAGTCGGTTCACCAGACCCTTCCGGTCCTGCGTGATGTCCAGACCGGACAGCGAGGCAAAGCGGCTGGCCAGATGGTCGGCAAAGTTATGAAGCTTGTCGTAGAGCGCATCTTTCTGCGAGACGGAGGTCACTGCCTGCTGGCGCATGAGACGGCATAAGTATCGGCATTCTTCCTTGTCGATGATGTCGTGACGGGCGAGGAAGGCTTCTGACCAATCGCGTATCCGGTCTTCTTCGCCGTCCCCTTTTGCCTGCGGCAGGGATACCCTGTCTTTGCTGATCAATCGCTGGTCGTACCATGTGAGGAAGTATATCATGAAATGATGTGCATCGTCGGTCAGGCTGCTGCCCACAAGGTCTTCGTACGACTGCAGCAGGGCAGGAAGATCGGGCGAATAGCTCAGGGTATAATATTTTTCAAGCAGCTGCAGGATGGCATCAAAGTTCTCGCCGACCCATCGCCTTTTTGCCAGTTCACTCCCTTCTATGATGCGTCCGCGTGATGTGACGCAGACCTGGAAGGGAGCTTTTTTGTTGTAGTTTTCCAGCTGGCGCAGCTCATGCAGGATGGTATTCCGCGCGACCTGAAAGATATCCATGAAGCCCTGAAGGGAAATGCCCGGCTCTGTGATCAGCATGTAGTTCAACAGTTTGCTGCGCTCCTCCGGGCGGAGGTCTTTCAACGGGATCCGCATTTGCTGCGGATGCGTCAGGACATTGCAGACGACGGGCTCTGGCTCGTAGCTGCCCAAGGCATGCTTTCCCTGCTCGGTCAGATAATACCCCTGCCCTTTCTTGTTCTGGATGATGGGCAGGCCGTACCCGGACAGGGCCTGATTGACCTTCTTGATCAGATAAAGGACGCTGCGTCTTGAAAGCTGCATCGCGTCTTGAAGTCCTTCGATGGATATGGCGTGGTCATTTTGCCGCAGCAGTGTCAGCAGCTTATCGCCGTTCTTGAACGGGCAAAAGGATAACATGCTTTCATCTCCCGAATATTGATACGATCATAGTAGTTCATTTTTTGCACTTTTGTCAAATCTTTATTGCACTTGTTTTAACGTGCGACAGCGCCTAAAATAAGTGCTGTAATAAGAAATGAGCAGCAACGGAAGGAGGAACGACAATGACGTTATTCGATGACCGATATATTCAATACATCGATCAGGAGAATCCCTCTTGGGAGAATTTGATCCAGCTGGCTGGTCAGCCGCTCCTGAACGATGGTCTGATCGGACAGGAATACATCGATGAGATCGTCGCGACGTGCAGGGAAAAAGGTCCGTATATGAACATCGGGCCGAACATCGTACTGGCGCATGCAAGGCCGCTGCCTTCCACAAGGAAAGCCGTGATGGCGCTGCTGCTCAGCAGGAAGCCGGCAGCTTTGCTGGATGACCCGGCTCATACGGCGCGTCTCTGGATCTTTCTGGCAACGCCGGATGATCAGAGCCATATCGAGTTGATCCAGAAACTGGCTGCATTGTTGATGAATGCCGATCGTGTGCAGCGCGTTTTAGCGGCAAACTCGCAGGAAGAATTGCTAACCAGTCTTTGTGCTGAATAAAGAAAGCCTATATCATATGTCATCCAACGATTAGGAGGGAATGATAATGAAATTCTTATGTATTTGCCAGTCCGGTCTCGGCAGCAGCTTTATGGTTCAGATGAACATCCAGAATCTGCTCAACTCGGAAGGCGTGACGGAGGAGATTTCGGTCGAGCATGCAGATGTCGGCAGTACGACAGCCGACATGGCGGATTACTTCTTCGTTGAAAAAACGCTGGGCGACGCGGTGTCCGGTCTGCCGCGGGATCGCGTTGTCCTGCTCAACAGCCTGATCGATCAGAATGAGATCAAGGGCGCGGTCAATAAGATTCTCGACGACAATAACATCGCACACAACTAATAGGATTCAATCGAAGGGGGGACTTTGGTTATGATACAAAATCTTTTTGTCAGTATCGTCCAGACGCCGGCTTTGCTTGTTGGCTTGTTGGCCGTTCTGGGACTCATCCTGCAGCACAAAAAAGCCACACAGGTCATTCAGGGAGGCATCAAGACGTTTGCAGGCTTCCTGATTCTGACCGGCGGCGCCGGCATCCTTGTCAATTCGCTCGATCCCTTTGCCAAGATGTTTCAGTTCTCGCTCGGCGTACAGGGCGTTGTGCCGAGCAATGAGGCCGTGGTCGCCATCGCTCTGGTCGATTATGGTTCTGTAACGGCCATGATCATGTTCGTCGGCATGCTGGTCAACATCGCGCTGGCCCGCTTTACGAAGTTCAAGTACATCTTCCTGACCGGTCAGGCCATGCTCTATGTCTCGTGCCTGACGGCCGTCATCCTCGTATCCGCTGGTTTCGGCAACGGCCTTTTCACGATCCTGCTCGGCGGCCTGTTTGAAGGCACGTTGCTTACGGTCACGCCGGCGCTCTGCCAGCCGTTTATGCGCGTGATCACCGGCGGCGATACCGTCGCCATGGGCCATACGGGCAACATCGGCTATGCTCTGGCCGGCTGGTGCGGCAAGTGGTTCGGCAACAAGGAGCACAGCACGGAGGACATCAATGTCCCGAAGAGCATGTCGTTCCTGCGTGATTCGACGGTCTCCATCACGATCGTCATGGCTGTCGTCTACGTCATCCTCGCCTTGATGACGGGCCAGCAGTTCGTCGAAGAAAATCTCAGCAAAGGAACGAACTACATTATCTATGCCATCGTACAGGCTGGTACGTTTGCAGCAGGCTTCGCCGTCGTCCTGCAGGGCGTCCGCATGATCTTGGCGGAAATCGTCCCGGCTTTCCAGGGCATTGCCATGAAGCTCGTGCCGAATTCCAAGCCTGCTCTGGATGTTCCGATTATTTTCCCGTATGCACCGAATGCTGTTCTGCTGGGCTTCTTTGTCAGCTTCATCGTCGGTACATTTTCGATGTTCGGTATGGTTGCCCTTGGTACGGTCGTCATCATCCCGGGCGTTGTCGGTCACTTCTTCTGCGGCGCCGCTGCCGCCATCTACGGCAATGCAAAAGGCGGCCGCCGCGGCGCGATCATCGGCGCAGCCGTCAACAGTCTGCTCATCAGCTGGCTCCCGCTGTTCATCCTGCCGGTCCTCGGCAACCTGAGCCTTGCAAGCTCGACCTTTGCGGATACCGATTACCTCATCCCCGGCATCCTTCTCGGCAACATCGGCGCACTCGGCGAAACGGCTCTGATCGTCGGCATCCTCGGCTTCACTGCCGTGGTCTGTCTGGCAAGCAAGCTTATGAAAGCGCCGGAAGAAGCTTAATCTTATATAAAAAAATAGGCCGTAACAAAGCAGCCTATTGCAAAACGTTGATCCTCTATGGGAACCAGCTGCCGGCTCACTGTGTGAGCCGGCAGCTGGTTTTCCAACCTTGCGTTCGAGATTCCGGGCACGGAGACGAGCAGCGAGCGGTGCGGGCTATTTCCGGTCACAGCCAAATACAATGCCTGCGCTTTTTCGCGCCTTTTCCGCCGTTTCTATGACCGCCAGCGATACCTTTAGGCCGGCTTTCATGCCCTCGTAGTCGGCCGTCTGATACATTCTGGCAAACTCCTGAAATTCATGTACCATGCGATGTGAATAGCGGTTGAGCTTGTAACGGGTGACTGTCTCCCCGCCGTGCAGGGACACTTCGAAGGCTTTCAGTTCGTTGGGCGCTCCCAATACGCGCAGCCAGCCCTTTTCCCCCTGAATCGTCACGAAGCCGGGGCTGTCGGAATCTTTGGCGCCCAAAGCCGCGGCCGTAAACTCCGGGTACTTCATGAGCACGGTGCCGGAAGTGTCAATGCCGTTGAAGCCGCGATGCGGATGGTAGCTCACCTCGTCTGGCGCGCCGAACAGGCCGATGATGCAGTTCAGATTGTAAATGTTGATATCATAGAGAGCGCCGCCCGAGCATTCCGGGTCAAAGGCGGGCAAGACCTCTCCTTTCAGATAGCGGTCATAGCGGCTGGAATACTGGGAATAATTGGCGGTGACGGCGCGGATGTTTCCCAGCTTCGGCAACATCTCTTTGATCGCCGCGAAATTCGGCATATGAAGCAGCGTCACCGCCTCAAACAGATACAGGTGTTTGCCGAGCGTCAGGTCAACCAGTTCGCGCACTTCATCGGCCGTTGAGGCGAAGGGCTTTTCCATGATGACGTTTTTCCCCGCGAGGAGCGCCCGTTTGGCGTATTCGTAATGAACGCTGTTGACCAGTCCGACATACACAAAATCCACTTCGGGGCTGCGCAGAAGTTCGTCATAATCCGTATAAACGGCGGGGATGGCATAGCGTTCGGCCAACTGCTCCGCTGTCTCTTTGCTGTGGGGGCGGGAAAAAATAGCCGTTATCTTGATTTCCGGTACATGGGAGAGAGCCGGGAGCGCCCCCTCCTTCACAATAGATCCCGTTCCCAGAATGGCCAGCTTCATATTCTTTCATCCTTTCCGTTTTCTGTTCTTCGCTTATTGCATTGTATATCATCAAGGCAGCGGAGACAAGATGTTACGCGCCGAAAGATCGATGGTATCATTCTTCATCTCGTCCTCGGTCATATTCTGCCCTCTGGCCGCGGCCCCCAAATAGGACAATGTGCGAAGTTCCGTATGCCTTGCTTCTTGATAAGATTGCTAGGTGTTCAAGTTATTCTTGCCATTCAAGGGGCGCGCCGCTTGTTCCTCCGACGGGCAAAAGGATGCTGCCAGCAAGTATTCTTGATCGTACCATATGTTTTATGAATAGCAAATGATTTTCGATAAGCATTTCACATGAAATGCTTCTTTTGCTATGATAAGGAAAAACAAGAAAGTCTAGGGTGCCGCGGCTGGCGGCACGGGATATACGAGAAAGAAGGAATCCTCATGGAAAAACAGACAGCAGGCCGCAAGGCTCTGGGTGATTTCGCACCGCAGTTCGCGGCACTCAACGATGATGTACTCTTTGGCGAGGTATGGGCCAAGGAAAATGAGCTCTCGCCGAAGCTTCGCAGCATCGCGACGGTCTCGGCGCTTGTCGGCAAGGGAACTGCTGGCGAAGCCTTGCGCTACCACCTGCAGACGGCGCGGCAGCACGGCGTCACGAAAGAGGAGATGGCTGCACTGCTCACACATCTGGCCTTCTATGCTGGCTGGCCGAACGCCTGGGCCGCCTTCCCCGTGGCCAAGGAGGTCTACGCCGATGCAGCGGATGCAGAGGGGCGCGGCGGCTTCTTCGGACTCGGCGAGCCCAATGATGCCTATGCCAAGTACTTCACGGGGCGGTCGTATTTGAACGTTTTGTCGAAGCCGGGCGAGCCGCTCACGATCTGCAACGTCACATTCGAGCCGGGCTGCCGCAATTTCTGGCATATCCACCACGCTGCGCAGGGCGGCGGCCAGGTGCTCATCTGTACCGACGGCGAGGGCTGGTATCAGGAAGAAGGCAAGGCACCGCAGAGCCTCGTACCCGGCGACATCGTCGAGATCCCCGCAGGCGTCAAGCACTGGCATGGTGCCAAGCAGCACAGCTGGTTCTCCCATCTCGCCTTCGAGATCCCGGGCACGGAGACAAGCAACGAGTGGTGCGAGCCCGTCAAGGACGCCGAGTATCCGCAGGACTGACACGATAGTTTAGAAGGAGATTGGATTGTATTCTGGAAGGTCAATCCGGAAGGCAAGGCGAATGAGGAGATTGCCGAAGAAGGCCTCAAGGCCATGGAAGATTGGATGAAGGAACTCGGGCTTGCCATGAAGATCTCCGAGCTCGGCGCGACAAAAGATAGGATCGATGGCATCGCCGATGCTACACTCCTACTCGAGGGCGGCTACAAGGTGCTGAGTCGTAAGGAAGTCGTTGAAATTTTGGGGGAAAGTCTCTGATGAAAAAAGGCTCTCGCGGAGAGGGCCTTTTTGATTTTATAGGGTTGCGACGGAAGAGACGTTCCGTTCAGCCACTCGTCTATTTCCTTTCTTTTCTATATTGCGGCTTTGCGTATATAATAGAGGAAGTGTACCAATCATAGAAGATGATGGAGGAGTGGGAGAATGGAGATACGCGTACTGCAGTACTTTATGGCGGTAGCCCGGCATGAGAATATCACCAAGGCGGCGGAGGAACTTCACCTGACGCAGCCGACGCTTTCGCGGCAGCTGTCGGATCTCGAGGACGAACTGGGCGTGCAGCTGCTCGTGCGCGGGAAGCGCAAGACGCAGCTGACGGAAGCCGGACTGATATTCAAGGCGAGAGCGCAGGAGATTCTCAGCCTGACAGAAAAGACGAAGGAGCAGTTTGCCAAGATGGATGAGCTCGTGGCGGGGGACATCTACCTTGGTGCCGGCGAGACGCAGGCGATGGCCTGTGTCGCGAAAGTCCTGGCGCCGCTGCGCCGCTCCTATCCGCACATCCAGTTTCATCTGGTCAGCGGCAATGAAGACCTGATCTACGATTCTCTGCAGAAGGGATTGCTCGACTTCGGGCTCGTCTGCCGGGCGGATGCGCCGCGGACGTATGTGTTCCGCCGCATCCCGCACGATGATGCCTGGGGACTCATGATGCGGGCGGACAACCCTCTGGCGGTCAAAGAGGCCGTACAGCGCGCCGATCTCTTGCAGGAGTCGCTCATTGTATCGGAACAGGCAATGAAGCATCACGAGCTGGATCATTATTTCGGCAGCGCAGCGGAGAAAATCGAGGTGGCCGGCACCTACAACTTGCTCTACAATACAATCTTCTTCATCGAGGCGGGCATGGGCAGTGCGCTTTGCTTCAAGGGCATGGCGGATGCCGTAGGTTCGTCCCGCGGGCTCGTATTCCGTCCTTTGGACCCCGTGATTTACTCGGCGAATTATGTGGTCTGGCGCAGAGATCAGGTCTTCTCCCGCGCCGGTCGTCTCGTCGTGGCGGCCCTGGACGAGGCGTTCTCTCATCATGCCTAAGGTGTATCATAAGTTATTAAAACCAAGTATTTGTAATTATATACCCCTTCCCTTATAATGAACGCATCAAGTAAAACAACTGGGCATGCAGCGGTGAGCTGCAAAGATGCAACAATAAGGAAGGGGTTTTTCCATGAAGACATTCAAGAGCAAGAAAAGAGCCGCTTGGCTGATGGCCGCTGTGATGATGGGGACGTTCACTTTTGGAGGGATGACGATGCATACGACTTATGCAGCCGTGCCGACGAAAACGCTCGTGCACGATTCACAGATGAAGCATGCGACGATCAAGGATCTTGACAACGACACGCGCGTCTTTGCCGTGGACAAGACGATTGAGGCCAAGAAGGTCACGTTCCAGAACCGCTACGGCTTCGATGTGGCGGGCCACCTCTACCTGCCGAAGGATTTCGATGACAAGAAGCAGTACAAGGCTGTCGTCGTGACGGGCCCGTTCGGCGCAGTCAAGGAGCAGTCCTCAGGCCTCTACGCACAGGAGATGGCCAAGAACGGCTTTGTTGCCGTCGCCTTCGATCCGTCGACCACGGGGGAGAGCAGCGGCAAGCGCCGCAATATGGGCTCGCCGGAGATCTTCACGGAGGATTACAGCGCGGCGGTCGATTTCGTCAGCAACCTCAAGTTCGTCAACTCGCAGCAGATCGGTGCCATTGGCATTTGCGGTCTCTCGGGCATGGCCATCACGGCAGCGACGAATGATACGCGCATCAAGGCGGTCGCGACCTCGGCCATGTACGACATGTCGGACAGCATCCGCAACCACTATCAAGGGGATTACTACACGCCGGAGCAGCGCGAGATCGTCAAGCACCACCTGGCCGAGATGCGCGATGAGGAGGCAAAGACAGGCAAGTCCATTCCCGGCTCGCATGAGCTCGCCGTCGATAAGGATGGCAAGGTGATCTCGACGAAGACGATGTTCCCCGACAAGCTGCCGGCGGATGCATCGGATGTCGTGAAGGGCTTCTACGATTATTACGTCAGCCGCGCTTACCATCCGCGCGCCATCAACTCCAACACGCTGGCCTGGGATTCGACGACGCCATACGGCTTCTTCAACTTTTCGCTGATGGAGCACATCAAGGAACTCAGCCCACGCCCGCTGCTGCTCATCACAGGGGACAAGGCGCATTCTAAGTACTTCTCGGATGCGGTCTATGCAGCGGCAGATGGTCCGAAGGAGGAGATTGTCGTTCCGGGTGCTACGCATACGGATCTCTACGACCAGATGGACAAGATCCCCTTCGACCGCCTCGTCGCGTTTTTCAACAAGTACCTCGGTGAATGATTGCTGGAAAGGCGTAACCGGGAGGAGGATGTTTGATGAGCAGATTGTTCTTTTTCTGTTGTGCTCTGATTGCACTTCTCATGCTGGGCTGTGGCGGCCCTGGAGTGGCAGCCACAGCCTTGTCTGGGACGGAGGCAGAGATGCACGAGACAGGAACGGCATCCCTACTGGCGGGCAGCAAAGTGTATGCTCTAAAGTGGGCTGACACGGAGGCTGCTGCCGAGCTGCGGCAGCAGTTGCCGCTGGTCAAGACGTTTACAGAACTCCATGGCAACGAGAAATACTACAAACTGCCGCAGCACCTGACAGCGGCGGACGAGGATGTCCGCGAGATCCATAAGGGAGATGTCATGCTGTTTGACGGCCAGTATGTCGTGGTGTTCTATCAGGATTTTCAGACGACCTACCGCTACACGCGCCTGGGTCACGTCGAAGCAGCCAATGATCTGGACGCTGCTCTGGGGGCAGGTGATGTATTCCTGACCTTGCAACCATGAGATGGGGAGAGCGGTCTGGAGGCGGAAAGGATGAGATGATATGAAACGACAGCAGCTATTGCTCTTGATCCTGGCATTTGGTGTGTTCAGCATCCTCAATACGGAGATGGGCATCATCGGCATCCTGCCGATGGCGGCGGAGATGTACCAGGTGGATATCGTACAGGCGGGGATGCTCGTCAGTCTGTTCGCGCTTGGCGTGGCCATCGCAGGGCCGACGATGCCGTTGCTGTTCTCGCACTTCAATCGCAAGCACGTGATGCTGCTTGTGCTGGGCGTGTTCACGATCTGCAATGCACTGGCCGTCGTTGCGAGCGACTTCCAGCTCCTTTTAGTGCTGCGCGTCGTGCCGGCTTTTTTCCACCCGGTCTACTGTGCACTCGCCTTCAGCGTGGCCGCTGCCTCGGTGGCTCCAGAGGATGCGCCGCGGGCTGTGGCGCGCATCAACATGGGCGTCGCGGCCGGCATGGTCGTCGGCGTGCCCATCAGCAATGTCTTGGCAGCGACGTTTGACTTTTCGATGGCGATGGTCTTCTTTGCAGGCGTGACGGGGCTCATGTTTCTGCTGACACTGGCCTTTGTGCCGGACTTGCCGGTGACGCAGCCAATGCGCTACGGCGCGCAGCTTTCCGTTCTGAAGCGTCCGCCGGTCTGGCTGGCCATCGTGGCGGTCATCTGCCTCAACGGTTCCATCTTCGGCGTCTACAACTACCTCGCTGATTATTTGCAGAAGGTTGCGGCACTGCCGGGAGAGCTCATCGCAGCGCTGCTCCTCGTCTATGGCCTCTTGAACATCTGCGGAAGCTATCTGGGGGGCAATCTCCTCGCCAGGTGTCCCAGCGCGACCGTACGCCTTTTCCCGCTGTGTACCATTGCGCTCTACTGCCTGCTCTTTGTGGGCGGTGGGAAGTTGCTGCCTCTTCTTGCGGCACTGATTGTGGCCTGGGGCATCCTCGGTGGCATCAATGCGAACATCAATCAGTACCTGCTGGCCTGCGTGGCATCGGATGCGCCGGATTTCAGCAACGGCCTGTTCCTGACAGCGGCCAATCTCGGCTGCATGGCGGGAACCATGATCAGCGGCTTTTTCATCCGCAGCCTCGGACTGCCCTTCGTCGTCTGCGGTGGCCTGCTGCTGGCGGCCGCTGCCCTGCTGCTCACAAAGTTCGTACACTGCCGGGCAGATGAGCAACAGGCGACGGATTGTCTTATCGGCTCGTAACAAGTGGCTTTATGGCAGATTTCAATTCGTTTTTGACGCTTCGGCGATGTACTTTATAAGAAAAATATATGACGCAAGATAAGGTATAAGCATTTCATATTGTGATGCAGAGCAGGTAAGATAAAAGTATCAAGAGACGAAGATAAGCACTTGGAAAATTGCAAGTGCAAATTGAACGAGGTGTTTTGTTATGAAAAAGAACAAGCTTTGGCAGGGCATCGCGGCGCTGGCGGTGCTCGGCACGGCGTTCGCGCTCGGTGGCAACGGCCTGACGGCTGAGGCTGCGGCGCAGCAGGCAGCAGGGATGAATGTGGCGAAGAGCGTCACGCAGCAAAAGGAGGCAGAACCATTGCATCTGACACAAGAATGGGACAAGACGTTCCCGGAGAGTAAGGAAGTCAATCATCGGAAAGTTACCTTCCACAACCGCTACGGCATCGAGCTTGCGGCGGACCTTTATGAGCCGAAGAACGCCAAGAAGGGCAGCCTCGCGGCTATCGCCGTCAGCGGTCCGTTCGGCGCGGTCAAAGAGCAGGCCTCGGGACTCTACGCGCAGGAACTCGCGAAGCGCGGTTTCCTGACCATCGCGTTTGACCCTTCGTTCACAGGGGAGAGCGGCGGCGTGAACGGCGTGCGCAATGTCGCGTCGCCTGACATCAATACGGAGGATTTCTGCGCGGCTGTTGACTTCCTTTCGACAGAGTCTGACGTCAATCCGGAGCGTATCGGCATCCTCGGCATCTGCGGGTGGGGAGGCATGGCGCTCAATGCGGCGGCCATCGACACGCGCATCAAGGCGACGGTCACTTCGACGATGTACGACATGAGCCGCGTGATCGCGAACGGCTACTTCGATTATGAGAAAGATGCGGCGACAATCGCCAAGGAGCGCATGGCAAACCGCAAAGCGCTCAACGCACAGCGCACGGAGGACTACCGTACAGGCACGTACCAGCGTGCGGGCGGCGTCGTCGATCCGCTGCCGGCCGATGCTCCTTGGTTCGTCAAGGATTACTACGCCTACTACAAGACGAAGCGCGGCTACCATCTGCGTTCCGTGAACTCCAACGAGGGCTGGAACACGACGAGTGCGCTTTCGTTCATGAACATGCCGCTGCTTTCCTACGCGGATGAGATCGAAAGTCCCGTGCTCGTCATTCATGGCGAGAAAGCCCATTCGCGTTACTTTAGTGAGGACGCGTTCAAGAAGCTCAAGGGCGATAATAAAGAGCTTCTGATCGTCCCGGGCGCGAACCATACCGATCTCTACGACAACATGGAAAAGATTCCCTTTGACAAGATCACGGCGTTCTTCCAGAGATATCTGAAGTGAAGAAAGGAACTCAGCGTTTCAGTTTATCCTTTGAGGATTCACTGTCCACGCGCTGTTTGAGTTCTTCAAGGAAGACACTGCTGGATTTGGAGAGCAGGCGGTATTTTTTCCAGACGATAACGGCGCTGAGCGTGAGGGCGGGATTTAGGGGGATGAACTTTAAGTGGCCGGTGTCGAGCTGCAGCAGCTCGTCGATGCCGATGGCATTCGCGATGCCCGTGCGGATGAAGTGCGAGACGTTGCTGATGAGGTCGAACTTGCCGACGATGTTCATCGTTTCAGCGGATACCTTGCCGCCCGACCATTGACGGTAGTCATAGCGGTTGAGCGACTGGCGTGAGGAGACGAGCAGCGGCATTGCGTTCAGGTCATCGGGCGTGATGCCGCTCTTTTGCGCCCACTTACTGTCATCGCGCGTCACGATGCCGACGCGCATCGTTTCGGGCAGCCGGATGAAGTGATACTGCTCGACGTTGAATGGTTCGATCATCAGCGCGAAGTCGATGAGGCCATGGGCGAGTTTTTCCTCGACGGTGTCGGCATTGCCCGTGAAGAGCTCGACCGTCAGGCGGGGGTAGCGGCTATGCAGCTCGGCAAAGAGATCGGCGAGAATGTGCATGGCATGCGTTTCGCCTGCGCCGATGCGGATACAGCCCGCAAGATCAATCGTGTCATTCTTCATCTCGTCTTCTGTCTGGTTGACGAGCGCGAGGATTTCCTCGGCCCGCTGGCGCAGGTGCATGCCGTCCTCTGTCAGAACGGTGCTGCGGCTCGTGCGCGTGAAGAGCTTCTTGCCGAGTTCGTCTTCGAGGTCGGCAATCTGGCGCGAGAGTGTCGGCTGCGTCACATGCAGCACATTGGCGGCTTCGGTCATATTCTGTTCCCTGGCCACGGCCAGGAAGTACGATAAGGTGCGCAGTTCCATCAAAGATTCCCCTTTAGTCCGTATGCGAAAAAAGTACCTGCTTCTATTTTAGGGAGCAGGTACTTTTTTGACAAGCATTTTATAAGAAAAATGTATGACGCAAGCCAAGATATAAGAATTTCACATTTCAATGTGGTAGGGGGGTGCGTTTGGTTGTACAGCGAAAAAATAAACTCTCGCTATTAGAAATTTGGTATATCCTTCTCGTGCTTAAATCCCCACACCATTATGGCATAGAACACAGGCATTAAATCTCTGCCCATCTCAGAGAAAGAATACTCCACATGGGGCGGGATCTCGTTAAATTGCTCTCTGACGATTAATCCGTCCTTTTCCAAATCTCGCAGGGTGTTTGTCAGCATGGTGTTTGTAATCCCAGGCAGGTCTTTTTTTAATTCACCAAAGCGAATCTTGTCATGAATGCAGAATTCATAGAGCACCTGTGTTTTCCACTTGCCTTGCAGCATAATGAGGAGCGGTGTTACAGGGCAGTTTCCATCATCCGTCAAAATTCCGGTTTTGACCTGTTCGAGATACTCTTCATAAGACATATATTCCTTCATGGGGATGCCTCCGGTATATTTTTTGTACTATGTATGAACTTTTTGCGTACTTGATAAACTTTTTAGGCATTAGTATAATATATATACCTATGAATGTCAAGGAGGAGATTTTCCATGAACATAGAGAAATTTCAGGAAGGCGGTAAAACTGTCACCTTATATCTCTCTGAAAAAGAAAACATACCGCTGATCATCTTAAACACTTATTCCGGAAACGGAGACTCTGTCGTAGAGGAACTTAGGAGACTGGACGCTCCCGACTGCAATCTTCTCGTGGTGGGAGATTTGAAATGGGATCATGATATGACGCCTTGGTTCTGTCCGCCTCTGTCTCCGGAAGATACACCTTGTATGGGCGGAGCAGACGAATATCTGGAGTTGCTGCTGAATGAGATCATTCCGGAGGCAAGAGAACATATAAAGGGAGAACCGGCATATCTGGGTATCGCAGGGTATTCCCTCGCCGGGCTGTTTGCTGTCTATGCCATGTACCGGACGGATGTCTTTGACCGCATTGCGAGCATGTCAGGGTCGCTCTGGTTTCCCGATTTCAAAGAATACTGCATGACGCATGAGATAAAGCGCAAGCCGGATAAGCTGTACATTTCCCTCGGTGACAAGGAATGCAAGACAAAACAGCCACTTCTGAAAACCGTACAGGAGAACACGGAAGCACTCGTTGCCTATTATAAGGAACTTGATATGGATGTGACCTGGGAACTGAATCCGGGGAATCATTTCAAAGATGCGGCCCTTCGCAGTGCAAAGGGCATTATGGCAATCATCTGAAGATGGAGGAAACAGGACATGATAAATACAGTTTATGGGATCTTTGAGGAAATTGTAAAAAAACAGTCAGAGGCTGTGGCTATTATTGAGAATAAAAGGGCAATGACATTTCAGGAGCTATCGGAGATGGTGGATATGATAGCAGACAGCTTTCCCGATGGTACGAAGGCGGTCGGGATTGTCATGCGCCACAGGGCGGAGATGATCGCCTCCATTTTGGCTGTTCTGAAAACCGGAGCCATGTATGTCCCCGCTGAGCCGACCTTTCCCACCGGGCGTATTCATTATATGATGGATGAAGCAAAGGTGGATTTTGTCCTGACGGAGATGCAGTTTACATCCAAATTAGAGGATTACGAGCAGATTTGCTCAGATTGTTCCATTTGTCAGGCGGCACCCGGCAGTGAGACAAGAGTGTATCGACAGGACGAGAATGATCTTGCATATATCCTCTATACATCAGGTACGACGGGCAGACCAAAGGGCGTATCTGTCACGAACCGGAATGTCTGCCACTATGTGAGGGCTTTTGAAAACGAATTTCACCCGAAGCCGGGTGATGTGATGCTCTAATACTCGGTCTGCTCCTTTGATATTTTTGTGGAGGAAGTCTTTACAAGTCTTCTGAACGGAGCTGCCATTGCTATTCCGTCCGATGATGATAAAAAGGATATCAAGAGCCTTATGGCTTTTGTGGAGCGGCACGGTGTCACCATGCTTTCCGGATTTCCGTATCTGCTGGCAGAGATGAACCATTTGGATTCCATTCCGAGGTCCCTCCGTCTGCTCATCAGCGGTGGCGATGTGCTGCGCGGGCATCATGTAGACAACCTGATTGATAAGGCGGAGGTCTATAATACTTACGGACCAAGTGAGACGACCGTCTGTGCAAGCTATTACCGCTGCCGCGACGGAAAGCCGCTCGATGACGGTACATACCCTATCGGCAAGGCTGTACTCGGTGCAGAGATCAAAATACTCGACAACGAAGGAAATGAAGTGCCAAAGGGCGAAACAGGCGAAGTCTGTATTTTCGGCGGCGGCGTGTCAAACGGGTACATCGGAGATTATGACGAGGAAAACAAGGCTTTCGTGAAGCTGCCCGACGGCGGCAGAATGTACCGCAGCGGCGATCTCGGCTATATCTTGCCGGACGGGAATATTGCGTTCCTGCACCGAAAGGACACGCAGATAATGATCTACGGCAAGCGCGTGGAGATCATGGAGGTGGAGTCAAAGCTCTATCAATGCAGCGGAGTGGAACAGGCAATTGTGCGTCCGTTTGCCGATGAAGAAGGGCTGTCCTATATGATCGCCTATATCGTCCCGAAGAAAAACGATCTGAAGGTATCGCAGGTGCGGCGTGAACTTGCAGAAAATCTGATGCCGTTCATGATCCCGGAATTTATTGTAAAGATGCCGCAGATTCCACTGAACAGCAACGGCAAGCCGGATATGACAAGAATGCCGGTAGTGATGAAGGAGGGAAAAAACTATGAAGCTATCGATTAAAAGGGCATCCCTTGATGAGCTTGACATGCTCATGGAGTGGCGCATGCGAGTTCTTGCCGAGGTGTTTTCTGATTCAGAGCAGCCGGATTGGGAAGCGATAAGAAAGAACAATGAAGATTACTATAAAGAGACACTTTCCGATGGAACGCATACCGCCTGCTTTGCCGTGAATGAGGATGACGGAAAGATCATCGGATGCGGCGGGATTTGTTATCAAAAGGAAATGCCGTCTCCCGACAATCTGACGGGAACGAACGGCTATCTGATGAACATTTACACACTTCCCGAATACCGGGGACATGGCGTAGGAAGAAGAATTGTTGAATTTCTGATTGACGACGCCAAAAAGCGGGGGACTGAAAAAATTTACCTGGAAAGCGCAAAGGATGCAAAGCATCTCTATGAAGAAATCGGCTTTTCGGATATGCAGGACTATATGAAGATATAGAAGGGGATAACAGATTATGCAGATAAACGAAATCGAAGTAAAAAATGTGATGACGAAATCCAATCTGCCGGTATCGGATTTTTCCGTCAATCCTTATGTCGGGTGTTCTCATGCCTGCAAGTACTGCTATGCCTCCTTCATGAAGCGGTTTACTAACCACCCGGAGCCGTGGGGCGAGTTTGTAGATGTGAAATACTGGCCGGAGATAAAGAATCCGCAGAAGTACGCAGGAAAAGAGGCGTTCTTCGGTTCCGTCACCGATTGCTATCAGCCCTGTGAGACGAAATACAAAAGAACAAGAGCCTTGCTGGAGCAGCTTTCCGGCAGTGGGGTCAGTATCAGCATCGCTACAAAATCCGACCTTGTTTTAAGGGATCTGGATTTGATCAAGACCTTTCCAAACGCAAGGGTGTCATTCTCCATCAATACGCTGGATGAGGATTTCAGAAAGGAAATGGACAGGGGCGTGAGCATTGAACGACGGCTTGCGGCGATGAAAGCATGCTATGATGCCGGGGTGCAGGCTACCTGTTTTATCTCCCCGATCTTCCCGGGGATCACAGATCCGGTGGAAATCATCGAAGCGGCAAAAGACAGATGCAACCTTGTATGGCTGGAAAATCTGAACCTGCGCGGTGATTACGGTGCTCGGATCAAGGAGTGGATTCACGAAAAGCACCCGGAGCTGGACAAACTGTATTATGAAATCTACAGCAAAAAGAGCCGGGATTATTGGACGGCATTGGATCAGAGAATGCGTGAATACACCGCAAAGGAAGGTATGCCCTACCTGCGGGATGACGATCAGCACCGTTCCGCGTTCGGCGATCCTCCGGTCGTGGTGAATTACTTTTATCACGAGGAAGTGAAGAAATCGGCGAAGAGAAAGCAAGACTGATCATGAGGGAAAAGATATTCGAATATGTAAAAAAGAAATATGGCACAGAGCCGGATTATCCATTTAGATCGGGAAGAACACCGATTACATATCCCGTTCTCCGGCACGAAGATAATCGAAAGATTTTTGTGCTTTTCATGGATGCACCAATGGATAAGCTGGGGCTGGACGGTACGGAGCGTGTCGATATCATCAATGTAAAAATGGGTGATCCACTTCTTGCCGATATGTTGTTAAATGCAAGGTCACGAAAACAGATAGTCCTTGTGGTATGCGAGATACATCTGCACGGTACAGATGGGCAGGCGGCTTTTAGCGGGAATGAGCCATAAGCTGAATGTCTTATGTGACCATTACGGTATCTGCCTTGACCATCACAAGGCGGACAGCGACAGCCGTGCCTGTGCAGCAATACTGCTGCGATATTTGGTGGACGGAGCAGATATACGGCAGTTCATCAGAACCTGTTCGTTTCTTCTTGACCTGCCGTTCAAGCATAAGGGAATCATGTGCGCACCATTCATCGGTTCCGTCAGTATTGGAAAATACCTGCCATCGGGACAGATAGAGCAGGTGCTCTGTGACGGGGAGAATTACGGTGGTGCAAGACCTTGTTATTATGAATGGGTAAAATCTCTTCGAGACGAATGTGTGGAATACAATGTAACTTTTGTTTTTTGCGGCACCGGACGAAGACTTGTGAAAGACGGCAAACTTTATAAACTGGAGGGCGGCGTTCAGACAGAACAGGCATATAAGTCCGGATTAAGTTATCAGGGGAAATCAATTGATTTTAAGCTCACGGATGCCTGGGGATATCCCATAGCGGCGGACGATCTGTATGTACCCTATTTCGGAGAACGCTGCCAAAGCTGCGGAATGAGAATGATCTGCAATGGTTGCAGCAGATGCGGTAAGTGTTTATAGGAGGAGAATATTATGCGGCACGAATGCAAAATAACAGTTCTGGAAACAAAATGCTTCACGGAGCTACAGGAAAAATATCTGGCTGATCCGAAATCCGGACCGTGTCCGTTTTTCAAACTCGGCGATACATTCCTTCTTAAGCGTACACCGAAACAAGATGACTTCTACCATCTGATGGACGGTAAGTTCTGCGGAGAAGCATGGGATGCTGTCAGCAGATATGTTTACACCGCTTTGCAGGGCGGCTCTATCATGAAAGGCTGGACAAATGACAACCGAATGATGATAGCCTGCTGCAACGATGGGACACGGCCTGTGATTTTCAAGATCGAACGGATTGACATACCTGAGAATGATAAGGAACAGGGGTGGCTGGCGAAGCAGAATTTTAGAAACACGGCAAAGAATGCCTATACTGGCTGATATATTTTTATTTATTGTTGAATCGAACATCTCCGTAGAAGAGATGCTCTTTTTTTTTGTTATGGGTAATTATAACTACAATATTCAAAATGACAAGATTTTCTAATCTGAGAATTGGGGGGGTTATGTAGTCTTGCCTGCGGCAAGGTTACATTTTTGAACCCGTCCATCCTATTTTGAACCCGTCAGAGTGTAAAAATAAAATTGTATCAATGAAGTGGTAAACTAAAATTGGACACGGAGGGGGTAATTTTTGGACATACGGTGTATACTGTACGGATAGTACGAAATTAATTATCGGACAGAAATTCTCCCTCACAGGACAGGAGGTTTGCCGTGAAGTACACAAAAGAACAGAGATTGGACATTGGCCGCCGCATTTACGACGGCGAAATCAGCCGGTATGAAGCTGCAGAGGAATACGGTATCAATGAGCAGACGGCACGGAATTACATGAGAATGTACCGGGATGCCAACCAGTTGCCGCCCAAGCAGGGACGAAGAAGCATCTGTGCGCCCTCGTTCAAGAAAGCTCCGGCAGAGCTGGATGAACTGAAGGCGATGACAAAGGAAGAACTTATCCAGGAACTAATCAAGGCCAAGATAACCGAGGCACGGCTAAAAAAAGGCTACGAGGTGAAGAGGGATGGTACTGTAATTCTGTACGGCAACAAGATTATCAAGTAATCATGGAACTATCCGGAGAAATTCCGGTGAAGCTTCTTTGCAAGACAATGGGCATCCAGAGGAGCAGTTTCTACGCTTGGGAAAAACATCTTTCTCAGCCGTCGGGCAAAGAAAAGCGCCTTTTGAGCAACGTCCTGCTGTTCCAGGAGTACCATTGGAAGTATCCATCGCACGGCTATCGCTGGCTGAACGTCAAGATACGGTTGGACAAAGAGATTGTCCTGTCCGATCCCTATGCCCACAAATGCTGTAGGATTGCGGGAATTAAGAGCAAATCCAAGCACTACAGGTACAAGAAGGCTGGCGATCCAGCGCGGATATTTCCCAACCTGCTCATGTCTGAAATGCAGATCGATGGGCCAATGCAGTGCATCGTGAGTGATATGACCGCTTTTTATGTGAAAGGCATCTACCATGAACTGACTCTTTATATGGATCTATGGAACAATGAGATTGTCAGTCATTCCCTCTCTGCAAAACGCGGTGATCGCATGACTTACATCAGCGGACTGGAAAATCTGATTGAGTGGCAAAAACGGCATCCGGAGCACCAAATGGTTCTCCATTCTGACCAGGGATCGGTCTACGCCTCCAAAGCCTACAACGAGCTGTTGCCCATGTACGGCATCACCCGATCCATGTCACGTGCCGGGACCCCCACAGACAATGCCGCTATGGAGTCCATCAATGGATGGATCAAGGCGGAGCTGTTCATGGACTTGCATGTGACCGGCGAGAAACCGGTCAAGGAAGAGGTGGATGACTACATTCTTTTCTTCAATGAACAGAGGCCAGCCTATTCCTTAGGCTACCTGACGCCGAAGCAGTATCGGGAACGTCACACGCCCATCTGCTGATCTCGTCTGCATTATCGATGGCATGGTTTGTCTAACAAGCTTGAAGGATGTCAGAAAAGTTGATGAATCTTGTACAACGATTCGTTTTTTATGCCTGATTTTTTTAGTTTGTGTCCAATTTTTGTTGACAAGTGCAGGCTGATGTAAAACAGAAGATTGCATGAAAAAAAGCCGGTATGGGGCATCGGGAGGGATGTTCTGTACCGGCTTTTTATGTATCATGTAAGGGAAAACCATAAACCTTGAATTAATGAAGAAAACATGATAATATATCATTATGTCGTGATTTTAGAAATGCGTTGAGAATGAATTTAATACGCGGGGTTGCTATGACTGTTAGTTACAATAAATTATGGAAAATTCTTATTGACCGCAATATCAATAAGACACAGATGAGACTTATGGCTGGAATAAGTACAAATGTTTTAGCAAAGATGGGGAGAAATGAAACGATATCAATGGATTCTCTTTGTAAGATTGCAGAAGCTTTGCATTGTGGCTTAGATGATATTGTTGAAATTTCGTCCACCAAAAAATAATTTTTATGAGAGGTCATTCATGTTAAAGAATAAAGAACTCACTTATATAAGCTTATTTAGTTCAGCCGGGGTTGGTTGCTATGGCTTTCAAGAAGAAAACTACCATTGTATTGCAACAAATGAAATAATAGAAAGACGATTGCAAGTACAAAAATTTAATCATAAATGCGAGTTTGATTCTGGTTATATTGCAGGAGATTTAACAAAACTAGACATAAAAGAGAAAATTTACGAAGAAATGAACAAATGGAAAAAAAGGGGAAATGACAGGGTGGATGTTATTATTGCAACACCACCATGCCAGGGGATTTCTCTTATCAACCATAAAAAAAATGATAAAGATCTAAACCGAAACAGCTTAGTTATTGAATCGATAGAAATTATAAAAAAAATAAAACCTCGAGTTTTTGTCTTTGAAAACGTAAAGGGGTTTCAAGAAACTTTTTGCATAACAAAAGATGATAAGGCATTTCGTATCGGTGATTATATAAGAAAAATATTAGGTAAAGATTATATTATAACTGGTAGAGTATTAAATTTCATGAATTATGGAGCCAATTCTTCTCGGACAAGAACTTTGGTAGTGGGTATTGATAGAGAATATCGCAATATTTTTACGCCTTATGATGTTTTTCCAAAATTTCAACCAGAAAAAAACCTGAGAATGGTTATAGGCGATTTTCCACCATTATCCTGGGGAGAAATTTGCCCTAATGATTTTTATCATGCATTTAGAGTCTATGATGAAAGAATGAGACCTTGGATACATGATTTAAAAGAAGGAGAATGTGCTTTCAATAATGAAGATCCTTTAAAAAGGCCACATAGGATTATCAATGGGAAATTTGTGGAGAATGTACAAAAAAGCCGTGATAAATATACTAGGCAAAGATGGGATAGGTTTGTTCAATGTGTACATACGCGGAACGACCAGCTTGCTGCACAAAATACCGTTCATCCTGTTGAAGATAGAGTTTTCTCGATTAGAGAACTAATGGAAATGATGAATGTACCGAAAATTTTTAAATGGGTTGATAAATCATTAGAAGAATTAAATAATCTTTCGTTAAAGGATAAGCGAGCCGTATACAAAGCAAACGAAATGAACATTCGTCAATGTTTAGGGGAAGCTGTGCCTACAGTAATTATGCAGCAAATAGCGGCAAATATATCTAAAGAACTTGAACACAGAAAAGTAGGAAGTGTAGCCATTAATAAGTTCATTAGTAAATATTCTTTAAATTCAAAAGAAATGTTAGAAAATTTCATTACGGAGAATCCTGAACATCTAGCGCTTCCTGAGTTACAAAGAATTGTTGAATTGTGCAATGCTAAGCGGGATGAAAACGCGGCTTATTATACCAATAAGTTTATCGTAAATGAAATCATGGATATTTTGCCTGACTTTAAGAAAGATACTATTCATGTAATTGAACCATCAGTGGGAGCAGGGAATTTCATTCCTTTTTTGATTAAGCGATATGAGGATAAGACCAGTGTTATTATAGATGTGGTTGATATAGATGGATTCAGTATCAATACGTTAAATCTCTTGCTTAAATATATTAATATTCCTGATAACTTTAAAATAAATATAATTAACGATGACTTTCTAACAATGAGAACGCCGAAGTGTTATGATTTGGCGATAGGGAATCCACCATATTCAAAAATAAAACAACCATCCCATGAACTGAAAGCTGTGTTAATGAAAAATATAAATAAAGTAACTAAAAATCTTTCAGAAATTTTTCTAGAAAAATGCCTTCGTATTGCAGATTGTACAGCATTGGTTTTAAATAAAACATTACTTTCATCTTCTGAGTTTGATTCGACAAGAAACTTATTACGTAAAATGAGAATATCTAACATTATCGATTTTGGAAGATACGGGTTTACAGGGCTTTCAATAGAGACAATGTGCATTATGATATGGCCTAAATTAAGACCCAAAGATACGCTTGTATATAACATGAAATATAATTTCAGAATGAGACAACAACAAGCAAAAATTACGGATGAAAAATTCCCCTATTTCTTAATTTACCGGAATGATGATTTCGATAAAGTTGCTAATGAGCTTCAGTTTGGGGTTTTTAATGTAGTACGAGACCGTCAAATAACGAAGAAAAACACGACTCAAATTCCTAAGCCTGGATTTATAAGAGTTATAAAGGCTCGCAACATAAAGGATGACGGAACAATTGAAAATATTCAAGGTTATGATACATACATAGCACCTGATATATGCGAAAAACTATCCATAAGTCGGTATTTGAATGACGTGTCAATATACCTAACACCTAATATGACATACAACCCACGTGTAATCCGCAATGTACCCAATACAATTCCAGATGGGTCAGTGGCGGTCCTTATACCGAAAGAAAAAATACATCTATCGCAAGAGCAATTAAATTTTTTTTCAAGCGATGAATACAGGAAATTCTATAAGATCGCACGCAATCTTTCAACACAATCAATAAATGTTGATGCAAACAGCGTTTTTTTCTATGGGGTGAAAAAATGACAAACGGATTGATAGAAGAATTTTTAAATCAAAGTGATTATGATATCCGAAAGAGTAAGAATGGTAGATGGATTGACCAGAAGTGCGCATTTGATGCAGTTTGCTTTGTTGCTGACTGTGTTGTAGATTACCTACATAATGGGGGGACTCAACCTTTTGAGTCTCCAGAAATATGGCATAGTCAATACTCTATTGAAAATGTAATGAAACTTTTTGGGAAGCCAAATCCAACTACAAAATCAACACTTGATGAATATAATAAATTTTTTAGGCAGCCATTAAAAATGTTGGCGGCTGCTAAAGTCTTAAATGAAGAAAAGAAAGGGATAACGATTCAATTCAGTGTTGCCAATATGGATATACTTGAATATATTGCTTTACGAGAACGAAACGCATTTGATTTCATATGTTTATATATAGAAAAAACTTTAAAGGATAGTGGACTATGGGATAGTTTTGCATCTTTTTTTGATGAGCAAAACAGAGATTGGTATGATAAGGTAAAAGATGATTTCACCAGATTTTGTAAACAGTATACACCAATTAATACGACCGTTGAGTCCGGTCGGATATTTAATAAAGTATTGAATCAGCTTGCTTGTAAATACCGAAAAAAAGGAACTGAAAGAGGTCGCCTTTCCAAAAATATTATAACTTTTGATAAAATTGTGTATAATAAAACAAATTGGTATGACGATTTAACAGGTAAAGATAAAAATGTTGCACGAGGAGATTATAACGGAACAAAAGTTGTAGAAACTCCTGATTATGATTATAAAGTCAATCGAGCCATGAAAAATCTGCGGTATTTCATTAACACGTATTTTAATGGCGAACCAGAATTTTTGGATCGTTTTTCAATTGGACAAAAAGCTTCGGCAATTCATCATATATTCCCTAAAAGTGAATATCCAGAAATTGCAACCTATTTAGAAAACCTGATAGCACTTTCGAGTGCCCAACATATGCAAGAAGCTCACCCTAATGGTAACACACGGGCTATAAACAAAAACTTTCAATATCTATTGCTTATCACAAAAACTGACAAAATTAGAAAAAATATTTTAAGAGAAGATGGGGCCCCGTTAATGTACCATTTTAAAGATTTTATGTTTGTCCTTGATCGGGGGCTTTCAACAGAATATTTTGAAGGACTTCCTGAGGGGGACTATGATGCTGTAATAAAGGGGATAGAAATAAATTATGAATAATAGTTCTAGGTAGCTTTAATAATAAATCAAATAACATTTCATTAACGGATGCTCATCACGGGCATCCGTTTTTTGTCTTTGAAGTACTTAACGATAGCTGTTCTGTCCTATTACTCCTGAAAGCTAAATTTTCAGGAGGTGTCCATCATGACGGACGAACAGAAACAACAGATCATTGCCCTACGCCGGGATGGGGCTGGGTATGGCAGTATTGCGGCGCGGCTCCAGATTTCCATCAATACGGTGAAGTCGTTCTGCCGACGGCACAGCCTGGCTGCCAGTACAGCGGGGGCAGTCTGTGAGCAGTGCGGAAAGCCGATTGAACAGAATCCGGGACGGAAGCGGAAAAGGTTCTGCTGCGATGCCTGCCGGAATAAGTGGTGGAATGCACATCTGGCGCTGGTGAAGCGGAAGGCAGTCTACAACTATACCTGTCCGGCTTGCGGGAAGGAATTCACCGTCTATGGCAACAGCCATCGGAAGTCCTGCTCCCACGCATGCTATATTGCATACCGGTTCGGAGGTGTCCGCCATGGATAAGAGGTCGTTTCAAAATGAAACAGCTTTCCAGATGGCGATGTATCTGGCAAGGCGGATGCTGGCCGAAAAGCTCATCACCGGGAAGGAGTACCGGGACTTCGAGCAGGAGATGCTTCGCCGCTATAAGCCTTTTTCCGGGGACTTATACACTTGATAATTGTATCAAACAGAGTGATATATAGTGTCGAAAGGAGCTGATTCTATGCGGGCTATCCGTAAGATTGAACGAAGCATACCAAATTTGAAGCAGCGAAAGAAAGTCGCAGCCTATGCCCGCGTATCCATGGAATCGGAGCAGATGCACCATTCCCTTTCGGCGCAGGTCGGTTATTACAGCAGCCTCATCCAGAAGAACCCGGACTGGGAATACGCCGGGGTCTATGCGGACTATGGCATCTCCGGGACGGGGATGAAGAAGCGGCAGGAATTCCTGCGGATGCTGGAAGATGCCGAAGCCGGGAAGATAGACATCATCCTGACCAAGTCCATCCAGCCCTTCGCACGCAACACCGTGGACCTTCTGCGTACCGTCCGGCATCTGAAAGAGCTGGGCATCGAAGTCTAGTTTGAAAAAGAGAATATCCATACCATGAGCGGTGATGGCGAGCTGATGATGACCATCCTGGCCTCCTTTGCCCAGGAAGAGAGCCGTTCCATCAGCGAAAATGTCAGATGGAGAGTGAAGAAACGATTTGAAAAAGGCATCCCAAACGGTCGGTTCCGTATTTATGGATACCGCTGGAAGGGAAACCAGCTTGTTGTTAAGCCGGAAGAGGCGGCTGTCGTAAGATTCATTTATGCTAATTTTTTGAAAGGTGTTTCAGCGGAAACGACGGAAAAGCAGCTGGAAGAACAGGGAGTGAAGTCCTTCAATGGCAAACATTTCGGCAACTCGTCTATTCGAATGATATTACAGAATATCACTTACACTGGCAATATGCTGTTCCCAAAAGAATACATTGCGGATCCTATCACCGGAAAGTCGAAGATTAACCGTGGAGAGCTTCCGCAATATTTTGTGGAAAACACCCATGAAGCCATCATCCCTATGGAAATCTATAAAAAGGTGCAGGATGAACGGGAACGGCGCAAGAAACTGGGAGCTTTAGCGAATGGGTCCATCAATACTTGCTGCTTCACTAGTAAAATAAAATGCGGTATTTGTGGGAAAAGTTTTGTGCATACCGTCCGTAAGAAGCTGAACAGCGAAGAAGATTACTGGAGCTGTTGTTCTCATAAAAAGAAAGGCCGGACCTGCTGTTCGAAAGGCGGTATCCCGCATCAGGTTCTTGTTCGGGAATGTACAAAGGTTCTGGGGCTTGCCGAATTCGATGAAAAAATCTTTTTGAGCCGGGTGGATAAAATTGTGATTCCAGAGCAGCATGTGATGGTGTTCCATAGGGAAAGCGGAGAGCAGATTACCAGACAGACGATGGGTTTCCACGGCACGGAAGGATTGTTGGACTCGTGAGCGCAGGAAAGCATGGGGCGAACGGCATAAACTAAAAAGTACGAACCCCAACCGGAACATGTTCCATGAGTTCACTGGTTTCATCAAATGCGGGAAGTGCGGAGAAAATTACAGGAGCGAGCAAACTACCTATGCCGATGGAGAAAAAGAACGTTATTGGCGTTGTGCCGGTAAATGTGGCAATGAATCTATCAAAGGTAGCACTATGAAGAAGCTGACAGCCTCTGTACTGGGTTTGGATTTCTTTGATGAAGGGGAAATGGATGAGCTTCTGGAAAAAGCTGTTATTCAGAATGGGACAGTAACGTTTTATTTTAAGGATGGACATACGGAAATCAGGACGTATCAAGAAAGAAAACGGGGGTATCATCACAGCAAAGCTTATCGGGCATATATGCGTGAACTTATGCAATTTGCTAAAAATGGTGATCCAGAGTCGAAAGCAAAGGCGATGGAATTAAAAAAAGAATGGAAGAGAGATGACAACCGATGGCAAAGACAGTAAGAGCCATCCCAGCCACCATCAGCCGTTATACGGCGGCCCCGATTAACAGCCGGAAGAAGCGGAGAGTAGCTGGTTATGCCCGGGTTTCCACGGATCATGATGACCAGGTTACCAGCTATGCCGCACAGGTGGACTATTACACGAATTACATCAAGGAAAGGAATGACTGGGCATTCGTCGGCATCTACACCGATGAAGGCATCTCGGCTACCAACACACGTCACCGCGATGGCTTCAAGCGGATGGTCAGGGATGCCATGGATGGGAAAATTGACCTCATCGTCACAAAATCAGTCAGCCGCTTCGCCAGAAATACCGTAGACAGCCTGACAACGGTACGCAAGCTCAAGGATAAGGGCATCGAGATATATTTCGAGAAGGAAAATATCTGGACGCTCGATGCCAAGGGCGAACTCCTCATCACCATCATGAGCAGCCTGGCACAGGAAGAAAGCCGGAGCATTTCGGAAAACGTGACCTGGGGTCATCGGAAGCGGTTCGCTGATGGCAAGGTGAGTGTTCCCTACAGGCATTTTCTGGGCTATGACAAAGGGCCGGATGGGAATTTGGCCGCCAATCAGCGTTGTAGATTCCTTTTGTTCCAGTATACCATGACGGCGCAGATTTGTAAGGAAAAGGGTGAACCTGCCTATGCACACGGGGGTGTTTAGAATCCCTGCTATCGTTCGATTGTATCAAATACAGACACCTTTGAGATCCGTGCTGCGGATGGTGAAGAGCTGCTCATCCATATCGGCATCGATACGGTGAAGTTGAACGGGAAATTCTTCAAGTCATGCGTGAAGCAGGAACAACCGGTGAAGAAGGGCAATCTTATAGAGAAAATGTATGACGAAAGCTAAGATATAAGCATTTCACATTTCAATGTAGAGCAGGTAAGATAAGAGTATCAAGAGACGAAGATAAGAACTTGGAGGAAAATAGAAATGAAGAGAAATATTGGCAAAGCCTTGGCATTGTATCCAGCACCGCTCATCGTTGTCGGCAGCATGGTCGATGGCAAGCCGAATTGGACGCTCGTCGCGCATGCAGGCATCATGGCACACAGCCACCTGATGCTTTCGATGGTCGAGAGCCATTATACGAATCGAGGAATCCTGGCGACGAAGAACGTATCGGTCAATATCGTGGATGAGAGCTGGCTCAAAGAAGCGGACTATATGGGCGTAGTTTCCGGGAACAAGACCGATAAGTCTGGGACGTTTGCCTATACGCTCGGAGAGCAGGGGACACCGCTCATCGACAAGGCCAAAATCTCGATTGAGTGCTCTGTCATCGATGACTACAAGCTGGATGGATTCGATAATTTCATCTGCCGCATCGATAACACCTATGCGAGCGAGTCCGTCCTCAACGAAGCAGGCAAGATTGATTACCACGTGTTCAAGCCTGTCCTGTTCGAATTCCCGACGTATGAGTACTTCGTCACGGGGGAGAAGGTCGGTGACTGCGCACGCATGAATCGCAACGGTCAGTGACGGTATGAGGAAAGCGTATGGATGTGAAATCAATGGAGCGAGGATGTCATCAAGGAATCAGCGAGGCAGATGCCTGCCGGAGCGAGCTGGTATCGTTGCCGGATGATGCCGCGCGCATCTGCTTTCTTAGGCGTCACCGGCGCAAGCTCATGGCAGCCTTGCATGAGGCACAGGAAAAGCTCTCCTGCATCGACTACATGATTTATGAAATTGAGCGGAAGCAGAAAGGGGGCGGCTCTGATGAATCGTAGGGAATTCTTGAAACTGAGCGGTATGGGAGCCATGACGGTATTCTTCAGCGGCTGTGGCCTTTCGGCACTGACGGGACAGGAAAAGGATGCTTCAGGTATGGCAGCGCATGAGAAAGGTGAGATTTCGGGAGGGAAAGCAATGAAGATTGTCGTGATCACAAGCAGTCCGCATCCGCATGATGAGTCGACTTCTATCTATCTGGCTGACCGCTTCACAAAAGGAGCAACACAGGCCGGCCATGAGGTGTTCACTTTTGATGCGGCTAACAGTGAGACGCATCCGTGCCGCGGCTGCGACCAGTGCCATATGGATGGCCCGTGCATCTGGAAGGACGACATCGAGAACAGCTTGATGCCGAAGATGCTGGAGGCAGATCTGCTCGTACTGACGACGCCGCTTTATTACTTCGGCATGTCGGCACAGCTCAAGACCATCATCGACCGTTTCTACTCGCGGACTGGAAGGCTCCACGGCAAGAAGTCCATCCTGATGGCGACGGCTTACAACCGTGACGATTGGACAATGGCGGCACTCGTCGATCACTACGATACACTGGTCCGCTACATGGAATGGCAGGATGTTGGCAAAGTCCTCGGCATCGGCTGCGGTTCGCGCTCGCTCGTTGAGCACTCGAAGTTCGGCGACATGGCAGAGCAGATGGGGGCGAATCTTTGAGTAATAGGGTGAATGAAGGAGTAGCAATATGGAATACACGAGATTGGGCAAGACGGATATTGAGGTTTCGCGCGTATGCCTGGGCTGCATGAGCTTTGGCAAGCCGACGATGCATGCGTGGACGCTCGATGAAGCGGCGAGCGAGCAGGTGATCTGCCACGCGCTGGCCCTTGGCATCAATTTCTTTGACACGGCAAACTGCTACAGCAGCGGGACGTCGGAGGAGTACCTTGGTCGGGCGCTGCAACGCAATCATATTCCCCGGGATAAAGTTGTGTTGGCCTCGAAGGTCTACTTTAATGAAGGCCGTCTCTCAAAGAATGCCATCCAGAGGGAAATCGAGGGCAGCCTGAAACGCCTCGGCACGGATTACCTGGACCTTTACATCATCCATCGTTTCGATTATGACACACCGATGGAAGAGACGATGGAAGCCCTGGATGGGCTTGTCCGGGTCGGCAAGGTACGGGCCATCGGAGCTTCCGCGATGTATGGGTACCAGTTCATGAACATGCAGCATATCGCTGAACAGCACGGTTGGACGCCGTTCTCTGTCATGGAGAACCACTACAACTTGCTCTACCGCGAAGATGAGCGGGAACTCATCCCCATCTGTAAGCAGATGCAGGTTTCATTGATGCCGTACAGTTCGCTAGCAGCCGGTCATCTGGCGCGCAGGACCTGGCGTTCCGATTCCCTGCGTGGCAAGACCGACCGCGTGGCCATGGGGAAATATGACCGAAGCGAACAGGAGGACATGAAGATTGTCGAGCGTGTCTATGAACTGTCGGAGCGCTATGGTATCAAGATGCAACAGATTGCTCTGGCCTGGGAATGGGCGAAAGGTGTTGCCACCCCGATTGTCGGCGCGACAAAGACGAAGTATCTCGATGATGCAGTTGGCGCACTCGCCGTCTCGCTGACCGAAGAGGACATTGCCTATCTGGAGGAGCCTTACATTCCACACCGGGTTGTCGGGGCCATCCTTGAGAATCCGCCGCAGGGCGTTGTTCTGCTCGATGAAAAGACCGAATAAGAAAAGCATATATGAATCCATGAGGAAAGGAAACTGGGGGGATGATGATATGATGTTGCAGAAGGAAAGATCGGATTGGAAAGGGGGGCTGGCCAGCGTATTCATCCTCTTTGGGTTCGTCTATGCGTGGCTCTGCTTCACGTGCGTCTTGCGGCAGGGCCATGTCTCGGAGGACGACTACGTGCGCATGACGCAGGAAATCGTCGAGCAGAGCTTGTCGAAGGAGGCTGTGCCGGCTGGTTGGGAGTGTTCGGTAAGGGAGACGAGAGAGGTGCAGCCATGAGATACGGTCTGGATATTTTGATGCTCGTCCTGCTGGTCGGAGAGATGATGTTCTTCTATCTGCCGCCTCTGGTACATGAAGCTGTAGGGGTGGCCTTCTTGTTGCCGATTGCCTGGCATATCGCACTCAACCGCCGCTATGTCTCATCGCTTGGAAGCGGGCGGTGGAATGAGCCGCGGGCTCTTCGGTGCCTGCTGAACATCCTGCTCGCTGGTGCCTGCTTTTTGACGGTCATCAGCGGCTGCCTGACGTCGAGCGAGCTCTTTGCAGATGTCGTGCCGTTCTCGCTGCGCAGCAATCCTTTGCTCTATCAGCTGCACAGCACGGCGGCTCGTTACTTCCTCGTGCTGGCGGGACTCCATCTCGGTCTGCACTTGAAGGCTTGGTGGCAGAAATGGCTGCACGCTGCAGGCATCACCGCGCGACCACTGCCCGCAAGAATGCTCCTGCTGGGACTCTGTATCCTGCTAGGAGCAGCTGGTATATATGCAGCCCATCAGGATCGGCTCGTCGAGCACCTGCTGGGCGCGCATATCTTCATGACGCCGGCACTTTCCTATAATGGTGCGGGCTATGCGCTGACGCAGGCAGGCATCTTCCTGTTGTTTGCCGAGAGTGGCTGGTTTTTATCCGATGCTAAGGGGCGCTGGATAAGTTCGACTAAACTCAGCGGGGAGTAAAAACTCCCGCTGAATAAGTCTCACTATATCGCTTTGGAAAGGAGTGCGATTGAAATGAATCGCAGAGAGTTTTTGAGAATTGGTGGCATGAGCATGATGGCTATGGTGCTTGGCGGATGCGGCCTGTCCTCGCTGACGGGGGAGTCATCGGGCGGACAGGCTGGCAGCAGCGCGGCCGCCGGCACGGCATCGTCCTCCTCGTCGGGTACGGCAGGGGTGGCAGGCGGCAAGACGCTTGTCGTCTATTATTCAGCCACAGGACGCACGGAGCGTGTGGCTGAGGTCATTGCCAGAGAGCGCGGGGCAGACATCATGAAGCTCGTCCCCTCGCCGGATTACACAGAGGCAGATCTCGACTACAATGACACGAGCAGCCGCGTGAGCCGCGAGCACGACGACGCTTCGTTGCGCGAGAAGATTCGTCTCCAGAAGGCCGTGCCCGACAACTGGGCCTCGTACGACACGGTCTTCATCGGCTATCCGATCTGGTGGGGCATCGCGGCCTGGCCGGTCGATGCCTTTGTCAAGGCCAACGATTTCACGGGCAAGCATGTCGTGACGTTCGCGACGGCCGCAAGCTCTCCGCTCGGAAACAGCGGCAAACTCCTCGCCGAGATGGCCGGAGGCAAGGGCAGCTGGCAGGACGGCATGTGCTTTACCGGCAGCCTCAGCGATGCCAAGGTTACGGACTGGGTGAAGTCGCTGAAGCTTGGGAATTGATGGTTTTTCGGCTTGAATGTCTTTTGGTATGAACGGCAGTAAGGGGGGCAGATCTTGAAGAAATACGATAAAGAGGACTGGGTGCTTCGTTTATGTGTGGCCGGACTTGTTGTTGTTTTTGGGGGACTTGCTGCCGGATGGCTTTTCTTGTGGCAGATTGCCGTGCAGGAAGATATTTCCCGTGAGGAATATGTGCGTCTCTCGCAGGAAATCGTGGAGCAAAGCAGGACACAGCCCGCTTGTATGGCGCCTGATGAACCGTGAGCTGAGTATCTGCGAAGGTGTTTGGATCTATAAAGAGGGGGAAATGGCTTGAAGAAGATTACGAGGCGGCAGTTTTTAGGGCTTTGCGCCGGGACGGCGCTGCTCGGGGGAGGTGGCTGGGCCTTTGCCCGCGGGCTGCTGCTGCCGCAGGTGAAGGAGAAGGCCGCCGTGCTGCTGGGCGGCGACAAGGTTTGGGCGCTGCGCCAGATTGTGGCCGGAGACAATAAGGCGTCCCGCACCGTCATGTGGCAGTCGCCGGTGCGGCTGACCTCGCCGGCGGTGGAGCTGGCAGGCGGCGAGGGCGGCGGAACTGTTTTCCCCGCGCAGGAGGAAGTGTTCAGCGATGATGGAGTGACAAATTATCTTTACACGGCGGCGCTGACCGGCCTTTCCGCCGGCACGCCGTATGGTTATCGCGTTACAGCGGACGGCGAGGCCGGCGCGTGGAATTCTTTGACGACGGAGGATGGCGGCGCGTTTACGGCGCTCATTTTCCCTGATTCGCAGTCCAATGACTACTCGGGCTGGAAGCAGCTTGCACAGGACGCCGCCGCGCGGACGCCCGAGGCATCGTTTTTCGTCAATATGGGCGATCTCGTGGACAATGGCGAGGATCATACGCAGTGGGCGGCCTGGTTCGATGCGGTTGAGGGGATCATCAACCGCATTCCCGCAGCGCCGCTCATGGGGAACCATGAAACGTACAATCAGCAGTGGAAGGTGCGCGAGCCTGCCGCGTATCTCCGCTTGTTTGCCGTGCCCGGCAACGGTGTCGCCGAGGACGACCGCCGCTATTATTCTTTTGACTATGGGCCGGTGCATTTTGCGGTGCTCGATACGCAGCAGGATGAGGAACAGGAGTGGCATCCGCAGATTCTCCAGCGCCAGCAGGAATGGTTCCGGGAGGATATGCGGCGCACGGACAAGCCATGGAAAGTCGTGCTCATGCACAAGGATCCGCTGCAGTACCGCATCCATAACCGCCCGGAGCGCGCCGAGGGTTTTTCTGATGAAGGCCGGGCATGGATGCCGCTCTTTGACGCGGCGGGGATCGATCTCGTGCTGTCGGCGCATCTTCATACCTACCGCAACCGCGGGCATATCAAGAATTTTCGGCGCGATGCGGCCGGGCCGCTTTATATTCTTACCGGCGTAGCCGGCAACGTGCGTTATCCCGGACTCTGGGTGGATCATGCGCTGGATGAATTTGTCGCGCCGCAGCCGGAGACGGACAACTATCTCACGCTGGATGTCAGCGGGGACAGCCTGACCATCCGCTGCTTTCTGCCGGACGGCACGAAGATCGACGAAGCGGTTTTGAAGAAATGAGATGGATTTGGCGGGAAAAAGCATACAGGAACAGCGGCTGGCTGTCCGGTTCAGAGGAGGAGCTCCTTCACAGGCGGGAGACCTTCCTTTGAACCTTTTTTTATGGCTGGTTCTTCTTTTGGAACGTCCTTGTCAGGCGGATGGCCGCGAGAGTATAATTAGTTATAGGAATTGTTTGTGAATTTGCCGTGCAGGGGCGGTGCAGCAGAGAGCCGGCTCTGACGGGAACGGGAGCGAGGGGAAGGAGGATGCGCGTTGGAATCGGAGTATTGTAACGCTGATCTGAGCCGGTTTCACGGCATGATCGAGAATCTGCCCTGTGGTTTTTTCATTGCACAGGCGCAGGAGCCATATCGGCTGCTTTATGCCAATGATGAAATGCTGCGGTTGTTTGACTGCCGCGATTTTGGGGAGTTTTGCCGCCATATTGAGCAGGATGTGCGCAATATTATTTCCGTGAACGACCGGACGCGTGTCGAGCGGGAGATCGATCATGAGATTCAGGCAAAGAACGATCGGTTCGAGCATGTCCGGAGTCATCTTTTTACGCGGGAAAGCCGCATTCGCTACGCGGATATTTCGGGGCATCTGGTCGGGACGGAGGAGTTCGGCCCCGTCTTTTACTGTACCCTGCAGGAAATCGATATCCCGCAGCCGGGGCAGATGGTAGATCGCGATATCCGCGACTATGTGGTCGGCCATCTGGATGAGGCCGTGGCAAATCGGTGGATTCAGGTTTATTATCAGCCCGTTATCCGCACGCTGACGGGAGAGCTTTGCGGCATGGAGGCGCTGGCCCGCTGGGTCGATCCGCATGTCGGCTTCCTCTCGCCGGCGGCTTTTATTCCTGTTTTGGAGCAGGTGCGCCTGATTTATCGTCTGGATTCGTTTGTCCTTGAGGAGGCCTGCCGCATGATGCGGCAGCGGTTTGATGAGGGCTTGTCCGTCACGCCGGTTTCAGTCAATTTGTCGCGCTGCGATTTTGATCTGATGGATGTCTGTCAGGTCATTGAGCAGATACGGCAGAGATACAGCCTGCCTCGTGATTTTTTGCATGTGGAGATTACGGAAAGCACACTTGGACAGGATTCGGCTGCGGTGCATCAGACGATTGACCGCCTGCGGGAAAAGGGGTATGAAGTATGGCTGGATGATTTCGGCAGCGGGTATTCCTCGCTGAATATCCTGAAGGATTACAACATCGATCTCATCAAGCTGGATATGGGTTTTTTGCGCAGCTTTACCGTGGAGTCGCGCAGCATTGTCACGGCAGTGATTGCCATGGCCAAGGAGCTTGGGATCAAGACCTTGGCGGAAGGTGTGGAGACCAAAGAACATGCCGATTTTCTTGCTTCGATCGGCTGCGGACGCCAGCAGGGGTATTTTTATGGCAAGCCGCAGCCGATCGGCGGAACCCTGACGCATATCGAGTCGGAGGGACGCGGCGTTGAGCCGCGCAAGTGGTGCCATTATTATGATGTCGCGAGCATGTTCATCCGTCAGACCGACAGAGCCTATGCTTTGTTTGACCGCAGTGAGGATGGTCATGTTCATTGCCTGTATGCCAATAAAACCTATGGGGAGCAGATTCATGAGCTGGGTTATCAGCTTCAGGATATTGAGAAAAATCTGAAGCGCCAGGAAAAAGAAGGGATTGTGCGTACCTTTTGGGCGTATGTCGATCGTTCACGCAAGAGCGGTCAGATGGAGACGTACTTTTACGTCGATGGCGGCGACTATGTTAATATAGCGCTGCAGGTAGTCTGTGAAATGAATCAGCACCTGTTGATTTATGTGGAAATACAGAATCTCTCGCAAAGCGATGCGGGACGCCGTCAGAGCAAACTCGATGAGAATCTGCGCTATCTTTATGCGATGTTTGAGGATGTTTATCTGATACATATCCGGCAGGACAGGATGGAGCGTCTTTACGCGCACACCAGCTTCAGTCTGCCGTCGCTTAAGGAAAAGACGCAGGGCTTTCGTCAGACCGTGCGGTATATCGCGCAGAACTACGTTTACGAAGACGATCGGGAGCGGTATCTTGCGTTCTTCGATGTTGATACGATTGTCGGGCGCATCCGGCAGAGCGCCTCGGCCCGCATCTCATGCCGCTTCCGCATACGCGACCGGCATGGCAATTACAACTGGCGGGAGTGCGCCGTGGTGCTGCTCTCCAATGGGCAGGATCCCGCTGTGATGATGGCAGCCAGAATGGTGGAGCAGCGGGCGGCTTTGCCGGAAACGCAGCATACGGCCGGAAGCGGGCTGCCGGAACTCCTCTGGCGGAATTTCTGCCGGAATACTCCGTTCTGCTATTTCTGGAAGGATCGCCAGCGCCGTTTTCTGGGGGCGACGAAGGCCTTTTTGAAGCACTATGGCTTCGAGTCGGAACAGGTTATCATCGGCAAGACGGATGAGGATTTGAACTGGCATGTGGATAACGACTTGTATCGTCTGGATGAGATTGATGTCCTGCGCACGGGACGGGTGGTCGAAAATGTGCCGGGGGAATGCGTCGTCAAGGGGGGTCTGCATCATATCACCTGTTATAAGTGGCCCCTGTATCAGGGTGGGCAGATCATCGGCCTGCTCGGCGTATTCTTTGATGCCGATGATATGTACCGGGGGTTCGGCCAAGACCGCCCGTCGCCCTATGAGGATCCTGTGACGAGACTGCGGAACCGGCAGGGATTCCTCGGTGCGCTGCTCAGCTATCATGAAGCGTATACTGTGCAGCATCAGCCGTTCAGCCTGATTCTCCTTGAGAGCCGCTCGGACGACTTGCTGAAGGAGTCTTACGAACCCATGCTCCTGCGGGCGCTGGTTTGTGAAGAAGCCCGCTGTCTGCGGGAGATTGCCGGCAAAGATTCCGTCATAGCGCGGATCAAGGAGTTTGATTTTGCGATTCTGCGCCGCGAAAACCAGCCGCAGGAGTCGGAGCGCATGGCCCGCCGCATTCAGGAGAAGCTGCAGGGCATCCATCAGGTCGGCGGCACACCGGTCACCATCACCTTCCGTTACAGCGTCGTTCATGCGGACGATCCGGATATACGCAAGGCGGTGCGGCGCAATGCCACGCATCTCTATCGTCTGGCCATGCGGCGCCTTCACAGCGGCGGCCCGGGGACAAAAGAAACAAACGGAAAATGATCCAGACGGATGCAACTGAGCCGGGATGCCATATTGTTACAGGAGAAAAGAGGCGGATTTGTGGAAAAGCATACTGCGCATACGGCGTATACTCTGCTGGCCGGCGTGCCGGTGGAGCTGACGCGCAAAAACATCCGGCGGATCCATCTGCGCGTCCGCGGCGAAGACGGTCAGGTGACGCTTTCTGCGCCGCCGGGCGTACCGCGCTCTGTGCTGGAGCGTTTTGTCGGCGACAACGCGGATTGGATCGGGCAAAAGCGGCGCGAGCTGCAGGCTCTGCCGAAGCGGCAGCCGCACCGCTATCGGACGGGGGAGACGATCTGGCTCTGGGGGGAGCGGCGGATTCTGGTGGAAAGCGCGGAGCGCATGGAAGGATTTCGCCTGCAGGACGGCCGGGCGTTCCTCTGGCTGCCGCCGGGCGCGGCGGAGGCGCGGCGCGTCCATCTCGCGCATGAGGCGTATCGCCGGGAACTTGCCCGCGCAATCGGGGAGGTCCTGCCGGGACTGAGCGCGCAGACCGGACTCGCTGCGGAAGAGTGGCGGATCAAAAACATGAAAACGCGCTGGGGAACCTGCAACATCCGGGCGCGGCGCATCTGGCTCAACCTGCAGCTTGCCGCGAAACCGCGCCGCTGTCTGGAGTACGTGCTGCTCCACGAGCTGCTGCATCTCGTCGAACGGTATCATAACCGCCGCTTTTATGCGCTGCTGGATCGCTATATGCCGTCATGGCGGGAGACGCGCGCCCTGCTGAACCGGAGTCAGGGGAATCTTTGAACCGATAGATAAAGGAACGCGCGAAAAAGGGATCTGTGCAAGAGCTGTTCTTGCCAGATCCCTTTCCTTGTTTTTATCTGATGCTTATGGGGCCGGATTTATCCCGTGTCTCAGGATGCGGAGACGGCAGGCTCTTTGTCGAGCTGGTCTTTGAGGTCGTGATCGGTCATGGCGCAGACCGAAGCATCCGACCAGACGTTTTCTGCCGTTTCGATCATATCGATGATGGTATAGATCGGCAGAATGACGCCCATGAGACCGATCGGCGCGCCGATTGAGCTCATAAGGGAGAGCGTCAGGAAATAGCAGCCCATCGGTACGCCGGCATTGCCGATCGCGGCGAGGACGGCGATGAAGAGCCAGGCGATCATCGTTCCGAGGGTCAGTTCAAAGCCCGCATTCTGCATGACGAACAGCGAAGTGACCAGAATAAACGCCGCGCAGCCGTTCATGTTGATCGTGGTGCAGATCGGCAGGACGAAGCGGGAGACCTTCGGATTGACTTTCAGGTTGACTTCCGCCGAAGCCAGCGTGACCGGAAGCGTGCCGGCGGAGCTTTTGGTGAACAGCGCAACGGCGATGGCCGGCGACATTTTCTTAAAGACGGCCAGCGGGTTCAGACCACGGGCCAGCAGGAAAAGCGGCAGGACGATGAAGAACTGGATGGTGTTGCCGCCGAGAACGACCGCGACATATTTGCCCAGCGCGCCGACGATGACGCCGGCCTGCACCTGAGCGGCCAGCTGTCCGGAAAAAGCGAGGATGCCGACCGGCAGCGCCCAGAGGATGGCCTTGATCAGGGTGAACAGAAGCTCCTGAATCCCGTAGAGTCCCTTGAGCAGTACGGCGCGGTTTTCCGTCTTGGGCATAAAGGCCAGCGCCAGACCGACGGAAGCGGCGATAATCATGACGGACAGGACATTCCCGGCCAGAAACGGCTGCAGGATGTTATTCGGGATCACCGTCAGGAAGTGGTCGTAATAGGAAAGACTGCCCACCTTGTCCGTCGGGACAGCGGCGGCGCCGGCACCGACGACTTCCGCCGGCAGATTGCCCGGCGCGATCCAGAGATACAGGACGAGCCCGACGGCGGCCGCGGAGATGGTCGTGAGCAGCGTATAGGTCACGGCATGCGCAAAGATGCGTTTTGTCTCGCGTTTGCCGCCCAGAGAGGCAAGCGTCGTGATGACCGCCAGCGCGATGGTCGGCACAGCGATGAACTGGAAGAGCCGCGTAAAGACGGTCGCGATGAAATTAAAGAGATCATTGAGAGGTTTGATGCCGAGCCAGCCGAGGATGGCGCCGAGGACCAGTGCGCCGAGCCAGAGCACGAGCTGTTTCCGGCTGGCGCCCGGGTTGTGTTTGCGCAGGGCGGCGTCCTTTGCCCGGCGGACGCTGTCGTTGTTTTGTTCTGCCATAGGAAAACCTTCTTTCTAAAAATGAATCATTCCATAAAATAAAGCATACATGTTTAATATGCTATACATTATAACGGTATGGAAAACCGATGTCAAGAGAATTTTTGGGATGGACGGCTGGCGGCTCCCATATCGGAGGCAAAGACAGCAAAAGGGCGGATGCTCCCGTCCGCGGGGGCATCCGCCCTTTTGCTGCGCGTTAATCATAGTATCGGCGGAGCATGGATTCGATCTGCGCCGTCAGCGCTTCGACGGTGTGGCGGCGGCTGCGGGCGCAGTCCTGCGCCTGACGGCCGCAGAGCAGGCAGCGGCGCGGCTGCGGGCGGGAAAGCTTCTGCCCGTCCGCGGTGAGGACGTCCAGATCGAAGAGCCGTCCGAGCGGATGGGTTTCTTCCACCCGGAGCATGATCTGCTTGACTTTGGCGGCTTCCCCGTCGAGAGCGAGCAGGGCTTCGTCGCCGGTCGTTTCGTGGCGCTCCCGGAGCTCGCGGACCGCGATGCCCTGCTCGGAGAGAATCTTTTGGATCCGCTGCAGCGTGTCGCGGAAAAGGCGCCGGAGCAGCGGCGTCGTTTTGACGGGGCCGGGGATATTCAGGCAAAAGGAAAGCAGGGGAAGATTCCATGCCTGACGCAGGGCAAGCTGCTGCCGGGCGCGTTCTTCGCGGGCGGCGAGCATGTCGGTCAGGTTTACCGGATGGCCTTGCAACATAGCAAATCCCTCCTTGTTCTCAGTGATGGCGGACGTCCTGCTGTGCGGCGATCCGCTGCAGGACCGGCGCCGCCTCAGGGCTGCGGAGCCAGCGCAATGTGGACTCGGGCACCAGCCCTGAAAGTTCGTCGGAAGGGCCGCGATCTTTTAGAATCTGGCGGACGGCCGAAGCGCTGACCGGCGTTTGGCCGCGGCACAGACGCGGCAGGATGGTACACTGTACGCCGGCCTTGGGCAGCTCCTTCCGCATGACCTGATTGTACAGGTTCGTGACGGCGCTGAACGGCTCCTCTCCGGCGTAGCGCCGGCTGATTCCGAGAGCGGCGGCGATATGCCGGAAGATCGTGATGTCCAGCAGGGCGTGGCCGCGGCTGACCGCTTCGTCATCTTTTTGGAAATAGCTGGGGAAGGTGGCCTGACTGATGATATACGGGCCGCTGTCATGCAAAATGACATGCGGCAGATGAGAGATTCCTTCCTGAACAAGCCGGCGGCGCACCGCAAAGGGGAACAGGCTGACATCTTCGCTGACGAGAAAGAGATGCAGAACGGATTCCCTGGCGGCGGCCTGTTCGATGAGATACTTATGGCCGCAGGTGAATGGATTGGCATTCATGACGATGGCGGCAGACGGACGGGACGGGACCGGCGGGCCGGCCCACTGCCGCATGGCCTGGTCGGTTTCATCCTGCAGGCGGCGGAGACAGCGGGAAAATCCGTCCGGCTGATTTTCCATGAACACGAGCGTATCGCCGGCCCGGGCGATCTCATAGAAGCCGAGATCGCAGAAATAGCGGGCGGCATCCGGCTTGGTATAGAGAAAGAGTCCGGTGTTCCCGCGCTCCTGCTGCAGATCGATCAGATGCGTGAGCAGGGGAGGGAGAAGCCCTTCGCCCTGATGCTCCGGATCGATGGCAAAGCAGCGCAGGGTATTGCCATAGCAGCCGCCGACGGCGATAAGCGCCTCGCTGTCCTCGTAGATTCCGCAGAGATAATCGAGGTGCGGATCCCGTCGGATGCCAGCTTTTTTCATCAGCTGATCGGCGGCCGAAAGAGCTGTCCGGTCAGACAAAAAGATACGGCGAAGATTCGCCATGGGACATTCCTCCTTAAACGTCTGCCGTTTCCCGGCGGGCATGGCTGCGGATCAGGTCGATGAATACACGGACCTGCGGCAGTTCGAGGGCCTGCGGGGCAAACATGATGTAGGTGGACCGGATCAGCGGTTCGTTGTTTGAAAAATAGAGCGGCCGGATCGATCCGTGGAACTCATCCAGACAAATGCGGGGAACGATGCCCCAGCCCAGCCCCCGCTCAACCATTTTGATGCAGGTGGCCGTGCTGTCCACTTCGATGCGGTTCTGGGAAGAGGAGATGCGGTTCTCGTGCATCCACTGCGTGATTTCACGCTCCATATCGATATCGGCCTGCCGGTGGATCTGCGGAAGACCGGCAAGCGGTTTATCCGCGTCCCGCTGGCTGGTGATGGCACAGATTGGCTCCCGGTCAAGCAGGATGCGCTGGCCGCGCCATTCGGCATGTTCGCCGCGCAGGATGCCGACGTCGATCTGATTGGCCAGCAGCATGGAGTAGACGGTCTGGCTTTGCGTGGTGATGATCCGGGTGCTGACATGCGGATAGCGCTGGTTGTATTCCGCGAGCTGGTCGGGCAGGCGGTACATGGCATAGTTGATGGAGACGCCGGCGCGAAGCGTTCCGGCGATCGTTCCGCTTGCGGCGGCGAGATCCTGCCGGATGGCATTGAGTTCCCGCAGTATGGCCTGTGTGTGCTGCAGGACGATCTCACCGGCCGGCGTGAACTGGATGCCCTGCCGCGAACGCAGCAGAAGCGTGCTGCCCAACTCGCGTTCCAGCAGGCGGATTCGTTTGGAGACCGAGGACTGCGTGATGTAAAGTTCATCCGCAGCATGGGTGATATTGTGTGTGCGGTCCAGAACCTGCAGCAACTGAAAATCCTGTTCGTCCAAGAAAGTCACTTCCTTTCCATTCCTGTTTGTCTTTATTTTTTATTATATCCATTCTTTTTGGCTGTGGCAAATCGGAAATCACGATAGAATATGCGCAGTTTTTCACAAGATCATTCCCATCAGGAATTGTATGACAGGAAAAATAGAACTTTTACAAATCGTCAGAATTAATATTAAATAAAAGAGAAAAGAAATCCGATCCATCGGGCGCCGCGAGGGCGGCAGGAGGAAGAAAAGGAGTGACAGAGATGGAGATACGGAAAACGGCTCTGGCCGGGACGCTGGAATCCAGCGACGCACAGGTCACGGTTTCTCCGGGGGACAGCGGCATTGAGCTGACGCTTGAAAGCAGCGTCATGAATCAGTACGGCCGTCAGATCCGGGCGACGGTGCTGGATGTGCTGGCCCGGCTGGGGGTGAGGGACTGCCGGATCAAGGTCGTTGATAAAGGCGCGCTGGACTGTACGCTGAAAGCACGGGTTGAATGTGCGGTGTTCCGCAGCAACGGAATTTCCGCCGGGAAGGTTCCCTGGGGAGGTGACATACGATGATTCCACGTCCGAAGCCGGAACGGTTCCGCCTGCGCCGCACGATGCTGTTCATGAACGCGCAGAAGCCGGGCCTCATCAAGGATGCGTATATTTACGGTGTGGACAGCATCATGCTGGATCTGGAGGATGCCGTGGCGGAAAATCAGAAGGATGCGGCCCGGTTTTCCCTGTACCATGCTCTGACCGCGATTGATTACGGACAGACGGAGGTGATCGTCCGCATTAACGGACTCGATACGCCGCACTGGCAGGAAGATATCCGCTGCGCCGTGGCGGGCGGCGTAGACGGCGTCCGCATTCCGACCTGCGAGAGCGCGCAGGATGTCCGTCTCGTCGAAGAGCATGTGCTGGCTGCAGAGCGGGAATTTGGTGTCGGGGAAGGACGCACCCTCATTATGGCGGCGCTGGAAAGCCCGAAAGGCGTACTGAATGCGCCGGAAATCGCCGCTGCGTCCGACCGTCTTTTCGGCATCGCTCTGTCGGCGGGGGATTTCCACCGCAGCATGCACACGCATTATGTCCCCGGCGGGATCGAGCTCAACACCGCGCGGAGCTTGATCGTCATGGCGGCGCGTGCGGCCGGCGTTCAGTGCTTTGATACGGTATTTACCAATCTCGATGATGAAGAGGGGTTTGAAGCGGAAGTCCGCATGATTCACGATATGGGCTTTGACGGCAAGAGCCTGATCAATCCGCGTCAGATCGCCTATGTGCATCAGACGCTGGCGCCGACGCCGAAGGAAATCGAAACGGCCGAGCTTTATGTCCGCACCTATCGGGAGCAGTCGCAGCGCGGAGTCGGCGTCTATACCGTCAATGGCAAGATGGTTGATATCGCGTTTATCAAAGACGCGGACCGCGTTCTTGCCCTGGCAAAGGCATGCGGCGTCTATCACGGCGATTTATAAGGGGGATGAGACCATTGATCAATGCAGTAGGCAGGGAGATACCGGATGAACTTCTGACGGACGGGCGGGAAGTCTATCAGGGGAAATATCATATGGACGGAAAGTCGTTCCGGAAAGCCGGACCGATGGCTGTCCGCCGTGAAAAACCGCAGGAAAGCAAAGTGCTTGGCTCCATTCGCGAGGCCTGCGAGCGGTGCGGCGCGCATGACGGCATGACGGTTTCCTTTCATCATGCGTTCCGCAACGGCGATTACGTCACGAGTATGGTCATGAAGGTACTCGTCGAGGAGATGGGCCTCAAAGATCTGACGGTCGCGACAACCTCGCTGGGATCGGCTCAGGATCGTCTGGCCGACTACATCGAGCAGGGCAAAATCATCGGGATTCAGTCCTCTGGCGTGCGCGGACGCATCGGCGAGGTCATTTCTGCCGGCAAGCTCCGGACGCCGGCGGTCATCCGCAGCCACGGCGGACGTCCCCGGGCGATTGAAACGGGAGAACTTCACATTGATATTTCCTTTATCGCCGCTTCGACTTCTGACGATTACGGCAATGCAAAAGGGACCGGCGGCAAACATGACTGCGGCGCGATGGGATATGCCGTCGCGGACTCGCACTATGCGGATCACGTCGTCGTCATTACGGACACGCTGGTGCCGTTCCCCAATATGCCCGCGCCGATCCGGTCCATCGATGTCGATGCCGTCGTCGTGGTTTCTGCGGTCGGCGATCCGGCGAAAATCGGCACGAAGGAAGCGCGCATCACCAAGGATCCGCGCAATCTCATGATGGCGGAGAACTGCGCCCGGGTCATCGCCTCGACGCCTTACTTTAAGGAAGGATTTTCCTTCCAGACCGGAGTGGGCGGCCCGTCGCTGGCGGTCAACCGCTTTCTGGAACAATATATGGTCGACAAAGGGATCCGGATGGGCTTTGCGCTCGGCGGCATGGGCGGAAACATCTGCGACCTCATGGATAAAGGTCTGGTCGGCAAGCTGCTCGATACGCAGGATTTCGATATGAAGGCCATCCGGCATCTGCAGGATCATCCGGACCGGCATCTGGAAATTTCGACGAGCGAATATGCCAATGCGGCGAACAAGGGAGCCTATGTCAACAAATTGGATTTTGTCGTGCTCGCCGCGCTGGAAATCGATACGGATTTCAATGTCAATGTCCTGACCGGCTCCGACGGTGTGCTGCGCGGCGCGCCGGGCGGTCATCCGGATACCGCGGAGGGGAGCAAGTGCTGCATCATCGTCACGCCGCTGGTGCGCGGCCGGATGGCGACCGTCTGCAAACGGGTTGTCACGGTCACGACGCCGGGAGACTGCGTCGATGTTCTGGTGACGGATTATGGCATTGCCGTAAACCCGAAGCGTCCCGATCTCATCGAATGCCTTGACCGGGCTTCGATACCGCATGTCACCATTCAGGAGCTTCAGGAAAAAGCATATCGTCTGGTCGGCACGCCGGATGATTTGGAATGGGAAGACCGGGTCGTAGCGGTCCTTGAGGCACGGGATGGAACGATTCTCGATGTGATCCGCAAGATCAAGCCGCTGAAGCTTTGACTCCGGCATCCTGCAAGCCCGATCGGTGCAGGATGTGCAGACTGGACAGAAAGGAAGAGAAAAATGACTCGCCGTTTCTTTTCCCGGATTGGCGCGGCGGCTGTCGAAGCCGTGCTGTACGAGGTATCGGCCACCCCGAAGCCGGGCCTCGTAGACCGGGCCAATTCCGGGGCGCATAACGATATGGATTTCTTTACCTTTCTGTCGTCTGCGGCAGCCCTTCGCCATTGCTTTGACGAATGTGCGGCGGAAGGGATTCGCCATACCGAAGAGCCGATACAGGCGCTGCTGCCCTACCTGCAGGCGGTCGGCGCGGCCGCCGAGCGGAACATGTTCGCGATGACGCGGGGCGTGAACACGCATAAAGGCATGATTTTCAGTCTGGGCCTCCTGTCCGGCGCGGCGGGATGGGCGGCCGGACGGCAGCTCCCGCTCGGCTCAGAGCTGCTTTGCGGGTTGGCCGCCCGCATGTGCGAAGGACTCTGCGCGGCGGCCTTTAGCGGGCTGTCCCTGAAGCCTGAGTCCGAACTTACCCGGGGGGAGCTCATGTACCTGCGTTTTGGCGCGGCCGGCGTGCGCGGTGAAGCGCAGAGCGGATTTCAATCGGTGCGGAAGTGGTCCCTGCCGGTCTATCGCCGGGAGCGTCTGGCCGGATGCAGCATCAACGATGCGCTGGTGGATGCGCTGCTGGCCTTGATGGCCGGGACGGCGGACACCAATATTCTGGGCCGCCACGACCGGGACGCACTTCACTATGTGCAGGAGTCTGCGGCGGAAGCCATCCGGCTGGGCGGCATGCAGACGGAGACCGGCCGGGCCGCCGTCCGAGAAATGGATCAGATCTTTATCCGCAAATGGATCAGCCCGGGCGGATCGGCAGACCTCACTGCGGTGACGCATTTCCTGTATGAACTGGAGGCCGCGGAAGGACGAGCGCAGGAAAGAGAATGTCCGGCGGAGACAGGCTGCCCTGCTGTCATGCAGAAATAAAAAAATAAGGAAGAAAGAACGGAACTGTCCGTGATTAGAAGGGGGAGTTTTTTGATGTTATTAGCAATAACAGGCTTTATTATGATCTTTTTGATCATCTATCTCCTATTGCAGACCAAAGCAAATCCAACGGCGATTTTCGTGATTGTGCCGATTGTCTGTGCGGTAGTCTGTGGATTTGACTTCGCGCAGATTTCGGCATTCATGAAAAAAGGCGTAACCACGACCATGCCGGTTGCGGTCCTGTTCATTTTTTCTATCGTATATTTCTCGATCATGTCCGAAGTGGGGCTGTTTGATCCGCTGGTCAATTTTCTGGTCCGGCGGGCAGGCTCGAACGTCGTGCTGGTCACCGTGGCCACCGGCTGCATTGCGACGATCGCGCATCTGGACGGCGCTCTTGCCGCGACGCTTCTCGTCACAATTCCCGCGATGCTGCCCCTTTACAAAAAGCTTCATATCCGCCCCGTTGTTCTGTGCGTCATCATCGGCGCGGCGATGAGTATCATGAACCTGCTGCCGTGGGGCGGCCCGGTCGCCCGCGTCGGCGTGGTCCTGAACGCGGATGTGAACGCGCTCTGGCATACGCTGATTCCGCTGCAGATCGCCGGTGTATTTATGGTTCTTGGTTTCTCGGCCTTCATGGGCGTTCTGGAAAAACGCCGCGGCGCTGGTCTGCATCCGACGGGCAAGGCGGCCATGCTTGACGAGGATGCCTCTTCGGCCCGGCAGGAGACGGATGAGGAAGCCGAGTCGCTGAAACGCCATGGCTGGTACTGGTGGTTTAACCTGCTTCTGACCGCGGCGGTCATCGGCATGCTCTGCTTTACCCATATCCAGCTGTACGCCGCCTTCATGATCGGCCTGTCTCTCGCGCTGGTCGTGAACTTTCCGGATCCCAAAATGCAGGCGAAGCGAATCAAAGCGCATGCCGGTGCGGCGCTCGGCGTGCCGATGATCCTGCTGGCCTCCGGCGTATTCCTCGGCGTGCTGACCGGGACAAAGATGATGGACGCCATGGCGCATACGCTTGTCGCGATCATCCCCGGATTCCTCGGACCCTACTTCCATATCATCATGGGAATCTTCGCCGTTCCGATCGGCATGATGCTGGGCACCAGCCCCTACTTCTTCGGGCTTTTGCCGCTGGCGATCGGCGTAGGACAGCAGTACGGCATCTCGCCGGAAAACATGTCGCATGCGATGCTGGTCGGCAAGAACTTCGCCGTTCTGGTCACGCCGCATGCCGCGACGACCTTCCTCTGCTGCGGTCTGGCCGGCGTATCCATCAAGCAGCTGATCAAGTTCTGTACGCCATGGCTGTGGGCGCTGTCCATCATCTCGCTCATTCTGGCACTGATTCTCGGCATTGTCACCATCTGAAACTCCTTTGGGGCTTAGTACTCTTCATTGTTGGTTTCCCATATAAAATCCCTACATAAAATCCCGTTATGGCGCGGGCCGGAGTAGAAAATCTATTCCGGCCCGCGCCATTTGTCTGCCTTTATCTGGTATTCTTTATTTGTTTGTATTAAATACACATCTTTTAAAATCTGTAATTTGCATTTTTAATATGATATAATAAATACACTGGATATTTTAACGCAAAAAGATAACGGCAGGAGACGTTTTATGATATATCATGATAAAAATGGGCATGACAGTGGTCGTAAACTGAATTATTTTATGGTTCCGGTTGTTCTGGTTGCAGCGGATCTTTTGGTCGTTTACGGTACGATGATCGGCTCGGTGTTTTTGGCCGAAAAGGTACTGGGAGAACCGCTCTGCCTTCCTGCAACATGGTCGGTGCTGCTTCCTGTTTTGTACATGTCGAATCTGCTGTTTGCCGATCTTTATCGCACGCGGCGTGTTCTGACGGATTATGCGCGTAAAATATTCCGGGCTTCAGCGGCGGCGGTGCTTACGATTATCGTGTTTGATTTTTTGATGCACCTCGGTTATATGCCGCTTTCCCGTGTGTTTTTGCTGTTTTTCTGGTTTTTCAGCTTTTGGGGACTTTACGTGGAACGCTGTCTGCTGAAGTGTTTTTTTGACCGGCTGGGCGTTTGGCGGCGTCAGGTTATTGTGGTTGGCGCGGGAAGAACGGCAGAGCGTTTTGTAAAAGCATTTGGTTCGAATTTTGATATTATCGGGTTTATTGAGGATGATGCTTCGAAACCGTTGCTGCAGGCTTATCCGCGACTCGGTGGTTTTGCGGATGTTGAGCAGGTTTTGCGTAGACATCCTGTTTATGATGTGGTGCTGGCCATACCGGGATTGTCCAAGGGCGAAATTGTCAATTTGTTTTATCGCGTTCAGCCTTTTGTCAAGCAGGTGTCGCTGATTCCCGATTTGTTTGGCATACCCGTAGGGAATCTCAAGGTATTGCGCAGTTTTGACGATCAGCTTTTGGTGCTGCAGACGCGAAATAACCTGAATCGCTTGTCTAACCGGCTGTTGAAGCGATTGTTTGATCTGATTGTGGGCAGTATGATTGCCGTGGTCATTATGCCGATTCTTTTCGCCGTGTATGTCATGATTAAACTTGACTCCGATGGGCCTGCGTTTTACAATGCTGAGCGCATTGGCAAAGATGGCAAGTTGTTCCGCTGTTACAAATTTCGGTCCATGTACGTTGATGCGGACCGCATTTTGCTGGATTTTTTGGATCAGCATCCGGCGGCAAAAGAGGAATGGCGGGCGTTTCAGAAACTGCGGGGCGAGGATCCGCGCGTTACAAAAGTCGGGAGGTTTATCCGCAAATACAGCATGGATGAATTGCCGCAGATCTTTAATGTGCTGCAGGGCAATATGAGTCTGGTGGGGCCTCGTCCGTATTTGCCGCGGGAAAAAGAAACGATGGGGGAGTATCTGCCGGTTATCGCGATGACGATGCCGGGGATGACCGGGCTGTGGCAGGTCAGCGGGCGAAGCAATGTGACATTCAGCGGGAGGTTAAAGCTTGATTCCTGGTATGTCCGGAACTGGAATCTGTGGCAGGATATCGTCATTCTGTTCAAGACGGTCAAGGTGGTTCTCGGACGTGATGCTTATTAATTTTCTTCCTTGCAGAATTTCCCGACACGATCCTTGCCGGGTATGTTACAATAGAATATAGTATTGTTAAACATAGCAGAAAAGTAAGGATTGGTGAATAACATGACCGGAATCATGCAGGAGAAGCTGGGACGTCTCAAGGCTTGTCTGGAGGAAATCGGCAGTGCCGCGGTGGCTTTTTCCGGCGGGGTGGATTCCACCTTTTTGCTGAAGGTGGCTCATGATGTGCTCGGGGAGCGCGTCATGGCCTTTACCGCCGGATCGTCGTTTGTGCCGGAGCGCGATATCGCGGAGGCGCGGGCGTTCTGTGAGCGGGAGGGCATCCGTCATATCGTGAAGCGTTTTGATGTTTTGTCCATCGATGGGATTCGGCAAAATCCGCAGGACCGGTGCTACCGCTGCAAATACGCGTTGTTTCATCAGTTTCGGAGCATGGCGGAGGAGCATCATCTGGCCGCGGTCGTTGACGGCACCAATCTCGACGATGACGGCGATTACCGCCCGGGCAGGAAAGCCTTGAAGGAGCTGGGCATCCGCAGTCCGCTGCACGAGGCCGGACTCGGCAAGCAGGAGATTCGCGGGCTGTCCCGGGAACTGGGACTTCCGACATGGGATAAGCCTTCCTTTGCGTGTCTGGCCTCCCGTTTTGTCTATGGGGAAGAACTGACTGGGGAGAAGCTGCGGCAGGTGAATGATGCGGAAGAAGTCCTGCTGCGACGGGGATTCCGTCAGTTCCGGGTTCGCCGTCATGGCGATCTGGCCCGTATCGAACTGCTGCCGGAGGACATTTCCCGGTTCCTGTCCGAAGACCTTCGGGCGGAAGTGACGGAGCGATTCCGCCGGATTGGGTTTTCTTATGTGACGCTGGACCTTTTGGGTTATCGCAGCGGCAGCATGAATGAAACCATGGAAGAAAAAGCATGAAAGCGGGGATCGGTTTGGCGAAGAGCAATCAGACCACGCTTTGTTATATCGAGCGAGACGGTCAGTATCTGATGATGCACCGGATACGAAAAAAACAGGATATTAATCAGGATAAATGGGTCGGCATCGGCGGGCATTTTGAAAAGGATGAGAGTCCGGAAGAATGTCTGCTGCGTGAAGTCCGCGAGGAAACGGGGCTTATTCTGACGGACTACCGGCTGCGGGGCGTGATTACCTTCATCTCGGACCGCTGGCAGACGGAGTATATGTTTCTCTACACGGCCACGGCTTATGAGGGGACGGTCGGGGACTGCGACGAAGGCGTGCTGGAGTGGATTGACAAGCGCAAAGTCGCAGATCTGCCGATATGGGCTGGCGACCGGATCTTTTTTCATCTGCTGGAAGTACGGCAGACATTCTTTTCCCTGAAACTTCGCTATGAAGGGGAAACCTTGGCCGAGGCCGCCCTCGACGGGCATCCGCTCCCCGTCGCTCTTGCCCGGTAACTTCCCCGCGGAAGTCCATGCCTTCCCCTCTGGGGGAAGAATCCTTTCAGCTATGGCGCGGGCGGGACAGCCCGTGCCTTTCCCCTATGGTGGGCGTATCTCCGTCTTTTTTTCTTTTTGTTCCATGGCGGATCCATGCCTTCCCCCCTAGGGGGAGGTGGGTGAGCGCAGCGAGCCCGGATGAGGGGAGGTTTGCCCCTGCATCATCGCGGCGGAGCAGGATGCAGACAAAAAAGGCGCCGCATGAAATCCTCAAAGATTCATGCGACGCCTTTTCTTTATGTCCGGCGGCATTTCTGCCCGCTTCTATTCATATGGTGGAGACGAAGGGGATTGAACCCTCGACCCCCAGATTGCGAACCTGGTGCTCTCCCAGCTGAGCTACGTCCCCGTTGATGCTGCCTCTTTTGTATGAAGCACAACAACAAGATATAGTATAGACCCTTTGACGATATTTTTCAAGGGGAAATTTTTGATTTTTTTGCGGGAAATCCGTCCGGTTTGGCAGGAAAACGAGAAAGAACCGGCGAAAAATGGAAAGTGAAGGCTCTCGGCAGGGCATTATTTAAATTTATCGATGAAGGTCAAGATAATAGATATGGATTTTTGCCATTATTCAGCGTATAATAAGAGAAGTTACAAATAAATTACCATAGGCCTGCCGGTAATGAGCCATCGGTATGAGGCGTCCTGTCGTAGTATCCGCAAGGGTAAAATGAGGAGGTAAAAAAGTGGACAAACGGGAGAGTATGTGGGATCTGTATCTCAAAAAAGGCATGAGCCGCCGCAGCTTTGTCAAAGGCTGTGTGGCGCTGACGTCCCTGATGGGGCTCGGCATGGACCAGGTGTCCAGGGTTGTGGAGGCTGCAGAGAAAAAGCCTCTGCCGGTAGTGGTTTGGATTCACGGCCATGAATGCACGGGCTGTGACGAGTCGTTTATCCGTTCCGGAGCGCCGCTGGCGTCGGATCTGGTGCTGAGCCAGATCGCGCTGGAGTACGATCATCTGCTCAGCGCGGCCAGCGGCGAGCCGTTCGAGGCGCATCTGGAGGAGACGATTCAGAAGTACAAGGGTCAGTACATCCTCTGCGTAGAGGGCGCTGCTTGCACGAAGGACAACGGCGTGTACTGCATGTCCGGCGGCCATACGTTTACGCATACGCTGCGCCATGCGGCGGAAAACGCGGCGGCTGTCATCGCTTACGGTACCTGCGCGGTTTCCGGCGGAATTCAGGCGGCGAAGCCGAATCCGACCGGTTCCTCGGGCATTGCTCATTTCGCCGGCAAGACGCCGGTTGTCCATGTGCCGGGCTGCCCGCCGATTCCGGAAGTCATGACGGGCGTGGTTATGCATGTGGCGCTGTTCGGCACGGTTCCGCCGCTTGACGGCGAAGGCCGTCCGAAGCAGTTCTACGGCAACCGGATTCACGATACCTGCTATCGCCGTCCGTTCTTTGACGCGGGCATGTTTGCCGAAAGCTATGACGATGCGGGCTCCAAGGCGGGCTGGTGCCTTTACAAGCTGGGCTGCCGCGGGCCGGAGACGTACAACTCCTGCGGCAATCTGCGCTGGTTCCAGGGGATGAGCTATCCGATTCAGTCCGGCGCTCCGTGCATTGGGTGCTCCAATGCGCATTTCTGGGATGAAGGCGCGATGAGCGAGCGTCTGCCGAAGTTCGCTCCGCCGATCGGCGATGTCGATAAGATCGGCGCCGGTCTGGCTGCTGTCACGGCGGTCGGTGTGGCTGCTCATGCGGCCGCCAGTGTCGTTCAGAAGAAAAAACGTATCGCTGATGAGAAGAAGAATGAGGGAGCAGGTGAATAAATGAAACACGTAGTAGTAGATCCGATAACCCGCATTGAGGGACATCTCCGTGTGGAAGTTCAGGTGGACGAAGGTTCGGGAAAGGTGACGGACGCGCTTTCTTCCGGTACGGCATGGCGCGGTCTGGAACTGGTCATGAAGGACCGCGATCCGCGTGACGCGTGGGCGTATATCCAGCGTATCTGCGGCGTCTGCACGACGGCGCATGCGCTGGGGTCCGTTCGTGCGGTGGAAGACGCGCTGGGGATTACGATTCCGAAAAACGCCAACTACATCCGCAATATCATGGCGGCAACGCTGACGGTACAGGATCATCTGGTTCATTTCTATCATCTGCATGCGCTGGACTGGGTAAGCCCGGTCGAGGCTTTGGCTGCGGATCCGATCGCGACGGCCAATCTGCAGAATACGGCGCTTAACGCATACAAGCTGCCGTTCCGCGCGCCGGGCGCTTCGGTGACCGAGGCGTTTGAGCACGACTTCCCCGCTGCGACGCCGCAGTATTTCGAGCAGATCAAGAATAAGGTCAAGGCTATCGTCGAGAGCGGCCAGCTGGGCATTTTCTCGGCGAACTGGTGGGATCATCCGGACTACAAGCTGCTGCCGCCGGAGGTTCATCTCATGGCGATCGCGCATTATCTGGAAATGCTGGACAAGCAGCGCGAGCTGGTGACGCCGCATGTCATTTTCGGCGGCAAAAACCCGCATCCGCATTATGTGGTTGGCGGCATGCCCTGCGCGATTTCCATGGACGACGGCAACGCGCCGATCAATACGGCCCGTCTCGATATCGTCGACCGTGCCATCAACATGGGCCGTTCGCTCGTCAATAACTATTATCTGCCGGATCTCCTCGCTGTCGGCGCAGCCTATGTCAAGGCGGGCCGCGTAGATGGCGGCGGCATGGCGAAGGAGCGCGTGCTCGGCTATGGCGCGTATCCGATCGAGCCGGCTGCCGGGACGACAAACGGCGCGTTCTTTAAGAATCTGCTTGTTCGCTGCAACGGCGTAGTCGAAGATTTCGGCAAGGGTCTCGGCGCGGCCAAGGTCTATGAGATCGATGCCGAGGACGTGCAGGATCCGAAGGTATTCACCGAGGGCGTGGAACATTCCTGGTACGAGTATCCGGAAAAGGGCGAACAGGATCGCAATCCGTGGGACGGCATCACGGCTCCGAAATATACGGGTCCGAAGGAAGGCTCGGCGACGGAGTGGAAGGCACTCAACGAAAACGGCAAATACTCCTGGCTCAAGACGCCGAAATGGCGCGGCAAGCTCTGCGAAGTCGGTCCGCTGGCCCGCTACATCATCATCTATACGAAGGCCAAGAAGGGTATGCTCGGCGATCTGACCTGGGCGGAGCAGATGATGATGGATCAGATCGGCGCCGTATCCAAGGTGCTGAATCTGGCGCCGGAGGTCTGGCTGCCGACGATGGTCGGCCGCACGGCTGCCCGTGCGCTGGACTGCCAGCTGGCTGCCGAGATCAACAAGTTCTTCTTCGACAAGCTCGTCGCCAACATCAAGTCCGGCGATACGAAAGTGGCCAGCAGCGAAAAATGGGACCCGTCCACCTGGCCGAAAGAGTGCAAGGGCGTCGGCCTTTACGAGGCTCCGCGCGGCGCGCTTTCGCATTATATCACGATCAAGGACGGCAAGACGGACAATTATCAGTGCATTGTCCCGACGACCTGGAACGCCTGCCCGCGTGACGACAAGGCCGGACACGGCGCTTATGAGATGGCCATGATGGACACGGCTGTAAAGATTCCGGACAAGCCGCTGGAAATTGTCAAGGTCATTCGTTCCTTCGACCCGTGCATGGCCTGCGCTACGCACATGTTCAATGCCAAGGGCGAGAAGATCAATGTGATCACTACGGATCCGTATTCCGGCACGCATGTTGAGAAGTAAGCCAGTGTATTGGATGGAAAGGAAGGGAACAGTAGAATGAAAGAAGAAAAACGCAAAGTCTACTACCTGTTCAGTCCGTTTTTGCGGATTTTCCATTGGATTATGGTGCTGGCTATCGTCGTTTTGTTCATCACGGGCCTGCTGATCACGAAGCCGGTCACGGTGCTGGGCATTGAGCCGACCTACACCTCCATGTCCATGGACTGGGTAAGAAACATTCACTTTATCGCGGCTTTTACCTTTTGCGCGGCGTTTATCCTGCGCATTTACGGGTTTATTGTCAATAAAGGCGACCGGCTTTTCCCGCGGGTCTGGGAGGGGCATTTTTACAGTGAGACGATCGATGTCGCGATGCACTATATGCTGCTGAAGCCGTCGCATGCCCCGTTCCTGCGCAATCCGCTGGCGCGCATGTCCTATGCCGGGCTTTACGTCATGGTGCTGGTCGAGATCCTCACCGGGTTTGCCATGTACTACATGACGGAGCCGTCCAATATCGGCGGCGTGCTGTTCGGCTGGGTCAATGTGGTCCTGGGCGGAGAGATGGTGACGCACTGGGTGCATCATATCGTTGCCTGGCTGATCATTCTCTTTGCCATCGGCCATGTCTACATGGTTCTTCGCGCTGACCTCATGGAGGCCGAGGGCGAGGCATCGTCGATGTTCTCCGGGGTGAAGTTCCTGGAGCATGTTCCGAAGGATGCCAATGAGGTCGAGCCGGCAAAGGATGCCAAATAATCAGTGGCCGGAAGGAGATTGGTACGATGTGTAAAGAATGTGGCTGCGGCGAAACGAACGGCAATACGCGCCTTCAGTTCACCGTGACGGGATATACGGAAGAGAGCGCCAAGGAGGTCGAAAAGACCCTGCTCGGACTGCCGGGCGTGCTGTTTGTCCATATCCATGCGCATGACGGCGAAACCACGGTGGATTACAGCCCGTCCAAGACAAAGCTCATGGACATTCTGGGCGTGTTCAACGCACGCGGTCTGGAAGCCGCTTTATAAGCGGGTAAGAATCTGAGGGAGTTGTCGCTGGAGCCTTCCTCTCAGGGAAGGTGGCTCCGGAGCGGGATGAGGTTCAGGCAATACGGCTGGGCCTGTCCCTTTCCGGCACCTTCTCCGGGAGGAGAGGCACAGCGGCAGGTCCCTTTTATCATGCGCGAAAGGGCCGCGGGAGGCCGGATGGCGCAGGGAGAAAAAATTATGCATGAAATGGCGTTGGCCGAAGGGATTCTCGATATCGCACTGGATTATGCGAAACAGAACAAGGCAAAAAAGATCCGTGAGGTCGGTCTGCGGATCGGCGAAATGTCCGGCGTGGAAACGGAGTCGCTGGAATTTTCGTTCCGCATGCTGGTCAAGGGTACGATTGCCGAGGACGCACAGCTTCATATCGAACATATCCCGCTTGTCGGGCAGTGTGCGAAGTGCGGCAAAACATTTCATATCGAGCATTACGATTTCTGGTGCCCGGAATGTAAGGACGGCGTTCTGAAAACCGTATCGGGCCGGGAAATGCAGGTATCCTATCTGGAGGTGGACTGAATGGCAGAAATTCAGGTAATGAAGAATATTCTGGGCGAAAACGACCGGATTGCGGCGGAGAATCAGGCGATGTTCCGCGAAAAGGGCGTCTATGTCATCAATCTCATGGGCTCGCCGGGAGCTGGCAAGACCTCGGTGCTGGAAAAGACGATGGAGCGTCTCAAGGACGAACTGAATATGGCCGTAATCGAAGGCGATCTTTTCACAAGCAAGGATGCGGACCGCATCGAGAAGCACGGCGTGCCGGTCATTCAGATCAATACGGCCGGCGGCTGCCACCTCGACGCACCGATGGTGCAGAAGGTCGCAAGCCAGATGAATCTTGAGCAGCTGGATCTGCTCATCGTCGAGAATGTCGGCAATCTGGTCTGCCCGGCAGAATTTGCCGTTGGCGAGGATGACAAGGGCGTTGTGCTCTCCATTACCGAGGGCGACGACAAGCCGATGAAATATCCGCTGATTTTCAAGGAATCGGCGATTGCACTGCTCAATAAGATCGATATTCTGCCGTACTGCAATTTTGATCTGGCTGCGGCGCGCGAGGACATCACGACGCTTCATCCGGGGATGGAGATTCTTGAGGTGTCCTGCGCGACCGGACAGGGAATCGACGCGTGGTGCGCATGGCTGAAGGAAAAAGCGGCGGCGAAGCGAAAAGCAAAATGAACGGGCGGTCTTAGCGAGACAGGGCTTCAAAGGGGGAAAACCAATATGGCAGATGTATTCGGCAACGGGGCGGATGCGGGGACGCCTATCGATCATGTCCTCCATCCGGCCGAGGTGACGATTCTCGGCGTCGGCAACGTGATTCTGCGCGATGAGGGCTTCGGGGTCCGCACCGCGGAGTATCTGGACGCGCACTACGATTTTCCGGAAGGCGTTCAGATCGTCGACGGCGGCACGTTGGGCATCGAGCTGACGCAGTACGTCACGGGGACGGATAAGCTGCTGATCATCGACTCCATCAACGGCGGTGCGGAGCCCGGAACCTTGTTCCGGTTTCACAACGATGCAGTCATGGAGCATTTTCAGGAAAAAATCAGCGCCCATGAGGTCGGGATTCAGGATGTGCTTGCTCTGCTGACCGTCACGGGACATAAGATACCGGAGGTTGTGGTCATCGGGGCACAGCCGTATGATCTGTCAGCCGGCGTCGGTCTGTCCGACGGAATGGCGCAGCTGCTGCCGCACATGGCGGAGCAGGCGCTGGCCGAGCTGCGCTCGTGGGGGATTGTACCGAAGGAAAAGGACGCTGCGGAACCGCTCGATTTCCATGTCGTGGCGGAAGAAGCAGTGAGAGAGGGAAGATAACGGGAGGTAGGAGATATGTGTTTAGCGGTTCCTGCTAAAGTGCTGGCGATAGAAAATGCAATGGGCCGGGTGGAACTTTCCGGAGTGACGCGCGAGGTTTCCCTGATGCTGCTGCCGGAGACGAAGGTCGGAGACTATGTTCTGGTTCATGCCGGCTTCGCGATGCAAAAGGTCGATCAGAAGGACGCAGAGGAGACGAACGCCCTGATCGCTGAGATGAACGGAGCGCCGCGCACGGTCGGCGATCTGGAGGAGTCGGCGGCCAATGGATAAGAAAACGGAACGGGAGCTGGCCGCGCGCCTTGTCGCGGAGATTCAGCGCATGGCGGAACGCGCGGATCATAAGCTGCGTTTTATGGAAGTGTGCGGCACGCATACGGTGGCGATTTTCCGCTCCGGGATCCGTCAGATGCTGCCGGAATCCGTGGAGCTCGTATCCGGCCCCGGCTGTCCGGTCTGCGTGACGCCGGATGATTACATGGATAAGGCGATCGCGTATGCGCGGCGTCCGGATGTCATCATCACGACGTTCGGCGATATGCTGAAGGTGCCCGGCTCCCGGTCGAGTCTGGGCGAAGCAAAGACGGACGGCGCGGATATCCGCATTGTCTATTCGCCGATGGACAGCATCCGGATCGCGCAGGAAAATCCGGAAAAGCGCGTCGTATTCCTTGCCGTCGGCTTTGAGACGACGGCGCCGACGGCGGCGGCTACCGTTCTGGCCGCGGAGCAGCAGGGGCTGGACAATCTGTTCCTGCTTTCCGCGCAGAAACTCGTGCCGCCGGTCATGGAGGCGCTGCTGCAGGATGAGGAGGTTCATGTGGACGGCTTCATTCTGCCGGGCCATGTCTCGGTCGTTACCGGGACGGGCATTTACAAACCGGTGGTGGAGAAATACCATGTTCCGGGCGTGATCACGGGATTTGAGCCGATTCAGATCCTGCGCGCGCTTTATCGGCTTGTCCGGCAGGCTGTGAATCACGAAGCAAGGGTGGAAAACGAATACGAGGATGTCGTGCGTACCGAGGGCAATCCGGTATCGCGCCGCATCACGGACACGGTATACGAGCCGGTGGATACGAACTGGCGCGGCATGGGCGTGGTGCCGCTTTCCGGGCTGCGCATGCGGGAATCGTATGCCCGTTTCGACATCGAGCGGGTCATGCCGCTGCCGGCCGGCGCGCTTCCCGCGCCGAAAAAAACAGCCTGCCGCTGCGGCGATGTACTGCGCGGCGTGGTGACGCCGCCGGCATGTCCGCTGTTTGGTACGGCCTGCGTGCCGACGCATGCGGTCGGGCCGTGCATGGTTTCCGTCGAGGGCGTCTGCGCGGCGTGGTTTAAATATGGCCGGGGGAGGTTCATCTATGGCAAATGAAAAAGTAACGCTGGCGCACGGCGCCGGCGGCAAACTGAGCCGGGAGCTCATGGACGAGGTGATTCTGCCGGCTTACGGCAATCCGGTCCTCAATGAGCTTCATGACGGCGCGGCGGTCAATATGAGCGGACGCGTGGCGTTCACGACGGATTCCTACGTCGTTCAGCCGCTGTTTTTCGCGGGCGGCAACATCGGCAAGCTGGCCGTCTGCGGCACGGTCAACGACCTGTCGATGACCGGCGCCGTTCCGCGCTATATCTCGGCCGGGCTGATTATCGAGGAAGGCTTTCCGATCGCTGACCTCCGGAAGATCGTCGAAACGATGCGCCGGATGGCCGATGAAGCCGGCGTCTATATCGTCACCGGCGATACCAAGGTGGTCGAGCGCGGCAAAGCGGACGGCATTTTCATCAATACGGCCGGGATCGGGGATATCATCCCGGGGACGGATATTTCGCCGAAGCATGTCAAACCGGGCATGAAGGTTATCCTGTCGGGGTATATCGGCGATCATGCGGCCGCGATTCTGGCCGGGCGGCACGGCCTGCAGCTGCCGGACTCCGTGCGGACGGACTGCGCGCCGCTGGCCGGTCTTACGCAGGCCATGCTTGCCGCCGCCCCGGACATCGCCGTGCTGCGCGACCCGACGCGCGGCGGCGTCGCCGCGGTGCTCAACGAGATCGCCGAGGCCTCGGGCTGCGGCATCCTGATCGATGAGGATGCGATTCCGGTTCATCCGGAGGTTCAGGGCGTTTGCGATATTCTCGGCTTTGATCCGCTGTATCTGGCCAACGAGGGGAAATGCGTGGCGTTTGTCCCCGCCGATAAAGCGCAGGCGGTGCTTGAGGCCATGCAGGCCAATCCGTATGGCCGGGACGCCCGCGTCATCGGCGAGGTTACGGAAGGCGCTCCCGGCCAGGTCGGCTTGCGCACGTCGATCGGCGGGATCCGCGTCGTGGACATGCCGCTGGGCAATCTGGTCCCCCGCATCTGCTGACGGACTCCCCCTGCGGCTCAGGCAATCTTAATCCCGGCATTGCTTGACGTATTCCCATCCTGTTCGCTATAATAGAAGCGTTTGTTGCAGGTTTACACAGTTTTTGAAAAAGGAAGCGGAATAACGAATGAGTCTCAGACGGATAACGATGCTGGTTCTGGCTCTGCTGCTGGTTATGAGTCCGTTTTGTCTGGCCGGGGAAAACATACAGTTTGTGGACGCGAATGGCGCGACCGGTTATTATGTGGATGTGAATACGATTTCCTATGAAACCGAGACGGAAGGCGAGCATTCCAGCGAGGTGGTCAGCGCCCGCGTGCTTGTCGTCAAGGCCCGCCAGAATCGGCGGTTTATTTACGACATCCGGTTCAATCGGGAAAAATCGACGTATCAGATCTTATCCTCTGTCGTGCAGACGTACGATACGAAGGAGGTCGTGGAGTCTCATTCCGGCATGGCGCCGCCGGCGCCGTACAGCCTGACTTCGCCAATGCATACAATTGTGGATTTCATTTATGAACAGCCCCGGAAGCAGTAACTCTGCCGGGGCGCTTTTTGTAGGGATGCGGCGCACTGTCGTCTGGCATTCGAGGGGGGATCGGTTATGACGGAGCATGCTGCGCTCAAGCAGCGGACAGCATATCTGTCCATTTTTTCCAATACGACGCTGGTCGTGCTGAAGCTGGCCGTAGGTCTGTATGTCGGGGCTGTCAGCCTCGTGTCGGAGGCGCTCCATTCCGGGGTGGATCTGGTCGCGGCGCTGATCGCGTTCTGGGCGGTCAGAAAGTCGATTGTACCGCCGGATCAGGAGCACGATTACGGGCATGGGAAATACGAAAACCTGTCGGCGGCGGTAGAGGCGCTGCTCATCGTCGGGGCAGCGGTTGGCATCTTGTATGAATCGGTGCAAAAATTTCAGGAGGCCCGCCTGCCGGAGTTCTTGGAATACGGCATCCTGATTATGGGGATATCGATCGTCGTGAATATTCTGGTGTCCCGCCGTCTGATTCATGTCGCGGCCGTCACGGGCTCGCAGGCGCTGGAAGCGGACGGCCTGCATCTGCAGTCGGATGTCTGGACCTCCGTCGGCGTCATGACCGGACTGGTGCTGATGCAGCTGACCGGCTGGGCGTGGCTGGATTCGCTCATCGCGATTTTCGTGGCCGGTATCATCTTCCGGGCTGGCTGGCGCATGGTGGTCGAGTCGGCCATGGAGCTGACGGATGCCAGTCTGCCGGAGGATCAGGAGAACCGGATCCGCGAGATCATCGAAAGCGTTCCCGAGGTCCGGAGCTGCCACTGCCTGCGCACGCGGAAATCCGGTTCGTACAAGCTTCTCGATGTTCATGTCCTGTTTGACGGCAGCATGCATCTCTCGCAGGTTCATGCCGTCTGCGATGAACTGGAAGAAAAGATCCGGCAGGAACTCGGCACGTTCGATATCCTGATTCACCCGGAGCCGGCGGACTATCATAAGCCGGAAACGAACACCAGCCACTATGAAGCGTCGCAGCGTGCGCCGGAACCGGTGGAGCGAAGCGGGAGATTCAGTAAAAAATAAGGATTCCTTCATGAGAAATTCAAGCAGAATCCGGTCGGATATGGTAAAATGATAGGCAGATTCAGAATGGAAACGGAGGAAGACGATGATGAATTTCCGTAAATTATGCAGTGCGCTGCTCAGCGCAGCCCTCGTTGTCTCATCCATGGGGATGGCGGGCGCAGCCGTACCGACGACGGTGCAGGACAAACTGGCCGTTATCGAGAAGGACACCTATGGCACGGAGCAGACCGGAGCCCTCACGGAGCGCATCGATAAGCTGGAAAAAGACTATGACGGCACGCATCGCAGCGGCAGCATGATGGCCCGCGTCGACGCGATCTACAATGAAGTTTACACGAACAGCACGAAGCCGTCCGTGCTGGCGGATCTCAACGCCATCGAGTGGAACATCGATCATGAAGTCAGCATGAATTCGGTGGAAAAGCGCGTGGCGGATATGGAAATGACCATCAGCGGCAAGACGGAAGAGGGAACTTATAAACAGCGCATCCGCAAGCTGTCCCGTCTCTCCTTCGGCTCGGAGGCGCTGCCGATCGAGCGGACGTCGGTCCCCGCCAACACGCTCATCAAGGTGGCGCTGGTGGATCCCGTCAATGCGAAGCATCTCAAGGCGGGCGACATCGTCCGCTTCAAGGTGTCCAGCGATGTGATCGTAAACGGACGGCTGGTTTTTGCCAAGGGCGCGCCGGGCGAAGGAACGGTGAAATCGGTCAAGCAGGCAAAGAATTTCGGGCGGAACGCCAAGGTGGATATCGATTTCAATAAGGCGAAGTCGATCGACGGGACGTATGTCGATACCTTTGTGGGCGAGGAAGCGCAGAAAGAGATGAAGAATATGGCGATGGCCGCCGGAGCCAGTCTGGCCGGCATTGCGATACTCGGACCGATCGGCATCATCGGCGGAGCCTTCGTGAACGGCAAAAACATCGACCTGCCGGCCGGCACGGAATTCTACATCCAGACCAAGTCCGCCAATACGCTCTATGGCGTGGCTACGACACTGGCACAGTAAATAGGGTTCGTCCGGCGTCCGGCATGGAAGTCTGCCGGACGCGGCAGCAGGAAAACAGGCACAGATCGGCAGGCTCCTTTGGGGAAGCATCCGCTGGGCCTGTTTTTCTTTTGCTTTCTGCGGCTCCATTGCGTTACATCGGGGAATGTTATATGATAAAGTGAGACTTATGTGGAAAACTCTAGTTGGAGGAGATTTCTTGATGAATAGAAACAGGAAGATCCTGACCGGACTGGCAACGGCGGCTCTCGTATATCCGGCGCTGACCGGTTCGGTTCAGGCGGCGTATCACGCGGATTCGGATACCGGCATCGATGCGCTGGACTATATCGAGCAGGAGCACCGCACGGCCCGCGAGCGCTGGCTGACGCCGGAGCAGGAGAAGCTCCTGCAGGATGCGGCGCAGATGGAGAAGAACCTGCGCCGGCCGCTGGATCCCGCAAAACCCGCGCCCGTGGCCTTTGAAGGCGACGATCTGACCTATGATGAGCGCGACGGGAGCTTTATCGCCAAAGGAAAGGTCGATATCCTGCAGATGGATGCGCATCGCTTTCAGGGCGAGGAAATCACCGGCAACGTGCAGAGGCAGGAAATCCATATCCCCGATAAGGCTCATGTTCTTCAGCTGACGCCGGGGCAGGTTCGCGTTACTTTGGACGGGTACCGGGCGAACTATAACTACGGCGCAAAGACCGGTACGATGGAGGACGTCCGGGGCAAAGCGGATGCGCATTATATCACGGCCCGCCGGTTTGAATTTTATCCGGATCACATCGTAGCCTATGACGGAACGGAGACGAAATGCGGGGCGAAAAAACCGGATTACCACCTGAGCGCGAAAAAGATCATCCTCTATCCCAACCAGAAAATCATCATGGAACACGTGAAGTTCTGGCTGAAAGGGACGGTTCTGTTTTCGCGGAAACACTATGAATCCAACCTTTCCGGCGCGGACGGGCATGAGACGAACTATCCGCGCGTCGGCTACAACACCGACGACGGCGCCTATCTCAAATGGCACCTGACCTTTCCCGTCCGGGGAAAGCTGGATACGCATGCCAATATTCTGATCAATACGAAGGACGGCTGGCGCAGCAACTATGACCTGACCTGGTCCGGGCGGAATATGTCGACAGGCCTGACGTACGGCTACTTTGAGGACGGCGACGATAAATGGATCAAAAAAGAGCCGTCGTATTTCTGGCGGTACGGCAGCCACATCGGGCGGACGCATCTGACGTATTCGCTGGATGCCGAGTACGGACGCTGGTATGGAAACGGCGTGCACAGCAATCACGGCAGCTACGGGGTCGGATTGGGCTATGACCCGATCCGCTTCCACCGCAATACCTTGTACCTGCATACCGGCTATGACATCACGCGCGAATCCTATGATGATTCCCGCGTCGCAGGCATGAGTGCGGATATCGTACTCACCCGGGATTTCGACGACCGCTGGGCGGCGTATGCCGGGTATCATTACAGCAAGAAAAACGAGGAAAACTCCCTGTTCTCCTTTGATACGGATGATTACTCCAAAAAGGCCGAGGGCGGATTCAGCTATCGCATCGACGCGATCAACCGGGTCGCGGTCGGCACGCGGTATGATCTGGACCACAGCAAATGGAGGAATATCGATTATTACTGGTACCATGATCTGCATTGCTCGCAGATCATCCTGCGGTACAAATCGAAGGAAAATCACGTCAGTCTGCGCTGGCAGTTCACGCCGTGGTAAACGGCGGCAGGGAGGACATGGGAATGAAAAAGGAATTGGAACCGATCATCGGCCAGCTTCGGGGGCAGCGCATTCTGGTCATAGGCGATATGGTCGCAGACATCTATCTGGACGGCCGCATCTCGCGCATTTCGCGTGAAGCGCCGGTACTCGTGCTGGAACAGGCCGGAGAAAAGATCGTGGCCGGCGGCGCGGCCAATGTCGTCAACAATATCGCGACGCTCGGCGGCGACGTTTTTGCCGTGGGCCTTTTGGGTCTCGATCATGCGGCAAAGGGGCTGAAAGCGGCGCTGGAGAAAAATGGCGCGCATACCGGCGGACTGTTCTGCGATGAAAAACGGCCGACGATCTCCAAGACGCGCGTCATTGCGGGCGGCCGGGCGACGGTCAGCCAGCAGATCGTGCGCATTGACAAGGAAAGCAAAGAACCGATGGCTCCGGCTTTCGAGTCGGAAATCCTGCAGTACATCGATGGGCTGCTGCCGGACATCGGCGGCGTCGTCCTCAGCGACTATGGCTCCGGCACCGTGACGCCGGCCCTCCGGGAGCATCTCATCCGCTGGTGCCGCCGCCATGATGTGCCGAGTCTTGTCGACTCGCGTTACGATGTCCGCGCGTTCCGGGGAATCTGCTATGTCAAGCAGAATGACGCCGAGCTGGCGGCGGCAGTCGGCCGGGAGCTTTTGACCGAGGAAGATATCTTCGAGGCCGGACAGGAGCTTTTGGATGAGCTTCAGGCCGACGGCGTTCTGGTGACGCGCGGCGAGTACGGCATGGTTCTGCTGGAAAAGGACGGCGCCATTCACAATATCCCCGTTTCGGATAAGAGCGAGGTCTTTGACGTATCCGGCGCGGGCGATACCTGCGTGGCGACGATGATTCTCGCGCTGGCTGCCGGTACGGAGCCGGCCAGAGCGGCCGAACTCAGCAACATCGCAAGCGGCATTGCTGTGAGAAAACTCGGCACCAGCACGGTCAGTGCAGCGGAGCTTCAAAGCGCGCTGAACCGGTGAGAAAAAGATTCGGATTTCATCTGCCCATTCGGAGGACTTTATATGTTAATCGATCAGTCGGATATTGCTGCCTTTTGCGAGATCCTTCGCAAGGGCGGAAAGAAAATCGTATTTACCAATGGATGCTTCGACATCCTGCATGCGGGGCATGTCACGTATCTGGAAAAGGCCCGTTCTTTCGGCGACTGCCTCGTACTCGGGCTGAATACGGATGCTTCGGTCCGGAGCATCAAAGGACCGTCGCGGCCGATCAATCATGAGCTTGACCGCGCAAAAGTCGTCGGCGCACTCAAAGCGGTGGACTATGTCGTGCTGTTCGGCGAGCCGACCGCCGAAGCTCTGATCGCCAAAGTGAAACCTGACGTTTATGTCAAGGGCGGCGATTATACGCTCGATACGCTGCCGGAGGCAAAGATCGTCCAAAGCTACGGCGGAACGGTGGAATTCGTCCGCATGGTCGAGGGGAGATCCACGACCGGCATTATCGAAAAAATACGGGCGGAAGGAGCAGACACATGAAAAATATTTTAGTGGTCAAGCTCAGCGCTATCGGCGACGTGATTCATGCGCTGCCCGTCTCTTATGCCATCAAGGAAACTTATCCTGACGCGCATCTGACCTGGGTCGTGGAGCCGCCTGCCTACGAGCTGCTGACCATGAACCCCTGTATCGACGAAATCATCCGCTTTGAAAAGAAAGAATTCAAATCCATCGGCGGATTCCTTTCTCATTATGGGCCGCTGCGCCGCCGGATCCGGCAGCGCAGCTATGACGCCGTGCTGGATCTGCAGGGACTCTTTAAATCCGCCGCCATCGCCCGTCTGGCCAAGGCGCCGGTCAAGCTCGGCATGTGCAATATGCGCGAATTCAGCGACCGCATCTCAAAGCCGGTCATCGGTCCGAACGCGGGCGGTCATATCGTCGAGCGTTATCTCGATGTGGCGCGGGCGATCGGCTGCCGCGTGGAAAACGTGGTGTTTCCGCTTACGGTACCTGAGTGCGAGGAAGATCTGACGCGCCGCATTTTCAGTCAGGCCGGGGCCGATATGGGCAACCCCTACGTGGTCTTTGCGGTCGGCGCAAACTGGCCGAACAAGCGCTGGCCGACCGAATCGTTTGCCGCGCTTGGCGACTGGCTTTACGAACATCGTCTGATTCCCGTGCTCGTGGGCGGCGGCCCGGTGGATGAACAGCGGGCCGCGGAGATCTGTGCGCAGACGGAAATCCCGCCGATCAATCTCGTGGGGCGCACGAACTTCAAGCAGCTCACCTGCGTTCTGCAGAACGCCCGCATCGTTGTGGGTGGCGACACGGGCCCGGTGCATCTCGCGGCCGGCGTCGGCGCGCCGACCATCATGCTCATGGGCCCGACCGATGCCAACCGCAACGGTCCCTACGGTCAGCTGGAGCATGCCATCGAGGCGGACCGCCCCTGCAGGCACTGCTGGAAGCGCGCCTGCCCGAAAGGACTGGACTGTCTGGCCGCGATATCGGTGCAGCAGGCAGAACAAAAAATCTCAGCTCTGTTGTCGGAAAAAAGTACCTGGCAATAGAAAAAGAAAGAGGTAAAAAGTGGTTATCCATTTCAAGCAGCCTTCGCGGCTCAAAACGTTTTGGGAAGACATTCAGCAGGATCTTAAGCTGTTTGGCTTCATTCTGGTGCTGGTCTGCCTCTATCGCGCGATCTTCATGGCGGTGATGCATTCGTATATCAATCCGGCGACCCCGGGGGATGAAATCCTGTTGGCCAATTGGATGGGCCTGCGGCTTTCTTTAAAGACCGCCGGCGGCGCGGCGCTGGTCACCTTCCTTTTCGCGACGGTTGCGGCATTGCTCGTTCCGCGCCTTTCCGGCGCAGCCCGCACCCTCCGTTTGATCTGGGGCACGCTGGCCAGCTTTGTATTCAACGTTCTTTTCGTCGCACGATTCCCGTTTTATAATCAGTTTCATACGACGTACAATTCGCAGCAGGTCATGGCCGGAACGAATGAAAAGCTCGGTTCCGTCCTCATGATGATGATACAGGATTATGGGCTCATCTGGCGCATGGCCGTTGCGATTGCCCTGACGGTCGTCTGCTTCCTGCTTTTGCGGCGCCTGTTCCGTCTCAGGCCGCTGCCCCTGCCGGGATTTTTTTCGGGCCGTCCTCTGTTCTTTTCCGCGGTATTCCTCGTCGTCTTTGCGGCTGTTTTCCTGTTCGTGCGCTTCGGCGGCTCCTTTACCTTTGCTCATGGCATTAACTGGGAAAGCTCCGGCGTTACGAGCGATGATTTTCTCAATGAATGTGTGCTGGACGATGCACAGGCCATGTACCGCGTGCATGCACTGAACCAGCGCATGAAGGCAGGCACAGCGGCGACCTTCGTCGATAAGGCGAAGATTCGCGACTATGCAAGGTTTGCCGCCGGCCATACGGAGGAAAACGGCGACGATCTCACGCCCTATCTGGCGCGCACGGCAAAGGGGCCGCGCATGGACAAGCCGCGGCATATCTTCATTATCCTTGAGGAAAGCGGCGCTTCCTGGCCGCTGCTCGATCAATACGCGGATCTCCATGTTACCGACGGCATGAAGAGCCTGATGAATGCGCCGCACGGCTATGGAACGCTGGCCTTCATGCCGAACGGCGAATACACCTCGGTGGCCTTTGACGGCATCATTTCGGGGTTGTCCGAGATGCGCGTGGCGGTCAACTATCAGCCGCGCAGCATCCGCGAACCCTATCCGACGGCGCTGGCCGTGCAGCTCAAGAAGCTGGGCTATCAGGTCGACTTCTGGTATGGCGGGAACCCGGCATGGGCCAGCATGAAGCCCTTTTCGCTGGCGCAGGGCTTTGATCATTTCTATGGTTACACCGATATGAACGCGCCGAAGGTCAATACCTTCGGTACGGCTGACGAATATATCTTTGACAAACTGTCTGAGCATCTGGCCGGCGAGCCGCCGACGGTTCACGTCATCATGACCGTTTCCAATCATCCGCCCTATAATATCGATATCGAGCGCAAAGGCTTTGATCTCGAGCGTGAAGAAGCCTTCACGCGGGCTATGCCGGACGTAGAAAATCCGGATCAGCTGGCTAAGGAACTGGGGCATTACTGGTATACGGATCAGGTCGTGACGGAGTTTATCAAGAAAACGGAGGAAATCTATCCGGACAGCCTGTTCTTTGTGACCGGCGATCATGCCGTGCGCACGGATCCCAGCCGCCATCCCACTCTGTTTGAACATCAGGCGGTGCCTCTGCTGATTTACGGCGGCGGTGTTACGAAGGATATCCTGCCGGCCAATGCAGTCGGCGGCCTTACCAGCATCCTGCCGACTATCATGGAATTTATTGCGCCGAAGGGATTCACCTATTATTCCATCGTTCCGAGCATGACCGAGCAGCAGGACGGAATGCAGGCCGGCTTTAATACGAGCTGCTTCCTGACGCAGAACGCCATGGGCGCGGTGGACAAGGACACGATGGAGCCGGCGCCATGGAATGCGGAGCGCGGATATGATGCGGAGGCCGAACGGGCCAAAGCCATGAAATGGCTGCCGGCGGCGCGCACGCTTTCCTGGTGGCTGGCCGTACATGGCACAGATCTGAATGCGGAATAAGGGAGGCAATATGGCTCAATCGATTTTGGTCATCAATATGATGCACATCGGCGATCTGCTCCTTGTGACGCCGGTCCTGCATGCGCTCCGCCATGCCTGTCCGGCGGCAAAGATCACACTGCTGACGGACCGGTCCCTGCGGGATCTTGTCGCGGAAAACAAAAATCTGGATGAACTGATGCTCATCGACAAGCACGGCGCAGACCGCAGCCTGACGGCGTTGCTTCGCTTCATCCGGCGCGTGCGGGAAAAGCATTTTGATCTCGTGATCAACCTGCACCGCAACGAACGCGCCTCGGCCATCGCCGCGTTTTCCGGGGCGAAACGCATCGTCGGCTACAGCAAGCCGGGCTTTTCGCTGCTCTTTGACAAGGTCATGCAGAACCCGTCGGTTGCACACCATATCGGCTGGGGGCCGCTGAATCTCTTCCCGCCGTACCGCTATGTACCGGGCTGGAAACATCAGGTTCATGCGCACCTTGAGGTGCTGCGCGAAGCGGCCGGCATCGAGGATATCGATGACGGCGGGCTTGAGATCTGGCTGCCCGAATCGGCCGAGCGGGAGGCGGCCGGACTGTGGCAGCAGAAGTTTGCTCCCGAAGATCAGGTCATTGCGTTCAATATCGGCGCGAGCTGGCGGACGAAACGCTGGATTGACAAGTATTTTGCGGAAACCGCAGACCGGCTGATCGCGCGCGGCTATCATATCGCCTTCTTCGGCGGGCCGATGGATTTGGACATGGTGCGCGCCTGCGTCGGCCAGATGAAAACCGGCAGCCGCGATCATCTGCATATATTCACCGGCAAGCTGAACCTTGCCGTACTGGCCGGCATGCTGCGGCGCTGCTGCCTGATGCTGACCACCGATTCCGGGCCGATGCATGTGGGCGTCGCGATGAACGTCCCGATTGTCACGATGTTCGGCGCCTCGCCGGTTCCAGGCTTTTATCCCTATGACGCAAAAGACGTGCTCATCAAAGCGCCGGTGCCCTGTCATCCCTGCGGACTTCATGAATGTCCGCACAAAGGGGAGGAAAATCTGGCCTGCATGAAGAAAATTTCGGTAGATACCGTCATGAAATACATCGATGAACTGCTGGACGCCTTCCATGGGCAGCCGGCTTATCGGCTTCCAGCTCATCCGGGCGCTTACGCCTGCCGGGTAGAAGAAGCCTGAACGTGTCGTTTCTGGAAAGAAAGGGAGTCGGGATGGAAAAACAAGCATTATATGACTTTGTGGCCGGCCGCACGGCGGACTGCCGCATCCTTGTCGTCGGCGATGTGATGCTCGACAAATACTATTACGGCGAGGTCACCCGGATCTCGCCGGAAGCGCCGGTGCCGATCACGCATGTGACCAGCGCAAAGGAAACGCTGGGCGGCGCGGCCAACGTCGCGCATAACCTCGCCCGGCTCGGCTGTCAGATCGCGATTGCCGGCTTTGTCGGCGATGATTTTCACTGCCAGAGCCTGCTCGATCAATTCACTGCGCGCGGCATTGACTACAAGGGGCTGATTCATACCGACCGGCCGACCACCACCAAACTGCGCGTCATCGGCGGGCATCAGCAGATGATGCGGCTGGACTTCGAGGAAGCCGAGCCGATAGAAGGCCCCTTTGCCGAGCGGCTGCTCAACGTCGTGCGCCAAAAGCTCGGCGAGGGGATCGATGCCGTCATTCTCTCGGACTATGGCAAAGGCGCCTGCACCCCGGCAACCTGCCAACGGATCATCGAACTCTGCCGCGGACAGAACGTCCCCGTCGTCATCGACCCGAAGGGATCGGACTGGGAGAAATACGCCGGCGCGGACTGCATCACGCCGAACCTCAAGGAACTCAATGAGATTTTGCCCGCGCCGATCAAAAACGAGGATGAAGCCGTCGAAAAAGCGGCGCGCTATGCGATGCGCAAATATCGAATCCGGACCATGGCGGCGACCCGCTCGGAAAAGGGCCTTTCCTTTGTGCAGGACAAAGAGGCCGAGCACATCCCGACCCGGGCGCAGGAAGTCTTTGACGTGTCCGGCGCCGGAGATACGGTCATTGCCGTGTTGGCCCTCGGGCTGGCCGGCGGCATCGACGCGGTGGCCAGCGCCTACATGGCCAATCTCGCCGCCAGTGTAGTCGTTGCCAAACTCGGCACCTACGCCATCAGCAGGGAAGAACTGCTGGACGTTTTGAAATAAACTGTTTTCTGCATGAACGCTCCCGCAAAGGAGAAGGGATAAGGAGGAATCCGTTTTATGATTATCGTAACCGGAGGCGCCGGATTCATCGGCAGCAACATCGTCAAGGAACTCAACCGTCGCGGCCGCACGGACATCCTGATCGTCGACGATCTCAAGGATGGACAGAACTACAAAAACCTGCGCGGTCTGCACTTTATCGACTATCAGTACAAAGATGATTTTCTGCAGAGCATCGAAAATGACGACTTCGATGGCACGGACATCGACGCCGTCTTTCACGAGGGCGCCTGCTCCGACACCATGGAGTACGATGTCAATTTCATGATGCGCGTCAACTACGAGTATTCCAAATCGCTGCTGCATTTCTGCCTGCAGCACCGCATACCGTTCCTGTATGCTTCATCGGCATCCACCTATGGCAGCGGGAAAAACGGCTTCCGCGAGGGCGATGAATGTGAGGATGCGCTGAACCCGTATGCCTTCTCCAAGCTGGCCTTTGACCGCTATGTTCGTCAGGTCATGCCCGAGGCGCACAGCCAGATCGTCGGACTCAAATACTTCAACGTCTACGGCCCGCAGGAACACCACAAGGGAAAGATGGCCTCCATCTTTTACCAGCTCTACAATCAGATCAACGAATCGGGCAAGGTCCGCCTCTTCAAGGGCTGGGGCGATATTCAGGGCAAGCCGGTCCGGGACGGTGAGCAGCGCCGCGACTTCGTCTACGTCAAGGACGTCGTAAACGTCAACCTCTGGTTCTGGGAGAACAAGGGGGAAAGCGGCATTTACAACTGCGGCACCGGACATGCTCACAGCTACAATGAAGTGGCGCAGGCCGTCATTGATGCGATGGGCAAAGGCGAAATCACCTATCGCGAATTCCCGGAAGTCCTCAAGGGCAAATACCAGAACTACACGGAAGCTGATCCGGCGAACCTGCTGGCCGCCGGCTACGACCAGGGCTTCACCGATATGGAAGCGGCCGTAAAGGAATACGTCGACTTCCTCGATCAGGGCGGTTATTTTGAGTATGGCAAATAAAAAGCCTTCCCTGCTGACAGTGTCTTCGGCGCGTAAAGCCTTCCCCTTTGGGGAAGGTGGCAGCCGCAGGCTGACGGATGAGGCCCCCCGAAAGGCGGTCTTTTTCGACCGCGACGGTACCCTGAACGTAGACATTCACTATCTCCACCGCCCCGAGGACTTCATCTGGATCCCCGGCGCGAAAGAAGCCATAAAATACGTCAATGACAAGGGCTGCCTTGCCATCCTCGTGACGAACCAGTCCGGCGTAGCCCGCGGCTACTATCCGGAAGAAGACGTAAAGACCGTCTACGACTGGATGAACGCGGAACTTGCCGGAATCGGAGCGCATCTCGATGCGCTCTACTACTGTCCGCATCACCCAGAGGCAAAGCTCCCCGCGTACCGCAAGGTCTGCAGCTGCCGCAAGCCCGCCACCGGCATGATAGACCGCGCCTGTGCGAAGTACCAAATTGACCGGTCGAAATCGTATTTCGTCGGCGACAGCGATGGCGACATGGAATGTGCCGCAAGAGCAGGCCTGACAGGTATTCGCTATCGCTCCGGCAGCCTGCTCGCCTGCGTAAAAGGCAGGCTGTGAAGATGTGCTTCGATTATGCAGCAACGGGACTTTTAAACAGCATAGTATGGCATGGAAGACAGGAAAAGGCTCCTGTCTGGTTATAGATAGAAAATGCTCTATCCTGTAGGATAGGGTATTTTTTATTGGCTTATAACTTGTAAGCAGCTAAAATAGAAGCGGTAAGTTATATGCTTTGGGTTATAAGCTTGGGGGGGGAACAGAACGCTTTATCGATAATCAGCGGATTGTGGGGGCAATTCCCGATATGATGGATGAAGCGGTGGATTTTGGGAAGTTTTTTTGGGGGGCATATGGTATAATAATATGTTGGAGATTCAATTGGTATAAAGGAGTTCGTTTATGCCTGAATTAGCTGTATTGATTTTAACGAAAAACGAAGAGGCAAACATTGAAGGATGCATCAAGAGCGTCGCATTTGCGGATGAGATTGTTGTGATAGATTCCGGCAGTACGGATGCAACACAGGCCAAAGCAGAAGCGTTAGGCGCTCGCTTTGTGGTTCATCCCATGGGAGAAACTGGATTTGCGGGGCAGCGCAATTTCGCGCTTACTCAGACCAAGGCAGAATGGGTGTTGTTTTTGGATGCAGACGAGCGAATCGTTCCGAGTGCTGTGGAAACGATTGGCCGCATTGTGTCAGAAAATATTCCTATGGCTTACCGGATGCAGCGGAAAAATGTGGTCATGGGAAAGATGATGCATCATGGTGGACACCGGCCTGATTATGTAGCACGGTTTTATCCGCGTACGGGGATAAAGTGGCATGGCCGCGTTCATGAGGGGATAGATACAGATTTGGCGATAAAGGATTTGCCAAACTGCATTTATCATTACACCTATACGACTTGGCAGCAATATTTTGCGAAAACCAATCATTATACTTCACTGTCTGCGCAGAGCATGTTTGCGCGACGTAAAAAAATCAGCAGCATAAGTGTGTTATCGCATGCTTTTTTTGCCTTCATAAAATCGTATATCTTGAAACAAGGATTCCGTGATGGCTATTTAGGGTTGGTTATGTCAATCTTGGCGGCTGTGGCAGCAATGATGAAATATCTGAAGCTGCAAAATCTATATCGGTTAGAAAACGAAACGAATTGATGGAGGAAATATTTTGCGTTTGATACAGATTGCCCATGCACTTACGTTGCACGATGGCGCGAGTAAGTTTGTTCAAAAATTGGATGGAATGTTTCAAAAGTTGGGGTATGATACGGAAATATTCGCGCATAAGCTGGATGAACGGATACAGAATGACCATATCCAGACAATGGACAAATTTGATGGGACGGCAGAGGATATCGTCATTTACCATATGACGACGGGGACGTCGTTCAATAAATGGGTGGCAAACTATCCGCATCGCATCGTCCTATACTATCACAACATTACGCCAGCCAAATTCTTTTTTGGCAATGCCTGGGGGTCATGGTTGAAATGTATCCAAGGACGGCGACAGCTCAAGTCGATTGTGAAGAATACCTTCTATGCGTGGGGGGCTTCGGAATATTCCTGTGAAGAACTGCGTGCTTTAGGGATTCGTGAGGCAAAACCATTGGCGGCCATCGTTGAACCGGAAAAGTTCCTAGAGCGTCCCCTGGTGCAGGCTATCTACGATAAATACCATGATGGAAAATTGAATCTGTTGATTGTAGGGCGCGGAGTTCCGCATAAGAAACAGGATGAAGCAATCGAGATCGTAAGATATTACAAAGAACATATCAATCCTAAGGTTCGCCTGATTATTGTGGGGAATATGAAACCATCCTTTGCCAAGAAACTTCATCGGATGGTAGAGCAATATAAGATGCAAAATGACGTCGTATTTGCGGGCAGTGTATCCAATGATGAACTTTGTACTTGGTATCGGGTAGCTGATGCACTGTTATGCCTGAGTGAGCATGAGGGATTCTGTGTGCCGCTGGTAGAGGCAATGGTGTTTGATAAACCGGTATTTGCCTATGCAGCAGCGGCAGTGCCGGAGACAGTAGGCAGGGCTGGCGTTATATTGTCGGATAAAGATCCGGAGAAAACAGCCCGGATCATTCATGCCACCTTGGAAGACGAAGCCGTCATGAAACAGTTAGCAGAAGAGCGGTGCTGCAGATTGAAAGAGCTATCCTATGAGAATATCTTTGCGCAGGTTAAACAGGACATTGCTCATATCGTATCTCGTTGGGGAGAGAATAACAAATAAAGCGGAGGAATCAGCGTTGGAAAGTTATATTACGATTGGTAAGAGAATCTATCGGACAGAAGTTTTGCGCGAGGCAAGGCGGTTAGTTATTTTTGTGGGGAGATGTCTCTTCAATCGGAAGCGGATGAAAAAACTGGATGCTTTTTTTCATCGGAATGAACTCACGGAGAAATTTATTGAAGAATACCCCTATGCTTATGAGCAGCCAACGCGTGCATTCTTTTATAATAAATCGAATTTTAATGAGAGAGCAGAACTCTTGGAGAACCATATTGATTTCCTGCAGAAAATATTCCGGCCGGAAGTATTCCTGAAATTCTATCGGTATGAAGACCAGAATATCTGGGAAAATACGGGAGAAGGAGAGCCCCTTCATTTGGCACTCTATTTTGAGCCAGGGCAGCGAAAAGAAGGCTTGCTGTCGATCGTTCTTCGCCGTGAGAATGAGCGGCCGCTTTACCAGATGATTTTTTGGATTGCTCCGAATAAAGATGGCGAATGGTCCCTTTGGATTGGGGCTATGCAGGGGCCGAATTTAGAGAATGCAAAAGAGGTAATCAAAAAAATCACGAAGCAGTGTCATGCATACCGGACAAAGAATCTCATCCTTCATGCAACCCAGGAGGCTGCCCGTGCAATGGGATTGAAGCATATTTATGCTGTGACGAATCATGGCTATTATGCCAATAACCATGTACGCCGTGACCGCAAACTCAAGACAGATTTCAGCAAGTTTTGGGAAGAATCGGGCGGGACACTGTGCAAGGATGAACGATTCTATGAGTTGCCAATGGTGGAATACCGCAAAACAATGGAAGAAGTGCCGACCCGTAAACGGGCTGTATATCGTCGCCGCTTTGCCTTGATGGATGAGATTGATGATGCTATCTTGAAAAATATCAAGGCAATGATGAAGGAGCAGGATCATGTATAAGTTCGAGGAGTATCTTAAAAATCATCGCGTCTTGATTTTAGATGGTTCGAAGCGAATGGCAAAATATCCGAATGTTACCTTGGACCGCATCTATCGTCCTTTGAAGAATAAATGGGATCGTGACTGGCGCAAGGTTTATGAGCATGTCAGCTTCTTAAAAAATCGTAAGCAATGGTATGGCGAGTGGTCAAAAAACGCGGAAGGGTACGATATGGGGATATTCATCAACGGCATTCGTGGCCGAGATGTGATTGAGTATTTTCGTGAGAAAAATCCCAATGCGCGTATCATCATGTATTACGAAACACCGGTGGAGAAACGAAACAAACCGAAGGATTATCAAGGATTAGGGGTTGAGTTCGTTTCCTTTGACCGCGATAATTGTGAAGAATGGGGAATGAAGTACTCGCATTTCTATTATGATTACTATGATGGGACAATTGAGGATATCCGTGAAGAACAAAAAGACTTTGAAGTCGTCAACGACATCTATTTCTGTGGATACGATAAGCATAGATTGGAATACTTGATTGAACTCCAGAATCGTTTTAATAAATTAGGACTCAGCAATGAGATGGTGGTAGTACGGACCCCGCACAAGCGATATGCCAAGAAGTTTGAAAAATACTTGTCACCGGGGCGGTTCCCCTATCGTGTATTGGCGGAGGGAATCTATAAGTCGAAGGCAATCCTTGATATTGTAGAACCTGGCCAACGAGGAATTACGTTGCGTCCGATGGAGTCGATATTCTTCCGCAAGAAACTTATTACGAATAACCCGGATGTTGTCAACTATGACTTCTATCGTAAAAATAATATCTTTATCATTGGACAGCAGCCGTTAGAGGAAATAAGAGAGTTCTTGGATGTACCGTATGAAGATGTGCCTATTGAAATTGTTCGAAATTATACGGTGGAAGCTTGGATGGAACGTTTTTTTGAATAGATAAGGTGTTTTTATGAATATAATGAAATGGATATTTCATAAAAGTTATCGTCGTCAAATGGAATGGCGAAAACGGAATAAACATAATTATACAACATTGGTTAATCCGAGTGCATTAAATAATGTTCATGTTGGAAAGATGACGTATGGACCAATTAATGCGCAATGTTTCGGGAAAAATGATGGTCAATTACATATCGGCCATTTTTGCTCGATTGCTCAAGAGGTGACCTTTTTGTTATCAGGGAACCATAGGATGGACACTGTGTCTACCTACCCGTTTGAAGCATACTGTTTTAATGAAGAGGGTGCATCTTTATCCAAAGGTGATATTGTTGTAGGTGATGACGTGTGGATTGGCTATCGATCAACAATATTGTCAGGGGTTAAGATTGGGCAGGGAGCAGTGATAGCTGCAGGCTCATTGGTTTTGAAAGATGTTCCTCCTTATGCCATTGTTGGAGGCGTCCCCGCAAAAGTTATAAAATATAGATTCGATTCTGAGTTAAGAACTTGTATGGAAAAAATAGATTACAATAATATCGATGATAATATTGTTAAAGATAATGAAGAATTGTTTCGGAGCCCTATAACAAAAGAAATGCTCATTCGATTGATAGAAAGGTGTATGTAGAATGATTATAACGCGGACACCATTTCGCATGTCGTTTTTTGGCGGTGGTACAGATTTGGCGTCGTTTTATGAGGAATATGGTGGAGCCGTATTGTCAACGACCTTCGATAAATATTGTTATGTAAATGTTCGTCATTTACCGCCTTTTTTTGATTATCGTACGCATTTGACTTATTCGCAGAAGGAAACGGTAAATTCAATTGATGAGATTGAGCATCCATTAATTCGTGAAGCTATGCGTTTTTTGGATATCCGCCAGATTCGCCTGCTTTATGATGCGGATTTGCCAGCCCGTACAGGCTTAGGCACCAGCAGTTCATTTGCGGTCGGTATGCTCAATGCGTTTTATGCCTTGAAAGGTAAGCAGGTGGATAAGAAGCGCTTGGCTGATGAGGCAATTTATCTGGAGCGTGAGATGTGCAAGGAAGCGGGCGGGATTCAAGATCAGATTGCCGCAGCGTATGGCGGGTTGAATCGTATCGATATGGATCGCTATGGGTATACGGTAAAACCGATTGTGATTTCGAATCAGCGTAAACGCGAGCTCAATGACCGATTGATGTTATTCTTTACAGGTTTTACACGTTTTTCAGCGGAGGTACAGAAAAAGACGAGTCAGAGCATGCCGGAGAAAATCAAGCAGCTCCTTCACATGAAGGAAATGGTCAATGAGGCGGAAAAAATCCTCATTTCGCGTGGCAGCTTAGATGATTTTGGGCGTTTGCTGCATGAGTCGTGGCAGTTAAAGCGTGGCCTTTCCGCAGGAATTTCGACGAATGCCATCGATGAGGTATATCAAAAGGCGATGCAGGCTGGTGCTTTAGGTGGCAAGTTACTCGGTGCAGGTGGCGGTGGATTCTTGCTCTTTTATGTGGAGCCGGAAAAACAGCCTGCGGTACGAGCCGCGCTCAAGGGACTGCTTCATGTTCCGTTCTTGTTCGAGAGTAGCGGAACGTCTATTGTCCACTACACGGCTGAAGATTATGAGCTGGAGGAAAACAGGTGAAGAAATCGATAGGAGAGGCTATTATACTAGCCGGTGGTTTTGGAACTCGTTTGCGTAAGGTAGTTTCAGATGTTCCAAAGCCGATGGCACCAATGGATGATGAGGGTACTCCATTTTTAGCGTTTGTACTAGATAAGTTGGTTTCGCAAGGTATTACGCAGGTGGTTTTATCTGTGGGATATTTAGCCTCTGTGGTTCAAGAGTATTTTGGAGATACCTATGAGGGAATAAAGATTTCTTACGTGAGGGAAGATGAGCCCTTGGGGACTGGTGGTGCTGTAAAAAAAGCATTGCGGATTTGTCGAGATGATGATGTGTTTGTGCTAAATGGAGACACTTATTTCGATGTTGATCTTGTTGCGATGAAAGAAGAGCATCAACGGTGTAATGCTGATTTTACTTTGGCTGCTCGTGAAATGCGTGATTTTGATCGGTATGGAGCACTGGAAATCGACGAAAATGGGTGTGTACATCATTTCGGTGAGAAAAAATATTGTGTAGCGGGGTTTATCAATGGGGGCGTATATTGTTTAAGGCGTACTTTATTGGATAATATACAGCAGGATGTTTTTTCTTTGGAGAAAGATTTTTTGGAAAAACAGGTTGAATGTATGCATGTTCAAGCATTTAAATCCGTTGGATATTTTATCGATATTGGAGTTCCTGAAGATTATGCAGCGGCAAGGGAATATATTGTGAAAAATAAATATAGGATAAAAGAATAACAGGAGGCTTTACAACATGAAAGTTGTATTATTAGCCGGTGGCTTTGGTACGCGTATCAGTGAAGAATCTCAGTTTAAACCGAAACCGATGATTGAGATTGGCGGGCAGCCGATTCTTTGGCATATTATGAAAGAATATGCATATTTTGGATTTTCAGAGTTCGTGATTTGCGCAGGATATATGCAACAATATATTAAAGAATATTTTTCGAATTACGCACTGCATAAAAGTGACATTACTTTTGATTTTTCTAGCGAAAATAAAGTAGAGGTACATAACAATTTTGCTGAACCATGGAAAGTAACTATTGTTGATACTGGCTATGCAACATTAACTGGGGCGCGAATTAAAAAGGTTCAAAAATATATTGGCGATGAGACTTTTTTAATGACATACGGTGATGGTGTATGTGATGTAGATATTATAGAATTGGTAAAGTTCCACAAATCGCATGGGAAAATATGTACTTTGACAGCTGTAAAACCGGAAGGTCGTTTTGGTATTTTGGATTTGGAAGGGGACAAGGTTCAGTCGTTTCGTGAGAAAAGCCGAGACGATGTTGGGTATATCAATGGGGGATATATGGTCTTGGAACCGGAAATATTCGATTACATACATGGTGATGTGATGTTGGAACGTGAACCTATGGAAAAGGTGGCTGATGATGGCCAATTGATGGCATTTAAACATAATGGTTTCTGGCAGTGCATGGATACGATGCGTGATCGCCAAAAACTTGAGAAGCTTTGGGCTTTAGGGAATGCGCCTTGGAAAGTGTGGAAGAAATGAAATTAAATCCTGATTTTTATCGAGGGAAAAAAATCTTTGTAACTGGTCATACAGGCTTTAAAGGAACTTGGATTTGCAAGATACTGGAATCTTTTGGAGCTGTGGTTACAGGCTATTCTCTGACATCGCCTACCGATGAAGGCAGAAGAGTGTTTGAGCGTTCAGGGGTAGCACTTGGAATGCATTCGGTAATTGGTGATATTTGTGATTTTGATAGATTACAAAAGGCTTTTGATGAGGCACAACCAGAGATCGTTATTCATTTGGCAGCACAGCCTATTGTAATTGAAAGTTATCGCAATCCGGTGGGGACGTATGCCACAAATGTGATGGGAACCGTTAATCTTTTGGAATGTGTTCGCCAGTCGGATTGTGTTAAGTCATTTTTAAATGTGACGACGGATAAAGTGTACCAGAATAATGAATGGGCATGGGGATACCGTGAAAACGATCCTTTAGATGGATATGACCCATATTCAAATAGCAAAAGCTGTTCAGAACTTGTGACGCACAGCTATCAGAAAAGTTTTTTCAAAGATGGAAGTGTGGCTGTTTCGACGGCTCGTGCCGGTAATGTTATAGGAGGTGGCGATTTCTCGCCTAATCGAATCGTACCCGATAGTATTCGTGCTGCATATCATGGTGAACAAATTGAAGTGCGGAATCCATATTCGATTCGGCCTTATCAGCATGTATTAGAGCCATTGTATGCATACTTATTGATCGCACAGGCACAGTATGAGGCTCAACGATATGCAGGTTGGTATAATGTGGGCCCGGATGATTGTGATTGTGTGACTACAGGCGAGCTTACTGACATATTTTGCCGTATCTGGGGTGAAGGAATACAATGGAAAAATGTGAGTGTGGAGGGGCCACATGAAGCAAAATTCCTAAAACTTGATTGTTCCAAGATGAAATCTGTATTTAATTGGCAGCCACATTGGCATATCGATATAGCGATAGCAAAGACTATTGAATGGGCGAAGGCTTGGAGAAATGATGAAGATATCGCGAGTTTGATGGAAAAACAGATAAGAGAATTCATGAAATGAGGCAGGAGTAATGAAACACGCAATTGTTACAGGTGCTAATGGGTTCGTTGGGAGTGCAGTCGTTCGTGAATTGGTGGCTAATGGAGTTAGGGTAACAGCTATCTGTCATAACGGGAATAAAACGAATATTATTGATGATCCATTAGTAAAGGTATATTCGGCAGAGCTTGATAATATCGCAGCCTTAAAAGGCATCCTGCCCGATTCGGATTATGATGTTTTCTTTCATTTTGCATGGAATGGTTCTGCAGGTGCCGCTCGCGCAGATACGACTTTGCAGTTGAAAAATGCAGAATGGACGGTTGATGCATTGCGGGTAGCCAAGGTCTTAGGCTGTAAACGTTTCGTTGGTTCGGGAAGTATTATGGAACATGAAACGATGGCGGCAGCTTTTACGCAGGGAAATCAGCCGGGTTTGGGGTATATCTATGGCGCGGGTAAGCTCGTTTCACATATTATGTGTATGTCGATGGCGGCAAAACTCGGTATTGAATTAGTATGGCCTGAGATAACAAATGCTTATGGTGTTGGTGAAGTTAGCCCTCGCATGGTGAATACGACGATAAGAAAGTGCATAAATGGAGAAAATCCACAGTTTACAGCAGGAACGCAGAACTATGATTTTGTGTATATCGATGATGTTGCACGAGCATTTTATCTAATTGCGGAAAATGGTAAATCTTTCCATGAATACTTGATTGGAAGTTCGACGGCACGACCGTTAAAAGAATTTTTAATAGAAATGAAAAATGCAATTGCACCGCAGCTTGAATTTATTTTTGGCGATGTTCCGTTTACCGGGATTGATATGCCATTATCTAAGTTCGATTGCTCAGAAACAGAAAGGGATACAGGATTCCGGGCACAAATTTCTTTTGCGGAAGGAACAAGAAAAACGATGGAATGGTTAAAAAGTAGGGAGAACTGATAATGAATACGAAGTTTAGTTTCGAAAAAACAGCTATTGATGGCTTGATAAAGATAACTCCTTTTAATGCAGAAGATGTTCGCGGTTGTTTTACGAAAGATTATTCCAAGGAAGTTTTTGAAGCGAATGGAATTAAGCATGACTTAATGGAAGTTTTTTATACAACTTCGCATAAAGGCGTTATTCGAGCACTGCATTTTCAGCGAGAGAAACAGCAACCGAAGCTGGTTCGCTGTATTTACGGGCATGTGTATGATGTCGTGGTTGATATGCGGAAGGATAGCCCGACCTATAAGAAATGGCTTGGGTTTGACCTCATTGGTGAGGAACATAATGAGATTCTAGTTCCTGCAGGTTGTGCGCATGGATATCTGGTATTAGAAGATTCTATTGTTTCATATAAATGTTCTGAAAAATTTTATGGTGAATTTGATGGCGGAATCAAGTGGAATGATTCGGACATAGCAGTGGATTGGCCGTTAGATAAAATCGGCGGAGAAGAAAATTTGATTTTAGCGGATAAGGATAAAAATCTGCCTACGTTTAAAGAGTTCGTTGATGAATATGGTGCATTTTGATTTTCAAATGGAGTAACTATGAATTTTCGAGAATTAGTATTAAAAAAAGAGGGCTTCTGTTTAGAGCGTGCCCAAGAAGGGGATTTTCACATCGGTGTGGGAGTCGGCCCGGATTTGATTGCTACGCTTGGAATTATGTTGACTTCAATAGCGAGAAATAATACAAAACGTGGTGTGCACATGTATTTTCTTGCTACTGCAATTGAGAAAAAGGATTTGGATCGCTTGCAGAAGATGGTGGAAGAACATAAGAATATTTGTCTGGAAATTCTTTATATTGATGCTGAGGCTGTTAAGAGAATTATCGGTGAGGGAATGCCAGTGGCAACATTCTATCGACTGTTATTGCCACGGGTGTTAGACCCATCAGTTAAGAAAGCCGTTTTTTTTGATGTAGATGCACTCTGCCTGGGGTCGTTAGATGAATTCGAGAAATATTCTTTTGATGGAAAAGCCTTTATGGCGGTTCATGACACTTTATCTGGCAATACGATAAAACAGCATCGAAAAGACATTGGGATTCCTGCAGATAGTAAGTATTTCAATGCAGGATGCCTATATATTGATATTGACCGATGGAACGAGCTTGAACTAACGGAAAAAGCTTTTCAAACGGCTTATGAGTGGCAGCAACAGGGAAAGTTTTTGTGGTTCTTTGATCAGGATGCATTGAATATTGTCGCTCATGATCAATGGAAAGAATTGCCATATAAGTTCAACTTGATGATTCCAGTCCTGCGTGAGGAATTACATGGAAAACTGCCGGAAGACACCGTTATTATTCATTTCGCAGCATGCTATAAGCCATGGAGTCTCTGGACGCCAGAAGGCGATGACTTCAGTAAATATTGTGTAGAGCTCGATATATATAATGATTATCGTAGTAAATCTCTTTGGGCAGATTTCAAAGGGAAGCCAATGAACACTATGGGGAAACGTCTTTTCTCTAAATGGATGTTAATGCAAGGAAATGTATGGCTGGCCATCAAGTGGCAATGGAAGTATCTCAAGGATAAGTTGAGTTCTAAATGTAATTGTTGAATGGAGTAAGGAATGTTTTCTTTCTATTTTATGGGGATACAGCAGGATTTAAAGCTGGCGATTCTGGCACCTGTAATTTGTGCGATATTTCGCTTAGTATTTATTTTGGTGTATAGACCTAAGAAAAATCCGTTAGGTGAATGGCGAAAATGGATAGAATGTTTCCGCTATGGTTTTTGGTGGGGAATGGATTTCAACGCATATGTTTTTTTGTTTTCAATGGTGTTGGTTTCAATTCCCGCAGCATTCATACCGGCCTATTATGCTATAGGTGATACTGTTAGGTTGGCTGGCTTGATGGTATATATGGTGGTAATATATACTGCTTTCATGGGAAAGATGATTTTCTATTTTCATTTCCATGATACCTTTAACACGACAATGAAACTCGGTCGTAATGCAGATAAAAAAAATCTAGCGGATATATTTTTCAATCAGAACCATGGCGGTTGGATTCTCTTAGGATATATCCCCTATGTATGCTTATGCTGGCTGATGGGAAGTGCATTACTGAATTTGCCAAGTATCAATTATGTAGAGTGTGGGGCTCTTTGGTCTCAATACTTGTTGAATACATTGATCTTTTTAGGCGCGATTATATTCTTCTATTGGGTTCGTTATGGCGGAACATTGAATCACCGTAATAAACCAGAGTGGGATGAGGTTCCGACCTTGGTGAAAGCTGATATCTTCATGGGGAAGGCAACTATCGATGATTTGGTGGCCTTCGAACTGGCATGTAAACGTGAGGTATGTGATTCGTTGAGACATGATGACAGCGAAGCAGCCGCTATTATGGAACCAATACTATCGGAGAAGTTGGCTTCGGGGGCGTCTCCTTTGGAAATGTTTAAACATAGAGCTAAAGGTGCAAGGATACAAAAGCCTAAGCATATATTTTTCCTTTTGGGGGAAAGTCATGGGCAGTCTCCTTTTGATGAGCCTTTTCATTATCTGCACTTGATGGATGCAAGCATGCGTTTTCGCAAAGAAACAAATGCGGTAGTTATGGATAATTTTTTGCCAGCGGGGTTGATTTCACAACCATCATTGGTGAGTCTGTTAGCGGGGATCTATGATGCAGATTTAGAGCTTAATGAAAATAAAGACTTTTGGTATGGAACGGTACCGACCTCAATGCCGTTGCAGTTAAAAAAACTTGGGTATCGTACGGAGTTTTGGTATGGAGGGGGACTGAACTGGGGCAGTTTGGAACACTTCGCGCCGGCAGTTGGGTTTGATAGATGTCACGGCGGTCCTGATTTTTGTCCTCCAGATTCACCAAAGACTTGGCTGGGCGTATATGACCATATATTTTTGGAAGAAGCAGCGAGGTTGATTCAGAAAGCAGATGATGATCAACCGGTGTTTCATTTCATATATACAACGTCGAATCATGGTCCTTATAATATGTCTTATGAAAAATATGGTTTTGATGTTGAGAAAGTTATGCCAAAGGCACCGGAAAAACTAAAACAAAATCATAAGGTCATGAGGCAAATGGCTGGAATTTGGTATGCTGATCAAGCATTGATTCATTTTGCCGAACAAATGCGAGAAGTATATCCGGACAGCTTGTTTATTGTGACTGGTGATCATACAATAAATATGATTCCGTATAAGTGTGATGTCATTGAGCGCCATGAGCCAAACCAACGCGAAATATTGTTGACTTCGTTTGCGATGATTCATCCAGAATTGACAAAAGAGATTTTGAATGGTAATACTATTGGTGGTCATATGAATATTATGCCGGCAATTATAGAATTAATTGCTCCCAAGGGATACGAATATTATTCGATTGCTAAGCCGCTAACAGAAGCGATAGACCATGTGGTTACTCCATATTGTTGGATGACAAAGGATACACTGGGAGATTACCGCTATAGTTGGGCACAGGATCTTCGTGTATCGGAAAAACTGTTGCCAGTTGAACAGGAGCGGGTAATGTTTGCCGAGGAGCGCAATGCTTGGTGTGAGCTTACTGGATGGATGGTACGTCATCCAGAATTGCTTGGTGATGCTGGTGTCGGAAATAAGATTTAAAAGCTTATAGCGGAGAGAGTTATGAAAGAAAAAGTTGAAAAATGTCTAAAAGATATATGCCAACAGGCGCAGAAGGCAATTGCTAATAACAACATAGAGAAGGCATATACAGCGATTTATACATCTGCGGATATTCAATATCAGTGGAATCAGACATATACGGATGATGCTCTGGAATCTTGTATAAAACAACTGGTTAGTAAGAAGAGACATCTTGTAACAGATTACGAACCACAAGAGAATGTTATACTTTTTTATGATGGTTTTGGTTTAGATACTAGAGGCTTGGCACTTATATATCTTAAAGCTCTTTGTGATTTGAATTATTCGGTGGTTTACGTGGCAAAGGAAAAGGTTCGTAATCGACAGCCGGAGCTTCACAAGGTTACTGCAAATAAAAGAATTGCATTTCATTATTTGCGTCAAAAAAAAGGAGATGCTTTGACGACTGAACTTTTGCAGGCGTTTTGTAAACATCAGCCACAAGTAGCTTTTTTCTATACTGAGCCATCGGATGTTGAGGCTTGTGTGGCGTTTGGCGTTATGACTGGTAAGGTTAGGCGATACCAAATAAACCTTACAGATCATGCTTTTTGGCTGGGGCGGAACGCTTTCGATTATTGTGTAGAATTTCGTGAGTATGGCGCCTGTGTTTCGCATAAATATCGGCATATTCCAGAAGATAAAATCAGATTATTATCTTATTACCCTTATTTTGATAAGAATGTTCCATTCGATGGTTTTCCGTTTGATGTAGGGAATCGGCAAATATTGTTTAGTGGCGGGTCGTTGTATAAAACATTTGATGATAAAAGAACCTATTATCATATGGTAGAAGATATCATGCAACAGCATAATGATTTGTTGTTTCTTTATGCTGGGACTGGTGATAAGTCTGGTTTGATAGATTTGCAGAACAAATTTCCTGATCGTGTATTTGTTATCGATGAACGGAAAGATTTATATGCTGTTATGCAGCATATAACGTTGTATCTGAATACTTATCCAATGATAGGTGGCTTGATGACACAATATGCAGCTGTTGCTGGAAAGTTGCCTTTAACGTTGGTAAGTAATATGGATAATAGTTTAGATGGTTTGTTGCTAAATCATAAAGATTTGGCAGTGGAATTCCAAGATAAAGAAGCAGTGGTTGCTGAGGCGAATAGATTATTGTCCGATGAAGACTATAAGCGGGGAAAGGAAGAAAAAATAGTTAAAAGTGTGATAGATGAGAATAGATTTCGCGAAGAATTAGGAAGACTCATTGAAGACGGAAATACAGATTTTATATTCCATTTACATGATATCGATACTTCAGCTTTTCGCGAATCATATATGTATAGATTTTCGATAGATGATTTGCTACGTTTGGTTGTTAACAAATATACTGTATTGTTGTGGTGCGATTATCCAAAACTTGTGTTTTATCGATTAATAAGAAAGGTTATAAGATTATTTCATAAATAAAATAATTATGACAATTACGAGGTGAATAATTTGCAGGTTGTAAAATATGTTTTTCAGCCTCATGGTGATGAACGAGGACAGTTGATTGCCTTAGAGGAATTCAAAGATATTCCATTTAAAATTAAACGCGTCTATTATATGTATGACACAGCAGAAGGTGTAGTGCGTGGGCATCATGCACACAAAAAATTGGAGCAGATTTTGGTTTGCATTCATGGCAGTTGCAAGATTCGGCTTGATAATGGTAAAGAAAAGAAAGTTGTGCCACTGGAAAAACCATACGAGGGATTATATGTTGCCAATAATATGTGGCGAGAGATGTTTGACTTTTCTAATGATGCAGTGCTATTAGTATTTGCATCTGAACTATATGATGAGAGTGATTATATTCGTAACTATGATGAATTTCTGAAATTTATTGACAATGACTCTAGTGCAGAATAAATTGTGGGAAATGGTATAAATGAAATCTAAATATTTTTTGCGCGAATTAAAAGAAAAAGATGCACCGTTTATGTTGGAATGGATGCATGATGAAGATGTAATACATGATTTACAAAATAATTTTGCAAAAAAAACAATAGAAGATTGTCTATTATTTATAAAAAAAGCAAAAGGAAATCGCGAAGATTTACATTTGGCTATTGTTGATATGAATGATGAATATATGGGAACTACGAGTTTGAAACATATATCTGATAAGACTGCTGAATTTGCGATCACAATTCGGGAAAAAGCTATGGGGACTGGATGCTCACGCTTTGCAATGAAAGAAATAATAGAGTTAGCTTTTCGTGAGCTGGATTTGGTGGAAGTGTATTGGTGCGTATCGCCTAAAAATCAAAGAGCTGTGCGTTTTTATGAAAAAAATGAGTATGAACGCATACCAATATCAGAGATGATAGTTACAAAGGCGAAGTGTATGCAATCTTATAGTGAAAAGCAGATGGATGAGTATATTTGGTATCATGTTGTGAGGTAATCATGGAAGAGAAAATAGGGAATTGCCATTTGTAAATTTCTGTTTTATGTGTGAGGGGATACATTATGAGTTGTGTTTTGACTATATGAAAGTTATGGATACCAGATGGTTTATTCAATGAATTTATTTAGCAGCGTTTGGAAAGTAGTTCGTTGATCATATGGGGAAAAGTTAAGAAGGTGAATGAGCGAATGTGGATAAAATCATTGCAGTTGAATAACTTCCGTTGCTTTGAAAAGTTGAAAATAAATTTTGAACGTACTTACACTGTATTGATAGGTATAAATGGTGCGGGAAAATCGTCTATTTTAGATGCGATGTCGATTGCTTTGGGAAGCTTTTTAGCTGGATTGGATGGTGTTTCATCAAACGCACTTCATCAGGATGATGTACATTATCGAATGTATGAAGAAGGCAGTGTGCCAAATCGTGAAAAGCAATTTCCTACAAGTATTTCGATGGATGCGGAAGTCAATGGTGGTATTGCGATACAGTGGCAGAGGCGACTGAATAATGAAAATGGGCGAACCACGGTAAAAGAAGCTCGCAGTATCATGGAATATGCATCAAGCTTACAGGAACGGGTTAGAAAAGGTGACAAGGATGTTATCCTGCCATTGATTGCATATTATGGAACGGGGCGTTTATGGGCAAGAAAACAGAACCGCCTGAAAAACAATCAATCCAAGCTCAATAGTGCACGTTCTCGGCTTAGAGGCTATAAGGATTGTTTGGACGTAAATACGAATGAAAGTATCATGTTGCGATGGTTTTCTAAAATGACCTATACGCGTCTACAGGAGGAACGAGCTATTCCAGAACTGGAAGCTGTAGAACAAGCTGTAGCGGATTGTTATTGTGGAATGGATGATAAAGCGAAGGATGTTAAATTCCGATTTAGCGTTAAAAGTGATGAACTGGAGCTGGTAATACACTATAAAGATGGTGATGTATCTTACTTGCCAGTAAGGTTGTTGAGTGATGGAATCAGAACAATCCTTAACATGGTAGCAGATATAGCGTATCGTATGGCTGTCTTGAATCCGCATTTATTGGGGAATATCGTCAGAGACACAGATGGAATTGTGATGATAGATGAATTAGATATGCATTTGCATCCGTCTTGGCAACAGCGCATCATGCAGGATTTGACACGAATTTTTCCGAAGTTGCAGTTCGTGGTAACTACACATGCGCCTAGTATTTTAGCGAATGTACATAAAGAGAATATTCGTATTATCAAAGATAATGAAGTGTTTCCTGCACATAGTAATTCGTATGGTCGGAATTTGACAGCAATCATGCATGAATTGATGGAAACAGAAATTCGTCCACAAGAGATATTGGCATTGCTTAAGATGTTCAATGATAATTTGGATGAAGGCGATGCAGCGGAAGCTAAAAAAATACTGGAAACATTGGAAAAAACATTGGGTAGCAATGATCAGGATGTAGTGGATGCTAAAATTGCATTGACACTTGATTCCATATGAGGAATAACTATGTTGTATATAAAAAAGCAGAATCAACCAGATAAGTTTACCCAATATGCTGGCAGTGTTAATGCGCATTTTGATGATATGCCTTCAGAAGTAAAATCAGTGTTGAGAAAATCGTTGTTAGAAGAGCAAGGCTACTTGTGCGCATATTGTATGCAACGTATAGCAGTTGATGATGTGAAGATTGAACATTATGTTCCTCGTAATTTGCAAAATGAGCTTCGTTATAGTAATTTGTTAGCAGTTTGTAAGGGTGGCGAGGGGAGAGCCAAGATACATCAAACCTGTGATACACACAAGGGAAATACTGAACTACACATAGATCCGCAGCTTGTAGGAGATATCGAGACGATATATTACACGAGTAATGGTTATATAAAATCATCAGTGGCAGATTATCAGGAAGATTTAGATACCGTGCTGAATTTGAATGATGAGGATGGGTACTTGGTATATAATAGGCGTGAAGTATTAAAGAGTTTTCAGCATCAATTATTTAAACGTGCAGGCAATGTCAGGATAAATAAAGAATATTTTATCAAGTGTTTGAAGAGATATAGCAGCCTAAATGATTCTGGAGAATATGTTCCATATGTTGGAATAATATTATGGTATTTAAAAAAGAAAATCAATTCACTGTAAAGGGGAATATCATTAAGGTGCTGATATATTGATCCTTTTAAATAAATTTGAATAGGAAAGAGGAGAATTTTTATGGAGATTCCATTTGCAGATTTGCGTCCGATGCATGATGAACTTCGCAATGAATTGGATGCGGCATATAAGAAGGTTATGGATAACAGCTGGTTTATTCAGGGTAAGGAATTAGAGGCTTTTGAGAAAGAATTTGCCGCTTATGTTGGTGTCAAGCACTGCATCGGGGTAGCTACTGGGCTGGATGCTTTGTATCTGGTTTTGAAGGCTTATGGTATTGGGAGGGGGGACGAGGTAATCGTTCCATCCAATACCTTTATTGCTACGGCGTTGGCTGTTTCGTATGCGGGGGCAACGCCGGTGTTTGTAGAGCCGGTATTGGAAACATTTAACATTGATGCGTCCAGAATTGAAGCGGCGATTACGTCGAAAACTAAGGCCATTATGACTGTGCAGTTGCAGGGGCGTTGCTGCGATATGGATGAGATTAATCGCATTGCGAAAAAATATGAGCTAAAGGTTATTGAGGATGCAGCACAAGCACATGGTGCTAAATATAAAGGAAATAAAGCTGGTTCGTTGGGGGATGCCGCAGGGTTTAGCTTTTATCCAGGAAAAAACCTTGGTGCTTTAGGTGATGGTGGCTGTGTTACTACGAATGACGATGAGTTAGCGGCGAAAGTTCGTGCGCTTGGAAACTATGGTTCGGATTATAAGTATCATCATATCTATAAAGGGACGAATAGCCGTCTGGATGAAATGCAGGCGGCTTTCCTGCGTGTGAAACTCCCGCACTTGGAAAAATGGAATGAAGCTCGTCGTCAGGTGGCTGCCAGATACTTGTCAGAAATTAAAAATCCGCTGATTAAGCTGCCCTTGCCAACTTCTGAAGAATATGAACATATCTATCACGTGTTTGTTATTCGTTGCGATAAGCGGGATGAATTGGAAAAATATCTGTTGGATAATGGAATCCATACGGTGAAGCATTATCCCATACCGATGCATATGCAGGGGGCTTATGCGGATTTGCATATTGCGGAAGGTGCATTGCCCATTGCAGAAGAAATCAGTCAGACGGTATTGAGTATACCGATGTATTATGGAATGCGTGATGATCAAGTCGATTATGTAATCGATAAATTAAATGAATTTGCATAAAATACTAGAGGGATGCCTATGTTACACAATATGTGAGGAGAATTTAGGTGTTATTTAATTCGTATGAGTTTATTTTGCTCTTTTTACCCCTTACCTTTGTGGCTTTTTGCATTAGGGCATGGTGGACAGAAACGTGCGGCTACGCTTGGGCTGGTACTGGCGTCGTTTTTCTTTTATGGATATTGGGATGTTCGCTATGTGCCGTTGCTTTTTGCTTCGATCAGCTTTAACTATCTTGTGGGGAGGCAGTTAGAGCGTTGCAATGGCAATCGGGTATGGCTGACTTTTGGTATTGTTGTGAATGTCCTATTGTTAGGGTATTTCAAGTATACAGATTTTTTCCTAGGTACGGTGAATGCTTTGGCGGGGGCAGATATGTTTGATTTGCCACATATAGTCCTGCTACTTGGTATTTCGTTTTTTACCTTTACGCAGACTGCGTATTTGGTGGATGCGTATCGGGGAGAAGCACGGAACGAATCTTTCCTGACATATCTGGAATTTGTTACGATTTTCCCGCATCTGATTGCTGGCCAATCATCAATCAAAAAATTACTATTATTATGAACCAAGTCATTATCGGCCAATTGTCGGCGATATGATTGTGGATCGGATATTCCATAATGGTCAAAAGAATTTCGGCGTGCTAGTGACGAAGGATAATGTCACGGAGCATTTGCAAAAGCTGGAAGAAGAGCTGGATATTAAGGGGAGTATAGAATAATATCCGGATTATTTGCAGTAGAAATAAAAATAGATAGTTTCAGATGTACGAAAACCGGGATGAAGGAAAGCAATACAATAGCAAGGGATGATATTTAATTCGCAGTTAGGGGGATCAATATGGGTTCAGCCTTTTGGTTCGGGTGGCAGCAGGATTTGAAATTAATGGTTGTAGCACCTATTGTCTGTGGTATTTTTCGCTTGGTATTTATTATGCGTTATGGCCCCAAGAAGAGTCCTGTTGGGGAATGGAAGAAATGGATAGAATGTTTCCGCTATGGTTTTTGGTAGGGAATGGATTTTAACGCATACGTTTTTCTGTTTTCTTTGGTGTTGGTCACGATACCGGCAACTTTTATTCCTTCGTATTATGCTATCGGTGATCGTGTAAGACTGTTTGGTCTTATGCTGTATCTGCTCGTGCTTTATACAGCTTTTTTCGGGAAGATGATTTTCTACTATCATTTTCGGGATACGTTCAATGTGACAATCAAACCGGGGTGTAATGCAGATAAAAAAATCTTATCGATATTTTCTTCAATCAGAATCATGGCGGCTGGATTTTGTTGGGATATATTCCCTATGGCTGTCTTTGTTGGATTTTAGGGAATGGGATACTGCACCTTCCCAGCATTGGATATGTGGAACTTTCTTCTAATGTCATGCAGTATGTTCTGAATGCGATAGTGTTCGTCTGTGCTATTGTGCTTTTTTATTGGTTTCGCTATGGGGGAACTTTGAATCACCGCCAGAAGCCGGAGTGGGATGAAGTACCGCCCATTGTCAAGAATGATATGTTTATGGGGAAGGCTGCGATAGACGATCTGGTTGCATTTGAGCTGGCCTGTAAGCGTGAGGTTAGTGATGCCCTTAAACATACGGATGATGAAGCGCTGGAAGTATTGCGGCCAGTTCTTCCTTCAGAAAAGTTGTTTCGTGAGAATTTGTGGGCGCCGTTTCAGCATTCGGCCAGAGGGGCCAGAATCAGCAAGCCGCGGCATATTTTTTTCCTTTTAGCTGAGAGTCATGGACAGGCTCCGTTTGATGCTCCGTATGAATATTTAAATCTGATGGCCGCCAGCCGCCGATACCGCAGTCAGGCGCATACGCTGGCTATGGATAATTTTTTGCCAGCGGGTATGATTTCTCAGCCGTCATTAGTTAGTTTGCTGGCGGGGATTTATGACGCGGATATGGAACTTAATGAGAACACCATGTTCTGGCATGGTAACATTCCTATATCCTTGCCTCTGCAGTTAAAAAGACTGGGTTATCGCGCAGAGTTTTGGTATGGCGGCGGACTGAACTGGGGGAGTCTGGAGCATTTTGTGCCAGCGATTGGCTTTGACGCCTGGCATGGCGGCCCTGATTTCTGTCCTCAAGGCTCACCGAAGACTTGGCTCGGTGTTTACGATCATATTTTCCTTGAGCAGGCGGCCAGGCTTATTAAACAGGATGATGATGAGCAGCCGGTGTTTCATTTCCTTTATACGACGTCGAATCATGGACCATATAATATGCCTTATAAGGAGTATGGATTTGCGGCGGAGAAAGTTATGCCTGATGCACCGAAAACTTTGTTAAAAAATCATAAAATGATGAAACAAATGGCGGGCATCTGGTATGCGGATCAGGCGCTTATTCAGTTTGTGGAAGATATGCAGACGGTATATCCGGATAGTTTGTTTGTGGTAACTGGTGATCATACCACAGGGCTTATTCCGTTCCAGTGCGGTGTAGTCGACCGTACGGAGCCAAATCTGCGGGAGCAGGTATTGACCTCTTTTTCGATGTCGCATCCGGAACTTACGGCAGATATGCTGTCGGGCAATACGATCGGTGGACACATGAATATCATGCCGACGCTGATTGAGCTTATTGCTCCGGCGGGCTTTGATTATTATTCGATCGCTGAACCGCTTACAGAGCCTGTCGATCATGTTGTTACGCCGTATTGCTGGATGATTGAGGACTGGATTGGAGATTATCGTGATGGGCTGTCGCAGCAATTAGCCGTTTCAGAAGAATTGCTGCCGTTTGAGCGCGGTAAAGAGCGGTTCCGTGATGAGCGCGATGCCTGGTGTGAGCTTACGGGGTGGCTGGTGCGCCATCCGGAGCTGCTCGATGATGCCGGGCGCGAAAAATCGATCGGCCGCCTTTAGAGAGTTTTTTTTGAATGAGTACGTGAAGAATGTAAAAGAGACGGTCTGTTCACTCGGAGGATTGGGAAAGGGATGCTATAGGATGGAGAAGGAAAGGCTTTGGACGCCGGGATTTTTGGGAATGGGCGGAAGCAATTTATTTTTGTTTATGTCGCAGTATATTATGGTGGCGGCCTTGCCGATTTTTATTATGGATACGTTGTCCGGCGGCGATATGGAGGCCGGGATGGCGATGACGGCGTTTCAGATCGGGGCGGTGGTATGCCGTCCGTTTGCCGGCCGGCTGATCGATGCGGTGGATAAGCAGCGGCTGATGCGTGCGGCGACGATTGGGTTTTTCTTTGTGATGCTGGCATTTTTCTGGTTCCATTCGCTGCAGGCGATTTTTGCGCTCCGGCTTTTGCATGGCTGTATTTTCGCCGTGGCAACGACGGCGGCTGCGGCTATGGCGGCGCTGATTCTGCCTGCGTCCCGCAAGGGGGAGGGCATTGGTTATTTTGCGCTGTCGACGAATCTGGCGATGGTGGTCGGTCCGCTGGTGGGATTGCTGCTGATCGGGCATCTTGGCAGTCAGGCGCTGTTCCTTTTCGTGGCGGGACTGGGCGTGGCTACGGTGGCTGCGGCGAATTTTTACCGTATGCCGGCTGCGGTTCGTGCGCCGGCCCGTCGTGAGCGGCGCGGCGCGTCTTTGGCTGATTTTGTCGAGGTGCGTTCGCTGGCGCCTTCTTTGCTGGGCGGACTGGTATTTTTCGCTTATGGCGGCATTCTGACTTTTATTCCGCTTTATGCCAAGAGTTTGGGGCTGCAGGCGGAGACGAGCTTGTTCTTTTTGGTGTTTGCGCTGGTCATTATTCTGACACGGCCGGTCATCGGCCGCCTTTTTGATGTGAAAGGGCCGGACTGGACGGTTTATCCGGGGTTTGCGTTTTTTGCTGCCGGGATGGTCTGGTTCAGTCAGGCGGCATCGCTTTCGGGACTTTTGGTTTCTGCGGCGGTGCTGGGCGTCGGTTTTGGCGCGCTGTCTCCGGCGTTTCAGACGCTGGCGGTGCAGAGTGCTCCGCCGGCCCGGGCCGGTGTGGCTACGGCAACGTATTTTTGGTCGCTGGATATCAGTGTGGGTCTGGCGGCAATGGTGCTTAGTGTGGTGGCTGCGCATTTTGGGTATGCCTTTATGTATGGCGTTGCCGGTACGCTGATTATTCTGGCGGCCGCAGCCGGTTATTTTTTCTGGCGGCGTTTTTCGCATAGAAAAAGGATGTAACTGGAAGGCAGGAAAAGCCCTGCGCTGTCAGAGATGGTCTGATGGCGCAGGGCTTTTTGTGCGTGGGTTTTAGAAAAGCGGTGGTTGTCAAACGCTGCGTCAGCTGAGCTGACGGCCGGCGCCCGGGCCGTCGCCGGCTACAGCGACGCGGGCTTCGGCGAAGGTGCGCATGTCGTTGAGCATGTGCAGGGAGGCATCGACGAGCCCGAAGCCAAGGCAGGCGATGATGCCGCCGGGCAGGCTGGCCTTGGTCTGCAGCAGGGCAGGCTGGATGTGCAGGAGATAGGGACGCACGTCCGGGCAGAGCTGTTCGGTGTAGCGGGCGATGATTTCTGTGGCTTCGTCGTCCAGCAGGATGAAGCTGCTGTTGTGGGCGGCGGCGATGATGGCGCCGATTGCCGCGCTGATGGCCGGCTGCCAGACTTCCGGCGCATGGCGCAGAAAGGTGTCGGCGGGATAGCGAAGGGTTCCGTCCGGATTCAGCAGGGCGCGGCGCAGCTGTTTGGCGGATGTGCCGAAGGGAAGATCCGGGTCGGGTTCGGTCAGGGCAAGGCCGAGAAGCGGGCAGGTGAGCGAGAGGTATTCGGCCTGTTCGCGGCCGAAGTCGAAGGCCGCGGACGGAGGCAGCCCTTCGCGCAGGTGCGCCATGGTGACTTCTGCGTCGGCATGGGCGGCGAAGGCAGCGGCAATCTGCGCGGACAGAGGGCTGGCGTGACGTCCGGTGAAGCAGAGCAGGGCGCGGTCCATGCCGTATTCCGGCTGTTCGTCGCCGATGATGCCTGCCAGCTCGACGGCGATCTGCTCCAGATAGCCGAGGCTGTATATGGGCTTGGAGAGGTTGTCGATGCGATGCTGGCAGCGCTCCATCGCCGGGTGGTCGAGGTCCTGCATGGTATGCAGATAGAAGTCGAAGGTTTTGTTGGTGATTTTGGCCGGGGTCTGGCTCATGTATTCCTGATGAAAGGGGGCTTCGACCGGGTCGCGGGGCAGGCGGTCGAGTACGTCCCAGGCGGTGAGCATGGCTTCGAGCATGGGCGCGAGCAGTGAGGAACCGCAGGCTTCGCCGAGGCGCAGGTCCAGATTCATGAGCGGCTGGAGGCCCAGCTTGCGGAGGGTGTAGCGGTGGGATTTTTCCGTCCCCTGATGCGAGGCGATCAGATAGCCGGTGCTGTAGGGGGACAGGGCCTGCGCGATCAGGGCGGCGGACCCGGTATTGGCGCCGTCGAGGATCACCGTGCAGCGGCGGGCGGCGGCGCCGAGGATCAGTCCGGTGATCGCGCCGAGTTCAAAGCCGCCTACTTTGGCCAGCACATCAAGGCCATCATGGGGATCCGGCTGATTGACGGTCAGGGCCTGCCGGACGATGCCGATTTTCTTTTTCAGGCGTTCGTCGGATATGTTTGTGCCGCGGCCGGTGACTTCTTCCGGGGAAAGGCCGCAGAATACCGCGGCGATACAGGCGCTGGAGCTGGTGTTGGCGATACCCATTTCGCCGGGGAGGATGCAGTCAAAGCCTTTTTCTATGGCCTGTGCGGCCAGTTCGATGCCGGTTTCGACCGCCTGACGGGCCTGCTCTCTGGTCATGGCGGGGCCGCGGGCGATATTTTTTGTTCCCGCGGCGATCCGGCGCCGGATGAGATCGGGGACGTCGCTGGTATCAGCGGCTACGCCCATATCGACGACCATGAGCTCGGAGCCGCAGTAGTTGGAGAGGGCGTTGGCCGCGGCTCCGCGGCTGATGAGGTAGTTGCGCGTCATTTGTACGGTGGTTTCCGGCGGGTAGGCGCTGACGCCTTCGGCGGCTACGCCGTGATCGCCGCAGCAGATGATGGTGCATTTTTCCGGAGGAGCCGGGTGGCGGCGTCCGGTGATGGCGATGTAGCGGAGCAGCAGACTGCGCAGGCGACCCAGTGTGTCCGCGTCGCCTTCCATGACGGAGTTCAGGCGGGCGCTGACCTCTTCAGCCGGTTCTTGCCGAACTGGTTCGATGGCTGCAATGGTTTGTTCGAGAAGCTTCATCCGATTTGCGCCTCCTTCGGGAGCTGTTTGAGGGAAAGGCCGATGCGGCCGCGCTGTTCGTCGACGCTGATGACCATGACGTTCAGGATATCGCCGACGGAGAGGACATCCAGCGGATGCTTGACGCGCTTCTGGCTGAGCTCGGAGATGTGGATGAGGCCGGCTGTTTTGATGCCGATGTCGACAAAGGCGCCGAAATCGGTGATGTTGCGCACGGTGCCGCGCAGGATGGTGCCGGGCCGGATATCGGAGAGTTTGACAATGGCCTGACGGGTCAGCGGGGCGGGCAGGTCTTCGCGCGGGTCGCGGCCCGGTCGGATCAGTGCGTCGAGAATGTCGCGAATGGTCGGTTCGCCTGCGTTCATTTCCTGAGCGAGCCGGGCCGTGTCCACGAGCCGGCATTTTGCAGCGAGCAGGGTCAGCTGTTCTTTGTCGTTGAGGTCACTGGGCGTGAAGCCGAGGCGGCTGAGGATTTTTTCGGCCAGCTCATAGGATTCCGGATGGACGGAGGTGTTGTCGAGCGGCGTCTTTCCGCCGTGGATGCGCAGGAATCCGGCGCACTGTGTATAGGCGGCGGGCCCGAGGCGCGGGACCTTTAGCAGCTGGCGGCGGCTGGTGAATATGCCGTTTTCGTTGCGGTAAGCGACGATGTTTTTGGCGATGGCCGCGTTGATGCCTGCGATGTGGCGCAGCAGTGCGCCGGAGGCCGTGTTGAGGTCGATGCCGACATGGTTGACGGCGCTTTCTACGGTGGCGTCGAGGGTATGCGTCAGTTCCTTTTGGTTGACATCATGCTGGTATTGCCCGACGCCGATGGCCTGCGGGTCGATTTTCACGAGTTCGGCCAAAGGATCCTGAACGCGGCGGGCGATGGAGACGGCACCGCGTATGGTGACATCGTAGTCAGGCAGTTCTTCTTTCGCCAGCGCGGAGGCGGAGTAGACGGAGGCTCCGGCTTCGTTTGTGATCAGGTAGTGAACCTGTTCCAGATGGTTTTGCCGGATGAGATTGGCGGCGAACTGCTCGGTCTCATAGGAAGCGGTGCCATTGCCGATGGAGAGCAGGGTGACGTGGTGCTTTCGGATGAGCGAGAGGACTTTCCGGGCGGATTCTTCGCGTTCGGCGTCGCTCTTTGTGAGCTGCAGGACACCGTGGTCGATGACGTGTCCCGTCGCGTCGACGACGGCCATCTTGCAGCCGGTCCGGTAGCCCGGATCCAGTCCCATGACAGTCTGGCCGGCCAGCGGGGCCTGCAGAAGGAGCTGGCGCAGGTTGGCGCCGAAGACGCGGATGGCCTGCGCTTCGGCCTCCTCGGTGAGTCTGGCGCGAATCTCACGCTCCAGCGCCGGGAAGAGCAGACGCTTGTAGCCGTCGGCGACGGCGTCGCGCAGAAGGCTTTCCCAGATGGAACTGCCGCGGCGGATGTGACGGAGGATGCGCTCGCAGTTGTCCTCGTGATCCGCGGTGAGACGGACCTTGAGACAGCCTTTTTTTTCGCCGCGGTTGATGGCGAGGATGCGGTGGGACGGCAGGGTGTGAACCAGCTCTTCGTAGCCGTCATACATTTCAAAGGTTTGCGCGTTCTCAGCGTCCCGGCAGAGTTCGGTGCAGAGGTGTCCGTTGTTCCAGATGCGGCGGCGCATCTGCTGGCGCAGAGCGGCATCCTCCATGACGGTTTCAGCGACGATGTCCATCGCACCGGCAAGCGCATCTTCCGCGGTATGAATTTCCTTTTCAGGGCAGATAAAGCGCTGCGCGGCGTCTTCCGGGGAGCCGGTTTTCTGCTGCTGAAGCAGCATGGCATTGGCCAGCGGTTCGAGCCCGCGTTCCCGGGCGATTTGGGCGCGGGTGCGTTTTTTCTGCTTATAGGGAAGGTAAAGATCTTCCAGATCCTGCAGGCGGGCGGCCTTTTCGATCGAGGTGCGCAGTGTGTCGGTCAGTTTGCCCTGTTCTTCGATTTTTGCAAGGATTTCTTCCTGCCGTTTGACGAGACTGCGCAAATAGGTCAGCCGTTCTTCCAGCAGGCGGAGCTGTTCGTCTTCGAGCGAGCCGGTCGCTTCTTTGCGGTAACGGGCGATGAAGGGAACGGTATTGCCTGTGTCCAAGAGTTCGATGGCAGCTTCGGCCTGTTTCGGGCGGATGTGCAGTTCTTTGGCGAGTGCGGCGGGAATTTCTTTCGTGAGCATATGGTATACCAGCTTTCTTCGTATTTTGTTTTCCATTATAGCATATGAAAAGAGGATATGCCTGTCCGGGAAGGGTTTTGCCAGACAGATGTCGAAATCATACGCCATGAGAATCCGAAAAGGGGTGGAGCAATGAAAGGCATCAAGAGCATCGCGGTGGCTGTGTGCATGGCCCTGCTGGGATGGTTTGCGTTTTCGGCCGGCAGCGTATCGGCTGCCGCAAAGGGAAAGCTGCTGTTTATTCCGCATGATAACCGGCCGATCTCAGGGGAGGAGAGCGCCGATGTTGTCCGGGCGATGGGGTATGAGGTAATTATGCCGCCGCAGGAGCTGTTAAGTGGCGGCACGGAAAAGCCGGGGCGGCCGGATGCGCTGTGGGCATGGGCGCGGGAGCATGTCCGCGGAGCGCAGGCGGCGGTGATTTCGTCCGATGCGATGATCTATGGAGGACTGGTTCCGTCCCGCAAGCATGAGATACCGGAGCAGGTTTTGAGCGGCCGTGCCGCTCAGTTTGCCCGGCTGCGGCAGGAAAATCCGGGAATGAGGCTGTATGCGTTCGGGTCGCTGATGCGGACGCCGGTCAACGGGGCGGCTGCCGGACAGGAGGAGCCGCCGTACTATCAGGAATACGGGGCCGATCTTTTCCGCGTTTCTGCGCTGGAGGACAAGGCGGAAACGGTGGGACTGGATGCGGAAGAAAAACAGGAGCTGGCGCGGCGCAGGCAGGCTGTACCGGCGGACGTCCGGCAGGATTGGCTGGCGCGGCGCGATAAGAATCTGTCGGTCAGCCGCCGGATGATCGATCTCACGCGGCAGGGAGTGTTCAGCTATTTCGTCATCGGCAAGGACGACAATGCTCCGTTGTCGCAGACGCATCGCGAGGGGCGCATGTTGGAGCAGTATGCAGCCGGCCTGCCTGAGACAAAGTTTCAGCTGCAGACGGGGATCGATGAATTCGGCGTTCTGCTGCTGAGTCGGGCGGTTAATGATATCGAGCGCCAGATTCCGTTCCTGTATGTCCGGTATAACGAAGGCACGGGGGCCGATACGGTGCCGAGCTATTCGGACAGCCGCATTGGCGCATCGGTCCGGGCTGCCGTGCTGGCTGCCGGAGGGATGCTGGTGCGCAGCCCGGAGCGGGCGGATCTGGTGATGCTGGTCAATACGAACAAGGATGGCCGGACGGGAGAGGCCAATGTGATTTCTCCTTCCGAGGGAACACTGCTCAACGATGGCCAGGACCGGGCGGCGACGCGCGCTTTTGTCCGCATGGTGAAACGCTATGCGGAGGCTGGCCGGCCTGTCGGCATTGCGGATATTGCGTTTGCCAACGGGGCGGACAATGCGCTCATGCGCCATCTGCGCGATGAGGGGCTGCTTTATCGCATTCGGTCTTATGCCGGATGGAATACGGCGACGAACAGCACCGGTTTTGCGATCGGCATGGGCCTTTTGAGTACCCGCATGAGCGATGAGGCCTGCGACCGCCTGCTGACGCGGCGCTATCTGGAAGATTGGGGCTATCAGGCCAACGTCCGGACCGGATTGGCCGCCGATCTGGCCCAGTTCCGCCGGCCGGATGTTTATGCCAATCCCGGGTCGTACGAGACGGGCATCACTGCGCGCATCACCAGCCGGATGAGACAGTTCGCCGCGCGCAATCTTCCTCCGTATTCCGGACTGGACACGCTGCGGGCTGTCCTGCCCTGGCATCGTTTGTTTGAGGTAGATTTTCACTGAGAAATTCCGGTGCGAAAAATACGCTGCCCCCGGATAGAGCCACGATCGTTTTTGGCTTTATCCGGGGGCAGCGTTTTGTTTAGCGCAGGCATTCTAAGATTTTGTAGAGCTGTGCTTTCATGGTGTCGATTTCTTCCTGAGAAAACAGGACGCCTTCCTTCGCGAGGTGGCAGCCCATCTGTTCCGGCACGGCTTTTGCCCGTTCCTTGAGCGCCAGTCCGGCATCCGTAAGGATCGCATGGACGACGCGCTCGTCTTCCGCGCTGCGCTGGCGCTTAATGTATCCGAGATGTTCGAGCTTTTTGAGAACCGGGGTCAGCGTACCGGAGTCGAGGTAGAGACGTTGTCCGAGGTCGCGGACGGACAGCTCTTTCTTTTCCCAAAGAACCATCATGGTCACATATTGCGTATAGGTCAGGCCGATGGCCTTGAGAAACGGATGATAAGCCGCCACGATCTTCCGGGCGCAGGCGTAAATGGGAAAGCAAAGCTGCTTATCGAGCAGCAGCAAATCGTCTTCGTTTGTCATAGCAGGATTCCTTCCTTTTTTATTGTGCGGATACTGTTCTGATTCGTATCCTGCGTATGATTCTATTGTATCAGATTTTTCTCATCATGCAAATATAATTTTTAAAAATTCAATTTAACAAAATACAATGACTCAGCTCTTCGCCGTGAATAAGAAAGCAGCAGAGATGGGGCTTCATCTTCATACGGAGATGAAATGCTCGCAAATCCGCATCCAGACGAAAAAACAGCCACCCGTGCGGGTGGCTGTTTTGTTTGAGGCGTTGCTTCCGGATCAGAATGCCGGAACGACGGCGCCTTTGTATTTTTCCGTAATGAAATCTTTGATTTCCTGACTTTTGAGCGCTTTGATGAGCGCCTGAATTTCCGGACGGTTTTCGTCGCCGGCGCGTACGGCGATGATGTTGACGTACGGGCTGGTGCTGTCTTCGATGAACAGCGCGTCTTTGGTCGGGTCAAGGTTTACCTGCATGGCGAAATTGGAGTTGATGATCGCCGCATCGACGTCGTCCAGCGTGCGCGGAACCTGAGCGGCTTCGACTTCCTGGAATTTGAAGTTGTGCGGATTTTCCGTGACGTCCTGAATGGTCGCTTTTTCCGCTACGCCGTCTTTGAGCGTCAGCAGGCCGGCTTTCTGCAGCAGGAGCAGAGCGCGTCCGCCGTTCGTCGGGTCATTCGGGATGGCGATGGATGCGCCGTCCTTGAGTTCCTTGAGGTCCTTGACCTTCCGGGAGTAGATGCCCATCGGTTCGATGTGGATGCCGGCGGCATTGACCAGTTTTACTTCCTTGTGTTCGTCGATGAAGTTTTTGAGATACGGCTCATGCTGAAAATAGTTGGCGTCGAGTTCCTTGTCGTTGAGGGCAAGGTTCGGCTGGACGTAGTCGTTGAATTCTACGATGTCCAGCTTGATGCCTTCTTTTTCGAGCAGCGGTTTGGCCGCTTCGAGAATCTCCGCGTGCGGCACCGAGGTCGCGCCCACTTTCAGCGTTTTCATGCCGGATGCGTTCTGGGCCACGGCGCTTGTACCCGAGGACTGGGACTGGGTGCCGCCGCAGCCGGCCAGCGCGAGGCAGGCGACGGACAGGGCGGCGATGAGAGCAGATACTTTTTTCATAGAGAAAAACCTCCTTTTAATAGCTGCGCTTTCCTGTTCGGAAGAGCGGTTATTTGCGGTCCAGTTTTCGTGCCAGCATGTTGCCGATAAATTGGACGGCTTGTACGAGAATGATCAGGATAATGACGGTGGCCAGCATGACGTCCGGACGGAACCGCTGGTAACCGTAGCGGATGGCCAGATCGCCGAGGCCGCCGCCGCCGATGGCTCCGGCCATTGCGGATTCGCCGACAAGGCTGATGATGACCGTGGTGAGCTGGGCGACGATCCCGGACAGGGCTTCGGGCAGAAGCACGCGGCGGATGATCTGCAGCGGCGTGGCGCCCATGGCGAGCGCCGCTTCGACCAGACCGTAGGGGACTTCCTTCAGCGAGGTTTCGACCTGACGGCCGATGAACGGGATGGAAGCGAGGATCAGCGGCACCATGGCCGCGGTCGTCCCGATCGCGCTGCCGACGATGGCGCGCGTCAGCGGGATGATGGCGACCATGAGGATGATGAACGGGATGGAACGGATCGCGTTGACGACGGCGCCGAGAATCCGGTTCCAGACCGGGGCCTCGAGAATCTGCCCGCGTCCTGTGGTGTGCAGCAGGACGCCGAGCGGGATGCCGATGGCCGAGGCGATGACCATGGAGACGGCGACCATATAGACGGTTTCGCCGAGCGCTTTAGACAGCAGTGGAATCATGTCGCTTGACATAGCCGATCACCTCCTCTTTGAGATCCTGACTTTTCAGGTAGTCCAGTGCGCGGTCGATTTCGCTCTGCGGGCCCGTGAGCCCGATAATCATGCGGCCGAACGGCGTGGCCTTGATCTGGTCGAGACTGCCGAACAGCAGGGTGGTTTCGACCTGCGGAAACCGGCGGATCATTCCGGCAATGACCGGATTGTCTGCCGATTCGCCGATGAAGGTCAGCCGGAGCAGCAGGCAGGCGCCGGGCACCGGATCCGCGGAGATTTTCTCGCCGCGGAAGGCCGCCGGAAGTTCATTGGACAGCAGGACGCTGATGAATTCTTTGGTGATCGGCTGCTGCGGATTGGTGAATACCTCAAGTACCGGCCCCTGTTCGGCGATAACGCCTTTGTCGATGACGGCGACTTTGTCGCAGATTTCCTTGATGACCTGCATTTCGTGTGTGATGACGACGACGGTCAGGCGGAGCTTCTGGTTGATGTCCCGTATCAGGTCTAAAATGGCCTTTGTCGTCTGCGGATCCAGCGCGCTGGTGGCTTCATCGCAGAGCAGGACCTTCGGTTCGCTGGCCAGTGCGCGGGCGATGCCTACGCGCTGTTTCTGGCCGCCGGACAGCTGGGACGGGTATTGATGCGCCTTGGCTTCCAGTCCGACAAGCTTCAAAAGCGGCTCCACCCGTTGGCGGATGTCCCCGGCGGACATTCCCGCGAGTTTCAGCGGAAAAGCGACATTGTCATAGACGGTCGCGGAAGAAAGAAGATTGAAGTGCTGGAATATCATGCCGATAGACTTGCGGGCTTCGCGCAGCTCGGCAGGAGTCAGGGCAGTCATTTCCCGGCCGTCTACGAAGACTTGTCCGGCCGTCGGCCGCTCAAGCATATTGATGCAGCGGACCAATGTGGATTTTCCGGCACCGCTGAGGCCGATGATGCCGTAGATTTCGCCGCGCCCGATGGTGAGATCGATGCCCCGCAGAGCTTTTACCGGGCCGGATGGACTGTCGTATGTCTTCTCGATGTGAGAGAGCTTGATCATGAACGCGCACCCTCCTATTCCTAGTAGTATTATATGTTTTGCATAATATCATACCGATGCGTTCTTGTCAACAAAAACGAGCGGCACAAAGAAGCTGTGCCGAAACGCGTTTTATATTCATTATAGCATCAAAAAAGCGGGCTTCCTATAAATAATGCGGAAAATCCTATAAATTTTCTCTTGTTGGCGGGCTGGCGCCGAATCTATAATGAAAGCAGAATATGGCAGGCCGTTCCTGCCGGAATGAGAGGGGTTAACGTCATGAAAGATACGAATTGTTCCTATTGTATGCGCAATGAGCTGTTGGATGCTTTCGGGCTGTTTGTCTGCGAGCTGCCGTCCAGCATACTGGTTCTTTTCCGCGAGCAGAGTCATCCGGGACGCTGCATCGTGGCGGCGAAAGACCATGTCAGCGAGATCACGGACATGACCGAGGAGCAGATGGATGCGTTTTACCGGGATGTCCGCCATGTCGCCGCGGCGCTGCATCAGGCATTTCATCCGGATAAGGTGAATTATGGCGCTTATGGAGATACCTGCGGCCACTGCCATGTCCACCTTGTGCCCAAATACCGGGATGCGTTTGAATGGGGCGGCACGTTTGCGATGAATCCGCAGAAAAAGTTCCTGACCGAGGAAGAGTATCAGGCGATGATCGAAAAGCTGAAAGCTGCGCTTTGAGCCGGTTGGCACAGAGGCAGCTCAAAGCGCGCAAGGTCCGTCGGCATAGAATCCGGCGGATCTTATTTTTTTCTTGCCATTGAGAAACATTCGCGATATAATGAAAGAATAAAAGAGAATGATTATCAATGAAGGACTGAGGTGATGCGCGTTGGGCCGTGAGGGGTTCGAATATTTGCTGGGATTTCATGCCGCGCCCATGTTTCGCGGTTTGAAGGGAGGCAGCCTTCTCTCGTTTCGCAAGAGCCGGTTCCGGGATTTTGATCGGCTGCTGGCTTCGTACGGGCCTTGTTTCCGCTGCAAGGGGATTTCGGTGTTCCGGGTGACGGAAGGAGAGGAGTATGTGCTGCTGCTGTTTTATCGGAGACATGTTCTGGAGCGGAATCTGAAACGCGGTCTGGCGCGGAAGATTTTGCAGCAGTGCGGTTATCGGGAAGAGGATACGCTGGATCAGATGCTCGCCCGGCTGCAGGCGCGCATGCGGCTGCAAAAGACATTCCCGCATGAGATCGGACTGTTTCTCGATTATCCGCCGGAGGATGTGGAAGGCTTCATTGCGCATCGCGGGAGAAAGTTCTGCTGCAGCGGTTACTGGAAGGTGTATGCCAATGAGGCGCAGACCCGGAAGCTCTTTGAGCAGTATACCGACTGTACGCAGGAGTTTTGTCAGCAGTTGGAGCGCGGTGCGAGTTTTCAGGAACTGATTCTGGCGGTATGAGGCGGAAGTTTTTCGAGGAGGTTTGAGCATGGCAAAGATTGCGATCATTTACTGGACGGGGACCGGGAATACCAGAGAGATGGCCGAGGCGGCGGCCCGCGGCGTTAGGGCTGCGGGCTGTGAAGTAAGGCTGGCTGAGGTAGAGGAGATTCGCGCGGAAGAGGCTCTGGGCTATGACGGGTTGATGTTCGGCTGCCCCGCCATGGGAGATGAGGTGCTGGAAGAGAGCGCGTATGAACCGTTCTTTGCGGAGGTCGAAGGGCAGCTGCGGGACAAGCCGGTCGCGCTGTTTGGCTCCTATGGATGGGGCGGCGGCGCATGGATGCGGGACTGGGCGGAGCGCACGCGAAAGGCCGGCGCCAGACTCTGCGGCGAGGGCCTTGCGGTCGAGAACGCGCCGGACGATGCGGCTTTGGCAGCCTGTGAAAAGCTCGGCCGGGATCTTGCGGCTATGGCCGGCTGACGAAAGAATCGACAAAAGCGGAAGACTCGGCAAAATCGACGCAAAAAAAGCCCCGGGCAATTCCGGGGCTTTTTTGCGTCGATTCTTTACAGGCTGTAGGTCAGGACGATGTCCTGGCCGGTCGTGACCTGCCTGCCGGCAGGCAGGGGCGTCAGATTGCGCACCTGTTCATAGTTTACGATAATGACAGGAGAGACCAGATTGATTTTGCGCTTTTTGAGCAGCGGCAGATCCAGCTTGAGGATCGGGGCGCCGGCATGAACGTATTCTCCGCAGCGGTGCAGGGCCGTGATCCCCTCTCCGTTCATCAGAACGGTATCGAGTCCGATATGGACGAGGATCTGGATGCCGCTGTCCGTGGTGATGGCGAAGGCGTGGCGCGTGTCAAAAAACAGGGTGATTCTGCCGTCACAGGGGGCGATGACGGTATCGTCCTCCGCCTGAATGGCCAGACCGTCGCCGGTCATTTTTTCAGCGAATACCGGATCGTGTACGGTGGTAATATCGATGGTTTTTCCGGATATAGGCGCCAGAACGCGGCCGCATGGTTTTGTCTGTGTCATGGTATCTACCTGCTTTCCTGTCATGAGTAGAAGTGGTCGTGCTGTAAGATCAGGGAAGATTGGGGATGTTTCTGCTGATTGCCGTATGGCGTATGATGTCCTGAATTCGAAGGTCGATAGCCAGCTCCTGTTTGTGCAGTGTTTCCGCCGTGGCGAATTCGGACTGGCGGTTTTCGCGCAGGCCCTTTAAAAAGTGCTGCCAGGCCTTGATGGTGGTCTCCGTGGACTGCTGGCGCTGACGGGCCAGATACTGAGCGCCGGGCGGGACTTCTGTTTCGTCGAGGCGCTGCTGGCGTTTTTTGAGGGACGGAATGACTTCGTCCGCGATCAGGGTGGCCAGCGTTTTGCGCTGTGCCGCTGAAAGCTCGCCGGTACTGGTCTTTGCCAGCTGGCTGAAGCGCTGCTGATAGGCGGAAAAATCGCTGTTGTAGCGGTCGATGATGTCCTGCGTCGCATCGATGTAGCTGGCGATGTCGCCATTTTGCAGCGGAGCGATGGTGTCGAGATACTGGCGGTAGTTTTTGATACAGGACACCTGCCAGCGGCCGTCGTCGGCCTGTTCCAGCCCGACCTGTAGGGTGAACGGCGTCTGGGTGTAGTCTTCGACGATTTCGATATCGGCGGTGGCCGAAGTCCCCTCGTGATGTATGGCGCCGATCCGTATCCATGTCGTGTTGCGCAGCTGGCTCCGCTCGATGAACCGCTCGAAATCGATGCCGAGCTGGCGCCCTTTCAGAATGTCGGTGCCATCCGGCAGGCCCCATACGCCCGTTTCCACACGGTTTAGCGCGGCCTGCTCCAGTCCGCCGGCAAGCTGCGGCTTGATGGTGATATAGAATTTTTCAAACATGACCCGGGTCGCCGGTGTCAGCGTCGAATCATAGGCGAAAAGATCCACGGTCAGGTCATCGTAGATTTGAGAGGACAAAACGTCCAGATTGACATAGCGGCGGACGGCGTCGGCGTCGCGCTGCTCCACGGCGATGGTCAGCTGTTTCAGCGTATATTCCGGGGTGCGGACATAAAAGAAGAAATACCAGACTGTTGCGGCGATGAGGGCAGACAGCAGCAGGAAAAACAGACCAAAACGGCGCCGCTGGCGTATCCGCCGCTGCTGTAGTTTCCGTTTCCAGGTGTAGTCGTCCATATCACTCCTCCTTGCGAATCTTTTTCTATTATACTATAAGATGCGTCTGCGCGGCAAAAAAGATGCGGCGGGAAATATGGCCAATAACGAACATATATGCTAAAATAAAAGAAGAATAACTGTTCGTTCCTGAGGTGTCGCTATGAAATGGGTTAATCATGAAATCGTAACAGGGGTCATCGTCTATGCCGCTGCGGGCGAACTCCTGCCGGCGCTCTACAGCATGGCCGGGGCTGTTCTGCCGGACAAGCTGGAAGGCAATCCGCGCAGCGGCGATTATTGGAGCTGGCGCAGCCGTCACCGCGGCTGGTCGCACTGGCCGATGCTTTATCTTCTTTTGCTCGGCCTGCAGCAGCGGATCATGGCGCCGGAAAGTCCTTCCTTTGATACCATCGGCGTGATCGGCAGCTACTTCTGCATTGGGGCGCTGCTCCATATTGCCGAAGACGCGCTCTGCGGCAAAGTGCCACTTTTCACGCCCTGGCAGAAAGTCGGATTCCGGCTGTTTACCGTCGGCTCGATCGCCGAGTATCTGGTTTCTCTTGTCCTTGTCCTGCTGGCATATATCTTTCATCTCGTATTTGTGGTAAAATAATAAAAAAACGCGCTAAACGATAAGAAGCAAAGACAAATGAGGTGGTCGTCATGCGGAGAAGTCCCTGTCGGAAGGGGCGTCCCACGAAGGTGCTGCGTCTCCTGGCGGAGAAATATCCCACGAAGGAATCGGTTTATGAAAAGCTCATCTATCTTCAGTCCCAGCTGTCCCTGCCCAAGGGCGTAGAGCATTTCATGAGCGATCTTCATGGAGAATACGATTCGTTCTTCCATATTCTGAACAACTGCTCCGGTGTTATCCGCGAGAAAGTGGATTATGTGTTCGGCGAGCGCCTGAGCCCTGAGGAAAAAGCGGAATTCTGTACGCTGATTTATTATCCGAAGGAAAAAATCGAGCAAATGACGGACGCGCACAAGAATACGCCGGAATGGTACCGGCGCAATTTATCGCAGCTGCTGGAGCTGTCCAAGCTCATGAGCTATAAATATCCGGCTTCCAAGGTGAACGGGTTTATTCCGAAGCGGTTTGAATCCGTCATCGTCGAGCTGATGAATACGCGGCCGGAGGCGGATCATGCGCAGTTTCTGTACCACAAGCGTCTGCTCAGTACGATCGTTCAAATCGACAGCGGAGCGGATTTCATTCAGGCGTTTACGGTGCTGATCAAACGACTGGCCGTCGACCGGCTCCATATCGTCGGGGACTTCTTTGACCGGGGCAATCGCCCGGACGCGATACTGAACCGTCTGATGAAGCATCCGTCCGTCGACATCCAATGGGGCAATCACGATGTGCTCTGGATGGGGGCGGCGCTGGGCAGCGAAACCTGTATTGCTGCCGTCGTCCGCAATTCCCTGCGCTATGACAATACGGATGTGCTGGAACGCGGCTACGGGATCAGCCTGCGGCCATTGTCTGCCTTCGCGGCGCGAATCTACCCGGACGAGCGGCCGATCCGGGCGGCGGAGCGGGCCGTCACGATGATGATGTTCAAGCTGGAAGGCCAGCTGATCCGGCGGAATCCGGACTTTCAGATGGACAGCCGCCTGCTGCTGGACCGGATCGACTTTCGCTCCTCCTGCGCGGTGCTGGGGGACGGACGGCGCTATGAGCTGGAAAACGCCTACTTTCCAACCATCGATTCGGCCGCCGGCGATCCGTATCAGCTGACGGCCGAGGAGCAGGAGATCCTTGAGGACCTTCGGTCGTATTTCGTGGAAAGCGCGGTTCTGCAGCGTCATGTGGATTACCTTTATCAAAAAGGCAGCCTGTATACGCGCTGTAACGGCAATCTGCTCTTTCACGGCTGCGTGCCGCTTGAGGAGGACGGAAGCCTGCGGACCATCTGCTACGGCGGCCGGGCATACCGGGGGCGGCAGTGGTTCGATTTTTGCGAGGATATGGCGCGTGAGGCATGGCTGCATGGCGGCGGTCATGCGCTGGATTTCATGTATTTCCTCTGGTGCGGACGCCTTTCCCCGCTGTCCGGACGTGAGTTCAAGACGTTTGAACGGGCGCTGATCGCCGACGAGAGCACCTGGAAGGAGCCGTCGGATCCGTATTATCGGTACATCGATCAGGTGGAGACCTGTGAGATGGTGCTGCGGGAATTCGGGCTGGACCCGAAGCGGGGGCATATCATCAACGGGCATGTGCCGGTAAAGGTCCGGAAGGGGGAAAGCCCCGTCAAAGCGGGGGGCCGGGCGATCATCATCGACGGCGGCTTCTGCAAGGCCTATCACAAAAAGACCGGTATATCCGGCTATACCCTGATTTCCAATTCACGCGGGCTGCGGCTGCTGGAGCATCAGCACATCGCCAATGTGCGCGAAGCCCTGCGGGAAAATCATGATATCGAATCCGTCTCCGAAACCGTGGAGCTGCAGTCCTGCCGGACGACGGTGGGCGACACGGACGAGGGCAGGCTCATTCAGGATGAAATCACCGATCTGTATAATCTCCTGCTGGCCTATCAGAACGGCCTGCTGAAACCAAGCGAATAGGGAAAGCGTATATTGCTGCAAAAAAAGCAGGATCACGTACTCGTCTGAGCCGGTGATCCTGCTTTTTGCGTATGCTGTTTTTTCTTCTCCCGTTTGCTTTACCGGAGCGGGATGAAGGTTATTCCAGTTCGACGGTGTCGTCGATTTTCCATACGGCGACGTCCTCAGTCGTATACAGACTGGCTTGACTGTCTGTCACGGAAATGGTGAAGGGAACGGGGTCTTTTCCGATGTCGACGGAAAGATCTTCGCTGTCAAACGCGCCGATCAGCAGCGGATAAGCATCGATATCCGACAGGCGGTACTTTATATGAAGGCCCAGTACGCGCTGGTAATTGTCGCTTTTGTTGACGAAGTTTCCCTGAAAGGTGATGGTATTTCCTTTCAGCGTGACCTGATTTACCTCATAGGATACCTTGTCGGCTGCCTCCGCCGATGGGATCAGGAGCCCGAGACAGGCGGCCAGCGCCGCCAGCAGACAGAAGCTCTGCAGCAAGTGTTTCATCGTGATTCCCCCTCATAGTATGGTTTCTTTTGTCTTCTATTATAATGGTCTGCACTGGTTTCGTAAACTCAGAATCTTTAGCGGAATCCGTGATATCTTTAGATTTTACCGGGAATTCCTTTATTTGCCCCGGTCCGGGCTTGGTGTTTTGTCGCATTTTATCGGAATAACTGACGAGGATATGGCAATAAATAAATAACAATAGGAATAAATTAATATATTGCAGGAAAATATAAAGATATTGACTGTCAAGAATTGTCGAAATAATTTATACTATCAGGTGTAGAGGAGAAGTGGAGGTGCATAGGCAACGACGGAATGGATTTAGAGAACCGGTAAACCTTCGCGGGGAAACTCCGTATTCTGGAAAACGAGATGAAAAGTTTACCGGTTCCGGCCGAAACGATGAAGTCGCCGGCGGCGGGCCTGGACGTGAAAGACCGCAGGCTGCAGTACAAGGTGCGCGTCATCAGGGAAGTGCAGATCTTTTTAAGGAGTCGAGCGTTTATGAAAAAGAAACAGATTATGCTGGGGCTGGCCTGCTTTGCCGCCCTCAATGCGGGCAATTATGCCCTGGCAAGTGACAACCCGTTCGCAACGGTACCGCAGAGCACCGGCTACTACGAGGATGTAGCCTCGCTGGTGCATGACGGGCTGATTGACGGCTATACTGATGCGGACTTCAATAGCAAGCGGCCGCTGACCCGCTATGAGATGGCCGTGTTTACGGCCAAGGCCATGTCGAAATCCGGGAGCGCAGGAGCCGCAGATACGCAGCGCATCCAGAAGCTCATGAAGGAGTTCCAGAGCGAGCTTACCGATATGCACGTAAAGATTCCGGGCGTCAAGGCAAAGAAAGCGGACAAAAAGGCCAGCGGGCCGAAGCTCAATGTCAAACATCTGCCGGATGGCTGGGATTTCTCCGGCATGATCCGCTATCGTCTGGACGGCGGCACGAAGAAGTATCCGGACGGAACGAAGAAATCCGGCGCGGATGGCTTTGGCGGCACGAAGAACCATCAGGTACTCTATCAGCTCAACAACAAGTTCAAGATGGGCGGCGGCTGGACGGCCGAGATCGATACGATCGGCGCATATGACGGCGATGGCGATTACCGAACGACGGGCGAGAATACGGCAGGCTGGATGTCGGCCAATAAGGTCTTTGCGCAGGGCCCGCTGTTCGGCGGCAAGATGCGTATCGGCCGCACGAAGGGCAGCTTCATCGGCATCAAGAAATCGCTGATCATGGGCCAGTATTATACCGGCGGCGATTACATGATCAACGCGGGCAATAAATGGAAGGTCGGCGCTGCCTGGGGTAATGTCGACTACAACAAGAACAGCTGGAGCGGCGACAGCCATCGCATCAACTCCTCCGATTCGGCAACGCTGATTAAGGAAGGGAAGACGGCCAAGGTCGACGCATCGACGCTGTCTGCTTCGCAGCTTGCCAATCTGAATTCGTTAAAGAGTTCGGGGCTGGTATCGTTCAGCTCGGGAGACTCCATTACCAGCACCAGCGGGAAGGTTACGATCACGAATGAAAGCGGCGATGATCTTACGATTCCGGTTTATTACAGCAAGCCGGACCGAGGCGTATCGGGCTCGGATATGAACCCGGATGGCCTCGGCGTCAGCATGACGCAGCTGCAGGCGCAGTATCAGGCCGCCTCCAATCTGCAGTTTAATTTCAGCTACTGGCATCTGCATTCCAGCGGCGACCACACGTATCTGAATGCGAAGAAGGCAGCCCAGAATGCGGCGGCGGAAGCCTATGGCATTTCCAATCTGAACAAGCCGACGAAGTATACGGATCCGGATATCGGCGAGATCAGCGCCGTCTGGAATCCGACGAAGGATCTCAAGGTACAGGCGTTCTATGCGCAGTCCAATTATCAGGATCCGACGTACGGCGGCCAGAACAAGGCCTATGCGCTGACCTTCAATCTCGGCGAAGCCAAGGCAGCGATTCCGCACTCCCGCATGTGGGAGCTCGACCTCATCCATCAGGAGCGGTATACCGGCATCAAGTCGGCCTATGACCTCAAGAACAAAGAGGGCGAGGGCCAGCATGGTCTGATTCTCGAGTACCGCTATGTCCCGGTCAAGAACGTCATGTTCGATTGGCGCTGGATGCACTATAAAGCCATCAACTGCAAGGCGGCCAGCCAGTATACCGGCAACCAGTACCGCTTCCAGCTCTACTATTACTTCTAAGAACAATCCTACAGGAACTTTTACGGCAGGAGCGGCTGGGCCGCTCCTGTTGTTGGATAAACGATGCATGACATGAGATAAAGATAAGGGAGGATGTACAATGCAGTTTACGAGCATGAAGAAGAGCCTGGCTCTGGCCAGCCTGATCGCCCTGGCTGTCAGCGGCAGCGTCTTTGCGGCCCCGGCCGCGCCGACCGGCCTGCAGGTTCCGTCGCTTTCCACCACGACGGACGGCACGACCCTGATTTGGGAGCGTCCGGCCAAGACCAAGGACATCATTGCTTATAACGTCTATATGGACGGCAAGCTGATCCAGCGCACCGACGAGGATTTTTCTTCGCTGGCCAAGCGCGAGATTCAGGACTTTTACGCGAAAACACCCAAGGCGCAGCGCATTACGAACCATATTTACCGTGTCCGCGGCCTGCAGCCGGGCTCGAAGCATACGTTTGTCGTCCGCGCACTCGATAAGAATGGCGACGAGTCGGCGGATTCCAATGCTTTGTCGGTGACGACGCAGAAGCAGAGCGGCGCGGTCGTCAACATCACGAAGTACGGCGCGGTCGACGACGGCAAGACGCTCAATACGGCGGCGATCCAGCGCGCGATCCGCGCCTGCCCGGAAGGCGGCACGGTCGTTGTTCCGGCCGGTGTATATAAGACCGGCTCCATCTGGCTCAAGAGCAATATGACGCTGGAAATCCAAAAGGGCGCGACCCTGCTCGGCTCGGAGGACGCGGCTTCCTATCCTTACCATTACAAGCTGTATCCGTATCTTTCCGATGAACGCTACTATGCGCTCATCAACGCCAAGCCGGGACCGGATGGGAAACGCCTGCAGAATATCCGCATCGTCGGCGAAGGTACGATTGACGGCAACGGCTGGAAGAAGGGGCCGGATGGCAATTATCTCTACCGTGCAAAGGGAAAGAACAAGGACGGCACGCTCAAGAAAAACCATGTGCTGAATATCGGTATTCTGGCGGCCAATCAGGTGCGTTCGCTCGAAGAGAATGAGAAGCTCGATGAAAACAAGGCATATCCGCGCCGCTCGAGCCTGATTCTGCTGCAGGGCGTGGACAAGGTCTATGTCACGGGCGTCACGATGCGCAATCCGGCCAACCATGGCTTCATCGCGCAGCACTGCAACGATGTCGTCATTGAAAACGCCCAGTTCCGCACCTATAACTGCAACAACGGCGACGGCATTGAGTTCGGCCACGGCAGCGGCCTCAAGGTCATGGACAATGTTTTTGACACGGGCGACGACTGCGTGAATTTCGCAGCCGGACAGGGTGCGCTCGGTGCAAAAGATCATCCGACGGAGAACATCTGGATCTTTAACAACTCCTTCCATCACGGCCATGGCGCGGTGGTCATGGGCAGCCATACGGCGGCGTATATTCAGAAGCTGCTGGCTGAGGACAACGTCATGGACGGCACGGACATCGGCCTGCGCATGAAGACGAATCCGGTCAACGGCGGCGGCGCCAGGGATATTCATTTCCGCAATAATGCCATGAAGAATATGCAGGCGCAGTTCTTTATCGCTACGACGGCCTACAGCGACCCGAATGCGGCGGCTGCGTTCCCGAAAGCGGAAAAGACGGGCAGCTTCTACAATATTTTGGTCGAGGACTGCACGGTATTCGGTACGAAAAAACCGGCGATTGAGATCGTCGGCCAGCCGGATGCCATGCACCACGATATTACGTTTAAAAATGTGACGATTCAGGACGGCCAGCCCTGGAAGATCACGAATGCGAAGTCGATCAACTTTATCAATGTCAAGCAGTCCGGTTCCAAGGACAGCAAGGCATCCAAGGCGAAGTCCGGTTCGACGGCAAAGAAAAGCGCCAAAGCGAAATAACGGCGGCGGAGCAGCCTGCCGCAGCGGAAAACGATGTCAGCAGGAGGGGGCTGCCGCATGACGCGGCGGCCCTCTTTTCGCCGATACAGCGGAAAAGCGGACGGCAGGATGTGCGCTGCGTGAAGAAAGGAAGGGGCTTATGAATACAGGAAAATGGACCGCTGCGGTGATGGCCGGGCTGATGCTCGGCCCAGCGATGTGTCTGACGCCGGCGATGCCCGGCGAAGTGCCGGCTTTGTCCGCCGCTCAGGCCGCTGAGCGGCAGGTGACGGCAGTCGTTGACAGCCGGGTGAAGAAAGTGGTCAAAAAACGTCATGTCACGACGTATCCTTCGATCCGGCAGGCTTTGGCCGGAATGGCCGGGCAGAAGGCGGATTCGTATCTGCTGCAGCTGAAGCCGGGGACGTACCGGGAGAAAGTCACGGTCGCACTGCCGAATCTGACGATGATCGGCGAGGATGCTGCGACGACCTGCATCGTCTGGAATGACGCCGAGGGGACGCCGCTGCGCCCCGGCGATACGCATCCGTCCGGCAAGGCGACGTATACGATGGAATGTGCCACGGTAAAGATCACGTCGGCGGCCAAGAATTTTCAGGCGGTCAATCTCACGTTTGCCAATGACTTTCCGACGGAAGCGCGCCGTGCGGATAAGACGATGAAGGCCGTTCAGGCCTTTGCCGTCACGGACGAAGCGGATCGCAGCAGCTTTTATCAGTGCCGGTTCCTGGGGCGTCAGGACACCTTGTACGCGAATGCGGGCCGCCAGTATTATCGGGACTGCTATATCGAAGGCGATGTGGACTTCATCTTCGGGCAGGCTTCGGCGGCGGTGTTTGAGTCCTGCGAGATCCGCTCGCTGGCGCGGGCCGTCAAGCAGGATGGGAAGGCGTACAGCATGGGTTATGTGACGGCGCCGAGTACGCTGGCTCAGGATAAAGGCTATTTGTTCTATCGCTGCCATCTGACCAGCGACATTCCCGCGCCGCATTACGCGATGCTCGGCCGTCCATGGCATCCGTCCTCCGAGCAGCGCGAGGTCAGCTCGGCCGCCGCGTTCCGGGAATGTCAGATCGATACGCCGATAAAGGAAAAGGCATGGAACAGCATGAAGAATAAATACGGGGTATTCCAGCCGGAGGACAACCGGCTCTATGAATACCGGAACACCGGCCGGGGCGCGCTGACTGGCGGAAACCGCCGTCAGCTCACCGACGCCGAGGCGGAGCAGTTTACGCCGGCCGCTTTCCTCGGCGACTGGAAGCCGGCCCGTCGGGCGTAAAAAAGGGGGCCGTTTAGGCCGCCTGCTATAATTAAGATATGAGATATGAGCTATGAGGTGAAGCATATGTGGAATCAGAAGAAAATTGCCGCGCTGACGGGCGCGATCTGTCTGTCGCTGTCTGCCAGTGTTTTTGCCGCGCAGGCTCCGACCGGCCTGCAGTCGCCGACCTTGTCGACGGATCAGGACAGCACCTGGCTTTGCTGGGACCGCCCGGCTAAAGGCGATGACGCGGTTTACTACAACATTTATCAGAACGGCACGAAGATCGGCACGACGCAGACGCCGGCGCAGACCGTCGGAACCAAAGCCATGCAGGAGTTCCAGCAGAAGAATCCGGAGCTTTGCGGGGATCTGCTCATTTATCACAGCTATGAGGCGTCGGGGCTGGCGCCCTCGACGGATTATACGTTTACGGTGCGCGCCGTCGGCAAGGACGGCAAGGAGTCGGCGGACAGCAAGCCGGTGAAGGTCCGCACGACCGCTGTTCCCAAGACGGTCCGTCTCACGGATTTCGGTGCGGTCGGCGACGGCAAAACCATGAATACGGCGGCGCTGCAGAGGGCCATCGACGCGACGCCGAAGGGCGGCGTGCTTGAGGTGCCGGCCGGGACGTTCGTGTCCGGTGCGGTGCAGCTCAAGAGCGATATGACGCTGCAGCTGGATGAGGGGGCGACGCTTCTCGGCACTGAGGAGGTAGGCGGCTATGAGATGCAGCCGAACGGGCGCTATAACGGGCTGCTCAACGGCAGCAATCTGCGCAATCTCCGCATCGTCGGACAGGGGACGATTGACGGCAATGGCTGGCAGAAGGATGCCAAGGGCTATTATCGCAAAGCGGCAAACTTGAAGCGCGAGGACGGGAAGAAATCCCGTGAGCCCGATGTCCGCAACTACGGTATTCTGGCGAAAAATCAGACGGTCTGGCTCATGGACAATGAGGACCGCAATTTCAAGGAAGGATATAACGGCCGCGGGTCGACGGTCATGCTGAGCCATATCGATAATCTGTATATCGAAGGTGTGCGCATGCAGAACCCGTCCATGCACATGGTGGTCATCAATTTCGGCAACGATGTGACGGTCAACAATGTCGCGTTTCATACCTATGACGCGAACAACGGCGATGTCATCGATTATACGGGCAGCAAATACAAGGTCATGAACTGCTACATGGACAGCGGCGACGACGCGGTAAATTTCAATGCCGGTATGGGTGCGGACGCGGCGGGCCGCCCGCCGGTCGGCAATGCCTGGATTTTCAACAACTATGTGCGCCATGCGCATGGCGGCATCACGCTCGGCAGCCATACAGCTTCGTGGATCGAGAAGGTCCTCGGGGAAGACAACGTCTTTGAACTGACGGAAGTCGGCTTCCGCTGCAAGACGTCCGACAACATGGGCGGCGGCGGACGCAATTCGGTGTTCCGCCACAATGTGCTCAAGGATATAAAGAATAATGCGTTCCTGTTCACGACCAATTATAAAGATGAGAATGCCGTCGGCAAATACGCGGGGGCGAATGCGGGCGTATTCAAGGATATGCTGATCGAGGACTGCAATGTGCTGAATACGAAGAAAGCGGCCTTTGAGATCGAGGGCATGCCGGGCGGCGAGCATCACGACATCACTCTGCGCAATGTCCGCATCATCAACGGCGGCGCGCAGAAGCTGCAGCATGCGCAGAATATCCGTCAGGAAAACGTCGTCTATGAGCAGGACGAGTCCAAGGCTGCAAAGGCCAAATCATCCGGGAAGAAAGCAGTGAAAAAATAAATGAAATCCATTTGGAAAACCATTGCCGTCGCCGGGCTGCTGCTGTCAGCGCTCGGTGCGGCGGGTGCCGTTCAGGCATCTCCGCTGCAGGACGGCGGACAGATGAATCTTTGGCCGGGCAAAGCGCCGGGCAGCGAACATGTCGCGTTTCATAACACCGTTACGGAGCGCAGCGAGGATCCGGCGCATCATGACCGCATCATGACGGATATCGACGTGCCGACTCTTATCGCGCATGTGCCGGAACATCCGAACGGCACGGCGCTCATCGTGGGGCCGGGCGGCGGCTATGCGCGCGTCGTCATGGACAAGGAATCCGATGAAGTGGCGGACTGGCTGAATCCGAAAGGCGTGACGGTGTTCATCCTGCGCTATCGGCTGCCGGGCAACGCGCACAACAAGAACCGCGAGGATGTTTCGCTGGAGGATGGGCAGCGGGCGGTCCGCATCGTGCGCGCTCATGCGAAGGAATGGAATATCGATCCGGAAAAGATCGGCATTATGGGCTTTTCGGCCGGCGGCCATATGGCTGCCAGCGTGAGCACCTGCTACGCGCGCAAGGTGTACGAGCCCGTCGATGAACAGGATAAGGTCAGCGCGCGTCCGGATTTCACCATTCTCGGCTATCCGGTGATCAGCATGCTGCCGGAGTATGCCCATGAAGGGACGAAAAAGCGCCTGCTGGGCCTGTCGCCGGGCAGGAAGGCTATGGAGACCTATTCGGCGGAACTTCATGTGACCGCCGAAACGCCGCCGGCCTTTGTATTTTGCGCTGCCGACGATAATGTGGTGCCGCCGGTCAACAGCGTCCGCTATGTTTCGGCATTGCGCCGCTATGCGATCCCCGCGGAGCTTCACATCTACCGCACCGGCGGGCATGGCTTCGGCCTCGGCCGCTCCCTGCAGAGCAGCACGCGGTACTGGCCGTCAGCCTGTGAAAACTGGCTGCGGGATCTCGGGCTGATCTGAATTCAGACGCCGCATCGTTTTTCTCCGATTCCGGAAAAAGCGATGCGGCGTTTTTGTGTCTGGCTTTATTTTATCCGATGCTGGCGGGCGCGTCGCCGAAGGCAAGGCGCGCCGGTGTGATGTCATGCAGGCGCAGGAACTGCCGCAGGGGATGAAGCGGGAAAGGATATGACCCGATCCGGGCGACGGGCCGCAGGCCGCAAAGCGAATTGGTCAGAAAGCAGCCGTCAAAGCGGGAAAGATCGTCCTCTTTAAGCAGGACTTCCCGGACGGCAAACTGGCGCAGAAGATGGCCTCGGATGATTCCCGGCAGAAGGCCCGCCGTTTCGGGCGGGGTAAACAGCTGGCCGTCTTTCAGGAAGAACAGATTGGATACGGCCTCCTCGGCGATTTCCCCACGGCTGTTGAGAAAGACACAGCCGTCCCATCCGTCCTGAACCGCCCGGCGCTTTTCCAGAATGGAATCGCCGTAGTTCCATGTTTTGCGGTAGGTCAGCGGCGATGTTTCATTGCGCCGCACCGGGCTGATGCACAGCCTGATTCCTGTAAACCGCCGCGATCCCGGATACGGGTTGGGCCGGATGGTCACCGCGATGTTGCGGTCGGAGACCATGAGCTTTAACGCGTGGTGCGGGAGCTTCTGGCAGTGCAGCTCGTCCTGTATTCGTTTTTGCAGCATGGTGTGGTCGCAGGCGATCCGCAGGAAATGCAGCGCTTCTTCAAGACGCTGCAGATGTTCGGCCAGAAAGCATGGCCGGCCGTTTTCCACGGCGATGGTTTCAAAGGCGCCCAGTCCGAAGGCGCAGCCGTCATCGAGACACAGCATGGTTTCCATAAAGCAATTCCTCCCAGTCTGGCGAAGACGCGCCGCACAGGGGGCCCAGTACGGAGGACGCCTTGTGCAGCATTTCGCGGTATTCGGCTTCCGGATCGGATTCGGCGGTGACGCCGCCGCCCGCGCCGATGTGATAGCAGCCCTGATGACGGACGGCTGTGCGGATCACGATGTTGAAGGCTGCGTTCCCTGCGGAAGAAAGATAACCGATGGCGCCGGTATAGAGTCCGCGCGGAGCGGCTTCCAGTCCGTCGAGTATCTCCATGGCCCGGTATTTCGGCGCACCGGTAATCGACCCGCCGGGAAAAGCGGCCCGCAGCAGATCCGCGCAGTCCCTTCTCTTTGCCAGCGTGCCGGTGATGGTGGAAATCATCTGGTGCACGCTGGCGTAGCTTTCGATGGAAAACTGCGTCGAGGCGTGAACGCTGCCGGTCTGACAGACCCGGTTCAGATCATTGCGCTCGAGGTCGGTGACCATGACCAGCTCGCTGCGGTCCTTGACCGAGTGAAGCAGCTCCTGCCGCATGGCCCGGTCTGTTTTTGGCGTATGGCCGCGCGGGCGCGTTCCCTTTATCGGGCGCGTGATGACTCGCCCTTCCCGGAGCGTCAGAAATTCCTCCATAGACGCGCAGAGAATCTGCCAGCTTCCGCCGTTCCAGTAGCAGCCGTAGGGGACGGGGTTCTGCCGGCGCAGCTGCAGGTAAGCGGGCCATGGCGGCTGTGCGGAGCGGATATGGAGCTGCTGCGTCAGATTGGCGACGTAAAGATCGCCGGCCCGGGCATGATCGATGACGGACTGCACAGCGCTAAGATAGGCGCCTTTCGTGCAGTCGGCCGAAGCCCAAAGAGCAGGAAAGCGAAGCAGCGGCGGAGCGGGAGCCTCTCCTTTTTCCAGATCGCGTTCCATCTGATCGAGCAGCGCTTCGGCCGGCTGCGTTTTTCCGTTGGCGATCAGGTAAAGCCTGCCGGTCTGATGATCCTGTACGGCGAACCCGTCGAAAAAGAGAAAGCAGGCTTCCGGCAGCCACGGGACGGCGGAGACGGGGAGTCCCATCAGGCGGCGCCCGTATTCATAGGTCAGAAAGCCGATGGCGCCGGATTCGATCGGAAGCTCCGGCATGATGGGATCATCTTGCCGGAGCGTTGCAGAAAGCTCCGGCAGCAGCGAGCCGCGGGACGGCTTCCCCCTGCGGTATAAAACACCGGCGCGGCTTTCCAGCAGGCAAAAAGGCGCTGTCCCCATGATGCTGTAACGTCCGTGCGGCCCGTACTGCGATGAGTCGAGCAGCACGGCGTGCCGCTTGGCGGCGCAGCGGGAAAAAAGGGAAAGCAGCGACGCGTTTTGCAGGATGCGCAGCCGCTTCCGGCCGGCTTTCTGATCCATGAATCATCCCTCCAGAATATACAAAAAACGGGATAACGGCGGTCAATACTATGACAGTCGTTATCCCGTTTCCGGTCCGTAACCTGTATGGATTTATCATACCGCAGAGCGGCGGTATCGTCAAGGCGGCGGTCAGGCCTCCAGCCCGAAGTGCTGTGCTTTGCGGTAGTCGTAGATGACGCCGTACTGCAGCCAGGAATCAATGGACTCGATGAGGATGTTCATGATATTGTGCGCGCTCAGCGCCAGATTGCTGATCTCGCAGATCGTGACGGTCTCGCCGGTGCGGATGTGGCGGAACTCCACCGTGATCGCATAGGTCCCGAGCGTCAGCAGATAATGATTTCCCGTCCGTTTCTCCGTGAGGACCATGTGATGGAGATCGTCCTCCGCCTGCGGTTTGAAGCCGAACTGCTGGAACCGCTCAATCAGCTGCGGCTCCGTTTCGCGGTGAAAGCGGCTGTTTGTCTCGTCGCGTTTGGCTTCAAGTTCAGAAAAAATAGGAAAACTAATCATGATACATGCTCCTCTCTAAGTGATGTATAAATGGAAAGAAATGTCAAGGATAATCCGTGTAGAAAAGTCATGGATTCATTATAGCATAATCCGGGCGGCAGGCCAATACCTTTTCGGTCAGCATGGCGGCTGCGTGTCCCCGGATGCCAGTTCGCGGAGGGCCCGGCTCAGGACCGTGCAGGCCGCTGTGATGTCGCGGATATCCGCGTATTCTGCGGGGTTGTGGCTGATTCCGTCGCGGCAGGGGAGGAAGATCATGCCGGTCGGCGTATAGTCTGCCCAGTGCATACTGTCATGTCCGGCTCCGCTTGGCAGGCAGCGATGGGAAAAGCCAAGCTGCTTAGCGGTGCGGGTTAGCAGGCGGACCAGTCCGGGATCCATAACGGCCGGATCTTCCCGGCTGATGCGTTCGATATTGACCGGAATGCCGCGCTGGCTGCTGATCCGGCGAATCTCGGCGCAGATGTTTTCCACGGCCTGATCCCGGGCGTCTTTTGCGGTACTGCGCACATCGATGCCGATCTGGACTTCACCGGGGATGACATTCATGACGCCGGGCGATACGTTTATGACACCGACGGTGCCGACCACCGGGGGCGTGCACTGCGCCGCGATCTGCTCGACGGCCAGAATGATCTTTGCCGCGGCGCACAGCCCGTCCTGACGCAGATTCATCGGGGTGGCGCCGCTGTGGTCGGCGCGGCCGTGCAGGCGGCAGCGCAGCCTGTAGGGAGCCGCTATGCCCGTTACGATGCCGATCTGGCAGCGGTTGTGTTCCAGTACGCGCCCCTGCTCGATATGCACTTCGAGAAAGGCTTTGAGCGGCTTTTCATAACGGGCGGAAGCGATGTGCTCCGGGTCCAGTCCGCGATCTTTCAATACCTGATGCAGCGTTTTTCCCGCCGCATCGTGAAGCCGGAGGAGGTCGGCGGCCGGAAGCCTGCCGCGCATGGCCCGGCTGCCGAGCGTGGCTGCGGAAAACCGGCTGGACTCTTCACACATAAACAAGACAACCTCGATGGGGTGAATTGGGCGAAAGCCGTCTTCCTGCATGCTTCGTATGGCCTCTATGGCAGACAGGACGCCGACGATGCCGTCGTAATTCCCCCCTTCCGGTACGCTGTCGCCATGTGAGCCGGTCATGACGGCCGGAAGATCATTCCGCTGTCCGGCGAGGCGGCCGATGACATTGCCGAATGCGTCTGTGCGGACAGAAAGGCCGGCTTCTTTCATCTGCGTGATGAGGTAGCGGCGGCACTGCCAGTCGCTGTCGGTAAAGGCGAGGCGGTTGATTCCCCGCCCGGGAGCAGAGAATTTTTTTATCGTTTGAAGCTGTTTGTTCAGGCGCTCGGCAGAAATCATATTCAAAACACCCCTTCTTGGTAGGTCGGATCGGACGGCATGAAGCAAAAGCATCAGCACGCCGGCGGAAATCGTGCATAACAAGTATACAGTATAATATTCTATCAGCGTATTTTCTGCGTTGACAATCGGTTGACCGGTTAATATAATAATCGTATATTGACAGGGAAAAGTCAATATAGTCTTTTTTATATGCACTTATATATGTAGAGAAAGGATGTAAAATATGGTGACCATGATGTTTCTGGCAGGAGGAATCATCACCTGTGCCGTCGTCGCCGCTTTGATCAAGGGATATGACGCGCGGGTGGTCCTGATCGGTTCCGGTTTGCTTATGGCCTGTATTGGCGGCGCGCCGATGGCTCCGCTGGATGCCTTTGCGAAGAGCATGACAAACAGCGGCCTGATTCAGGCGGTCTGCTCGGTCATGGGTTTTGCGATGGCGGTGCGGTTTACGGAATGTGACAAGCACTTGATTAATGCGATGGCCTCGGTGATCTCCAAGGTTCGGTTTTTCCTGATACCGGGTGTTGTCATTGGAACGTATCTTGTCAATATCGCCCTGCCGAGCGCAGCCGGTACGGCCGCCGCTGCCGGTGCGATTTTTATTCCTCTGCTGATGGCTGCCGGCGTGGGGCCGGCGATGGCGGCTGCGGCGGTCAAATGCGGCACCTATGGGAGCATGCTCAATCCGGGGCTGGCGCACAATCCTTTTGTGGCCAAGATCGCCGGGGTGGATGTCATGGATGTTATCGGCTTTCATTATAAAGCGAATCTGGCTTCCCTGCTGGTGGCTACGATCTGCATCACCGTGCTGGCTCATATTCTCAGGGAGGATAAGGGCCATATACCGGAGCACCTGCAGGTGGAAGCGGATTTCAAGGTGAATTATCTGTATGCTCTGATGCCGGTCGTTCCGATTCTCATTCTGCTGCTCGGCTCGACGCAGCTTGTGCCGATCTTTAAAATGGGGGTCCCTCAGGCGATGATTATCGGAGCCCTGCTGACGCTAGTCGTCACCCGGACCAGCCCGAAGGCTATCGGCGATGCGTTCTTCGACGGCATGGGGCAGGCTTACGGAAAGATCATCGGCATCATCATTTCGGCCGGGGTCTTTGTTTCCGGCCTGACGACGATCGGTCTGGTTCGCCTGTTCATCGAGGCGATGCTGAATAATCCGGCCATCGTCAAGATTTGCGCGGCTTTCGGTCCGTTCCTGCTCGGTCTGCTGACGGGCTCGGGAGACGCTGCGACCTTTGCGTTCAACGAAGCGATTACGCCGCATGCGGCAGACTTCGGCATGTCGCCGGTGCAGATGGGCAGCATGGCGACGCTGGGCGGTACGCTGGGACGCACGATGTCGCCGATCGCCGGAGCGACGATCATCTGCGCGGGAATCGCGGGGATCAATCCGATGGAGATCACCAAGCGGAATGCGATTCCGATGCTCTGCGCCCTGACGGTCGGCATGATGATCCTGTTGTTCTGAATGTGAAGAGTGCCGCGGGAGCGGCGCTCTTTTCTTTTGAGGCGAAGCGGTCCGGGCCAAGGTCCCGGCGGAGTCGCCCGGTTAGCAAACAGAGGAAGACGGAGGAATTTATGATGGATTGGAACGAAAAAATTATGGAAGCCGCGGATGGACTGCAGGAGGAGATGACGGCGTGCCGCCGGGATCTGCATCGTTATCCGGAGCCGGGCTGGACGGAGTTCCGCACGGCGGCGAAGGCCGCCGCGTTTCTGACGTCGCTGGGTTATACGGTAAAGACCGGGGCGGACGCGGTGAAGCAGGACTGCATGATGGGCGTTCCTTCGCCAGAGCAGTTGGCGGCGGATCAGCAGCGGGCCGTTCAGGAAGGCGCGGACCCGCAATGGGTTCATCGGATGGACGGCGGCCGGACCGGACTGGTGGCCGAGTGGAAATTCCGCGAAGGCGGCCCGGTCGTCGCCATTCGTTTCGATATGGACTGCAATGAAGTGACGGAAACGGACGATCCGGCGCATAAACCCAATCAGGAGTCGTTTGCCTCGCATCATCCCGGCGCGATGCATGCCTGCGGGCATGACGGGCATACGACGGTCGGGCTGGCGCTCGCCAGGGTGCTGGCTTCGCTGCAGGAGGAGCTGCGCGGTACGGTCCGCCTGATTTTCCAGCCGGCGGAGGAGGGCGTGCGCGGCGCTCATGCGATGGTGGAATCGGGCATTGTCGATGATGTGGATTATCTGCTCGGTGCGCATTTCGGGTTCAAGATGCGGCGGACGGGCAGCGTTGCCTGCAATGTCACGGGTTTTTTGGCGACCAGCAAATACGATGCCCGGTTCTTTGGCGTTCCGGCTCATGCGGGAGCTGCACCGGAACAGGGGAAAAATGCCCTGCTGGCGGCGGCCTGTGCGGCGCTGAATCTTCATGCGATCGCCCGCCATTCCGGCGGTGCGTCCCGTATCAATGTCGGCCGTCTGGAGGCCGGAAGCGGACGGAATGTCATCGGGGATAAGGCGCTGCTTTGTCTGGAGACGCGCGGCGCGACCAGCGAAATCAATCGGTATATGGAAGCGGAAGCGCTTCGCATCCTGAAAGCGGCGGCTCTGATGTATGATGTCCGTCTGGAAGTGGAAAAGACCGGTGGTGCGGCCGGCGGGAGCAATTCTGAGGAGCTGGCCGCGTTTCTGGAGCAGGAGGCCAGGGCGACAGGGCTCTTTGATGAGGTCGTCGGAGCCTGTGATTTCGGAGCCAGCGAGGACTTTTCCTATTTCATGGAGCGCGTTCAGTCGCATGGCGGGCAGGCCGCGTATATGATGATCGGAGCAAACCTCGCGGCCGGGCATCATGATTCGCGGTTTGACTTCGATGAAAGGGCCATGGGTTATTCCCTGAAGCTGCTGGCCTGCAGCGTCTGCCGCCTGCTTCGCGAAGGATGATGCAGAGGCGCAGCCGTTTGTGCAGACGGCTGCGCCTTTGCGCTATGGATGTATACATGCTGAAAGGGTTTACAAGATATAAAATTATGATATAATGTATTTTGTGATTGTGCGCGGGGGGTGTACAATTGCTGAATCAATTTTTAATGTGAGGAGTAACAGCTATGAAAAACGAAGACAATGAGTTCATGCGGCACGAACTGAGGCTGCCGGAGCTCACGGTCCGCGGTATGCTGCTCGGCGCTGTTCTGACCGTGATCTTTACGGCGTCCAATGTGTATCTGGGACTCAAGGTCGGTCTTACCTTTTCTTCGGCAATTCCGGCGGCAGTCATTTCTATGGCCATTTTGAAGATGGCAAAGGATTCCAATATCCTGGAAAATAATATGGTGCAGACACAAGCGTCGGCCGCGGGGACACTGTCGGCGATTATCTTCATCATTCCGGGCATGCTGATGATCGGCTACTGGCAGGGGTTCGAATTCTGGCAGACGCTGCTGGTATCTGCCTGCGGCGGCTGTCTGGGCGTGCTTTTTACGATTCCGCTGCGCCGGGCTATGGTCGTGCACAGCGATCTGGCTTATCCGGAAGGTGTGGCTGCTGCTGAGATCCTGAAAGTAGGAAGCAGCAGTCAGGGAAGCGGCTTGAAGGAGATCCTGTCCGGCAGTGCGGTTGCCGGCATCGTGGCGCTTCTTTCCAGCGGTTTCCATGTTCTCTCGAGCGGTTTTTCCATGTGGTTCCGTGTGGGACGCGGCATGACGCAGTTCCCGATCGGCTATTCGACGGCGCTGGTCGGCGCCGGCTATCTGATCGGCATCGCGTCAGGACTGGCTATGCTGGTCGGCATTCTGATCGCCTGGGCGGGATTTGTACCGTACTTTACGATTACGGGCGTTCTGCCCGACGGCATGACGATGCAGAAGTTTGCCGGGGCGGTGTATCAGGAGCGCGTCCGTCTGATCGGCGCAGGCGCCATGGGCGTGGCTGCTGTTTGGACGCTGATCACGCTGGCGCGTCCGGTTATCGATGGCGTCAAGGAATCCATCGCTGCCGTCGGTATGCCTGACGCGGACAAAGGAAAGCACCGCATGGATATCGACATGTCGATCAAGAGCATCGGTCTGGTCTTTGCGGTGACGGTCATCGGTCTTCTCGGTATTTTTTATGCGTTTGTCAGTCCGGAGGGGCTGCCGGCCGGCCAGAGCATCATCTTTACGGTGGTCGGCGTCGGCGTCGCCGTGCTCATGGGTTTCTTTGTGGCGGCAGCCTGCGCCTACATGGCCGGCCTAGTCGGCACGTCGTCGAGCCCGATTTCGGGCATCGGCATTCTGGGCATCATCGTGGCATCGCTGGTGATGTACGCGCTGTGCTCTTCGTTCGGTATTTTCAGCCTGCCGGGCGGCGAGAAGTTCGCGACGGCTACGGCTATTTTCACGACATCCATTATTATGGCGATCGCCTGCATTTCCAACGATAATATGCAGGATCTCAAGACGGGTTATCTCGTCGGCGCTACGCCGTGGCGCCAGCAGGTCGCGCTGCTGCTGGGCTGCGTAGTCGGCGCGCTCGTCATCGCGCCGGTGCTCAACCTTCTTTATGAAGCGTATGGTTTCCCCGGAGCGCTTCCGCGTCCTGACATGGATCCGAGTCAGGCTTTGGCCGCTCCGCAGGCCGCTCTGATGACGACGATCGCACAGGGCATTTTCTCGAGCAAGCTGGCCTGGGAGTATATTTACATCGGCATGGGACTCGGTGTTCTGCTGGTTCTCATCGATCTTTTCCTCAAGCGCAGCACACGCAGTCTCTGTCTGCCGCCGCTTGCTGTCGGCATGGGCATCTATCTGCCGCCTTCCGTGCAGACGCCGCTCGTCATCGGCGCTGTGCTCGGCTATTTCCTGAACAAGAAGCTGCGCGCGGATAAGGGCGAAGAAGGACTGGCCGCCGGCAAGCGCCGCGGTACGCTGTTTGCGTCGGGTCTGATCGTCGGGGAGTCGATCATCGGCGTTCTGCTGGCCGGCATCATTGTCGTTTCCGTTTCCGGCGGCGGCAGTGACAGTCCGCTGGCTCTGGTCGGCAAGGACTTCGCCGATGCGGCGGAAAATATCGGTCTGGTGGTCTTTCTGATCACGCTCTGCATCTTTTCTAAAGTGGTGCTGGGCCGCAAGGCAGAATAACGGGGTTAGGTTATCCTGCAAACATAAAATGAAACAGAACGAGGGACGTATGCCTGCAGGCATACGTCCCTCGCTGCATATAAAGTTCGATCCTTAGCGTCGGATAAAATGAAAACGGCCGGGGCCTTTCAAGGCCCCGGCCGCAGCAATTTACTGAACGTTCATCGAGAGTTCGATGAATTTATTGGCCAGTTTGGCTTTTTGCAGGACTTCTTCGGTGATGTCCTGTCCGGCTTCGACAATGACGATGCCGTTATCCATCTTGATGGTGCGGGCGGCTTTCTTCCCGAGCAGGAAGCGGCGGTGGCGTTCTTCCGTCGCCTTGTCTGCCGCGGCCTGCTTGTCTGCGTCAGATGGCGTGGCCTTCGGCGCTTCTTTCTTCGGTTCCGGTTTGGCAGCCGGTGCGGGTGTGGCGGCTTTTGGCGCTTCCGGCTTTACGGCAGCCGGTTCCGGAGCTTTTTGCGCTTCGGCTTTTGGCGCCGAAGGAGCTGCGGGAGCCGCGGGAGCGGGGGCCGCTTTCGCAGCCGAAGGAGCCGGCTCCGATTTCGGTGCGGTTACCGGGTTATTTTTTTTTTCGCCGGTCGGATCGATGACCGTCACTTCTTTGCCGAAGATCGAAATCTGATCGCTGGCAATGTCGGAGGTCGTTCCGTCCGGAGCCGTGATTTCACATGTTTCGATTTTGCCGTCCTCGCCGATATAGAGCTCGGAGATCTTGCCCTGAATCGTACCGGTCTTGGTGATGGCTTTTGTGCCGATGACGCGGATATTTTCATCGAGCAGGGTTTCATAGTCGCTCGCGTCGTCGAGTTTCAGGATGTTTTCGCTGTTGGTGACCGTTACGGCATCATCACCGATGGCAATGACGGATTCATATGGGATGAGCTTGACGCCGCGGTACCAGTCCTCATCTTCGATGGTGATGGCCGCTACGGTTCCCTTTTTGGCATCGATGAGAAGAGTCTTGCTCATGCCCAGCTCGCGGCCCTCGGTGATGCTGATGATGGGAAGGCCCAGGATTTCTACGCTTTTCTTCATGAAAATTCCTCCATTGTGTTATTTGCTCTGCGAACCCGAATGCAGAAACTCCGTTTCGATTTCCTGCATGATGGCTCCGGGAATATCCCGGAACGGGGTCTGGAGCGCATGGTGTTTGGATAATATATTCTGGACGATGCCGAGATAGCGGATATTTTTGGCAAATTCCTGCCGGATCGCATCGTTCGCGGCAATGATCGGCAAGGACAGGGCATGCTGGTAGGCGTCGATCGCATCCTGATAAGCGGCCTGTTCCTTGTAAATGTTCCCGAGCTCGATGATGAGAAACGGGGTGTAGCTGTCCTCCGGGAACCGGGCGATGGCCTGCTGGTAGGCGCAGATCGCGGCAGCCGGCTCATGTGCGGCCTGCTCATAGGCAAAATCGAGCAGGGCGTCGAGCGTGTCGAGTGATTCGACCTGAGGACGGAAGGCGGCGACGGCAGCTTCCTGCTGTTTCTTCCGCTGCCTTTGGGCTTCGGCTTCCTGCTGTTTCTTCCGCTGCCTTTGGGCTTCGGCTTCCCGCTGGCGCTGCTCTGCCTCGCGCCGCTGCTTTGCCGCCTCGGCTTTTTGCCGGGCTTCTTCTTCCTGACGGCGCTGCAGCGTCTCGGCGGCCTGCTGCCGGGCTTTTTCCCGGGCGTCCCGCAATGCCTTTGCCCGATGGACGGCGTCGGCTTTGGCGCGCGCCGCCTCTTCGGCACGGCGCTCTTCTTCTGCGGATGGCTTTTGTTCCCGGACGGCCGCGCCGGCTTCTGCGCGGTCCGGCATTGCCTTTTCGGCAGCGGGTAAAGCGGCAGCCGGTTCCGGCTGTGCTGCCTGATCCGGGGGCAATGCCGCGGCATCGGTTTCGGCGGGAATCGGAGACTCCTGCTCCTTTTTTCGTTCTTCGCGGCGCAGCAGATGTTCGTTGACCAGCGTCACCAGAGCGGCGGCCAAAACGACGAGGACGCCGAGGCGGAAGTAATGCGTGCGGTCCAAAAAGGCGCTCATCGAGATGGCCAGAGCATTGACAATAAAGGCCAGCACAGCGCACAGCACCAGCGAAATCCATTTCATTTCGATGCCGGCCAGCCGGCACAGCCGGTAGATCAGGAAGATGCTGATTGCCATAATGGAGCCGGTCAACAAGATAAATGTCATGCTGCTCACCTCTTCCTTGGAATGGGATAATAATCCCATTATAAAAAGTCATTCGACAAAGTCGGCTGAAATCCTGCCGCCCGGACAGATTTCTTTCCTGATTATAGCATATTCCCGCGGCTCCGGCATGCCTGCGGGAAAACTTTGCGGGGATTTTTTATTTCTATCCGTTTTTGGCAGATTTTGACGGACTTTTATAGTATAATAGTAGCTAACAGAAAGGAACGATTGCAATATGATGTATGAACAGGAGGCTGTCATTCGTCATGAGAGCGGGATCCATGCCCGCATCGCGGCGATGATCGTGCAGCGGGCCAAGGAGCTGGGACGCAAATATGGAACGCGTCTCTATCTGAGGAGCGAGCGCAGCGAGCGCTGCGAGATGCACAGCCTGATGAAGCTGGTCGCTCTGAAGATCTCATGCGGTGATTCGGTCTTCGTCGCTGCCGAGGGGGACGAGGGGCGTCAGGCGGTCTATGAGATGGTGAAGTTCCTGGAGGGCGATTTCGAGATGAATGAACCCGGGGAGATCCATGAGATGGACCTGCTGCTGCATGAAAATGCACTGATGCAGGAACGCCTGCAGATGATTTTGGAAGCGGTTCAAGATGGGATCTGCGTCGTGGACCGGACGGGCGAGATCACCTATGTCAATCCATCCTATCTGCGTATTGTGCATAAGACGCCGGAAATGGTCGTCGGTCAGAACGTATTCAAAACCGCGCCGGACGGCAACCGGTGCGGCGTGCTGCGGTCGGGTGTGGCCCGCATCGGCAGCATCAGCCATAAAAAAGATGGCACGACGGTGGTAGCCAATGTCAATCCGATCTTTGTGGATGGGGAAATCGCCGGCGTCGTATCGGTCATCAAGGACATCACGGAGCTGCAGAATCTCATGGCCCGTCTTTCGCAGGTTTCCGCACGGGCCGAGTATCTGGAGCAGGAATTGCTGCGCACGAAGAAAACGGCGCAGGCGTTCAAAAATTATATCGGCAAGAGCGGAAAGGTCGTGGATGTGCTGGCGCTGGCCTCCAAGGCCGCCGGTTCTTCGGCGACGGTGCTCGTCCGCGGCGAGAGCGGTACGGGCAAGGAGGTCATCGCGGAAGGGATCCACTATGCCAGCGAACGGCGGCGCGGCCCGTTTATCCGCGTCAACTGCGGCGCGATACCCGGGACTCTGCTGGAGTCGGAGCTGTTCGGACATGAAAAGGGCGCCTTTACGGGGGCGGTCCGCCGCAAGCTGGGCAAATTTGAACTGGCGGATCATGGGACGATTTTCCTCGACGAGATCGGCGAGATGGACAAGAACATGCAGGTCAAGCTGCTGCGCGTGCTGCAGCAAAAGGAGTTTGACCGTGTGGGCGGCGAGGAAACCGTGCATGTCGATGTGCGCATCATTGCGGCGACCAATCGCGATTTGGAGCAGATGGTCAAGGACGGCACCTTCCGGGATGATCTGTACTATCGGCTGAATGTCATTCCGATCAGTCTGCCGCCGCTCCGGGACCGCGTCGACGACATCCCGCTGCTCGTCGAGCATTTTATCGCGAAGATCAGCGCGGAGAACGGCAAGCCGGTTCGCGGCATCACGCCGGAGGCCATGCAGGTCATGATGCGCTATCAGTGGCCGGGCAACGTTCGTGAGCTGGAAAACGTCATTGAGCGGGTCATCACGCTTATGGACAGCGAGACGATTACCATCACCTCGCTCCCTTCCTATATAAAAGGCGAGATGGCGGGGCGCGAGGTGCGTCACTTTGCGGCGGATACCGCCGTGCTGCCCTGGGAGGAGTACGAAAAGCAGATCATTGCCAATGCGCTTCGCCAGTGCGGCAGCTTTAACGCCGCGGCCAAAATGCTGAAAATCACGCATAAAACCGTGGCGGCGAAAGCCAGAAAATACGATTTGGTATAATTTACCAATGATTGGTCTTTTTTACCAATCTTCTATTCAAATTTGATATTTTTTACCAAAACAATTAACAAAGTTTATGCACATTTATGAAAACATAAGCCAAGACTTTTTCTGAACCCTTATCGTTCAAGGATTCAGCGAAAGATATAGAAATTTTTCCCAACCGCGTAAAAGTTGGCACGCGTTTTGCATCATTTACTAAGCAGTTCGACGAGATTCGTGCTGATTCCTGCGGGGCAGGAAACGAAGAGTGTTTCAAACAGATAGGAGAGATTCAAATGACTCAGGAAACGATCACCATCGAAAACAAGACCGGCATCCATGCCCGCCCGGCGTCCATCTTTGTTCAGACGGCTACGAAGTTCAAATCCAAGGTGCAGATTCAGGCCAAGGGCAAGACGGTAGATGCCAAGAGCATTCTCATGATTATGAGCATGGGTCTGGTCAAGGGGACGGAGATCACGATTGTTGCCGATGGCCCGGATGAGGCAGAGGCAGTCAAGGCACTGAAAGATCTGGTTGCTTCCAAGTTCGGCGAGGAGTAATTTCCCGGGCTTGCGGTACTCGGAATGGAAAGCCTTCCCGCCGGGGCTCCGGGGGAGGGCTTTTCTTGCGGATGCTTTCATCGGGAAAGGCTGTGAAACAGCAGGACGGTATGGACCGGTCCGATTGTATGATACGGGGATTGTTTTTTTCAGGGGGGAAAGAAATGGCAGAAACGATTCGTGGCAAAGGTGTGATTTCCGGTATTGCCATGGGAAAAATCATGCTGGCAGGACAGAATCTGGACGGGTATCTGGTCAATTATCAGCCGGATGATAAAGAAACGGAAAGAGGCAAGGCGGAAGCTGCCCTGACTGCGGTGGCCGAGGTGCTGCGCGAGAGCATCGAGCGTCTGAAGAAGCAGGATCTGGCGGAACAGGCGGCGATCATGGAAGCGCACCGCATGATGGTGCAGGATCCGATGATGGCGCAGAAGATCGAGGAGAAGCTCGAAGAGATCCCGAACGCGCCGCGGGCGGTGCTGAAGGCGGCGGAAGAGCAGGCCCAGATGTTCGAGCAGATGAACGATGAATATTTCTCTGCCCGTGCGGTGGATCTGCGCGATGTCGGCAAGCGCATTGCCAAATACATCCTTGGCGTTAAGGAGCCGGAGATCGGCGAAGAAAAGGTCGTCCTCTGCGGCCGTGAGATCGAGCCGTCCGTCATTGCCGGTATGCCGACGGATAAAATCGCCGGCGTTCTGCTCGGTTCGGGCAGTACGACAGCGCATGCCGTTATTATCGCCAAAGCCCGCGCAATCCCGACGATCGTTGGCCTGAATAAGGAGGACCGCATCGATAAGATCGCGGACGGGGATCACGTCATCATCGACGGTGAGGTGGGACGGATCGTCATCAATCCGGATCAGGATGAAGTGGAGAGCTACAGGGAAAAGCTCAAGAAGCAGCAGGAGATGGCGGCGCATTATGCGGCGCTCAAGGATCTGCCGGCTGTGACGACGGACGGGGTAAAGGTCGAACTCATGGCCAATATCGGCACGCATATGGATGTCGATAACGCGCTGAACTACGGTGCCGAGGGCGTCGGCCTGTTCCGGTCGGAGTTCGTCTTTATGGGACGTCAGGATATTCCGAATGAGGAAGATCAGTTCAAGGCCTATAAAGAAGCCGTCGAAAAATGCAACGGCAATCTCTGTGTCATTCGCACGATGGACATCGGCGGCGACAAGCCGCTGCCGTATCTCAATATCCCGCATGAGGACAACCCGTTCCTCGGGTATCGCGCCGTCCGCATCAGCCTGCAGCGCCGCGATCTTTTCCTGCCGCAGCTCAAGGCGATCCTGCGCGCCGGAAAGTTCGGCAAGGTCGGCATTATGATTCCGATGATTATCAATGTTTCGGAATTCAAGAAGGTCAAGGAATTCATCGAGGAGGCAAAGGTCGAGCTGACGCATGAAGGCAAGGCTTTTGCCGATGATGTTCAGGTCGGCATCATGGTTGAGACGCCGGCTGCGGCAGTCATGACGCCGGTTCTGGCCAAGTATGTGGATTTCTTCTCCATCGGCACGAACGATCTGGTCCAGTATACGCTGGCCTGCGACCGCGGCAATATCAATATCTCTTATCTGTACAATCATTTCAATCCGGCGGTGCTCCGCCTGATTCAGCGCACGATTACCAGCGCGCGCGAAAATGGCATCTGGGCCGGCATGTGCGGCGAGATGGCCAGCGATCCCAATGCGGCTGTTCTGCTGATGGCGATGGGTATTCATGAGCTTTCTATGAGCGCGCCGTCCATTCCGCGCGTCAAGGAAAAGATTCGCAATATCAGCTCGACAAAGGCCAAGGAGATTCTGGCGGATGTCATGAAGATGGAAGACGGCGACGAGATCAAGGCGTATCTGGCCAAGATTCTGTAACCCGGAATAAAAACAATAACCCCTGTCTGCAGGGAAAAGAAAAAGATCTGCGCATGAGCTCATCGCTTGTGCGCAGATCTTTTTTTCCGGCGGGGTCTTTTCCGCGGAGGCGGCCGTTTAGCCGAGGGTTTAGTCTCACTTTATCCGTCCGATATCCATACTGATGTCGAGAGCCCGTACGCTGTGCGTCAGGGCGCCGACCGAGATGATGTCGACGCCGCTTCGGGCGGCGGCCAAGGTAGACTCATCGATGTCTTCCATACATGTTTCTCCTCATTTTAATAATAAGTCTACTGTCATGATAACAGTCAACAACATTATAATAAAAAGCAGACGGGATGCAAGCACTCCGTCTGCTTTCTGTTCGTGTGAAGAGGATAGGTACCGGGACTCTGTCCGGAAAGGGGGCGGTTTTTTCCGCCGTTCAGCACCGGATGGCGGCGAGATGTTTTTTGGATCTTGCTCCGGCTGCTTCGATGGCTTCTTCGGCCAGAACTTCGGTCGCATCGATGAAACGGCCTTCCAGATGGTACATGCTGACCGCTACCGGAATTTCCGTGCAGCCGAGCAGGAATGCTTCGGCCCCCGCTGCCTCCATTTCGCTGAGCACCCGGCGGACGGCTGTCGTATCATAGGCGCTGCAGCCGGCTTTGACGCCGTGGTAAATCATATCATGGACGGCGATTTCCTGCCGTTCATCGGGCTGGATGATGCGGATGCCGGCATGCTGCAGGGCACGCTGATAAACTCCGGCATGGCAGGTTCCGGCCGAGGCCAGCAGGCCGATTTTCCGGTAGCCCTGCCGCTGGCAGAAACGGGCGGCGGCGTCGATCATGCTGATGACGGGGATCTTCAGATACGGCATCATGAGCGGCAGGAAGTAATGGGCGGTATTGCAGCCCATGATGAGAAAATCCGCTCCTGCGCGGGTCAGACGGTCCGCGGAGCGGAGCAGCTCGGGAACCGGACTGGGTCCCTGACCGAGAATGGCTGCCGTCCGGTCCGGGATGGCCGTATTGTTGTCGATCAGCATGGGGATATGATCCTGATCCTCCCGGGCGTCGGTGTCCAGAATGATTTTCTGCATCAGGTCCGCCGTTGCCATGGGGCCCATGCCGCCGATAATACCGATGGTTTTCATAGCGTATTCCTCCTTGCTGTTGCCGCTTTCGCCGAGATTTCATCGCGTCTTCTTGCTTTCAGCATAACATGGGGGTATGATATAATCAAATACATATAATAATATAAAAACAATAAAAATTTTTGATGGAAAATAAGGAGAATATTCATGCTTTCAGGAATAGATTATGTTTATGCGGTGTGGAAAGCGCGCAGCTTTTCTGCAGCCGCCCGGCGCTTGTTTATTTCCCAGCCCGCGCTGTCGGCCGCGGTGAAGAAAGCGGAAAAGGAACTCGGACTGCCGATCTTTGACCGCAGCCATACGCCGCTGCAGCTGACGGATGCCGGGCGGGCGTATATCGAGGCGGCAGGCCGGATCTTCCGTATCCGGCACGATCTGCAGCGGTACTGTGATGATCTGGCCGGCTGCGGAAGCGGGACGTTGTCTCTCGGCGGAACAAATTTTTTCGCTTCCTGTTTTCTTCCGCCTATGATCGAGGCATTCAGCAAAAAATATCCGCAGATCCGGCTTTCGGTAACGGAGTCGGATTCTGCGGATCTTTATCATAAATTATCGGCGGGAGAACTGGATATTATCGTAGACAGCGGCATTTACGATTCGTCGCTGTACGACATCATGCCCTTTTATGTGGATCATCTGCTATTGGCTGTTCCGGCGGATTTTGCGGTCAATGCACGCTTTTCCGAGGCGCAGCTCCGGCGTGCGGACGTGCTGGCCGGACGCCATCTGGCGGCGGAGGTTCCGGCTGTGCCTTTGTCCGCCTTTGCGCAGACGGATTTTCTGCTGCTGGGGCGCGGCAATGATATGTACCGTCGCGCGCGCGGCTTGTTTCAGGCCGCAGGGATGGAGCCGACGGTCAGGCTGTATCTGAACCAGCTCATGACAGCCTTTCATATGGCCCGGCAGGGCATTGGCGCGACGTTTCTGACCGATACGCTCGTCAGCCTGTCCGTGCCGGATGAGCGGCTGATCTATTACCGGCTGGAAGGTGCGCTCGCTACGCGCGAGACGTTTCTGGCCGTACAGCACAAGGGCTACCGGACGCGGGCGATGGAACGCTTCATCCAGAGCGCGCTGGCGCTTTATCCGATGCTAAGGGGCGCTGAGACTCCCGTCTGTGAGGAGGGAGACAAGCGCCCCTAAAGCCTTGGATAAGTCTCCATTTATGGCTGGCAGGCTCCTTCTACGAATGGGCCTGATCGTACAGTGCCGAGATGAATTTCCGCAGGTTGATATGAATGCGGGCGGGGTCGGGCTTTTCCTCCTGCTCGATCTGACGCATGGTGCTGCGGATGCCCGTGTAGTCAAAAAAGCGCGGGGCGTAGTCTTCAAAGCGCGGGTTGGTGCAGTCGACTGCGCCCATGGCCGCCAGACTGATATGGCCTTGACACAGAGCCCGGCGCAGACGCTGTTCCATGGCCTTTGCCTCACGGCCGGCATCGCTTGTGGCCGGGCGGCTCGCTGCGACGGCGGTGAACAGGGCTTTCAGCGAGGGGATGCTTCCGGAATGGGCTTCCAGCCAGTCGATGATGTCCAGCAGATCCTGCGCGCCCGGGGCAGTGCCGATGCCGATTTCCTGCAGGATGGTCTGTGCGCGCTGCCGTGCGCAGGGTGCCGGGGCTTTTGGAGCGGCGTCCTGCGGCGCGAGGCTGTCCAGCGAATGTTTCAGCTTGTGTGCGAAGGATTCCAGACGGAGGTGTTCGCTGACGTTGCGGAGGACGCGGACAATTTCATTGCGGTTGAGCGGCTTGGTGATATAGTAATCGATGCCGTGCTCGTAGGCTTTGCCGACGAGGTCTTTGCTTTCCACCTGAGAGAGCATGATGACTTTGCCGGCAAAGCCTTTTCGTATGGTATCGACGGCCCGGATCCCATCGAGATCGGGCATGAGCATGTCGATGATCAGGATATCGGCGGAAAGGCGGGCCAGCATATGGTTGTCCATTCCGATGGCGGAGGGCAGGGATGCGGCGATCCTGCCGAGCTGGTAATCTTCGATGATGTCCTGCAGCATCATGCGCACGGCTTCATCATCGTCTATGAGTAAGATATTCATGGATTTTTCCTTTCTGTATCGGAGATTGCGGGTTGGCGGAGCTTATGGCAGGGCAGGGCGATGGTGCAGGACACCCGGTTTTTCCCGTCGGAGTCGATGGCGATCGTGCCGCCAAGCGACTGGGTCTGCTGCCGGACATAGGTCAGGCCGACGCCGCTGGAGGCCTTGCCGCTGCTGTCGAATTTTGTGGTATATCCGGGCCGGAAAATCTGAGGAAGGCGGCGCGGCGGGATAAAACTGCCGGTATTGTCGAGATGCAGGATCAGCCGGTCTTCGGCGCGTAGTTCCTCGATGCGCAGGGAGATGGTTCCTTTCTGCCCGATCGCCTCGACGGCGTTGGCCGCCAGATTGTTCAGCATGGAAAGAAGAAGAAAGACATGCAGCGGCGGAAGATCGGGCGAGACATCGCTGCGGAAGGCGATGTCTTTGCCGAGCGAGCGGGCGTATTTCTGCTGGACGTGAATCAGGAGGCGGGCGATCCGGTCCGGAGGGAGGTAATCGTCGACGTGGCGGTTGCTGGTAAGCCCCTGCAGGCCCGCGAGGATGCGCTGGTGATTTTTCTTGATCTCATGACATTCTCCGGCGATGCGCAGAACTTCCATGGCCGTGACTTCCTCTTCGGGGCTTTTGGCGCGCGACCGCAGCGTTTCGTAAACCGCATAGCAGTCGCGGGTAACGGTTTCCGCACTCTGCAGGGCACAGCGCAGCGTGAAAACTTCCTCGTATAATCCGGAGATGAGCAGGGAAAGGCGGTTCTTCTCCTTGGTTTTGCGCCGCAGCTGCACTTCCGTATTATAAAGCTGGAACAGAAAGAAGAAGGAGAGGATAAAGAAGCAGCGGAGAATCGCGATGCCGAGCAGGCGGAGCAGCATGGGAATCGTCAGGCGGTAATGCTCCCGGAAAGCCAGCGCCTGCATCGCCGCCAGCTCGGCGACGCTGGCCAGAACCTCGGCAAAGACCGCCCATCCGGCGATGGCCAGCGCCTGTGTGTAGATGGTCTGGCGGGACAGGCTGGGCCGGGCAAAGAACAGGGCGTAGGCAAAGTAATAGAAAAAGTTCGGGATGTGAATAAAAAGAGCGTCCGGCAGCGGAAGCCCTCCGGCAGCGTCGAGCCCGGCCCGGAACAGCATGACGCCGATGCCCGCCGAACAGCCCAGCATCATCCGCGGGAAATGCTGGAGCCACAGCAGAAACAGCAGGAAAACCGGGGAGCCGAAACTCACGCGGAAGGCTGAGAAATCGCCGCTGAACGGATGGAACTTCGGCTCCCCGGCCAGCGGAACCAGAATGAGCATAAACGCAAAGACCATCCAGTCGTGGCGGTCCGGATTCTTTTCCATGAGAAGGCTCCTTTTTATGTATACAGGAATACGCGTATTATTTTAATGACAAATAAAAATTATCAAAAAATTTTTGTCGCAAGGATATCGGATTTCGTAGTTTCGCGTAGGAAGCATATTATATTAATACCATCAATAGAACCATAAGTCAAATCTGAGGGAGTCCATGACTGGATTCAAGGAGGTTAAACATGTCAGAGAAAAAGAATGGGCAGGGGATGGGGCCCCTGCTTCGCGGTATCCTCTGTGTGGCCATCGGAGCGGCCATCTGGTTTATCCCGGCTCCGGACGGAGTCGGGCCGCAGGCCTGGGGGCTGCTGGCAGTTTTCATTGCGACCATCGCGGGCTTTATCCTGCAGCCGATGCCGATCGGCGCAATCGCCATTATCGCCTGCACGTTGCTGCCGCTGCTCGGGATCATGAAGGCGGGCGAAGCGCTGGCCGGCTTTTCCAACACGACGATCTGGCTCATCGTTTCCGCCTTCATGTTTGCGGAAGGCTTCATCAAGACCGGACTGGGCAAGCGGATCTCTTATCTGCTGCTGTCGCGGTTCGGCAAGAGCTCGCTGCGCGTTGCCTATGTCATGAGCGCGGCGGACTTTATCATTGCCCCGTTCACTCCGTCTAATACGGCGCGCGGCGGCGGGATCATTTATCCGATCATTCGCAGCGTTACGGCGGCAATCGGCGCGGATGCCGAGTCAGGGAAGAACCGGCGCACCGGCGCTTTCCTTATGTTCAGCGCGTATGCTGCGGTCATCACTTCGGCCTGCATCTTCCTGACCGGCGCCTCGAACAACGTGCTTTGCAATACGCTGGCGCAGGAAATCTTCGGAACTTCGATTGGCTGGGGGGCGTGGTTTGCGGCCTGCATCATCCCGGGACTGATTCTTTCCATCGCGACGCCGTATCTGCTTTACAAGCTCATCGATCCCGAGCTGAAGGAGACGCCGGAAACCATGCAGCTGGCCCGGGAAGAGCTGAGCCGCATGGGCGCGATGACCGGGAAGGAGAAGATCCTCTGTGTGATTTTCGCTTCGGCGCTGGTCCTCTGGGCGACTGGCTCCATCCATCATATTGATTCGGCCTTCGTTGCTCTGCTCGGCCTTTCGGCGATGCTGCTGACGCGCATCCTTGACTGGTCGGATATCACGAAACAGCATGGCGCCTGGGATGTTCTGGTCTGGATGGGCGTGCTGGTGAATATGGCGGCATATCTGTCGAAATTCGGCCTGATGAAATGGTTCGCCGGCGCGATGTCCGCTCAGTTTGCGGGGATGCCGTGGATGACGATGCTGATCGTCCTGTGCCTCGTCTATACCTTTGCGCATTATCTGCTGGCCAGCAACAGCGCGCATATCATGGCCCTGTTTGCCGCCTTTGCGACGATTCTGGTATCGGCCGGAGCGCCTGTGCTCGGCGTGCTGATTCTTCTGGGCGCGCTCTGCAACAGCGCCTCCTTCCTCACGCACTATGGATGCGGCGTGACGCCGATCTTCTTTGGCGCGGGCTTCATGGGACAGGGACAATGGTGGAAAATCGGATTCATCGTTACGGTCCTTCATATCGTGGTCTGGATGGGCGTCGGACTGCCGGTCATGAAGGTTTTGGGTATGCTGTAATAAATTTTCACAATTGCATGATAATAATGTGCAATTATAGAGGACTATTTTTGCAAAATGTACTTGCATGTATTTTGTATACATGATACAATATAGACAGAAAGAGAAAAACAGCATTGCGTTTGCCGTGCGTTTCCATGTGTCGGCAGGGACTGCGATGAGGCTTGATCCGTTGGATGAAATAAGGATTTTGGATTGCCGCCGAAAGCGGCAGAGAGAAAGGAACGTGAAGATCATGAGAAAAGAACACGATTTTCTGGGAGAACTTCAGGTACCGGACGAGGTATACTACGGCGTGCAGACGATGCGTGCCATCGACAACTTCAAGATCACCGGACAAGTCATTGACTCGGACTTTGTTCAGTCTTTTGCCAAGGTAAAGAAAGCTGCGGCATTGGCCAATATGGCAACGGGACGGCTGGACAAGAAGATCGGCGAAGCGCTGGTGGCAGCTGCCGACGAGATCATCGCGGGCAAGATGCTGGATCAGTTCCCGGTGGATCCCATTCAGGGCGGCGCGGGAACGTCGGTCAATATGAACGTCAATGAAGTGCTCTGCAACCGGGCGCTGGAACTCATCGGCAAGCCAAAGGGAAGCTATGATATCATCTCGCCGAACAACCATGCCAACATGGCGCAGTCGACGAACGACGCATTCCCGACGGCCATCAAGGTCTGCCTGAGCCATAAGGCCAAAAAGCTTACGGCTTCGCTGGCCCGGCTGGCTGATGAGCTGGACAAAAAATCCGAGGAATACAAGGATATTCTCAAAATGGGGCGCACGCATCTGCAGGATGCGGTTCCCATTACGCTCGGGCAGGAAATGGGCTCGTATGCGTCGGCCGTCCGCCGCGGGATTCGCCGCATCGATCATGCCATCGAGGAAATCCATATCATCAACATGGGCGGTACGGCCGTCGGTACGGGACTCAATGCGGAGCCGGAATACATCCGCAAGGTGGCGGAAACCATGACGGAGGTAACGGGCGAGACGTATCGCACGGCGGACAACATCATCGACGCGACGAACAATACGGACGGCTTCTCGGATGTGTCGAGTGCCATGAAGACGACGGCGCTTGTCCTCATTAAAATGGCCAACGATTTCCGCCTGATGGCTTCCGGCCCGCGCTGCGGACTCAATGAGCTGAAACTGCCGAAGCGTCAGCCGGGCTCTTCCATCATGCCGGGCAAGGTTAATCCGGTTATCGCGGAGGTCCTCGATCAGGCCTGCTATCAGGTTATTGCGAACGATCTGGCGGTTTCTCTGGGCGTGGAAAACGGTCAGTTTGAACTCAATGTCATGGAGCCGGTCATCAGCTTCAACATGTTCAACTCCATGAAATATATGACGAACGCAGTCGATACCTTTGTCGACAAGCTTCTCATCGATCTTGAGCCGAACCGTGAGCAGTGCCAGGAATGGCTCGACAAGAGCGTCGGTGTGGTCACGGCCATGCTGCCGCATATCGGCTATGAAAATTCGGCCATGATCGCGAAGGAAGCATACAATACCGGCAAGCCGGTTCGTCAGGTCATTCTGGAGAAAGGCCTGATTTCCAAGGAAAAGATGGAAAAGATTCTTTCTCCCAAGCAGATGACGACGCCGGGCATCGCCGGCTGAGCTCAGCGTTTCTGAACTCTATTTCCATACACAAAACGAGCGGCGGATATCCGTTACGGGTATCCGCCGTTCGTTTCTTTCTTTTTTGTAACGATTATCACAGAAACCGCGCATGGGGACGAATACAATGAAGGGGAAGAGACCGGTAAACGATAGTAAGGATAAATAAAGGAGTGGTTTTGTCATGAAAGGATATGTCGATCAGGATCTGTGCGTCGGGTGCGGTATGTGCGCCGGTTCTTGTCCGGAGGGCTTCCGCATGGCCGAAAACGGGCTGGCCGAAGGCTGGCAGGAGCTTCCGCCGGACTGCGTGGACGACGCGAAACAGGCGGCCGAGGATTGCCCGGTCGGTGCGATCACGGTGAAATGAATCCGGACAAAATGAAACACCTCCCTTCACAGGGAGGTGTTTCTAGTATATCATATAAAGTGAAACTTATCCGATGCTTTAGGGGCGCTTATCTCCCGCCCGAAGAGGCGGGAGATTTTTAGCGCCCCTTAGCATCGGATAAAGGAAGGGCGTCAGGCCCTGAAACCTATACTGAGAGGACAGGTGACATGAGCGAAACGAATGAAAAGGCAGTCCGGGCGATGCGCGATTTTCTGGAGGCTGTCGGGGTGGATCTCGAAGCCCGGGGAATGGAAAAGACGCCGGAACGGGTGGCGAAGATGTACCAGTTCTTATTCAACGGGATCGGTCTGGATACCGCGCCGATCTGGGGGGAGACGTTTGATGCCGGTTCAGATGGGATGGTGGCGGTGCGCCATATTCCGTTTTATTCGATGTGCGAGCATCATCTGGTGCCGTTTTTCGGCGAAGTGAATCTCGTCTACCTGCCGGAGGCCGGCAAGGTGGCCGGATTCAGCAAGTTTTCCCGGCTCGTGGAAATCCTGTCTCATCAGCCGCAGCTGCAGGAGCGGCTGACGGCGCAGATCGCTGCCGCCGTGCGGCATGACCTTGGCGCAAAGGGCGTGCTGGTCACGGTTGAGGCCCAACAGCTCTGTATGACCATGCGAGGCGACCTCGCGCATGGCACGCGGACCGTCACATCGGAATGCAACGGCGTGTTCCGGGCGGATTCCGCGCTCTATCATCAGGCATGGATGATACTGGGAGGAGAAAAATCGTAATGACAAGCCGCACTTATACGCTTAAACATGGCAAACAGCTGGTACTCGGAAAGCGCACGCTGGTGATGGGGATCCTCAATGTAACGCCGGATTCCTTTTCCGACGGCGGCCGTTGGAATACCGTGGACCGTGCGCTGAAGCACATGGAGGAAATGGTCCGGGTCGGCGCTGACATCATTGACATCGGCGCGGAGTCCAGCCGTCCGGGGTTTGTGACGATGCCGGCCGCGCAGGAAATCGAACGCCTGATGCCGTTTTTGGACGCATTGGTCCGCGAGTGTCCGGTCCCGATTTCTGTGGACACGTTCAAAGCGGAAACGGCAAGGGAAGCGGCCGCCGCGGGGGCGGATATGCTTAATGACATCTGGGGCATGCAGTATGCGGAAGAACCGGGCCGGATGGCGGAAGTGGCCGCTTCATCGGGGCTGCCGATCGTAGTCATGCACAATCAGGATGGCAAGGAGTATCCGGGCGATATCATCGCGTCGATGAAAGACTTTTTCCGCCGTTCGCTGGCCATCGGCGAACGGGCCGGCGTGCCGCGCGAAAACATTATCCTCGATCCGGGGATCGGCTTTGGCAAGACGCCGGAGGGGAATCTTGAGGTGCTGCGCCGCCAGCAGGAGCTTTTGGAGATCGACGGAGTCCGGTATCCGCTGCTGCTCGGCACCAGCCGCAAGAGCTTTATCGGCGCGGCGCTCGGCCTGCCGGTAGAAGAGCGGATGGAGGCGACCGGGGCGACTTGTGTTCTGGGAATCGCCAAGGGAGCGGATATCGTGCGCGTTCATGATGTGAAACCCATCGTGCGCATGTGCCGCATGGCCGATGCGGTTTTGAACGGCTGATCGGTTTTGTCGGAAAGGAAGCAAAGCGGATATGGATCAGATTACCCTGACCGGTATGGATTTTTATGGATACCATGGCTGTCTGCCGGAGGAACGGGAAAAAGGACAGCATTTTTTCATTGACCTTACAATATATGCCGAACTGCAGAAAGCCGGCGAAACGGATGATTTATCGGCGACGATCAACTATGCGTCGGTTTATGAGACGGTCCGCGCTGTCGTGGAGGGGGAACCGGTCCGCCTGATTGAGACGGTGGCGGAGCGGATTGCCGCGGCGATCCTTCGCGAAGAGCTGGGGGTTCAGCGTCTGGACGTGACGGTGCATAAGCCGTCCGCACCGCTTGGCGGCCCGTTCCGCGATGCGGCGGTTCATATTGCGAGGTCGCGTTCATGAATGATGTGCAGCGCCGGATATGGCTGAGTCTTGGCGCAAATCTCGGCGATCGGGGAGAAACCATCCGCGAAGCATTGCGCCGTATTGCCGCGCTGCCGGAAACCGATCTGCTTCAAACGGCGCCGTTTTATGAAACAGCGCCGTGGGGAAAGACGGATCAGCCGGGCTTTATCAATACGGCTGCAGAAGTTCGCACCGGGCTGGCGCCGCTCGAACTGCTGCACAGGCTGCAGCGGATTGAACGGGAGCTCGGCAGGGTCCGCCATGAGCATTGGGGCGCGCGCACGATCGATATCGATATGCTGGCTGCGGAGGGAACCGTGTGCCGTACCGGGGAGCTGAACCTGCCGCATCCTTATCTTACGGAGCGGGCCTTTGTGCTCATCCCGCTTCGCGACATCGCGCCGCAGCTGATCGTGCAGGGTAGAAGCATCGCGGCGTGGTGCCGCCGCGATGAGATTGCCGGGCAGGCAGTCGTTCCGGCGCCGGAGCTTGACGAGCCTTATCCGCTGAAGCTGATCGTCGCGGTGGATGAAGCGCGCGGGATGGGCCGGAACGGGCAGCTGCTCATGAAGCTGGACGAGGATATGGCCCGGTTTCGGGCGCAAACGATGGGGCAGACGATCATCATGGGCCGCAGGACGATGGAAAGCCTGCCCGGCGGCCGGCCGCTTCCGGGCAGGATCAATGTGGTTTTGTCCTCCGGGGCAGATGTCCCGCAGGGATTTCAGGTCTGCCGGAACGAGAAGCAGCTTTGGCAGCTTCTCGGCCGGCTCCGGCGCGATGAGCCGGGACGCGGGAACTGGTGCATCGGCGGCGCACAGACCTGCCGGACTCTTTGGCCGTATATCGGCGAGATTCGTCTGACCCGTCTGCCCGGTGAGCATGGCGCGGACTGCTTTCTGCCGGATCTTCAGGGGTTTCGGCTGCAGCAGGAAGAAAGAGGCAGGGCCTGTACGTTCCAATGCTGGCAGAGAGCATGACGGAGAAAGGAAGCGTGGGCATGGAAATCTTTCATAATGATTGGGCGCAGTACTTGAACGAGGAGCTGAAAAAGCCGTATTATCAGGAGCTGCGTCAGTTCCTGATCAGCGAATACCGTACGCACCGGATCTATCCGGACATGTTTGCGATATTCAATGCACTGCATTATACGAGCTACGCGGATACCAAGGTAGTCATTCTCGGGCAGGATCCCTATCATGGGCCGGGGCAGGCGCATGGCCTGTCCTTTTCGGTCATGCCGGGCGTTCAGCCGCCGCCTTCATTGATCAATATTTTTAAGGAACTGCAGGATGATCTCGGCTGCCGCGTGCCGAATAACGGCTGTCTCCGTCCCTGGGCCGATCAGGGCGTGCTGCTGCTCAATACCGTGCTGACCGTCCGTGAGCATCAGGCCAACTCGCATCATGGGAAGGGTTGGGAGATTTTCACGGATAAAATCATCTCCCTGCTGAACGAACGGGAAAAGCCGATGGCGTTTATCCTTTGGGGAACTCCGGCGCGGCGCAAGAAGGCGATGATTACCAATCCCAGACATTATATCGTTGAATCCCCGCATCCCAGCCCGCTTTCGGCCAGCCGCGGCTTTTTCGGCAGCCATCCCTTCTCGCGGGTCAACGACTTTCTCAAGAGCACCGGACAGCAGCCGATTGACTGGCAGCTTCCGGATCTTTAACGTGACTGATTCAGCGCCCGTTTTTGTGCGGGACGTTTCGGTGTTTCACCTTGATTTCTCCTTGCCTTTTCCGAAAAAATCGCCTAAGATAATACCAAAGATACGTGCCGCTGCCGCGTCTTGGACGTCAGTGGCGCAGATCATGAGACAGGGGTAGGAATATGGAGCAGAAGAAGACAATCAAGGATGTAGCGGAGCTTGCAGGCGTGTCAAAAAGTACGGTTTCCCGCTATTTGAATCATGGCTATATCAGTCTGGAGAAGCAGGAACGGGTACGCAGGGCGATCGAGAAGACCGGATTTCAGTCCAATTTCTTTGCCAGACGCCTCAAAACCAAAGAGAGCAAGCTGATCGGTATCGTGCTGCCCCGGATGGATTCGGTCACGGTCGGGAAGCTGCTGGCCGGTATCGGCCGGGTGCTGGAGCCGGCCGGTTATCAGGGTATTCTGCTGGTGAGCCAGCTTTCGGTCAGCAAGGAGCTGGAGAATATCCGCAACCTGCAGCAGCAGGGCGTAGACGGCATCCTTGTCGATTCGGTGGGGATCACGCGGGAACATATCCGTCTGGGCAGGGAATCAGCGCTGCCCATCCTCTATACCGGACAAAAGCACGAGGGAGTTCATTACGTCAAGCTGGATGACCGGGCGGCCGGGCGTATGATGGGCGCGTACCTGCGCCAGATGGGGCATTGCCGCGCGGTTTTTGCCGGGGTCAGCGAACGGGATACCGCCGTCGGCATCGACCGGAAGCAGGGGTTCATTGAGGCATTTACCGAGGGACGCCGCAATGCGAGGGTGGACTTTGTGGAAACCGGATTTGATTTTCTGTCGGCCTACAATCAGGCGGAGGAAGTCCGCCGCTGTCAGGCTACCGTTGTCGTCGGCGCGACGGACAACATCAGTCTGGGCATCCTGCGTTATTTTCATGAACGCGGCATAAAAGTCCCCGAGGAGATTTCCGTCGCCGGCTTTGGCGGCTATGAAGTCGGAGCCGTCGTATACCCGGCTTTGACCACCGTTGCCTTCGACTACGAGCTGGTGGGGATGAAGGCGGCCAGATATATGTTGGATCTGCTGCAGAACAAGCCGGTGGAAGAGTGCATGGACGTTCCGCTGTTTTTTGTGGAGCGCGAAAGCGTCCGCAATCTGACGAAGGCCTGTGAGCCGGAACAGCCCGCTTCCATGAACGGGATGACCTGAACCATAAAGAAGAGACTGGTTTTGAATCAAGGATTCAGCATGCTGGAAATCGTAAGAAATTCCAGTTGAAGAAGAAGGAGGGACTACGCTATGGACGGGCGAAGAAGGGCGACTTCCTGAACGCGTTCAACTGTTTCAACGTCGATAAAAACCTTTTCATGGATGACGTCTATATGGCGTATGATGACTATGATTACGGAGATTTTCCCATCAAGACAAAGGAGAATTACGCTGATGGCTATCAGACACCGCGGCCTTTCTGGCTTAAACATCATCCGGCAAAGGCATGAAGTGCTGAACGAAAGTCCGGCATGCAGGGAAAAATAGTTATTATGGAATGAGAAAGGAAGGGTTTTTATGAGGTGGATCAATGACATCAGGGTATCGTTCAAGATTCTGATCCTTGCGGTCATTGCGGCGGTTGCGCTGCTCTTTGTCGGTTATACGGGATATAGTATGCTTGATCAGGCAAACTATCGCATGAGCAAGATGTATAATCAGAAGCTTAAGAATCTGCAGTCGGTTGATGAGATGAAGTATCTCATGCGCGACATGCAGACGCATGAGTTGAACCTCGCGGACAGCAAAGACGCGGCGGTGCAGCAGAAGAACATCAAGACCATCGAGAGCATCAACAGCCGTTTCCACGACACGATGGACGCCTATATGGATAATGTAAAGGGGATCGATGGCGTGTCAGAGCGCATCGACGCAGCGAGCAAGGCATGGGACGGCCTTTACAAGACGGGCAAGCAGATCGAGTCGCTCGTCAAGGAGGGTAAGAACGACGAGGCACGCGAGCTCTATTTTAAGGATGGGCAGGCGAATAGTTCGGCCGCCGGCAAGCCAATCAAGGAACTCCAGAAGATGACCATCGACAACGCAGAGGAGGTCTACCAGCGCAACCTCACGAAGGCGGGCGAGGCGACGCGCAACATGATCCTCGAGGGGATTCTGGCGCTTGTTGTGCTTGTGGGGACGGCACTCTGGATCTCGCGCGAGATCACGCGCCCGCTCCACGAGATGCAGAAGACGTGCGAGAATCTCAAGAATGGTGATTTCCGCCTCGTCGAACATACGGTGACGCGCGGCGATGAGTTCGGCGATATGGCGGCGACCATCGCTGAGATGCAGGTAAGTCTCAACCGGCTCATGCACAATACGAACGACTCCGCAAGTCAGATCGCGGCGGCGAGTGAGGAACTTTCCGCAAGCTCTGAGCAGTCAGCGCAGGCTTCGGCGCAGGTTGCGGAGTCCGTACAGCGTGCGGCAGATGCCGTACAGGCACAGGAAGGCGAGGTCGAAAAGGGTACACAGGCAGTGACGGAGGCGAATGATTCCGTCGGCAAGATGCACCATCAGGCCGAGCGTGTCGCCGCGCATGCCCAGGAGGCGTATGAGCGCGCCGACAAGGGCAGCGAGGCCGTTGCTGGCTCAGTCGCGCGCATCAAGAGCGTCGAAACGACCGTGCAGCAGTCCGCACAGATTGTCGACAAGCTCGGTAAGAGTTCGCAGGAGATTGGCACCATCGTCGAGACCATCGGCTCCATCGCCGAGCAGACGAACCTTCTTGCACTCAATGCGGCCATCGAGGCGGCGCGTGCGGGCGAACACGGCCGCGGCTTCTCTGTTGTCGCGGACGAGGTACGCAAGCTCGCCGAGGAATCGGCGCAGGCCGCGCAGAAGATCGCTGACCTCATCACCGCAATCCAGAAAGATACGGCTGCGGCGGTCTCCTCCATGCAGGACGGCAGTCAGGCTGTCGCCGATGGAGCTGCTTCCGTGGAGAGCCTCAGACAGTCGTTCGAGGAGATTCGCGTCTTTGTCGACGGCGTCTCAAAGGAAGCGAATGCGATGGCGGCGGAAATCAAGAAGGTAAACGACGGGACGAACAATATTTCCAACCAGATGCAGGAGATCGATGCACAGGGTACGACGGTATCGAGCGAGATGGAGAACGTTTCCGCAGCGACGGAGGAACAGTCCGCCTCTGCCGGCGAGATCGCCACGGCGAGCGAGAGCCTTTCGAAGCTCGCGCAGGAGCTTACGGAATCGCTGCAGAAATTCCAGTATTGATACAGGTGGCGAAAGGGGCTGCTGCACATAATACACGGCCCCATCAAAAGGCCATTAGAACATAGTTGTGACATGAAAACTCCCCCTATGATGACCGTTTTATTTTTAACGATCACTCATAGGGGGAGTATATTCCTCGTGCAGCAGCACCGTTTTACCTGTGTGTTATTTTTTCGTAAAGGTGATATGGGCGCCGTTGCTCAGAGTCGGCAGAGCCGGGCCTTTGACGATGATCTGGCCGGGCATCGATCCCTCGGCATTGAAGACCAGCGTGCAGTGTCCTTCCTCGCGGATCGTATCATTGGCGGCGTCTCCGACCTTTTCAACCGTGAACTTGATTCCGCCCATCAGCAGTTTGTCACCCTTCTTGATGTCCTCCTTGAGTTCGCCGGGCGTATGTTCAATGACCATGTCGGCGAGATTCGGGCGGACGTCCTCATCCAGCAGAATGGCGCTGTTGTTGTTTTCCAAAAACGTCCGGGCCAGATTGCCGATAGCTGTAATCGATACATCATACTTGATATCCATACCGTTCATTCCTCCAGAGTGTATAGAGATAGTACACAATTTCCCCTATTTTGCATCCCGCTTCATTATATCATATTTTTATCCGGAAAAGCGGGGACATTTGCCCGATTTTTTGCTTGGTTTGCCGAAAATTCCCGAAATCGGATAAAAAAGAGTTGACAGGCAGGGATCTTTTGCGTATAATATTTTATGTTGACAGCAGAAATGCTTGTTTTACAGGGGTATCGCCAAGTTGGTAAGGCACGGGTCTCTGAATCCCGCATGCGTTGGTTCGAGTCCAGCTACCCCTGCCATGGAATGATGAAGCACCGCGGAGGCGGTGCTTTTTTTGTATGTGCGGGACATGAGGTTCTTATTGATTCTTAGTATCTCTTTATGATAAAATGTAAATGGTTACACCAATAACATTCAATCGCAATAAATAAGGAGGAACGGAATGGAACGCAGGACATTTATTCGTACAATGGGAGCCGGAGCAGCGGCTTTGGTGCTGAGCAGCCTTACGGCGCCGGAACGGACGTCAGCCGGTGCTGCCTCCGATTATGTGGTAAGCTGCTTTGGCGATTCGACGACCTGGGGAGCCAACGGAGAAGCGTCCGGAGGCGGCATGGACATCGCCTGGCCGGGCAGGCTCAAGGAAAAAATGGGGTTCCGTGAGGTCTATAATTTTGGCAAGAAGGGGTCGCGGCTGGCAGTGACGGCAGAGCGGAAGGACAGCTTTGTAGAACGTCTGGATCAGGTGCTGGCAAAACCGGCGGATCTTTTTCTGGTCCTGGGCGGGGTGAATGACTTTCAGCATGATGTGCCGCTCGGCAGCGCCGGGGAGGAAGATACGCATACGGTATGCGGCGCGGTCCGCCATATCATCGAAGGCATTCTCACGCGGTATCCGGATCGGAAGCTGATCTTTCTGACGCCGATGAAAAATAACTTTCAGCATCCGACCAAGCATTATCCGGGGTCTTTTGATAAGAACGCGCAGGGTCTGATTCAGGCGGATTATGCGGCGGCGATTCGGAAGATCTGTGATTATTACAGCGTACCGGTTATCGACCTCTATGCGGAAAGCGGCATTTCGCCGTTCCTGCCCGCCCAGCAGAAGCGGTACATGCCGGATGGGCTGCATTACAGCGAGGCCGGCTATGAGCGGCTCGCGGAGCGCATCGGCGGAGAACTGCGGCGGTTCCTGGGCTGAGGGATTCGGCGATCGTGCGGGTGAAACGATGGAGCTGCTGCGCAGGATGGTCGGGACGGGAAACTCAATAATCACCAATAAAAAAGAATACGCGTCATTTCCCGAAAATCTGAGATGGGAAGGATGGATGACAGGCAGGTATTTAACCAAAATGCTTCATGCGATATAATAGAAAACGAGAGAAAAGACATGCTGTCTGCATGGGATGTTTTTAGGAAGGGGATGGATGTTATGGATCATGTTTTAGGGAAATTGGGGATCAAGCAGAAGATCATGGCCTGCGTGACGCTGGTTTTTGTCGCGGCGATGCTGATCCTTGCGCTGATCATGAATCAGCTCGTCGTCAGCAATGAGCGTTCGGATTTTTCGGAGAGCGCGGGACGCGAGGCAGAGCAGGTCGATATGATGGTGGCGACCTTTATCGACGGACTCAGGGGCGGTCTTGTCAATCTCGCGAACGATCCGCTGCTCCGTCAGGGCGGCACGATCACGCGCTATATGGACGAGTCGGCCGGCGCGCCGGGAGCGGACGGCATGATCGCGATGGATCCGGATGCCAAAGGCGGCTTTGAAGCATCGGCGTATCATCTCTTTGAGCGCTACGGTCAGGCGAACAAGGACTCCGTTTCCGTCGTCAGCTACGGTACGACGGACGGCGGATTTCTCCAATATCCTGCCGTCAAGCGCAAAAAAGGCTACGACTCCCGTCAGCGCGACTGGTTTACAAACAACATAGGCGGCAGCGGCGTGAGCGTTACCAAGCCGTTTAAGACTTCGAAGGGAACGCCGACGATTGGTCTTTTCACCGTCGTCAGGAGCATGAACGGCGAGGCGCTCGGCGTTTTGGGACTCAATGTCGACCTGCCGGTGATAACGGACCGGATAGGCGGCATCAAAATCGGTGAGACAGGCTATATCATGATGCTGGATCCGGACGGCGTCATCATTGCGGACCCGAAGCATGAGGACAAGGCGTTTACCAAGCTCAGCGAGGCGGATCTCGGCGGTCTGTCAAAGGTCGATCTTTCCAGCCGGGAGCCGCAGGAAGTCGCGCTCGACGGTGCGGATAAATACGTCGTTGCGTACCAGTCGGAGAAAACGGGCTATCAGTATCTTGTCGTTGTCGACCGCGCGCAGGTCCTGGCCAATGCCGTACATTTGCGCTGGGTGATCGCGGCGGTATTCCTTGTGACGCTGCTGCTTATCTTCTTCGCGGCAAACGGTCTGTCCAGTGCGATCGTGCGGCCGATCCGCGAACTGGAGCAGGCGGCGGAGCGCATCGCGGGCGGAGATCTGCGCGATACGGAAATCCGCGTGCAGACGAAGGATGAAATCGGCCGTCTGGCGCAGTCCTTCCATGCGATGGCCGGCCAGCTCGGTGCGTTGCTCGGTCAGGTGAAGGGCAGTGCGGATGATGTCACAACGGCCTCGCAGCAGATGTCGGAAGGGGTCGAACAGGTAGCGGAGACGATCACGCACGTTGCGGAGCAGGTGTCCGATATTGCCGCGTCCGCGGCGAAGCAGAAAGAGACGATCGATGAGGTGGTCACCAGCATCCGCACGATGACCGACAAGGTCACCGGCATAGCCCGGACTTCGGCGCGCATCAGCGACGCATCCGGGCAGGCAGGCGAAGCGGCCGGCGAGGGTGGCAAATCCATTGACGGCGCCGTCCAGCAGATGGAAAAGATCCGCATGACGGTCGAAGGCTCGGCTCACGCGGTAGCGGAACTCGACAAGAGCTCCGAACACATCGGCGAGATCGTCAATACGATTCAGGAAATTGCCGAGCAGACGAATCTCCTCGCGCTTAACGCCTCCATCGAAGCGGCGCGCGCAGGGGAGCATGGACGCGGCTTCGCTGTCGTTGCCGGCGAGGTCGGCAAGCTTGCCGCGCAGTCCGGCGAGGCTGCCGAGGAAATTGCCAAAACCATCAGCGAGGTGCAGCGGGTCACGCAGCGCGCCGTTCAGGCGATGAATACCGGCACGGAGGAAGTCCGCGTAGGAAGCGATGTCGTGAGTTCAGCGGGCAGCCAGTTCCGGCAGATTGCGGAGCATGTCGCCGAGGTCGATCGTCTCGTCAAAGAATCGGCGCAGAACGCCGCCGCTGTGGCGGAGGCGAGCCGCGAAGTATTGAAAGGCTCCGAGGACGTTGACACGGCGACGGGAAATGTGACGGAAAACATCTCGTCCATCTCCGCTGCGACGGAAGAACAGTCCGCTACGATGGAGGAAATCGCCGCTTCAAGCCAGAATCTGGCCAATATGGCGGAACATCTTCAGAAGGAAGCGGGAAAATTCAAGTTCTGAGCGAAATGCGGAATCGGCGGATCTTTTCCGTATCGTCATATCGGTAAAACGAAGAGGGTATGCTTTCCCGGCAGGACCAGAAAACAAATGGTCCTGCCGGGGGCATACCCTCTTTTCCTGCAGCAGCGTTTTGACGGAGGAAAGGCTCAGTGGTTGGCCTTCTGGTAGATCGCGATGGCTGCCGCCCGATCGATGGGATGGAAGCTGCCGATCGTTTTCGTGCCGCCGGCGGTGCAGCTGTCGGCGAGCGCCGCGATCGCATCGTCGGAAAGAACGCCGATGCCGAGCTCGCTGAAGCAGACCGGCATACCGAGAGAGCGGAAATAATCGACGGTTTTCTGAATGCCGGCATGGGCTTTTTCTTCGGCGCTGCCGGAACGAATCTCCCAGACGCGCTCAGCGAATTTTGCGAAACGGGCCGGATCGTCCGGACAGACATAGTCGGCCCATGCGCCCCAGAGACTCGTCAGCGAAGCGCCGTGTGTGACGTCAAATGCGCCGCTGAGTTCATGCCCGAGCTTATGACAGGAGAAGTCTTTGCCGCGGCCAAGTTCGGTGAAATTGGAATGGGAGACGCTGCCGCACCACATGATTTCGCTCATGGCGTCATAATTGGTTGGATCGGCGACGGCGATTTTCGACTGGGCAATGACGTTTCGGAGCAGGGCCTCAGCGACGAGATCGGTGAACTCATTGGACTCCTTGACGCTGGTGAAATATCGTTCCATCGTGTGCATGAGAATATCGGAGATGCCGCAGACAAGCTGCCGGTGCGGGACCGTGAAGGTAAGCTCGGGATTCATGAACGCAAGAGCCGGACGGTTGAACGGGCTGTTCAGCCCTACTTTCTTATGGGTATCTTCGTTGGTGAGAACCGCAGAATCGCTGGTTTCACTGCCCGCCGCCGCCAGTGTCAGGATGGATCCTATCGGCATGGACTTCGTGAGGTGGGCGCGTCCGGTCCAGAAATCCCATACATCGGTGCCGGGGTTCGCCGTACCATGGGCGATGGCCTTGGCCGAATCGATCACGCTGCCTCCGCCGATGGCCAGAATGAAATCGGCATGGAAGCTCAGAGCCTCGCGTATGCCCTCGCGGACCAGAGAAAGATGCGGATTGGGCTGGACGCCGCCGAGTACGCGGAACGCCAGCCCGGCCGAGGTCAGAATACATTCAATGCGGGCCAGCAGTCCGCTGCGGATGACACTGCCGCCGCCGTAGACGATAAAGATGCGGCTTGCTCCGCGCTCGCGCAGCTTCTCTGCGACCTTTTCCTCTGCGCCGCGGCCAAAAAGGATTTCGGTAGGACATTGAAACTGAAAACTTTGCATGAAAAGTACCTCCCCGAACGTAGTACCGATGATAAAAACAATATACTATTGATGTTCGCGCCGACAAAAGGGATTTCCTGCCGGAAAGGGAAAAACCCTTTGTCCGTTTTGACAAAAACAGACCAATCCGCAGGCTGTAACCCTGTTACCTGAAATTTTTTCAAGGTGTAGTCAGGCGAAAGAAAATTTGTTACAATGTACTCTCGATGAACACATGGACAAGCAGGGAGCTCCGGACGAATGACGGGGCAGCAGAAAGGGAGCTGGTGAGAATGAATACGAAACGCGCGGAGATGTTGATGCTCTTTGTGACGTTTTGCTGGGGATCGTCGTATCTGTTTATGAAGACGGGACTGGAGTCAGTCGGTCCGTTTACCCTGATCGCTTACCGCTTCGGGATTGCCTTTGCGGCAGCAGCGCTGCTGCCGGGGCGGGCCTGGCGCTCGCTGACGAGGCCGGTGATAATGGCCGGCGTGATTACGGGGGCTTTGGTTTTTATCAGTTTTTCCTGTCTGGTCATCGGGGTGGAGTATACGACGACGTCCAATGCGGGATTTATCACGAGCCTCATGGTCGTATTCATCCCGTTTGTGGAGAAATACGGCTATGGGCGGCCGGTCCGGGCCGGCATCCTTTTCCCGTCTGCCTTGTCGGCGGCCGGCGTCGGTTTTCTGACGCTTCACCGGGGCCTCAGTCTCAATCCCGGCGATCTGCTTTGTCTCTGCGGTGCGATGCTCAATGCTGTACAGGTCTGTTATGCCAGCCGCCTGCTGGTCCGCATGGACGCGCTGATGCTCAGCGTCCTGCAGTTTGGCGTTACCGGCCTTCTGGGAGTGGCTGCGGCATTTTTGTTGGAATCGCCCGCTTTGCCGACCGGTTTTTCGGGCTGGTTTTCCGTCGGCTACCTCGGCCTGATCTGTTCGGCGTTCGGCTTTATCGCTCAGTTGACCGCACAGAAATACACTTCGGCAGAGCGCATCGGCATTTTGTTTTGTCTGGAGCCGGTCTTTGCCGCGATGATCGGCGTGATCGTTCTGCATGAACCCTTCGGGACGGGCAGCCTGATCGGCGCGGCACTGGTTCTGACCGGTGTGATTTTGTCCGGCCGGAGCAGCCGGACGGACAGACGGCGTGAAGCAGAAGTCTGAAATTTTGTCTTTTCCTTGCGCACAAAAAAGGGATTCGTCTATCAAATGGCGAATCCTTTTTTTGCAGCTGGATATATCGGACAATTCATAGAAATCAGAAAAACACATGGGGAGGAGGGATGTTTCGTTCAAATACATAATAAATTTACAAAAAGCTGGATTTTTATTAACATATCTGCTATGATGTAAAAGTGTATTGCATAAAAGACATACTTTCTATGTATTTGTGGCATAATATCGGCCCTTTTGTGGCAGAAAAAGTATTGTTGACTGGGAGGGACCTCGATGAAGTCTGAAATCACCATCAAGATGGCGAGATGCAAAGGCTGTGGAATCTGCGTGGCGTTCTGCCCGAAACAGGTGCTGGCCTTGGATGAGCTGGGAAAGGTACATGTGGCTAACGGCGATGCCTGTATCGCCTGCGGACAGTGTGAGCTGCGCTGCCCGGATTATGCGATTTTTGTTGATAAGGGGGCGGAAGCATGAGCAAGGCAAGATTAATGCAGGGAAATGAAGCCTGCGCTGAGGGCGCGATTGCCGCGGGAGTCCGCTTCTTTGCAGGCTATCCGATTACGCCGTCCACCGAAGTGGCGGAGACGATGGCCAAGCTGTTGCCGCGCGTCGGCGGCAAGTTCGTGCAGATGGAGGATGAGATCGCCAGCATGGGCGCAATCCTCGGAGCCTCGCTGGCCGGCATGAAGGCGATGGATGCGACCTCCGGCCCGGGCTTTTCCCTGAAACAGGAACTCATCGGCTATGCGGCCTGTGCGGAAATCCCGTGCGTCCTCGTCAACGTACAGCGCGTCGGCCCGTCGACCGGTCAGCCGACGGCGCCGTCTCAGGCGGACGTGATGCAGGCCCGCTGGGGGACGCATGGCGACCATCCCATCATTGCGCTTGCGCCGTGGAGCGTCCGTGAGACGTACGATACGACGGTCATGGCCGTGAATTACGCCGAGCGCTTCCGCACACCGGTCATCCTGCTCATGGACGAGATCGTCGGCCACCTGCGTGAAAACGTCGTACTGCCCGAACCGGAGGAACTCCGGCTCTATCCGCGCCGCGTGCCGAAAAAGACGCGGGCTGAGGGATACGAACCCTTTGAACCGGATGAAGACCTCGTACCGAACGTCGCGGATTTTGGAACGGGCTATCGTATTCATGTTACAGGACTGATTCATGATGATACAGGGTTCCCGGTCGGCAGTCCGAAGGTCACGGAAGAATCCATCCGCCGCTTGCATGAAAAAATCGCCCGCGCGGGTGAGGAGATCATTCATACGGAAGAATATTTCATGGATGATGCCGAATATGCCGTGGTAGCATTTGGCGGCACAGCCCGCACGGCCTATGAGGCGGTGGCCAATGCCCGCCGGAGAGGGCAGAAGGTCGGTCTGCTCCGTCTCATGACGATCTGGCCGTTTGCCGACAAGGCCATTGAGCGGCTGGCTGCCCGCGTCAAGGGCATTACCGTGGCCGAGCTGAACTACGGCCAGATTGTGAACGAAGTACGCCGCGCCGCTGCTGGAAAATGCCGGGTAGAGCTTTGCGGCAAATACAATATGAAGGCGTTTGAACCGGCGGAAATCGAAGCCGGTATCGATGCGCTCTGCGGGGAGGGGAATAAGTAATGGAAAGAAGCTATGAAAAATATTTCCGTCAGAACCGGCTCCCGCACCTTTGGTGCCCCGGCTGCGGCAATGGCATTGCGATGAAGGCAATCGTGGAAGCCATTGAGAAAAAAGGTCTGTCTCAGGACAACACGGTCATTGTATCCGGTATCGGCTGTTCGTCGCGGGCCTCCGGTTATATGGATTTCGATACGCTCCATACGGCGCATGGCCGGGCTATTCCGTTTGCAACCGGCATTAAGCTGGCCAATCCGGATCTTCATGTCATCGTGATTACGGGCGACGGAGACTGCACGGCTATCGGCGGCAATCATTTCATCCACGGATGCCGCCGCAACGTAGACCTCACCGTTGTGCTGTTCAACAACAACATTTACGGCATGACCGGCGGACAGGCTTCCCCGATGACACCGCTCGGCAAAAAAGCGACGACGGCGCCGTATGGATCGGTGGATCGTCCCTTTGACGCCTGCCATCTGGCTGAAGCGGCCGGCGCTACCTATGTGGCGCGCTCCACAGCCTATCATGAAAAGCATCTCGTCGATATGATTGCGGGCGGGCTGGACAATAAGGGATTTTCCTTTATCGAGGCCATGGTTCAGTGTCCGACCGCCTATGGGCGCAAGAACAAGATGGGGAGCCCGGCGAATATGCTCATGTGGATGCGCGATAACGCCGTCATGAAGGCGGCCTGGGACAAACTGCCGGACGATAAAAAAGCCGGTGAGAAATTCCCCATTGGCCTGTTTTATCAGGCTGAGGCCATGGATTATGATACGGCGTATGATCAGGTCATTGAGCGGGCAGGGGGTGCGGCAAAATGAGAAAACAGCTGAGATTATCCGGTTCCGGCGGACAGGGCGTCATTACGGCGGCCATTATCCTTGCAGAAGCCGCCGTGGCCGAGGGAAAAGAAGCCGTCCAGTCCCAGTCCTATGGACCGGAAGCGCGCGGTGGCGCGTCAAAGTCCGAAGTCATCATTGACGACGGCCCGATCTATCATCCGCATGTGCTTGTGCCGGATCTCGTGCTGGCCATGACACAGAAGGCCGCGGATAAATATTACAGCGATCTGAATCCGGACGGTCTGCTCGTACTGGACGACAGCCTCGTACCGGAGACGCCGGACTTTCCGCATGTCGTGCGCATCCCGATCACCAGACTGGCCGTGGAAGAGGTCGGCAGGCCGCTGTTCGCCAATATCGTGGCATTGGGCGCGCTGGTCCGCCTTACCGGTCTGGTGAAGTTCGAGACGATCAGGCAATCCGTAGCGCATCGCGTCCCGCCGCATACGGTGGAACAAAACATGAAAGCCCTTCAGGTCGGCTGGGATGCCGCCGGGGACGCGAAAAAATAAAACAACCGTCCGACGCATGGAAGCCGGCGGCAGGAAACGCAAAAGGCAGGAAACTCGTGCTTGAGTCTCCTGCCTTTTTTGTCGGCGCCTGATTCAGAGCCAGATATGGCGGATGCAAAGGGCGATGAAACAGACGATGGCGATACAGAAGGTAAAATATTCGACGCACCGTACCGGATAGGCATAATGCAGCGGGATATCCATGACGCGCGGCACATTGCTGGCAAGCAGAGAAAGAGCGATGGAGACATAGAGCAGGACATTGACCAGCGGGATGATCAGATAGGTCGAAAACGCGCGGATCAGGAGATAGACGGCAAAAGCAATGAAAAAATAGGCGATCTTATCGGCTTGCTTGCGGGCATTCATGGTATCACATCCTTTTTCATTCGTATGTATACTATTTTCGCGCATCGGACAGAAAATCCTGCCGCCGCCGCGAATTTCGCCTGCCGCGATTCTTGACAGAGGCGGGTTCCCTTTTGTACAATCACGTTGTAAATCCGTCGGCGGCAGAGCGCAATCCGTTTGCACCGGATAAGCGGCCGCCTGCGCTGGCGGGAGTATGTGTCAATGGCAGGTTCTGCCTGAGATCCCGGAACTTGCCATAGAGAAGGAAGGTATCAGTTTGAAAGCGAAGCGGATTTTTCTGGCAGGAGTCGTGTTGATGCTGCTGATTTTGCTGTCCGGCTGCGGGCGGCAGCAGGTGCAGCGCCATGAAATGCTCATGGACACGGTCGCCACGCTCAGTGCGGAGGGGCCGCAGGCCCGGGAGGCTGTCGATGAAGGAATGGAGCGGCTTCGGGAGCTGGATGCCATGGCATCGCCGGCCGGCGTGGACAGCGACCTGCAGAAGCTGGCAGAATCTGCGGGCAGCGGGCAGTGGGTGCCGCTCCACGCCGAAGTATATCACATGCTGGAAGTCTCTCAGGAATATTCCCGCCGGACGGACGGGGCCTGGGACGTGACGACGGGGCCGCTTGTCGCGCTGTGGGGAATCGGCACGGAACATGCGCACGTCCCTTCGGCGGAAGAAATCGCACAGGCCCGTGCGCGCGTCGGCTGGCAGAAACTCGAACTGCAGCCCGAAACGCAGAGCGCCCGGCTGACCGAAAGCGGCATGAGTCTGGATCTCGGCGGCATTGCCAAGGGCATGGCATTGGACGAAGTGCGGAAAATCTATGACAAACACGGCATCCGGAACGGACTGATCAATCTGGGCGCCAGCTCTCTTTTCGCGCTGGGGAACAATGACAAAGGCGCATCCTGGCGGATCGGCATCCGCCATCCGCGCAGCAGCGATCCCGATACCATGCTGGCGGTCATCCCGCTTTCCGGGCAGGCCCTGTCCACATCCGGCGACTACGAACGATTTTTTGAACGTGACGGCATCCGCTATCACCATATCCTCGACCCGCGGACCGGCGCGCCTTCCCGCAGCGGCGCCATGAGCGACACCATCGTTGTCGACGGCAGTCTGCCGGACGCCGGCATGCTGTCCGACCTGCTGACGACCGCCGTATTCGTCCTCGGCCCGGAACAGGGGCAGGACTTCCTTCGCCGTCTGCCTCCGGAAATCCACGGCATGATCTGCAGTCAGGATCAAATCCTCTGGCCGGCGCATGGCCTGAACGACATCATTCAGCAAGTCCATCCGGATTTCACATGGCATATCCAGACCGAACCTGCCGACGTGCCGTGAGGCGCATGGCAGACCAGACGTGTTCCTTTTTGATTCTGCAGGTGCAGTTTAGCAGATAGGAAAAACCTACAAGCAAATCGTCAGCGAAAAAAATTTTATTGACAAAGTACAGAATAGGGGATATAATGACTACGCATTATGATGATGCGTGCTGATTTAGCTCAGTTGGTAGAGCAGCTCATTCGTAATGAGCAGGTCGTAGGTTCAAGTCCTATAATCAGCTCCATAAGCAATCAAGGCTTCCGGTTTACCGGGGGCCTTTTCTTATGAGCGGGGATGCGCGGTCCGTTGGAAAATAGATTGCGTTTTCGCCTGCGGGAAAAGAGGAGGAGCGGCGAGGGTGAAGCATTACGGTTTTCGATCTGTCTGGCGGCGTGCGGCCGCTTCCTGGCGGTGGTCTACCGCCTTTTTTGCTGTGCTTTGCGTGACCAATATACCGACATTGGTGCAGCTGTCGCTTTTCGAGGGGGCATCGCTTGCGCCTTTTCCGCGGTTTGTCCTGATGGTGGAAGGCATGTTCCGGGTCATGGGCTGTGCGCTTGTGCTGACGGCTGCCGCCGGGTTCCTGCCGCGGGCGGTGCGGACGGGGCTGGCAGGACTCAGCATCCTGCTCTTCGGCGTGGATGCCTTCACCCTGCGTCAGTATCACAGTGTGCTCGATGCCGGACTGCTGGAAGTGGTCGCTGCGACGAATCCGGCGGAGGCAACGGAATATGCCGTCAGTCAGGCGGGCGCGATCGCACCGGTTGCCGCATGGACCTTGCTGGCTTTCGGTCTGGCTATGCTGTGCTGGAAACGGGGGAACGTGCCTGCGTCCGTGCGCTGCTGCTTCATGAGGCTGCGGTATGTCCGCTTTGCGCTGGCGGGGTTGATTCTGCTGTTTTTCACGGCGGGGCTGGTTCATGCGCGGTATGATCCGGAGCAGCAGGTGCGCCATATCCCGCAGTCCCTGTCGCTTTGGCGGCTGGCGGTGAATGTACAGCAGGCAAAGGAGGAGATCGGCTCGACCGCATATGTAGACTATACGCTGGCGCAGCATCCGGTTACGATCCTTTCGGACGCGCATGATATTCCGTATGTGATCGTTATCCTTGGAGAATCGACGAGCCGCCATCATATGTCGCTGTATGGCTATGGCCTGCCGACGACGCCGCACCTCGATGCCCGCGGCGCGGCGGGCGAGCTGGCGGTATTCCGCGAGGTGACCAGTCCGCATGCGGGGACGATGGCCGTGCTGCGCACCTTGTTCAGCTTTTATGACAACGCATCAGAAGGCCTGTGGTATGAATACGGGAATCTTTTCGATATCCTGCGGCATTCGGGGGTGCGTACGGCCTGGCTGTCGAATCAGGAGTCGTCCGGTTTCTACGGGAGCATTGGGCGGACGCTTGGCGGGCGCTGCGATACGATGAAATTTACGAGCTGTCTGTCCCATACGATTGATTTGTCCGAGCGATATGATGAAGAGCTTTTGCCGCTGCTGGATGAGACGTTGGCGGAAGAAAGCGATGCGGAGTCTCATTTTCTCGTATTGCACCTCATGGGGGCGCATGAGGATTTCCAGCGGCGTTATCCCGCCGCCTATGCGCAGTTTACCGCGGAGGATGAACGCGGTCGGGGTCTGGCCTCCGGGGAAAAAGAACGCGCTGTGCGCGCGGCATACGATAACGCCGTACTCTATGATGATGCCATTGTCGATGCGATCCTTCGGCGGTTCGAGGGAAAAGACGCCGTCGTTGTATTCCTGTCGGATCACGGAGAAGAAGTTTACGATGTGCGCGATCTTGCGGGACACGGGGACGAAGCGAGCCCATGGCAGCGCGATATTCCTTGCGTCGTCTGGATGTCGCGGGCATTTCAAACCAATCATCCGGCGGCCGTCAGAAGAAAAAGGCGCCGGCCTTGTGGAACAAAAACTCCGCGCAGCCAAAGAGCGACGTTGCGTAGAGCAGCACAAAAATCGCCTGCCGCAGCCAGCCCTTTGGTACAAAGCGGTAAAGCAGATCGCCGAGCAGGAGCCCCGTCAGCAGACCGGGGACGAGATACAAAAACCCCGCAAACGATGAGTCAATGCCATATCCGCCGAGTCCGTGCGTGACGAGTGACGTGATGTTGCAAAGAAAAAAGAACAGAAAACATGTGGCGCGCAGCATCCCGGGCGCCATTTTCGTGTGCGCAATATAAATGAGAAACGGCGGCCCGCCCATGCCCGTCGTGACAGAGGTAATGCCCGCTAGCACGCCCGTCCTCACCGAGTTGCCGTTCGTCTCGCGGAAGCGCGCCCGCGTCGCCTGCATGACGAGCAGGGAGATCAGCACCATGAGGTTGATGAGCAGCTTCAATGTCTCACTGGCTGCCATATCGAAAATCTGAAAGCCGATGGGCTGCCCGATGAGAACGCCGAGATACAGAAACGCCACCAGCCGCAGGTTCACCTCGCGCAGATGCAGGATGCTCTGGACAAAATTGCCGCAGAGACAGAGCAGCAGCACGACGGATACCACCGCTTTTGCATCGTAAAACAACATCAAAAGCGGTGCCATAACAATCGCCAGCCCGAAGCCCGTAAGCGACTGCAGGAACGCCGCAGCCGCGACGCAGCTGAGCGGCAGCGCATGTGCGGCGAGTCCCGAAAGATAAGATTCCATTCCAACGACCTCCTGAGATTTGTTTTTCCTTTCTATTATACAATGAACCACAGTCAGGCGGGAGTTTTGCATCCATTACCATCGGATAAAAGCTGGGGAGAGGCATTGTCAGTCCCTTGATGTTGATTCTTTCATGTGTGAAGGAAAAAAATACCGATCAGGCAAAGGGCGATGCCCAGAAACTGTCTGGGGAGAAGGATATCTTTGTAACACAGCACGCCGACCGCTGTCAGCAGGAGAGCTATGGTGACATTGACTACGAGCGAAGCGGTGCTGATTTTCCAGCCGGCCCGGTACATCAGGATATAGCCGAGTTCAACGCCAACAAGCGTCACGCCCCAGACGGCGCAAGTCCCATTGAGAGAAAAGAGATCCTGACGCAGAGAATGACTCGTGATCAGATACGCGGCGGCGCACAGCAGAAAACTGACCAGATAGGCCACGCTGAGCGCGAGAAACGGAGGAACGCCCGACGGGGTTGCCTTCGCAGCCAGATGATAGCCCATATTGCCGATCACGCCGATAAAAAAGGGAACGAGGAAAGCCAGGTTCATGTGTCTCAGCACCTCCTAAACAAAAAAGAGGTGTCGGGAGATTGTCTTGCCGCATGCGGTCATGCCGTAAAACAATCTCCCGACACCTCGGTATTTTCTGTCCGGCGACAGAAAATACATATCGATGAGATTACTGCCATTCTATCATATCTGTTTTGCCGCGTCAACGTGAAGTGAAGGAGGCCGGGCTTGCTGCTCTTTGCATCAGTGAACTCTCTTGCCAATGATATTCCCGTCAGCGTATAATTGAGTTAGAAAGGAGTGTTGCCCATGGAAGAAATGACGAGGAGCGAGGTCAACAAGATCTGGGAAAACCTGACCATCGCGGACAATTTCATCTTTCAGAAAGTCATGCGCAAGAAACGTCTCTGTAAGCGGTTCATCGAGAAGATTCTGCACATCAGGATTCGGAAGATTATGTTCCCGGAAACGGAAAAAGGTATCAATGTTCGCCGTGACAGCAAGAGTGTCAGATTAGACGTCTACGTCGAGGACGACAAGGGTACGCTCTACGACATCGAGATGCAGACGACTGACTACGCCGACCCCGCGGAACTACCGAAGCGTACGCGCTATTATCAGGCCATGATGGACATGGATGTGCTTAACAAGGGCGAGTTCTACACGAAGTTGCGGAAGACTTATATCATCTTTATTTGCACGTTTGATCCCTTTGACCGCAATCTCAGCCAGTACACTTTCCGTGAGACCTGCGCAGAGGATGCGACGTTGGAGATGGGCGACGAGACGACGAAGATTTTTCTGAACAGCAAAGGAAAACGAGAAGGCATCGACAGCGATCTCGCGGCTTTCCTCGACTACATCGAGGGCAAGGCGCCGAAGGGAAAATTTACGGAAACCATTGCCAATGAGGTGGAAGTAGCAAAAGAAAACAAGGAAATGAAGGTGGAGTATATGACCTACTACATGGAACTGCGGAGAAGCGAAGAACGCGGTATGGAAAAAGGTATGGAAAAAGGTATGGAAAAAGGCCGTTTGGAAACGTTGAAGTCACTCGTTGTGGCAAAGCTCCTGAGCCTGAAAGACGCTGCGGATGTGGCGGGTATGTCAGAGGAAAAATTCAAGAAGATCGCAGAGCTCTGAGGAGGTTTGTTGGTGTTTCGGATTCTTTTTGTCTGCTACGGCACTACAGAAGCATCCGGCGCGGCGGGCTTTCTCTGCAGCGGTGTCAATCTCGGTAAAAGACTTTCAAAAAAGTGCAGCGAGACTGCAATATGTTATTGATTTCACACGCTCGGCGTCGTATAATCGTATTTGCGATATAGATATAATAGATGAGACGCATTGTTTTTATGGGAGGATCCTATTAATGAAAAAATTCCAAGTCGTCGTGAAGTGTTCACTCGGTATCCATGCGCGTCCCGCAGCGCAGATCGCGCAGTCATGCAGCAGCCTGCGGGCGGCGGTGACGCTCGAAACCGACCATGAAACTGCCCAGGGCAACAATGTGCTGGAGATCCTGAACCTCCATGCCGCGAAAGGCGCGAAGGTCAATGTCACGGTGGACGGCCCCGACGAGGAGGAGGCCGCGCAGAAGATCCAGGAGGTCTTTGAGGCCATGGGCCCGAAGGAGAAAGAGGTCCCCGTCCTCAAGGTCGCGTTCTTTGGCACGAAGGATTATGACCGCCTCTATTTCAGCGAACTCGCAAAGGACAAGGGCGAGGGTACGTACAACGTCGAGCTCAAATATTTCACGAGCCGCCTGACGAACGAGACGGCGCATCTCGCCAATGGCTATGACGCCGTGTGCATTTTCGTCAATGACGAGGCGCCGCGCCCTGTCATCGAGCAGCTGCACGATGGCGGCGTCCGACTGATCCTCTTGCGCTGCGCTGGCTTCAACAATGTCGATAAAAAGGCTGCTGCCGAGTACGGCATCGCGGTTCTGCGCGTACCGGCCTATTCCCCGTACGCGGTGGCGGAGCATGCGATGGCGACGCTGCAGGCCGCGAACCGCCGCCTGCACAAGGCGTACAACAAGGTGCGCGACAACAACTTCGACCTCACGGGCCTGCTCGGCGTCGATCTCCACAACAAGGTCGCCGGCATCCTCGGCACGGGGCGCATCGGCCAATGCATGGCGCGCATCTGCAAGGGCTACGGCATGACGGTCATCGGCTGGGATGCGTACCCGAACAAGAAGCTCGAGGAAGAGGGGCTGCTCACTTATGCCTCGAAGGAGGAGGTTCTGAAGCGCTCCGACCTCATCTCCATTCATGCACCGCTCATCATGGGCGAAGGCGGCACGTATCATCTCATCGATGAGAAGGCCATCTCCCTCATGAAGGACGATGTCATGCTCACGAATGCCGCGCGCGGCGGCCTCATCGATACGGAGGCGCTCATCGCTGCACTCAAGAAGGGCAAGTTCCATGCGGTCGCGCTCGACGTCTACGAGGGCGAGGATGACAATGTCTACACGGATCACAGCTTCGACGTCCTGACGGAGGATGTCACGGGCCGCCTGCTCATGTTCCCGCAGGTCATCCTCACGAGCCATCAGGCATTCTTCACGCGCGAGGCGCTGCAGGCCATCGCGGCGGTGACGATGGAGAACGCCCGCAATTTCAACGAGGGCTGCCCGCTCGGCGCTGCTGAGGTGAAATAAGCACCATTACGGTTTCTAATATCCCAAGACGCGGCAATATCTCATGGAGCACAGCATCATAAAGTTTTCCCGTGAAGCGTGAGAAAAAACGAAGAACGGCAGCCTGGCATATTTGCCTGGCTGCCGTTTTCTTTATTTCTTCCTGTATCCTGCAGGGAAGCATAGATGCTAGAATAAGTCAGAATGGGTACCTGTACGGAACAAGAAAAGTTCCAATGCATCTAAATCTTGGCGGTAAACAAGAAGCCAGTCTGGTTCTGGAGGCGCATGCTACTGTCAGACAGTATTGATATTGCACGCAATGGCAGCTCTTGGTACCAATAGATTCTCTTGCCAGCAGCGTTCCCGTCAGCGTATAATTGAATAAGAAAGGAGTGTTGCCCATGGAGGAAATGACGAGGAGCGAGGTCAACAAGATCTGGGAAAACCTGACCATCGCGGACAATTTCATCTTTCAGAAAGTCATGCGCAAGAAACGTCTCTGCAAGCGGTTCATTGAGAAAATCTTGCACATCAAGATCCGCAAGATCATGTTCCCGGAAACGGAAAAAGGGATCAACGTCCGCCGCGACAGCAAGAGCGTCAGATTAGACGTCTACGTCGAGGACGACAAGGGCACGCTCTACGATATCGAGATGCAGACAACCGACTACGCCGACCCCGCGGAACTACCGAAGCGTACGCGCTATTATCAGGCCATGATGGACATGGACGTGCTTAACAAGGGCGAGTTCTACACGAAGTTGCGGAAGACTTATATCATCTTTATCTGCACGTTTGATCCCTTTGACCGCAATCTCAGCCAGTACACTTTCCGTGAGACCTGCGCAGAGGATGCGACGCTAGAGATGGGCGACGAGACGACGAAGATTTTCCTGAACAGCAAAGGAAAGCGAGAAGGCATCGACAGCGATCTCGCGGCTTTCCTCGACTACATCGAGGGCAAGGCGCCGAAGGGAAAATTTACGGAAACCATTGCCAATGAGGTGGAAGTAGCAAAAGAAAACAAGGAAATGAAGGTGGAGTATATGACCTACTACATGGAACTGCGGAGAAGCGAAGAACGCGGTATGGAAAAAGGTATGGAAAAAGGTATGGAAAAAGGTATGGAAAAAGGTATGGAAAAAGGCCGTCAGGAAGGCCGTTGGACCACACTTGCGGAGTTGGTCCGTGAGGGCGTGCTCACGCTCAAGGAAGCCGCGAAGAAAGCAGGTATGTCCGAAGAAAACTTCCGGAAACTCGTGGTGCACTGAGAACCCTTGTACACCTTCCACGATGCCTGTACGGAGGATGCTGGCCTATACCCCGTTTGATGGACACTATAAACGAATGGTAAAATAAGACCATGAGGTGATGAGATAGTGTCCACGAAACAAAAGACCTATAGCAATGAATTAAGGAAGAAGCAGTCAAGCGTGTAATGAGTGGCATTCCTGCCAGTCAAGTAGCTCGTGAGCTGGATATAAATGTAAATTCGTTTTATACCTGGAAGCAGCGGTACATGAAGCATCCAGAGCAGCCTTTTGTCGGCAGCGGGAAACTCCATAAAGAAGACGAAGAGAAACGTCAGTTGCGTCAACGCATCAAAGAACTTGAGCGGGAGAATGAATTCTTAAAAAAAGCGAGTGCCTTCTTCGCCAAGAGCCTAAAGTGATCAGATATTTGTACATAGAGGCTAATCGCGGCAAATATTCGATTGCGAAGATGGCAAAATGGGTCAATGTGTCCAAGAGCGGTTATTACGCTTGGCATCGGCGACGGCCCAGTCAACGCGACATTGCCAATGACGAGCTACTGAGAAAGATTCGCGAATTGCATAAGATAACACACGAATCTTATGGTCCTAAGCGCATGGCAGCACAGATAAGCAAAGACACGGGCAATTAAGATTTAAAGAGCTTCCTTTCGTTTAAAGAGTCTAATCGTCGGGGGGCAGGCCACGAATGACGAGAGAAATCTTCGGAGTCTGTGCGTCAGCTGTCACGAGAAAATTCATCGGCGCAAAAAAAAAGACGGCTAATGATAAGCCGTCAAAATAAATCGGAATGCGTCCCCGTGCGGGAGGCGATAAGTATGATTTTTTCTTTGTCTACTGCATAAACAAGTAGCCAGTCTGGTTCAACATGACACTCGCGGAAGCCTTTATAATCTCCGGTCAGATCATGGTCACGATTCTTTTCCAGTAAAGGCTTTTCAGCACGAAGTTTCTGAAGGATATCGTCCAGCTTCGACAAATCATAACCCCGCTTGCGTATGCGTTTTAAGTCTTTTCTAAACTGTGTAGTGGTTACTAAGTCAATTATGGGCATCCTTCGCATCCATGTCCGCTAAAATGTCATTCAAGGAACTGTAGCGTTTTGCCTTGACTTTTCCGGCCATGATGTCCCGTGCTTCCTGCATGGCCATCACAGTTTCACGATTGTATCGTGGCTGTTTGGGCTGAAACGGAAAACCGCCTTCCATGATGGATGCATGAAGAAAGACATTGATAGCATCGGTGACCGAGATGCCAAGGCTGGAGAATACGGCCTCGGCTTGGGCTTTGATATCCGGCTCGATGCGAAGGTTGATGTTGGCTGTCTTAGGCATGACAATCCCTCCTTTTGAAGTATTGTAACGCAAAAGTGAAACAAATGCAATACCAAAAGCAAGCCAATCTGCTGTGGTACGAGATTTTTGAAATCGTCAAGCAAAACTGCACCACCACATTCGAGGGACTGCCCCAAGTGGACAAGATGGAACAACTGCTCCGCTCCAGGAAGGGCGGATGACATGATGTTGGAACGAAATCGGATCTATGGTGGCGAAGATGGCTCGGCTTGCCAGACGGGATTTTATCGGATTTGAAATATCGCCGGAATACTGCGCCATAGCGGAGGAACGATTAACAGCAATAACGACAGATAATGCAAGAGAGGGATATGTCACATGGACATATCCCTCTGTAGGTTTGTCAATGATGTGAGGATATTGTGATTCGCTATTTCCCATGCTATGATAAAGAAAATGTTCATTTGCCGTCGACATTTTCAGGGGCTTGCGGGAGTAGTACCCCCCATTCCTACTACGTTTTTACTATGTAAATCCCCAAGAGCGCAAGCCGCAGGCGCAGCGCGATTGGCAGGATTTACTGTAAGGACGGGCGCACAATGTCCACAAAGTGGACGTTTGTGCGTTAAGTTTACTACTTATGAGGGACTTAATATGCCCTGATTTGCCCTATTATGCCACTGCTACACTTTTTGACAATTCTGGTGTACTCTCAGCAAAGTCGGCACAAACGGGCATTTCACGGCGTATCACGTCATATCTGGAAGGAGATTTGTGATGAAGAAGATACTTTTTGTTTGCCACGGCAATATTTGCCGGTCGCCGATGGCGGAGTTTGTGATGCGGGAGCTGGTGCGGCGGGCAGGGCTTGCTGAGGAGATTGCGGTGGAGTCGAAGGCTTGCCGGACGGATGAGATCGGCAGTGATACGCATCCGGGGACGCAGCGTGTGCTGCGGGCCAATGGGATTCCTTTTTCGCGGCGGGAGGCTGGCCAGATTACCGGGGCGGATTACGGGGCATATGATGTCATCGTTGCCATGGATTCGGAGAATATGCGTGATTTGATGCGGCTGACCGGCAATGATCCGCAGAAAACGTGCCATTTGCTCATGAGCTTTGCGGGAGAGCGGCGCGATGTGGCGGACCCCTGGTATACGGGGGATTTCGATGCGACGTACCGCGACGTGCTGCGCGGCTGCCGTGCGCTGCTGGACAAGATCCGATCGATGCGGTAAGATAAATAAAACTTCATCAGAGGCCGTTTGAAGTGACGGCCTGTATTTTCGCAGAAGGGGTGTTTTTTTGGAGTCAAGGGGAAGTTTTTCGACACGTCTGGGATTTATTCTGGTGTCGGCGGGATGTGCGATCGGGCTGGGCAATGTCTGGCGGTTTCCTTATATCACCGGGCAATATGGCGGCGCGGCTTTTGTGCTGATTTATCTGGCCTTTCTGCTGCTGCTCGGCTTGCCGATCATGGTGGCGGAGTTTGCTGTCGGCCGTGCGAGTGTCCGCAGCGCGGCCAAATCGTTTGATGTGCTGGAGCCGGCGGGGACGAAATGGCACTGGTATAAATACGGAGCGATTGCGGGCAATCTGCTGCTCATGATGTTTTATACGACGGTTTCCGGCTGGATGTTGTATTATCTGTACAAGATGGCGTCCGGGGGGCTTGATGGGCTGGATGCGGCCGGCGTCGGCGCCGCATTCGGCGCGCTGCTGCAGGATCCTGTGACGATGGGCGGATATATGGCGCTGGTCGTGCTGCTTTGCGGCGGCGTCTGCTATCTTGGCGTGCAGGCTGGCGTGGAGCGCATTACGAAGTGGATGATGACCTGCCTGCTTCTGCTGATGGTTGCGTTGGCGGTCAACAGCGTCCTGCTGCCGGGAGGCGGCGAGGGACTGCGCTATTACCTGTATCCGGATTTTGGCAGGCTGCAGGCATACGGCTGGAAAGAGGTGGTCTTTGCCGCGATGGGGCAGGCGTTCTTTACGCTTTCCATCGGCATTGGCGCACTGGCGATCTTCGGCAGCTATATCGGCAAGTCCAAGCGTCTGACCGGCGAAGCGATCTGGGTGGTGCTTCTGGATACGTTTGTCGCGATCATGGCAGGGCTGATTATCTTCCCCGCCTGTTTCAGCTATGGTGTGGATCCGGCGAGCGGCCCGAATCTGCTGTTTGTCGCGCTGCCCAATGTATTCCTTGCGATGCCGCTCGGCCGGCTCTGGGGCGCTCTGTTTTTTCTGTTCATGTCCTTTGCTTCGATGTCTACGGTCATTGCCGTATTCGAAAATCTGATTGTCTGCTTTTTCGAGCTTCTTCGCCGGGATCGGCGGACGATCATTCGCTGGGGCATACCGGCCATCATTCTTTTGTCCCTGCCCTGCGTGCTCGGCTTTAATGTCTGGAGCGGCTTCCAGCCGTTCGGACCGGGGTCCTGCGTGCTGGACCTTGAGGATTTCTTTGTCAGCAACAATCTCCTGCCGCTTGGTTCGCTGGTTTATCTGGCCTTTTGTACGAGCCGTCTGGGCTGGGGCTGGGATTCCTTTATTCGGGAGGCGAATACGGGACGGGGCGTCCGGTTCCCGGATGGCGTGCGCTTTTATGTGACATGGATTCTGCCTCTGATTGTGCTGCTGATTTTTATCAACGGCTATTATGCGCTGTTTTTCAGCAAATGACCGGATGGAGGGAGAAATAAATGGAGAAACGGATTCCGCCGGCAGGGAATCCGCTTTTTTTGCAGAAAATTATTATATGTAAATCAAACAGTGCGTAATGAATGGTTACGAAGTCTGTTGTAAGGGGGAATCGCAATGGCAGTTTCCATATTGGAGGCATTTCAGGCAGTGACGCCGCTGCTGCCGCGGCTTATGACGCAGCGGGTGGGGATGGTCGTTTCAGACCGGGAAAAATGGATCGCATCCAACTCGATTCAGGAGATCGCTTCGCAGGTCGTGGTCGGCGAAGCGGTCAAGCCGGGAGCGGCGGTGGCCGTGGCTATGAACGAGAAGCGCCGCGTGGTGGTGCAGGTGAAAAAAGAAGTATACGGCGTGCCTTATGTGGCGGTCAGCATCCCATTGGAGGAAAACGGGCAGATCGTCGGGGCGGTGGCCGTTCATCAGTCGCTGGAACATCAGCGGGCCATGCACGAAACGGCAGAGCAGTTGTCGCAGGCTACGGAGACATTGTCCACGTCGCTTCGCATGATTTCAGAAAAAGCCGTATCGCTGGCAGACAGCGGCAAGAGTCTCAAGCAGCTTACCGCCAAAGCAGCCGACGAAGTCACGGAAACGGATAAGGTGATTGAATTCATCAAGGGCGTTGCGACGCAGACGAATATGCTGGGCCTCAACGCGGCCATCGAAGCGGCCCGCGCCGGCGAGCAGGGACGCGGCTTTGCCGTCGTCGCCGAAGAGGTCCGCAAGCTGGCGGAGAACAGTGCGGATTCGGCGCAGCAGATCACGGATATTCTGACCAAGATTCGCAATTCGATTCATTCGCTGAACGAGGAGATCGCCCAGCTCACGGAGGTCAACGTCGAGCAGGCCGATCTGATTCAGCAGATTTCGAAGGAAAGCAATGCGCTGCGGAAGACCTCGGAAGCGGTGGAAAAGATGGCTGGCGAGGTTTGACGGAGGAGCTTCTGCGGGCTTTGGCATACAAAAAACGGGAATCCGGCAAAAGATTGTCGGATTCCCGTTTTTTTGCGCCGATGGCCGGGCGGGTCAGCGGCTGACGTTTGAATCGGTGTTGCTGACTACGATGTTGCCGCCGTCGTTGACTTCCATGCGGACGTTCGTGATCTCCTGGCTGGCCTTGTTGACGGTCAGCTTATAGGTGATGTCCATACCGGCGTCTTCCCGGCTGAACGTCGCCACATAGTCGCTGCCCTCGTCGGCGACGCCGTTTAATACGCTGTCTCTCGGCACATAGCGCTGCGCGTAGCCGGCGGCTGTGACATCGTCGAGCACAGCCGGACGGGAGAACGACACGACGGTCAGGCCAAGCAGCAGGCTGAACATCAGGGCAATCATGGCAATCGGGCGAAGTACCTCATTCTTCTTCATAGTTATCAAACTCCTTTACATCTATAAATCGTTGTTATCCCTTTTCTGGCTCATAGTATACCGTTTTCTAAAACGAATGTAAAGGCTTTCATTTAAGAAAATAAAAGAAAGTGTTTTGCTAAAGCACGGAATAATCAGACAAAAGCGGAAACGCCTGCTGCGGCGCGGCGGAAGATGGGGATATCCGGCGGAATGAATCGGTTGACAGGAGAATGTTTTTTTACTAAAATATAAACAAATAGATAATTATTATTGGTTACAAAAGCCGGGCATTTCGGCTGAATGGAAAGGGGGATTTTATGAAGACGATGATGAAGCCGAAAGAAGTGACCGCCCTGTTAAGGGAGCAGGGGTTTAAGGTTACGCCGCAGCGGCTGGCCGTATACAACGCGCTTTCGCATACGACGGCGCATCCGAACGCGGAGATGCTGTACCGGGAGTTGCAGCCATATTATCCGACCATGAGTTTGGCTACGATTTACAAGACGCTGTCCATTCTCTGCGAGGTGGGACTGGCGCAGGAGCTGAATGTGGGCGAAGAAGCATTCCGCTATGATGCCAATACCAGTCATCATCCGCATATCCGCTGCATAAAGTGCGGGCGCGTGGACGATGTCATGACGGAGCTGCCTAGCCGGGATATGGAGCAGGCGGCGGCGCAGGAAACCGGCTATGTCCTGACGGATCATCAGTATTATTTTTTTGGAATCTGTCCGGTTTGCCAGACGGCAAAGAATGGCGGATTGTATAATTAAGTTGAACACTTAAAAATCCATAGCGAACCTTTGTGGTAAAATGTAGTTGCACAAAAACACAACCACAAAGGAGAATCGCTATGGATCAAAATCATTTTACCACGGATAC
>NZ_VUNL01000006.1 GCF_009697385.1 Wylensekiella montiformis
AAGCATTATCCCTTGTATTTCAACCGAAAAAAGCCCCAAAAATCCAAGGCGATATTATGGATTACATCTATGGGAATGCCTCATAATTGATAACTTTTATCGGTCTCACATCATTGACAAACCTACACAAGAAATAAAAATATTTTTCGAAAGCCTGTTCCATACAAGCCATGAATATGATACAATATTCATAAGAAAGTATATTTCGGCAAATCCATTGACGACAAAAGTGAATCAGATCAGGAGGCAGATAGCATGCGCAAAACACGAACTTCCGGCGAACGTCAAAAAGAAATTTTCCAATATATCAAAACCTTTCTGCTGGAAAAAGGTTATCCTCCTTCCGTACGGGAAATCGGCAAAGCTGTCGGCTTGAAGTCCAGCTCCACCGTCCATGGCTACCTCGCCCGTCTGGAAGAAAACGGCATGATCAAGCGGGATCCAACCAAACCCCGGGCTATTGATATTCTCGACGAAAAGCCCTGGGGAAAAAATGTCCCGGTCCCGCTCATCGGCACCGTAACGGCCGGTACGCCAATTTTAGCCGAACAGAATGTGCAGGACGTCTATTCTTTTCCTCAAAGCCTGCTCGGAACCTCCGACCAGACCTTTATGCTGAAGGTCTCGGGAGAAAGTATGATCAATGCAGGAATCTGCGATGGAGATTATGTCATGGTCCGGCAGCAGTCTTCCGCCCATGACGGAGAAATCGTCGTTGCCCTTGTAAACAGCGAAAGCGCCACGGTGAAGCGTATCTATCACGAAAAAGACCTCATCCGTCTCCAGCCGGAAAATGATACCATGAAGCCATTCTACGAAAAAAATGTTCGTGTTCTCGGCAAAGTGATCGGCGTATATCGTCAGATGTAACATCGGCTGTACCGGAACAACAAAAAAATACAAAAAAGATTCCGCCGCAATGTATCACGGCGGAATCTTTTTTGTATCTGAACTTCCAATAAGAATTTACAAGCTCCCTTTTACCACAGCATTGGTCACTTCTATGCACTCATGTGCCTTATCAATGGCCAGCCCCAAAGTACGCATAATCTTATCCGGATTATGGAAGCCCATACTGTTCTCAGCGGCTACCCAATCCCAATACCATTGTGCTTCACGAACCAGCTGCCGCGATGCCGCAAGCTGCTCATCCGTCGCGCCTGCCTCCATCGCTGCCTGAATCGTCTTATGAGCTCGTGCGACCGTCTTGCCAGCGATGCGCTGGAGCTTGAAGGTGTTGTCGCCGATCGTCTGAACGCGCGCCTTGAGCGTCTCGGCGCTCTCGTCGTGGCACTTGAGGCACGATGCTTCCGTCGTCTTCAGCGGATTCGTCATCCAGTGCGAGGTGTACTTCTGGCCATTCTCCCTCATATACGGCATATGGCAGTCGACGCAGGTAACACCAGCATCAGCGTGGACGCTCGTCGCCCAGGTCTCGAAATCCGGATGCTGTGCCTTGAGCATCGGGGCTTTGGAATCTGCATGGATCCAGTCCTGCTTGAAGGCGCCAGCCTGTCCGGACTGATAGAACTGGTACTCGGACTCCGCATCCAGTCCGTTGTCAAACGGATGATTGACACGTCCATCTTCTTTTGTAAAGTAATACTCATTATGGCACTGTGCGCAGACATACGCGCGCTTATCGTTATGCGAAGCATTATTTACATCGATGCCGCGCCGTGCCATGGAATCGATGAAGCCCTGCTGATAAACACGAAGCTCCATCGTCTCCGGATCGTGACAGCTCGAGCAGCCGAACCACTGGTCATCCTCGATCGGCGCCATGACTTGGTCAATCGGTTTTGAAGCATAGTCCCAGCCGCTCTGCTTGTAATAGACATCATACATATAAGAACCCTTGCAGGTGATGCAGCTGCCTTTCTGCCCGGGCAGGCGCTTCGTGTTCTTGAAGTCCACGCCCGCATAGGTGTGGCCGCGGTCGTCATCGTACTGGATGGCGAATTTATACCCCTTGAAATTTTCGATCATTTCGGGCTGTTCGGTTAAATGCGAATTTCCCTCCTGCGCGCCGCCATATCCCGTAGGTGACGGCGAGGTATCGTTGTTTTTCATAAAGGAATTGTATTCCAGCGGATATGCATCCTTATAGGCTTCTTTGCCCAGCTGCTTTTCCTGAGGTATCTTAGCGAGTTTGACACTGTCATCATCGGGAGCCGCAGCAATGCGAAAAACGACAAAGCCGAAAAACACAACGCAGACAGCGATGATACCCGTCAATATCTTCTGTAGTTTACTCAACTTTTATCCCCCCTTCGAGATGATTTGAACCATGTGCGATACTGCTGTGGCACTTGAGACAATCGCCGCCAGTGTCCATGCTGACACCAACATCGGCGTGGACATTGCCCATCGTCGTCTGATGGCAGCGCAGGCAGTTGTCATTGACCGTCTGCCTGCCCTCAGACGAGATTTTTATATTCGCCGGATAGTCGCGAAGCACTTCATGATACGTGTCGATCATGCCCGTACGGCCCTTCTCGAACATGTAGTGCACCGCATTGTCGTGCGGCAGGTGGCAGTCCGTGCATTCCAGCTCGCGATGCGAAGACATCGCAAAGGTCGCCGCCTCTCCTTTCATCGCATGGCACGACCCGCAGAAAGCCGGCGATCCCGAAAAGGCCATGGCCGCTGAGCCGATGCCGCAAACCGCCACGCCAATGACGAAACCGCCCGCCAGACAGGCCAGTGTATGTTTCTGAAATAGTTCCTTGAACTCCACTCTGGTTCCCCTCCTCTCTTATTCCACCTTATTTTTTATTATTATATCATTATAGATACGAAAAAGGCGTTGCTGGCGCAACGCCTTTCAGAATCTTTTCATACTTCATATTTATGGAACAAAGGGGATGCGATTGACCAAAAGCCAATACTATCGATAGAACAACAAAAAACAGGTTCCATCGCAAAGTCAGCGGCGCATAGCTGCAAAGCAGCCGAGCGAGGCAGCAACGGCGCCAATCCAGAGCAGATAAATGAAGGGCTTTGTGCTGACGGAAGCCGTCACGGCGATCTGCGCTTCTTCTTCAGCCGACGGCAGGATCTCGAGGCGCGCCTGCGAGTCGTTGGCGGAGATCCCCGTCAGGCGGATGCGCTTCTGGCCGCCGAATACGGGAACCGGCGTCGAAGTGCCGCCGTCACGCGTCGCGATAATGGCTGGCTGTGCGTGCTCGACGGTTTCGCCGTCTGTCACGGCGATCGCAGCCGTCACGAGCATCGTGCCGTCCGGCTGATCCTCCATCGTAACATCATCGTATCGGTAGGCGAAGAGGTCGCCCATCCCCATACGGCCGCGCTTGAGGATGAGCTCCATACGTCCCGTGTCCTTCGGCGGCGTCGGCGCGATATAGATATCGCCTGTGAGCATGTGGGCGATAGCCGGTTCACGCGCGGCATCCTCGCCGTTCCTGTGGAGTTTCGTCATGGCGCGCACCTCGCTGCCATCAACGCGATAGCAGTAGAACTTCATCGTGCTGTCATCGGCAAAAGCCTGGCCCTCATACGTGACCGTGTGGCCGGCGATCTGCGCGCTGTCACCGGGCTTGAACTCCTGCGAAAGCGACTGGCTGGCACCGCCCGAAAGCACCATCGCAAAGAGCGCCAGCGCTATGCCACTGTGCGCGGCCATCGCGCCGAAGCGCAGCAGATTGCGGCGCCAACTGACGAGCGTCTCGCCGAGGAGCAGGATGGAGACAGCTGCGAGCACGAGCAGCCCCGGCGAGCGCACGCCTGCAAGGAAAGCAAGTGCAAAGCCGATAACCGCGAGCGCAGCAGGAACGGCTCTGTGAAACGGCTCTGCCTGTTTCCCGTAACAAAGGCAGGAACCGGCAGCCATGACAAGACACATGGCGATGGCCAACGGCAGGGTCGTGCGCACATAAAAGTCCGTGTCGACGGCAGCCGGCTTGCCGAGGAGCTGCGTAAAGAGCGGCATCGACATGCCGATGAATACGATGGCCGCGATGAAGACGAGCAGCAGCGCCCCCAGAAGCAGGCAGAACTCGCGGCTCGCATATTCTTCGTATACCTTGCCCTGCGGCAGGCTGCCCGCCTTGAGCGCGAGCAGCACAAGACCGCCTATGAGCACGACGGCATTGGCAACGGCCAGCGTCATGCCAATGCTCGTGCCGCTGAACGAGTGGACCGAAAAATCGCCGAGAATGCCGCTGCGCGTCAGGAACGTGCCATAGATGACGAGTGCGAACGTGAAAATGACGGAGAGATGCAGCACAAGGAGCGCCGCTGGGCGCCTCTTTGCGACGTGAAGGACGTGGACAAATACGCCAGCGAGCAGCCACGGCACGAGTGAAGAGTTCTCTACAGGATCCCAGCCCCAATAGCCGCCCCAGCCGAGCACTTTGTAAGCCCAGTAACCACCGATGAAGACGCCGGCGCCGAGAAAGCCCCAGGCAATCAGCGCCCAGCGACGTGCCGGATCCAGCCAATTTTCCTTTGCTTCCTCCTTGAGCAGAGCGCCCAGCGCATAGGCGAACGGCACAGCCAGCAGCGCATAGCCGATGAAGATGATCGGCGGGTGTACGGCCATCCACGGATCCTGCAGCATCGGATTGAGGCCGACGCCGTCCTGCACGGCCGTTGCCGAGGCCACGAAAGGGCTCTTGGCCAGTACGAGGATGACGAGCAGCGACTCAAGAACGGCGTAGACGGTGAGCCCCGCCGCCGTCATCCGTTCTCTGCCGCAAAGGTAGAGCGAGGCAAGCGCATGAACGAGCATCCACAGGAGCAGCGACCCCTGCTGCCCGGCCCAGAACGCCGAAATCTTGTACATGAGCGGCAGTTCCCTCGACGAATAGTTCGCCACATAGGCGATTTCGAAATGATCACCGAGAATCATCGCCCAAAGATAGGCCGATGCGACGACAGCTGACAGGCACGCGCCGAAAAGCGACCGCCGCCCCCAGCACCGAGCCCGATCCCGATCAGCCTTTACCTTCATCACATAGCCATAGGCCATCGCGGCCAGCAGGGCAAAGAACAGAGATGTTGCCAGAGATATTGTTCCAATCATACTATGAGTCCCCCATAGATTGCATGTAAGTTGTATTCAGGCTGCGTCACTTCTTCTGCTCGTACTTCGACGGGCACTTGATGAGAAGCTTGTCCGAGGAGAATGCCTCGCCCTGCATCTTGCCGATAGCGACGATGTGATGCGCCTCGTCAAACTGATCAGGCTTCGTGCCGTGATAATGTACGAGCAGTGTCTCGCCCGTCTCCTCATCCTGCAGGGTAAATACGAAATCCTTCCCCTCCATATGTGGAGCCGGTGCATCCTTTGCCAGCAATCCCTTGACCTGAACACTTGAGGAAGTCGCTGCCTTTGCCTCCTTGATGCCAACGTATGGCGTGACCGAGTCGGCAAAACTCCATCCGGCGTAACCGATAAAGGCCAGCAGGAGCACGATGAGCAGAATCTTACGTTTCATGATGATGCACCTCTTTCACGCGATGACCGAGCAGAGCTATGTAGATGAGCGTCACATCCAGCAGAGACAGAAGCAGCACACGCAGCATGACGGGATCCATCTCAATGGAGCCGCTGCCGTTGAGAACGGGCGATGGATGAAGCGAAAAATAGAACCGCGGGATGATGAAGATGAGGAACGGAACGGTCAAAAACGAGAACAGCGCGTAGATGGCTGATACGCGCGCGCGGCGCCGCTCATCCGTGATCACCGAGCGCAGCGTCAGATACGCCGCGTAAATCAACAGCAGGACGAAGATCGTCGTCTGCCGCGGATCCCAATTCCAATACGCGCCCCATGTCAGCTTCGAGAAAACAGCTCCGCTCAGCGTCGCGAGCACGACAAAGATGAGCCCGAGCCGCGCAGACTCCGCGCTGATGGCATCAAAACGCTTCCCCGGCCGCCGCAGATAACGCAGAGCATACCAGGCACCGACGAGGAAGGCAATCACCGACCCCCAGGCCACGGGGATGTGGAAGAAGGCGATGCGCACGAGGCTGCCGAGCCCCTCGGCCGGCGGCACGAAAAAAAACACGGCATAGAAAAGACCGGCCGTCAGCAACAGGATAAAGAGCCAGAGCCCCTTCTCACACGACTTCATCGAATCAACTCCTTACATATATTCGCAGATCAGTCCTCATACCAGAGGAAATCAAACAGCAAAGATGCGGCCAGCGTCATAATTCCGTCATAGAGCAACATGCCGACGAGATACGAAATCCTCACCGCCTCGCCCGAGAAGCAGCCTGCCGTCAGCACGATAGCCGGCAGCAGGATGGGCAGCAGCACCGGCAACATCAGGATGGCGAGCAGACCGTTCTGCGCCTTGGCACCGACCATCAGCGCCGAAAGCAGCGTGCCCGCCATCGCCATGCCATATGTACCGGCCAGCAAGGCTGCGAAGAGCAGCAGTACCGAAAAAACAGGGATATCCATGAGCACGAGGTAAACGGGTACGATGAGCAGGGAAAGCGCAAACAGCAGAACTGCCATAAAGATCCCCTTGCCGAAAAGGACAGCCTGCGGGCTGCCGTAGACCGAAAGCGCCATCAGAGTCCCTTCCTGCTCCTCATCGGCAAAGCCGCGGCCAGCGCCAGAGAGCAGAGAAAAGAACAGGATGACCCAGAGCATGGCCGCCGCGAGACGCGGCGACAGCACATCGCCCTGCATCAGCAGGCTCACGCACGAGAGCGTCGTCAGCGCAAACATCAGGACGACGAGCCACGATGCGCGCGAACGCAGAGAGATGAGCGCCTCCTTGCGGAAGACCGCCTCAACGGCCCGATAAAGCGATACTTGCATCGGCCTCCGCCTCCTCTTCCGCATCATTGGTTGCCCAAAGCACCAGCTTCCCTTCTTCCGCGGCCCTGCGAGCCTCCCTCTGTACCAGACAACGCCCCGCCCTGTCAAGATGAGCTCCCGGCTCATCCAGCAGCCAGACATCAGCGCCTGACGCAAGAAGGATGGCCAAATGAAGACGTTTTTCCATGCCAGTCGAAAAATTTCTCACCCGCTTTTTTAAAATGGCATCAGGTTGAAGCCCGACCCGGGACATCAGTTCATCATATTGGCGATCAGAAAGCGGCACATTATAACGAAAGCCTAAAAAAAAATCCAGATTTTCCCGCGCGGTCAGCTCGGAATAAACATGCATATCCGGCGCAACCATGCCAACCCGTCTGCAGCGGTCATTCTTTCGCCACACACTACCGTCTTCCCGGACGATGACGCTGCCCGTATCGGGCAATAATAATCCGGCTGCCAGCTTCAGCAATGTCGACTTACCGCTTCCATTTATCCCTGTCACAGCCGTAATTTGTCCCGATAAAGCCTCAGCGGAAAAATTCCTGATAATTGTTCTGCCATCAAAACATTTCGTTACACCAGAAAACGTCAGGCGGATCATGACATCACCTCTCCTCCCGAATTCGTTCCTCATTGAGCTGCATCCAATCCGGGCCGCATGCCAGAATCCCCTGTTCCTTCATCAGGCCGATCTCACGGGTCAGCGCGCTCCTGTTGCATTCCAGCTCTTTGGCCAGCTGGACGCGGCCCGGAACACGGACCTGCATCGTGCGCTGATGTCTTGCACGCTGAAGTAAATACAAGATCAGCCGCTCTCTCAAGGTTTTCTGTGAAAGCACCTCCAGTTTTTGCATCATAAGCACGTTTTTCCGGCTGAACGCGACCAGAAGATTCCTCATGACAATCCCATGAATCCGTCCGAAATGAGAGCCCGATTCCAACAGCTCCTTATAAGGAACCCAAAGGATCCACACATCGGATACTGCCTCAACCGAAGCAGGATTTGGATAATCCGGCAAAATGGCCGATATGCAGCCGAGTAGCGCACCTCGTTCCAAACGATGTCCGACGGACTCATTGCCAAAGCGGTCTTCAGCCAGAATGATCGCCTCACCGTCTGCTAAAATACCGATCCTTCCATTGGATTCATACGCTCTAAGGACGCGCGTCCCCTTCTCATAATGCTTTGCTGCCGCACCAGTTGCTTTAATGAAGCGCTTCATCTCCGCCTGAGTCAGTCCGCGAAAAAAAGGAAGCTCCTGCAGTCCAAGTTCATCGATTCGCATACTCTTCCCCCAATTATTGTAATCGTTGCATTTGTCTGTATTATATCATCAAATCCGACTCATATATGTTGCTTTAGCAACATCATGCAGGATAATCTGAGAACAAAAAAAACGCTATGCACCGCCAATCGATAATCCCATACGTGAATCTCTTTATGATTCGCACACAAAATCATCTCATGCAGCGCACAGCGCTTCTTGTTAAATGCTTTGCAGCAGACCGCGGCAGGCAGCTCACTCGGAATCCAGATCAAGCACTGCCTGCGCAGCTCCCATGATTCCGATCAAAGCGTGTTCAAACGTCAAGGCTCCCTGAAGATAGACATTATAAGGCGCGCGCATCGGGCCATCTGCACTGAACTCAATAGATGCGCCCTGTACAAAGGTACCGGCAGCCATAATAATCTTATCCGCATACCCGGGCATATCCCACGGCTCCGGCGCCGCGTAAGAATCCACAGGCGAATATTTCTGTATTCCGCCGCAAAAAGCAATCAATTTTTCCGCAGACCCCAGTTCAATAGCCTGTATGATGTCTCCGCGGATGTCTGTGGGAAGCGGCAGCGTCTTATACCCCAGCTTGGCAAACATCCCTGCGGCAAACAAGGCTCCCTTTATAGCCTGCGCTACCACATGAGGCGCGAGGAACAACCCTTGGAACAAAAGGCGGTTATTGGCAAGACTGGCACCCAGCTCATCCCCCATCCCCGGTGCCGTCAGCCGGTAAGATGCCAGCTCCACCAGTTCGTCCTTTCCTGCAATATAGCCGCCGGCAGGAGCAATACCACCGCCCGGATTTTTGATCAGCGAACCGGCCATGATATCCGCACCGGCCTGCGTCGGTTCCAGCGTATCAACAAATTCGCCATAACAATTATCGACAAAACAGATGCAATCCGGCTTGATACGGTGTACCTCGTCCGTAATCACACGGATATCCTCCACCGACAAAGGATTGCGCATACTGTAACCACGGGAACGCTGAATTTCAACCATTTTGGTTTTCTCAGAGATCACGCTTTTTATGCCATCCAGATCCACCCTGCCGTCAATCATCGGCAATTCATTGTAAAGAATACCAAACTCTTTCAACGAACCAGCGCTGGGATGATCATAGCCAATGACCGTCTGCATCGTATCATACGGTTTTCCTGTAAGCGAAACCAGCTCATCCCCCGGACGCAGAATGCCGAACAGCACCGTAGCCAGTGCATGTGTTCCGGAAACAAACTGCGTGCGGACCAAAGCGCGTTCAGCACCGAAGACCTTCGCATAAAGCTCTTCCAACTTGCCGCGGCCGATATCATCATAAGCATAGCCCGTTGTGGTATTAAAATGAGCATCTGACACCCTGCATTCACGCATGGCATCGAGAACCTTCAACGTATTCGCTTCTGCTACGTCCTCCACATGTCGAAAAAGAGGATCGGACTCTTTGAGTACCTCTTCTTTCAGATCCTGTACTTTCTTTGAAAATGACACAACTATTACTCCTCACTATATTTTTCAAACGGCTCTCTTTCCGAGGCGGGAAGGCTGACCGTCAGCCGTGTCCCTTCCGCCGCATATTCCGTACTGCGTACCGCATGAAGCTGATGCAGTCTCGTGATCGCTCCGCCATCGCTGAAAGGAATCAGCAGCTTCATCGTTACCCGGCTTTCCCGGAAAAACTGCTCGATCCGGCGCTGCAATTCCGCCAAATTTTCGCCAGTACGAGCAGAAACGCATATCCCCTCACGTCCCTGCAGCATTCTGGCACGGACACTCTCATTTTCCATACAATCTGCCTTATTGAACACATAGAAGGTCGGTTTCTGGTCAGCCCGAAGCTCCTGCAACACTTCAATCACAGCGGCGATCTGCTGCTCATACTGCTCACAGCTGCAATCGACCACATGAAGCAGCAGATCCGCCTCCTGAACTTCCTCCAAAGTGGCCCGGAATGCCGACACCAGCGTATGCGGCAGTTTCCGGACAAACCCCACCGTATCGGTCAGCAAAATTTCCTGCTGTTCAGGCAAAACAAGATGACGTGTCGTCGGATCCAGCGTAGCAAACAACTTATCCTCGGCCAGCACCTCTGCGCCGGTCAGTTTATTGAGCAGCGTCGATTTGCCCGCATTCGTATAGCCGACCAGAGCAACCAACGGAATGCGCGATTCCCTGCGCCGCAGCCGATGCATCGACCGGCGCTCCTTAATTTCATCGAGCTGCTTTTCCACATCATGAATTTTCGTATAGATACGCCGCCGATCGACCTCCAGCTTAGTCTCGCCGGGTCCGCGCGTTCCAATTCCGCCGCCCAGACGCGACAGCGACAAGCCCTGTCCGCCCAGACGCGGAAGGTTATACTTCAGCTGTGCCAGTTCAACCTGAAGCTTTCCCTCTCTGGAACGGGCCCGTTGGGCAAAAATGTCCAAAATCAGCGCCGTCCTGTCAATGACTTTAATTCCGAGTACCTGTTCAAGATTATACTGCTGGGAGGGTGTGAGCTCATCATCCAGAATCAGCAGGCTTGCCCCGCGATTCTGAATTTCCATCGCCATTTCTGCAACCTTTCCCTTCCCAAGGAAAAAAGCCGCGTCCGGGCGGTCCCGATGTTGTATAAAGGTCCCGACGACGACAGCGCCGGCCGTTTCAGCCAAGCATTCCAGCTCATGAACGGATTCTTCTATCGTCTGCCCTGATCGTCCCGAACAGGCAAGACCGGCCAGTATAGCACGCTCTTCCTCCTCCTTGGTCGTTTTGGCGGTCTGCGCACCGAGCTTTTTATTGACAGCCAAAATAAGCCGGGGCAAATGGACTTGGTTCAGAATCCGTTCGGACACAGGGCCAAATGAGGAAAGTTCTTCCATACCATCAGCACCGGTCTCACCGGAAAGGAATCCCAAAGCACCGATTATACTGCCGTCCTGACTTCTGCCAATGGCCGCCATACAGTCAAACCGCAAACGGCGCAGCGAAGAAAGATCCGGTTCGCTCAGCCTCACATCCCCGCTTGGATGCGTATGGATGCACCGTATTCCTGAAAGACGCCGGTCCGACCTGCTCTGACGGTGTATTGCAGGCAAATCTACCGTGTCTGCATCCCCCAAAGAAACCTGAACCACTTTCCCCTGACGATTGACATAGACCGCCACTTCACGATCCAGCGTATCCGTAATCCCAACCAGCCGCGCATTCAGCTCACGCGTTGACAACTGGCCGATCGGAACAGATAACTCATAGATCGACTTGAGCTGTTCCAGCAAATAAGTTTTGATATTGGCCAGATTTCCAGCAACCTGCATAACTTCGCCTCACCTTCAACCGCGATTGACAATATTGGAAATATGCTTCAGCGTGATGGAAAGTGTTCCATCGGCATTATTGTTGAATTCCACGTACTCCGTATTATCAAAATAGTCCGTTGGAATGGTCAATTCAATTCCAGTATCTGTTTTTAATTTATGCTTGCAGACTCTTTTCAATGTCGCTTCCTGATCCATGCGGACCGGCTCGGTAAAACCGGCGTCACGAATCGCCTGATCGAAATCGGCCTGCATCGCCGGATTTTCCCGAAAAATTTCTTTTCCTGCCTCGGCAAGATCCAGTTCATCCGATGTCTGCATATTCTCCGTCACATAGCTCTTAACCGCCGCTTCTGTCGAAACCTTGTCCTGTCCGTAAGCCTCGGCGACTTTTGCAGCCGTTTTGCTGAGATTTCGCATCGCCTCCTTCGGAGACGGCGTCAGGCTGCATTCCAGCAGGATCTCAGGAAAAACAAACAGAGCATTGCCATCTATCGTATATTTTTTCGCGCAGACCGATACCTCACGGCTCTCTGTATCAATAAACGCAAATTCATCCATTTTCTGGGTAAGATTGGGCATGATGGAATAATGATTGATGATTTCATTCCGTATGCCGTGTTCCGTCTGGCTGACCTGATGCGTATACCCTATATGACTGTTCGATTTAAACACGACCAATTTCCGGCAGTCGTCGATGCGGACATCCGCAACAATGATATCCGCCGAAGCCATCTCCTCCGCGTGAACAAAGGCATTTTCCAGCGTATGCGCGATTTCCTTGGAAAAAGCAACAAAATCGGACGCTCCGCGAAGATACGAATCCATATTCTGCTGAAAAACGCTGTCCTCATAAAAACTCCCCGGCTTGGCGTCCTGACTGCCCCAGGATTTTTCGATATGACGGGACAGAAAGGTTTCAATACTATCCTGCACGGGAAGTAACTCATCCGAATACACTGTCATACCGGACTGGAAATCCAAAATATGCAAAATAGCTTTATCAATAATAATCACGATTCACTCTTCCCTTTCACGGCCTCTTTCTTGTTCGCCGCTTCTGTTTCCGCCCGCTTACGAATTTCCTGCAGACGCGGCAGAAGACGCTGATGAAGTTTTTCCTCAAGCTCCGGAAGCTCGTTGGAATCAAAATCATAATTCACGTCCGGGATATTCCAGATGCGGGCTTCCGCAAAAAATTCATCCCGGTATATATTATAATAAAGGGTAAAACTGCTCTCAAGAGAAAAATCCACATAGTCCACAACAATATAGGACCCATTGTTGATCTTAACCGGCTGTGCCGGCCGGATGAAAAGAGAAAACCCTTCCAGTTCCTCCGGCAGTTCCCTGCCCAATGCCCACTCCGTGATCTTTTTATCCGAAACAATGCTGCTTAACGTTTTGGGATTAAAGGTTTCCATATCCATAAGCAAGAATTCAAGCTGCTTGCGCAGAAGATGCTCAAAGGATTCCAGACCGGCGGTAATGTATTCAATCCGGCAGAATTCAATCAGACCGATTTTCAGGCGCAGTTTATACTCATGCGTCTCTTCATGAAAATAAAGAATCACGCTCGTATGGCGGTCTTTATTTTCATAGCGGCAAAGATCATACGTATCTTTCCCGACGGATACGGTGCGATCCAGATGAAAGCCATGCCATTCCTCCGGCAGCTGATCCATATAGCCCCAATGCTCCGTCTCCGCTCTGACTTTTTCTATCGTCTCATCCTTCAAATCATTTGCACCCGCCTTTCTCCATTCGCAGCACTACAAAAGATAATTATAACATGAAAAACGGTGCAGGAACACCCCGCACCGTTTACATCGGCCTGCAAAAGGCCATGTCTCCAATCAAAAACACGCTTTATTTTCCTGTGCGACCTCTCTTCGTGAGCGGTTTGCCTTGTTGACAGAGCGGACACTCTTCCGGTTTATATGCCTCCACATCGAGATGCAGCAGCGCCGTACAAGGAACGTCACCGAAGCTGACCTTTCCGCCGCTGCGATCCACGAGCATGCTTACCGCTACCGGCACGCCGCCATGCTCTTTGACGACATCAATGACTTCCTTGATCGATCCGCCGGTTGTAACAATATCTTCAACAATGAGGACCCGCTCGCCTTCATGCAGAGAAAAACCGCGGCGAAAGGTCATCTTCCCATTCACGCGTTCAGTAAAAATCGCGCGCGTTCCCAGCGCTTTTCCTGTTTCATGCGCCAACAGGATACCGCCGGTCACGGGGCCGACCACTGTCTCAATCCGGGCGTCTTTAAATTTTTCCGCCATCGCTTCGCAAAGCTGCTGCGTATATTTCGGATGCTGCAGCACGTTAAACTTCTCGACATAATGCGGGCTGTGCAGTCCCGAGGTCAGCAAAAAATGACCATTCATGATCGCATTGGTCTTGACCAGCAGTTCCTTTACTTCCTGTTCCGTCATCATCATACCGTCTCCATTTCTTTTAAAATCGCATCAGCAGCCGCTCCGGGATCCGCAGCAGCACGTATAGGACGGCCGATCACCAAATGGCTGGCGCCTGCCCGCAGAGCTGCGGCCGGCGTCGCAATACGGCTTTGATCATCGGTCGATGCGCCGGCCGGCCGCACCCCCGGCGTGACGATCAGGAAATCGGGGCCGCAGGCCTTACGGATCAGTGCAGCCTCCTGCGGCGAAGCAACCACGCCATCCAGACCGGCCTGTTTCGCCAGCGACGCATAGCGCACGACCGCATCGGAAATCGGCAGCGCCTGCCCCAAACCATCCCAGTCTTTCTGCCCGATACTGGTAAGCACCGTCACAGCAATCAATTTCGGACAGACAAAGCCGAGTCTTGCCGCTTCTTCATGCAGACGATCCGCAGACGTTTTCATCATGGTATAGCCACCGCCCGCATGCACATTGAGCATCGAAGCGCCAAGACACATCAAAGAGCAAAGGCCTCCGGCAACGGTATTGGGAATATCGTGCAGCTTCAGGTCCAGAAAAACATGTTTGCCCTGTTCCCGCAGCCAGGTCACGGCCTCAGGGCCGACACGATAAAACAGCTCCATGCCTACTTTATAATAACCTACACGATCGCCCAACACGCTGACCAGTGATCGGACATTCTCCATGGTATGAAAATCCAGTGCGGCAATCAAGCGTTCATCCGACATAACAAGCACTCTCCTTTATCCTCTATCCCAGCTGAACCTTACCCACCAGATCCCGTATGGATTCCATATGACGGCAGGACAAATAATCATCCAAACCGTCGCATATTTTCATCGTAACAGACGGATCGACAAAATTGGCAGTGCCTACAGCCACTGCACTGGCACCGGCCAGAAAGAATTCCACTGCGTCTTCCCAGCACGAAATTCCTCCCATGCCGATGATCGGTATCCGGACCGCCTGAGCCACCTGCCAGACCATGCGCAGCGCAACCGGTTTGACACATGGACCAGAAAGTCCGCCCGTGATATTCCCCAGAGTCGGCCGGCATGTATGGATGTCGATTTCCATGCCCATAAGGGTATTGATCAAAGAAAGTACATCCGCACCAGCGTCCTCCGCTGCTTTCGCCATTTCGACAATATCTGTGACATTCGGCGAAAGCTTGAGAATCACCGGTTTTTTCGTCCGCTTTTTCGCCTCACGCACCACAGCAGCGGCGGCTTTCGGATCTGTGCCGAATACAATACCGCCCTCCTTTACGTTCGGGCAGGAGACGTTGAGTTCAATCGCTGCAACGCCCGGAACATCCAGCATTTCAGCCAGAACGCCGTATTCTTCCGCCGTATTCCCGGAAATATTGACAATAACATTCATCCCATACTGCTGGATCCGCGGAAGAATATCCTTCAAAAAAATATTCACCCCGGGATTTTCCAAGCCGATGCAGTTCAGCATCCCCATCGGAGTTTCCGTGATGCGAACTCCGTCATTTCCCCGGCGCGGCTTCAGCGTCGTTCCTTTGACCATGACTCCGCCCAGCCGGGACAGATCGACAAACTCTGCAAATTCCTCGCCGAAACCGAACGTTCCCGATGCTGTAAGAACCGGCGTATTCATCTCGATACCGGCAAGGTTCGTATGCAGCCTGACATCACGAGGATTCATCGTCCGGCTCATGCGAACACCTCCCCTGCTTCAAAAACCGGTCCGTCTTTGCAAACCTTCCTGCGGTTTCCATCCGTCGTATCAATAGAGCAGGACAGGCAGGCTCCAAGGCCGCATCCCATGCGCTTTTCCAGCGACACCTGACAGCGCACGCCATGTTCCTTGGCAATCCGGGCTATTCCACGCATCATAACTTCTGGACCGCAAGCTGTGATCAAATCATAATCGCCGCGCTGCAAAAGATCCGGCAGCAGGGTCGTTGTAAATCCTTTTATCCCCAGCGAACCATCGTCCGTTGTACAAAATATCTTTTCCGCATAGGGCGCGTATAGGTTTTGCCAAAAAAGCTCCGCCGCGGATCTTCCGCCCATAAGGACAGCTGCTTTCCCTTTCATTGCCGCCGCGTAAAACAGTACCGGCGAGAGTCCCATACCACCGCCGACAATCAAAGGATGGCGTACCCCACAGTCAAATCCGTGTCCCAGAGGCCCCAACAAGTTGACCCGTTCGCCGGTAACCAGACCAGCCATCGCTTCTGTCCCGCGGCCAACCACACGATAAATAAAGGCAACGGTTCCCCGTTTCCGATCCGCTTCTGCTACACCTACCGGCCGACGCAAGAGGAAGCTCCCGGTCAAAATCCGCAGATGAACAAACTGGCCCGGACGGGCAAGCTCCGCAATCTGCGGAGCCTCCACCTCCATGCGAAACACCTTATCCGCCAGTTCCTGCTGAACAAGGACACGCGCATTCTCTGAAACCTTATGCAAGATCATCACCACCGCCTACATAATCCTGTATCGCCAGCGAATAAACCAGCCGGCTTTCCCTCATAAAGGAGAGCACGCGAAGTACTTCCCATGCCGTATCCAGTGAGGTAAGGCAGGCAATTCCATGTTCGACAGTAGCACGGCGAATCTTAAAGCCGTCTTTCAGAGAATGTTTTCCCTGAGTCAGTGTGTTGATGACCATATTGATTTTTCCGGTCTTGATTCGTTCGATGATATCTGTGCTGCGCTCATGAACCTTGCCGACAACCTCTACATCGATACCCATCGACTGAATCGCCTTCGCCGTCCCCTCCGTCGCCGCAATCTGGAAATTCAGATCCGCGAAAGCTTTCGCCAGCTGCATCATCTCATCTTTATCCTTATCCGCGACGGTAAACAGCACGCATCCCTTAATGGGGACATTGATTCCGGAGCCAATGATCGCCTTATAAAGCGCCCGGGCGTAATTATAGTCGATCCCCATCACTTCGCCCGTAGATTTCATCTCCGGTCCCAGAGCAATATCCACGTCTGTCATTTTCGCAAAGGAAAAAACCGGTGCCTTGACCGCGACATACGGCCTTGGCGGTACCAATCCGGAATGATATCCCAGTTCCTTCAGCGTCGCGCCCAGCGCAATCCGGGTAGCCAGATTCACCATCTTGACATCCGTTACCTTGGACAGGAACGGTACCGTACGCGAGGAGCGAGGATTGACCTCGATGATGTAGACTTCATTATCGACAACGACAAACTGAATATTCAGCAGGCCCTTGACATGCAGCGCAACCGCCAAGCGCTTCGTGTAATCAATAATCGTGTAAATGACTTTGGACGGAAGCGTCTGCGGAGGATACACCGCAATGCTGTCGCCAGAATGAACGCCAGCCCGCTCCACATGTTCCATGATACCGGGAATAACGACATCGACGCCATCGGAAATACCATCGACTTCCACCTCGGTGCCCTGCATATAACGGTCAACGAGAACAGGATGATCCGGCGTCACCTTAACCGCACGGCTCATGTAATCGCGCAGCTCTTCCTCATTGTAGACAATCTCCATAGCGCGGCCGCCCAGAACATAAGACGGACGAACCATGACCGGATAGCCAATTCGCTCCGCTCCCGAAATCGCATCCTCAAGATTCGTGACACTGATGCCCTGCGGGCGGGGAATTTTTGTCTGCGTGAGGACTTCATCAAAGCGTTCACGGTCTTCTGCACGGTCGATATCATCCACTGATGTGCCGAATACCTTGACGCCGGCTTTCTGCAGCGATGCCGCCAGATTAATGGCCGTTTGGCCGCCGAACTGGACAATGACGCCTTCCGGTTTTTCCTTATCGATGATATTCAGGACATCTTCCGTCGTAAGCGGCTCAAAGTACAACCGATCGGAAATATCAAAATCGGTAGATACCGTCTCCGGATTATTGTTGACAATAATCGCTTCAATGCCCATCTCGCGCAGCGCCCAGACCGAATGAACCGAACAATAGTCAAATTCCACCCCCTGCCCGATACGAATCGGCCCGGAGCCAAGAACCACGACCTTACGCGCCTTGGAAACCTTCACTTCATCCTGCTGTGCATGGAACGTGGAGTAATAATACGGAGTCGCGGCCTCGAACTCGGCAGCGCAGGTATCCACCATCTTATAGCAAGGCAAAATGTTCATGCTCTTGCGGGTCGTGCGAATCTCATCGGCTGTCTTGCCCGTGATTTCCGCAATGGACACATCGGCAAGCCCCACATTTTTCGCGGCCAGCATGTGTTTCGGCGTCAGAGGCTCCGAAGCCAGCGCCACTTCCACATCGGTAATATTCTTGATCTTATGGATGAACCATTTATCCACCTTCGTGATATCGTGAATCTCATCGACCGTAGCGATGCCGCGGCGCAGAGCTTCAGCGATCACAAAGATACGCTCATCGTTAATTCGGGCCAGATTCTTTTTGACGCGTGCATCGTCCCATTCGTCCATCTTATCCATATGAAGCCGATGCACTCCGATTTCCAGCGAACGCACCGCTTTGAGAATCGCGCCTTCGAAGTGACGGTCAATGCTCATGACTTCGCCCGTCGCCTTCATCTGCGTTCCCAGCGTACGATCAGCATAAACGAATTTATCAAACGGCCAGCGTGGGAATTTGACGACGCAGTAGTCCAACGCCGGCTCGAAGCAGGCTTTGGTTTTCTGCGTAACCGCATTAGTAATCTCGTCGAGGGTATAGCCAATGGCGATTTTAGCGGAAACCTTGGCGATCGGATAACCGGTTGCCTTGGAGGCCAGCGCCGAAGAACGGCTGACACGCGGATTTACCTCGATGACATAATACTTATTGCTGTTCGGATCCAAGGCATACTGGGCATTGCAGCCGCCCTCAATGCCCAGTTCACGGATGATGCGCAGCGATGCGCTGCGGAGCATTTGATATTCATGATCGGTAAGCGTCTGCGACGGCGCCACAACAATGGAATCACCAGTATGAACACCTACCGGGTCAAAGTTCTCCATATTGCAGACCGTAATGCAATTATCATTGCCATCGCGCATGACTTCATACTCGATTTCCTTCCAGCCTGCTACACTGCGTTCAATAAGGACCTGACCGATCATGGAATAATTGAGTCCCTTGATCACAATATCAATAAGCTCTTCCTCATTCTCCGCAATGCCGCCGCCAGTTCCGCCCATGGTATAGGCCGGCCGAACGATGACCGGATAACCGATCTCATTGGCAAATTCGACGGCAGACGGAACATCTTCAACGATCGTACTCTCCGGTATCGGCTCACCCAGCTTTTGCATCGTTTCCTTGAATTTTTCACGATCCTCAGCCTTTTCTATGGCCTCAAGCGGAGTACCGAGGAGTTCTACGCCATATTTATCCAGAACGCCGCGCTCCGACAGCTGAACCGCGAGGTTCAATCCTGCCTGACCGCCAAGCGTAGCCAAAAGCCCGTCCGGACGTTCCTTTGAAATAATTTCCTCCAAAAACTCCGGCGTCAGCGGTTCAATATAGACGCGGTCCGCAATATGCGTATCCGTCATAATCGTCGCCGGATTCGAATTGACCAAAACGACTTCCAGGCCTTCTTCCTTCAGCGAGCGGCAGGCCTGTGAGCCTGCATAATCAAATTCTGCCGCCTGTCCGATGATGATCGGGCCGGAGCCGATAACCATTACTTTTTTAAGATTTTCTTTTTTTGGCACAGCTTATTCCCCCTTGAGCATCGTCCAGAACTGATCGAAAAGATACATATTATCATCAGGACCCGGCGAGGCTTCCGGATGATACTGCACGGAAAAGATCGGCAGTTCCTTATGGCGCATGCCCTCTACGGTGCCGTCATTGACATTGATATGCGTGACTTCCAAAGGAAGATCTCTCAGCGAATCGGAATCCACGGCAAAGCCGTGGTTCTGCGAAGAAATCTGTACCCGGCCGGTCAGCAGATTCTTGACCGGCTGATTGCAGCCGCGATGCCCGAACTTGAGCTTATACGTTTTCGCTCCCATGGCCCGCGCCAGCAGCTGATGTCCCAGACAAATGCCGAAAATCGGCTTCGTGCCGATAAGCTTTTTAACCTCCTCGACAATTTCCGGTACATCGGCAGGATCGCCCGGCCCATTGGACAGGAAGATTCCATCCGGATTCAGATCCAGCACCTCTTTCGCGGCAGTCCCTGCCGGAACTACCGTGATCCGGCATCCGAGCTGCTGCAGAGAAGTCAGGATATTCTGCTTGATACCAAAATCCATAGCAACAACATGCGGCGCATTCATCTGCTCAGATCCCAGTGTATAACGTTCCGGCGTCGTGACCTCCATGACGACGTCTTTTTTGATCGGGACGGCAAAAAGCTCATCGATCTCCGTACGTGCCGCATCATCCGGTACAATAATGCCCTTCATCGTACCGGCCGAACGAATCTTGCGCGTAACAGCCCGGGTATCGACATGATACAGGCAGGGAACCCCCTGCTTTGTAAGAAAATCAGCCAGACTCGTCTCATAATGCCAGTTGCTGCCCTCCTGACAAAGCTCTCCTATGACGAACCCATTGACAAAGGATTTTCTCGACTGCATAAATAAATCTGCAATCCCGTAATTTCCGACCATCGGATAAGTCAGCGTAAGAATCTGACGGCAATAGGACGGATCCGTCAAACTCTCCTGATATCCGGTCATGCCGGTATTAAATACGACTTCTCCCGTTGCCTTGATATTGTTCAACAATTCGCCGTGGAAAACGCTGCCGTCCTCCAGGATTAATTTTCCCTTCATGAAAACACCTCATTTTATTTCAACGAACGATGCCGTCCTGCATAACAACTTTACCATCGACCACGGTCATGACGGCCCGCCCCTTGAGCTCACGACCGACAAAGGGCGAATGACTGCCCCGGGTATAAAACTTCTGATCGTCCACCGTCCAGACTAAATTCGGATCAATAACCGTAAGATCCGCCGCTTTGCCGGGAGCCAGACTACCCGCATCCAGACCGAATACCTTTGCCGGTTCCCAGGTCATTTTGGATATAATCAGCGGAAGATCCATCTTGCCCGTATGATAAAGATCGGTCAGCATAACGCCCAGAGAAGTCTCCAGCCCTGGGAACCCGCTCGGTGCATAAATATACTCACGATCCTTTTCTTCCTGCGCATGCGGAGAGTGGTCGGTTACAATCGCATCAATCGTACCATCCTTAAGCCCCTCAATAATCGCATCACAGTCTGACTGAGAGCGAAGCGGCGGATTGATCTTGGTCGACGTATCAAAAAGATTGACGCATTCATCGGTCATGGTCATATGCTGCGGCGTCGCCTCTGCCGTAACGCGGACACCGCGCTTCTTAGCCTGGCGCACGATATCGACGGCCCGTCCCGAGCTGATATGCGCAACGTGAACGCGAGCCCCCGCATACTCTGCCAGCATGATATCGCGAGCCACGGCAATATCTTCTGCAACCGTCGGACGCCCTTTCAACCCGAGCATGGCACTGCGGTGGCCCTCATTCATAACGCCGTCCTCAACCAGCGAACGTTCTTCCTCATGATTGATAATGACCTTATCAAAAGCATGGAGATAATCGTATGCGTTTAGCAAAACCTTGGCCGAAGGATCAAAATGGCCGTCGTCGGAAAATGCGACTGCGCCCGCTTCGATCATATCGCCCAGTTCCGCCAGCTCCTTGCCTTCCTGATTCTTCGTCACAGCGCCGATCATCCGGATATGAACCCTTGCCGCCTCTTCCGCGCGCCTTTCCAGGCTGCGTACCATAGCGGCCGAATCGACAACCGGTTTGGTGTTCGGCATCGTGCAGACCGTCGTAAACCCACCGGCTGCAGCTGCTTTCGATCCGGATTCAAAATCTTCCTTCGCTTCCTGCCCCGGTTCACGAAAATGAACATGAAGATCCACAAGACCCGGCGTTACGATTTTACCCTCAGCAGGATAAACCTCGGCATCTTCTGCCGTCAAATCCGCCGCAATAGCCTTTATTTTGCCGTCCTCAATCAGCACATCAGCCACCTGATCCCACTTCGTCTCCGGATTAATGACACGGCCGCCTTTGATTAAAAGTTTCATTCCTGTTTTCCTCCCGTCAACACCAAGGTAAAGAGCGCCATGCGAACCGCCACGCCATTCTGAACTTGTTCCTGAATCGCGGAATTGCTCCCATAAGCGGTAAACGGAGAAATTTCCCAGCCTTTATTCATCGGGCCCGGATGCAGGACGAGAACATCATCTTTCGCCAGAGCCAGCCGGCTGTCATTCAAGCCGAAAATACGCGCATATTCCCGCGTAGTCGGAAAAAGGCCGCCCTTCATACGTTCCAGCTGGATACGCAGAACTTCGATCACATCCGCGTTGGCAATCGCATCCTCCACACGTTCATGTACGGTAATCCCCGGCTCCTCAAAAAGGAACCGCGGCAGCAGGGTTTTCGGACCGGCGATATGAATATCCATCCCCATCTTGCGCATGCCATAAATATCCGAACGGGCAACCCGGCTGTGCAGGACATCACCGAGGATCGCCACCTTCAATCCGGCAAGATGCCCCTTATGCTCCTGAATTGTGAACAGATTCAGGAGCCCTTGAGACGGATGCGCATGCGCGCCGTCGCCAGCATTCAAAATAACGGGACTGACGACACGGGAGGCATATTCTGCGGCTCCTTCCGCTTTGTGCCGCATGACAATGGCATCCACGCCCATCGCCTCAATGGTATACAGCGTATCGCGCAGGCTCTCGCCTTTGACGATGCTGCTGGTTCCGGCTGTAATATTCACAACGTCTGCACCAAGATATTTCCCGGCGAGTTCAAAGGATGTACGCGTCCGCGTGCTTGGTTCATAAAACAATGTCACGATGGATTTGCCGCGCAGAGCAGGCACCTTTTTGATGTCGCGATGAATGATATTCTTCATTTCCTTCGCTGTTTCCAACACCAGGCCAATCTCCTCCGGACTGAATGATTCCAGCCCCAGGATGTTCTTCCCTCGTAAGGATACCGTGTTTTTCCCCAAGTCAATCACTCCTTAACATGTTGACAAACATAATTATACAATATTAATGTATAATTTTTCAAGTATGAACTCTGCCTGAAAAAAAAGAGCTTTCCTATGCGTATGCATAAGAAAGCTCCGGCTTTGCAAAAACTTATAGCGGTACTAATGCTCCCTTTATGCGCATCGCAGTACGCATCTTAAAAGGCGGATATTCACTTGTTATAAAGCAGCTCTCGTCTGCCTTGCTTTATTATAACGTTTCCTTCAGCGAAAAGCAAGCCGGGCAGAAAAAGCGCAGCGGAAAAACTTCCGCTGCGCATACCATGAAACGCGAAACAATAGCCTCACCGGCATCGATTCAGATTGCCGATGGAACGAATTCCTCTTCTGCATAGCCATAGCGTGCCGTAACCCGATAAATCAAACGATTATCTTCTGCACTGCGGATCGTAATGTGATCCAGATCCCGCAGCAAGGCCTTGATATCCATTACCGCAGCCATGCTGCGAATATACTCCACAGCACGGGCCATGCTCGTCTTGTGACGTTCCGGTTCCGCCGCACCTTCATGATAGATTTCCATATTAACACGGGCCTCGCGGTTCACACTGCGCCGACAAAGCTCCGGCTCCCACGCATTGGTGATTTTTTTGACGCGCTCAATCTGTTCCATACCTCATGCCCCCAACGAATTGTCTGCATCATCCGTTCACTGCAAGTTCGCACCAAATCGACGCTAAACGTTATTTATCATAACAGGATGTTTCCCTTTCGTCAAGGACATGTGGCTTCCCGCGCTTCACTCAAAGATTAAACGGTGCAAACAATTTTTTCATATAATTGAACCCTTTTGTAATGGCCTTAAGCAACGGTTCCATCGCCTTCGGCTGGCGGATAACCAACTGCATCGCCTTGCGGCGGAGAGTACGGTATTCGGAATCGAAAAAGCGCAGTTGTTCCTCCATTTCCATTTCCACCGAAACCTCAGGAATATTCGAAGGCTGAATTTCCGAAGCACGCCCATCGATTTTAACGACATCCCCCCGGAAAGGAATATATACCTCCTCGCCACATTCCTTCTGGATTCGGCTTTTTAACGCTTCCTGAGACTGGCCTTCGCCATGAACGATAAACACCTTAGCCGGCTTGGGATCCTGAAAATGATCGATCCATTCCATCAGCTGATTGGCATCGGCATGAGCAGAAAAGCCATCCAGCATCTGGATCTTTGCCTTCACGGCGACCTCCTCGCCCAGCACACGCACCCGTTTGATCCCATCAACCAAGCGCCTTCCAAGGCTCCCCTCAGCCTGATAGCCAACAAACAAAATCGTAGACTCCGGCCGCCAGAGATTATGTTTTAAATGATGGAGGATGCGCCCGGCATCCGCCATGCCGGATGCCGACATAATAATCGCCGATCCCTCCGAACTGTTCAACGCCCGGGACTCCTCTGCCGTCTCACAGACACGAAGCTGCGGGAACCGTGTAATCTTGCCGCTTTCCTTGAATAAATCGATGGTTTCATCGTCAAAATCCTGAAAGTTCTTCAAAAAAACGCGCGTCGCATTGATGGCCAGCGGACTGTCAATGACAATCGGAATATCTCCATCCAGCCGACCGGCTTTCCATAATTTATAGAGATAATACAGCAAGGTCTGTGTACGCCCTACGGCAAAGGACGGAATAATCAAATTACCGCCCCGGTCCATCGTATCATTGATGATCTCCAGCAGCGCACTTTCCTTGTCATAAATCTGATGCAGCCGATCTCCATACGTAGACTCGACCACCAGAAAATCTGCGCCGTGAAGAATCGCCGGGTCCCGGATGATTGGCTGGTCCGGCTGTCCAAGATCGCCGGAAAACACTAGTTTTGTCGTCTTATTCTCTTCCGTCACATACAGCTCAATGATAGCCGAGCCCAAAATATGTCCGGCATCGTGGAAGACCACGCGAAGATTATCTCCAAGCTCAAACTCCTGTTCATAGGGAACCGGTACGAAATGCTCCAATGCAGCCGCAGCGTCTTTCAATGTATAGATCGGCTGCACCGGATTCTCGCCGCGTCGGCGGCTTTTCCGATTGGACATCTCTGCATCCGCTTCCTGTATATGTGCGGAATCCGGCAGCATGATCTGCACGAGATCACAGGTCGCCTTTGTCGCATAAACGCTGCCCTGAAATCCCTCCCGAACCAGCTTAGGAATCAAGCCGCAATGATCCACATGAGCATGCGTGAGCAATACCCCTTCAATATCTGCGGGATTAAAGGAAAATCCCTCATAATTCAGGTCACGGACGCGCCGCGCTCCCTGAAACATGCCGCAATCGATCAGATAATGCTTCTCTTTTGTCTCCAGCAAATAGCAGGAACCTGTAACGGTATGAGCTGCACCTAAAAATCCTAGTCTCATGACAAAACGCCCCCTCTGTCTCTTTTTATATATTAAATATTCTGACCTTTTTCTCTTTTTCCTGCCTAAAAAAAGAAAAACCGCCCGACAGAAACAAATTTTGTCAGGCAGTTTTTTCGAACCACTCTTCTCGTCTGCTATTTATTCCTCACCGATCATGCGGACCTCCGGCTGAAGCCGCACGCCATGTTTCTCATAAACCCGGCGCTGGACCTCCCGAATCAGCCGGATCACATCATCGGCCGTCGCATTCCCCGCATTGACGACAAAACCGGCGTGTTTTGTCGATACCTGCGCGCCTCCGACCTGCAGACCCTTTAGCCCCGTCTGATCGATCAGCGTACCGGCGTAATATCCGGCCGGCCGCTTGAAGGTGCTGCCGGCACTCGGCATATCCAGCGGCTGTTTGCTTTCACGCCGCTGTGTAAAATCATCCATTTTTGCGCGAATCGCCTTGCCATCGCCGGGCTGCAGCTGCAGCTCGACCTCGCAGATCGCCTCGCCGTTCGTCTGAAACACGCTGTGCCGATATCCCAGCTCCAACGCATCACCAGAAAAAACATGAACGGCACCGTCCCCATCAACCGCCCGGACGAGAGCCGCTACATCTTTCGTTTCCCCATCGTAAGCGCCGGCATTCATGAATACGGCTCCGCCGATACTGCCGGGGATACCGCAAGCATACTCCAAACCGGTCAGCTGATTTTCTGCGGCGCATTCGGAAACATCCTTGAGCAAAGCTCCGGCCCCGGCAATAATCCGCGTCCCCTCGCACCGGATATAGGACATCGGCTCGCCGAACTTCACCACAACTCCACGGATCCCCTTATCCCGAACCAAGAGATTCGATCCATTGCCCAGCAAAGTAAGCGGCAAATGATAGTCCCTGACCAGCTTCAAAATCTGCTGCGTTTCCTCCATTGTCGCCGGAAAGATCAGACAGTCAGCCGGACCGCCGATCTTGAACGTCGTATGCAGGCTCATCGGCTCATCGAGCAAAACGCGGCCAGACTTCACCACACCTCGGCACGCTTCGATAAAATTCTTATCCATCCCTACTACGATCCTTTCCTGTTTCGTCTATCCTCACTTGCCGTTCTTCCACATGCGCAGTCCCGGTCCGGCCTCTGCCAAATGAACAAAATTCTGCTGGCGCATGGCCTCATAAGCAACAATCGCCACAGAATTGGACAAATTCAGCGAACGCGCCCCTGCGATCATCGGAATGCGTATGCAGCTGTCCCAATGCTCATCCAGAATCGATTCCGGTATTCCTGCCGATTCTTTGCCAAATACCAGCATATCATCCGGCCCAAACACCGCTTCCGAATAAGAGCGCGGCGCTTTTGTCGAACAATAAAAAAACCGGTGGCCATGATACATCGCCAGAACCTCATCAAAATTCTCATGATAATGAACCCGGACCAAATGCCAATAATCCAGTCCGGCACGCTTCAAATACTTATCATCCGTTGAAAACCCCAGCGGCTTTACCAAATGCAGCTCCATGCCAACGGCGGCACAAAGCCGGGCAATATTTCCTGTATTTCCCGGAATCTCCGGTTCAATCAAAACGATATGCAAAACAGACACCTCAAAACAGACACATTAGCCTTTCCATTATAACGAATTCTTTACACAAAAACAACCCATCGGATCTGGTCCGATGGGTTGTCTGCCGGAATCATTTCAAAACCGCACCTGTGCTGGCAGAAGTCGTCAACCTTGCATAGCGGGATAAATATCCGGTCTTGATCTTCGGCTCTGGCTGCGTCCACTTCGCCCGGCGCCGTGCCAGCTCTTCATCGCTTACCTTGAGCTCCAGCCTCCGATTCGGGATGTCAATCAAGATGATATCTCCATCCTCGATCAGACCGATCGGACCGCCTTCCATCGCCTCTGGTGAAACATGACCGACACAGGCTCCCTGACTGGCCCCGCTGAAACGTCCATCGGTGATCAGACCAACCTTCAACCCTCGTCCGGTGATTACCGCCGTCGGATTCAGCATTTCCTGCATACCGGGACCGCCCTTTGGCCCTTCATAACGGATCACCACAACATCGCCATCATGAATATCTCCCGCCATGATCGCGTCACAGGCCTCGGTCTCGGAATCATAACATTTTGCCTTGCCTTCATAAATAAGCATATCCTCTGCCACAGCCGACGCCTTGACGACTGCGCAGTCGGGGGCAAGATTTCCCTTCAAAATCGCAATGCCGCCTTCCTTGCGGTACGGATGATCGACGCTGTGAATGACCTCACGGTCCAGCACCTCAGCATCCCGAATCCGATCCCCCATCGGGCCAGTTACAGTCATAGCATCCAGATGAATCAGATCCTTTTGGGAAAGCTCGTGCATCACAGCGGAAATCCCGCCGGCTTCATCCAAATCCACCATATGATGATGGCCGCCCGGACTGAGTTTCGTAATATACGGCGTGCGGCGGGAAATCTCATCAAACAAAGGCGCGGGAAGCTCCAGCCCTGCTTCATGCGCAATCGCAGTCAGATGAAGCACCGTATTCGAAGAACCGCCGATCCCCATATCTACCGTGATCGCATTTTCGAAAGCCTCACGCGTCAGAATATCGCGCGGGCAGACATGATTGCAGACCAAATCCATGATTACAGCACCGGCACGTTTTGCCAGCAGCCGACGGGCGCCGTTATAAGCAGCGGGAATCGTGCCGTTCCCCGGCAGAGCCATACCGAGCACCTCAGACAGGGAGTTCATCGTATTCGCCGTAAAAAGTCCTGCACAGGAACCACAGCCAGGGCAGCACTTCGATTCCAGTTCCTCCATCTCTGCGTCGCTCATCTCTCCGGCTGCATACTTGCCCGCCGCCTCGAAGGCCTGACTGACCGAAACATCACGCCCGTGGAACCGTCCCGGCAGCATCGGACCGCCTGACACAACAATAGCGGGGATATTCAGACGGGCTGCCGCCATGAGCATGCCCGGAACGACCTTGTCACAGTTTGGAATAAGCACCAGCCCGTCGAACCCCGAAGCCATGGTCACAGCCTCGACAGAATCAGCGATCAGCTCCCGGCTGGCCAGTGAATACTTCATCCCGGTATGGCCCATGGCAATACCGTCACAAACGCCGATAGCCGGAAACTCAATCGGCGTTCCTCCGGCTGCAGCCACTCCCAGCTTGGCTGCTTCGGCAATTTCCCGCAGATGAATATGCCCCGGAATGATTTCATTAAATGAATTGCAAATACCGATCAGCGGCTTTTTCAAATCCTCCGGCCCATATCCATTCGCATGAAATAAAGAACGATGAGCGCATCTCGTAGCGCCCTTTTTGACAATATCACTTCTCATGATAAAACTCTCCTACTCCTGAGCAATACTTTGCATCAAATGTCTTTTTCTCTCAGACATTTGATGATACAAACTCAATATGTAGTTACAATTTTACCGCAGTTTCTCGGGTATTTCAATAGATTCACCCTAAAATCTTTACAAAGCAACAGATATTAGAACTCGATTCCCTTCTGTGCCTGAATTCCCTTCTGATAAGGATGCTTGACCATCTTCATCTCCGTGACCAGATCAGCACGTTCCAGTACGGCCGGTCTGGCATCCCGTCCGGTCAGAACCAAATGAAGCTCCGAAGGGCGGAGATCCAGCAAGCCAAGGACTTCGGATTCTTCGATCAGACCAAACTTGACCGCATAATTGATCTCATCCAGAATGATCAGATCCCACGCTCCGCTCTGGATCGCTTCCCGCGCCTTGCCGACAGCCCTTGCCGCAGCTTCCTGATGTTCCGGCTCTGTGCGAGTGCCCCGCTGCGTAAACCCCAGCCCGCACTGCTCCACACAAATCCGGCCGTCGACCTCAGCCAAAGTCTGGATGGTATTCAGCTCGCCATAAGTCTGTCCGCCCTTGATAAACTGCAAAATCAAAACGCGCAGCCCGTCCCCCCAGGCCCGCATGGCAAGCCCCAGCGCGGCCGTTGTTTTTCCTTTTCCATCGCCAGTATGAACCAGCACCAATCCATGCTTTTTCACTCACATCGCCTCCCGTTTTATGTTATACTACTTTTATGTATTTCTGTATATAAAAACCATCATTTACGAACAGAGCTATCCTTCATAATCGTTCCGTTCGCAAAAATCTTATTATCGCTGGTGTTCGCATGAAAAAATTTTTTCTCTTTGTTTTTATTCTTTTTTCCTTTACGGTATGTGTCGCCTTTCTGGCCGAAAAGACAGACCTGCTCGGTCTGCAGAATAGGACAATGGAAACGTCTTTTGATGAACAGGACGGCCATCTGACGCTTTCCTGGGATCCCCTTCCTTACCCCTGTTTCTATAAAGTAGAAACCTATGCCCGTACCACCGGCCGTCTGGAAGATGAACCGGACTGCCGCCTGCTGGACAGCGGCTATACTGCGACGACCTCATTTGACGTACCGCCCAGCAGCATCCCGGTATTTTACCGCATCACGGCCTACGGAATGTTCGGTCCGCTTACACCGCCGTCGCAGCCGATCGAGAATCCAATCTACAGCAAAAATCCACTGTCTCCGACGATCATCAGTCATTACACCGAAGACACCCCGGCAAGTCCGGCGCCCTTCCTGATTTGGCACTCCATTCCCAACGCCGTCTGCTATGAGGTAGAACTGCTCGCCGGCCGACCTGAGCAGGAAGGCGGTATCAGCCTTTCCAGCAAAACCCATCTGGAAAGCACCAAACAAATCTTCACCAATGGCTGGCAGGCCGACCTGAAAAAATACGCCTCCCGGAAATTTATTTACTGGCGGGTCCGGGCGCTCGATATCCGCCACAACCCGATCGGCGAATTTTCCAAAGCAGAACCGCTCTACATCGATGCCAGCCTGCCGCAGCCCGACCAGCCTCTGCCGAACGATTTCAACAGTATGCCCCGGTTCCAAATGCCGGTCTATCCCGTATATCAGTGGATCCCCCTGCACAATATCAACCGCTACGAAGTGGAGCTCCTGATCCATCCGCCTGCCGAGGAAAATGGAACGCAGCCGGATCCGGACCGCGTATGGTCGCGAATCGTCGACTCAGCTACCGCCTGCTACGATGAATACCCACGCCCCTACGCCGGCGATTATTATTGGCGTGTCCGGGCCGTTGACAAGCAGGGAAAACCTGTCAGCAGATGGTCAGACACCGCTCATTTCACCATGCCGCAGCAGCCCGAACGCGTTACGGCCGCCGTGTTAGGAGACAGCATTACGCATGGCGGCGGAGCCGTATCCAATTCGCCAGCGGCGCTGGAATACAGCTATACCACCTATCTCGATTTTCCCTGCCTAAATCTTGGGCGAAGCGGCGATACCTCCGCCATGACCCTGCAGCGTTTCGATCAGGACGTTCTTCCGTTTCATCCGGTCAACCTGCTGATTCTCACGGGAACAAACAGCCTGCGCGCCCCCAACATCTCTGCTGAAATGGTCATCCACGATCTAAAAGCCATCCGCGAGAAATGCGTGGAGAATGACATCCGCCCCATTTTTCTGACGCTAATGCCCGTCAACCCCGACAACATCCAATTCGCCTTTCATACCCCGACCGATCCCTCATGGCGTCAGAAACTTTTTTCCATCAACGGCTGGATCCGGCAGCAGGATTATTTCATCGACCTGGAACCCCGCTTCTATGCGCCGTCGCACGACCGCATGGACCCCGTATTCTCGGTTGACGGACTGCATCCTGACGTATACGGGAAAATGCTCATGGGCGAAATCATCAATCAGAACCAGCATCTGCTGGCCAAACCGGACTCACAGTAAATACGGCGCATACCATGGCATCTTCTTTTCCGCGGCCACAGTCGTCGGTTCAGAATGACCGCTCAACAGCGTCATCGAATCCGGCAGCGTGAGAATCTCGCGGGCAATGCTTTGAAGAAGCGTATCTTCATCCCCGCCGGGCATATCCGTACGCCCATAACTTCCCTGAAAAACCGAATCGCCGACAAAAGCGACACGATCTTTCAAACTATAATAAATACAGCCATCCGACGTATGACCGGGAACCGGCACCATATGCAGCCGAAAATCCGGATTCGCCGCCAGAACAATATCACTTCCATCCGGCAGATACTCCACATCGCTGAGCACAATCGGCTGACTTGTTTGTGCAGAAAGATTCCATTCCGGCCGCTCTACATAAAAACACCCGTGTTTTTGCATATTGACCGGAATCTTCAATTTTTGCTGCAGCTCCTGCACCGCTCCGATATGATCGAAATGGCCATGTGTCAGAAGAATCCGTTCTATCACAAACTCACGCTGATTAATAATTTCCAGCAGCTTGTCCGCCTCTGCTCCCGGATCAATCAAAAAACCATGTCCGGTATCGTCATCAATATAGAAATAGGAATTGGTCGGAATATACTGCATGACCACAGTCTGGATTACCATACACATCTCTCCTCTATCTCAACATACCTAACGTCTTTTTCTCCATTGTAGGACAAATTTCCCAGAAAAGCAAAACACAAAAAGGCTGGCGCAGGAGAGCCGCATCCATGATCTGCAGCGCGCTCACGCCAGCCTTTTCCTATTATTCATAGCCCGGTCGCCCATACGCCAGAGCAAACGGAACCGGACCACATTCGACGCAATACGCGACGGTGAGCGGAGGTGCACGCCAGAAACATCATCGATTTTCTTTGCCGCCTTGCGCTCCTCAACGATGATTTTATCGCCCTTGATATGACTGCGCTTCATGATGTTCAAAAACGCCTTTTCCACAACCTTCCGCGGGGCCTGCTCCGTCTCTGCGGAATAGCGCATGGGATTTTGCTATGGATTTTTAGTGTGCAGGCTAATGATATAATCCGCCTAAAACTCTCCTGACACAAAAATGACCGGCCAGATTGACATGTCAACGACTGTCAATCTGACCGGTCAGATATTTAACTGCAAAATGAATTAAAATTTTTTGCTTTTGCTGATGATTTTTTCCTGCACATAGGTGATGAAGTCGTCAATCTTCATCGTCTCGCTTTCCTGCACGCCGCGTTTGCGGACGGATACCGTCTTGTCAGCAGCTTCCTGATCACCGACGACGAGCGTGTACGGTGTCTTTTTGACTTGGCTCTCGCGAATCTTATAGCCGACTTTTTCGTTGCGGTCGTCGACTTCTACGCGCAGGCCGAGGACAAACATTTTCTTCTTGAGTGCGTAAGCGTAATCCGCATGTTTCTCCGTAATCGGCAGGATGCGGATCTGTACGGGGGCCAGCCAGACAGGGAAAGCTCCGGCATAATTCTCAATGAGAATACCAATAAACCGTTCAATCGATCCATATACTACCCGGTGCAGCATGACGGTACGATGCTTTTCGCCATCCTCGCCCACATAAGTCAGATCAAACTTCTCCGGCATGAGCATATCCAGCTGGATGGTTCCGCACTGCCAGGTACGCCCGATGGAGTCACGCAGATGGAAATCAATTTTGGGGCCGTAAAAAGCGCCGTCTCCTTCATTGACCACGTATTTCAAGCCACGATGTTCCAACGCATTGCGCAGCGCATTGGTTGCTCTGTCCCAAATTTCATCCGATCCCATGGAATCGTCCGGACGTGTGGACAATTCCGCCATATAAGTAAGACCGAATGTGCTGTACACTTCGTCAAACAAATCAATTGTATGCTGAATCTCTTCCTCAATCTGATCCGGCGTAACGAAGAGATGCGCATCATCCTGCGTAAAGTTGCGGACGCGGAACAGTCCATGCAGTTCGCCGGACTTTTCATGGCGATGGACGAGGCCAAGTTCGCCCAAACGCAGCGGCAGGTCACGATAGCTGTGCTGTCTGGAATTATAAACCAGCATGCCGCCGGGGCAGTTCATCGGCTTGATCGCATAATCTTCTCCATCGATCTTGGTGAAATACATGTTTTCTGCATAATGATCCCAATGGCCGGACTGTTCCCAGAGCTTGCGGTTCAGGATTATCGGTGTTTTGATTTCCTGATAGCCATACCGGCGATGCACTTCCCGCCAGTACTGAATCAGCTCATTGCGAATAACCATGCCGTTTGGATGGAAGAACGGGAATCCCGGCCCTTCCTCGTGCAAACTGAACAGATCCAGTTCTTTGCCCAGCTTGCGGTGATCGCGTTTCTTCGCCTCTTCCAGCATGTTCAGATAGGCATCTAGATCTGCCTGCTTTTCAAAGGCCGTGCCATAAATACGCTGCAGCATCTTGTTGTGCTCATCACCGCGCCAGTATGCTCCGGCGATGCTCTGCAATTTCAGCGCCTTTACCTTTCCTGTGGTAAGGACATGCGGGCCGGCGCAGAGGTCCGTGAACTCTCCCTGCGTATACATCGTAATGGAGGCATCATCCGGCAGATCGCGGATGAGTTCTACTTTGTAGTCCTCACCCTTTTCCTCAAAGAATTGAAGTGCTTCCGCACGACTGACCTCTTTGCGCTCAAGGGAAAGATTTTCCTTAACGATTTTCTTCATCTCTTTTTCAATATGGACAAGATCTGCCTCGCTGAGTTTTTTATCCATATCAAAATCATAGTAGAATCCGTTGTCAATGGCCGGGCCAATCGCCAGCTTCACATGCTGATCCGGATACAAGCGCTTCACGGCCTGCGCCAGAATATGAGAAGCGGTATGCCGCAATGCCCAGCGGCCGTCGGCATCATCAAAAGTAAGGAACTCGACGGCACAGTCTTTGTCCAGAATCGCCGACAGATCCTTCGTCTCCCCGTCTACTTTGGCTGCCAGAACTTTCTTTGCCAGACTGTTGCTCACACTCTTAACAAAATCCAGAAGCGTTTTCCCGGACTCAAACTCGCGTACAGCACCATCTTTCATCGTAATCTTTAACATGGGGTTCTACCTCCTTAAACTAAAAAAGCTCCGTCCCTAAAACATAGGGACGAAGCATTGCATCGCGGTTCCACCCTGATTGCCACGCTGCAGCCATGGCCACTCAGTATCTGTTAACGGAAGAAAATCCGTCTGCATCTACACACCCAGTATATCACCAGACTTCTATGCAGCGGCTCAGAAGCGGTATCTGTGTCTGCTGTCTTAGGATACTCTCACCAGCCGTATCCCTCTCTGAAAGATGCTCGTACTCAGCATTGTCTTCTTCATTGCCTTTGATTGACCTTATTATAGGAGCCTCCTTTTATTCTGTCAAGGATTTTCTTTATTTTTCTGCCACCTGTGTCTCAGGTGCCTGCAGCAGGGGAATCAAGAGCTCCTGCCCCTGACGCAGTCCGCTGCCGTCCGGATTCAGATCGTTAACATCGATGATGGCCTGCTGCAGTTCGCGGACCCTTGTCTCGTCCCTTGTATAGCGCCGGGCGACAGACTGTATGTCCTCCCCCTGCTGTATCTCCACCCGGTCAAAGGTATTGCTGCGCAGGTATTCATTCGTCAGATGCAAAGGAGAAACGGCAATAAGAATCATCACAGCCGCCAACAGCCATATTCCCTGTTTCTTCATGACAGACACTCCTCTCTTATTAGAACATATCTTTCGAAAACATATTTTCTCCAAAATTATGTTCTTATATTATCACAGAACGCATATTCCCGCAAGTGTTTTTCGAACATTTTTTCGCGGAACGTGTTGTCTGATCTTTTTTCTTGACGTGTCGTTTGCATCTGATAGAATAAAGTGAGACTTATTCAAAAGGGTTTTTACTTCCTCTGAATTTAGTCGAACTTTCCCAGCGCCCGTTAGTATCGGATAAAAACAAAACCGTTCCTATCAGAAAGGATTTTTCCATGAACATTTACGGTGCAGTCATCATCGAACAAGGGGTCACGTTCGCTGTCGTATCGGTTCGGAACTCTGTCACCATGTATACCACTCGCATCATACAAGTCAGGCAGGAGCTCTCCGCCTTTTTCCCAAACATGCCGATCATCCTGATGAGCCGGGATGCCGAAGGAACGCCACATTATTACGGACGCAAGGATATCGTCGATTTTCTCAAAACGATCCGGCCGGAGCAAATTCCATGGAAAACGTATCATGTTTACGGATGAAGAAAGAAGGCCTTGTTATGTATCTATTTCATTATGTGTCGGATATTTTTTGTTTCATTGTCCTGCTGGTCACGCTGGACATCATCTGGACCAATATAAAGGGCTATGGGGCTGAACGAAAATACGGCTGGTGCTTTGCCTATGCAGCCGGAGGTATCGCCGTATTTTGTGTCTTGCTGGCCATCAGTACGGCTATTCGAAATCTTTTATCCTAACGCGCAAAGCCGGCAGGTTATCGCATAATCATCGATAACCTGCCGGCTTGTTTTAATTTTTGGCGCTATGACGAAAATATCGGAGCGGCAAAATCAGCAAAAAGTTGAACACAAGGATCGTCAGAATAAGCAATGCGCCGATTCCATCAGTGATCGTATCCCGGTCAGGAACCAGGCCGGCGCTCATCAGATACCAAAGATGGACAGCCAGTGTTTCTCCACCGGCCATGACATCTGTATCGTACATGAACCGCGACACCGTCGTACCTGCCGTAAAAATCAGGATGGCTGTTTCGCCCAATGCCCGTCCTGCCGTCAGCGTAATGCCGGTAATGATGCCCGGCATTGCACTTGGCAGCACCACGCGGAAAATGGTCTGCAATTTTGTCGCGCCAAGAGACAAACTTGCTTCCTCATAGGATTTTGGCACCGTCCGGATGGATTCCTCTGTCACGCGAACCAGCATCGGAAGGTTCAGCAGAACCAGCGTCAGCGCTCCTCCGAGTATGCTGAATCCCAAATGCATTTCATTGACGAATACAATCATCCCGAACAATCCGAGTACAACGGATGGCACCGTCGCCAGGCTCTCTACCGAAAGCCGGATGCAACGAGTCAGTCGGTTATTTCTGGCATATTCCGCCAAATAAATCCCCGCGCCGACTGCCAGCGGAATGGACACAGCCATGGACAGCAGCAACATATAAAAGGAATTGAACAGCTGCGCCCCGACACCGCCTCCGGCTGTAATGTCACTAGACCGCCCCAGAATAAAGTGGAGGTTCAGGACAGGAAGTCCTTTGTAAAGAATATATCCAAGAAATACGGCCAGCAGAGCGAGGATGAAGAATCCCGCGCACCAAAGTCCGGCAACCGCAATCCGGTTCTGTATTTGTGAACTCATGTCAGGCCACCTTTCTCTGCCCGAAGCGGCGAATCAGCAGAATCATTCCCAGTGACAGAATCAACAGAACAAACGCCATGAGAAACAACGCGTTCCCCCAAACCGATCCGAACGGAGTATTGCCCATTTCCACAACGATATTACTGGTAAGCGTGGCCGTCGGAGTAAACAGGGACGTGATGAGCTGCGGCGTATTGCCGATCAGCATCTGCACCGCCATCGTTTCCCCGACGGCTCTGGCCATCGCCAGAACAACCGCGGTCAGGATCCCCGGGGCAGCTGCCGGAAGGACAACATGAACCATCGTCTGCCACCAGGTTGCCCCCAGCGCCAGCGATGCCTCTTCCAATGGACGCGGCACCGCCTGAATCGCATCAACACTGATGGAAAGAATGGTCGGCAGAATCATGATGGACAGCACGGCCGAAGCCGCTAAAACACCGAAGCCAGTTGTTACGCCGAACTGTGTGCGCAGGAACGGAACCAGCAGGACAAGGCCAATATAGCCGTATACAACCGAAGGAATGGCGACATAAAGATCGGTTGCCGGACGCATGATCCTTCTGAGCCAGACCGGCGCTACCTTCGCCAGAAAAATCGCACCGAGCAGGCCGAGCGGGGTTCCCAGCGCCACAGCCAGCAACGTAGAGGTCAATGACCCGACGATAAAGGCCAACGCTCCATAGCTTCCAGCCGACGGATCCCAGCGGGCACTGCCGAAGAATTCCACCGGACTTACCTGTGTAAAAGTCAGCAGTCCCTGTCTGCCTACAAAAAAGATAATCGCAAAGATAATCAACGTCATGAAACAGGCTGATGCAACAAAGAGATACTTCCCGCATTTGTCATAGAATAACCTGCGCTCATGTCCCTGCCCGGGGCTCCGGCTCGCCACAGGTTTACTGCACTTTGCTGCCTGTTCCATCGTGATTGCCTCCTGTTTTTCTGTCACTTATTTCTTCATTTTGCTGACCGGAATAAATCCCAGCTTCTCTACCTGACTGTTCTGGAACTCATCGCTGAGGATATAATCGATGAAGGCCTTTACTGCGCCTTTCGGCTCGCCCTTGGTATACATATGGCCATATCCATAAATCGGATATTTCCCATCGATAATGTTCTGTGCAGTGAATTCCACACCATCGAATTTCAACACCTTGACCGAATCGTCGGCATAAGGCGCATCAACGTATCCAATGGACCCCGGCGTGCTTGCAATAGCCGCACGAACCGCACCGTTCGAATCCTGAATCACCGCATCATCGGTAAATGCAGCTCCTTTGAGGACTACATCGCTGATCGTCGCACGGGAACCGGAAGACTTAGCACGATGAATCAGCGTGATTTTCTGATCCGCACCGCCGACCTGACTCCAGTTCGTAATCTTTCCGGTCAAAATATCGATGACCTGCTGTCTCGTGAGGTTGTCCACCTTGTTTTCCTTATCGACGATAAAGACGAACGGCTCCACAACAACCTTATGATCGACCAGTCCTTTATCTTTATATTCGTCCGGCAGGTTCACATCGGAATTTCCGATATCCACTGAACCTTCTGCCACCTGATTCATACCGGTAAAGGAACCGCCGCCGGCCACATTGACCGTAACCTTGGCATTTTTCTCCTGAAAGGCTTCCTGAGCCGGTTTCAGCAGCGGAAGAAGCGCGGTAGATCCCGAAGCACTGACCTTGCCGGACAACGCTTCAGCCGCATTCGACCCGCCGGAAGATGACTGCGATCCGCCGCAGCCTGTGAATACCATGGTTGCTGCAACCATCAAGGCACTCATTGCCAGACCAATTTTTTTCTTGTTAAACATGTTCCTCTCCTCCTAATGAACTGAATCAAAAGCCTTTCGCTTTCTTCTTTTATGCTAACAGACTATTCACCGCTAATTGTTGCGGCTATGTTAATTTTAGGTAAAACGATTCCCAGGCCTGAACATATCCTGAACATATTATGATAAAATATTTTTATCACGAAGGAGGTTTGCACTATGCTTCACGCCCACATTACCCGCCGGTTTACCGCATCCATTCTGCTTGTCGTGCTGATTTCCCTTGCCTGTCTGAGCGGGTATCTGCTGCATTTCTTCTATCAAAATACGATGGCCAGCGAGCAGGCGACGCTTCTCCTCAACGCCCGCATAATTGATACGACGCTGTCCGACAAACTCTATCAAAAAGACCCGCATCTCGCCGGCATTGCCGATAAAATCAGCCGTCAGACCTCTCTGCGCATCACTATTTTAGATAACAACGGGGCGGTTTTAGCGGATACCTCCGAACCGGCAGACAAGCTGGACAATCATCTGAACCGGGAAGAGGTTCGTCAGGCCTTATCCGGATCCTCCGACTACGGATCGTCTATACGCTACAGCAATACCCTGCATGAAAATCTGATGTATGCGGCCATCCCTGTTTATCGCGACGACACGCTCATTGGCATCATACGAACCTCTACTTCGCTGGCTCCCGCCGAGCAGGCATATCGTCAGATCGTCCGAAGCATCGCCGTCGCTCTTCTGATGGCGCTGGCGGCTTCTCTGGCTCTTGCTTTCTGGCTGGCCCGAAGACAGCTTCGCCCGCTCCTGCTTATGAACCGCGATGCGCAAAAAATCACAAAAGGAAACCTGTCGCACCGCATCCGACTCCGCACCGGAGATGAATTCGATATGCTCGCCCTTACCATCAACAAGTTGACAGCCAGCCTTGCCGCAAAGATCAAAGAGGCACAGGCCGACGCGCATAAATTTTCTCTGATTTTGGAACAAATGGACAATGCGGTCATGTTGATCGATCCGCAAGGAAAAATCATTGAAGCCAACCGCAAAGCCTGTGAACTTTTCCACATACAGGAATCCATGCTTCCTCATCACAGCATCCATCTCATCGGCAGCGCTCTGCTTTCGGAAAAGGCACGACAGATCATGAAAAGCAACCGGGCAGAAGCATTTACCATGCAATACGAAACACACACGTTTGACGTCTTTCTCTCCGCCTTTCAGAATCAGAAAGCCCCCGCCGTCCTGGCTGTATTTCATGATATTTCCGTTTTGCAGGAACTGAACCAGCGTCAGGCCGAATTTACGGGAAATGCTGCGCATGAACTTGCGACGCCGCTTACCTCGATCTCGGGATTCGCTGAAATCCTGCGCGAGGACGACTTCACCTCCCCTGACGATTCGCACCATTACGCCGATGTCATATACCGGCAGGCGCAGCGCATGACCCGCCTGATTCAGGAACTGCTGCAGCTCACCCGTTTGGAAAACAAAACGTATCAGGCGCAGATCCCTCAGCAGATCGTCAGCGGAAATGAGCTGCTGCAGGCAGCGGCGGGTTCCCTGCAGAAAAAAGCCTCGGCCAAGCATCAGCAGCTGAAGCTGATATTTTCGCCCGAGCCGCCAACAATAAAGGCTGCGCAGGATCTGATGGAACAGGTCCTGCGCAACCTCATTGATAATGCGATTAAATATACTCCGGAACGGGGATGTATTACCGCCTCCTGTCAAACGGACAAAGAGCAAGTATGGTTCACCATACAGGACACCGGTATCGGCATACCGGAAGAATCGCTCCCCCGTATCTTCGACCGGTTCTACCGCGTCGATAAAGCCCGCGCCCGCAAGACAGGCGGAAACGGCATCGGTCTTTCCCTCGTCAAATTTCTGGTCGAGCTCTTCGACGGAAGGATTCAGGTGGAGAGCATCCCGGAAAAGGGTACCACGTTCACACTGACGTTTTCGTATGCTTCTGCGTGTGAATCCGTTCCGCCGTTTCCAGATAAATGATCCATTCTGCGATATTCACGGCATGATCCCCGATGCGTTCCAGAAAACGAGAGACAAACAGCAGCTGTGTAATTTGTTTCTGGCGTTCCGCCACTTCCGTAACCATCCCTGACAACATGTAGAAGGTTTTCGTCACCAAATCGTCCATTCCCTGATCCATCTTGCGCACTTCATCCGCCATGACGACATCCCGCCGACGATACGCCTCGATCGCTTTTTCCAGCATAGCTTCCGCGTAATCGCCCAGCGAAGAAATTTTCTGCAGTTTATCCAACTCCCATGCTGCATCAAAAGACATAGCCGTTTTGGCAATATCATAGGCATGATCGCCAATGCGCTCAATGTCCGTCGATATCTTGAATCCGGTGGCAATCACACGGAGGTCATGGGCAATCGGCTGCTGCTTGGCGATGAGCAAAAGGCAATAATCCTCAATATCGATAATCATATCATCAATTGCATCGTCTGCTTTCATAACCTCTTCGGCCAGCATCCGATCGCTTTCCATCAGAGACTTCATGGCTTTGTGCAGCGCCTGACGGGCCGTTTCGCCCATGATTGCCACTTTATCCTGCACCGTCTGCAGATCCCGGATATATTCCTGTCTGGTCTTCTTCATCGTATCCATCCTCCCTACATCAGCCAAATCTTCCCGTAATATAATCTTCGGTCTTCTTATCACGCGGTTTCGTGAAAATCACATCGGTCTTATCATGCTCAATCAGTTTCCCATTCAGGAAGAAGGCCGTTTCATCGGAAACGCGTGCGGCCTGCTGCATATTATGCGTGACCATAACAATCGTATATTTTTTCTTAAGCTCTGCCACCATTTCCTCAATCTTCATCGTGGAAATCGGATCCAGTGCAGAACACGGTTCATCCATGAGGACCACTTCCGGCTCCACCGCCATCACCCGGGCGATACAAAGGCGCTGCTGCTGACCGCCTGACATGCCCATCGCAGACGATTTCAATCTGTCCTTCACCTCATCCCACAAAGCGGCGCCGCGCAGGCTTCGCTCCACAATCTCATCCAGTTTTTTCCGGTCGTTCAGTCCATGCACACGGCAGCCGTATGCGACGTTGTCATAAATCGACATGGGAAACGGATTGGGACGCTGAAAGACCATCCCGACCCGCTTGCGCAGCTCAACCAGATCCATGTTTTCCTGATAGATGCTCTCGCCGTCCAGCTGAATCTCTCCATCAATACGTACCCCTTCAATCAGATCATTCATGCGGTTCAGCGTGCGCAGAAATGTCGATTTGCCACAGCCAGACGGGCCAATCAAAGCTACGACATGATTCTCCGGTACCTCAAGCGAAACATCATATAACGCCTGATGATCGCCATAATACAGGTTGAGATTCTTAATATTCATCTTCATCTGTCCAATACCTCCCTGATGCTTCATTTGAAAGCATCATGCCTTTTCAAGTACGGCCTGTCTGGCCAAAGTCATCTGTGCATTAACCGCTTCTCCGCTCATCAAAAGCCGGTGATAGTACCCATCACTGCCCAGACGGCGGGCTTTGGTATTGTCCCGAAGCTGCAGATCCAGCATGGCCAGAATGCGCCTCCGTATCTCCGGATCATAGATCGGACACCCCACCTCGACACGATTTTCTGTATTGCGGGTCATCCAGTCTGCTGAGGCAATATATACCTCAGCTTCCTTCCCGCAGCCAAAGACGAACACTCTTGCATGTTCCAAAAATCGCCCGACAATACTCCTCACATGAATATTTTCCGTCTTTCCGGGAATTTCCGGCACAAGACAGCAAATACCGCGCACGATCATATGAACAACTACGCCGGCCGTCCCCGCTTCCTTCAATTTATCGATAAGCTCACGGTCTGTCAGGGAATTCATTTTAAGAAGAATACGGGCTTCCTCTCCGCGAATTGCCTTATCGATCTCCCGCTGAATCAAAGCCAGTAATTTTTTCTTCAAATTGACCGGTGCGACCAGCAGTTCCCTGTATTCCCCATACAAATTGGAAATACCCATATTCCGAAAAAATACGGCGGCATCACGGCCAATGCTGCTGTTTGCCGTCAGCAAGGCCAGATCCGTATACAGATGCGCTGTTTTGGCATTGAAATTTCCCGTACCGACATAGGTAATATAAGAAAGCTCTCCACCGCGCTGGCAGGTGATCAGACATACCTTGGCATGAACTTTATATCCTTCAAAACCATAAAGAATATGCACTCCTGCATCTCTCAGACTGTCCACCCAGCTCATGTTATTTGCCTCATCAAAGCGCGCCTTGAGTTCCAGCAGGACGGTGACCTCTTTTCCCAGCTCAGAAGCCATGATCAGATAATTCATAAGCTGAACATGACCTCGTCCAATCCGGTAAATGGTGATCTTAATGGATGCCGTATTCGGATCATAAGCGGCTTCACGGATCAGCCGCAGAAAAATGTTGAAGTCATCATACGGATAAGACAGCAGCCGGTCTTTCTGTCTTACTGCCTTCATCATGCCGAATTTTTTAAAAAGATCCGCATGTGCAGCCGAAACGAACGGAGGATAACATAACTGTTGTTTTTGCCGCGCCGTAAATTCCTTTTCCAAGTCATAAACAAAATCAAGCCGAAGCAGAGCAGTTGTCACATAAACCTGCTCCATGGGAAGATGAAGCTGGCGGGAAAGATAAGGAGCCAGCATGGAATCGCCATCAGACTGGATCTCAATGCGCACCGGCGGCAAATGCTTGCGCAGATGAAGCACCTTTTTCATCTGTTTCAGATAATCATTCCCATATTCCACTTCCTCATCGTCCGGACTGATATCCGCATCCCTTGTGATGCAGAAAACGCCTCGGTCTATGATTGGATAAGAGGGAAAAACCTGCTCAATGAAGGCCAGCATGACTTCCTCGATCAAAAGATATTCCATCCGATTGCTCGGGAGAAGAAGATACTGCGGCAAGGTATGAGGAACGGGAATCATGCCAAGCGTGATACGGTGCTCATGCTTGAGCAGCGCTGCTACAAACAATTCTTTATTCTCAAGATGCGGGAAAGGATGATGCAAATCAAGAATCTGCGGAGAAAGAACAGGTAAAATCTGATCAGAAAATTCCTGCTCATAATACCGCTGTTGTTCTCCGCCAAGATCGGCAAAATCCAAATGTACGATTCCAGCCTGTGCCAGCTTGCGTGATACGTTTTCATAAACCATATCGCGCTTGGGATAAAGCTGCTGGCAGGCAGAAAAAATATGATGCAGCTGCTCGGCAGGTGTCATCCGGCTCTTATTATCACGCTGATTCGGCTTGATGTGCAAAAGATCCATAAGGCTGCCTACCCGAACCATAAAGAACTCATCGAGATTGCTCGTAAAAATCGCCGTGAACTTCAGCCGCTCGTAAAGCGGCACTGTTTCATCCTTCACCTCTTCGAGGACACGCTCATTAAACCGCAGCCATGACAATTCCCGGTTTTGTGTGAAGCTCGTATCATGCCTGGGGGCTTTCTTCTCCAGAAGTATTGAAGCCATCTGCCGTCTCCTCCTTTACAGGCTCTGCATCCACGTTCTCCTCCTCTTCTTTTCCGGACTGCAGAACATATCGATAAAGGTATCCGTCCCGTACGCCTGCCTTGGTGACTTCCACCCATTCGCTCTTAAAATGTTTCAGCAGCGTATTGAGAATAATCATGCCTGGCAGCACCGTTCTTACCCGGTCTGGTACTACGCTCAGCAAAACATCCAGTGTTTCCGTAGGGATGGCCGCCCCTTCATCATTTTGGAACAGTTTGATCATTTTTTTTAGATTTGGCGCCTTAATTCGCGTATTATCCGGTGCCAGCTGGAACAGATAATTATTGAGTTTTTTTGCCGCGCGGATCGAACCTCCGATTCCGCAAATGATCGAATAACTGCCATAATTCAAATCGGCGTCGTCCTTCAGCGCATCCAATACCGCCTGTTTGATGGCTTTCCTCTCCATGCGGGTCGGCAGGATATTCGACACATACGCGTCATAGGTATTCAGTGAACCGATCGGAATACTTGTCTTTTTCCGTATCGCACCATTCTTGTAAATAACAAGCTCCGTACTGGCACCGCCAATATCTACCATCAATCCGTCTTCCAGAGACTCTGCCGCCCGTTCCATAGCATGTGACACGCCAACAAAGTCAAGCTCCGCCTCCGCTTCACCGGAAAGCACCTTGATCTCCACTCCGGTCCGGTTCATGATTTCCTCTACCGCCGCCCGGCTGTTCTTCGCATTGCGCAGAGCAGCCGTCGCAAAGACATGCATCTCGCGAATAGAAAAATCACGGAGCAAGGTCTGAAAATCGTGCAAAACATAACAGGCCCGTTCAATGCCTTCCGAAGTCATCTGTCCGTTTTTAACATAACTGGCCAGTCCGACCGATTCCTTCCTGCTCATAACCAGCGAAAAGTGACGATCATCCGCCTTATAAATATTCAGCCGAACCGAATTCGACCCGAGATCGACAATTCCATACAACATATCCATTACCTCCATCATGATGGGATATTTGTTCTAGCCTTATTCTACGGGAATCCAGTCCACCGACTGTTACAAAATTGTAAATTCTATGTTACGTTTTCTTCTTTCCCTGCCGATTTTTTCGTTTTGCCAGACCGAAGCCCGGTTCTTTTCACCAAAGCGGATCCTCTGAGCCAACCCGAAAAGAACCAAAGTTAAGGATTCTCTTTCCTCTTCTCTTCAACACGCATATACTGGATAAAATGAAACATTTCATCCAGACCCTCATTATGCTCGTCCCCTGCAACAGCGGACAGGCAATGACCTTCGTGAAAAAATTCATCGATCTGAAAGCCCAGCCTGTTTACATAGAAATGAATATTCCGCTTCTCAAAATAAGGCGTAAAGGTCTTCCATATCCTGATACCGGGATGTGCTCTCTCAACGGCATGCCAGGAATGAACGCATAGATCGTCGGCACCACGACAAGCGTCAAAAGCGTCGAGGTGCCGAGCGCCGCCGCGCAGGGCGTTCCCGCCTGCATGCGCTGCTTGGCAAAGTCGATACGCCTGCGTCAGACGCGCAAGCTGCGCCTGCCCATCCTCGACGAGCACCTGCGTCACCTGCCCGGAGAAGCGGCTGCTGACAATCGACGAGGTCAGCCCCTCCACCGTACCGGAAAGCGGCAGGGTTGCCGGCTTTTCCACCAGCTTCACCGTTTCGATTGATACCGCAAGCGGCTGCAGCGCGGACGTCTCCTCCTCCGTCGCCCCCAGCATCCGCCAGGCGAGCAGCGCCAGCACCGCCGCCAAAAGAGTCGCCATCCCGTAGCGCACCTTGTGATTTCTCATCTGAAAACTCCTTTTATAGACTGTGGTCAGTAATAAAAAATAAAATAAATAAAAGCAACCAATATTGACCTTGGTCAGTAAAAAGTATACAGTGCCGCAGAAAACTTCTCAACCGCCCCTCCTGGAATGCTGCGCCCCTGCTCCCTTGCAGACCACCCGGCTGACAGTTTTTCCAGAAACGATACTCCCGCCCCTTCAAAGAAACATTCCATCGCATTTTTACTGAATATGGTAAGACGAAACCTTTTTCCTGTAAAACATATTGACATGCTATGTATACTAATGTATTATGATGAATATCATACTGTTACACGATCATATTGCGAGGTGCTCATTCTATGAAAAAACGATTCTTACTAAGCCTGACCATTCTTTTGTTCGCCGCGGCGGCTATGACGGCGGGCTGCGGCTCGGATATGCAGGCGACAAAGCCGCAGATGCTGCGCGTGGGCATGGACGCGAGCTATCCGCCGTTCGGCTCGCAAAATCAGGAAACCAAGGACTACGAGGGATTCGATGTCGATATCATCCGCGCCATCGCGGCGGAAGAGGGCTTCGACGTCGAGATCAGCAACCGCTCCTTCGACGGCCTGATTCCGGCGTTGCAGTCCAAAGAAATCGACATCGCCATCAACGACATCACGATCACAGACGACCGCAAGCAGTCAGTAGATTTTTCCCAGCCGTACTATATCGCAGGGCTCGGCATCGTCGTCCGCGCGGACAATGACACGGTCCATACGGCCGAGGATCTGCAGGGCAAGGCACTCGGCGTTTCGATCGGCTCGACGGGCGAAGAGGCGGCACGCAAGATTCCCGGCGCCAATGTCCGCGTCTTCAACGCCATCAACGAAGCATTTCTCGAGGTACAAAACGGCGGTGTCGACGCCGTCGTCAACGATATCCCGACCAATGAATACTATGTGAGCCATGCGGGAGGCAAACACGTGCGCACAGCAGAAGTTGCCCTGACGAAGGAATACCTCGGCATCGCCGTGCGCAAGGGAAATCATGAACTGCTCGAAAAAATCGACAATGGCCTTGCGAAAATCAAGGCCAACGGAAAATTCACAGAAATCTATAAAAAGTGGTTCGGCAAACAGCCGCCGCAGGAACTTCTGCAGTGAAGCGACAAAGAAAGGAGAATAAACTATGGATACAATCGCACGCGATTTAGCGAACCATCCGCTGCTCGTGCTCGACGGTGCCTTTGGCACGGAGATCGCGCGCCGCGGCTTTGACACGAACGATGCGCTCTGGTCAGCCAAGGCGCTTTTTGAAAAGCCGGAGCTCGTCGAAGCCGTCCACCGCGATTACTATGAGGCGGGAGCAGACATTTCGACGAGTGCGAGCTATCAGGCGACCATCGAGGGTTTTGAAAAGAAGGGCTTTTCACGCGACCAGGCAAAAGAGCTCATCACGCGCTCGGTCCGCCTCGTGCAACGGGCACGCGATGCGTTCTGGCAGCAAGCGGCGAGGCGGCGAGATCGGCCGCAGCCGCTCGTCGCCGCCTCGGTCGGCCCTTACGGCGCGTATCTTGCTGACGGCTCGGAGTACCGCGGCGACTACAAGGCGAGCCGCGCGGAGCTCGCGGATTTCCATGCGGAGCGCCTCGCGCTCCTCTGTGCGGCGCAGCCGGATCTTCTGGCCTGCGAGACGCTGCCGCTGCTCGACGAGGCGCGCGCCATTCTCACCGACCTGCGCCGCCATCCTGACACAACTGCTTGGATCTCTTTCTCATGCAGAGATGACGCGCATACCTGCGGCGGCGATGCGATTGCCGACTGCGCGCGGCTGCTCGACAAAGAACCCCAGGTCGCGGCCGTCGGCGTCAACTGCACAACCCCCCAGCATGTGGCTGGCCTCATCCGCCAGATCCGCCAACATACGGCAAAGCCCATCGTCGTCTATCCGAATACCGGGGAAACGTACGATGCCGTAACGAAGACATGGCATGGCAGCCCGACGCCGTACCGCGACTTCGTGCGCACGTGGTACGCGGCGGGCGCGCGCCTGATCGGCGGCTGCTGCCGCACGACGCCGGACGATATCCGCAGCATCGCCGCCTTCCGCGCCGAATTGCAGCGCGGCTGAGCGCACACACCGCCATTCCCTGCGATGGAGACATACCATCTCCGCGCAGGTTTATACAGGTACTTTGCACAAAAAAGCGGCACCGCGCAGGTGCCGCTTTTTCTATTCCAAAACAGGCAGAAAACACTTCCGAAAATACCACCGCCCGCTGCAGCCTGCCTAGGACTGCCTAGGACTTCGCCGGCTGCGCGATGCCCTCCCCCAGAAAACGCCAGACAAGAAAGGACACGATATAGGCGAGCGGGAAACCGCCGAGCACATCGCTTGGATAATGCATGCCGACATAGAGGCGGGAAAAGACGATGAGCACGGCCATTGCCAGCGCAAGCCAGCGATACCAGGCCCGCAGGAGGATCAGGGCGACGGCAAAAACGCCTGCCGCACATGCTCCTGCAAAAACAAAAGAAGAAACGAATCCAAAACATACCCCCAGTATCTCACAAACACAGCGAACCGCATGCACAACCATCCGCTTCGCGGATATGGTGCATCACATTTACAGTTACAGTCGCCCCAAGAAAGCAACGTCACTTCCTATCGCCGCCGAGGAAGCCCTTCAGGCTGCCCGCTCTGGCGCCGAAGAGCTGCTCGATGAGCGGCACGGCGATCCCCATGCGGATGTCCGCCGCCTCGTCGCTTTCCCCCCGGCACTCATCCGGCCACATGGCGCCGAGCAGATGCCAGAAGAAAGTGAGGCGTTCCTCCATGTGATCGCTGGAAAAAACGCCTTCGTCCACGCCCTTTGACAGGATATTGCGCAACAGCGGATTAAACCGCTCCACGACAGCACTCTGCCAAAGATCAACGGCCAAGTCTCGCTGCTGCTCATCAAAAAGCTTGTCCACCAATGGATCAATGGAATTTTCACGCGACATAAACGCAAGAAGCATCCGCAGCTGATTCATTGCGCTTATTCCGTCAGCCTTCGTTTGATACGATGCGGCAAACTGCTCTGCCCACTCTGTGAAAATCGCCCGCAGCACTGCTTCCTTCGTCGCAAAATAATAAAAAAACGTTCCCTTGGCTACACCAGCCTGCTCACAAATATCCTGTACCGTAGTTCGCTCATAGCCAGTTGTCAAAAACAACCCTTTCGCAACATCCACGAGCTCCCGGTATCGTTCTTCCGGATTCTTTCGAATTCTCATAAATAAAAACCTCCATATTGACCAAAGTCAATATGAGATTATATCGCCTTGTTTTCAAAATGTCAACGCCCTCACATGAAACAGACACGCTGCTCTTTACCCTGTTTTATTTGGACAAAATCTTCCATTTCGGCAGGAAAATTTTGTATGCAGATCGAAGTGAAGAAAAGTTAAAAAATGGAATAAAAAGAAGAATTATGATCAACCGATATGTAAGGAGGATACAACATGAGTATATTAGAATCCATAGAAAAGCGCCGGACCTATTATGCACTTAACAAAGAACTGCCGGTAAGTGAAGAACAGGTTGTTGATACCATCCAAAAGACTACGGAGCTCGTACCGGATGCGTTCAATATGCGAAGCGCCCGCGTCATCGTGGTACTCGGAAAAAAGCAGGATGATCTTTGGGATGCCGTTTACCGTGCTTTTGACGGGAAAGTTGCCCGGGAAAAGATCGATGGGTTTCGAGCAGCTGCCGGTACTGTTCTTTATTTTATTGACAACAATGTTGTGAAAGCCCTGCAGGAACAATTCCCGCTCTACGCGGAAAATTTCCCGATCTGGGCCCAGCAGGCAAACGGCATGCTGCAGTTCTCCGTCTGGACAGCGCTGCGTGATCTCGATATTGGAGCCAATCTCCAGCACTACAATCCGGTCATCGATGCGGCCGTGGCCGATCTTTTTGACGTCCCTGCCAACTGGCAGCTCATTGCTCAGATGCCATTCGGCGGCATTGCAGCTCAGCCGAATTCCAAGGACACGGAAGACATCAGCAAACGCGTCCATGTTATCCGCTGATTTTTGCATCACAAAACGGTCTGTTCCGAAACACCCCTTCGGAACAGACCGTTTTTCATTCCTTTATTTTCGTGCAAAGCGATAGCCAACGCCACGAACGGTTTCAATTCCTTCTGCCAGCAAAGGATCCGCCGCCAGTTTTGCGCGAAGATGACGTATGTGTACATCTACGGTCCGGGTGTCTCCATAGTATTCGTACCCCCATACCCGCTCCAGCAGTTCATCGCGGGAAAACGCCTTACCGGGATTCGTGACCAGCAATTTCAGCAGTTCAAATTCCTTGGGTGTCAGTGCCAGCAGCTTTTCTTTCAGGCTGGCCTGATACGAATTGAAATCCAGCCGCAAAGCACCAATAGACAGCGTCTGCTGAGAAGCCGCCAACCGCCCGCTGCTTCGCCGTAACACCGCTTTGATTCTTGCCATAAGTTCCCGTACAGAAAAGGGCTTGGACAAATAATCGTCCGCACCAAGTTCCAATCCCAAAACTTTATCGATCTCTTCCGCTTTGGCAGTCAGCATAATGATTGGAATCGCCATGGTATCCTGCGAGTTTTTCAGCTGACGGCATACCTCAAAGCCATCCAATCCCGGCAGCATGATATCCAGCAAAATAAGATCTGCCCCTGCTGCCTTCGCCAGCGCCTCCTTGCCATCCGCGGCCTCCATTACCTCATAACCATGTTTTTTCAGTTGGACAACCAGCAATTCCCGAATGGAATCGTCGTCATCTACAGCCAGGATCTTCATTGCTCTCACCTTTTTCATAGATTTTCCTGCCCATATTTTACAACATAATCCGGGTTATGGTCTTCCTTTTTCCAAAATTTTTTTATCGAAACATGGCAGGATCTGCGCGTGAGCAGCCAGGAAGACAAGGCCGATGTCAGCGGTACGGTCAAAATGACGCCGATACCGCCGGACAATCCCTGCATCAAAACAATGTCAACACGATTTGAGTTTATCAGCTGTAAAAGGGGAAGATCATAGACATAGTCCAACACCCATGTTCCCAGAGAACTGCCAAAAACGGCCAGAATCAAGGTGGCTGCCATCGTCCCCATGACATCCCGGCCCACAGACATTCCGCTTCGAAACAAAGACGCCCCATGTTCTTCCGATCGGCCCCGATGAATTTCTGTCACCGCAGCAGACACGTCCATCGCAATATCCAAAACGGCGCCCAGACTGACAAATAGAATCCCGGCAAACAGCAGCCCGCCGACATCAATGGCGGTATTCTGCTCCACAAAAATCAACGCCTCGATATTCCCCACGTTGTACCCCGATGATAAGGCACATACAACATTTTTTACCTTAATAATATCAAGGGTTCGCGGCCCCGTCCTTCCCGATTTTCATGCTATTTTTGAGATTCCAGTTCTGAAACAGAACTTTTTTAGAACTTTTAGCATCTGACTCTGGAACCGCCATACAGGGACCGAAACGGCGGCCCCACGGCATCGCTCCCAACATGTGGGATCCTGCCGCGCACGCTCTGGCATCGCCGCCCGCATCGACTGGCAGGCCGTCGCGTTCCACGGCTCCCCCGCGCCTGCTCCTGCCCGTCGAATCATCAACGCATAAAGTTATATAGGCCGCCGTCTGGAAGGGCCTAGAATCGCGTCCTAGGCGGCGAGAGAGAGAAACGCCGCCCCATCCTGTGGACATATCGCCACGGGCGGGCGGCTTTTCGTCGTGATCCGCGACGGTATGCAAAGGAATGGGCTGCACCCTCGCGCACGCGGGCGGGATTGACGCCCCAAACATGGCCCCATCTGCCAAAAGCCGTGTTTTCCCGACTTTTCGGCGGGCGGGCGGCTCTCCTGTGGGAATCTGGCAGGCAGGCCGACGCGCTCACAAAAATCTTGATGTTTTGACCAAAGGCATTTTGCAAAACAGGCAGGAACGCCCGTAGACACGAATGTAAAGTCTTTTTCGCGGCCCGCTCTCTGGCATGTGTTTTACTTCGCTTTATCACGCTTTATTTTGTGAACTTTGTGTATCATATATGGATTTTTGTCTATTATCATTACTATCATTATTATGTTGTCGCTTCATCCTGATACGTTTCTTTTCATCCCTATTACTTCCGATAGCAATAATTTATCGGAAGTAATGTACGGACTGAAACAAATGTATTTTGGTACTGGAACAAGGCAAGTCTGAAATGGCGGCTCTGTCTAGAAGCCATGCGGACGGCTCAGGATTCGAACGCATCGCGGCGCGGCTCCATGCCATAGGATACCCACAAGAAGGACAGGCGGCCCCGCGTCATGCAGCAGAAAAGGCCGCCCATGTCTGGACAGCCCCTTCTAGAATCGCCTGCCGCCAGATGTGCCTTACATGGCGCTCTGGACGGTGTACAGGCGTTTTCTGCTCCATCCCATCGCCGCGACTACGGGCAGGGCATCCGCATCGCCTAAAAGTGAATATTTTTATGTAATATTCGTGTTTATTTTTATTTAGCGTTTTTTTGTGGAAAAGTAGGGGCGCGTTAAATCGGGCGCAATGCGAAAACTTTTTCCGCCTGCCCCTGCCCATGCTTAATGGTGCTGTCCGCCGTCCTGCCAGTCTCGCCGTCAGGATACAGAACACTGTCGCCCGCCGCGCTCTGGACACGCGCAAAAAAAAATAGGGCATTGCGTACCGTTCGTTGTACGTTCTGCCCATATCTGCATTGTATGATACCACAAGAGGGAATCAGGCCCGCCCCATCTGCAACGCCCGCATAATGACAATCATACGCCTGCCCGCATAAAGCCGCGCGTCCTCTACCGTGCCGCCCGCCGCGACGATCTGCCGCGCCGATGGTTCCACGACGTTGCACAACGCTTTGTAGAACGTGCGCTGCTGCTCTGTCTCTAATCTCTCGCCTGCCGCCCTGAACGGCTGCATAATATCCTGTTCTTCCATATCATCGCCCCTATTCTTCTGCAATTCCTCTCCATGTATGGGATTCTTTGTCGTATTTGATAACGCCCGCTATTTTCGCCTTATCAAATACATACGACGCAAAATCATATTTCCCGCGAATATAATGATTTACATTATTCAGTACCCGCATAGCATGGATAAGTGCTTGTTTCCGTTTCTCATAGTCTTTGATTTCTTCTTCTATTTTTCTTTTCTTGCTTATTCCTGCCCTTGCTTTTAACTTTCTCACCCGCTCTACATGGTTTTCTGTAAGCTGTTCAATTTCATCATGATAATACGGCATCTCGCCTTCAAGAAGTGGCATATGAACGAACATGTCCAATAACTTCTTGTACTCAAGAAGCCAACACTTTTTAGGAATCTCATTTAAGTATTTTCCCTTATACCTGCCATATGTGATTTCTATACAGTATGGTTCGCCAATTCCATCATACTTGTATTGGCGTCCTTCATCATCGCAATATTCATCGTCATATGTTTTTTGATTCCCGCACTCATCGCCATCATAAACCATACTTGTTTTCTTTGCGATATGAAGAACTATTTCTGCTAGCTCATACGCATAAGGGCCGTGCATGATCCATCGAAAAACCTTGCTGTGTTTCGGATTGAACTCTTTATCGTCGGGCGGCTTATGGTTCAATGGCGGCATTTCACCCATAATCAAATACATGTCATCAAAATCATGATTGTATAATCTCATATTTCCCACCTCGCTAGAAAAATTTTGTTGAAAACAAAATAGGAAAAAGTTCTGGCTGCTGTGGGCGGCCCTAAGCCGCCGCCCACAAAAAGCAGGCAGGTTTTTTTCTGGTTTTCGATTCTACATTCCAGAATATCCAAACGAATTAAGGCGTGACAGGTGAAAGTGGAACACTGAAAAGAAAAGCTCTGCTTTTCGTCCTGTCTAAGCCGTTTCCATCACTTTTTCCACGCCTTTTTTATACTATTTCACCCCCCACACCCCCCGAGCGCAACAGGCTAGCACCATTCCGCTAACGCCCGCACGCTAACGCGGGCCGCTACATGCTCCTAGCCTTTCGCCACTCGCGGCTCATGCGCTCTATAGTATATATTCTATATACTATACCGGACATTGTCCGCAACATGTCCGCACGTTGTCCGCAATGACCTAAAATGGAAGGTCAATATTATTTTCTTTGGCGTCCTTCTCTAGGGCCTTTTGCTCTTTGATCCTTTGGGCTGTTTTGGCGCGTTCTCGTTGTTTAGCCTTTATGATAGCTGCCTTTGTTACGCTTGCAATAGCTTCTTTCACTTTGGGCATATAATAGAGTTTATCCGCGTTATGCTTATCAGCCTTTACAATAAGGCCATATTCTTTTAAATCGTTGTAAATCTTCTCTGCTTCTTCATCTGTCACATTCGTGTTACTGGCAATAATCTTGCTTGAAACTTCAAATTTCTTATTTCCTAACTGCTCATAAAGATAGCCGTTTAATGGGGCTGCCTTAAGAGAAAGAAATAGATAAGCGGTTAGATATTTATGTCCCATTTCACCATGATTGAACAATAGAGTTTGGAACACATCTTTTCTAAAAGAATCACATTCAATTTTCAACCAATAGATTCTTGTCTTTTCATCTTTACTTGCCATGCTAAAACCTCTATATCTCAAACGCACTTAACATTAATCCGCAAATGTGCTATATTGAACACAATAGCAACAAAATAATATCCTGCTCTATACATTTGATTCGCGCCCTTGTCAATCCATCACGACAAGGGCGTTTTTTTCTATGCTTCGATTTCTTCAAGCTCTACTGTGGGAATGACAAGGCCATTCGCGCCGACTGGCCGCCTGCTCATCATCTTCATTCCCCACCCGTCATTTCGTAATATTTCCGGCGTAACGTATGCCCATGTCGCGGGATGATATATCCCTGCTGTTCCAGTCGGTCATTGATTTTCTTGATGATCGAATAAGCAAACCCCCTTGAACAACCTGTATCTTTCGCCACTTCATCCGCGCCAATGAAACGCGACAACGGCTCTTGCTTCTTGCTTTCCTGTTCCATACTGTCCCCCCTATCAAAAGTATTTTACGTCGATCAGACGGCTTCACATGTCTAACAGCTCTGACGGCTTCACGCCTAAAACTTTGGCAATCTTTCCCAACGTATTAAGGCGCGGTGTACGGCCCTTCATGGCACCGTAGATTGCCGTTCTCGACACCCCTGCCTTTTCTGCTAGCTCTGCCTGTGTCAGGCCCTTGTCCGCCATAATGTTGACTAACTTTTTCTTGTCCATGTCCATACCTCTCTTTACTATGTTCTTCTTTTAACACGAATCGAGTTATATAAACCTTTATCGTGTTATTGCTATTATTGTAACCTGTTTCGTGTTATAATGCAAGTAAAAAACGCGATATGCATTATAGTAGGTGAAACAATGCCAAAAACTATCTTTAGCCAAAATTTGAAAAAATATAGAGAGAACAGGAATTTCTCACGTCAAAGCCTAGCTGATAAAGTCGGTATATCGTTATCAACATTGGGAATGTATGAACAAGGCAGACGTGAACCAGACTTACAGAAACTAGTTTCTATCGCTACACTGTTGCATGTCTCTGTGGATGAGCTGTTAGGCTACACTGTTCCTATTGTCGGGGAGTACAAAAAATACAAGGCCGTCTTTCTTGCCGCCTGCCCTGCCTACGGGATAAGGGAACGCGGCGACATGGTGGCGATATACAACAGGGAACAGGAAAAGGCCGACGCCGCGCCGCCGCTCACATGGGAATCTGAGTTTGATTTTGTGGATCCGACGCCCGCGCCCCATGAATCTTTCGACTTTCTGCCGATGGAATGGACGCCTGACACGCCGCCCTACTATCTGCCGCTAGAACTGACGCGCGCGGACTTCATCGCCATCATGCGAAGGGCTGCCGATGACTGGCAGAAGGAAACGCGCAACATATACGCCATGCAGATATACAAGCGGCTAGGCATGTACAACCATACCCACAAGGCAAGGGACGCAAAAAAGCCCGCCGACGATACGGCAGGCACGAAAGAGGGCTGACCTATGGCAAAGACACGCACGCTCCATGTGTACAGTTACGAGAAGGACGGCTCCACGCTGTACTACGTCACGTTCTACTGCAAGCAATGGGACGGCACGAACAAGAAAATCAAGAAAATGGGGTTCACGCGGCAGGCCGACGCCGCCCGCTACGAACAGGACTACCGCGACCGCCTAGCAGGATCCCCCGCCATGACCTTTGCGGCCCTCTGTGACAGGTTCCTTGATGACTATAGGCATCATGTCAGGGAATCCACGTACTTGACAACGCGAAATTTACTCGTGACCTACTTGTTTCCTGCTTTCGGCGACAAGACATTGACCGAGCTGACGCCCGTCATGATTCGCGAATGGCAGAACAGATTTATATCAAGCCGACATTATCAGCCGACAACATTAAGCAAAATTCATGCTTCACTAGTCATTACCCTGAACTACGCCTGCAAGTATTTTGGACTGGCAAAGAATCCCGCCACCATTGCGGGCGGTATGGGATCGCAAAGGCCCGCCCATGATATGCAATATTGGACGCGCGAACAGTTCGCCCGCTTTATCCTGTCAGGACTCAAACCAGAATATATCGCCATGTTCTCTACACTGTTCTGGACGGGCTGCCGCTCAGGGGAATGTTTGGCCCTGACAGCAGGCGACATTGACCTAGAACAGGGCATCATGGGCATCAACAAGACAATGACAAAAACAGAACACGGCTACATTGTAGGGCCGCCCAAGACGGCACATAGCCGCCGCAAGGTATCTCTGCCGCGCCCGCTTGTCATGATCCTAGCCGACTGGATACGGCGAACCGACGCAAGAAGCAACGACCGCCTTTTTACTAGGGATAGAACAACCTATGCTGCTGCACTCAAACAACACGCCCAACAAGTGGGGCTGTCTGCCATCCGTTTGCATGATCTCAGGCACTCCCATGCGTCCATGCTCATCAACCTAGGCACACCGCCCAAAGTGTACAAGAACGCCTGGGCCATGCGTCGATACAAATGACTCTTGACCTGTATTCCCATCTGTACCCAGACAAGCAGAAAGACGTTGCTGACAGGCTTTCACAATACTTTTAAGCCGAAAACAGAACTATTTTAGAACTTTTAACATAGCAAAAACGCCTATAAATCCTTATTCCATGGGGTTCATAGGCGTTTATTCTCATATCGTACCCCGAAAGATGCGCCGATTCGCCAAAGGCCACTGCCGACAGTCCAGCGAAAAAAACTCCGCCAAATGCTCCTCCGGCAGCAGCAGCCGCCTGACGCGACCAGCCGCAGACCAGCCAGACCGTCAGCAGCAAAATCAGCCCGGCCGTCACCATAGCCGCGGGAATCGGTGCGATGCCATGCATCAACAGGGGGAGAAACAAAAACAGGAACAAAAGAAAGGTACTGAGCAAGGCCGCCACAGAGCGTATCCCCCTACGCCCGCCGACCAAGGATAAAAGGAAACAGAAAAAAGCGATAAAGCCAAGAACCCGCAAGGTTCGATCGTAACTGTATACGGTATAAGTGACCAGCGAACCGGCCCGGCTGCTCATCGCCACCACAGGCATCCCCGGCTCACAAACTGCGCCGAACAGCATGCCGTTCGGGCAGTTCGCAGTTTCCTGCGCACCATCTGCAAGGCGCAGCAGAACGATCTGATCTCCTATGCGGCTTCCGTTCTCCTGTCGATTGTCACGCAGGACCTGCACCACCTCCGCCCGTTCAAAGCTCCGCCCTTCAGTATTGACCAGCGCCGGCTTATCGATACCGCTGTTCAACGACCATAAGGCAGCGGCCGTCAGGCAGAGTATGAGCAAAAGGCCCAGCCGTTTTCCTATATGTTTCATGCTTGTTCCTCCTGAAAAACCTCCCGTCGATCCCACAGGGATTCCGGGAGGTTTGATCGCTCTCACTTGCTGCAGCGATTCATTTTTTGATGATCTGGTACGTCTGATCAATCGGCGCTCCCGATTCCGCATCATAGGTGTCGATCTGGAACGTGTCTTTCGTAATGTGAATGACCGAATACGTCGGGCGCCAGCTCTGGCTGCGGGCTGCGATATAGTCCTGCTGCTGCGGAATCAGCTCATAAAATTTCGAGCCCGTCGCAGAATTCGAGGACATGTAAAACACGCCCTTTGGATTGACCAGGGTTCCCTGTCTCATATCCGCAATGGTATAGCAGAGATTCTGTTTTACAAATTCTGCCTTTTTGTCGCTGTTTTTCAGTGCCGCGCCGAGCAGATTGTGGTGCTGGCCGGACTGCCCATGCTGCCTGTATTCCGCAAAGTCCGCATGCTGCCGGCCGTCGCTAGAGAGCTGATACGTACGCGCATAGGTATGATCATGCCCTTGCAGAACAACGTCAATTTTATTGGCATCATAAATCGGCGTGAGCTGCGTGCGCAGAAGAATGCCATCCGAATCCGAATGATCCAGACCACTTCCGTAAATGTCCTGATGCATCACGACGATCCGCCATTTCACATCCGGATTTGCCTTGATGGCTTTTTTGATCAATGCTTCATGATCTGCCGCATTGTAATTATTCGCATTAATGACAATGAACAGCGCATTTCCATAGGTATAAAAATACCCGTGTCCGGCCACAGTCGGCGTGGCCTCTTCGGTAAAGGGATTGGGAACATGGAAATGATTCTGATAACCGATCGTCATACTGTCATGATTGCCGATGCTGGCTGCCTCCGGCAGGCTGCGCAAAGCCTTGGCAGACAAATATCCCGCATACTGTATTTCCTGCAATTTGATCTTGGCCGACGACTGATCCTCAGCCGGTTCATTAATCTGATCACCGGGAGAAACAAGGAAATTAATCTCCGGATGCTGAGACAGCGCGCTATTGAGCGTCTTATTCCAATTATACGCATCATTGCGTGCCGCCAGTTCCCCATCCTGTTTGTTCCCTTCGGCAGACGTCTGCCCCTTGGACGCGCCGATCTGCGGATCGCCGACGTACATGAAGGAAAAATCATCCGGATTCCCCGTCTTAAACGACTGAACCTCTTTCCAGCTGCCATTGCATCTGACCTGATAATAATACGTCGTCTCCGGCTTAAGTCCGCGCACCGTCACCTTATTGGCATAATACTGTGTGCCGTCGACCACGGTGCCTGTTTTCGACGTTCCCCGCCAGACGGAGGATTCGGACATGTCGGCATGCGTCGACAGCCGAACCTCAGACTGCTCTGCCTGCTGTCGGGAATACCAGGCAAAATTCATCTGCGAAGCGTTTTTGCCCGGCGCCATGGAGACCTGCTCATAGTCTCCCTTGATGGTCTCCCAGCTCTCCTTCCACTGCGACCAGTTCTGATCGCCAGCCTGTGTGGACACCACAGCGTCCGGTACAGCCGACGCATCATTCCAGTGTGATGTAGCTGCATACGCCGTAGAAGCCAGACATAATGCAGTCAGGACATAAGTGGTAAGACGCTTCTTATTCCGAAAAAATTTCATGACAAACCCCTTCCCATAAATACCGTTCAACGACACTTTCACTGTATCATGAGAAGGGGCTGTATATGTTATGGCGATGTTACGAATCCGTAAATCCTTTTGCTCACCCTGCACACCGGACCATTTCCAGAAAACGACGGTGAATCCGGCTATCGTTTCCCAACTCCGGATGAAAGGCAAGAGCCAGCTGGTTGCGGTACTGTACGCCGGTAATTTTTCCCTCATGACGACTCAGAATATGCACCTGATCATCCAGTACCGATTCGATATAGGGCGCACGGATAAAACGCATCGCCACAAGACCTTCACCGGCAAAATCATCCAAAGCTGTAAAACTGCCCAGCTGCCGGCCATAAGCATTCCGCTTTACCCGCACGGGCAAAGTGGAAAAGCCTCTGCGATCATCGTTGCTGATTTCCCGGGCCAGCAGAATCAGCCCGGCACAGGTAGCCAATACCGGCATGCCGGATTCAATCCGCCGCCGCAGCGGGTCATACAAGCCCGTATCCCGCAGCAGTTTTCCCTGAACGCTGCTCTCACCACCCGGCAGGATCAAACCGGCCATATTCTCCGTCAGATCCTGCTTATTGCGGATTTCCCGGCAGTCTGCCCCCATCTCACGCAGCATAGATTCATGCTCCGCAAAGGCTCCCTGCAAGGCCAGCACTCCAATCCAAGGCTTTTCTCCGCTCATTCTTCTCCCCTCACTTTCCACGCTCAGCCATCAAGAGCTGTATCTCATCCGCATTGATTCCCACCATGGCTTCGCCAAGATTTTCCGACAGTCTGGCAATTTGTTTCGGATCCTGATAATTCGTGACAGCCTGTACGATCGCAGCAGCGCGTTTGGCCGGATTCCCGGATTTGAAGATCCCCGACCCGACAAATACCCCTTCGGCACCAAGCTGCATCATCAGCGCCGCATCCGCCGGCGTCGCCACGCCGCCAGCTGCAAAATTGACAACCGGAAGCTGGTGATGCTCATGTACATACCTCACCAACTCAAGGGGAACCTGATACGTCTTAGCCGCTTCAAACAACTCATCTTCGCGCAAAGCAGACAAAGCGGCAATCTCCCGGTTGATTTTCCTTATATGATGCACGGCCTGTACCACATCGCCAGTGCCCGGCTCTCCCTTAGTCCGAATCATAGCTGCACCTTCGCTGATGCGGCGCAGCGCTTCCCCCAGATCCTTCGCTCCGCAGACAAATGGTACCTGAAAGTTATGCTTATCGATATGATAGACATCATCCGCCGGCGACAACACTTCACTTTCGTCGATATAATCGATTTCAATCGCCTGCAGCACCTGCGCTTCGGCAATGTGACCAATCCGACATTTCGCCATAACGGGAATGGATACGGCCTGCTGAATGCCCTTGATCATCGCCGGATCGCTCATCCGCGCCACTCCGCCGGCAGCCCGGATATCCGCTGGAATACGCTCCAACGCCATGACTGCGCAGGCACCGGCATCTTCGGCAATCTTTGCCTGTTCCGGTGTCGTGACATCCATGATGACACCACCTTTAAGCATCTGCGCCAGCTCTTTGTTCAATCGATATTGTTCTTCCGCGCGGTTCGGTTTCTCCATGATATTCCTTCCTTTCCGAAAACAACAAGTTGATTCTGATCGCTCATGCCTTTTTATCATACCGCATACTGAACCAATTAAAAGATTCAATTTTTGACATAAAAATAAGGTCAGTTCCTTTTTTTACACGAGGAACTGACCTATTCTTTGGCCTATTTTGTTAGGCGGATCCGTATGGTCAATGATCAGAAGCCCAGATCATCATTGACCAGAATGACCTGTATGCGCCCTTTATGCAGCGAATACCGCGTGATCAGAAACTGGCAGCAGATCGTATCCGGTGATTTGCAGTCAAAGCACGCACCGGTTTTGGCGCATGGCGTATTCAAGTGAAACCGCTGCGCATTAATCGGCGCAGCGATATTGCGCGCCCGCTTCATCGCCCCATCGAGATCGCCGCAGACCTTATTCATTCCCACAATAAAGAGGACTTTTTTCGGGCCCTGAGCAATCGCCGACACGCGATTGGCATTGCCGTCAATGTTGACCATGATCCCATCCCTGGTTATCGCATTGGCACTGGAAAGAAAAACATCCGCATCGTAGGCGGCCAGCATGGCCTGCCGCTTATCCTCCATTTTGTCCCTGTCGATAAAATGATAGTTTCCAGCCGCCAGCGCCTCAGGCAGACCGATCTCATGGACGCTCATTCCCCCGCCCATGGTAACCGTACTCCCTTCGGGGATCAGGTTCAGTGCCAGATCCAGCGCTTCTTTTCGTCCCGCAGCATAAAACCCTTCCATATTGCGCGACTGCAGTCCCTTGATGACCGTCTGCGCCAAAAGTTCATTGCGTTTCTCAATGTTCTTGTCCATCGTTCTCCTCCTTATGCCAATGATTACAGATCCTGCTTACATTGTAACACAAGCTTCCTGCCGGATAAAATGGAACCTGGTCAGGGGAGAGTTTTAGACGCCCCTGACTCTGGCTGAATGAATCCAATATCCTTTCCTTCTTAGTTGAAGCAACGATAAGAAATCATGCCATCCTTTACACCATCTGATCTTTACGATAAAATATCTCATACGAGAAAAATACGATAAAGAAATGACACACCTTTTTGCTCTCTAGTCAGGAGGTCTTATCATGTACAAACAGAAACTGTTCAGCGCAGCAGCTGCTCTGATGATTCTGACGGCCGCCGCAACCGCTGAGGCCGGGATCGGAACAGGCATCGGCATTTCCTTTCCTGCTTCCGGCTCCCATTTCTCTGGGCCGTCAGATACTTATGCCGCCTTCAGCTTCGACAAGATCGCTGAGGAACTGACCGTCTCAGAACGGCACGGAAAGCTGCGCATGGAACTGAAAGTCACCAACGGGAGCGACCAGCCTTATACGGTAGAACACCGCAGCGGCCAATGCTTTGATTTTGCTCTGCTGGACAAAAACGGAAAAACGCTCTACCGCTGGTCCGATACCATGTCTTTCACACAGGCGATCGCCTCATCCACCATCCCGGCACACCAAAGCAGCGTTTACACTGCTGAGATTTCCGCCCGCGATTACCGAAAAATCAAAGAAGATGCTGTGGTTGTCTCCGCCTGGCTCACGGATACTCCTTACGTCCTTTCTTCGCGCATCCCGTCTTCATCCGAAAGCGGCCGCGTGCCGGTCGTGATCCACGGAGGAATCATTCTCGGTAACGGAAACTGGGATCATGACCATATCGCGCCGTTTTGATCATGCAGTATTTGTGATATAATAAAAGTGTTATGTATGATTGACGAAATTTAAGTTTACGGAAAAGGATGAACTGCACTTGGACAATTCTATGGCTGCTTTACTGCTGATTCTATTGATTCTGTTTCTCAGTATCAACGGCTTTTTCTCTATGGCAGAAATCGCCATGGCTGAAAGCCACCGGGGACGACTGGAAAAATTACAGGAGGAAGGTCACCCGGACGCAGCGCCTGCACTGATTATACTGGAGAATCCGGATCGGATGCTGCCGCTTGCCCAGGCGGGGATCACCTTATCCAGCATTTTGACCGGCCTGCTGACGGGAGCGTTTCTCGCTCCTGTTTTAGCCCGGTTCATCCACTTCATTCCTCATGCCTATCTTCTTTCCCTTATGGTCAGCATTCTTGTCGTCACTTATGTGACGCTTCTGTTCAGTGAATTCCTCCCCAAAAAGACGGCGCTGCAGAACCCGGAGCAGTTCCTGCTGAATCATCACCGCAGCCTGAACCGTCTGGCAAAGTTCATGCAGCCGCTTCTTTCGCTTTGTTCCCGGTCCGCAAACCTGATTCTGTTGCTGATCGGCATCAACCCCAATATTGAAGATACCGTCACAGAGGATGAAGTCAAGGATTTGATCGAGCAGGGAACGGAAGACGGAACCTTTGAAAAGACGGAACAGAACATGGTCGACCGCATTTTTCATATGAGTGATCAGACGGCTTATTCTCTGATGACGCCGCGAACCCAGATGCTTTGGCTTGATCTTTCCGATCCACTGAAGCATAACCTGCGCCTGATCCGCGAAACGCCACAGGATATCTTTCCTGTCGGCCGCGACAGTCTGGATGACTTCTGCGGGGTACTGTATGCCAAGGACCTGCTGAACGCCTCGCTTGAGCGGCGGCCGCTGGAACTTTCACAGTATATCCGAAAACCGCTGTTCGTCCCGCGTTCAATGGAAACATTCCGTGTCTTGGAAAAATTCCGTCAGACCGGGACTCACGAAGCCATGGTCCTCGATGAATACGGCGGCGTCATTGGTTTTCTGACACTGGATGACATCGTACAGGAAATTATTGGAGATTCCCATGGAGCCAATGAACCGGAGCCGGCACAGATCACGCAGCGGGACGAAAACTCCTGGCTGGTCGACGGACTTTTATCCATCGATGATTTCAAGGAACGATTCGATATCGACGAACTCCCCGACGAAGATCACGACCATTATCAGACCATGGGCGGCTTCCTGACTTCATACTTCGGCTATATCCCCAAGGCAGGCGAGCGAAAAGAATGGAACGGTCTGATCTTTGAGGTAGTGGACATGGATCGCGCCCGTATCGACAAGATCATGATTACACGTTCTCAGACGCAAGCGAGCCCTTTGCAAAAATAACACCCAAAAGGCGGATCCAGATTTTCATCCGGATCCGCCTTTTTACTGCATACAAAGCACCTTCTGCCTTCCCCAAAGGGAAGGCAGAAGGTGTTTCAGGGATTGATATTCTTATTTACCCGCCAATTTCTTATAGGTTTCATAACGAGTCTGCGCATCACGCTGCGTCTTTTCGAAGAGAGCCTCCGCTGCCTCCGGGAAAGAACGCTTGAGGTTGATGTAGCGGTTTTCTCCCATGAGGAATTCCTGGAACTTGCCAAAATCCGGTTCCTTGGAATCCAGACTGAACGGGTTTTTATCCGTGCCGGACAGTTCCGGGTTATACCGGTAATTTGCCCAGTAACCGCACTCAACAGCAAGCTTTTCTTCCAGCTGGCTGCAGCCCATGCCTTTGCGAATACCATGATTGATGCACGGCGCATAAGCAATGATGAGCGATGGGCCATGATATGCCTCGGCCTCCGTAATGGCTTTGAGCAGCTGATTCTGATCCGCTCCCATAGCCACCTGAGCGACATAAACATATCCGTAGGACTTCGCCATCAAGCCGAGATCTTTTTTCTTCGTCCGTTTGCCGGATGCAGCAAACTGAGCGATGGCAGCGGCCGGCGTTGCCTTGGAAGCCTGCCCGCCCGTATTGGAATATACTTCCGTATCAAATACGAAGACATTGACATCCTCACCAGAGGCAAGGACATGGTCTACACCGCCATAGCCGATATCATAAGCCCAGCCATCACCGCCGAAGATCCACTGAGAACGTTTAACGAAGTAGTCTTTGTTCTCATAGAGTTTGTTCAGCGTCTCGTCACTGCCCTTCTCCGCCTCCAGCAGCGAAGAAAGACGATCCGCGCGATCGCGCGTGCCAGCGCCATTGTCCAGATTCTCTACCCAGTCCTTCAAAGCGGCCTGCAGATCTGCACTGCCTTTGCCGGCTTCAATCGCGGACTGGGCATCTGCTGCGAGGCTGTCGCGAACGGCTTTCGTACCGAGGAACATACCAAGACCGAACTCCGCATTGTCCTCAAACAGGGAATTTGCCCAAGCCGGTCCATGACCTGCATGATTCGTCGTATACGGCATAGCCGGCGCACTGCCGCCCCAAATCGACGAGCATCCTGTTGCATTGGCTACCATCATGCGGTCGCCGAAAAGCTGAGTGAGAAGTTTTGCATACGGCGTCTCGCCGCAGCCGGCGCAGGCACCGGAGAATTCGAAGAGTGGCTGTTCGAACTGGGAACCGATAACCGTCTCCTTCTTCATCGGATTCTTCTTCGGCGCGACCTTTGCAGGATCCACCCCGTAATCAAAGTAGACCTGCGCCGCCTTGCGGTTATCATCCAGCGGGCTCATATCCAGCGCCTTGACCGGGCATACCTGCGCACAGTTTCCGCAGCCGAGGCAGTCCATCGTGGAAACAGCTACCGTGAAATGATAATCCTTGACGGTCTTGACCTGTTTGGACGGGAACCCCTCCGGAGCTGCCGCCAGTTCCTCATCCGTAGTAAGAATGGGGCGAATCGTAGCATGCGGGCAGACATAAGAACACTTATTGCATCCGATACATTTTTCCGCGTTCCAGACCGGCACATTGATCGCCGTGCCGCGTTTTTCATAGGCAGCACCGCCTACCGGGAACGTACCGTCTTCCATCCCATCAGCAAATTTGGAAACGGCCAGCTTATCGCCTTCCTGACGATTCATCACATCCTGAATTTCCGTGATGAACGCAGGGACACCTTTCTTCGACACCTCTTCGTCAGCAGCATTCGCCCAATCTGCCGGGACAGCCACACGGTGCAAGGCATCGATTCCCTTGTCGATCGCCCCGTTATTCATATCCACCACGTTCTGTCCCTTCTTGCCATAAGAAGTGACCACTGCATCTTTCAGATACTTGACAGCCGTATCGATGGGGATAATATTCGCGATCTTGAAGAACGCCGACTGCATGACCATATTGAAACGGCCGCCCAGACCAAGTTCCTTGGCAATTTCTACAGCGTTTACCGTATAGAATTCAATGTCATTCTTAGCAATATACCGTTTCATGTAAGCCGGCAGATGCTTCGTAAGATCTTCATCCGTCCAAACCGTATTGAGCAGGAACTTTCCGCCCTTCTTCAGACCTGCCAGCAGATCGTATTTGTACACATAAGACTGCTGCGAACAGGAAATGAAGTCCGCCTTATTGATAAGATACGGGCTTGTGATCGGCTGTTTGCCAAATCGGAGATGCGACATCGTGATGCCGCCGGATTTCTTCGAATCATAGGCAAAATAAGCCTGAGCATACATGTCCGTCTTATCGCCGATGATTTTAATGGCACTCTTATTTGCGCCGACCGTACCATCTGAACCAAGGCCCCAGAACTTGCAGGCCGTCGTGCCTTCCGGCGTCAGGTCTACATCGCTCATAACAGGCGCCAGGCTCGTGTTGGTTACGTCATCGTCAATTCCGATCGTAAACCCATCCTTCGGTGCATCCTTCTTGAGTTCCTCAAAGACGGCAAAAATCTGATCCGGCGTAGTATCCTTACCGCCAAGGCCGAAACGTCCGCCGACAATGACCGGATTGAGATCCGAGCTGTAGAACGCAGCCTTGACATCGAGATACAACGGTTCTCCGAGCGCGCCGGGTTCTTTCGTATGATCGAGGACAGCGACCTTGCGTACTGTCTTCGGCAGGTACTTGAAGAAATGCTCCAAGGAGAACGGACGATAAAGATGTACGGACAGCAGGCCGACTTTCTCGCCGTTCTTATTCAGATAATCCACCGTCTCCTGAACCGCCTGGCAGACCGATCCCATCGCAATGATGATGCGGTCCGCATCCTTGGCACCATAATAATCAAACAAATGGTGCTCGCGGCCGGTGATTTTTGCCATCTGCGCCATTGCCTCTTCCACCAGCTCGGGCAGCGCATGGTAATACTTATTGGATGCCTCGCGCTCCTGGAAATACACATCCGGATTCTGAGCCGTACCACGGATGACCGGATGATCCGGGTTCAGTGCGCGGCGGCGGAACTCCTTAACAGCATCCCAGTCAAGAATCTTCGAAAGATCCTCATAGTCCACCATTTCGATTTTCTGGATTTCATGCGACGTGCGGAATCCATCAAAGAAATTAATGAACGGAACGCGGCCTTTAATAGCGACAAGATGCGCTACGGCCGCAAGATCCATAACTTCCTGAACGCTTGCTTCCGCCAGCATTGCGCAGCCTGCCTGCCGCGCAGCCATAACATCCTGATGATCGCCAAAAATATTCAGGGAGTTCGCAGCCAGAGCACGGGCGCTGACATGGAACACGCCCGGAAGCAGTTCGCCGGCCACCTTGTAAAGATTCGGAATCATCAGCAGGAAGCCCTGCGATGCCGTGTACGTCGTGGTGAGGGCTCCTGCCTGCAGCGAACCATGTACAGCTCCTGCAGCACCTGCTTCAGATTCCATCTCGATCACGCGGACCTTCTGGCCGAAGAGGTTTTTCTGTCCATGTGCCGCCATCTCATCCACATGCTCAGCCATCGGCGAAGACGGCGTAATCGGATAAATAGCCGCGACATCCGTAAAAGCATAGGAGATATAGGCGGCAGCGGTATTGCCGTCCATGGTTTTCATCTTTTTGCTCATGTTTTGTTTTGCTCCCCTCTAAATGAAATACAAGAGAATACGCTTGAACGCACTTCAAAGGTAAACCGGTCAATGTAAAATAAGATTGCATAAAAATTCATCTATTATGCATAATATATCACCATGAGCGGAACCTCTTCCGTGCGCTTTTATACAGTCCTATTATACACCGTCAAAAAACGATTGTAAACTCGAAAGAATGTCTTTTTGCGTAAAAACAGGGTTTGCGCCTTTTTTCACGCATATTCCGTTATAGTTTCTGCTTATTGTTTCCATAAATGAATCCATTCGCATATAAAATTTATGGGTAAATTTTTATACAATCGAAAAGGAATCGGTTTATTATTGTTTTGTATTCTATTTCCGACACCGCAGAAAAAGCTTCCTCCCTGCAAAGCCTGCAGCACCGATCACCTCTTCTGCCGGCCTGCGCTGCAGGCGTTCTAAACCCTCGCAGAACTGCTGCCGTCAGCTCTATGTCTTTTTATAATAAAAAATAATGATAAGATAAATAATTTTATTTTTTCCTCCACAAAGGAAATAAAAAAAAACCAGCAGATCCCTCTGCTGGTTCATTTCCAAAAAATGGTCGGGATGACAGGATTCGAACCTGCGGCCTCTTCGTCCCGAACGAAGCGCGCTACCAAACTGTGCCACATCCCGACAACAGAAATCATTATACCTCAACTCAGGGAACAATGCAAGGATTTTTTATCCGATACCGATTTTTTTGCTTTCCCGCGGCTCTTTGCGCTGATAAAAGTGAAGAAAAATAATTGGAATAATCACCAAGGTAAATACCGTAGAAGTCAAAAGGCCGCCAATAATCACCCAGGCCATCGATGACCGCGTCTCCGACCCCGCAGTCATAGCCAGCGCAGTCGGCAGCATGCCCGTCATCATCGTAATGGTCGTCATAAAAATCGGCTTGAGGCGAACGCATCCTGCCTCAATAACCGCATCCAGTGCAGACCTGCCTCGATCCATCAGTGTCAGGGTATAATCAATAAGCAGCGTACCGTTTTTTGCCACAATCCCATCCATGACCAAAATACCGATCATCGAATAGAGATTCAGCGTATTATGCGTCAGAAACAAAAGCAGAATGGAGCCAATAAGGCCCAGAGGAAGAGAAAACATACGGATAAACGGAGTGAGCACCGACTCATAAAGTACAGCCAGCAGCATATAGATCAAAACCATTGCCAGCAGAAGCGCACTCAGCAGATCCTTGAACGTATCATTCATCCGGGTGGCCTGTCCCTTGAATTGATAGGTGATACCATCACCAAGGCCGGCTTTATCCAATGCTTTCTTCACATCTTTGGTCACATCACCGATTGGTCGGCCAGTCAGATTGGCACCAATCGCAATGGAACGCTGCTTGTCCACACGGCGAATGCTGACAGGCCCCCGGCCGTTGCGTATTTCAGCTACATCCCCCAGATAAATGAGATGCCCGTTGGCGGAAATCGGAACATGGGATACATCCGACGGCTTATATCCATCCGCCCCTTTAAACCGCACCTTGATATTCGTATCCTGCCCCCCGTTTCTCTCATCGTTTTTAAGCTCCCCTGCCGACAGGCCGGAAATAGCGGAGGCAAATGCCGTATCCACATCAGCCAGCGAGGTACCGTATGTTTTCAATTTATCCCGGTTAACCGTCAGCTGCAGCTCCGGCATGCCTTCCGTATAGGAGCTGTTCACATCGGTGACGCCCGTCACTTCATTTTGCAGGATATTCATGACTTTTTCCGCCGCATCATTAAGCTGACTGCTGTTTCCGCGCAGTTCAATCTGCAGGGCGCCGCCGCCATTTTTCGCACCGCCTCCGCCAGATATCCCGGCTACGTTCGACTGCGTTTCCGAAACACGAATATCCGCATTGCGTATCTTGGCCGCCTCTTCGCGTACTTCATTGGCAATCTCCCAAACAGAGCGGGATCTGTCTCTGCGATCCGTGAGCTGCACTTTAATCCGGCCTTCATATGCAGTCGAGCCGCCAGCCTGCGTCATATAATAACGCACTTCAGGTATCTCAGCCAGTTTTTCTTCAATCTGACGGGCCACCCGGTTCGTCTCCTCCGCCGAAGATCCCACCTGTCCCTGAATATTTACGGTAAAGCTCGACTCATCCGTCTGCGGCATATATTCTGCTCCGACAAGGCCCAGCGGCACCATGGCCATCACACCGAGGAAACACAGTGAAATGACAGCCAGCAGCTTTTTTTGATGGCCGAGGCTCCAGCGTAAAATTCGCTCGTAACAGTTCACAGCGGCTGACTCCACACGATCCATAAATGACCACAAACGCTTTTTTGCCGGATGATACCCGTTCCGGAAAAATCGGGAAGCCAGCATCGGCGTCAACGTAAACGACACAAAGAGCGAGAAAAATCCCGCAAAGACAATGGTCAGGCCAAACTGACGGAAATACTGACCGGTCATGCCGTTCATGAAGGCAATCGGCATAAATACAGCCGCATCACATAGGGTGATAGCAATGGCGGCCATGCCGATTTCCGTCCGCCCATTCTCCGCAGCTTTAGCCGGCGCCTCTCCCATTTTCAAATGCCGCGTGATGTTTTCCAAAACAACGATGGAATCATCAACCAGTATGCCGACACATAAGGTCATCCCCATCAGCGACATCATATTAAAGGTAAACCCGGCCAAATACATGACAAAAAACGTGGAAACCAATGAGGTAGGAATGGCAATCATAACCGCAGCCGTAGAACGCCAGCCGCGCAGGAACAGGAACAAGACCAATCCTGTCGTAAACAGCCCTTCGATCAAAGTCCCCAGCGTATTGTGAAGCGAATCCTGAACATAGTCTGCATCATTAGACACCACGACAAACTGATAATCCGGATATGCTTTTTGCAGTTTCCGGACAGCCTGCATGATATTTGCCGCTGTTTCTACCACATTCGCGTCGCTGTTTTTATAAACCAGAACATTGATTGCATCCTGTCCGTTCAAGCGTCCATACCGGTCCGTTCTGGCATCCTGCTCGCGAATCGACGCAACAGCAGTCAGCGGGATCATTTTCCCGTCCGTATTCTGAACCTGCACCTTTTCAATATCTTGTACTTTTTTATACTGGGCAATGACACGGACATCCGATTTTGTCGTTTCCGTATAGACCGCCCCGGAAGGAAGCAGCTGATTTTCATTGCGGATTGCCGCAGCAATCCTGGCCAAAGTCAGCTTATACGCCGCCATCTTATCACGATCTACTTCAACCGCAACTTCCTTATCCCGCCCGCCATGCAGTTCAATCTCCGAAACGCCGCCGGCCTGCTGCAGCGTTTCCTGAAAAACACGATCGGTCATGGTGTACGTTTCTGCCAGACTGTGCTGGCTCATCACGGCCAGTTCGACGATGGGCTTCGCATTGATATCGCGCTTGATGACCACGGGGGAATCCGCTTCATCTGGCAATTTATTCTTGATCGCTTCGACTTTCTTGGACGCATCAATCGCAGCGGTATCCGCATTGGCATCGAAATTCAGCTCCAGCATGACGCGTGCGCGTTCATAGCTGGCCGTTGATGTGATTTTTTTGACTTCGGCCACAGAGGAAAGTGCATCCTCGACGGGTTTTACAATCTCCTGTTCCACAGATTCCGCACTGGCGCCCGGATATTTAACAGAAACGGTAACATACGGTGTATTTAAAGCAGGCAGCAGCTCCACACCAATCCGATAATAGCTGTACAGGCCCAGCACAACAAAAAATGCGACGACCATGGAAATGCCTACCGGACGGGAAATCGATAAACGGGTCAGATTCATTCTCCATCCGCCTCCATGTCCTCTTCTGCCACCTCGACTCTGGCGCCATTCTTCAGCTTATCCTGATTGGTCAGCACTACCGTTTCTCCATCCTGCAGACCATCGAGAATCTCTTCGGACGTATCATTGATCAGTCCGATTTTCACTTCCCGTTCCTCCACGGTCCCGTCCGTCAGAAGAACAAACAAGGTCTGCCGTCCGTTTCTGGACAAAACGGCCTCTTTGGGAACGAACAACGCATCCCTGCGCTGCAAAATATCAATCGACGTATGGGCAAACAGACCTGCTTTGATATCCTGATCATTCTCCGACAGTTCGATGCGCACCTGATAGGTCTTCGAACTGTCATCCATCGCCGGACTGACATAAACGATCTGTCCGTCAAAATCCTGGCCGAGCGCATCGATCGTAACCTGAACCGGCATCCCCGACTGCAGGATCGCCGCGTCCCCCTCTGACAACGTACAGTCCACATTGATATGACTGTTATCGACCAGAGACAGTACCTTGGTGCCCGCCGTGACAATCGCTCCAACCTCCGCATTGCGATAACCAATGATACCGTCGCGGGGAGCGCGCAAAATCATATCTCCGCGCTGACGGATCAACGCATCCGTAGCATATTCCTGTTTCTCCGCAGTAAACTGCTTGGACTGGACACTCGCGGCATCGCCGTCCTGTGCCTGATTGGCCAGCACCTCGTAAGCGGCCTTGCTCGCCATGTATTCCTGCTGAACCGAATCGAGTGTATCCTGTGAAATCGCACCGATCGAATACAAATATTGATTCCGCTCGTATTTTCCCTTTTCGAGTACATAGGCATTCTGTGCCTTAATATAATTCGCATCGTACGAAGCAGCCGCCTCACGGGCATCGGCACGCGCCGCATTCGCCGCCGCCGCATTCTGATCGATCGAGATATCCAGATCGCCGGTATCCTGTACCAAAAGAACCTGTCCGGCCTTTACTTCATCGCCCAGCTGAACATGGACCGCCATAATGCGGCCGGTATATTTCGGTGCCAACGGAATATTGGCATCAGCTACCGTCTGACCGGACAAAGAGATATGCCGCATCATATCCTGACGCACAATCGTCTGCACCTTAACCAGCGGCAAGTCCCGCCGAATCTTTTTTTTGATCGTTCTGTCCTGCCCAAAATAAAAATAGCAGGCCGTCATGAGAAGCAGAAGACAACAGCCTCCAGCTATAAACCGTTCCCGTCGATTCATTTCCCGAAATTTGTGACGCATAATCCATTCTCCTCATACGATTTACTCTCAGTTCGTATTTATTTTATCACGCAATATCGTCGATTTCCATCACGAAACGATAAACATCTCAATAAAATCTGAAGAACCCTTTCCCGCTTCCAAAAGTTTTTCTTCCTCCGGCAGGGAAATCGGTATACCTTGTTGAATCCTGTTATAAGGTTGTCATGTATCTCTCTATCGGAAAGCGAGGCTTTATCCTATGCAAGCAGTAAAAATCTGTAAAGACATCTACTGGGTCGGTGCGATCGACTGGTCCATGCGCAGCTTCCATGGCTACCAGACAGGCCGCGGCTCTACATACAATGCCTATCTCATTCTCGACGAAAAAATCACCCTGATCGACACGGTCAAGGATTCCTTTGCGGATGAGCTCCTTGCCCGTATTTCCTCCGTTATTGATCCAGCCAGAATCGACTATATTATCTCCAGCCATGTCGAGCCGGATCACTCGGGTTCGATTCCCCGGATTGCCCAACTCTGCCCCAATGCAAAAATCATCACCAGTCTGCCAAATGGACTAAAAGGATTGAAAGCCCGCTACGGCGAGCTGCCTTATGAAGGCGTAAAAGCCGGGGATGAGCTCTGCATCGGACATCGCCGGCTGCAGTTTGTACCGACGCCGATGCTCCACTGGCCGGACAGCATGGTGACCTATTGCCCGGAAGAAAAAATCTTATTCTCCAACGATGCCTTCGGTCAGCATTTTGCTTCCAGCAAACGATTTGATGATGAAAATGACCTTCCTACGGTTCTATGGGAAGCCAAAAAGTATTACGCAAATATCCTCATGCTTTACGGGCGTCAGGCGCAAACTGCCCTCAAAGCAGTAAACGGACTGGACATTGCCATGATCGCTACCGGCCACGGCCTGATCTGGCGCAGTCATGTTGCAGAAATTCTTTCCGCTTATCAGAAATGGTCATCCTGTGAAGTCAACGACCGGGCTGTCGTCGTCTTCGACAGCATGTGGCACTCCACGGAGACCATCGCGAAAACCATTACCGAAGCCTTTACACAAAAAGGAATTCCCGTCTCATTCTACGACATCAAAGAAAATCATATGTCCGATATCGTAACAAAAATTCTGGACAGCAAATATCTGGCCGTCGGCTCGCCGACAATCAACAACCAGATGATGCCCACCATCGCCGCATTCCTCTGCTATCTTAAGGGACTGGCTCCCCGGAATCACAAGGCATTCGCCTTCGGATCCTATGGCTGGGGAGGACAAAGCATCGGTCAGGTAGAAGAAGAACTCAAAGCGGCAGGATGCGAAATTATCCTGGACAAAATTCGCATCCCCAACGTTCCGACGTCCGAACAGTTAAAGGAAATTACCGCTGCGGTCCAGTCTCTCTGACGGATTTATCCCCTCTATAAAAAACATCCGGCTCTCCTCATATATGAAGAGAACCGGATGTTTTTTATGGTTCGACCATACGCCTTCTCAATTTATAATCCCGGAAAAATAAAATAAACATCTCTGGGGGCAATATACAATTTCCCCTGCTTTCTTCACTGGATCAGGGTAAACTGCGGCTTGGATGTCTTTCGTCCTGCGCTACTGCCCGTTTCAGGACCATGTTTTCCTTTTACCATCTTCAGCGGGCAGGATGGCTGATTTTTTGATTTCACCGCGGCACTGCTGCCGTGCGGAGAGTCTGGATATCTGACTAAAAGCTCCTGCATATTCAACGTTTTCATCCATTCCTTCAAATATCCCTTGCTGCGCGCCTGCCGAATTTTTGCCGCCATGATGATTGCCGCTTCATCCTGCAGTTCCAGCAGGCTACCGCGTTTCAGCCGCTCCGGCTCAATCTCACCAGCCAGCCCGATCCGCTCCAGATAGCCGGTCAAATTCCCCCGGAAATAGGCCAGCCTCATCCTTTCCTGCAGGCGCATAGCCGCCCGGACCATAATCTCATCCAGACGTTCATCGAAACGGCCCTGCTTCATCCTCGCACCCTCTTCCATCCATTGCGAAAAAATTTTCTTATTCTTTACTCATATTTCTATCTTCTACAATTATTCTCTTTTCGCAAAAAAAATCCTGCTTAATCTAACCATCTGCGCCCAACTACGAAAAAAAGCCCGCTGCCCGAATGAGTCCGGAGCAGCAGGCTGCTGAATCAAAACAGATTTAAAGGATTTCCCTTTGTCTTTCTTCTTGTTCTCAATGTGACCAAAAAGGTCGTCCCCTTACCCAGTTCGCTGTCAATCCGTATGGTGCCCTGATGCAGATTGACGATTTCCTGAGCGATGGCAAGCCCCAATCCGTTTCCTCCCATCTCCCGGGAACGAGCCTTATCCACACGGTAAAAGCGATCAAAAACCTTCTCCTGATCCTCTTTGGAAATACCGATTCCCGTATCCGATACAGCAAGACATACTTTCCCTTTTTCTGCCTTGCGAAATTCCACCGTCACATGGCCGCCGGACGGCGTATATTTCACCGCATTGTCCACCAAAATTAAAACCAGCTGGCGGATTTTCTGCTCATCTGCCTGAATGATTACTTTAGGAAGCCCCTCTGCGTTCAGCGCAACCCCCTTTTGGTCGGCCAGCGGCTGCATCAGCCTTGCCGTCTGAGCGACTACCGCGCCAAAATCGAATTTCGACGGCTTAATCTTGAGCGCCTTATTGTCACTGCGTGCTACAACCAACAGATCACTGACTAATTTCGTCATTTTCTTGACTTCATCGCGCACATCTTCAATCACCTGCTTGAGAAACGGCGATTGAATGGACGGATCGTTCTGCAGCAGATCCGCCGATGCCATGACAACAGCCAGCGGCGTCCGCAGCTCGTGACTGGCATCAGCCGCAAACTGACGCTGTTTTTCATAAGCTGCTTTAAGCGGGACCATCGCTTTGCCAGAAAGGATATGCCCCACAATCGTCGCAATAAGCAAAGCCAGAAGCCCCATGCCCGCCATGATTATCGTCGCCTTCTCCATTCCATTATAAAGCGCTGTGACATCCTTGCCGACATAAACCGTCTGAACCGGCATCCCCGGATCCTGTACCTTTTGCATGGTCAGCATGATCTTGGTCTTATTTCCATTGCTGCGCGGCTTCGTCACCACGACCACATCGCCGGGCTGCGAGGACCACTGCGACATGACATCCAGAATAAAAGGCTCAATGCGAAAAGAGGCGCGCGCGAAGTTCAGCAGCCGGCCGTCCTCATCGAATACATAAAAGAACAGCCGGTCATTGGTACTCTTATAGGCCACCGTATCATCAATGACCAGTTCCGGATGCTGATTCAGATATTTCTGAGCTTCAGCCACATTATCCGCCGTATCCCAAAGCTCTCTGGCCTGCTCTGAGCGAATGGACCATTCCATCGACTGATGCATGGCAAAAATCAGCACGGCCAGAAAAATAATCATGACAAAAGAATACAGCATCGTCAATTTTCGGCGGCTCTTGCCGAAAAGATTCTCCGTCATTACTTGTGAGCCTCCAATTTGTAGCCGACGCCGCGGACCGTGCGGATAGCGGTTTCTCCATCTCCCAGATCCAGCTTCTTACGCAAAATCTTCATGTAAGAATCAATATTATTGGAACTGACATCCGACTCCAGCCCCCAGATACGATCCAGAATAATATCCCTCGGCACAACAATGCCAATATTCTGGGCCAGCAGGTCAAAAATCTGAAACTCCCGGGGAGAAAGTTGAATGACCTGATCTTTTTTCTTCAAAACCTTGGATGTCCGATTCAGCGAAAACTCACCTACTTCAATCACATCCTGCTGAATTTTCTGCGTACTGCGCCGTCCCAGAGCACGCAACCGCGCCAAAAGCTCCGCAAATTCAAACGGCTTTACAAGGTAGTCATCAGCGCCGGCATCCAGTCCCGTTACACGATCTTCCACCGAATCACGTGCGGTCAGCATCAGAATGGCTTTTTCATATCCATCCTTCCGCAGGCGGCTGCAGGCATCTACTCCTGTCTCCCCCGGCATCATCCAGTCCAAAATCAGAATATCATAATCCGTATATTTCGCATATTCATAGATGTCGCTGCCGTTCGTCACCCACTCAACCTGTATATCATTTTGTTCCAGCATATATTGAATCAGCTTGCCCAGACGCTTGTCATCCTCAGCTAAAAGTACCCGCATAAAACGACCTCCACTTTCCAAGAATCTCTTGATTTTATTATACGCCATAAAAGTTGAAATTCCTATGAAAAGCTGTTCGATATAAGGCTTGTTTTGCTCTCAGCAAAAAACTCCCCCGGATCAGACAAAGGCGGACCTTTGTCTTGTCCGGAGGAGTTTTCTTTCCGTGATCTCATTCGGATCGTTTTTGCAAAAACTTATTCTCTGCCGAGACGATCCTTCAAAATAACGTCATGAGAGCCGCCTTCGACAATACTCGTTGCCGAAACGCGCGTCAGCTTTGCCTTATCGCGGAATTCCGGCAAGGTCAGGGCTCCGCAGTTGCACATCGTACTGCGGATTTTAGCCAGGGTAGTCTGAACGTTATCTTTAAGAGGTCCTGCATACGGTACATAAGAATCGACACCTTCTTCAAAGGAAAGCTTGCGTGCGCCGCCCAGATCGTAACGCTGCCAGTTGCGGGCGCGATTAGAGCCTTCGCCCCAATATTCTTTGTAATAAGTACCGTTGACTTTCACCTTATCGGTCGGACTTTCATCAAAGCGGGAGAAATAGCGTCCCAGCATAAGGAAATCCGCCCCCATAGCTAATGCCAGCGTCATATGGTAGTCGTGAACAATGCCGCCATCCGAGCAAACCGGAATATATACGCCCGTTTCCTCATAATATTTATCGCGTTCGCGGCACACATCGATAAGTGCCGTAGCCTGCCCGCGGCCAATGCCTTTCGTCTCGCGCGTGATGCAGATAGAACCTCCGCCAATGCCGACCTTGATAAAATCCGCACCCGCTTCCGCCAGAAAACGGAAGCCCTCACCATCAACAACATTGCCTGCACCGACTTTTACCTCGTCGCCAAAATTCTCATGAATATACTTCAAGGTAATACGCTGCCATTCCGAAAAGCCTTCGGAAGAATCGATACAAAGCACATCGGCGCCTGCTTTCAAGAGTGCCGGAACGCGCTCCGCATAATCACGCGTATTGATGCCAGCGCCGACGATGTAACGCTTGTTGGAATCAATAAGTTCAAGTTCATGTTCCTTATTGTCATTATAATCCTTGCGGAATACCATATAACGAAGATGCTGATCCTTATCAACAATCGGCAGCATATTGAGCTTGTGTTCCCAGATCAGGTCATTGGCTTCATTAATCGTCGTAACCTCTTCGGCCTTGGCATAAATCAGATTCTCAAACGGTGTCATAAACTCCGCTGCCGGCGTGTCCAGAGACATACGCGAGACGCGATAATCCCGACTTGTCACAATACCAAGGAGTTTTCCGTCTGCTGTCCCATCTTCTGTAACAGCCATGGTAGAATGGCTCGTTTTCTGTAAAAGATCCAGAATCTCGCCCAGCGTCGTCGTCGGCTTGATATTGGAATCACTGCTCACAAATCCGGATTTATAATTCTTGACGCGTGCTACCATCGCTGCTTCTTCTTCCACGGACTGTGATCCGTAAATAAAGGATACGCCGCCCTCTTTAGCCAGGGCAATGGCCATTTTATCATTAGAAACCGCCTGCATAATCGCCGAAGTCATCGGTATGTTCATCGAAAGCTTCGGCTCCTCTCCCCTCCGGAATTTCACCAGCGGAGTCCTAAGCGATACATTATTCGGAATGCACTGGTCGGAGGAATACCCCGGTACCAGCAAATACTCGCCAAATGTGTGTGATGGTTCTTCAAAATAGAATGCCAACGTAACCCCTTCTTTCTTGAATGATACAACACGGAAACGCCAAATAAAAAGCATTGATGGATATTGTTATATATTGTAATATATCAACAATTCTCTGTCAATCCGTAAGTTGCTGTGGATTGCCGTAATAAAGGAATATGCCCTGCCCATAAAATCCCTCCTTCTGCAGGCGATCACAATTTCAAACGCAGGAAAAAATTTTCCTTGACAATTTTTCTATTATCCCCTATACTATTACCTGTTGATGAAACAAATCAACGGGGGCATAGCTCAGCTGGGAGAGCGCTTGAATGGCATTCAAGAGGTCAGGAGTTCGATCCTCCTTGTCTCCACCATAAGAAATAGATAGCCAGACCGATTTTTCGCGTCTGGTTTTTTTGTATGCTTTTTATCGATACCCCCATCCTCATCATAAAAGGGAGAACTGACAAAAACAGTTCTCCCCTTGGTTTATATTTTCGAAAACTCCAGTGCGGAACGGTTATCATACATACGTTCATAATAGGTTTGATAATCCCCGCTGATAATTCCCATCCACCAGTCACGATTATTCAAATACCACTGAACCGTCTCCTTAATTCCATCCTCAAAGGCGGTAGCCGGCTCCCAGCCCAGTTCATTACGAACCTTTGAAGGATCAATCGCATAGCGGCGGTCATGCCCCTTGCGATCCGTCACAAACTCAATCAGATCCTCGCTCTTGCCGAGCTCCTGCAGAATCGTACGAACCACATCCAGATTCGACCGCTCATTATGCCCGCCGATATTATAAATCTCACCGACTCTGCCCTTTCGGAGAATCAGGTCAATCGCGGCACAGTGATCCCCGACGAAAAGCCAGTCGCGGACATTGCGCCCGTCGCCGTAAACAGGAAGCTTTTTATCCGACAAAGCATTGATAATCATCAGCGGGATGAGTTTTTCCGGAAAATGGAACGGCCCATAATTGTTCGAACACCGGGAAATCGTGATTGGTATGTTATAGGTCCGGTGATAAGCCATGACCAGCAGGTCTGCTCCCGCCTTTGAGGCAGAATACGGGCTGGACGTATGCAGATTCGTGTTCTCCGTAAAAAAGAGATCCGGACGATCCAGCGGAAGATCTCCGTATACCTCATCGGTGGAAACCTGATGATAGCGGTCAATACCATATTTCCGGCAGGCATCCAGTAGGACGCTCGTGCCAATTACATTCGTTTGCAAAAAAACTTCCGGATTCTCAATGGACCGGTCTACATGAGACTCAGCAGCAAAATTGACCACGACATCCGGTTTTTCCATTTCAAACATCCGGTATACTGCCTTACGGTCGGCGATATCTCCCCGGATAAATTTGAAATTCTCCTTTGTCAAAGCCTTTTCCAAGGTTTCCATATTACCGGCATAGGTCAGCTTATCATAGCAGATAATCCGATCTGCGGGATGTTTTTTCAACATATAATAGATGAAATTTGAACCGATGAATCCGGCTCCCCCCGTTACGATAATATTCATAAAAAGTCCCCCTTTGTGTTTGCTCCGGATCTCATTCCCCGTAAATGAAATTCAGATTGGTACGTTCCCTGAGCAGCGGAGCTTTTTTATCTTTATCCGACAAGACTGTCGGCTGGATCGGCCAATCGATATGAATCTGCGGATCATCCCAGCGAATATTTCCATCACATTCCGGCGCATAATAATTATCCGCCTTATACTGCACCTCCACCTCGTCGGTCAGCGTAATAAAGCCATGCGCAAAACCACGCGGAATAAACAGCTGCTTTTTATTATCAGCAGACAGTTCTACGCCGACCCATTGTGCATACTGCGGAGATCCGCTCCGGATATCGACAGCTACATCAAAAATCCTGCCCCGCGTACAGCGCAAAAGCTTGGCCTGACACATGGGATTCAACTGATAATGAAGGCCGCGCAGCGTTCCCTTTTGTGCGGAAAAGGACTGATTATCCTGAACGAAATCGACAAAGATCCCGGCTTCCTCCAGCTTGCGCCTGGACCAACTCTCCATAAACCAGCCGCGGGCATCGCCAAACACCTGCGGCTCCAGTATATAGACGCCTTTCAACGCCGTTTCTGTTGCTTTCATCTTCTGTTTTCCCCTTTCACTCCCGGATCATGCGAATCAAATACTGTCCGTATTCGTTTTTGAGCAGCGGCTGCGCCAGTTCTTCCACTTTGGCAGCATTGATATAGCCCATGCGATACGCGATCTCTTCCAGACAGGCAATTTTCAGCCCCTGTCTGGCCTGAATCGTACGAACAAAGGAGGCAGCATCCAACAGGGACTCATGCGTACCGGTATCCAGCCATGCATAACCGCGGCGCATCTTTTCTACCTGAAGCTTTCCTCGTTCCAGATAGACATTATTCACATCGGTAATCTCCAGCTCACCTCGTGCGCTTGGGCGGATATCCCGGGCAATTTCTACAATATCCCGATCGTAAAAATACAATCCCGTCACAGCATAATTTGAACGCGGGGAGACCGGCTTCTCTTCCAAACTGAGCGCCTTCCCCTGTGCGTCAAATTCCACAACGCCATACCGTTCAGGATCCGATACATAATAGGCAAAAACCGTAGCGCCATCATCCTGTGAAGCGGCGCGCTGCATCGCCTGCGCCAGATCCGATCCATAAAAAATGTTATCGCCCAGAATCAAGGCACAGGACTGTCCATCGATGAATGATTCACCGATCAGGAACGCCTGCGCCAATCCATCAGGACTCGGTTGAACCGCGTAAGAGATATGAATGCCAAACTGGCTCCCGTCTCCGAGCAGGCGGGCAAAGAGCTCGCGGTCCGGCGGCGTCGTAATGATCAGAACATCCCGTATTCCGGCCAGCATCAGCGTACTGAGCGGATAATAAATCATGGGTTTATCATAGACCGGCATCAATTGCTTGGACACAACCTTCGTCAGCGGATACAGACGCGTCCCCGATCCGCCGGCCAAAATGATTCCTTTTTTTACCAAAAGAAAATCACCTCCGTATGTTGTTATCTTTATTATTATACAACAAACCAAGGCGATTGTCCTTTTTTTCTATTCTTTTGTCCTTCCTTTCCCCCGAAAGGCAGGGGCTGCGGGCAAAATGCAACGCTGACAAACTACAGGCAAAAATAAGTCTCACCCCTTAATTTACAAGGGAGTGCGACGGTCTTCATTTGAACTCTACAAATTCATCAATACGGGCGCCGCCTTTGATCATGGGTTCGACGAAGCTGCGCCATACGTTGAGCACGATGACACGCGGATGGTCCTGATCTTCCAGAGCCCGGGCCAATGCCTCTGCGAATTCCTCCTGCGTCGATACGGTCTCAGCCGCAATGCCAAAACTTTGGACATACGCCGCGTAATCCATAGGATAATCGAATTCGCAGGCAATATATCGTTCCTTGTACATGACTTTCTGCAGCTGGCGTATCATACCAAGACTGGTATTGTTGATGATCAAAGACAGGACAGGCAAATTCAGCCGGGCAATCGTATAGTATTCATTGCCCGTCATCTTGATTCCGCCATCGCCGGCCACATGAATCACGCGGCGGCTTTTGCCGAAATAAAGCTGCGCTCCCATGGCTGCCGGCAGACCAAAGCCCATCGTACCCAGTCCGCCCGAAGTCAGCCAGGTTCTCGGCTCTTCAACGCGAAGATGCAGAGCCGCCCACATCTGATGCTGACCGACATCGGTAGCAAACGCATACGGTTTTCCCTTTGTACTCACCGCGATCTGGTGCATAGCCCAGGGAACCGTAAGCCGGTTCTGCTGATAATCATATTCATATGCATCCTGCCACTTGCGAATCTGCGTCCACCAATCCGTATGTGCCGATCCGCCTTCATTTTTCATCAGCAAGGACAAGATGACCTTCATATCCCCTGCCAGTCCCAGCGAATTGCCGATATTCTTATCAATTTCCGCCGGATCGATATCAATATGAATAAACTTGGTATTCTGTGTATATTTTTTTATATTTCCTGTCTGACGATCGCCAAAGCGGCTGCCCAGCGCGATGACCAGATCTGCCGCTGCAATGGCATGGTTCGCTGCTTTTTCTCCATGCATGCCGGCGAAGCCAAGCGAATGTGGATTCGACCGCGGAATAGCCCCCAACCCCATCAGTGTATGAACTGCCGGAAGATGAAATGCCTCAAGGAAAGCCAAAACTTCCCGTGAGGCTCCCGCCGAAATCACGCCGCCGCCGACAATGACTACCGGACGCTTGGCCCGGACAATTTCATGGGCGGCTTCCGCCACACAGATCAAAAAGTCCGCATCCGGTACGCCGTGCGTACATGGCTCCGGTTTCTGAGCGTCATATTCCGTCTCTTTCAGGAACAGGTCACGCGGCACATCCACCAGAACCGGCCCCGGCCGCCCTTCACGAGCCAGCTCAAAAGCCTCACGAATAGTCGGAACCAGCTGGCGGACATCCTTTACTTTGTAATTGTGTTTCGTAACCGGCATGGTGACATCGAGAATATCCGTTTCCTGAAAGGCATCTTTCCCCAGCAATGCTGTATCAACCTGCCCGGTTATCGCTACAACCGGAATGGAATCCATAAATGCCGTCGCCAGTCCCGTAACGAGGTTTGTCGCCCCCGGACCGGAAGTAGCAATGCAGACCCCTACCTTGCCGGAAGCCCGCGCATAACCATCTGCGGCGTGAGCCGCATTCTGCTCATGCGTAACAAGAATCTGCCGAATCTCCCGATCGTCATAAAAAGCATCATACAGAGGAAGAATCATGCCGCCCGGATAACCAAAAACCGTATCTACACCCTGCTCTTTAAGACAGGCTGCCACCGCTTGTGCGCCCTTCACACAACCACCTCCTGAATAATCTGCCTGACAATAACGATTTAAATCCGATCACAGATCATGCGGGTAATCTCCTCCGTGCCTGCCTTCCGGAATCCCTCTTTCCAAAGATCCGGCGTGCGATAACCGTCAGCCAGCGTTTGGTCTACGGCTTTTTCCACAGTTGCAGCAGCTTCTTCTTCATGCAGGGAATACCGCAGAAGCATAGCCGCCGAAAGGATCGTTCCCATCGGATTGGCAATCCCCTTGCCCGCAATATCCGGTGCGCTGCCATGAATCGGCTCATAAAGGCTGGTGCTCGTACCAATGGAAGCAGACGGCATCATGCCAATCGAACCGCCGATAACCGCCGCTTCATCCGAAAGGATATCGCCGAACAAATTGCCGGTCACAATGACATCAAACTGTGTCGGACGAATGGCCAGCTGCATAGAACAGTTATCCACATAAAGGCTGCTCAGCTCAATCTCCGGATATGCCTGGGCAACCGACTCCACGGTCCGGCGCCACAGACGGGACGTCGCCAGAACATTCGCCTTATCCACTGAGGTAACCTTGCCACGGCGCAGCTTTGCCGTCTCGAAGGCCAGTTTGGCAATGCGCTCTACCTCCGGCACAGAATAATTTTCTAAATCCCAGGCCCGTTCCGTGCCGTTATACGGTTCAGATTCACATTTCTCACCAAAGTAAATCCCGCCGATGAGTTCGCGCACGATGACGAGATCGACACCGCGAACCAGTTCCGGCTTTAACGGAGAATATTCCACCAGCGCGTCCGCAACCTTGACCGGACGCAGATTGGCATAAAGGCCGAGCCCCTTGCGCAAGCCGAGGATAGCTTTTTCCGGACGCAAAGCCGGATCGACATGATCCCATTTATCCCCGCCGACTGCACCAAACAGAACACCATCGGAATTTCTGCAGGCATCGAGTGTTTCCTGAGGCAGAGGCGTTCCGAATTTGTCATAGGCTGTGCCGCCCGCGTCATGATAAGAATAGGAAAGGCCCAGTCCAAATTTTCCATCCACGGCTTTCAATACTTCTACGGCCGAATCCGTGATTTCCCGACCGATTCCATCGCCTGGAATCACTGTGATCTGATATGACATGTTCTCTTCCCGCCTTTATTTTTTCGTCCTAATGTATTCAATGAGCCCGCCTGCCGCTGCAATATCCTGAATAAAGCCCGGCAGCGGATGTGCGTGAAAAACGTCTCCCGTCGTAAGATCCTCAATCACGCCGGTAGAGGTATCAACGCGAAGCTGATCGTCCGCCTTAATCTTTTCCACATCATCGCCGATTTCCAGCAAAGGCAGACCGATATTGATTCCATTGCGATAAAAAATACGCGCAAAACTCGCAGCAATAACAACGGGAACGCCAGATGCCTTGATTGCCACCGGAGCATGTTCACGGGAGGAGCCACAGCCAAAATTACGCCCGCCAACCATGATGTCTCCGGCCTTGACATTCTGCGCAAAGCTTTCATCGATATCGACCATACAATGGCTGGCCAGTTCCTTCGGATCAAAAGAATTCAGGTATCGGGCAGGAATGATGACATCCGTATCAATATTGTCCCCGTACCGCCAAACTTTTCCTTCTAATTTCATCTCACTTTACCTCCTCCGGCGTTGCGATGCGTCCCAGAATCGCGCTGGCTGCCGCGACATGCGGACCAGCCAGATAAACCTCACTGTCCACATGACCCATGCGGCCGCGGAAATTGCGGTTCGTCGTCGAAACGCATTTTTCACCTGCTGCCATAATTCCCATATATCCACCGAGACATGGGCCGCAGGTCGGCGTAGAAACGGCACATCCCGCATCGATAAACGCATCGATATAGCCCCGGTGCATCGACTCCTTATAGACAGCAGGACTGCCGGGGATCACAATGCAGCGCACATGATCTGCCACCTTATGTCCTTTGAGAATGGATGCTGCGATTTCCATATCCTCCAGACGGCCGTTTGTGCAGGAGCCGATAATAACCTGATCGATGCGAATCGGCTCAGGAATATCTTCCACGCGTTTCGTATTGCCCGGGAGATGTGGAAAAGCCACCACCGGCCTGAGGTCGCTGAGATGAATCTTCACCGTGCGGCAATAGCTCGCATCCGGATCCGCTTCCACCGGCTCATACGGCTTTTTAACCCGCCCGTCTACATATGCTTTAGTGATTTCATCAAAGGGGAAAATCCCGTTCTTCCCGCCGGCCTCGATAGCCATATTGGCAATGGTCAGACGGTCGGTCATCGTGAGTTCCCGAACCCCCGGACCGGTAAATTCCAGAGACTTATAGCGCGCACCGTCCACACCAATCATACCAATGAGCGTGAGAATGACATCCTTTCCATTGATGTCCGCCGGTTTTTTGCCGGTAAGCTCTACCTTAATGGCCTCCGGTACCTTAAACCAGGCCTCGCCCGTAGCCATTGCAGCTCCGAGATCCGTCGAGCCGACCCCAGTCGCAAAGCCGTTGACCGCTCCATATGTACAGGTATGAGAATCGGCGCCGATGGTCAGCATCCCTGGCCCGACGATCCCCAGTTCCGGCAAAATGACATGCTCAATACCTACGCGGCCCTGCTCAAAATAATGAACAATCTTCCACTTATGTGCAAAGTCACGCACTGCCTTGGCCAGCTCCGCCGACTTGATATCCTTCGACGGCTGAAAGTGATCGGGAACCAATGCGATTTTTTCCGGATCAAATACCGGACGGCCAATTTCCTCGAATTTTTTTATTGAGGGAGGCGCTGTAATATCATTAGCCAGTACCATATCCAGCTTGCAGGTGATCAGCTGACCTGCCGATACAGACTCCAGCCCCGCATGACGAGCCAGAATCTTTTCCGTCATATTCATTCCCATAATTCTTGTTGCCCTCCTTAATGAAGACAGGGCTGCCGCATCAAGCAACACGCCAAGTGCGACAGCCCTATACCGCTCTTCCTGTCTATTCAACAGAAAGGAACAGAATCCCTTCTTCTATAAAATGCCCTTTCAGAAAAGGCGCACGCGTCTCAGTCCTTGGACAGATCCGCACCATCTTTAAGCCACGGCATCATAGCACGCAGTTCCTTGCCCACTTTTTCGATCGGATGCTCTGCATGGAGGCGGCGCTCCATAAGGAAATTCGCGCGGCCAGCCGAACGGTTCTCAAGCAGCCAGTTGCGTGCAAACGTGCCATCCTGGATTTCCTTGAGTACCTTTTTCATCTCTTTCTTCGTCTCTTCCGTAATGATACGCGGGCCGACCATATAATCGCCATACTCAGCCGTATCAGAAATCGACTTGCGCATCTTCGTGAAACCGCCCTCGTAGCAAAGATCCACAATGAGTTTCATTTCATGGAAGCACTCAAAATAAGCCATTTCCGGCGGATAACCTGCCTCGACAAGTACCTCGAAACCAGTCTGCATCAACTGGCAGACGCCGCCGCAAAGAACAGCCTGCTCGCCGAAAAGATCTTCTTCCGTCTCGTCGCGGAACGTCGTCTGCAAAGCACCAGAGCGCAGCGCGCCCAGCCCTTTCGCGTAAGCAAGAGCCAGATCAAAGCACTTCCCGGAAGCATCCTGATAAACGGCAAATACAGCCGGAACGCCCGATCCTTCAGTGAACGTACGGCGAACCAGATGTCCCGGCCCTTTCGGCGCCACCATGAATACATCAACATCAGCAGGAGGAACAATCTGCTGATAATGGATATTGAATCCATGAGCAAAAACCAGAGCGCTGCCGGATTTGAGATTCGGGGCGATCTCATTTTTATAAACGTCCGCCTGTTTCTCATCCGGGATCAGGACCGTCGTAATATCTGCCTGCTTGACCGCTTCAGCGACGGAGTAAACCTTAAGGCCATGCTCCTCGGCCACTTTCTTGGACTTGGAACCTTCATAAAGACCTACGATGACATTCGCGCCGCTGTCCTTCAGATTCAGGGCATGTGCATGGCCCTGACTGCCATAGCCAAGAATGGCAATCGTTTTGCCGTTCATCAATTCCCAATTCGCATCCTGATCATAGTAAGTTTTTGCCATAGTACTCTCTCTCCTCACAATGTTCATAGATTGTATGCTCACCGCGCTCCAGCGCAATCAACCCGGTGCGGATGACCTCCGCGATGCCGTAAGGCCGGACCAGCTTCAGAAAAGCTGTAACCTTGTCATCGCTTCCCGTTATCTCAAAAATAAGCGTCGAAGATTCTACGTCCACGACATGAGCCCGGAAAAGCTCTGCCATTTTCAGGACATCGAGACGATTGGCATCCTCTGCCCGTACCTTGATCAACGTCATGCTGCGGCATACAGCCACTTTTTCATCCAAACGCTGAACTGCCCGAACAACCGGCATTTTCTCCAGCTGCTTGATCATCTGTTCAACCAGATTCTCATCGCCATGCACCACTACAGTAATGCGCGAATACCCCGGCTGCTCTGTCACACCTACCGACAAACTGTCGATATTGAACTCGCGTCTGGAAAACATACTTACAACCCGGACCAGTACCCCTGTCTGATTTTCAACGAATACAGACAAAACATGCTTCATGTGACCAGCCCTCCTACTCATGACGGTCTCTCCGCGCCGCTTTAATGTGTAATGTTGTAAAGCATGTATACATTATTACTCGCAAGTACATTTTTGTCAATAGGTGAATGTAACATATTTCCCCTTTTTTTAATATTTTTTATTCATCATTCTCTCATATAAAAACAAACTTCCCATCCATGCTGTTATTTCCGCCATATTGTCCCCGACAGACGGAATTTGTCCATCGCGTACTCATTATTTTCTGAATTATTTCAGGCTTTTCATCCTTTTTTTGTTCCTATATAATAAAAAGACACATGCCCTAACCGGCGTTATGACAAACAATCTTTTCTCAAGCAAAAGGTGATTTATATGAACCAGACGTTACCGCTTTCTCATACCGATATTCTTCCGGACATTCTTCCCCCTCTGCTGCAATGGTATCCGGCGCAAGCCGATAACCGCCAGCTTCCATGGCGCGAATCTCCTAATCCCTATCATACCTGGCTGTCGGAAATCATGCTTCAGCAGACGCGGGCTTCCGCTGTAATCCCATATTATGAACGCTTTTTGGATGCTCTGCCGGATATTCCCGCCCTTGCCGCTGCCGACGAAACGCTTCTCATGAAACTATGGCAAGGGCTTGGCTACTACTCCCGCGCGCGCAATCTCCAGAAAGCCGCCCGCATCATCATGGATCGTCATCACGGGAAACTTCCGCAGGATCAATCCGCTCTGCAAAACCTTCCCGGAATCGGCCCTTACACGGCAGGCGCCATCGGTGCAATCGCCTGGGGAAAGCCATGGCCAGCCGTTGACGGCAACGTACTCCGCATCGTATCGCGCGTACTGGCCAGCTCCGCCGATATTGCCTCAGCCCGCACACGCCGGGCCGTTACGGACGCCCTGTCGCCGCTCTATCCCTCCGGATCATCAGCCGGCGCGCTCAATCAGGCATTTATGGACCTCGGCGCTACGATATGCCTGCCGCACGGAGCGCCACACTGCCCCCGTTGCCCGCTTGCCGCACTCTGCCTGGCTCACGAAGCGGGCCGTGAACAGGACTTCCCCGTAAAGAAAGCGGCGCGGCCCCGGCGTGTTGAACAATACACGGTGCTGCTTCTCCGCCAGGGCAATACCTACGCCCTGCACCAAAGACCAAAAAAAGGTCTGCTGGCCGGTCTCTGGGAATTCCCGAATCTTCCCGGAAAAGCAGCCAGCCAGCAAATTCGCAAGTACCTGCGCCAATACGGCCTGACAGCCGACTCGCTCGTTCCTCTGCCTGAGGCCCGTCATATTTTTTCTCATGTCGAATGGAAATTGAGCGGCTGGCTCATCTGCCTCGCCGCCCCATGCTGCATCGTTGCCGACTCTTCCCTTCCTCTGCGCTGGGTCACCCCGCAGGAAATCGCTAAAACATATAGTGTACCGGCAGCATTCAGCCATTACCTTCCCTATCTGTATCATCCGACAACAAAGTCCATGAAATAAAAATTTTCCTCTTTCCTTTCCCCCCCACAGAAGGATTTTTTCTATCATTAAAGAAATATTATCATAGAAAAACCATGGATCGCTGATATCTGTCTTTTCCGACGAGATCCTGCCGTTTTTCTTCACGAGGAATTAAAAGAGGTGTATTGAAATGTTTCGTATGTTTTCTTCTCCGGCTCCAAAAGGACAAGAGGCCGGTTCGACGCAAACGACACAAGCAAACCCAGTACCAGCCCCGGCCAATCGGCCAGTGCCTGCTGTATCCAGCCAGCAGGACATTCGTACTGGATATCTTGGCCGCGATGAACTGACCCCCGACCGGATCCAGTCACTGGCAGATGTAGCAGAAGGCTGTGCCCTGATGATGGGTTTTGTATCGCCCGATCTGGATGTCTCCGAGATCGCCCGCACGATAAAACAGTCTCTCCCGTCCTCGGCCAAGCTCATTCTCATGACGACCGCCGGAGAGCTCTGCCGCCCGCAGAAAAGCTCGACGCTCTATTGCTCCGCGCAGGACGGCCGGGCAAAGATTCTGCTGCAGGCCTTTTCCAACCGCATGATTGAATCATCAGAAATCCTGAGCATCCCCCTTCCCTGCGAGGACCTTCGCAGCGGCAATGTCTCAATGTCCGTCAGCGACCGCGTAGATGCGATTCGTGCGGAAATCGAAAAGCATTCCGTTTCGTTCCGTCTCAGCGTAAGCCATGCTTTCGCTCTCGTTTATGTAGACGGCCTGTCCGGCTGTGAAACCTTCGTCCTGCAGGCTATGTTCGAATCCGGCATGTTCCCCATCCCCTTTATCGGCGGAAGCGCTGCCGGAAATATGACCTTCGACCACACCTACATCTATGATAATCAGCAATGTCTGGAAAATCATGCGGTCATTACCCTGATCCGGCTGAAAAAGCCATACCGATATGGTATCCTGAAAACACAGGCCGTTGAGCGCACCGGCGATGTCTTTACCGTCAGCGGCGCCAATACCGCTCTGCGCTATATCGAAACAGTGGAAGGCCCCAATGGAGAACCGGTTCCCTTCATCGACGTGCTAAAAGAGCGTCTGGGCGTCTCCACACTCCAGGAACTGCAGGAAAAGCTGCAGGGCTATACCTTTGCCACCGATATACGGGGTGATAATTTCATCCGCACAATCTCCGGCATTGACGAAAATCTCGGACGCATCAGCTTCTTCTGCGATGTCGTTGCTGGAGAAAAACTTTATCTTCTCAAGCGCACACCGCTGAACCAATCCCTAGCGCGGGATATCGCCGCCTACCGGGCAGGCAAGCCGCATCCGATCGGCGGCATTCTCAACGACTGCATTCTGCGGCGTCTCGGGTATCCGGAAGACATTCAGCACATTGATCTGTTCAAGGATATTCCGGTCGCAGGATTCTCCAGCTTTGGTGAAATTTTAGGGCTGCATGTCAATGAGACATTAACGGCCATCTTTTTCTATCATATCAAAGAGGGCGCCCCCTTTGCCGATGCTTACATCGATAATTTTGCCCGCAGCTATGCCAACTGTAATGCCTTTTTCTTCCATCGCGTTATCAACCGGCAGAAACACACGGAACAGCTGAAAGATAATCTGATTCGTATGTTCCAGGATTATCAGGGAAAAATGCCCGGTATCGTCCAGACCATTACCCGCATGTCTGACGATGTCGATCTGATTCAGGATGCGATCCATCAAATCTCTGACGGAATCGACGAACAAAATGGTCTTTTTAATCAGCTTATGAAGCGAAACCGTGAAATCACGCCAAAACTCGATATGCTGTCGCAAAGCACGCAAAAAATTGACGATGTCATGAAGATGATCAACGAAATTGCAGCGCAGACCAATCTTCTGGCACTCAACGCCGCCATCGAAGCAGCCCGCGCCGGGGAAGCCGGCCGCGGATTCTCCGTTGTCGCACAGGAAGTACGCAAGCTGTCTGAGAATACGCAATCCAGCCTGCATACCTCGGATGAAGCGATCAGCATCCTCCTCCGCGATGTGGCTGAAATCGATAAAATCCTTGACGACAACAAGAATTTCGAGGAAAAGATCAATGAATTCGATACCCATTTCGATCTGCAGATGAAAACTCTTCACCAAAATCTGCGTGAGGGAATCCAGCATATCCAGAATTCTACACAGTCTATCCGCTCTCTGGAAAAAATCAACGAGCAGACCAGGCAGGAAATGGATAAGCTGACGACGGCCATTCATAATATTGAAATGGGCATCTGACGACGATTTAAGCCTGTTACAGATAAAGCCCCTCTGCTGCCGCAGAGGGGCTTTATCGTGTCAAAAAACAAAAATTGCATCACCGGGTCACGATATCACAGGACACCTGACCGGACGCAGCGGATGATGGTAAACCAGCGGGCTCCGCTTACTGGAACAAAGCCTTGGCAAAATCCTCCGCCGAAAAGGGCCGCAGATCCTCTACCCCTTCGCCGACGCCAATCCATTTGACCGGCATGGCGAGCTGGTTTTTGATGCCAATGACCACGCCGCCTTTCGCCGTACCATCCAGTTTCGTCAGGACAACACCAGAAATCGGAGCAGCCTTAGTAAATAATTCAGCCTGACTGATCGCGTTCTGACCAGTCGTTGCGTCCAAAACCAGCAGCGTTTCATGGGGTGCCCCGGGAATTTCGCGGCCGATAACCCGATTGATCTTCTCCAGCTCCTGCATAAGATTTGATTTGGTCTGCAGACGCCCTGCCGTATCGATAATGAGCATATCAATATGACGGGCCTTTGCCGCCCGGACCGCATCAAAGGCCACAGATGCCGGATCGGAGCCCTCTTCATGACGGATTACCTGAGCTCCTGTCCGCTGGCCCCATACCTCCAGCTGGTCGATGGCTGCCGCACGAAAGGTATCCGCCGCAGCCAGCATAACAGACTTCCCCTGATGTTTGTAATAAGCGCTGAGCTTGCCGATCGTCGTCGTTTTTCCGGCTCCGTTGACTCCTATGACCAGCAGAACCGTCGGACCTTCGCCAGCCTCGCGGGTCGCATCCTCGCCGCGATTAAGAATCTCTGCGATCTGCTTTTGCAGAAACGGCCTGAGATCTTCCGGCGTACGGATTTCTTTCTTCCGGATTCCCCGGCGTACTGCCTCCATCAGGGTTTCTGTCGTCTTGATACCAACATCAGCCATAATCAGCGTTTCTTCCAGTTCCTCTAAAAGATCTTCATCGATATCCGCATAACCGATAATCAATTTTTCAATTTTTCCGGTCAGGTTTTCACGTGTCTTGTTCAGCCCTTTTTTCAACTGGTCAAAAAATCCCATATCCATAACCTCCAACGCAATGCATAAAATCCTGTCTCATTTTTCTTCATCTAATCGGACGGAAAGGATCCGCGATACGCCGGCATCCTCAATCGTAACACCGTACATGGTATCCACTGCTTCCATCGTCCCCTTACGATGTGTAACTACAATAAACTGCGTACTCGCCGCAAATTCCCGCAGAAAATGCCCAAAACGCACAACATTCGCCTCATCCAGCGGCGCATCGATCTCATCCAAAACGGAAAAAGGAGACGGACGGTACTTCAAAAAGGCAAAGAGCAGCGCAATGACCGTCAAAGCCCGTTCCCCACCAGACAGTGCAGACAGATTCTGCCTCTTTTTCTGCGGTAAGGTTACCAGAATATCTATGCCGGTATTCAGCACATCATCTTCATCCAACAGTTTCAATTCTGCCTTTCCGCCGCCGAACAGGCGGACGAAAATATCCTTAAAATAGATCTGTATTTCATGAAATGCCTCCCGGAACTGCCTGGTCATAGCTTCGTCCATATCCGCTATGATATGCTCTAGATTTTCCTTGGCGTCCATGAGATCTTTGGCCTGTTCCGCCATAAAATCATGACGTTTTTTCTGTTCTTCGTATTCTTCCGGTGCATTCGGATTAACGGGGCCCAGGTCTTTCATCTGCTTTTCCAGTTCTTTCATCCGATCGCGAAGCTCTGTCGGATCCATATCCGGCGCTTCTTCCATCGCACGCTCTGGTGTCAGACCATATTCGGATAAAATGGCTTCCTGCTGCTCATCCAGAGCCATTTGAATCTTCGCTGCGATAAGCTCCAGCTGGTGAACCTTGGCCTGCGCCTGATTCCGGGCATGTGCAGCCTCGTGCGCGTCCTGATCTGTCTGCCGATTTTCCGCCAGACGGTCCATACGCTGCGCATAGAGATGATCCTGCTCATTCTTTCCCTTGGTATAAGCCTGCCGCCAATCGTCATGACAGGCCTGCAATTCATTCAAACGGATGCTGCTTTCGGCCAGCCCCTCCAGCAGGGATTTCTCCTCTTTTTCATTCTCCCGCAGCGCCTGCTCACTGCGTTCCTTATCCCGGGACCGCAGCAGCAGATGCTCCCGGCTGCGCAAAGCTTCCTGTTCCAAAACAGCCCGGCTGACTTCCTGCTTCTGAATATATGCGGACAGATCTTCTGCGTCCTGTTCCAGATCCTCCAGTTCCTCCGCCGCTTCGTCGGCTTTTCTCACCGCATCATCAAAGTCCCGCTGCGCTTCCGCCACTGTTCTGGCAATCCGGTTATGCTTTTTCTGAATGCGGGCAAAGGACTCTTTCCGGGCAGCGTCTTCCCGAATCAGTTCTTCCCGTACGCGAACTTGTCCGTCATAGGCTTCGTTCAGCCGCTCCAGATTGACGCGAAGTTCTGCCCGCCGGACATTTTCCTGATGCAGCTCCTCCGTTGCCGCCTGCTGTCTCTGTTCCGCCCGGTCCAGTCCTTCACGGGCAGCAGTGCAGTCTGCAGTCAGACGAGAGTGCGTTTCGCGTTCCTGACGCAGGGTATCCCGAATCTGCTCGATTTCGTCATTCCGGTGAATAAAGCTGGTCTCTTTCTGCCGGCTGCTTCCGCCCGACAAAGCTCCGCCCGGATTCAGTAATTCGCCGCCCAGCGTGACGATGCGCAGGCGATAAGCATGTCGTTTTGCCAGCGCCAGTGCATGATCCAGGGTATCCACCACCAGCGTCCGTGACAACAAATATTCTGCAATTTTCCGGTATTTCTCCTGTATTTTAACCAGATCGCTTCCCCAGCCAATCACACCATCCTGACGATTCAGCGCCAGATCCGGCGCCTTGCGGGCAGTAATGGTGGACAGCGGCAGAAAGGTGACGCGTCCCTGATGCTCCCGCTTCAAAAAAGCAATCGCCGCCTTTGCAGTATCCGTATCGTCCGTAACAATATGCTGAAGGCTGCTGCCCAAAGCCGTTTCCACGGCCGTGATATAGTCTCTGGGCACCTCAATCAACTCCGCCACAGCACCGGCGACTCCCGCACGCCACGGAGCCTGACTCCGCAGCACGGCGCGCGGCGCCCTGCCGAACCCTTCGTAAGCCTGCTGCATCCTGCGAAGAAACTGTTCCTTACTCTGCATCGACTGGATCTTCTGTTCGGATTCATCACAACGATGACGCAGTCCCGCCAATTTTTTGGACGCCTGATCGGCGACAAGACTTGCCTGATGCAGTTCGTCAGAACAGCAGGCAAGCCGATTCTGCTGCTCCTGTGCCGCCTGCCGCATCTCCTGCCGCTGGGCTTCCAGTTTGGAAAGCCTTGCTCCGGCTTCATCCAGCATCGCACGGCGACTGTCCTGATCATCGCTGCTGTTTTCAATATCACGATCGATAACAGCCAGCTCCTGCTTTTTCTGCGCCAGAGCCTGCTGTTTCTCTTCGCGTCCCGTCTGTGCGTCCTGCTCCGCTCTTTTCTGAAGGCGGATCCGCTGTGCCAGCTGACGTGCTTTTTCCCGTTCCCCTGCCAGCAAAGCTTCGGCTTGCGTCAAATCGTCCTTCTGCTGATTTTCCTGCTCAGACAGCTTTAACATGTCCGCCTCTGCAGCAGCTATTTCCTGACGAAACGCTTCCCGCTGTTTTCGAATGCGTTCCTTCGCCGCGTCACTCTGATCTCGCCGTTCTTGTAAGGCAGCCATCTCCGTGGATGCAGCTTCCATCTGCTGGCGAAGCCCTTCATTCTTTTCCGCCAGACCTCGAAGCGCCTGCTCCAGATCAATAATTTCCTTATCCAGCTGCGCCTTGCGGGATACCATGGATTTTTCCTGCGTCTCAGCTTTCGTAACCGCGTCCCGAGCTTGCCGGAGCTCTTTCTCGGTCTCCTGACTGCGCCCGCTCTCCTGCACATAGTCCCGCACCAGTCCGGCCAGCCGATACTGCCGATATTCCTGCTGCCGTTCATTGTAGATTCGCGTCTTTTCCGCATGACGCGCCAATGGCTCCAGCTGGCTTTCGATTTCATGGATAATATCCTGCACCCGGACAAGATTGGCTTCTGTCTCTGACAATTTGCGAACGGATTCACGCTTACGGTTGCGATATTTGGTAATGCCGGCTGTTTCCTCGAAAAAGGCTCTGCGTTCCTCCGGTTTGCTGTTGAGAATATCATCGATTCGATTCTGACCGATGATGCTCATACCGTCATGACCAATCCCCGTATCCGCAAAAAGGTTATAGATATCCTTTAGACGGCAGCGCGACCGATTGATATAAAACTCGCTCTCGCCGCTGCGGTAAAGGCGCCGGGTCACGGCCACTTCACGAAAATCAACCGGCAATGTCCCATCGTTATCAAAAAAAAGAGAAACCTCCGCAACCCCCAGCGCTTTGCGGGACGCAGAGCCGGTAAAAATAATATCTTCTGCCTTCGTACCGCGCAGGTTGCGCACATTCTGTTCCCCCAGCACCCAGCGAATGGCGTCGGTAATATTGCTTTTTCCGCTCCCATTCGGACCGACAATCGCCGTAATGCCCTGATCAAAATCTATGGCAATCTTATCCGCAAAGGACTTGAACCCATACGCTTCCAATTTTTTTAACTGCACGATTTCACCTGCCTGTTCAATGCTGACGGAAAGACTGCTTAAATTCCGGCGTCTCCGCGTAATTCCGAATAAAATCCATAAACCGCGTATCCGTGTGAGAAAGCGCCTTGCCGCCGCCCCAGAAAAGCGAAATTCGCAGCTCCATAGGTGGGTTCAATGGTCTGCGCACAAAGATCTGCTCCATCCGCGTAACAAAATCCGGCAGAACAGAAAGGCCCACACCGTTAGCCACAAGCTGCTTGATCGTCTTAAGCTGGGACGTACACAGCACAATATCCGGAACAAATCCATACTGTCCGCAGCGGCTCATGATCTGCTGATATTGGTAGGTGTTCGGCTGCTGCATGATGAATTTTTCATGCTGAAGATCATGAAAGGAAACCTCTTCTTTCGCCGCCAGAGGATGGTCGGGCGGCAGACAGAGAATCATCCGATCCCGCATAATCATCATTTCATGTTCCGGCTGCTCATCCGCTTCGCCAAGTACAATGCCGAAGTCAAGATCGCCTTTTTCTGCGCGGAGACGTACCTCATCCGAATCGCTGAACTCCTGCACATCCAGCGTAATTTCCGGGAAATGCTCTTGAAACTTCGTAAAAAGCTCCGGAAACAAATACCCCTCAATCATCGGCGGCATCCCAAAATGAATCATCCCCTGCATATCTGCACGATACCGCATCATATCCTTTCGCGCAAAAGCCGCATCCTGCATAATCCGCTGCGCATGCATCAGAAAAACCTTTCCCTGCTCCGTCAGGCATACGTGCTTCTGCCGACGATCAATCAGCGTAACACCGAGCTCCGATTCCAAAGATTTGATTGCCTTTGTCACTGACGGCTGTGAAACATGCAGCACTTCCGCCGTACGCGTAAAGTTCTCCAACTCACTAATGGTACAGAAATATTCCAGCTGCCGAAATTCCATCCATAATCCCCCATACATTAAGCTTCCCGATGATGCAACACACCGTTCGCCGATTTCACTCAGATCGTGCCCTGCCGAATCGTTTTATCTGTCTATCGATTTCTCATTTGCAGTGCAATATAACACATTTCCATTATACAATGCCTTTTAGTTATTATCCAGCAAAAAAGAGCCTTTCGCAGGAAAAGCTCTTTACCGATGAACATGATGTCATTGATATTCTGCCGCCAATTTACGGAACAGCGGAAGCGAACGCTCAATCGTTTCCGTACGGATGCAATACGCCGCGCGGAAATATCCCGGACAGCCGAAATCCGTCCCCGGAACCAACAGCAGATCATATTGTTTAGCCCGTTCACAGAAAGCATAATCGTCTTCTTCCAGACATTTGGGAAAGAGGTAAAACGCCCCCTGCGGCTTGACGCACTCAAAGCCCGCATCAGTCAGCCCCTGATAGAGCAACCGGCCATTTTTTACATAGGTGCGGATGTCCGAAGGTCTGTCCGCACAGCGCCCGATCACCAGCTGCCACAGCGACGGCGCATTGACATGCGTCAGCACACGGCCAGCGCCAGCAATGGAGCCATATACCTTGCCAAAATCCGCCACCTCATTCGGAACAACAATATAGCCGATACGCTCTCCCGGCAAAGAAAACGATTTGCTGTAAGAATAACAGACCAATGTATTATCATAATAATTGGGGATATAGGGAACCGTATACCCATCAAATGCGATTTCACGATACGGCTCATCTGAAATAAGGAAAATCGGATGATGGTATTCCGCCTCCTTCGCCTTCAGAATCTCGGCCAGACGGCGGATCGTCGCCTCAGAATAAACCGCACCACTCGGATTATTCGGTGAATTCACGATCACCGCTTTCGTATGATTCGTAATCCGTTGCTCAAATGACGAAAAATCAATCTGCCAGTCTTCTGGCTGGGGCGGAACGACGACCAGACGGCCGCCGACAGACTCGACAAAAGCCCGGTACTCCGGGAAAAACGGAGCAAAGGCAATAAACTCATCCTCCGGCTGGGCCAGCGCCTTAAAGCAAATCGTAATCGCTGCCGCCGCACCGGAGGTCAGAAAGAAATTCCCCGCCGAAAAGTTCGTGCCAAAACGACGATTCACACTGGCCGCCAACGCCTCCCGAACCTGAGGATTTCCCGGCGCAATCGTATAGCCGTGAACCGCTGCGGGCTCCATCGATGTCAGTATATCTACGGCCGCTTCCTTAATAAATTCCGGCGTAGGCACATTGGGATTTCCCAGACTGAAATCAAAGACATTTTCCTCTCCGACCTCCGCAGCGCGTCTGCGGCCGAACTCAAAAATCGTACGAATCGTTGATTTTTTTGTTCCTAACTCATACATTTTCTGATTAACCATAGCCAGCTCCTCATCTGCAAACAACATCATCTATTTCGTTGATACGGTTTACATGGTACACATAACAGAAACAGGCGCCAGCAGGAATCATCCCGCTGGCAAAAATCCATCCTCACCGTATCTTATCCGCCTTTTCCTCCTCAATCCGCTTCTCCGTCCGGTCATACACCTCCGCCAGATTATGACGGCTCAGTTCGTTTTCAAACTGCTGCTGGATATGCCGGAGTGCCGCATTCATGGCTTGATGAATATTTCGCCCGACCGGGCAGGCAGGATTGGGATTTTCATGGAAGCGGAACAATTCATCGCCGCTGTTCGTTTCCACTGCTTTATAGATATCCAGAAACGTGATCTGTTGCGGCGGCCGTTCGAGCGTAATCCCTCCCGGCCCGCGGCGAATATGAATGATGCCCGCCTCCCGGAGCTGCGACATGATATTGCGAATAATAACCGGATTGGAGCCAATACTCCCCGCCAAAAAATCACTGGTCACCTTATAGCTGCCCGAAAAATACTCAACAGCGGTCAGGATATGCACAGCAATCGTAAACTTCGTTGAAATCTGCATGATGTCACCTCATTCATTTCATTAGTGTCATGATACAAGATTTTTATAGTCTGCGCAATCTTCCTTCACACTCAGCAGGAAGACCACCCCAGCAAGGGATGACAAGACGGGCGAAGGCTCAGGACTCGTATCAGACGCAACGCTTCCTGCAGATCTACATCATCACGCCCATGGCTTGATTCGAACACGCAGAGAGGCTGGACTGCGCCGATCTCACTGCCTGGCATATAAACATATTCCCCATTCTCATTATCCCCGAAAATAACGCCGCTCTTCAATTTTGATTCAATGATCATCGGGCATGTTCCTTTCCGTCAAAACATATCTTTCTTCCAGAGCGCATAAGCTCCTGATACACTGATTCCAAAGGCTATAAGCATGACATACAAAAATCCGTTATGATTCTCCTCAAACGGTACAGGAACATTCATGCCGAAGAAACTGGATACGACCGTAGGAATAGCGATGATGATCGTCATTGCAGCCAAAAATTTCATGACCAGATTCTGGTTGTTGGCAATAATGGACGTAAACGTATCCGCCATACGGGCCAGAATCTTACTGTACATCTCCACCATTTCCCTTGCCTGCTTGTTTTCGATGATGACATCTTCCAGCAAATCCTCGTCCTCATCATACGCTTTCAATATCGGTGTCAGCGCCTCATTGTTGCGCATGCGCAGCAATTTGTCCAGCACAGCTCCATTCGACCGGATCGCCGCATTGAAATAGGTCAGGCCTTTTTGCAGTTCCAGCAGTCGCAAAATCTCGCTGTTTTTCATATCATGACGAAGCTGATCCTCGATTTCATCCGAAAGCTTGCTGATCTGGCGCAGATACCGCAGGTAAAACGTTGAAGATTTATACAAAATCTGAAACAGAAATCTTGTTTTTTTATAGGTGCGGAACAGCTTGGCCGTCCGTTCATTGAACTCGGCCATAACCGGCGTCTCTTCCAAACAAACGGTAATAATATACTCCTCCGTAATGATAATCGCTAACGGCAGCGCATCATAACTGTCCTGCCCGCGGCAAACAGCCACATTGGTCAAAACCATGACGGAATCGTCCTCGATATCCGTATGAGAGCGTTCTTCATCATCCAGTGCCGATCGCAGGAAATCAGGATCTACTTCCGCCAAATTACTGACAACTTTCAGCTCATACGGAGTCGGATCCACGATATTAATCCAGGCACCTTTTTCCAATGTTTTCAGCGTAAGCTCCTGCAGCGGACCGCTCTCCAGCGATTTAAAAATCTGAAGCACAGGCAGATGTCTCCTTTCCACTCGAGGAAACACCATCATTTCCCGCCAGAATCACTGCCCAAACAGCTGGCGAAAAACGGCAGTCTTTCCCCATATCTTTTTTTCCGTCGTTCATACTTTGAATTACCGGGGTGATCGTCCATTCTCCTCACCAGCCTTTCTTTAATCCTCAACCGATTTCTCAACAGATCCTGTCTGCTGATTTCCCGCATTTCATTATATTCCCAATGTCCTCGTCTTGTCCATACACAAATCCGTAAATTATTCCTGCAGGTGACTGGAAAAACTCCCGCACGCTATCAATATAGACTGTCCTTGACATTCCTGCCCGGATGGTCTATATTGATAATAGCAACATGGATATTGGTATCAATGTGCCAAAAATACCTTTGTGGGGATGTAATGGTCTCGACGGGGATATATGTTCCATGGACAGCGAGCCGGGGGGTCATCAACCCGTCAGTAAGGTGAAAACTTTTATTAAATATAAAAGCTAACGAAGATTACGCTTTAGCCGCTTAAGGCTAACCCCTGTCCGTCTTTCTCCCGCGAAGATGGATAAGGGGCAAGCAGCGGGATACTTGAGGGCCGTTTCCCGTAGGCCCGACTAGGAAACCTTTTCGGGATCGGAAGGATGTTGTTTGTTTGTGGACGGCATCATTCTAAAAGAAAAACACAAACTGCGCTCGGAGAACTCTGTGAAACAGTATTTTCGGACAGGAGTTCGATTCTCCTCATCTCCACCAATTGTCTATATCTGTCGTATCGTCCCCTGTTGGCCGATAAACCGACTTCATAAATAAAACAGCACGTGTTGGATGAAGCTCACTCCAACACGTGCTGTTTTGGTTTCCAGATCGTTTCGCCGCTTCGGTATTCACCGAATCAAACGCCTTATGCTTTCGCCTTGTTTATGACATCGAAATCAACTCTCCCTCCTGCAGAAGGTACACATAGCGTTCAGCCACAGGACGATGCAAAATCGCTTCCACGGATTCACCATACAAATCGATCTGAACCCGATATTTCTGTCTCGCTTCTTCCGGACGGATATGGCGGTCTGTTTTATAATCGACAAGAATCAGTGTTCCATCCTCTTCTTCAAACAACAGATCGATGACTCCCTGAAGAAATACCTGTTCCGTTTGCTCTTCTGCTTCCGGAAAAAACCGGCAGGCAGGCAGCATCCGGCTGAAAGGAAGTTCACGCCAGACCTTTTGACAATGTCTCAAACGCTGTCCGACCGGCGAACCAGCAAACTGCAGAATTCCCTTAATATAAACGGCCTCCTTCCATCCCGGACGCAGAATCTGTTTTTCTTCCATGACCCGTATCTGGCGCCGAACCTCCTGAAACGTAAGCGGCCGCTGAAAGTCTAAATGCTGCATAACAATATGCATAATCGTCCCTCGCTCGGCGGCAGACAACAGGTTCGGCATTTCCTGCAGGAAACGCGGCCTCGGCCAGTCCGCTTCCCCGGCCGCAGCTCCATCCCCTGCCATCGGCAGGAACTGCCCGTTTCTCTCTTCCGGGGATAAGGAATCATTCTCGGCAAATCGGTGTTTGATTTCTGTAACCGTCACCTTGGCAGGAATATGTTCCAATCCCCGCATATCATATTGCCAGGACAGGCAAAATTCCACCTGCTCTTTTCGCTCTGACGCAGGCATTGGGTCAAGGTGCTCTGCGGCGATCAGCAGCGGATCCTCATCATCCCTGTGCTCCTGCGGCCGTCCAATCTCCGCCGGACGGAGCAGTCGGACGGAAAAATGCGCATCCGGCTCCGCTTTCCGACAGATCTCCCTGACATCCCCGGATGGGGTCACACCGGCAAACTCACAAAAGACATCCCCGTCCGGATGGCGCGCAATCGCCGGAACAATCCAGTCCAAATAGCTGCCGGCCCGGCGAACAAATCCGGTAGGAAGCTGCAGCTCCTCGCCGTCAACGCACCGCCCCCAGTCTGCCGCTTTATTCTGCATACGATTCTCTGCGATCGTCCCGGTCAAAATCAGCTTTTCGCGGGCGCGGGTCATAGCAACATAAAGGACGCGCATTTCTTCCGCTCTGGATTCCTCTGTGATTTTTGAAGAAATGGCCTTCCATGGCATCGTTGCAAAAATCTGCCGGCCAGCATCCGTCCACTCGGCCAGTTTCAACCCGATCCCCAGATCCTGATGCATCAAAAAATTTCCTTTTGCCTCGCGAAAATTGAATCCTTTCGCTATATCCGACACGAAAACCACCGGGAATTCCAATCCTTTGCTTTTGTGGATACTCATGATGCGCACAACATCTTCACTGGCCCCCAATGTGCGGGCTGTCGAAAGATCCGTATCGCGCTTTCTGAGATTCTCGATAAAACGAAGGAACCGAAACAGCCCTCGATAATTGGTACGCTCATAATCCGCAGCCCGATCGGTCAGCATGCGCAGATTGGCCTGCCGCAGAATCCCCCCCTTCAAACCGGCCACATAGTCATAATATCCAGTATCCCGATAAATCTGCCAGATCAGCTCCGGCACACTGTGGCTCATGGCATATCTGCGCCACCCCGACAACTCCTGCTGAAAAGCAGCCGCCCGCTCTGAAAGTTCAGAGGGAAGCTGCGCGGAAAGATCGCAGGCCGCCAGCAAACCGTCATAAAGCATTCCATCTCCGGCCGCCAATCGTATTCGGGCCAAATCTTCCATCGAAAAACCGCCGATTGGCGAAGCCAGCACAGCAGCCAGCGGAATATCCTGACGAACATTATCGATTAAAGAGAGCAGCGATAAGATCAGACGAACCTCTGTCGCCTCAAAGTAACCGCCATCCACATCAGCATAGGCCGGAATCCCGTTGCTGCGCAGCACTTCCAAAAGAATATTCGCTTTACCGCGCACAGCCCGGAGAAGAATGGCTATATCCCGATACCGCACAGGCCGATATTGATTGCTGTCCTTATCATAAGCCACAGTCTGACTGCCGATCAGCGAGCCAATCCGATCGGCGATATGCTGTGCTTCCAAACGGAACCCCTCCAGGGATTCCTCCTCGTTGTCCTCCTGCTTATCCTCCGGAGCATCATCATCAGAGGATGCTCCGCTCAAAATGATGTCCAGCTCCGCAGGTCCCTGCAGGGTATGATCATGTTCCGGATAAACGGCGCCGGGATACAGACGGCTCCGCACATCATATTCTATCTCTGCAGCTTCCCGGGTCATAATCTGATCGAAAAGAAAATTAATCGGAGCCAGGACTTCTGCCCGACTGCGAAAATTCTGTTTCATGGTAATCAGCAAATTCCGATCTTCCGGTGACGGCTGTTCGGGAAACCGGTCATACTTTTCCTGAAACAAATGCGGGTCTGCCAGCCTGAACCGGTAAATGCTCTGCTTAACGTCACCAACGGTAAACCGGTTGGCCGGGCGGGCAATTAAGCTCAATATCGCTTCCTGAACACTGTTGGTATCCTGATACTCATCGACCATGATGGTTTTGAACTGCTGCCGGAGTTCCAGAGCCGGCTCAGCCGGCACATAAGATGGAGTATCCTGCTGCAGCTTTCCAATATCTGCACAAAGCACAGCCAGTGCGCCATGTTCCAAATCGCTGAAATCAAGGATATTCCGTTCCCGCTTCGCCCTGCGCAGGGCATCCATAAACGCCAGCGTCAGGCGGATATAAGCACAGACGGTCTTCCCGCTTTCCGCCTGCTGACAGGCAATATCCTCTTCTGAATCCCGGAAGTACTTATCCCGAAACTTTTCCTGATACCTGTTTTTCACTGCTTTACGCTGCGCGATAAAGGCATTCCAGACAGCAGGAAACGATTCTTTCAGCTCTTTATATTCCTTTTTGCGCATAGCCGTCCAGCTCATTGTTTCAGTCTGGCGGCACAGCGCATCCCATTGCCCTTCCGCCGGTTCTTGCTGAAAGCCCTGCAGCAGGGAACGAATCTCCTCCAGCTGTTCCAAATCCTGCCGCATCAGCTTCGCATATGGTTTCCATGCCTCACCGATGGCCGCCCCGCCCTCCTCTTTCAGAGCGGGTGCAGCCGCCTCATAATCGCGAATGATATCATCCAGCGCCCGCCGGATTTCCGTCAGCAGGCTCTTGCCCCACCCTGTACGCCAAAAAGAACCCCGCGACGCATAGGCTTCCTGCTGACGGCGCAGCCAGTCTTCGGGACACGGCTGGCTCTGGCAGAAATGATACAGCTTCTCCACTGCTTCAAAAATCGATTCATCTCCCTGCTCATCGCCATAATCATCGACAAAAGAAAGAAACGCCCGCCAATCCGGCAGACTTTCCTCGTCCGACGGTCGTTCATACGCCTGTTCCATAACGCTCTCCAGCGTATCGCGTTCCAACAAAACCATCTCCTGCTCGTTTGCCAGCCGGAACTGCGGATCTACATCAATCCGGTCAATATACTGCCGAATGATCTTTTGACAAAACGAATGGAACGTGCAGATATCTGCCCCGGTCAGAAGAACGACCTGCCGCTCTAATCGGGAAGCCAGCGCACTGTCGTCAGCATCCTGAAGCATCTGCTGCAGAGCCTGCTCGATGCGCTCACGCATCTCGGCCGCTGCCGCATTCGTAAAGGTGACAATCAGCATCTCATCGACATCACACTCACCATCGATCAGCTGACGGATGATCCGCTCAACCAGCACGCGGGTCTTTCCCGAACCGGCAGCAGCAGCAACGAGGATATTCCGCCCCCGCTCTTTAATGGCTTTCTGCTGATCTTCTGTGTAGTTCATCTCATCCCGACTCCTTTCCGATCTGACGGACCATCCGGTGCTTCAATTCTTCCTCGCTCTCCTCGGCAAGATCCCGGAATTCATAACCGGGAATGCCTGGATCAAAGCCGCATACCTCTTTATACACACAGTAAAGACAGGCATTGTTTTCTTTCTTTGCCTTCATACGGTACGGGCGGATCCGGATATCCCCTTCCAAAATTTCATTGCCGGTTTCCTCCAAAAGCCAGCCCACATAACTGAGCAGTAGATCAAATTCTTCGCCTGTCCGCACATAGTGTTTCTCCTTCGTGCGGGCATCAAACTCGCCGTCTTTTTTCAGACCCGCTTTGATATAACGGCTGTCCGGATCGATCTGCTTCACCAGTTCTGCATCAGCCAGAACCCAGCCCGGCATGCGCAGACTGCTGTCCAGCCTGCTCCGGATCTCTTCCTCCGAAAGGCGGCGCGGTGAAGAAATCAATGGGTCGCGCAGAAAGGCATAGAGTATCCCCGCAGGGATTCGTTCTTCTCCCCGCTGCCGGAAAAACTGCCGGCTAACTAAAAGATAGACCAGCAGCTGCAGGCGCAGGCCATAATACACTTCAAACAGATTCATCGCGGCGCGACCGGTCTTATAATCGATAAGCAGAAAATATGGCTGGCCTGTATGGACATCCAGCCGGTCGATTTGTCCGCGGAACGAAAGAGAATATCCGCGGTCCAGCGGAAGCGGCTTCAATCGAATTTCATCGCCCTGATGGCCGAAAGCCTCTTCAAAGTACGCAGGCTGGAACTCAGACACAGCGGCCCAGGCCGAGAGGTGGTTCACCGACCGAAGCGCCGTCCCGGCAATACGCGACAAGAGATGGAGATAATCCGGCCTGCTCATCAAAATCTCACTTTGCAGGCGCGGAGCAAGCTTTTCCACCAGACTGCGGCAAATCAACAGACGACGCTTCTGCGGTACATCCTGCCATCGTCCCTCATACTCCTGACGCACCAACTCTCCATATTCCTTAAGCACGGCATGAAGCATCTGTCCCAGATCCTTCTGACGAAACCGATACTCCTGACGTTCCTGCAATTTTAATCCATAACCGGCAAAATGAGCAAAAGGGCACTGGCGGAACTTCTCAAACCGGGTCACGCTTCCCCGCAATACCTTTCCGTTCAAATACAAGGCCTTTGCCAGTTCCGGAGAGATCCGCCCTTCATCCGCTCTGGCAAACAATCCGGAAAGAGCCATGTTCAGGGGACGGCGCAGCGCGGGCTGGGCCAGTGTCCAATTATAAACATCCTGCCAAAACGGCTCCATTTTCCCCTGCTCCCGGCGCCCGCGCAATGCCCCGGCCAGCCCGGAAAGGGCGGGGCCGGCTGCCGCCAGCTGCAAAAGATCATGACGCCCCAGAGATTCCAGCGGAATCGACAGGAAGCGTTCTTTCGCCCCGGGAAAAAGAGCCAGCAGACGCTGAACCAGCGGCGAAGGCTGAAGCCCGTTTCCTTCCGCATCAGCCAGTGCATACGAAATCCACAAATAATCCCTCGCCTCATTAAAGCCATGATACAACAGAAAAGATTCACTAAAACTGCGCTCCCTGCTGCCGTGAAACACCTCAGGCGCCAGTTCGCCTTTCTTGCCGGCCAGATCTTTGAGCGCCTGTTCCAGATGCAGCCGATCCGCATCCGTAAAGATTCCCTGCACGGCACTTCGCCGCGGCATGATACCGGCATTCGCTCCCAGAATGTAAACAGCCCGCGTGTTTTCCAGACTGTTCTGGTCAAAAGAGGCTACCGTCACATAATCAAGCCCCGGCGGGATCAGCGCAACCTGCATCGCATCCAATCCATCGCCGAGAACAGCGACAAAATTTGACAGCGGCATAGCTTCCTTGCCGCTGATCTCAACCAGCTGATCGAGCAAAGCGATGATGTCCGTCCAGATCTGCCGATGCTCGGCCGCATCGGCCAGCCGGCCTTCCTGTTCTGCCAGCTTTGTCCATTCCTGCAAACGAAGCGGCACATCCAGCTGAACCAGCAGGGTATAAACAGCCTTCACCATATCCTGAACAGAAGACGACGCACGAATGTTTTGTTCAAATACATTCAAAGGATCTGCAGCCTGTCGGCGCAGACTATCCATCTCCGCCAATACGTCACTCACGTTATCCCCGGGCTGCTCATCTTCTTCCAGCGAATACCGCCGATACCAGTCCCAGTTTTCAGACTGAGTCCAGCGTTTACGTCCATAAATACCAAAAGCCAGCACATAGTTTTCCAGTTTATCCACATCATCGCGCACCAACGGAAAAAAGCCGGTGCGCAGACAGCGAAAGACCGGCTCGTAACGCCATCCGCCCATGACCACATCCAAAGCAGAACGCATCAATTCGGCCAGAGGATGATGCACAGCCGGCCGTTTCCCATCCTGAAAAAACGGAATACCATAATCCTGCAGGACCAGACCAAGTATTTCGCGATAACTTTCTTCATCGCGAATCAATATCCCAATATCACGGTAACGATATCCCTGCTCCCGGGTCAGGCGCCGGATATCCGATGCCGCCGCCTCAGCCTCCAGACGGCGATTCGCCGCCTCGGCCAGCTGAAGTCCGTCTGCTTCCGTTGCATCAGGCAGCACAGCGGCAGTCTGGAACAGATCCTGCTCCAGATGCGTGAGCGCTTTTTTCTTCGCGCGAAAATTTCCCGTCATCAAAGTGACAGAGCAGTCTTTCCCCACGTTCCCACTGCCCATCTCATCCGCCTGCATCAGACGAATCCGCATCATCGTCTGATAAGGCCGATAAAACAGACCGGTTTCCCTTACGTTTTCCGGAAGATTGAGTTCCAGCTGCCCGCCGGGCAAACGGCGTCCTGCCATAGGCAAGGTGACGTGGACAGCGGCAGCACATTGCAACAATGACGCAATGACCCGCATTTCCTGCGGATTAAAAAACGTAAAGCCATCCAGCCAGATTTCCGCCCCGCGGATCATATCGGCCTGCGAAAGGTGATCGGCCAAAAGCTCCATCATATCTTCTGCATCGTTCGCCCGCCCGGACATCGCCGCCTCAAATTCATCGGCCAGCCCGGCCAGTTCCCGAACCTTGCCGATCAGGCGGCTGTCCGCAGCATTCATATATTGTGCCGCCTGCCGCAGGACTCCTGCGGGAAGCCGGTATCGTTTCATTTCACGAATGGCTTCCGACAGGTTTCCGGTAAACCCGCGCTGCTTCACCTGCCGGGCAAAAATCGTCAAATCATTTTCACGCTGATGGCGGCTGAGCAAGTTGCGAAGCATCAGACGCCGGCCGATCTCACTGATACGGGGAATATCGGCGCCGCCGGTTTCCAATAGAATCTGTCGGGCAAACCGGCGAAAGCCGAAAACATAGGCGCGTAAAAATCCACCCTGACCGGTCATGGAAGCCGCAAGCTGACGCTCTGCCTTATACGTCATATACTCCGGCACCAGAAGAATGAGCGCCGGACCGACCGGTTCCGCTTCCATTTTTTTTTGCATGGCCGACAGACAGGCCTGAGTCTTGCCCGATCCTGCGCGGCCGATAAGAAAATCCAGTTTTGCTGTCATATCCTCCTGCTCAACTTTCTGTCGTACCAATGACAAACTCTGCTCTGCTTCCGCCAGATCTCGACTTTTTCACTTCCAGACGGGCAGGAATTCTGGATCTCAGCTCTTCCACATGAGAAATAATCCCGATCAGGCGCCCGCTGCGCTGCAGCGAAAATAAAGCTTTCAGCGCCACATCGAGCGTCTCGCTGTCCAATGTACCGAATCCTTCATCAATGAACATGGTATCCAACCGCGTCCCTCCGGCATAGCTCTGCACCACATCAGACAGTCCCAGCGCCAGAGACAGCGAGGCCAAAAAGGATTCTCCTCCTGACAATGTCGCCATGGGACGAGAATAGCCGGAATAGTTATCAAATACTTCCATATCCAGTCCGCCTTGTTTATTTCCGTTAAGCCGTTCTCCCGACTGAAGCTGATATTGACCACGGCTCATGACGAGCAGCCGCTGATTCGCGGCTTCCATGACATCCTCCAACAGGGAGTGCAGCACATAGGTCTGAAACGACACTCTGCTTCCGCTCTTCCCGCTGGCCAGGTCAGCCAGATCAGCCAGCTGCGCATACCGTGCAGCTGCCCTGCCGCCCTGTTCCTCCAATTCCTGCCAGTTTTTCCTGCTCTTCTGCAGTTTTTTCCATCGTTCCTGACTGGCAGCCCATCGTTCATGAACCGTTTTCCATTCTGCCATGGCATGCTGTTCTGCCTGTTCCAAAGCAGGCAGATCCGGCTGTACTTTTCCTTCCGTCTCCATTCTGGCTTTTCGTATTTCCACCTGTACCGCTTGAAAATTAGCCGCATGCTCTTCAAGCTGACGGCATACCGACGCACGATACGAAGAATCTGCCCATTGGCCGGCAATCGCCCGCTCATAATCGTTTCGGTCCAGAAAACCAGCTTCCCGGCACCGTTGCATAAAAAGCTCCCGGCTGTCAAAAGCCCGTCGGCTCAGCTGCCGGCACTCCTGCAGACAAGAGGACCAGCTCCCCTTCAAATTTCCATAGCATGTCACGGCTTCCCGAAAACGTTTCTCAGCCTGATCAGATCTTTTCTCCCATTCCCGGATCTCCGCTTCCAACCGGGCAATATGCCCACGCATCTGATCCGGCTCCCAAAAGGTCTCCGGCAAATGGCTTTTTTTCTCCTCAACGGATTTCTGGGCGGCAGCAGCAGAAACAGCGGCCTGACGGCTCAGTTCCTGCTGACGGCTGCGCTTGTTCTCCCATTCTTCCATTTGTTTTTCCAGCCGGCCGGAACGCGCTTCCTGTTCAGAAAGCTCCGCGCAAGCCTTTTGATCCTCCTGCAGCCTGCGGCGATACACATTCAGTTCGTTCTGTATATCAATCTGCGGACGCCATTCCTGCGCAGAACCGGCCAAAGCGTCTCTGGCCGCACACTTTTCCTGCCAGGCGCGTTCCGCTGCAGCCGCTTTTTCCTGCAGTTCTTCCCAATGCTGATGATATTGGTCGGTTTTCTTCTGATTTTTTTCCAAATCTTCTTCCGTCAGGCATCGCCCTACCATTTGCGCCAGCCGCGGATGATGGGGGGAACCGCAAACGGGGCAGGGATCGCCTTCTGCCAGCTTCCCGGCCAGCAGAGCGGCCTGAGCCTGACCAGCCAGCTCCCGCATATTCCGCAGCTTCTGGTCAGCCTGCTGCCATGTTCTCCGGCTAAGCTCCGCCTCTTCTTTCTGCTTGCGGAACTGCTCTTCTGCCCCGGCAATTTCCTGCTGCAGCAAGGCAATCCTGCGGACCGTTTCAGCTTCCTGTTCCAGTGTTTTCACACGAAGTCCGACCGCTTTGGCATCAGCAGCCTTGTTCCGCAAGACTTCTATGCACTCCTGACAAGCCTTATATTCCGTTCTTCCGCGCTCCAGCGTCTGTTTCAGGGCCTCTGCCTGTTTCCGGCTGGCCTCTTCTTCCCTGCGGCACTGCTCCGCCGCCCGAATACTCTCCGCCAGCGAATCCGCCGTACCGAGCAGACTACGGAGATGCCCCAGCTCCTCCTGACGCTGTTTCTGTCCGCTTTCCCCGTCCTTTATTCCGCGCCATATTTCCCTTGCCTTTTGCTCGTCTGCCGCGGCCTGTTTTCCTTTCGCGTAAAGAGACTTTAAATCAGCTGCTTTTTGCCGGGCATTCGCTTTGTCGCGTTCCCATTGGGCGTTCAGATCCGTCAGAGCGGCCGCCCGCTCAGCCTGTTCCCATAATTTTTTTGTCTCTTTATCCCGTTCCTGTTGCTGCCGTTCCTTTGCTTCGCGCCGGAGCGCCTGCTCCAGAGCCTGAAATTTTTCAGAAACAGCGCGGCCGGCCTCTTTTTCCTGCAGCGATTTGCGGTACAGCTCTTCCCGCGTTCCGGCCTCCCGGCGCAGCAGTTCCGTTTCCGTTCTGCAGCTTTCGACCGCCTCCTGCAGAGATTGAATATCCGGCATCTCCGCATCCTGCAGAAAGAACTCCTGTCTGGCCCGGATTTTTTCATAGCGTGCCGCCAGATCTGCGGCCTTCCGCTTCAGGCGTTCCTCCATCTCCTGATACACATCCGTATTGAACAGCACCCGCATGATTTCCTTGCGTTCTGCCGTATCAGCCATTAGGAACCGCCGAAACTCGCCCTGCGGCAGCAGAACGACTTGCCGGAACTGGCGGCACTCAAAGCCGATAAGCGAATAAATTTTTCTCCGCACCTCGCCGTCGTTTTTCCATCGCTCCACCGGCTCCCCGTCTTTTATGCGCTCCAAAATCACAGAGGCCATTTCTCTGGCCGTTCCCGTCCCACGCTTGGCCTTGCGCGTATATTCCGGATTGCGGCGGATATGCCACACTTCCTCCCGCAGAGCAAAAATAAAATCCACGTACGTCGGCACGTCAGGTGCCGCTTCCCGATTCCGAAGCATTCCCGGGCGCCGCGATTCATCTGCCGCTTCTCCGTACAGTGCATAGCAAATGGCGTCAAAAACACTTGTCTTTCCCGCCCCTGTGGCTCCGTGAATCAAAAAAAACGACTGCCCTTTCAAACAAGAAAAGTCCAGCACCTGCCTGTTTTCATAAGGGCAAAATGCACAGAATTCCAAACGAAGCGGTCTCATGATCGTTCTGCCTCCTCACGATCGATTTCCCTGATACATTCCGACAAAACAGCCTGCTGTTCCGGGCTCATCCCTTCCCCCTTCATCTGCTGATAATACTGCTCAAACAGATCCTGTCTGCTTTTCTGCATAGCCTCCTGCCCCTGAAGCTGCCAATGATCCTGCTGCACCATGATATTCGGTCGCAGAATCTGCATGAGATTCGGATAGCGCAGCTTCAGCTGATTAAACGCATCAAGTACCGGTTTTTTATCCAATAAATCTACCTCGATAAAATCATCACTGGGCGGATAAGCCGTTTCATCCCTTTGAATCGCCTCGAACATCCCGCGGATGCGCCGCACGTCATGACGCGGTTTCAGTTCCTGAAACCGCTGTGCTGCACGCCCCGTCCCATCGATTTCGACAATATTCACGCCCTTATGCTGCTCCGCTTCATCAAAGGAGTATTTCATCAGAGAACCGCTGTAACGAATATTCGCGCTGCCGGCCTGCTGCGGATTATGAAGATGTCCCATACAGGTATACTGGAAATCACGGAAACGGGACGGCGACACATTCCCAGCCCCGCCTGCCGCCAGCGGGCGCTCGGAATCCGAACCACTTCCGCCTGCCAGAAAAGCATGCGCCACGGCCACAGCGCGCATTCTGTCCGGTATACGAACCCGACCGGCCTCGATAAGCCGGGCAGTTGCCTGATCGAAGTCCATAGATTCCGTCTCACCAAAGAGCGTGCGGATCTCCGCCGGTTCCACATACGGATAAAGCTGGAAAGCAATAGGGCCATATTCATCTTGCAAAACAACCGGTTCCATTTCCGCCTCCGGCTCACCGCGCACAAATACACCCGCATTTCTCAAAAGCCGGCGTCCAAAGTCCAGCCTGCGGGCACTGTCATGATTTCCGGCAATAAAGAGAACCTGTACCTTCTCTTCCGTCAAGCGGGTAAGAATCTCATCAAACAAATCCACGGCTTCCACAGGTGGAATACCGCGGTCGTAAATATCGCCGGCAATGACGACCGCCTGCACCTTTTCATCCCGGACTAAAGGAAGAAACTCCTGCATCAGCAGAACGCGCTGCTCTTCCGTGAGATGCATGCCATGAAAATATCTGCCCAAATGCCAGTCTGCTGTATGGATAAATCGCATACCTTGTCGTCCTTTCCCCTTGTTGTCTTTCCGACCTGTTCCCAGAAAATAAGCCTCCTGAAAAGAGGAGGCTTATCCTTGTCAGCAACAATCTGAACCCTATCGCCACGGCTCCGTCACACGGCGGAGAGCGGCGTAATAATCCGGCGCAGCGTCCGCCCGCAGGAGCACGGCTCTTCTTCCAGCATGGCAGCCTGCCCGGTACGATACCGGATCAGCGGCATGGCTTCTGCGGCAAGCGACGTCAGCACCAGTTCACCCATATGCTGCGGTTCATGAATCACATGGTCACTATGAAAATCAACAATCTCCGGATAATAATAATCCTCCTGAATATGATAGCCGTTATGCGCTTCACATTGATACAGAATACCGGCCGTTCCCAGCTCGGCCGGTCCATAGAGGTCATAAAGCCGCGCCTGCGTGCGCTCCTGTATATGACGGCGCAAAGGATCCTGAACGCCCTGCCTGCTCCAGCAGAGGATGCGCTTCAGAGGAGAATCGACGATATTGCGCCCGGCTGTCTGCAGTTGGATGACCAGCTGCAGGACCAAATGCGGCGTACTGACCAGCGTATCTGCGCCAACCATATCCAGCATCCGTAGCCATTGATGATAATCCGTACCCATAGGTACGACGGCTGCGCCAAGGATCTCCAGCGCATACTGAATATCGAGCAGGCGGCTGTCCGAAAGGTCCCCCTGCACTGCGACCAGAGAGGCGTTCATAACCCCTGCGGCTGTCAGACAGCGGGTCATCATCTCCACGTTATGAGCGATATCGCCATTGGTATAAGCTCTGGTCAGGCTCTCTCCCTCCTCAGGCAAAGCCTGAACACGCAAGACGCCGGACAGCGGCATGGTCATCCAGTCCATAAAATGCGTCCGCGCCAGCATACTGCGTTCGGTCAGCGGAAGACGGGAAATATCCTCCAGCGTATGAATATCCGTATACGATACTCCGACGGACCGAAAGCGCTCCTGATAAAAACGGCTTTTCTCCTGCGCCCACTTCACCTGTTTCTTCAACCGTTCCAGCTGAAGCCGCTGTAGCGAAGACCTGTTCATTTGTTCAATCTGCGGATTTGCATACATCTATTTTCTGACTCCATTCACTGCCTGTTTTTCTATTCGAAAGGCTTCTGGTAAAAAAAGGGCTGAAAACTCGTATAACCAAGTTTGCGGAAATTCAAAATGGCTTCCGTCGCGCCGACAAATAAGATCCCGCCCGGCTTCAGCGCCTGAAAGAAATGAGCATAAAGCTGATCCTTTGCCTCTTCCGTGAAATAAATCACCACATTCCGGCAAAGAATCAGATCAAAACCGGTTTCAAACGGATCTTTAAGCAGATTGTGCCGGCGAAACTCAATACAGTCCTTAATCTCCTGTTTAACGGCATACTTCTCTCCGTCTGTTTTATCGAAATAGCGTGCCCGCCGCTCCGGAGTCATCGCCTTCAGTTCATTTTCCGTATAAACCCCGCACTTTGCCTTGGCCAGAATCTCGACATCCAGATCCGTAGCCAAAATACGATGGCGAACCCGGGGCGTCATCTCCTTTAATATGATGGCCAAAGAATAAGGCTCAGCGCCGATGGAACAGCCCGCGCTCCAAATATTCAGCTTAGGCGTCCGCCGCAAAAGATCGGGAATGACATCCGTTTCCAGCTTGCCGAATTTCTCTGGCGTACGGAAAAATTCCGATACGTTAATGGTCAGATATTCAATAAAAGATGCAAAGGCATCTTTATCCCCGACCACCCGGTCAAAATACGCACTATAAGAATTCATCCCTGCGCGATTTACCAGATTGCCAATGCGCCGCTTCATCTGCGGTTCCTTGTAGAGATCCAGATCAATTTCCGTTTTCCGTTTCAATTTTTGTTTGAAAGCAATCCAGTCCTTATCCTCCGTCATGACCATTTCCCTCCTGCTCTTTCCTGCTCAAAAACCAGCAGGCCGATAAATATGCTATAGAATAATATTCCCGACACGATACAAAAAGTCCTGCAAAAAGGACCGAAAATCAAGAGTTTCGCCCGACCCTCCTGATAAAAAGAAGAAAAACAGGCTGCCGCACAGCCCGAAAAGGCCGCCGACAGCCATAAATCCTTCCGGCAGGAGCCGGATATGTGTTCATTCGATCGTAAACACCGTCCGATTGTCCTTCTCCTTCACCTTTGGCAGGACAAGGTGCAGTACACCATCCTCATAAGCTGCACTCACACCTTCCGGATCGATGCCATCCACAAAAAATTCCCGTTCAAAATCACCGCAGCGGCGTTCGCGGCAAAGATAACGAACCTGCATCTCCGGGACAGGACGTTCCGCCTTAATCCGCAGGCAGTTGTTTTCATCATAGGATACATGGATTTGTTCTTTGGCGAAGCCAGGCAGCTCGGCGAACAATTCATAGGAGGCATCGGTATCAACAACATCAACGCGAAATGGTGAAATGACCGCGCTGACACGTCCGAACGGATGAAACGACTGGCCCGCTGCAAAATCCAGCGCCTTTTCCATCAGCTCACGCCCCTTTTCTGCATTCTCCCGAATATTAAACGGTATGGTCCGGAACATAAAAATCGCCTCCATAATAAAAATCGTGCTTCTCTTCTCACGTTTTATTATAGAGGCATTTTCTGAATTTTACAAGGATTTTAAGGAGGAGTGCTGCTTGGAAAATAGCTCAAGAATATGACTGCATTCCTGAACGATTTCCACCGTTCCCTGATAGGCACCATCCGCGTCATATACAGCAAGATATTTTACCAGAACCGGCCTCCCCATGATATATCGGGCAACTTCCAGAGAAGTCCGCTTCTTTTTCCGAAAATCCGCAATGAGATTCCGCACCACCGGAATAATCTGCGGTGGATGACACTCGGCAACATCACGTCCCAATGCCGCTTTAGGCCGCGGGAACACCTTGCCCTCGTTGACAAAGAATCGCAGCGTATCATCCTGATCAATAAAGGTAATGTCAACCGGCAGCAAGGAAAGAACGCTCCTCAACTGCTTTACCGTTAGCTCACCCGTAGGAAGAATGACGCGCCCATCGAGAATATCCTGATGGCTTGCCTTTTCCCATTTCTTCGCCGCCCATTCCTCGCCGGCTTCCCAGCGGTCCATCTCAACCGAAAATCCCAGTCCCATCTCCGGAAAATCCCGATAGACACATTTCCAATCCTCTTCGGTAAAATATCTCATGCACAGCGGGAAAAGGATCCTCTCCTCTTTATAGATCATTTCACGGGCACGCCCGGACAAAGCCGCAATACGTCCTTTATACAGCACGGCATTGTCCCGATCCTCAGATACAGCCCGCGTCAGCGTTCCGAGTTCTTTCTTGATCTCATCATCCACGCCCCACATGACCTGAGACGGACCGGTCACCCCGCAGCGATAAAGGATCGGCATCAACAGCTCTTCCTTCTTCGCATAATGCAGGCGCACCTCGTTAAACCGCTGCAGGAGGCTCCAAATCTGCTCTGCATCCATCTCCTCCTTCTGGCACTGTACATCCAATTCGTCCAGCACGGATTCCAACCCGCTGTTTTCCGCGCGCAGCAAATGGAGCGGATGCCCGGCAGGCAAATCCGGATCGGAAAGATTCTCCGCCGCATCTCCCTGCCCTTTTCCTCCGCACGGGACCGCTTCTGTCTCGGTGCGCCCATGAAACAGAGCAGAATGAACATCGCACAGCTTTTGCAACTGCTTCATTGGCACTCCGCTGCGAATCAGCAGCTGCTCCGCATCTGCAATCTCCAGCGCCGAGACATGGTCAAACTCCCGCACAAAATCCTGACGAACGGACTCCAACGGCTCTCCGTCCGACAGCCGGTCAATATACGAGCGCAGTTTCTCCGTGCGCACGCTCCGTTCATCCTGCCCGATCACATGAAAGCCATGTGCGTTCAATTCCTGCAAAATCTTTTCCATCGGAATCTTGCAGACCGCCGCTCCCCGCGGCAGCGTCATGATGTTTCCCATCACCTTCATCGCCATCGGATCGAGTATTTTTACAAACCCCAGAGCCGCAAGAATCGCCCGCAGCTCCGGATAAGTCCGCACCAGTTCCGCCACAGTCTGTCGCAAATCAATCGTCTTCATGATGCTATATACCTCCTGTACTCTATTACAAGCCATACCTGTCTCAATGATTACTTGCCTCACATTATATAGAGAGCGCGCCTTGCTGTCCGTTGCAATCGTTACATACCATCATGGCGAAGCCTGATTTCCTTCTTCCTCTTGCATTTCTGTCTGCTCTGCGCTACAATAGAGCCGGTTATACATACAAAATAAATATTCAGTATGTACATTATATATTTAATTAGTATATTGGAAAGATGAAAAAACTATGGATCTGAAGCAGCTCAAATACTTTATGACGATTGTCGAAGAACAGCAGATTACTGCGGCCGCCCGCAGGCTGCACATGGCCCAGCCGCCGCTGTCCCATCAGATGAAGATGCTGGAACAGGAGCTTGGTACGACATTGTTCGAACGAGGACCTCACCAAATCGAACTGACGGATGCGGGACAGCTGCTGGCGCAGCGGGCGGAACAGCTGCTTACGCTGGCAGATTCTACCCGCAGAGAAATTGATGATCTGAACAAAGGATTAAGGGGTACCCTTCACTTAGGTACGATTTCCTCCTCTGGCAGTATTCTCCTGAATCCCGGATTGCACCGTTTTCATCTGGAATATCCGGACGTCCATTTTGAAATTCATGACGCCAACACCTACCAGTTGATCGATCTGCTCCGTCAAGGGATCATTGAGATCGGCATTGTGCGGACGCCGTTTCCCGCAGATTCCTTTAACTGCATCTATCTAAAACCGGAACCGATGGTCGCAGCCATGACCGGCGAGCTTGACTGGTGTCCGGACCGCTCGCACATTCCGCTAAAAGAGCTGGATCAGCGTCCGTTAATCATCTATCGGCGTTTTGATCCCCTGCTCCGGGATGCGTTTTCCCATGCACGCATTCAACCGGTCATCACCTGCCGGAATGACGATGCACGTACTACGGTGCTCTGGGCCAATGCAGGGCTAGGCATCGCTGTAATTCCTGCCTCAGCCGTATCGCTGGCGGCGCATGACCGTCTCCACGTGAAAACCATCGACGAGCCCGCCCTCAAAACGCGCATGACCGCCATCTGGCGCCGCGACCGGTATCTTTCCCATATCGCCCAAAAATTTCTGAACGCCCTGTCCTATGAAAAGGAGGAACTCTCATGCCCCAGCAAATAACCGTCGCTTCATCCTGTCCGCATTTTTATCGCAAATTATTCCAGTCCACCTTCCTGATCAGTGCCTTCACCGTAGGCGGCGGATTTGTCATTATTCCGCTGCTGCGAGCCAAATACGTAGAGGAATACGGCTGGCTGACCGATAAAGATACGCTCAATCTCGTCTCTATCGCACAGTCTATGCCAGGCGTCGTAGCGGTCAACGCTTCGATTATTCTCGGCTACCGCATGGCGGGACTGCGCGGGACACTGACCGCACTGGCCGCAACGATTCTGCCGCCGCTCATCACGCTTTCCATCATTTCCTGCGCCTACGACTGGTTCGCCAGCAATCCCTATGTACGCTATGCGCTCAAGGGCATGCAGTGCGGCGCAACAGCATTAATCGTCAACGTCGCCATAGATCTCCTGCAAAAACAACTGCGGAAGAAACTCTTATTTCCGCTGGCCATCATTGCCGCCACATTCACCGCCAATTTCATCTTCGGTATCAATCTCATGCTGCTCATCCTCATCGACGGGATTCTAGGGCTTTTGTTCCTGCGCGGCAGTCAATATGGGAAATAAGGAGGAACAGCACGATGATTTACCTGATGCTCTTTTGGGAGTTTGCAAAAGTAGGACTCTTCTGCGTTGGCGGCGGCTATGCCTCGATGCCGCTGATTCAGGCTGCCGTAGTAGACACGTATCACTGGATGAACCTCAGTGAATTCGTCGATATCTTTACCATTTCACAGATGACTCCCGGGCCGATCGGCATCAATGCAGCAACATTTGCCGGCATGAAAATCGCCGGCATCCCCGGCGCCGTATGCGCCACCATCGGCTTTTGCACTCCATCGCTGATACTCGGCATTCTGCTCGCCAGACTCTTCTTCCGATACGGCGATATCGGCCCCATCCGCGGCATATTGAACGGTCTTCGGCCTGCCGTCGTCGCTCTGATCGCAGCAGCCGGCATCAGTTTCGTGGTCCTGGCACTATGGAACGTCGAAACGCTGCCGTCTGACCTTCGCACCATTGACCCGATCGGCGTGATCATCCTGGCAGCGTCCCTGATTGCTGTGCGCAGGAAAGTCAGCGTCATCAAGCTGCTGGCGGCCAGCGGCGTAGCAGGACTTTTGCTCGGACTCGCAAGGCAAATGACTTTATGAGCGCTGCGGAAAAACTTTCAGCCCTCCACGTAATGACTGAAGCTCCCTATCACCAACTGGGGGAATTCCTTATGCAACGTTTCCAAAAAGGCGCGCGTTCCCACTGTTTTCCCGGCCGGTTTCGGCATAATATCCAGAAAAGCGTCCGGATCAATGTTCAAGTTGCGTACCTGAATCATCTGCACCGGCAGTTCACGGAAAAAGTTCTGCCACGCAGCCAGCTCCTCCTCGCGATCATTGAATCCTGGAAAATACAGCAGATTCAGCGAAACATAAACGCCATGATCGAGCGCATACCGAATGGACGACCGGACTTGTTCCAAATGATAATTCGCCCGGTAATAGGCATCATATCCCTCATCCCGTGCGCTGATGATGGACACGCGCAGGGAATCCAGTCCGGCATCGACGATTTTTCGGATTCCCTCCGTCCAGCCGGCATTCGAATTCATATTAATCTGGCCTTTTCCTGTTTTCGCGCGAATCAGCCGAATCCCTGCCGCAATATTGTCCGCAGCCAAAGACGGTTCCCCCTCACATCCCTGGCCAAAACTGATAATGCCATCAGGTGCAACGGACAGATGATAAATACCTACCTCGGCAATCTCCTCCGGTGTCGGACGAAAACGAATCCGTTCCTGCGGCGAAGGACAGCATTCCGCCGGCTGCAGCGAAATGCAGCCAAAACAGTTGGCGTTGCAAACCGGAGAAGTGGGAATCCCGCATTCCCAGCGGCGGTAAAACAGATTCTGCGCCGTACAGCAATGCCATTTCAAGCTGCACCCTCCGACCTGTTCGACAATGCGATTGCCCGGCAGGTCTTTTTTGGTGCGGCGAACCAGTTTCTTAAGTTCCTTCGTATTGTAATGAGCAGGGTCCCATTTGTCATTTTCATCCGTATAAACCGCTGCACAATAAAGCTCATCCCGATAAACAACAACCGCCGTATAACCATAAAGCGGAAGGCGGGCTGCGCCTTCCTGCCGTTCATAAGCTGGAAGATACAATCTGGTATAGCCGGCGGGAAGAATGGCCGCTACAGCCATTCCGCGAATCGGCAACACTTCCCCTTCCCCGCTCATCCCCACCGCGAGATGATCCGGCAGCAGCATAAGGTCAGCGCTTTCCGGCAAGGGAATGAGGTCTTCGGGCGTCAGGCGGACATTCTCTCTGCCGGTCCGCCCCATCCCTGTCAGTCCCGGCGCATCCAGAATATTTCCCTTTTCATCCGCATAAACCGCGGTAATCCGGTCAGACTTCGTCATGCGTTTCCTCCCTCTTTTCCGCTTTTTCCTTAGCCGCTTTCTTTTTTCTGGGATTAAACCGGTTCATGGCCATATCCGCTCCCTCCTGCACAATACATTCCACTGCAGGAAGCAAATATTGTATCGCATCCTTTACCCGCGGTACCTCATCCTCAGAAAAAGGCGCCAGCACATGATGAACAACCGTCCAGCCCGGAAGAGGACGTCCGATGCCGATACGCACCCGGACAAAATGCTCATCGCCCACATGCGCCAGAACCGATTTAATGCCATTATGTCCTCCTGCGCTTCCCTTTTTTCGGATGCGGACCACACCAGCCGGAATATCCATATCATCATGAACGACGATCAGATCTTCCGGCTCCAGCTTATACCAGTCCATAAGCGGACCGATCGCTCTACCGCTCTCGTTCATATAGGTCTGAGGCTTGACCAGCAGCACCTTCTCCGCTCCGATCCGCGCCTCCGCCACCAACGCATTTTCCTTCTGTTTCCATCCGGAAGCACCAAGATGCCCGGCCAAAGCATCCACAAAAAGAAATCCTGCATTATGCTTTGTTTTCGCATATTCATTTCCTGGATTTCCCAGGCCTGCAATCATCTTCATCTCCGCCAAACTCCTTTATCCGATGCTAACGGGTGATAAGACTCCCCCCGACTCGGTTTCATTTGATCCTGCGAAAAAATCCCCGCCGTCTTTCCCGGCGGGGAACCTTTACCTGCCTATTATATCATATCTCTCAGCAGTCTGCAGTAGGATCGCCGATCAGAAACAAATACGCCAGCACGACAAGGCCGAGCGCGATCCGGTACCAGCCGAATGCCTTGAAGTCATTGGTCTTAATATAACTAAGCAAAAATTTAATGGACAGAATAGAAACAATAAATGCCGTCACCATGCCAACGATCAGAATGATGATTTCCGCGCCGGTATAATGAAACCCAAACTTAACCATTTTCAACAGACTCGCACCAAACATAACCGGAATGGCCAGAAAAAAAGTAAACTCCGCCGCCACATAACGGCTGGCGCCAAAAAGAATACCGCCGAGGATCGTTGCACCGGAACGACTTGTGCCCGGCACCAGCGACAGCACCTGAAAAACGCCGATAATGAATGCCGTCTTATAATCCAGTCTGGATAAATCCGAAATACGCGGGCGGCGATGTTTGTTGTAATTTTCCACCACGATAAACAGGATGCCGTAAAGAATCAGAGTAAATGACACAACAGGAGCAGTCATGAAATGCTTTTCCATATAATCGTTGAACAACAGACCGATAACGGCAGCCGGCAGGCAGGCGAGAATTACCTTGCTCCACAGGCGGACCGTCTCCTTTTTTTCCTGACGTGACTTCCAGGATGACCACGGATTCAACTTCTCAAAATTTAAAGCGACAACGGCCAGAATCGCCCCAAGCTGAATGACCACCAGAAACATATCCATGAACTGCTTGGATACATCCAGTCTGACAAACTCATCCACCAAAATCATATGTCCTGTGCTGGAAACAGGAAGCCATTCGGTCAATCCTTCGACCACACCGAACAAAATGGTCTTAATCAGTTCCATAATACTTAAATCCACTGTGAATTCCCTCCTGAATAATCAATCGGCACAAAGCTGTGCACAAGCAGATTTCATTATAGCATAGCCAATAAGACTATGCATGACTTTCCGGAAGATTTTCGCTGAAATTTTATTCTTTTGTGTGAGCCGGTTACGGAATCCGCCCTTCTTCTTTTGCTACAATCAAAGCACAGCAAGGAAAGACCTGCACATATACCAATAAAATATCCCACCCATAGTTCAGGAGGAAACAACCATGTCCACAACGATTATCACAAAAGAAAATTTTCAGGAAGAAGTACTGCATTCTCATCAAACCGTGCTGATCGACTTCTGGGCAGACTGGTGCGGCCCATGCCGCATGCTCTCGCCGATCATCGATCAGGTGGCCGCTGATCACAGCGACATAAAAATCGGCAAGGTGAACGTCGACGAACAGCCGGAGCTGGCAGCCCGCTTTGGCGTCATGAGCATCCCTACGCTCGTTGTCTTCCGCAACGGAGAAAAGGCCGGAGAATCCGTCGGCCTCATTCCCAAGGAGCAAGTAGAAGCACTGCTTCGTTGAACGCAGCTGCATTCCGAACAATCCAAAACGACCCTTTCAGACCGGAATTTCTCTTCCGGTCTGAAAGGGTCGTTTCTGCTATATTCTATCCTTCTACAGGCCATGGTTTCGGGCCTCATCCAGCCCTCCTGACAAGCGCCTGACGATCCACCAGTCGGATACATCCGCGCGACGTTTTAATCCAGCCTTCCTGACTGAAATACTTCACCAGACGGCTGACGACTTCACGCGCCGTTCCCATAAAACGGGCAATTTGCTCATGCGTCAAATGAATTTCATCGCCGCCTTCCTTTTCACTTTCCTCAAGCAAAAAGATTGCCAATCTGCGATCCGCTGACAAAAACAGCACCTGCTGCATCTTCCAAAGCATGTCTGATAACCGCTGTGCAGCCAGTTCATAGCCATAGCAACGCACATAGATATTGGCATCAGCCAGCTGGCGAAATGCTGTTGCATCCGTCAAAAGGACATCTGTATCCTCCTCCGCATCAATATAGACATCAAAGGTAACAGCATCCAGTGCGCAGGACGCCGACAAAATGCCAACATCATCAGGAAACAGGCGATACAGCGTCACTTCCCGCCCGTCTTCCGACATGGTATAGACACGCAGCTGACCTTTTTTGATCAGCATAACGCCGATGCAATCCAACGGGCCTTGATGAACCTGAACCCCCCGATCGTAATGAACCGGATTCGTATGGGTACTGATCAGATTTCGTTCTTTTCCGGACAGATGCGGCCAAAAGTTAAAATGCCGGATAAACAGATCCGTATAGACCGGATTCTCTTTCATCGGAAAAACTCCTTCCGCCATGCGGAATGAAACGGCATGCCGTTAACGGAACAGCTGGCTGACGGAACGATGACTCTGGATACGCATGATAACATCGCCCAAGGCATCGGCCAGAGACAAGGTAACGATCTTTTCGGATTTCTTTTCCGGCGGAAGCGGGATCGTATTCGTGATGACAAGCTTCTCGATGGGGGATTCATTAATCCGTGCCACAGCGGGATCGCTGAGAATCGCATGTGAGCAGGAGGCAAAGATCCGCTTGGCACCGCGTTTCTCCAGTGCGCGGGCGCCCTCGCAAAGAGAACCGGCCGTATCAACGATATCGTCAATGATGACAGCCGTTTTTCCTTCCACATCACCAATGAGGTTCATGACCTCTGCACAGCCCGGCTTCGGGCGGCGTTTTTCAATGATAGCAATCGGCGCATGAAGATGGTCTGCAAGAACACGTGCCCGCGTCACTCCGCCGAGATCCGGGGAAACGACGACAACATCCTCCAGCTTCTGCTCACGGAAATAATTGGCAATGACCGGTGCTGCGGCCAAATGATCCACCGGAATATCGAAAAAGCCCTGAATCTGACCGGCATGAAGGTCCACCGTCACCACGCGGGTCACACCAGCCGTGACCATCAGATTCGCGACCAGCTTGGCGGAAATCGGCTCGCGTCCGCGAGTCTTGCGATCCTGACGGGCATAGGCATAATACGGCACAACAGCCGTGATGCTGTGTGCAGAAGCGCGCTTGCAGGCATCCGCCATAATCAGCAATTCCATGAGGTTGTCATTCACCGGATAAGAAGTCGGCTGAATGATGAAAATATCCTTGCCGCGGATACTCTCGCTGATCATGACCTGCGTTTCCCCGTTGTTGAAATGACCGACGTATGCATCACAGAGATTTACACCGATGTGATCGGCGATTTCCTTTGCCAGCTCCGGATTCGCATTACCGGTCAGGATGCATAAGTTTCCAGTGTCTAAAGCCATTTTGTAAAAATCCTCCAAACCATATTCTACTAGAAAATTTCTTCTCCCGGGCAGATCATTCCACCCTTATATAAAACAGTATAGCACTGTTTATACCCAATTGTCATAAAGCTTTCCCGAAATGTGGATGCAAAAACATCCATTCTTTCCTTATTGGTCGCGCTTATCCGTCCATCCGTCAATGTTCTTCTGGCGCGCGCGTGCAATAGCCAATGAACGGGCAGGAACTGTTTTTGTGATCGTCGAACCGGCACCGATATAAGCGCCGTCTTCTATCGTAACCGGCGCAACGAGGTTCGAATTACAGCCGACAAAAGCATCATTGCCGATTTTCGTCCGATGCTTCGTCTTGCCATCATAATTGACCGTAATGGTGCCACATCCCATATTCACGCGCTCACCCATATCGCAATCGCCGATATAAGAAAGATGCGGCAGTTTTGATCCTTTTCCGATGGTTGAATTCTTGACTTCGATGAAATTGTCGATCTTAACCCCGTCGCAAATATGCGTATCCGGACGCAAATGAACGAACTGTCCCAGCTGGACATCATCGTCTACCCTGCAGTCATGGGCAAAAAGGAACTGGCCGGTCACCCGATTCCCCATCGTGACGTTCTGCAGGCGCACAGAAGGACCGATCTCGCACTGCATGCCGATTCTCGTCCCCTTTTCCAGCCAGGTCATCGGATAAATAACCGTATCCTGTCCGACCTCCACATCGCAGTCGATATAGGTGGTATCAGGATCCATGATCGTAACGCCGCCGGCCATGAGCTCCTCGTTCTTGCGGCGGCGCAAGATTTTCTCCGCTCCGGCAAGCTGCTGGCGTGAATTGATGCCGAGTGTCGATTCGTAATCGTCCGCTGCTACCGCCCATATCTTTTCTCCCTGCTTTTGCAGAATCTCCAGTACGTCAGGCAGATAATATTCCCCCTGCGCGTTGTCGTTCGTCACCTGATCCAGCGACGCAAACAAAGCCCGCGCATCAAAGCAATAGATGCCGGAATTCACTTCGCGCACCTGAAGCTCCTCTTCGGTCGCGTCCTTATGTTCGACGATTTTCTGCACCGTTCCCGCCGGCGTGCGGATAATGCGCCCATACCCGGTCGCATCCGGCATGATTGCCGTAAGAACAGTCGCCTTTGCCCCAGCCTCGCGATGGGCATCATAAAGCTTCTTCAGCAAACCGCCCGTCAGCAGCGGAGTGTCGCCGCAGAGTACCATGACGGTTCCCGTTTCATTCTTCAATAATTCCTTTGTCTGCATGACTGCATGTCCGGTACCAAGCTGCTCCTTCTGCTCCACAAACTCCGCCTGACCGGCTAAAGCTTCGCGAACCTGCTCCCCGCCGAACCCGGTAACCACGATATTTCTTCTGGCACCAGCTTCTTTTGCCGCGTCAAGCACATGCTGAACCATTGCTTTGCCGGCGGCTTTATGAAGCACCTTGGGTAATTTCGATTTCATGCGGGTTCCTTTGCCAGCGGCAAGGATTACGGTAACTAAATCTGACATCGTTTATTGCTCCTTTATCTGTGCAGAACACGGCTTGTCCTCTGCTTTTTTCTTTCTGGATTTTGTTTTCCCTCTGGATTCGTTTTGCTTTTTCATGGCATCCATCGCTTTCAGCAAAGTCTTTTCCGAATTTTCCATATGGCGCTCAGCGGCCTTGCTGGCCGCTTTTCTATCCCCCTGAGCAATCGCTTCCACAATCGTGCGATGCTCATCCAGAGTAGCTTCCAGACGCCCCGGATACGACATGGACAAGGTGCGGAACCGAGTCAGCTGATCGCGCAGATTAGAAATGATGCCGACCAGCCGGCCATTTCGGGCAGCATGATACATCGTATCATGAAACTCAATGTCCGTCTCAACAATCTTATCCATGTTTCCTTCTTTAATATAATTGCCAATGATCACCAACAGACGCTGCAAATGCTCCAGTTCATCTGCCGTGATATGCTCGGCAGCCAGGCCATTGGACAGCGATTCCAATGCTGTACGAATCTCGAAGATCTCATTGATATCCCGAATCGACATGTTGGCGACATACGTTCCGCGGCGCGGCATCATGACTACGTAACCTTCCAATTCCAGTTTGCGGATTGCCTCGCGGACCGGCGTACGGCTCACCCCCAGCTCCTCAGCCAGCTGGATCTCCATGATCCGTTCTCCCGGCTTGAGTATCCCTTTGCGGATTGCCTCGCGCAGAGACTCGCACACCACCTCACGCAAAGGCTGGTAGCTGTCTAATCGGATTGGAGCTAGTCTTTTGTCCATTTACAATTCCCTCAATTCTGGTCGTTTCCTGTTTCAGTCATTCGTCAATTTCCCTGTCGTATGCGTCACAAAAATATCGGCATCCGTATTCTGCCGTAGAACCCCTGCAATCCGTTCTGCCCGCTCACGGCTCTCAGTCAATCCGAACACAGTTGGCCCGCTGCCGGACATCATGCTTGCCATCGCGCCCTGCTCCAGCATCATCGCTTTATACCGGGAAATGACCTCATACTTTTTAATAGTAACACTTTCAAGCACATTGCACAATAATCCGGCAATGGCTTTCCGGTCTCCACGGGCAATTTCCTCACAAATCCGCTGATTATCCGGATGAACCGCCGCACCCTGTGCATCATAATTCTGATAGGCCCAGGCCGTAGAAACCGAAAGGCGCGGTTTGGCAAGGACCAGCCAGGTCAGCGGCATATCTTCCAGACGCTTCAGAATCTCGCCGCGTCCTGTCGCCAGCATCGTTCCCTCCATCAGGCAGAACGGAATATCCGAGCCCAGCGACGCCCCAAGGTCACAGAGCGTTCGGCAGGGCAGCCCAAGCCCATACAACTCATTCATGCCGCGAAGCACCGCTGCGGCATCAGCACTGCCTCCGGCCAGCCCCGCCGCAACAGGAATACGTTTTGTCAGGTGCATTCGTACGCCGCCATCCAGCTGGTATGTCCTGCGCATTAAATCCGCTGCCCGCCATGCAAGATTTCCTTCGTCCGCACGCAGCCACGGTACACTGATGGAAAGCTGAATCGCATCCTCTGTTTTTTCCATTTCAATCGTATCATGCAATGCGACAGACTGCATGACCATCGCTACCTCATGATATCCATCCGGCCGTTTTCCCAGAACATCCAGCGTCAGATTTATTTTTGCCTTTCCTTCTACTGTGATCACCCTGTATCCGTTCCCCCTTCACTCTTATTCTTTATAAGAATAGCAATATTTGAGAGCGGGTTCAAGTGTTTCTGTGCAATCTATTGACACATTTCCTATTTTTGCAGGATAATAATAGTCAGAATTATGCAATCGAGGTCGTCATCATGAAAAAAAATCGTTGGATTCTTCTGTTTTCCGCCGCTGCCATTTTGGCCGCCATTATCAGTCTGTATCGGTACAGCGAAGGGGCTTCTGCCTCCGCAGCCATCAATATCTTTCTTTCCGTTTTGATCGTCTCCCTTCCGCTTCCTCTCTTTCTTGCGCACCGTCTCCCCCTGATTCGGGGAATGTCCCGGGCACGCCGTACATCAATCAACCTGAGCGGTTCTAAAGCGCTCTCTCTATTGGCACAGGCAGACACGATTCTTCTTCCCCGCTGCGGTGTGGTATCAAAGGGAAAGCCTTATCTCACCGGTCTGATTCCGGAGGGGACGGACTCTCATTCCCTGCTTGCTTTGGCTGCTTCCATCGAGCAAAGCTCGCTTCATCCGCTCGGTCAGGCCATCTGCAGCGCTGCCAAAGCGCGCGGCGTACAGCAAAAGATCCCGGCTGCCATCAACGAAGTTCCGTCATGCGGAGTCGAAGCACTGAGCAGCCGCACGCTCATGCGCGCAGGAAAATCCTCCTGGCTCCAACAGGAAGGCGTAATCATCCCCGCGGAATTGCTGACAAAAGCAGATCAATTCTCCCAACGCGGGCAGCTCCCGGTCTTCGTCGCAGACGGGAAAGCATGCCGCGGCATGCTCCTTTTTGACGACGACCTGTCACCGGAAAATATTACGGCTTTGCGGCGCCTGCATGATATGGGACTCCGCCTGATTATGATTACTGGCTGCAGCCGGCGCACAGCTTCCGCAGTTCAGAAAAAAGCAGGCCTGGACGAATTCCGTGCCGATCTCACGAACGAAGCCCGTCTGCGAGAATTTCAGATTCTGCAGGCCCACGGCGCCACCGTAATCGTGGCCGAGTGCCGTCTGCAACGGCTGGAAGCAGCCGGACTTCAGGCAGATTTGTTGCTAAAACTCGGAGACGAAGAACTTCCGTCGCCCGGCCCATCACATCCGGCCCTGCTCGCAGGGCGCAGTCTGCACGACCTTCCTCAGCTGATCAGGATCAGCCGCCGCACCATGAAACGCGTCCGGCAGAATCGCTTTTTTGTCGTAATCGGCTGGATGCTCCTCCTGCTTCCCGCCGCATCCGCCATCCTTTCTCCGGCTGCGGCATTCGCCGGTCAATCGCTTCTCTGTCTGCTCATTTTGATTCATTCCCTGCGCATTTAAACCAGACTGCTTTCGCAGTCTTTTTTTGTTTCTGCATTGTAATTCCCATCTTCATGATTTATAATATAATTAGTATTAATCAATAACAATTTTCCTAAAAAGGAGGCAGACTGTATGGAACCACTGCTCTTATCCCGATGGCAGTTCGCCATCACGACAACATACCATTTTCTCTTTGTCCCGATTACGCTCGGGCTCTCCATTTTCCTCGCTCTGCTCGAAACGTGCTATGTACGAACCTGCAAGCCGCGCTGGAAAGCTGTCAGCCGCAGGCTGATACGTTTCTTCGGCACATTATTCCTCATTAATTTCGCAATGGGTGTTGTTACTGGTATCGTTCAGGAATTCCATTTCGGCATGAACTGGTCGGAATATTCCCGTTTCATGGGAGATATTTTTGGTGCACCGCTGGCCATGGAAGCACTGACGGCCTTTTTCCTGGAATCCACGTTCCTCGGCATCTGGGTCTTCGGCTGGGACCGTCTTTCGGAAAAGCTGCATTGCGCCTGCATTTGGATCGTGGCAATCGGCAGCAACCTTTCCGCCTTCTGGATTCTGGTTGCCAACTCGTTTATGCAGCATCCGGTCGGCTTCGCTGTTCAGGACGGCCGCGCTGTCATGACGGATTTTCTCGCCCTGATCACGAATCACTATGTGGTCGGTGAATATTCGCATACGCTGTTTTCCGGTATTGCCACGGCCGGTTTTGTCATACTGGCCGCTTCCGCCTGGAAGATTCTGCATGATGAAGCTTCCCGCTATGCGTTTACGCAAACACTCAAGGCCGGAGCCCTGTTCACAATGATCGGTCTGGCCGGCGTCATGGGCAGTGGTCATCTCCATGCCCAGTATCTTGCGGAAGCCAATCCCATGAAGCTTTCCTCGATGGAGGCGCTATGGGAAACAGCGGATCCTGCCCCCTTCGCCATTGTCGCAGATATCAATGAAGAAAAAAGCCGCAACGATGCGGAGCTTGCCGTGCCGGGTGTATTTTCCTTCATGCTTTACAACAAACCGTCCGGTGAAGTGAAGGGCATCAACCAGCTTCAGCAGGAATATCAAAAGATATACGGCCCCGGCGATTACCGTCCGGACGTGCGCGGACTGTTCTGGAGCTTCCGCATCATGATCGCAGCAGGTGCTCTGATGATGCTGATTACCATTGCAGCAGGTGCTCTGGCCTTCCTCGGTCGGCCGCTGGCCTGCCCCTGGCTGCTGCGCATTTTACCTTTTCTTCTGCCGCTTCCCTTTATCGCGAATTCCGTTGGCTGGTATATTGCTGAGGCAGGACGTCAGCCTTGGATTGTCGTTGGCCTGCAGCGCACGGCAGAAGCCGTTTCCCCGAACCTTACGGCAGGAGAGGTCTGGCTGACTATGATCGGTTTCACGGTGCTTTATCTGGTTCTGGCCGCTATAGCGCTCTATATCGCCCTTCGCTATATTCGTCAGACCACGGTAGCAGATGAAGGGAGGAATGTATGATGGATCTCAATATCCTTTGGTTTGTGCTCATTGCGGTCCTTTTCACCGGTTTTTTCTTTTTGGAAGGGTTCGATTACGGCGTTGGCATGCTGATGCCCTTTCTCAGTGAACAGGATCGGGAGCGCTCTCAAATTCTGCGCACCATCGCCCCGGTCTGGGATGGAAATGAAGTATGGATGATTACTGCCGGCGGAGCGCTTTTCGCCGCATTCCCCCATGTTTATGCCACCATGTTCAGCGCATTCTATCTTGCTTTGTTTTTGATGCTGACGGCACTGATTCTGCGCGGCGCTGCTTTCGAGCTGCGTGGACGCACAGAAAATCCCCGCTGGCGGCGGGTCTGGGATGGCGCGATTTGCTTTGGCAGTGCTGTCCCGGCCTTTCTTTGGGGCGTGGCGGTTACCGGCCTGTTCAGCGGGCTGCCCATCGACGGACAAATGATCTTCCGCGGAACGTTTTTTACGCTGCTCACGCCGTATACCGTAATAGGAGGTCTCACCTTTCTGCTGATCTTTCTCTTTCACGGCGCCGCGTTCCTCACGCAGCGCCTCGCCGGTCAGGGGCTGATCCTCAAGGTTCGTCAGGCAGCCATCCGGGCCGGCAGCTGGGCGGTTCCCGCCTTTATCTTCTGCTTTTTACTCACGCTGACCGACACAGATCTTCTTCAGAAGCCAGCAGCAATCGTCCTTCTCTCTGCAGCAGGGCTCTTCTTTGCGGCCGGTCTCCTGCTGCTGTACCGCTCTGTGTTCCGCACAGCTTTCATCTGCAGCTCGCTGTCTATCGTATGCACTACGGCCGCGTTTTTTGCCGGCTTGTTCCCACGTCTCATGATCTCGACGCTAAACCCAGACTGGAGTCTTACGATTTACAACGCAGCGTCGACACCATACACCTTGTCCATTATGACGATTGCCGCGCTCTGTCTGGTTCCGTGCATCCTGCTTTATCAGGGATGGACGTATTGGATCTTCCGTCAGCGCGTTTCGGCTCGCGATACGGAAGCACAGGAAGATTATTAACCGATAGGAAAACATACGTATGAATCTCTTTTCATGGACTTCATGGATACGGCAGCATGCCCGCATCCTGCTCAAAGCGGCCGGAGCGGAAATGGCCTCCGTCCTGCTTACCGTTTTGACAGCCTGGGAATGCACCAATATCCTGAACGGCCTTTTCCTCTCCTCCTTTCATTCCCTAAAAGAAACAGCACCAGATTTTCTGGTGCTGTTTCTTGCGCTTGTCTTCAAAGCCCTGTCCAATCATTACCGGCAAAAAAAATGTCTGCGTCTGGCAACGAACCTGCTCTATATCTGCCGTCAGCACCTTCACCGGCACATTCTGTGTCAGCCGATAAAACAGGCAGGCACACTGCCTGTTCTGGCGATAGAAACCATCGATGCGCTGGCTCCCATGCTGACCCGCGTCCTGCCGGAGCTTCTCTCACTGCTCATCGTGCTGCCGGTTATTCTGCTTGCGGCCGCGATGACGGACGGATTATCCGCCCTGCTATTTCTGGCGACGCTGCCGATTGCTCCCTTCCTTCTCTATTTGACCGGACAGGTCACGCAAAACGCCAGCAGACGTGAATGGCACCATTTAGAAGAATTATCCGCCGGATTCCGTATTCTGTTATCCGGCATGCCGGTACTGAAACGATTCCGTCAGGAGCAGGCCCAGCGCCTGCAGCTGAAACAGTTCAGCGAGGCATTTGCCCAGTCCTCGCTTCAGGTTCTGCGCCTTGCGTTTCTCTCTTCGTTCGTGCTTGAGCTCATCACCACGCTGTCCATCGCAATCATAGCCGTCAGTATTGGTCTTCGCCTTCTGGCCGGACGTATAGACTTCCAACATGCTTTTTTCATTTTGCTGCTGACACCAGAATTCTACCAGCCGCTGCGCCAAATCGCCGCAGCATTTCATTCGGTCATGACGGCAGTAACAGCAAAAAAACGGCTGCAGCAGGAAGGGATATTCCAGCCGGCCGAACTTCAGCCTTCCTCGCCGGCAGAAGTTCGGCAGAAAGCTGCCCCGACATCTATTTCCATACGTTCGTTATTCTGGCGCTATCCTTCTGCGCAGACCGATCTCTTTCATGGACTCAGCGCAGAAATACCGGCGGGAAAGATCACCGTAATCACAGGACCGAGCGGGACAGGAAAAACCACGCTGCTGAAACTGATCGCCGGACTTTTCCCCGCTTGCAGTACCATGATCTGCCGAACCGGGGGAAATGGCGTTTCCTATGTTCCGCAGACACCGCATCTTTTCGCCGCTTCTTTGGCTGACAACCTCACGCTATTTCATTCCGCGCCCAAAGGCCCCCTGCGGTATGCGCTCCGGATGGCTTTGCTGGACCGCTGGGCCAAATCGCTTCCGAACGGCATGGACACACAACTGGGAGACGGCGGTCAGCCCCTCTCCCGCGGCCAGCGCCAGCGTCTTGGACTTGCCCGGGCCTTTCTGCAGGACCGCCCCCTGCTTCTTTTGGATGAACCTACTGCAGGTCTGGACAGGGAAACCGAGCAGCAGGTTCTTCAATCGCTATGCGCATTCCATCGCGGCCGCACGATTGTCATTGCCACACATCGCCCGGCAGTCATTGCCCTGGCCGACCACCAGATTCATCTTGAACCTCCGGAGGATTTGCCCTATGACCACCACAACTGATTACCGCCGTCTGAAGGAGCTGCTCCGCCTTGTCTCTTTTTCTTCATACGTCATCCCCCTGACAGCAGCACTGCTTTCCGCACTCTGTGCCATGGGACTGATCGGAGCGGCCGCCTGGCTGATCGCCACCGCCGCACTTCAGCCGCCTCTGGCGGCACTGACGCTGGGCATTACTGCAGTACGGGCCTGCGGAATCGGCCGGGCCGTTTTCCGCTATTTCGAACGCTGGCTGTCTCACCGGCTCGCCTTTCACTGCTATACGGAACTGCAGCTTCACCTTTACGATATAGCAGCCCGGCTTCTGCCGCTTCGCAGCGGAGCAATCGCACAGGGAAGCTTTCTGCAGACGCTTACCACAGGATGTGCCACTTTGCGCGATTTTTATCTGCGCTGCTTGTTTCCTCCGGTCACGGTTCTGCTCCTCGCGCTGGCCGGATGCGCGGCTCTTTTTCCGTTCTGCCCTGCCGCAGCATCACTTTTTCTACTCATTCCGATCCCTCATCTTCTGCTTCCTCTGATCTTCGACCGCACAGCCCCCGACGAAAAGGAACAATCCGTCTACCGATCCGCTCTGCTCGATCTTGCAGCAGGACAAGACGAACTGAGAGCAGGAGGAAATCGTCCGGAGGTTCTTCTGCGGCTGAACCGGCAGGCATCAGCCTTCGGCTGCTGCCTGCTGGCCCGCCAACGCCGCCTGTCGCGAACCGATTTTTTCCTGCAAATATTTGATGCCGGCTTTTTCCTTTTTTTCTTTCTCCTCCTGTGCCAGGCGGTCTTATCCGGCAGCCTTTCTTTCATCGGCTGCGGTGTCTGGCTGATGCTGGGAACGGCATTCCTGACCGAACTCCGTTCCACCGCCCCCGCCATGCGTCAGTGGCATCTGACCCGCAAAGCGCTTCAGCGGATGGCACCGCTTCCCGCTCCGCCCTTACCGCAAGCAGAGGAGCCTCCTTCTCTTTCCGCTCCCCTGCTTGCGGTAAAGGACCTTGGCTTTAGTTATCAGCCAGGCGTCCCGGTTCTGCAGCATCTCTCCTTCACCATCCATGCCGGACAACATACGGCAATCGTTGGCGAAAGCGGCTGCGGCAAGACCACACTTGCCGGGCTGCTCACTGCTTTCTGGGCGCCGGATTCCGGAAAGATTCTCGTACAAGGCCGGGATACGGCCAATATGACGGCCGATTGTATTCGTTCCTTTTTCGGATCTTCTCTGCAGGGAAGCTTTATTTTCCCCTGGTCCATCCGCGATTGCTTCACCCGGCTTCATCCCGGTATTTCTGAAGAACAAATCCATTTTTTCCTTCACCTTGCCAATCTGGACAATCTGATCGAACATCTTCCGCAAGGGATCGAAACACCGCCGGGCGAAAATGGATCGCACCTTTCCGGCGGACAGCGAAATCGTCTGCTCACCGCATTAGCACTTGCCAGTCAGGCTCCAATTCTGCTGCTTGATGAGCCAACAGCCGGACTGGATCAGAAAACGGCCACCATCATGATGAACCGCATTCTCCTGTATCTGGACCGCCAGAAACAGACACTGCTCCTCATCACGCATGACCCGCTGGCTCTTTCCCGGGTTCAGCAGGTCATACGGCTCCGCTAAGAAATCATCGCATGACCTGATCGTAATCCCGCCCACGGATCATTCTCCTGCGCGAGGTATCAAAAGACGGGTTAATCACGCTCTTGGCCGCATTGTATTCAGGAGTCCGGATATCCAGTATATCCAGAATAGTATGAATCATGTCATCCGTCATATACGGACGATGAACCGCAGCACAAATTGCCTGCCATTTCTCAGGATGTTTCTGCCGATAAGACGGGGATGCCCAGAAAATCAGCGGGACTTCTACCTGCTGATGATTGGGATTCTCCTCGACATGACCAGAAAAATTGCTGCCGTCATCATAGATGGTTTCCCCATGATCCGGCAGATAAATGACAATCGCTTCTTTATCCCGGAACATCCCCATCAACGAACTGACTACAAAATCATTGTAAAACATCGCATTCTCATACTGGGCGATTTCCACCCGCTTCTCCTCCGTCAGAGCATCCTGCGACGGAGGAACATCGTCCTTTGTGAATTTCGTAAACAGATAGGGAAACCGCATATAATATAGGCCATGTCCCCCCATGAGATGCAGAACATAAAAGTTTTTTCCCGCTGGATGCTGCAGCGCCTGTTCCACCAAAGGAAACAACTCCTCATCCAAACGCCCGCTGTCTTCGTGAGACTCCCGGAGCTGCGTATATTGACGGACATCGCTGCGCTGTGCGAACAGCTGTGCAACGTTCCCCCATATCCCGGAGCTTTCCTGATTAGACAGCCAGTACGTGCGATAACCGGCCGCCTTCATCACATCAATGAGATTATTGCATTGATACCATTCCCGATCCGATTCGACGTCATGGAACGTAAAGAGCTCCCGAAGCACAGCCACCGTAGCACTCTGCGGACTGATTACATCCCGGTATACCGCCAGTTCCCCTTTTTGATTGAGTTCATCGAGATTCGGCGTATTTTCCAGCGGATATCCATAAAGATGCAGCCGGTCCCGATTCGTTGATTCCCCCAATATAAAGACGACATAGGGAACCGTACTGCCGTTTTCCGTAATCGTCACATCGTCAGCAGCCTCTTCCCGAAGCTTCTCGAAGGCACGGATATTCCGGATAGCTGTATCCGCCGAACGCGTCATGCGGACAACAGGAATATCCAGAGAATCGTTAACGATAAAAGAATGATACGAATGCAAAAGACAAAGGCCGGCTCCCGATCCAGCCAGCAGAAAGACCGGAAGAATCCGGCTGCGCTTGTGTCTTGAAGGCGCCGACAGCCGCTGCCGGTTTAAAAAGCGCCATAACAGCCCGGACAGCGCCACAATGCCCAGAAACACAATCACGCCCCGGACGCCAATGTACATGCGCAAAAATTCTCCGGCCTCATGAACATTCGTCTGCAAAACCGCCGTAACAATTCCCGCTCCGACCAGCGTCTGATACTGATAGATCGAAAACCATTCCAGCAGGCTGAGCAGCAGGGAAACCAGCAACGCAGTATGGGCAAGGAGGCGGCGCAGCCATACATATGGCAGAAGTTCCACAATAAGGACAAACACCATCACGCCAGCCAGAAGAAAAACCGCATCCACAAAAAGCACACCCAGCTGATCCCATCGGTACATGTGGATATTCTGCCAGACGATCGGAGAAAAATTCAGAACAAACAAACTGAAAACCAGCCCCGGACGCTGTTCTGCAATCTGCTGTATCCGCGCCCACAGTTTCAGTATCGCTGCTTTGCTATGCACTGGAAAAGCCTCCCTCAAACATGATATAATGATTTCATTATACAACATTTGGGAGGCTTTTTTCATGACGCAGGAAGAATTTCATAAACTCGTACATATCGTAATGGAAACGCCGGCTAAACCGCCGGAGACCCTCTTTGCCGGCGGAATGGACAACTGGCATGCCCGCGCTCGTCTGGCGCATTTTCTTTCCATGAAAGGCATCGATCACACCGATGAGGCCATGGAGCTTTTTCACAGTATTGTCGAAGAACCGATTCAAGAAGAATCGGCTGAGGATGTAGAAGAAAAAGTCTATGCCCTGCAGCGTCTAAGTTCATTGGAAAGAGAACAGGGGCAGAACGAGCCTGCTCTCCGCCATATCGACCTGGCCATTGAGCTGGCAGAATCGACCGATTTTCTCTACAAATACATCCTGCGCGGTGAGCTATGGGCTGACCGCTGGAATCTGATGCACCGGATGGATATGACTCAGGATGCCGAAGCAGAAGCAGACGAACGGATCGCCGCCTATCAGGATATCCCCGCGCTCCATAACAGCTATCTCTACTATGGATACCGCTTCAAAGCCCAGCTGGCGGCAGAGCGCGGTACAACGCTCATTGCCAAGGATTATATGCACATGGCCATCCATGCCATGGAAATCCCCCCGCAGTATCAGGCCGGTCTGGAAAAGGCATTTTCAGCCACGCACGACAATGCGTCCTGGATTCTAAGTGAAGTAGATCATGCGACGCCGAATCCGGATACCTTGCACTGGGATATCTGATACGAAAAAAAACGGAGCATCGATTGTTACTCACAACAATCGCGCTCCGCTTTTTTTTGCATGGCTTCTGCCTTCCGTTTTGCCCTCCGCTCCCGGAAAAAGCGCTTCATCATTCCAGCACATTCTTCCTGCATAACTCCTGCCGTAATATCCGGGCAATGATTCAAGGCTTCATTGCCCGGTATATTGAACACCGACTCACAGGCGCCCGCCCTCGCATCTGTGCTTCCGTACACCACACGGTCTAACCGGCTCATGACGATTGCTCCGGCACACATTGGGCATGGCTCAATCGTCACATAAAGCGTAAGGCCGGACAATCGCCAGCGTGCCAAACGGCGGCAGGCTTCCTGAATCACAATAAGCTCCGCATGAGCCGTTGCATCCTGCCAAGTTTCCCGCATATTGTGACCGCGGGCCACCACCTGCCCCGTTTCATCTACCAAAACAGCTCCAATCGGCACCTCTTCAAGATCATAGGCTTTCTGTGCCTCCTGCAAGGCCATCATCATATACTTCCTGTCATCCAGCGTCATGCGTTTTCCTTTCCGCCTCGCGAAGATCCGGTTTCTCCTCATAAAACAGAGACTGCGTGGGTCTGACCGAAAGATCCAGACGATAAGCCTCCGTCAGCTCAGAATCTGCCTGCTCCTCGCCAGAATTCCGATTCTTCATCTCATGACTCAGCATACGGGAAAATTGTTTCCGGTCCCGGCGCGTGTCATCATAGCCTTCCCTGCGTTTAAAAAAACGGTCGATTCCCTTCGCGATCCCCTTAATTCCAGCAATGCGCTCAATGCGGTCAATCATGATGAACACCTCCTTCGAAGCATCGTTCTTCCTCATCGCCCCAACGGCCTCTTCATGTAATATATCGTCATTCTTCTCTTCAAAATTAAGTATTGCAAGAAAAAAGGTTCCCGCCCAATCAGCAGGAACCTTTTTCTGTCTCTCGCAAAAAGAGAATTATTTGAGTGCTTCATCGAGTTTGGCATTCGTGTCGCGCGCAGCCTGTACGCTGGCCTCGAACTTCGCCTTCTCATCGCCCTCAAGCTTGAGCTCAACGATTTTCTCCATGCCGTCTTTACCGAGAATAACCGGAACGCCGACGCAGAGGTCTTTTTCGCCATACTCGCCATCAAGATAGACACAGCAAGGCATGAGCTTCTTGGAATCCAGTGCGATTGCCTCCACCATAGCAGCAGCAGCAGCGCCCGGCGCATACCATGCGGAAGTACCCAGCAGCCCGGTAAGCGTAGCTCCGCCGACCTTCGTCTGAGCAACAACATCATCCAATGCTTCCTTGGAGAGGAATTCCGTGACAGGAATACCGCGGTACGTAGCAATGCTCGTGAGCGGAACCATCGTCTTATCGTTATGTCCGCCGATAACCATTCCGTCAATATCCGTCGGAGTTGCCTTATAGCCGGCCTTCTCCAATGCCTTGGACAGGAAATAACGGAAACGGCTGCTGTCAAGCATGCCGCCCTGACCGATGACGCGGTTGCGCGGAAGCTTGGAATCTTTCAGCGTCAGGAAAGTCATCGTGTCCATCGGGTTGGAAATGATGATGAAGATCGCATTGGGAGAATATTTCACAGCCTGATCCACTACACCCTTGACGATTTTGGCATTAACACCGATCAGTTCTTCGCGGGTCATACCCGGTTTGCGCGGCATACCGGAAGTAACGACGACCACATCGGAACCAGCCGTCGGAGCATAGCCGTTCTCATCACCGATCTCAGCCGTAACGCCGATAACCGTTGTGTCAAAGTTAAGCAGATGAGACGTCTGCATGATATCCATGGCCTTGCCTTCTGCATAGCCCTTCTTGATATCTACGAGCATGACCTCGCTGCAGAAATTCTTTCCTGCCAGAACATTTGCCACGGTAGCGCCAACGTTACCTGCACCAACCACTGTTACTTTCATAATAAATTGCCTCCTTATCATTTGGAAACGGTTTACCCTGCAAAATCAATAAAGAAAACCGCTTTCGGAATGCCTAATATCATGAATCCTGCTTATGATTCACTACGTGTAAATTATAACAAAGTACCTAATAAAAATCAATCGTTTTTCCCGATATTTTTTATTTTACTATAAACTATAATTATTTGTTAGACCATATCTATAAAAAGAAAAAACGGGAAAGACTTAACGGTAAGCCTTCCCCGTCCATTCCGCTGTGTATCAGGACTGCTCTTCAAACATATCTTTGCCGACGCCGCAAAGCGGGCAGACAAAATCATCCGGCAGATCCTCAAACTTCACGCCCGGAGCCAGATCGTAATCCGGATCTCCCTTTGCTTCATCGTAAATCCAACCACATACGGAACAAACCCAGATCTTCATAAGCGTTCCTCCCAAACTTATCTACTCATTTTCGCTATAAAGAATAATTCTCCCTTTCTATGAAAACTCCTGCCTGTATGAGAATTATTTTTTCCGGCATCGTGCGGCAATGCAGGAAAAGAAGGAATAAGGCACAGCCATATTCCCCGCTATGCCGGTTCCCATTTCCACGCCGGGGCGATTTTCTCCATGAAAGTCCGTTCCGCCAGTCGGAAGAAGGTCATACTTCTCTATCATATAGCCGGCAAAATCCGCATCATCCGGTGTATAATTCGGATAATAGCGCTCCATACCATCCAGCCCCATTTGATGCAGCTGCAGGATCGCCGTCTCCTGTTCCTTTCGCGTCAGTCCCTTTAAGCCGATTTCCTTATGAAAATGAGCCAGCGATGTGATTCCTCCCGCCTCGTGAATCAGGGGAAGAGCCTCCTCCGCCGTAATACTGAAGTCCAGCCCCAGTGCCGAAGCCGCAGGATCCAGATAGTGATCCCATAATGGCTGCGCACGGTCATAAAGATGAAGCGATACCAGATAGCGCATGATCGCATAACGATCCAACGGACGCCCTTCCGATGCATAAGCACGCACCTGATCCAGAGAAATATCTACCCCCTTCTGTTGTATAAAATCGATGAGCTCCGGAATACGTCCTTCTTTGATGGCCCGAATTCGCCGGTACAACATCCGGAACGCGGGGTGCGTTTCATCAAAGCCCAGGCAGACGATATGGATTTTTCGTCCATGGTAATCCGCTGTGAGTTCCATTCCCGGAAGGAATTCCACTCCAGCTTTTTCCGCCGCTTCGGCAGCCGCCTGATTTCCGGCGATAACATCATGATCGGTCAGCGCAAATGCCGAAAGGCCGCACTGCTTCGCCAATCCGGCCAGTTCGGCCGGGCGGACGCTCCCATCGGATATATCCGAATGAACATGCAGATCAATTGTCTTCATGATTTCTTTTCTTCCTTTCCCTGGAATTCTCTTCTGGCCTGAAAGAACTGATAGACAGCCTCCGCCGCCGGCAGATTCATCCCCGGCGCCGCAGCCAGCTCTTCGACGCTGGCCGCCTTAATCTTATTCATCGTCCCGAAATGGGTCCAAAGCGACTGTCTGCGCTTCGGACCAATGCCTACAATATGATCGAGAACCGAAACCAGATTGCGCTTGCCGCGCAGCTTCCGATGATAAGTAATGGCAAAACGATGCGCTTCATCGCGAATACGCTGGATCAGATACAATGCCTGACTATGCCGCGGCAAGATAACCGGATCCGGATCGCCCTCCGTAAAAATCCATTCGAACTGCTTAGCCAGACCGACCACGGGAACCTTCTTATGCCCGGCAGCCTGCCGGATAATTTCCAGCGCAGACGACAGCTGGCCTTTGCCGCCGTCGATGACGATCAAATCCGGCAGTTCATTCTCCGGCAACCCTACATAACGGCGCGTGGTCACTTCCCGCATCGACAGAAAATCATCCGGTTTCCCTTCTGTGCTGCGAATCTTAAAGCGCCGGTAATCAGATTTTTTCGGCAGCCCTCCTTCAAAAACAACCATGGATGCCACGGTTTCACTTCCCTGAATGTGCGAGATATCGAAACACTCCATCCGTTCCGGCGGTTTATCCAAACCAAGATAGCGGCCCAGCTCCGCTACTGCGCCACGTGTGCGCTCGTCTGCCTGCCGGATGCGGGCAGCCTCATCCGATAAATATTTCGCGGCATTTCCCTCAGCCATGGCAACAATATCATGTTTTGTCCCCCGCTGCGGACAAAGCAGTTGAACTCTGGCTTTCTTCTTTTCGAAAAGCCAGTCTTCCAACAGTCCGCGTGCATCAGGCGGCAACTCCGCAGGAAGAAGAATCTCCCGGGGAATAAAGGCTGCCCGATGATAATATTGCTGCAGAAATGCCGTAAGAATATCCTCATCGCTTTCCTGCTCACTTCCCTGAAGCAAAAAATGTTCCCGGCCCACCATTTTTCCGGCACGAATGAAAAAGACCTGAACCACAACACCAACTTCCGAGCGCGCCATCCCCACTGCATCCTGATCACCGGAACCTGTAATGATGTTCTGCTTTTCCGCAATTTTCCGTACAGCCAGCAGCTGATCCCGCAATCGGGCCGCCAGTTCAAAGTGAAAGGCCTTTGCCGCAGCCTCCATGCGGTAGCGCAGTTCCCGCTCCACATCTCCGGTCCGCCCTTCCAGAAACAAAAGAACAGACCGAATCATAGCATCATATTCTTTTTTCTCCACCTTGCCCGCGCACGGAGCCAGGCAGCGCTTGATATGATATTCCAAACAAGGACGTTCCTGCAAATGCCGGCAGGTTCGCAAAGGAAAGAGGCGCCGAAGCAGCTTTAGGCTCTCATGTACTGCCGTTGCATTCGTATACGGACCAAAATACCGCGCGCCGTCTCGGAGTACGCGCCGTGTAATCACCACCCGGGGAAACGGTTCCTGCACAGTGACCTTCACATAAGGATAGCTCTTATCATCCTTCAAGCTGATATTATACCGTGGCCGATGCTTTTTGATCAGATTGCATTCTAAAATCAGCGCCTCAACTTCGGAATGGGTCATGATGATCTCAAAATCCGCAATATGAGAAACCATTGCCCGGACCTTCGGCGTATGATTTTTGCCAGACTGAAAATACTGACGTACCCGATTTTTGAGCACTACGGCCTTGCCCACATAAATGATCCTTCCCTGTGCGTCCTTCATAAGATAGACGCCAGGCTTGTCCGGCAGCAGCTTCAATTTCTCTTCTACGATCTCTGTCATCTGCTCACTTCCTTTCTGCACCATCCTCAGATACGGTTTATTATACTCCACTTTGCGAAAAAAGGGGTATACAATATAAACAATTCTTTCAGAGCATGGTATAAATAACTCGTATCTATTATTGCTTTTCTCCAACAATTGTGCTACAATTCGATACATAAATTAGAAGCAGGTCCTATAACCTGTTTATGTACAACCACACACGAAAATCAACAACAATACAGGTCAATATGTAAATAATCAAGGAGGTATATCCTATGTTTAAACGTATTCTTATCGCTAACCGCGGTGAAATCGCTGTCCGTGTAATCCGTGCCTGTCAGGAACTGGACATTGAAACCGTCGCTGTATATTCCGAAGCCGACGCCAATGCCCTGCATGTTCAGCTCGCCGACCAGTCTGTCTTTATCGGACCATCCGATGCCTCAGAAAGCTATCTGAACAAGGCCGCCATTCTGAATGCGGCCCGGGAATCGGGCGCTGATGCAATCCACCCGGGTTATGGATTCCTATCGGAAGATGCCGACTTTGCCGAACAGGTTTCAGAAGCCGGTCTGACCTGGATCGGACCGATGCCGGAAACCATCCGGCTCGTCGGCGATAAAGACATCGCCCGGGCGGCCATTGCGCCTTCCGGTATTCCTATGGCAAAAGGAAGCAATCCCCTCGCCAACAGGGAAGAAGCCATCGCAGCAGCCCGCAAAGTAGGTTATCCGGTTATCCTCAAACCAGTAGCCGGAGGCGGCGGCAAAGGCATGTGCGTCGCACATGACGAAAAAGACCTTTGCAACATTCTCGATTACCTCGTCGACATCACCAAAACCAAATATTACTTTGAACATTACATCGAACACTCCCGCCATATCGAAGTGCAAATCGTCGCGGACAACTATGGCGAAGTCCTGCACCTCGGCGAACGCGAATGCTCGCTGCAGCGGCGCAATCAAAAACTGCTGGAAGAATCGCCTTCCATCGCTCTGACGCAGGACATGCGTGACCGCGTCGGACGTCTCGCCGTCAAAGCAGCCAAGAGCGTCCATTACTCCAATATCGGTACGGTGGAATTTCTGCTGGATCTTTCCAATAATGAATTCTATTTTATGGAAATCAATCCGCGCATTCAGGTAGAGCATGGAATCACTGAAGCGGTGACCGGCTTTGATCTCGTCCGCACACAAATCCGCATTGCAGCAGGAGAAGCTTTGGAAATCACACAGGACGACGTCCGATTTACCGGACACGCCATAGAATGCCGCATCAATGCCGAAGATCCGGACAACCACTTCATGCCTTCTCCGGGGCAGATCACGTTTCTCCATGAGCCGAGCGGCCCCCGAGTCCGGTTCGACAGCGGCGTAACAGCCGGTCTGTCCATTGAACCGTACTATGACTCCATGATCGCCAAAATCATCGTTCATGGACGCACCCGCGGCGATGCCATCAAAATCATGGAACGAGCCCTCAAGGAATTTCGCATTGATGGCGTAAAAACCACCGTTTCCCTGCATAAAAAAATTCTCAAAGATACCTACTTCCGCACGGGCAATATCGATACACAATTTATCAAGCATCGTATGCACGCCTATGAATCCACCGAAAAAAAAGACGGGGCAAAAGAAATCAACGCCAGTACCTATTTTGCCTGAAAAAAAGGCCGACAGCACTGTCATGCTGCCGGCCTTTTATCCTTTCTGGTGCGGATGAAGGGACTTGAACCCATACGCCATGCGGCACTGGATCCTAAGTCCAGCGCGTCTGCCAATTTCGCCACATCCGCTCATTATTCCCTTTCGATAAAGTGAGCCTTATTCAGAGCTGCAGGGGCGCTTATCTCCCTCCGGAAGATGCGAAAGTCTTAGCGCCCATTAGCATCGGATAAAAGAAATGGGAACTTTATCATTATATACCAGAGATTCTGAACCTGTCAAACCCGAACATGTCAGAGACGAACCAGCAGGCCTTCAAACAGCTGAACCAGCCAGGAAGCAATACTGAATCCCTGCGATACCGAATCCGCCGTCATATCAACGCTGCCGACCGGCTGTCCCTCATAGCAAATCAGGATACGCCCCGCCACTTCGCCTTTCCGGATCGGCGCTGTCATGACGCGGGGAATATCATAGCGCAAAGAATACTTTCCCGGATCCTCCCCATGAATCAGCGGATAATCAATATCCGAAACCGGATGAAGCCATGTAGATGCCTGCGTCCCTCCTTTTACCCAGACGCGACGGCTGATCTTTTCCTTTGCCATGCCGCGGACCATCCGGACATGGCTGAATCCGTATGACAGCATTTTTTCCGCATCCGTAAACCGCTCCTCCGGCCCCGATGTCTGCATCAGAACAGCAATAAGCTCCACGCCGTTCCGCCTGGCCGAAGCAGCCAGACATCCCCCGGCCGCACTCGTCCAGCCGGTTTTGATTCCAGTCGTTCCTCCATAACTTCCCAGCAGTTTATTGGTATTCAAGACCAGCAGATGACCATTCCGCGGAAGTGTCCAGCGTATCACCCTTTCCCGCTGGCTGACCATCCGCCGGAACGAAGGGTTTTCCATCGCATATTTCGCCAGTCTGGCCATATCGCGTGCTGTAGAATAATGATTCGGGTCTGTCAGGCCATTCGGATTGGAAAAATGCGTATGCTCCATCCCCAGTTCCTGGGCTTTTTCGTTCATTCGGCGGGCAAATTCGGCGGTGCTTCCATCAATCTGCTCAGCCACGGCTACAGCAGCACCGTTATCGGAAACCATCATCATGCCGGTCAGCAGTTCCTCCGCCGTAAGGCAGTCCCCCGCCCGGATTCCCAGCGGACAATCCTCCGTCGCCGCCGCCTCCGGCGATATAAATATTTCCGTATGCGGTGAAATGATGTCCAGCCCGAGCAGCGCTGTCATGATCTTTGTCATACTGGCTGGATAATGACGGTCATCCGCCTGCTTTTCCCAGATCACCCGGCCGGTCGATGCTTCAATCAGAATAGCAGATTGTGCTGCAATATGTGGTTCATCGGCATCGTCCGCATACGAAATCGATCCGCGACCGGCCACCAGGCAGATTATCCATACCAGAAAAAAAACATACCGTAATCTCTTCAACCCCAGAATTCCTCCCATGAAAAAAGCTCCGCGAAACTTCGCGAAGCTGATGATTCAAGTGGTGCCGGAAGCCGGACTTGAACCGGCACGTTGTTGCCAACGGCAGATTTTGAGTCTGCTGCGTCTGCCAATTCCGCCATTCCGGCACAAAATATGAATGCGTCATTGACAAAAAATAGTATACTACATCACCGGCTTGCTTGTCAATCCCTTCATTCAACCTTTTGGCATGGCCAGACGAAGTGCATCCCCGACCTGTTCCGCGCCATAAAGATGAATACCCTTAACCGAATCGGCTATCTGCCGATAATTTTTCATTGGCAGGACGACATGACGAAATCCGAGGCGCCGGGCTTCATTCACGCGCAAATCGGCCTGACTTACAGCCCGCACCTCACCGGATAATCCTACTTCACCGAAGACAATCATCTTGGGGCGAATCAAGCGATTGGCAAAACTCGACGCCATCGCGACGCAGATCCCCAGATCGGCAGCCGGCTCATCGATGCGTATGCCGCCAGCCACTTTCACATACACATCACAAGCTCCGATCTGCAAGTGTACACGCTTTTCCAGCACGGCCAGCAAAAGCTGAATCCGTTTAATGTCCACTGAATCCGCCGTCCGGCGCGGCGGAACATAAGGAGTCGGAGCGACCAGAGCCTGCAGCTCTACCAGCAGCGGCCGTGTCCCTTCAACCGTTGGAATAATCACGGTACCGCTGTCACTTTCACGGTCGGACAAAAACAGCCTGGAAGCATCCGGAACATCGACCAGCCCCATGTCGCGCATCTCAAACAGTCCCAGCTCATTCGTACTGCCAAAGCGATTCTTAACGGCCCGGAGTACACGATACTCGGCGTTGCGCTCTCCTTCAAAATAAAGCACCGTATCTACGATATGTTCCAGCACACGCGGGCCGGCCAGATTTCCTTCCTTTGTCACATGACCGATGACAAACGCCGCAATTCCATTCGATTTGGCCATGCGAAGCAACTCTACTGCACATTCCCGAACCTGAGAAACACTTCCCGGTGCGCTTTGAATCTCCGGTTTAAAAATGGTCTGTATCGAGTCGATGACCAGAAGGGCGGGTTCTGTACTGCGAATATGCGCTTCAATGGTTTCCAGATTCGTTTCACTGACTACGAACAGTTCGTCCGCCAACGCATGAAGCCGGTCCGCCCGCATGCGGATCTGCCGCGTGCTTTCCTCACCGGTCACATAGAGAACCTTTCGCCCGGATCGTGCGACCTCCGCACAAACGCGAAGCGTCAGGCTGGACTTTCCCACGCCGGGATCACCGACAATCAGGACCATGGAACCCGGAATCACACCGCCCCCCAGCACACGATCCAGTTCTCCCGAGCCGGTCAGAAATCGCGGCTGGTCTTCGACCTGCACATCCGCGATTGGACGCGGTCTCTGAGCATCCGAAAGCCCCAGACGCAGTCCGCCGCTCCCGGAAGAATCGGGCGTGACCGATTCCTCCACCATCGTATTCCAGGATCCGCAGCCCGGGCATTTGCCCAGCCACTTCGGCGTATCATAACCGCACTCCTGACAAACAAAAACCGTTTTTCGCTTTTTCGGCATAGCCTGACGCACTCCCTCTTTGAGACATAGACACCCCAGTTCATTTCTATTATACCAGCGAACGCGTCTGACCACCAGCAAACACAGCGATTCCCTTTTTTCCCCCGCAAATTTCCACCATTTCCCAAGAAAACATGCTCCTATGAACCCGGAATGATTCCATCCTGACTTCATAGGAGCATGTTTTCTTATACGGTTCAACCCTTAACGGGAAAAGATTCGACCGAGCAGCCGGAGGCTCCATCGCCCCAACCAGACAAGAGCCCAGCAAAAGGTGCTGAAAACATTCCATAACTTTCCGGCCGGACCAGCCGAATCCAATTTATTTTCCGGCATCTGCGATCACCTTTTTCTCAGAAGAAGAAGGCCGGGCCTTCGGTTCCTTTTTGACAAACTCCAGCTTCTCGCCGCTCTTGCGGACATAAATCGTATCACCGGATTGAAATACACGGCTCAGCAGACGTTCGGCGATTTCATCTTCGATCAGCTTCTGAATGGCCCGTTTAAGCGGCCGCGCTCCGTATTTGAAATCCGTTCCGGCTTCGACCAGCCGATTTTTCGCGGACGGACTGATTTCCAGACGAATCTTTTTCTCTTCCAAACGCGTCCGGACATCCCGAAGCAGAATATCCACAATTTTGGCCAATTCCGGCCGGCCCAGCGGATGAAAGACCAGCAATTCGTCAATGCGATTAAGGAATTCCGGCTTGAACAGCCGCTTCACTTCCTCCAACACCCGCTTTTTCCCGGCTTCTTCCGCTTCTTTCTCTTCCTCTCCGGCATGGCTCACAGCAAACCCCATCGCGGTATTCTTCTTGCGCAGAAAATTCGCACCGGCATTGGAAGTCATGATGATCACTGTATTGCGAAAATCCACCGTACGGCCCTGACCATCCGTCAATCGGCCATCATCCAAAACCTGCAGCAGAATGTTAAACACATCCGGATGAGCCTTTTCGATTTCATCCAGCAAAATAATGGAATACGGTTTTCTTCGCACCGCATCCGTCAGCTGACCGCCTTCCTGATAACCGACATACCCCGGAGGTGCTCCAACCATACGGGAAACTGAATATTTTTCCATGTACTCCGACATATCAAAACGAATGACAGCATCCTCCGAACCAAACAACACCTCGGCCAAAGCGCGGGCCAGTTCTGTTTTGCCAACGCCAGTCGGCCCGAGAAACAGGAAAGAACCGATCGGACGCCGCGGGTCCTTGAGTCCGGATCTTGCCCGCCGCACAGCCTTGGATACCGCCTGCACTGCCTCCTGCTGTCCGATAATCCGGCGCGACAAAATCCGTTCCATATGAAGCAGCCGTTCCGACTCACGCGCCGCAATCTGCCGGACAGGTATTCCCGTCCACTGTGCCACGACGTCAGCGATATCATCTGCCGTCACAGTGATGCGGCTGCTGCCTTTTTTCTCCCATTTCCGACGCGCATCATCCAAGCTGTTCTGAACAGTCTGCGTTTTATCGCGCAGAGAAGCTGCCCTTTCATAATCCTGAGCGGAAATCGCCGCTTCCTTTTCAACGTGAAGCTTTTCCAATTCTTCACGGATCGAACGAACCTGCTCGGGCGGCTCCACCTGCCTCATCCGCACCTTGGACGCCGCCTCATCCATTAGATCAATGGCTTTATCCGGCAAAAAACGGTCGGTAATATACCGGTGCGACAGCTTCACTGCCGCCTCGATCGCTTCGTCCTTAATGACGGCCCGATGAAATTCCTCATAGTTTGCCCGCAGTCCCTTTAAAATTTTTTCTGCATCCTCCATCGAGGGTTCCTCGACCATAATGGTCTGGAAGCGGCGGGATAAAGCAGCATCCTTTTCCAGATGTTTCTTGTACTCATCCAGCGTAGTGGCTCCGATGACCTGAATTTCACCGCGGGATAAAGCTGGTTTTAGAATATTTGCCGCATCCAGCGCGCCTTCCGCAGCACCGGCACCAACCAAAGTATGCATTTCATCGATAAAAAGGATCACATTGCCTGCGCGGCGGATCTCTTCAATGATTCCTTTCAGGCGCTCCTCAAATTCGCCGCGGTATTTCGCACCAGCCACCAAAGATGCCATCGACAGCGAAATAACCTTTTTCTCCTGCAGCATATAAGGGACCGTCCCTTCGACTATGCGCTGCGCCAGCCCTTCTGCAATCGCGGTTTTCCCTACGCCGGGCTCGCCGAGCAGAATCGGATTGTTCTTCGTGCGGCGCGACAAAATCTGGATCACACGCTGTATTTCTTTATCCCGGCCGATAACGGGATCCATTTGAGATTCTTTGGCCATCCGATTGAGGTCACGCCCATACTTTTTCAGCATAGGCATTCCATTCTCTCTCCGTCCCCGCCCTTTAGCGGCGGCTTCATCGCCCTCCGAAGCCGCTTCATGTCCCGACGAGTCAATGCGTTCCAAGACCTCTCCCTGAAGGACATCCGGATCCACGCCCATGCGTTCAATCACTTCAATGGCCGCGCCCTCTGATTCTTCCAGCAGACTCAGCAGAATATGCTCCGTTCCGATATAGTCATGCCCCAGCTGCTGTGCTTCCTCCACTGCTCCTTCCATGACGCGTTTTGCCCGCGGTGTGTAATACGGATTATCGGACGGATATTCCGCTTCCTGCGCCACAATGCTCTTGATCTGCCCGACGACTTTTTCAAAAGTCATGCCTACAGCTTCCATAGCTTGTGCCGCTATCCCCCCCTGCTCATGAAGCAGACCGAGCAGAATATGCTCTGTTCCAATATAATCCTGTTCCAGATCCTGTGCCGCATACTGGGCAAATTCAATTGCCTTGATGGCACGATTCGTAAAATGGTTTCGATAATTCATGGATGCTCCTCCGGATTCATGCGGTGACGCTCCAGCCCTTTTCGTACGTTTTGAGCACGAAGCCGGTCCGTCTCGTTTTTGGACAGGTTTTCGTTTTCCGCCAGATTCTGCAGGAAACTGGTGCGTCCGCCAATCAGAATATCAGAATAACAATCCGGCGAAACGCCACGGATCAGCTTAAGGTCTATGCCAAGCCGCACTTTAGAAAGCAGCTCCAGCACTTCTTTCTCGGAAAGCAGCCGCGCATAGGACAAAATTCCATAAGCACGCCACACCTCGTCCTCCAAACGTTCTTTCATATAAAGAGCCAGCGCTTTCCGCGCTCTGCGCTCATGCGCTACAATTTCATTCACGGCACTCTTGAGATTATCGATCAGCTCCCGCTCAGAAAAGCCCAGCGTCAGTTGATTGGAAATCTGAAAGAGACAGCCGACCTGTTCCTTTTCATCGCCATACAGTGAACGGACCGCAAGGCCCAGCTGCGGCGATACATTGATGATGCTGCTCACATTACGTGTAAACACCAGTCCCGGCAAATGAAGAAGAACGGATGCACGAAGCCCCGTTCCCAGATTTGTCGGGCAGGAAGTCAAATACCCCATCTTTTCATCAAAAGCAATATCCAGACGGGACTCAACGAGATCATCCAACCGGGAAGCCATCTTCAACGGCTTCTCCAGATCCAGGCCGGGGGCCATGCACTGAATGCGAAGATGATCTTCTTCATTAATCATAATACTGATGCAGCGATCCGCGGAAACATAAGCCGCCCGGTATTGCGGATTTTTTATCAAATTTCCGCTGATCAACTGCTTTTCGATCAGCACTTCGCGCTGAAGCGGAGTAAGGCGCTCCATATCCGCACGATCAAACGTCTGTCCGATGGCCTTCTGTATTTCTGGAAGGACACCGTCCATTTCAGCCAGCACTTCGGACAGCTGACTGAAATCCGCGCGGTTAGGGAAGGGCTGCTGACGAAGGTTTCTGGCCAGCCGGATCCGGCTGGCCAGAACGACATCATGATCCTGACCGCAGGCCTTCAGCCAGGCCAGATCATTTTTACACAACAGATCATTCATTGACATACTCTTCCCCTCCTTTCTTCTGTAAAAGCTCCTTTTCCAGTGCCCGAATCTTATCACGGTACTCCGCAGCCTTTTCAAATTCCTCCTGTGCTACGCTCTCCTGAAGCTGCTGACGCAGCATGCCGATCTCATGTTTGAGTTCCAGCGTCCCACCGGTACGATGAGGAATCTTTCCGCGATGAACACTGGAACCATGAATCCGGCGCAGCAAAGGCTCCAGCTGGGGACGAAAGGTCCGATAACATTCTGCGCAGCCGATTTTTCCCGTCTGCTGAAAATCCCGATAACTCATCCCGCAGCTCGGACATACTAACTCATCCTGCCCGGCCAGACGTCTCCCCTCCTGATCGGGCGCATTGCTGAAAATTCCCTTCAAGAAGTCATTCATAGATACGTTGCGATGGCGCTGCTGAGGCGTCAGAAATTCCCCATAAGCCGCCGCACATTCCTCGCAAAGATTCTTTTCAATCTTTCCGTCCGGACCGATCTGTGTAATATGGACGACCGCTTCATTGCGGCCGCAATCGTCGCATAGCATAAAAAAACCTTCTTCCTGTTCCCTCGCATTTTTCTTTCTCTCTCGTCCAATCTGTCATCTATGAGAAATTTTCCAGCGTCATAATCATGGACTTAAGCAGATGGACGCGCTCTTTCGGGGTAATATGTTCTGCCTGATAGACTGAAACCACAAACTGCATCATAAGAGCTGCCTCCCGATTCGTCACCATTTGATGCTTCAGCAGATAATGCACCATGGACTGCACCAACGGCAGCTCCGTTTCCTCATCAATTTTTTCCAGCATATCCTGATACACCATGTTTTTCATCGGAATCTGAACAATACGAATATAACCGCCCAATCCACGGCGGGATTCTACTACAAACCCCTTATCCTGCGTAAAACGGGTCGAAAGAACATAACTGATCTGCGATGGCGCACAGGAAATCTCATCAGCGATATCCGTCCGGCGAAGCTCAACTTTACCGTCCTGACGGGCAGCCAGCTGACGCAGGATATAAGCTTCAATCAAATCTGCAATATTGCTCATATTACTCACCTTCAACATGAATTGACCATTTGACTTTTATTTAATTCTATTATATTTGTTTATTTGACTTTTGGCAAGAAAAAAGCGGGAATTTCTTCAAAATTCCCGCCCCTGCGATCTTATTGCAGAGCCTGTTTGAGTACATCCATATTCCGCTTCATGGTTTCAATATAAGCGTCGGCAGCACGTTCATCCGCTTCCCCGGTTACCACGGGATCCAGCGTATAAATCCCTGCACCAGTCTCCCGGGCAATGGTCTCCGCTGCCGCCGGCGAATACTGTGGTTCCGTAAACAGAACCTTCACCGGCATCCGATTCACTGCGGAAATCGTCGCTTCCAGTTCCTGCGGAGATGGGTCGGTTCCCGGTTCATGTTCAATAACGCTCACGATATTCAAGTGAAATTCTTTGGCCAGATAAGGAAAGGCTTCATGAAAGGTCACAATATCTTTGTGCGGGAGGTCGTCCAGCTGCGCATGCATCTCCTTTTTCAAATCTTCCAGTTTCGTACAATACTCCAACGCATTCTTGCGGTAAGCATCCGCATGATCCGGGTCCGCCTCACAAAGTTTAGACGTAATGGTCTGTACCTGCGCAATCGCATACGTAACAGACATCCATACATGCGGATTATCTTCTCCATCATCAGTAATAAAGGAAATGTCCGGATTATCGGATGCCTCAATCACTTTCAGCTTCTGCTGCTTGCGTGCTTTATCCAAAAACGCTTCCATGCCAGCGCCATTAACAACAAATACATCGGCCTGTTCCAGCGTTTTCATATCTTCTGTAGTCAGCTGATAATCGTGCAGGCAGCCCGTCTGAGGCTTTGTCATATTGACCACCTTAACCCCATCAATGCCCTTCGTGATATTGAGAACATCAATATACATAGGATAAAAGGAAGTCACAATCGTAAAGTCTTTTCGCTCTCCACGCTGTTGCTGGCTCCCACAGCCGGCGGCCAGCAGCAGGCAAAGCAGCCCGACAGCCAGTACGGTCAAAATTTTTTTCAATGCGTCATCCTCCATACAGATAAAAATATTTCTCATTTATCATTTTATCAGAAGTGTCAAGTATCCTGCATCACAAACAGTACCGATGAATCTCTGACCTTGCCCCGACCCCGCAAGAGCCGAAAATTTCATAAAAAAAGGACTTCCTGCAGCAGGAAGCCCTTTCTGAACCAAAAACAATCAGCCGAGAATAACCAGCGACTCATGTGCTTTAACGCTCTGGCCGGCATCAACATTAAATGCCTTAACCGTGCCATCTGCGTCTGCGGCAATCTCATTCTGCATTTTCATTGCTTCAAGAATCAGCAGCGTATCCCCAGCCTTAACAGCTTGACCTTCCTGAGCAACAAGCTTGACAATTTTGCCCGGCATCGGCGCGTCGATAGAATGCTCGCCCGCGGCAGCGGCAGTAGCAGCTTTTTTCGGCGCAGCCGGCGCGGCCGGAGCGGCTTTCGGAGCCGGAGCAGCGGCTTTCGGAGCAGCCGCCGGAGCAGATTTTACCTCTTCTACTTCTACTTCATAGGCAGTACCATTCACGGTGATGTTGAACTTTTTCATTATGAATTCCTCCAAACAGTTATCCACTTCGGAAACGATCAAAACGGTCTGGCCAGACCGCCCCGGGCAGACACTGCCCACACATCGCTGCGCTTGATGCGTACAGCGATGACTTTATTTTCCGTCATCATCCGGACAGCGGCTGAAATCGCCGCCACAATTTCCGGAGAAACGCCCTTTGCTTCTGTTTTCATGATGCTCCCCTCCGGTTCCATCAAAGCGGGATGTTCCCATGCTTCTTGGCCGGGCCGACTTCACGCTTGCTGGCCAGTGCATTCAATGCCGTAATAATACGCGGACGCGTCTCCTTCGGCTCAATGACCATATCCACATAGCCGCGTTCAGCAGCGACATACGGCGTAGCAAAATTCTCGACATATTCCGCCGTTTTTGCCTCTTTATCCGGATCCTTGCGGAAAATAATGTTCGCCGCACCAGCCGGTCCCATAACAGCAATCTCAGAGGTCGGCCATGCCATGACCTGATCGGCGCCTAACTCACGGCAGCACATAGCAATGTACGAACCGCCGTAAGCCTTGCGTGTAATAACCGTAACTTTAGGAACGGTAGCCTCGCTATAAGCATACAGCATTTTTGCACCATGACGAATGATACCATTATGCTCCTGATCAACACCCGGAAGGAAACCCGGTACATCGACAAGATTAACCAAAGGAATGTTGAACGCATCACAGAAACGGATAAACCGTGCGGATTTGTCGGAAGCATCGACATCCAGACAGCCGGCCATTACATTCGGCTGGTTGGCGATAATGCCTACGCTGCGGCCGTCAAAACGCGCGAAGCAGCAGATAATGTTCGTAGCGAAATGTTCATGAACTTCGTAGAACTCTCCGTTATCGACGATGGAGCGGATGACGTCTTTCATATCGTACGGCGCATTCGGATTGTCCGGAATGACCGTATTGAGACTCTCATCCTGACGATCCGGATCATCACCGGTCTCAAGGACAGGCGCATCTTCCATATTATTGCTCGGCAGGAAGGACAGCAGATAGCGAATCTGCTTGATGCAGTCATCTTCATCCTCTGCAGCAAAATGCGCAACGCCGCTGCGCGTATTGTGCGTCATCGCACCGCCAAGAGCTTCCGCTGTGACTTCCTCCGCCGTGACCGACTTGATGACGGCCGGGCCGGTGATGAACATCTGGCTCGTATTCTTAACCATGTAGATAAAGTCCGTGATCGCCGGGCTGTATACCGCACCGCCCGCGCACGGCCCCATGATAACGGAGATCTGCGGAATAACACCCGAAGCCGCCGTATTGCGGTAAAAAATGCCGCCATAGCCGGACAAGGCATCAACCGCTTCCTGAATACGGGCTCCGCCTGAATCATTGATGCCGATACAGGGGGCTCCCATCTTCATCGCAAGATCCATGACCTTCCAGATCTTATGTGCGTGCTTCTCGCCCAGCGATCCGCCTTCCACTGTAAAATCCTGTGCATAGGCATAGACAAGGCGGCCGTCAATCGTACCATAGCCTGTAACAACGCCTTCGCCGGGAAGCTCTTTCTTCTCCTGGCCGAAATTCGTGCAGCGATGCTTCATGAACATATCCAATTCGACGAAGGTTCCCTCGTCAAACAGCTTGTTGATGCGCTCACGGGCTGTCTGTTTGCCCTTCGCATGCTGCTTGTCAATACGTGCCTGACCGCCGCCCTGCATGATATGTTCTTTTTTTGCATGCATTAAGTCAATCTTTTCCTGAACAGTAGCCATTATATACCTCCTATAATTAGCTTGCGAGAAATCCGGGCCTCGCCCTTTTTCTCATGTTCTGCAATCTCTATTTTGCACTATTCGTGTGAAAATTGCAAGACTAATTGATTACCAGGTAATAAAATACGCAGAAGAGGAATCAGTCACGCTGGCAAAGTTCAAGAAGAACGCCATGAGAAGCTTTCGGATGAACGAAAGCAATCTTGGCACCGCCGGCCCCTTTACGAGGTTTCTCATCAATGAGGCGAACCCCTTTTTCTTTCAGATCCGCCAGTGCGGCCTCAAGATCATCCACGCGCAGCGCAATATGCTGAATACCGCCCCGCCCATTATTTTTTTCAATGAATTTGGCAATCGGAGAGGACTCCTCCGTTGCAGCCAGCAGTTCAATCTCACTGCCGTTCGGCGTCGGGAAAAATCCCGTCGTCACCTTCTGCTCTGCAACGGTTTCTTCTCCATTGGCCGGCAGCCCGAGGACATCCCCCCAGAAAGCGCCAACTTCTTTGAGATCTGCTACTGCTACGCCAATATGATCTACACCTAAAACCTTAAACATATTCGTTCCTCCTGTTCATCTGAGCATTTCCTTCATTACACTGCCTACCACAGTATACGGGTCCGTTTCTCTTTTTCTGATCTTTTCTACGTAAGCATCCAAACGCCCGCTGTCCACAATCCTGCCCTTGATATATGCGCCGATATTGCTGCGCAAAATATCCAGCATTTCATCCCGCGTTCGCTTGGTACGTCTTGCCGTCAGCTGCCCGTTCTTTTCAATATAGTCCCGATGCTTCTCCACCGTCGCCAAAAGGTCGGAAATTCCCTCGTTCTGGCTGGCCACGACCTTAGTAATCGGGGGACGCCAATCCGTCATAAAGCTATCCAGATCCAGCATCATATTTATTTCCCGGACCAGCTTATCCGCTCCGTCAAGATCCGACTTATTGATACAATAAAGATCACCGATTTCCAGGATTCCTGCTTTAATGGCCTGAATATCATCGCCCATTCCCGGAATCAGCACAACTACCGTCGTATCGGCGGCCTTGACAATATCCACCTCAGACTGCCCTACGCCAACCGTCTCAACGATAATGATGTCCTTTCCAAAAGCATCCATTGCTTTTACTGCATCGGCTGTCTTATGGGACAAGCCGCCAAGACTGCCCCGGGTTCCCATGCTGCGGATAAAGACTCCCTCGTCAAGCGTCAGTCCATTCATCCGGATACGGTCGCCAAGAATCGCTCCTCCTGTAAATGGGCTTGTCGGATCAACAGCAACAATACCGACGGTCTTCCCCTGCTTCCGGTATTCCCTGGCAATTTTATCCGTCAGGGTACTCTTTCCTGCTCCCGGAGGGCCTGTAATGCCCAGAACATACGCATGACCGGTGTGCGGATACAATTTTTTCATGATATCCGTTGCCTCATCATACTCGTTCTCAATTGCCGTAATCGCACGGGAAAGCGCCAGCCTGTTGCCCTTCAGCAGTTCTTCTGCAATATTCAAACTGCCACCGCCTTTCCAATTGTAAACTGGATCTTATTCTTTCGTTGACTGCTTTCTACACGAAAATAGTGCTGTGAGTACGTTCCCGAAACAGCCTGTCAGCTGCTTCGGGAACAACACTCTCAACACTACCTGTCTTGTCAGAGTTTCACATGCTCCTTGATGAAGTTTACGACATCACCAGTCGGCGTTCCCGGAGTGAATACTTCCGCTACGCCGGCTTCTTTCAGGGCAGGAATATCGGTCTCAGGAATGACACCGCCGCCAATGATCAGGACATCATCCATCCCCTTTTCACGAATCAGGTCAACAACTTTCGGGAACAAATGACCATGCGCGCCCGAAAGGATGCTCATAGCAACGACATTGACATCTTCCTGCAGTGCTGCCTCTGCAATCTGCTCCGGAGTCTGACGAAGTCCCGTATATACGACTTCAAACCCCGCATCACGCAAAGCACGGGCAACAACCTTTGCCCCGCGGTCATGACCGTCCAAGCCCGGTTTGGCAACTAATACTCTAATTTTCTTTTCCATTTTGAATTCCTCCAACCATCGCTTATCGCTGATCAACCCATACGATATGAATCACAGGCTGACATGCGCCTCATATTCGCCAAAGACTTCGCGCATGACGTTGCAGATCTCACCCAATGTTGCATAGGTCTTGACCGCAGCGAGAATATGCGGCATGAGATTTTCCTGCTCGTCCTGACATGCCTTTTTAAGATCAGCCAGCGCAGCCTTCACTGCCTCATTGTCCCGTTTCGCCTTGAGCTCGTTGACCTTTGCCTTCTGACGCTCACCGACAGCTTCATCGACTTTCAGCAGGTCTTTCGGAGGTTCTTCGTTTTCCATCTGGAATTTGTTGACGCCAACGATCGTGCGGGCACCGGACTCGACATCCATCTGCCATTTGTAAGCAGAATCCTGAATCTCTTTCTGGATATACCCTTTTTCAATTGCTGCCACGGCGCCGCCCATATCGTCAATCTTTTTGATATAATCCCATGCTTCCGCTTCGATCTTATTGGTCATAGCTTCTACATAATAGGAGCCTGCCAGCGGGTCGATGACATCAGCCAGACCGCTTTCATACGCAACGATCTGCTGCGTGCGCAGCGCAATCGTAACCGACTCCTGCGTCGGAAGAGCCAATGCTTCATCGCGGGAATTCGTGTGCAGGGACTGCGTTCCGCCCATGACAGCGGCAGCCGTCTGCAGCGCAACACGAACGATATTATTGTTCGGCTGCTGAGCCGTCAGCATGGAACCAGCCGTCTGCGTGTGGAAACGCAGCTTCATGCTCTTGTCCTTTTCTGCATGGAAACGTTCCTTCATAACCTTTGCCCAGATTCGGCGGGAAGCACGGAACTTAGCGACTTCCTCCAGTACATTGTTATGCGCATTCCAGAAGAAAGAGAGCCGGCCGGCGAAATCATCGATCTTCAGACCTGCCTTGATAGCCGCTTCGCAATAGGCGATACCATCGGCGATCGTGAAGGCGATCTCCTGAGCAGCCGTGGAACCTGCCTCACGGATATGGTAACCGGAAATGGAGATCGTATTCCATTTCGGCACATTCTTCGAGCAATACTCAAAGATGTTCGTGATCAGGCGCATGGACGGACGCGGCGGGAAAATGTACGTGCCGCGCGCAGCATATTCCTTGAGAATATCATTCTGGATTGTACCGCGCAGCTGATCAGCAGGAACGCCCTGCTTTTCCGCCACAGCGATATACATGGCCAGCAGAACCGATGCCGGCGCATTGATGGTCATAGAGGTTGATACCTTGCCAAGATCAATCTGATCAAATAAGACTTCCATGTCGGCCAGCGAATCGATGGCAACACCGACTTTGCCGACCTCGCCTTCCGAAATCGGATCCGTGGAATCATATCCAATCTGGGTCGGCAGGTCAAAAGCGCAGGACAGGCCTGTTGCACCGTTCTCAATCAGCATGCGGTAACGCTTGTTGGATTCCTCCGCCGTAGAGAATCCCGCATACATACGCATCGTCCAGAAACGGCCGCGATACATCGTCGGCTGAACACCGCGGGTATATGGATAAACGCCTGGGAAACTGATCTCATCCGCATAATCCGTATCCTTGATGTCCAGCGGCGTGTACAAACGCTGCTCCGGGAGATGATCGCGCTCCGGGAAACGGGCTACTGCCTTTTCCACGCTTGCCTGATATTTGGCAAGCTCCGCCTGAATTTTCTCATGTTCTGTGCTCATTTGGAAATTCCTCCTGATTCATTCAGTCCAATATATCCCTTTATATCTTTTTATATTTTTTATTTCATGCTTCCATTTTCCACGAACCGCTCATGGAAGGAAAGTGCTTCATGAAGGAGATGCGGGGTATTTGCATGTTTCGTCGCCGCATCGGCACGCTGGAAATAATCCAGCAGAATGGGCCGGTAATCCGGGTGTGCGCAGTGGTTGATGATTTCCAGAGCGCGTTCACGCGGTGCCTTGCCCCGAAGATCTGCGATGCCCTGTTCGGTGATGATAATATCCACATCATGTTCGGTATGATCCACATGCGAACACATAGGAACCACAGAGGAAATCTTTCCGTCTTTTGCAACGGACGGCGTATAAAAGATCGTCAGATAAGCATTGCGGGCAAAGTCGCCGCTGCCGCCGATACCGTTCATCATTTTCGTCCCCGTAATATGCGTCGAATTGACATTGCCATAAATATCAACCTCAATCGCCGTATTCATAGCGATCACGCCGAGACGATGAACGACTTCCGGGCTGTTGGAAATTTCTTCCGGACGAAGCAGCAGATATTTCTTATATTTTGCGACGTCCTTATAGAAACGAGCCATTCCCTCCGGCGACGGGCTGAACGCCGTGCCAGACGCAAAATTCAGCTTGCCGGCATCAATGAGATCCAGCATGCCATCCTGAATGACCTCTGTATATACCGTAAGATCTTTGAGATCAGAATCGACAAATCCGGCGATGACCGCATTGGCCACATTGCCGACACCAGACTGGAGCGGAAGCAGATTTTCCGGCATGCGTCCCGCCTGAATCTCCTTTTTGAGGAAATCCAGTGTAAACTGGCTCATTTTTTTGGAATTTTCATCGATCGCCTTCAGGGAACGAGTATGATCCGGTATATCACAGGGAACGATATACTTAATCTTTTCCGGTGTGCAGGGGATATACGGCGTTCCCACGCGGTCGCTGGCCTTAACGATCGGAATCGGCAGACGATTCGGCGGATCCATCGGAATGTACACATCGTGCATACCCTCAAGATCCAGCGGCTGCGAGGTATTCACTTCGACGATAACGGTATCTGCACTCTGTACATAAGAAGCCGCATTCCCCAAAGATGTAGTCGGAATGATGTTCCCATCTTCTGTAATCGCACAGGCTTCCACAACAGCCACATCGATCTTGCCAAGATAGCCGCAGCGGCTGAGCTGTGCAGACTCTGACAAATGGAGGTCAAGATAATTGACCGAACCATCATTGATCTCATTCCGCAGTACCTTGTCGGTCTGATACGGCAGACGCTTCTTGATTCCATGTACCGCAGCCAAAGCATCATCAAGTTCCGGGCCGGTTGAGGCACCAGTCCACAAATTGATCGTAAACGGTTCCTTTTTCATGCGTTCCGCCAGAGCAAGCGGTACTGCTTTCGGGTAAGCAGATGCCGTAAAGCCGCTGGTTGCGACATTCATTCCCGGCTGGAAAAAGGCTGCGGCCTCTTCTGCCGTCACAATTTTCGCCTGCAGCGCTTTGTTGCGCACGCGATCGAGAATATCTATCATGGAAAATCCTCCCTCATCAGTGTCCTCCCCGTTCGGTTCCGACAACAGATTTTAACGTCCGGGACCAGGTGTCGCGTTTAAAATTCCTTATTACGATTTAATCCAGATTCTCACTGATAACAAGAAGTTATCGAGACCATGAATTATAATTATAAATTATCGTAATGGTATGCTCCACTTATGTCCCATTCATAAGAATATCACGAAAAGAAACCGCCGTCAAGATAGAGTTGACGGCGGTTCATGGCATTTTGTTCCAATCTTCACATATTCAATATCCTGTTTATTTTCTGGTAATGTGATAGGATAAACTGCTCAATCCAATAGACAGATCTTCATTCACGATGTGCATGGATTCCGGCACTTCCATCTTGATTGGTGCGAAATTCCATATCCCTTTCACGCCGGATTCGACCAATTTATCGGCCACTCCCTGCGCAAAGGCAGCAGGAACAGCGATAATCCCAATCTGAATATTTCTCTCCTTGACGATTTGCTTGATATTGCGGATATCTTCCACTTTAACATGATTGACCGTCCTGCCGATTACGTTAGGATCCTGATCAAACAGCGCAACAAGATTGAAGCCCAGCGTGACAAAATTCTGGTAATTGGCCAGCGCTGCGCCCAAATGCCCGATACCGACCACAGCAATGTTCCAATGGTTATTCAATCCAAGAATCTCGCCGACATTGCGCTTCAGCTCATTGACATAATAGCCGACGCCTTTTTTCCCAAACTGGCCGAAGGAAGCCAGATCCTTACGAATCTGCTCCGGTGTGATTCCCAGTCTTCTTCCGAGCTCGTCGGAAGAGATAATATCGATCCCTTCGTCCTGTGCCAATCGCAGCGTACGAAAATAAAGGGGAAGGCGATCGATTGTCGCCTTGGAAATATTGACTTTCTCTTTCATAGGAACGCCTCTCTTTCTCAGCTGGCGATGATCTCCTCATGCTGCAGGGAAACAGCAGATGCCGCAGCTGCCAGCATCCAGAACAACATCGATGACGGAATATTAAACAGCAAATCATCCGTCAGCCCATTCAGGGCAATCGAAAGCACAGCCAGTCCCATCCCCAGTGATGCCCCTTCCAAAAGGCGGGACGCCGGCCACTGGAGAAACTCCTGCCAAAAAGGAAGAAACAAAGGAGCGAAAGAAGATACTGCGCATTCGTCTACCTGCTGTTCTTCCTTCGTTTCCTTCCCCTCTTCGTTCTTTTTGGAAACCTCTGCCTCCTGCGCTTTTGAGGAACCGTTCACCCGAAATGTCTGACGCAGGGCAGTAATCATTGTCCCAAAGAAAAACCACAAAAACGCAGCAGCTCCCGGCAGACCGATCTCAGCCGCATAATTCAGGTAGAGATTATGTGCGTGTACAATGCGAATATCTGCTCCCTGCAAATAGAAATCATACTCCGGATAAACCATCCAATAGGCTCCCCAGCCGATCCCCAAAAACGGATGATCCTGTATCATGGCCACCGTGCTTTCCCAAAAAGCCAGCCGCATTTCCGAAGACGTATCCACTTTCGTAAACACGGAAGCCAGCCGTTCATAAAGGACTGGATCCAGCAACAAAAGGCCGCCCCCTACCACCAGGCAAGTCAGCAAAACACGCCGGTCTTTCAGCACACCATAAATCGCAAAAAGGATGGCAATGACAAGGCAGGCGCCGCGGGCATAGGTCATGGCCAGGCAGGCTGCCAGCAACAGCATTGCCACGCCGAGCACACAGCGCTTGCCTTTGGAATCCGCCTTGATGAACAAGCCAAACGCCATACATATCATGATATCGAGATATCCCGCCAGTATATTCGGATTCTCCCAGGTAGAAAATACCCGCTTCCGCAATTCGGGAAAAGCGTCGCCGTCTACCCATTTCATCGCACTGATATCGATACCGAACACATACTGATAAAATCCGTAAAGCACGACCAGAACGGCAGCCATTCCCAGCGCAGTCAGCCATTCGCGAAGCTGCGCCGAAGTGCGGATCTGCTGCCCGACAACCAGATAAGTCAGGGCATAGACCCCGACCAGATTGTACCAATTATAGAAACTGAAACCCCGATCCGGCGAAGCCAATACGGAAACACCGCTGATCAGAATGAACAGCCCTGCCGGAACATCAAAGGGGAGATGTCGGAGACAGAATGATGGATCCAGCCGCAGCCTCACCAGCAGGAGCAGAACAGCAGCCAGCAGGGCAGCGATTGCCCCAGCCGGATATAAAGCGAGCAGAAAGGTTTCCGCCAGCACAGCGTACCAGGACCATCTTGCGATGCGGCCTTTCCATCGTTCGCGTGCCGCGTCGCGGCGCCGCTGACGAAAATCCGGGTCCGTACCGGAGCTTGTCCTCATAACGCATCCCTCCGTTCCAGAAGCTGACGCACACCGCCCACAAGATACAGCGAACCAGCCATAACCAGAAGTTTTTCTCCGTTTGCCAGTTCCAATGCGCGATCCAGCGCCTCGGCATTATCCGCCACCGCCTCGACATGCTGCACATGCGGAGCCGCTCTGCGAGACAAATCCAAAAGATCTGCCGCCCGGTCTGAATGCGGCGTAGTAACAACAACCGTGTCATTCGGACGAAGAAGAATATCGAGCATGGAATCAATGTCCTTGTCCCTGAGAATACCAAGAAGCAGGACGCGCTGCTCCGCCGGAAAATAAAGGTCCAGACTGTCCCGCAGCGCCATCATCCCTGCCGGATTATGAGCGCCATCCACAATAACGGTCTGCCGCCCCCGGTCGATGCGCTCAAAACGGGCCGGCCAGGTCACCAGCCGAAGAGCCTCATCGACCGTCTTTGCCCGGATACGACTGTCTATGTTGTGAAGAAGAGCCGCCGTCATTACCGCCACAGAACTGTTTTCCACCTGATGCCGGCCAAGCAGGTGCAGTTCATAGGGCTCGTTCGAAATCCCCAGCAATGCCGAAGAAAATTCCAGCCTTTGCGTATGCCCGTCACAGGATAAATAATTCGTATGAAAATCCTCCCCGGCAACAAAGATATCCGAATTTCGCTCTTCTGCCGTATGCCGTATGATATCCAGCGGCACTCCCGAAGCCGCTGTGACCACAGGCACGCCGTCTTTGATTATCCCGGCTTTATGGCGGGCAATCCCCTCCAGTGTTCCGCCGCAGCGGTCTGCATGTTCCATAGAAACATTCGTGATCACAGATACTTCCGGCACAATGACATTCGTGGAATCGAGCAGTCCTCCCAGCCCCACTTCAATCACTGCATATTCCACACGGCGGACGGCAAAGTAGTAGAATGCCATCGCTGTAAGCACTTCAAACTGCGTCGGGCATTCAGCCCCCTCAGCCTCCATCCGGTCAATACAGCCGCGGACAACCGCCAGACAGTCTGCAAACTCCTGCTCACCGATCGGCTGTCCATCCACCTGAATCCGCTCCGTATACGACACCAGATGCGGCGAAGTATACAGACCGGTATGTATCTCCGAACGAAGAAGGATGCCTGCTAACATAGCGGATACCGAGCCCTTTCCGTTCGTCCCGGTTACATGAATCGTCCGGTAGCGATCCTGCGGAAGGTCCAGAAGTTCCAGTAAACGGCGGATACGCGAAAGCCCCAGCCTGACCCCAAAGATATTCAGCCCATCCAGATAGGACAAGGCTTCCTGATAATTCATGCTTGTCGCTCCTATCAAAGTTCCGCAAGATCTCTTATACGGGTTTCCACCGATTTTTTCTTCTCCTCATAGCCGGCCAGCTTCTCTCTCTCTCCCGCCACGATCTGTTCCGGCGCCTTTCGAAGGAATCCTTCATTGCTCAGCTTACCCGTCAGACGCTTGATTTCTTTCTCAAGCTTATCCAATTCCTTCTGAAGGCGGTTCGTCTCTTTTTCTACATCAATGAGCCCCTTGAGCGGCAGGAAAATCTCCACACCGGCAACAATGCCGGACATAGCATTGTCCGGTTTCTCGGCATCATCGGCCAGGAAAGTGACCGGATCGGCGGCCGCCAAAGCCTGAAGATAGCCCTGATGCGCGGCAAAAACCGGATGCAGCCCGCTTTCCGTGAAATGCAGCATAACCTCGCTTCTGTGCCCCGGCGCTGCGCCGACCTCGGCACGCAGGTTGCGGACAGTCTTGATGGTCTCCATGATAGCCGTCATCTGCGCCTCCGTCTCATCATCGATGAAGGCTTCGTCGCCCTTCGGCCAGTCGGCGATCATGATGCTCGGGAAACGCGTATCATGCGGCACCTTCTGCCAGATTTCCTCCGTGAGGAACGGCATAAAGGGATGCAGCAGGCGCAGCGTGTTCTCGAGGACATAGGAGAGCACATAGAGCGCCGTGTTCTTCGCGCGCACATTCTCCTTGTCGTAGAGGCGCGCCTTCGTGAGTTCGATGTACCAATCACAGAACTCATTCCAGAGGAACTCGTAGATCATGCGGCCCGCCTCGCCGAGCTCGAACTTGTCAAGACTCTCCGTGACGCCCTGCTCCGTGCGCGCGAAGCGCGAGAGGATCCAGCGGTCCGCAAGCGTGTAGTCCGCCTTCTCCGGGCGGAACGCGCGGTCGAAGCCCTCGAGGTTCATGAGGATGTAGCGCGACGCGTTCCAGATCTTGTTTGCAAAATTGCGCGCGCTCTCGACGCGCTCCCAATAGAAGCGCATATCGTTGCCCGGCGTGTTGCCCGTGATGAGCATGAAACGCAGCGTATCGGCGCCATACTTCTCGATGACCTCGACGGGATCGATGCCGTTGCCGAGGGACTTGCTCATCTTGCGGCCCTGACTGTCGCGCACGAGGCCGTGGATGAATACGTGATGGAATGGGATGTCCTTGCCGAACTCCAGCCCCATCATGACCATGCGCGCGACCCAGAAGAAGATAATGTCATAGCCCGTGACGAGCGTCGACGTCGGGTAGAACTGCGCGAGCTCCGGCGTCTTATCCGGCCAGCCGAACGTCTCGAACGGCCAGAGGCCCGAGCTGAACCAGGTGTCGAGCACATCCTCATCCTGATGGATATGGTGGCTCCCGCAGTGCGGGCATGCCGTGAGATCCGTGCGCGAGACGCTCGTCTCGCCGCAGTCGTCACAGTACCAGGCGGGGATGCGGTGACCCCACCAGAGCTGGCGCGAGATGCACCAGTCGCGGATGTTCTCGAGCCAGTTGATGTACGTCTTCGTGAAGCGCTCCGGCACGAACTGGATGCGGCCGTCCTTCACCGCCTCGATGGCCGGCTTGGCAAGGCTCTCCATCTTGACGAACCACTGCTTCGAGACGAGCGGCTCAATCGTCGAATGGCAGCGCGAGCAGTGACCAACGGCGTGCTCATGCTCCTCGACCAAGACGAGAACGCCCGTCTCCTCGAGTTCCTTGACAAGCGCCTTACGGCATTCGTAGCGGTCCATGCCCGCGTATTTTCCGGCTCCCTCGAGCATCTTGCCCGTATTGCCGATGACCTTGATTTCCTCAAGGTGATGGCGCTGGCCCATCTCGAAGTCGTTCGGATCGTGCGCCGGCGTGACCTTGACCGCGCCCGTGCCGAACTCCTTGTCGACATACTCGTCAGCGAACAGCGGAATGCGGCGGCCGACGACCGGCAGGATCAGCGTCTTGCCGACGAGATCCTTGTAGCGCTCATCGTCCGGATGTACCGCGACGCCCGTATCGCCGAACATCGTCTCCGGACGCGCCGTCGCGATCTCGACATACTTGCCCGGTTCGCCCTCTACCTCATAGCGCAGGTGCCAGAGATGGCCCTTCTCCGTCTCGTGCTCGACCTCGATGTCCGAGATGGCCGTGTTGCACGACGGACACCAGTTCGTAATACGCGTTCCCTGATAGATGAGCCCCTTCTCATAGAGGCTCACGAACACCTCGCGCACAGCGCGGCTGCAGCCCTCATCCATCGTGAAGCGCTCGCGGTCCCAGTCGAGCGAGGAGCCGAGGGAGCGCAGCTGGAACATGATGCGGCTGCCGAACTTCTCCTTCCAGTCCCAGACGCGCTCGAGGAACTTCTCGCGGCCGAGCTCATAGCGGTTCGTACCCTCCTCGCGCAGCTTTCCCTCGACCTTGGCCTGCGTCGCAATGCCCGCGTGGTCGCAGCCCGGGATCCAAACCGTGTTGCAGCCCTGCATGCGGTGATAGCGGATCAAAATATCCTGCAGCGTATTGTCGAGCGCGTGGCCCATGTGCAGCTGACCCGTGACGTTCGGCGGCGGGATGACCATGCTGTACGGCTTCTTGTTCTTATCCACCTCCGCATGGAAAAATTTATTCTTTTCCCAAAATGAGTACCATTTCTTCTCAAACAATTGCGGATCATAAACCTTTGGGATGTTGTTCCCCAGCTCTTCTTTTTCCGGCATAAAAATCCTCCTCAAAAAAATAAAGCGCTTCCGTCCCAAAGGACGAAAGCGCCTGCTTTCGTGGTACCACCAATGTTCCCGCAAAGCCTGACAGCCCTGCAGCTCCATGCCATAACGCGGCCCGCGTCTCCGCTTACTTTTCATTCAGCAAAGCAACTCAGAAGCTACCTTCCGCCAGCAGGCACAAGGACTTGCACCGTCCGTCCCCTCGCTGCAGCACCCGGCTGACGTACTCCTCTTCCTCATCGTCTTTCACAACATCAAGATGAAAATTATTTTATCATACCTACTGGCAATTTGCAACTGGTCTATCCCGGTGCAGCACGATGAGCTTTCTTCCATTGCCACTTCTATGAGAAACGGCTATAATGAAAGTAAATTTCTCATAGGAGCATTGGTATCACATGAATGTATCTTCCTTCTCTTTAGCAAAACTTATCGCTGCTTTTACGATCCTTTTCGCTTTTATTGTGGTCATTATCGGCAGCATTTCTGTCTCCATGAACAATGAGGACCGCGTTGCCATGGGTGTCCAATCCGATGGAGTCACGCTGGCCGGCATGTCCAGACAGGAAGTACACCGCTACTTTGAAAAAACAGCGCAGCAAAAGCTCAAACAAACCGCGATCGTCCTTACGTTCAAGGACCGAAGCTGGAACATACGCCCTGAGGATATCGCCCTTCATGCCAACGTCGATCAGGCTGCCGATGAAGCATACCGGACAGGACGGGAAAACGGTTTTTTTCTAAACCTGATAACGCAAATGCGCTGTGCGCTCACCGGGCGCAGCATCCGCCTTACCGGCGCCTACGACGAAGACTTGCTGAACAGTCGGCTGATACAAATACAGAAGGACATCGAACGCCAGCCGGTCAATGCCTCAGCGCGTCTCCTTCCAGATGGACGAATCAAGAAAATACCGGCTGTAATCGGACTGAATCTCGATATCCAGCCGGTAGCCGACACGCTAAGATCGCAGCTGGAAGGGCTTGCACGTACCGTGTCCGTCCATTTGGAGCCAGAGGAACAGCTTCCCTTCGTTCGCGACGAGGATCTGGCCGATATCGACACCGTGCTTGGTGCCTACACGACCAGATTTCAGCCCGGCGACCGCGGAGACAATATCGGCATCGCCGCCAGCCACCTACAGGGCGTCCTGATACGCAGTCAGGCAGAGCTCTCCTTTAACCGCATCGTCGGACGCCGCACCCGTTCTGCCGGCTACAAAGATGCCGGCGTCATTGTCGACGGAGAACCGGCTGTCGATGTAGGCGGCGGAGTCTGTCAGGTAAGCTCCACGCTCTATAATGCCATCCTGCTTGCAGGAATGACGCCGACGGAGCGAAGCAGTCACTCTCTGCCCTCCCACTATGTACCGGCAGGACGCGATGCTACGGTTGCCGATGATCTGCTCGATTTTTCCTTTCGCAATCCCCTGCCGCATCCGGTCTATCTCCGAATCGCCAATACAGGCTCTGCCCTGACCATTTATGTACTGGGAACCAGATCCGATCTGAACGGCCGATCGATTTCCCTTCTGACCGACGGACCTGCCGGCCGTCCATCGCTTTACCGCCTATGGAAACAGAACGGGCAGATCGTAGAACGCGAATATCTTCATACCGACAATTACTCCTGATGATTACAAAACAGAGGTCCTGCCGGCTGCCACGAGCCGACAGGACCTCCTTTTTGTAGGGAAAATCAAACAGGACAGCGCCTGCCGGTCCGTTCGATTAAATAAAGATACGGCGCTGTTTTCTTATGATTCATCAGCTGATAACAGCCAACCGTGAATTCATGCACCGGAAGCCGAGAAAGATATCCGGCCAGCATGTCCGCCTCCGCCGAACCTTCCGGATGCCCCGGATACACGGTGATCAGACATATTCCATGAACCCGCAGTCTGGTCAGCGCCGCAGCCGCCGCGCGTCTTGTCGTTTCCGTCCGGGTGGTGATACCATGATCTGCTCCCGGCAGATATCCGAGATTAAACACCGCCACATCGATTTCTTCAGGAACGATCTGACCAAGAAATTCATGTCCACACACCAGATAATGAATCTTTTCGGCATACGCAGCGGTAACAGCCCGCGTCTTTTGTATGGCTTCTTTCTGAATATCAAAGGCATAAATATGAGCTTCCGGCGGAGTATGTTCAGCCAGAAACAGGGTATCCCTCCCATTTCCGGCCGTCGCATCCACGACCAAACGTGCTTTTCCCAACACGCGAAGCAATGAAAATCGGCCCTGTTCCAGAACATTGCTCACTGTTTGCAAGATTTCCCGCCTCTCATCCGTTCTTTTCTTCCAGCAAGGGCCGCAGGAACCTTCCGGTATACGACTCCTTTACCTTGACGATATCTTCCGGCCGTCCTTCCGCTACAATCGTACCTCCTTTATCGCCGCCCTCCGGTCCGAGATCAATGATATAATCCGCCGTCTTGATCACGTCGAGATTATGTTCAATGATCACCACCGTATCGCCGCCGTCAACCAGACGATGCAGGATGTCCAAAAGCTTATGGATATCCGCAGTATGCAGGCCAGTCGTCGGCTCATCGAGGATGTAGAGCGTGCGGCCCGTGCTGCGGCGCGCGAGCTCTGTCGCGAGCTTGACGCGCTGGGCTTCGCCGCCGGAAAGGGTTGTCGCCGGCTGTCCGAGCTTGATATAGCCAAGACCTACGTCCTGAATCACTTGCAGTTTTCGCGCAATGCGCGGTACATTCTGGAAAAAATCCAAAGCTTCATCAATGGTCATATTGAGTACCTCGGAAATATTTTTCCCCTTATAACGCACCTCCAGCGTTTCCCGGTTATAGCGCGCCCCCTTGCAGACCTCACAGGGTACATAGACATCCGGAAGAAAATGCATCTCGATCTTTAAAATCCCGTCTCCCTTGCATGCCTCACAGCGGCCGCCCTTAACGTTAAAACTGAAGCGTCCCGCTTTATAACCGCGCATTTTCGACTCGGAAGTCTGGCTGAATAATTCGCGAATCGCATCAAATACGCCGGTATAGGTCGCCGGATTAGATCGCGGCGTACGCCCGATCGGCTGCTGATCAATATCGATGATTTTATCGATATACTCCAACCCTTTTATTTTTTTATGCCTGCCCGGCTTTCCCTTGGCATGGTACAGCCTGGAGGCAATTCCTTTATAAAGGATTTCATTGACCAGCGTACTTTTGCCGGAGCCGGACACTCCGGTCACCAGCGTCATGGTTCCAAGCGGGAACTTCACGCGGATATTCTTGAGATTATTTTCCTGCGCGCCGACGACCTCAATGTAATGCCCATTGCCCGGTCTGCGCTTCGATGGAACAGGAATGAACCTGCGGCGGGACAGGTATTGTCCGGTCACGGATTCAGGAACCTTCATGATCTCCTGTGCCGTACCCTGTGCGACCACTCGTCCGCCATGCGCTCCCGCGCCGGGACCGATGTCGATAATATGATCTGCCGCATACATCGTATCCTCATCATGCTCAACGACAATGAGCGTATTGCCCAAATCGCGCAGTTTTTTCAGCGTGGCCAGCAGACGGTTATTATCGCGCTGATGCAGGCCGATACTCGGTTCGTCCAATACATAAAGCACACCCTGCAAACCAGAACCGATCTGGGTAGCCAGACGAATACGCTGAGCTTCTCCTCCGGAAAGCGTACCGGCCGAACGCGACAGAGTCAGATAATCCAGACCGACATTCAGCAGGAAATTCAGGCGCGCATGAATTTCTTTGAGGATCTGCGCCGCGATTTTCTGCTCGCGTGCCGTAAGCTCCACCGTTGCAAAAAATTCATCCGCTTCGCGAATGGTAAGCTCCGTAACATCATGGATATTCTTCCCTCCGACCGTCACCGCCAATGTCTCCGGTTTCAGACGGGCGCCGTGACAGGCCGGACAGGGAATCGCTGTCATATAGTTCTCATACGACTCGCGCATTTCATCGGAATCCGTCTCCCGATAGCGGCGCGACAGCAGGGGCAGTACGCCCTCAAACTCTACATAATATTCCTTTCGTTCACCGAACATATTCGTGTACTGAAAGCGGAATTTCTCTTCACCGGCACCATGCAGCAGAACCTGTCTCGTCGTTTTATCCATATCTTTCCAAGGTGTATCCGTCGTATATCCATAATCAGCCAATACCGCAGACATCGCACACATGGCATAGGAGTGCGGATTTTTGGACAGCGGAGCAAATACCCCCTGACCAACGGACAGCGACGGATCCGGCACAACAAGTTCTTCATCGAATTCCATATGGCTGCCAAGCCCCATGCAAACCGGACATGCCCCGTAAGGATTATTAAAAGAAAACATACGCGGTGTAATTTCCGGCAGACTAATGCCGCAGTCTACACAGGCAAAATTCTCGCTGAACATCAAAAGCTCGCCATCCACAATCTGGACATAAACGACGCCCTCTCCAAGCTTCAGCGCGGTCTCCAGAGAATCGGCCAGACGCTGCTCCATCCCTTCCCGCACGATCAGACGATCAACGACGACCTCAATCGTATGTTTTTTATTTTTTTCCAATGCGATATCTTCGTTGACATCATAGACTTCACCGTCAATGCGCACGCGGACGTATCCCTCATGACGGATATGTTCCAGAACCTTTTTGTGTTCTCCTTTTTTACCACGTACAACCTGCGCCATGATCAGCAGTTTCGTACGTTCCGGCAGGGTCTGAATCTGATCGATCATCTGATCCACAGTCTGCTGCGCGATCGGCTTTCCGCACTTGGGACAATGCGGGCGTCCGACACGGGCAAACAGCAAGCGAAGATAATCATAGATCTCCGTCACAGTGCCGACCGTCGAACGCGGATTATGGCTTGTCGTCTTCTGATCGATAGAAATTGCCGGAGAGAGTCCGTCAATATTGTCCACATCCGGCTTATCCATCTGCCCCAGAAACTGCCGGGCATAAGAGGACAGCGACTCGACATAGCGGCGCTGCCCCTCGGCATAGATCGTATCGAACGCCAGAGAGGACTTGCCTGATCCGGACAAGCCGGTAATGACCACCAATTTATCACGTGGAATCTCCACATCGATATTTTTCAGGTTATGCGCGCGCGCCCCCTTGATTTTAATACTATTTTCCATTTCCAGATCCACCTTTCTTCCGGATCATCATCCAATACACGGCTCCGCTCAGCACATACCCGGACAGCATCAGTACGGCCATGGGTATAGGATTGCTGTCACCAGCTGCGCCGACAATCGGCATCATGGCGCTGCCCAGGATCATCTGACTAAAGCCAAGCAGCGCGCTCGCCGCCCCGGCATTTCTCCCCTGTCTGGAAAGCGCGAGAGAAAAACTCGCCGTCCCCATCACAGAAAGCGGAACGATCGTCACAAAAAGTACCAGAAGGGTATACATCATGGGGGCATTCAGCAAAAATCCAGCCAGCAAAAAAACAGAACCGATGAGCGGAATAAAAAGAGAAATCTCCAACAGTTTTTCATCACATACCCGCCCAGCCAGACGTGCCGGCACCATCCCAGCCAGAAAGAGACCTATGCCAATACCGCCGAACATCAAACTGTACGTCTGAGCCGAAACATGATAAACGTTCTGAAAGACAAACGAACTCCCGCCGATATAAGAAAAAAAGGAACTAAAGAAAAACAACTGCAGCAGACAATGCCCCCTGAAATAACGATCACGCATCAGCATCGGAAACTTCAAAAAGGATTGCCCGACACTCCGGATGCGCTCCACGGGGGAAAGCGTCTCTCGATAACGCAGCGTAGAGATGAACTGTGCCATACCAATCAGCATAAGAACAGCAAAGACAGCGCGCCAGTCCGCAAACCGAAGGATCTGTCCGCCAATGACCGGCGCAGCAACCGGCGCCACGCCATTGACCAGCATCAAAACGGCAAAAAAACGAGTGAGTTCCGGGCCCTCAGCAACATCACGCGCAATCGCGCGGGCGATGACAATCCCGCTTGCTCCGCTGAACCCCTGCAAAAAACGAAAGGCAAGAAATATCGTAATACTCTCCGCCAGACAGGCGCCGAAACTTGCCGCGGTAAAAACAGCCATGCCGCACATCAGCGGTATCTTTCGCCCGAACCGGTCCGAAAGCGGGCCCATGAACATCTGTCCCAGCGCCATGCCGAACATAGTCATGGTAAGAGTCAGCTGCGTCAGCGATGCGGATATACCGAAATCCACGCTCATCTCCGGCAATGCGGGCAGATACATATCCGTCGAAAGCGGCGCCATTGCCGTCATAATCCCAAGAAATACGGTCAAAAAAAATTTTTTCTCTGAATGCAAGATCAAACGCTCTCCTCCTTCAACTCACATTTCACTCTTCTCCTGCTCTGCGTCTCCCAAGCAAAGCTTTATAGTCGCAAATCCTGCCTCATGCGTTCGCCGGCGGCAACGTCCCGTTCAATTCAAGAATCATATCACGAAGCTCAGCAGCCCGCTCAAATTCCAAGGCCCGCGATGCCTGCTGCATTTCACGTGTCAGCGTCTTGATCAGTTTCTCCTTGTCCTTTTTCGTGAGCTTTTTACTGCCCCTGCGGACGGCATAGGAACCGCTTTCCTCTGCGACCAGCGTCGTCTCAATGAGCGGCTTAATCGGCTTCTCAATGGTTTTGGGAACGATACCGTGCTTCTTATTGTAAGCATCCTGAATTTCACGGCGCCGTTCCGTTTCTTCCATTGCGCGTTTCATCGAGTCCGTCACAGTGTCAGCATACATGATGACATGGCCGTTCGCATTGCGGGCGGCACGTCCTATGATCTGTATCAGCGAAGTATCCGAACGCAAAAAACCTTCTTTATCCGCATCCAGAATCGCAATCAAGGACACTTCCGGCATATCAAGGCCCTCTCGCAGCAGATTGATTCCGACCAGCACATCAAATTCTCCGGCGCGCAGATCATGAATGATTTCCGCCCGTTCTATTGTCGCAATATCGGAATGAAGATAACGTACTTTTATCCCCGTCTCTTTGAAATAATCCGTGAGATTTTCTGCCATTTTTTTTGTCAGGGTCGTGACTAACACGCGCTCATTCCGGCCAATGCGAATCCGGATTTCCGCAAGCAAATCATCGATCTGGCCGTCAAGCGGCCGCACTTCGATCTCCGGATCCAGCAATCCAGTCGGACGAATAATTTGCTGTGCAACCTGCTGCGCTTTACTGAGCTCATACCTGCCCGGCGTCGCTGATACATAAATGATCTGATTGATGCGTGCCGCAAATTCTTCAAAAGTCAATGGACGATTATCAAAGGCAGAAGGAAGCCGAAAACCATTTTCAACCAAAGATACCTTACGGCTGCGGTCTCCGGCATACATGGCATGAAGCTGAGGCAGCGTAACATGCGATTCGTCCATAACGATAAGGAAATCCTCCGGGAAATAGTCCAGCAGGGTATACGGTGCATCCCCTGCCTTGCGGTGCGTCAAATGACGCGAATAATTTTCAATTCCCGAACAATAGCCCATTTCCTGCATCATTTCCAGATCGTAATTCGTACGCTGTTCAATGCGCTGCGCTTCGAGCAACTTGCCCTGTTCCCGAAACTGACGGACCTGTTCTTCCATCTCCGCACGGATATCCCGCATGGCAATCTTCATATCCTCTTCTTCGGTAACATAATGAGAAGCAGGAAAGACCATGACATGAGTTCGTTCCCCGTGAATTTCGCCCGTCGTCACATCAAACTCCACCATGCGGTCGATTTCATCGCCAAACATCTCAATGCGCACTGCCCGATTGTTATACCCGGCAGGGAATATTTCAATCACATCTCCGCGCACCCGGAACCTGCCGCGCTCAAAGGCAATATCATTGCGTTCATAGCGAATGGAAACCAGCTTGCGCAAAATGGCATCACGATCCGCTTCCTGTCCTTTATGAAGAGACAGAACCATTTCATGATAACTTTCCGGCGAGCCAAGGCCGTAAATGCAGGACACCGAAGCTACGATGATGACATCGCGCCGCTCAAACAGCGAACACGTCGCAGAATGACGCAATTCATCGATCTCATCATTGATTGAAGCATCCTTTTCGATATATGTATCCGTCGAGGCAATATATGCCTCCGGCTGATAATAATCGTAATAACTGACAAAATAACCGACATAATTATTGGGAAAGAAGGCTTTAAACTCACTGGCCAGCTGAGCCGCCAATGTCTTGTTATGCGCAATAACGAGCGTCGGCTTCTGGACTTTTTCAATCACCTTGGCAATCGTATAGGTCTTTCCTGTACCAGTCGCCCCCAAAAGGACCTGTGCTTCCTGACCGTTTCGGATCCCCTGCGCCAGATCTTCAATGGCCTGAGGCTGGTCGCCCATTGGCTCAAACGGCGCCGTCACCTGAAACGGCATTTCCTTATCCCATTGCATGGTATTCAGCTTTGGCACCATCGCCATGACAATCCCTCCCGGATCATATCGAATGTATGACCTTCATTATACCGCAGAACCAAAAAGGGTACAATGGCAAACGCCATTGTACCCGGCCATATTTCCGGCCATACCGCATTCTTTTTTTGTTCCGACAGCCGCTCACAGGCTGTCAGCAATTTTAACCGACCTCGCTGGCCGTCAAAATGGATTCGATTTTTACCCCGCGCTCTGTATTCAAATCGATAAATTCACCGCTCGCCGTCTGAACCACAGGCAGCGAGGTGACACGGCTCTCATCGATATAAACGATACGCCCCTGCTCCCCGTTGCTGAGCTGCACCCAGCTTCCGTTCAGCGAATGGCAGAGATTTTTAAGGAAGAACACACCATATTCCGTATCCAGCTTTCCATTCAAGATATCATCATACAAAATCGCGAACACATCAAATGGAGAACGTCGTTTGGCAAAGACCCGGTCTCCCGCCATGGCATCATAGATGTCGAGAATAGCAAGCAATCGGCCAAATCGGGAAATCATCCCTTTTTTCAAATGACTCGGGTACCCCGAACCATCACACCGCTCATGATGCTGCATAACTCCATCCAAAATATCCCGGTTGGTTCCCAATGTCGTTCTGACGATAAGTTCATGGCCATACTGCGTGTGACGCTTGATGATTTCGAACTCACTGTCCGTCAGTTTTCCCTTCTTTTCCAAAATATCCGGCGAAATTTTCATCTTGCCGATGTCAAGAAACAATCCAGCGATCACCAGATTATACCGGTCCAGCATCGACCAGTTCAGCCATTTTCCCATCAGCCCCGCCAAAATCCCGACATGCAGGCAATGGTTTACAAGATAACTTCCCTCCCGGGTCATATTATGAATCTGAGAAACGGCCTTGGAGCCATCGCAGAGCTCCCGAAGATTCCTTTCATCCATAATTTCCTGCAACACCGCTGCGTCAAATTCGCCACGTGCAGCCACCGATTCGAAAATCTTTCCCAGCTTTTCATAGACCGTTTCATAACACCGCATGTAATCATCATCTAGCAGGTGTTCTTTGCCCGGAATCTCAATCGGCGCTTCCGATTCTTCAATATAAACCGAAAAAATCGGCCGATCAAGCAAGCTGTAAATCAGTTCCTTTGTCAAAATCGTTCCAGCCCCGATTAAGATCCCCATATCATGATCCAGAACGTCCCGCCCGACAATCATTCCCTCACGAAGATTTTCGATCGCATATGCCTTCAACACTATGTATCATCCTTCCCGAAACAGTGTCCCTTCCTCACTGCCATTCATTCCTTGATAATAGTTGTATTATATCATATTTCCTATTTATTCGTACAGGTATACAAAACGAAAAGAGCACGGCGCAAAAACCGTGCTCCTTCCAAAGACAATCAGCCCTTAACCACAATATTGACCAGTTTCTTCGGCACGCAGATGACCTTGACGATCGTCTTGCCGTCCGTAAGTTCCTTCGTGCGAGGCAGGCCCATGGCGATCTTCTCCATGCTTTCGCGGTCGGTGTCAGCAGGTATCGTGATCTTGTCGCGGACTTTGCCGTTGATCTGCAGGACGATCTCGATCTCCGCAAGCTTCGTGGCAGCCTCGTCGCAAACCGGCCACTTCTGCTGGTGAACGCTTCCCTGCCCCTCGAACAGACAGCTCCAGAGCTCTTCCGTGATGTGCGGGGCAAACGGCGCCAAGAGCTTGATGAGGTTCTCGGCGACTTCGCGCGCGAGACCGGCATTGAGCTCCTTGTCCTGGAACGCATAGAAGGCGTTGACGAGCTCCATGATGGAGGAGACGGCCGTGTTGAACATGAAGCGGTCGCGCACATCCTCCGTGACCTTGCGGATCGTCACGTGCAGGACGCGGCGCAAGTCCTTCTCTTCCTTCGTAAGTTTCGTGACATCGTAGTCCGGCTTGCCGGCCTTGATAGCATCCTCGAAGTGGCCGAGGATGCGCCAGACGCGGTTGAGGAAGCGGTACGAGCCTTCGACGCCCTGATCGCTCCACTCGAGGTCGCGGTCGACCGGTGCGGCAAACAGAATGAAGAGGCGGGCCGTGTCGGCGCCGTACTTCGCGATGATCTCCTCCGGCGAGACGACGTTGCCCTTCGACTTCGACATCTTCGAGCCGTCCTTGAGGACCATGCCCTGCGTCAGGAGATTCGTGAACGGCTCATCGAAATCGACGAGGCCGGCGTCGTGCAGGACCTTCGTGAAGAAGCGCGAGTACAGGAGGTGCAGGATGGCATGCTCGATACCGCCGATGTACTGGTCGACAGGTGCCCAGTAGTTGACCTTGTCCTTGGCGAACGGCTCCTTGTCGTTGTGCGGGTCCGTGTAGCGCAGGTAGTACCACGAAGAGCAGATGAACGTGTCCATCGTATCCGTCTCGCGCGTCGCATCGGCGCCGCACTTCGGGCACTTGCAGTGGACAAAGCTCTCGCTCGATGCCAGCGGCGACAGCGAACCCTGATCGAACGAGACATCCTCCGGCAGCATGACCGGCAGGTCTTTCTCCGGCACGAGGACTTCGCCGCAGTGCGGGCAGTTGATGACCGGGATTGGCGCACCCCAGTAGCGCTGGCGCGAGATGAGCCAGTCGCGCAAGCGGAAGTTGACGCGGCGCTTGCCGAAGCCTTCCCTCTCGGCCTTGTCCATGATGCCCTTCATGGCTTCCTTGATATCGAGGCCCGTGAACTCAGCCGAGTTGACAAGCACGCCGTCCTTGTCCGTGTAGGCCTCTGTCATCTCCTCGAGCTTGAGCTCGTGGTCGCGCGGCTGCAATGTGATGATCTTCGGGATGTCGTACTTCGTCGCGAACATCCAGTCACGCGAATCCTCGGACGGAACGCCGATGACAGCGCCCGTGCCGTAGTCGGCGAGGACGTAGTTCGTGACCCAGATCTGCACCTTGTTGCCGTTGAACGGGTTGATGCAGTAAGCGCCCGTGAAGATGCCCTCCTTCTCGGACTCGCTCGACGTGCGCTCGATCTCGCTCTGGTTGCGCGTGCGCTTGACGAAGGCCTGGATCTCCTCGGCCTTCGGATTGTTCTCGCAGATCTTGTCGACGAGCGGATGCTCGGCAGCGAGCGCGAGGAAAGTGATGCCGTAGACCGTATCGGGGCGCGTCGTGTAGGCCGCAATGGACGTGCCGAGTTCCGGCGCCTCGAGCTGGAACTCCAAGCCCTCGCTGCGGCCGATCCAGTTGTCCTGCATCGTCTTGACGCGCTCCGGCCAGCCCTTGAGCTTGTCGAGGTCCTTCAAGAGCACATCGGCGTAATCCGTGATCTTGAGGAACCACTGCGAGAGATCCTTCTTGTGGACTTCATGGTCGCAGCGCCAGCACTTGCCGTCGATGACCTGCTCGTTCGCGAGGACCGTGCCGCAGGTGTCGCACCAGTTGACCGAAGCCTTCTTCTTGTAGGCGAGGCCGCGCTTGTAGAAGAGCTCGAAGAGCCACTGTGTCCACTTGTAATACGAGGGATCGCACGTCTTGACCTCGCGGTCCCAGTCGTAGGAGAGGCCGAGTTTCTTCTGCTGCTTCTCCATGTTCTCAATGTTGCTGTACGTCCAGTCGGCCGGCTTGACACCGTGCTTGATGGCCGCGTTCTCGGCCGGCATGCCGAAGGAGTCGAAGCCCATCGGGTGCAGGACGTTGAAGCCTTCCATCGTCTTGTAGCGCGCCATGACGTCGCCGATGGCGTAGTTGCGCACATGGCCCATGTGCAGGTTGCCCGACGGATACGGGAACATCTCGAGCGCATAGTACTTCGGGCGACTAGCATCAGCCTCCGTCTTGTAGACCTTGCCCTCTTCCCACTTCTTCTGCCATTTTGACTCGATGTCCTGCGACGAATATCTTTCCATGTCCATTGCCTCCTAAAAAATAAAATCCCTGACCGTCATGTGACGATCAGGGACGATGATTCGCGGTACCACCCTGCTTGATGCAAGCGCATCCTCTCGGTGCCGTAACGTGGCAGGCGTCGGCCGTTTCGCTCGAAGGCTCCCCGGCCGCTCCTCCGCAGCGAGTTCAGCGCTTCCCGTCACCGGCTCCCACCTGCCGCCGGCTCTCTTGAGACGTCCTGCACCTAATGCTCTGCATCCTCGGATTTACGTGTTTACATATGGTCTTATTATAGCAGGGAAATCATCTGCCGTCAACTATTTCCCATTTCTCTGATGCGTATTCGCCAATGCCTGCTGTTTCTCATGCGTCTGCTGCCATTTTCGGCGCGCATCTTCATAGCTTTCACAGTCCAGAGTGAATCCCTTTCCCGATACCTCCGAGGTATCCGATACGATCATAAACGCCTGCGGATCATGATGATCCACAATGGTTTTGACTCTGCTGACCTGTGTAAGACTTACGACAACAAACAGAATGCTCTTGGTTTCTTCCGCAAAACCGCCGCGGCCATCGAGAAACGTCGCGCCGCGGTGTACATGTTCCATGATATCGCTGCATATTGCTTTCGCCTGCGGCGAAACGATGACAATGGATTTTTCACGATTTAAGCCGGCGGCAACACGATTCGTAAGTTCCGCCGTCACGTAGATCGAGACAACGCTAAATAAGGCAAACTCTATGCCAAACAAAGCGACAGACCCCATAATGATGAAGAAATTCAGCAGGAATACAACGGTGCCGACATCCAAAGAATAATATTTCTTGGCAACGGCAGCAATGACATCCAGTCCCCCTGTATTGGCATTCGCACGGAATACCATACCAAACCCGATGCCGGCAAGCACGCCGCCAAAGATGGCATTGAGCATAGGATCCGAGCAAATACTCCAGTCGACAAGAAAATGGGTTGCATCGAGGATAACAGAAAGCACCACCGTACCAAAAATCGTATCAGCCGCATAGAGCCGTCCAAATACGTGATAGGCCAGATAAAGAATCGGCAGATTGTAAACGAGGTTCTGCAGGCCAACAGGCAGGTCTGTCAGATAGTAGATAATCAAAGCAACGCCGCTGATGCCGCCCGTCAGGAGGTGAGCGGGAATCAGAAACAGATTAAACCCCAGACAGACCAGCAGACAGCCGAGCGTAATCTGCAGATAACGCAGCACATGCTTTCGCCAAATATTCCGCCCCATGAGTACCATCCTTTCCGGAAAAAGCTCCCTCGGTCATCAGACCAGCGAAAAAAAATCTTTGGCAGCACAGTCAGAAATCACTTCAACCTGTCCCGGACGGAACGCCCCGCGCAGCCGTTCAGCCAGTGCGGCGACCACCGGGTATTCCGTGCCGAAATGACCGGCATCGATCACATGCAAACCGAGTTCTGCGGCATGCTGCGCATCATGATAACGCACATCTCCCGTAACATAAGCATCCGCCCCCATAGCAGCAGCCCTGCCGATAAAATCAGCCCCGGAACCGCTGCAAAGGGCCACCTTGCGCACGGGACGATCTCCGGCCTGGACAAGACGTACATACTCAACGGGCAGAGCATCGCGAACCTGTGCAGCAAAAGCACGTATCGTCATCGGCTGCGGCAAAAGGCCAATACGCCCGAGACTCTCCTCGTCTCCCGGTTCATTCTGCCGGGTAATGACAAAATTTGAAATCGAACTAAGACCAATGGCCGCTGCCAGCACATCATTGACTCCGCCACGCGCAATATCCAGATTCGTATGTGCCGCTGCCACAGCGATGTTCTGCCGCAGCAAAAGCTGCAGGCGATGTCCCAGCGGTTCATCGGTGCGAATCGATTTGATCGGCTTGAAGAGCAGCGGATGATGCGCAACGATCATATCAGCCCCCTCATAAACGGCCTGCTGCACGACCGCATCACTGACATCGAGCGAGACGAGGATACGTCGGATCTCACCTCCGGGACTGCCAACAAGCAGGCCCGGATTATCCCAGTCTTCCGCTAAATACGACGGCGCAATACGCTCCAGTGCCTCCATAACCGCCCGACATTTCACCATGATAAATGCGCCTCCAATTCTCTGATGTGGCGAATAATCTCCTGATATTTCCCGGATTGTTTCGCTTTTTCGCTTTTTGCCATGCCAACGGCAACACGTCGTTCCTGAAAGAGCAGCGCTTCGATATGATGACGCAAAAGCGGAGACTTTTTCTGCCAGAGGACCGGGCCTATCTCAAGAAGAATTGCCTCAGGCAGAGTCCGCTGTCCGCGTTCTGCCCGGATGATTTCATAGAGCCGCCCGTCATCGAGTACCAGCGATTCGTCCGCGATATGCCAATGATTCTGGTACAGCCATCGTCGGAGATCCGCTGAAGCGCTTTGAGGCTGCAACACCAGTACATCCAGATTTGCCACGATATCCGGCGAACTTTTCAGTATCTCAATCATTAAAGTCCCGCCCATCCCGGCAATACAGACCGTATCCACTTCACCAGAGGAAAGGCTTTTCAAGCCATCGCCTTGACGCACCGAAACTACTTCATCGGTCAGACCATATTCGCGTATGGTACGCACTGCCGCCTCATACGGCCCGGCATTTTTATCACTGGCAATGACATATTTTGCCCGGCCGGACCGCAGGAGTTCTGCGGCAAGGTATCCATGATCCGTGCCGATATCCGCCACACGGCTCCCCATCGGCACAAAATCAGCTACGGCCTGCAAGCGGGCATCCAGCTTCATGAAACATGCTCCCCTTTCGCCTTTTTCCCTTTTATTTTATCTTAACATAAGAAAAAGGGCGTAACAAGCGTTACACCCTCAACATTTCAATTGGCTCCTCGAGCAGGATTCGAACCTGCGACAGCCTGATTAACAGTCAGGTGCTCTACCGGCTGAGCTATCGAGGAATATCATCTAATGCTTTCACATCAACATAAAATATTATAAAAGATTCTTTTTCTTTTGTCAAGAATTTATCATCATTTAATCCAAACCCGAATTGCAATAATAAGTTGAACACCCGGCGAACCTTTATGCAGTAAGTGCTGCAAGCATTTCTTCCCTAAAGCACTCCTCGGGTGTCTTATAGCCGAGTATTTTTCTTGGCAGGGTGTTGGCCCAGCACTCTACTCTGGAAATGTGTTCCACTGGGTAATCCTGGATTTTCTTCCCTTTGGGAAGAAATCGACGGAATAAGCCGTTGTGATTCTCATTCGTACCTTTGTCGCTGGAGCAGTACGGATGCGCATAATAGATCCGTGTGTGACTTAGTTTCTCTAGCTCCGACAGGCTAGAAAACTCGCTGCCATTGTCTGTCGTAATGCTGAGGAACACTCGGCTGAAACAGTCGCGGAACATTCCATACTTCAATTTTCTGAAGGCTGCTATTACAGAGGCACTTTCCTTGTTGGGCAGTTTTCTGATGAGGGAACAGCGTGTCTTGCGCTCAACCAGAGTCAGCAGTACTTCGTCCTTTGAGCGAGATCCCAGTACAAGGTCACACTCCCAATGCCCGAAATCCTGACGCTCATCCACAGAAGGATCGCGCTCATCTATACTACGACCGAACTTCTTCTTACGCTCACGAACCCGCTTCCTGGCGTTTTTCCGTTTGGCGCGCAAGGGTAGGTCAATACTCTTGATTTTCCCTAGGAGGCCCAGCGTGACATAGTTGTACAGGGTTTTCGTACAGACCATCTCGTCACGTTGAAATTCTCCCGTAACCAGTGCCCTGCCAAAGCAGGCATCGAGCGACCAGTGATGTTCCTGAAGTCTCTTCTGCACATAGTCGAGGAATGCTCCCTTTGCTACGGCGTCGCATTTGCGACCACAGTTTTCGCGATGCGCCTCATAGGTGCTTTGCCCGTCTGCTGCGCGATAGCGTTCCACCTTGCCGTTATAGCAAAGAACCTTGCCACGCTTCACCTCGTTGCGTACCGTATTGACACAGCACCCAATCTCACGGGCTATGCTCCGATACGATTGCTTGTCGCGGAGACGCGTTTGGATCATGACTCGTTCCTCAAAAGTTAAATGAGCCCCTTTTTTGCGTAACGTATCCGTGGTAAAATGATTTTGATCCATAGCGATTCTCCTTTGTGGTTGTGTTTTTTGTGCAACTACATTTTACCACAAGGGTTCGCTATGGATTTTTAAGTGTTCAACTTAATTATACAATCCGCCCATTTAATCCAAAAAATCTGTAGGTTTACAATAGATGTGAGACTGGAGGGATATACAAAAGCGACCGAATCCCGTAGAATATTGGTTGCAACAAACTTCTACAAAAGGAGACCCGATCGCCATGTCTATCATACCACATCAGAA
>NZ_VUNL01000007.1 GCF_009697385.1 Wylensekiella montiformis
CCGAAATCTTCGTCCTGATCTCCACGGACAAAGCCGTAAATCCAACCAGCGTAATGGGAGCTACCAAACGCACGGCAGAACTCGTACTGCAGGAAATCAACCAGCATAGCAAGACCAAATTCGTCACCGTGCGATTCGGCAACGTACTCGGCAGCCGCGGCAGCGTCGTACCGCTCTTTGAAAAACAGATTGCCGCAGGCGGCCCCGTCACCGTCACGCACAAGGAAATGACCCGCTTCTTCATGACCATCCCCGAAGCCGTTCAGCTCGTACTGCAGGCTGGCAGTCAGGCCGAAGGGGGCGAAGTATTCCTCTTCGACATGGGCAAGCCCGTAAAAATCAACGACATGGCCGAAGACCTCATACGGCTTCACGGCCTGACCCCGGGCAGGGATATAAAAATCGTCTACACCGGACTCCGCCCCGGAGAAAAACTCTACGAAGAACTCCTGACCAGCGAAGAAGGCACCACCAGCACCAAACACAAAAAAATCTTCAAAGCGAGGATCCAGCCCTTGGACGAAGCAGACCTCAAACAAAGCCTGCAAACCTTGCAGAAAACAACGGACAGGCAAATCCTTTTGCAGACGTTAAAACACATGATCCCGACCTATAAAAGTAAACAATTGGAAGAAAGAACAAAGCCTTCCCCTTGAGGGGAAGGTGGCCCAAAGGGCCGAATGAGGTGCAGTCCTCCAAACAACCGCGAAAGAAGGCAATGAAACAGTGTCAACCAATAAAATCTGGCTTTCCTCTCCCACGATGCACGGCGAAGAACAAAAATGGGTAGACGAAGCTATCCGCACCAACTGGGTATCTACCGTCGGTGCCAATATCAATGCAATCGAAGAACAAATCGCTGAGTATGTCGGCTGTAAATACGCCGTAGCGTTATCGGCAGGAACAGCAGCATTGCATTTAGCGACGAAACTGGCTGGGGAAAAACTCTACGGTCAGGCAAAACCGAATGCAGGAACCCTGCAAAGCCATAAAGTGTTCTGTTCCGATGTCACCTTCGATGCCAGCATCAATCCCGTAGCCTATGAAGATGGAGAAGCCGTATTTATTGACACGGAATATGACACATGGAATATGTGTCCGGAAGCTTTGGGCAAGGCCTTTGAAATGTACCCGGATGTAAAACTCGTGATTGTTGCGCACCTCTATGGCACGCCGGGGAAAATGCAGCAGATAAAAGAAATCTGTGATAAGCATGGTGCGCTGATTGTAGAGGATGCCGCTGAATCCTTAGGTGCAAAATACAAGCTCAATGGCAAATGGGTAGAAACTGGTACGTTGGGGAATTTCAATGCCATCAGCTTTAACGGCAATAAAATCATCACCGGCAGTTCCGGCGGCATGTTCCTGACGAATAGCAAGGAAGATGCCGAAAAGGTAAGAAAATGGTCCACCCAGAGCCGCGAAGCAGCACCTTGGTACCAGCATGAAGAAATCGGCTACAACTATCGCATGAGCAACATCGTTGCTGGTATCGTTCGTGGTCAGCTTCCTTACCTTGATGAACACATTGCGCAGAAAAAAGCGATTTACGAGCGATATGCAAAGGGACTTGCTGATCTACCAGTCAAGATGAATCCTTGGGACAGAGAAAACAGTCAGCCAAACTTCTGGCTTTCCTGCCTGATTATCGACAAAGAAGCGATGGCTCCACAGGTTAGAGGGGAGCAGAATTATCTCTACAAGCACGAAAGCGGCAAATCTTCGCCGCAGGAAATCTTGGAGGCAATGGCTGCAATCAATGCCGAAGGCCGTCCAATCTGGAAGCCCATGCATATGCAGCCAATCTATCGGACAAATGCCTTTATTACCAAAGAAGGCAATGGTCGTGGTAAGAGTAATGCCTATATCGCAGGTACAGGCATTGACGTAGGTGCAGATATCTTCCAGCGGGGATTATGCCTGCCAAGTGATAACAAGATGACTGCTGAACAGCAGGATAAGATTATTGAAGGGATTCATAAGTGTTTCTTGTGAGCTTATGAGGTGATTATTTGTATCAGAAATATGGCAAGCGGTTGTTTGACATAACAGCGTCAGCTTTAGCGCTAGTCCTATTAAGTCCACTGCTGTTATGGCTGGCATGGAAGATAAAGAAAAATCTTGGTAGTCCTGTTCTTTTCTCGCAGATCAGGCCGGGGAAAAAGAACAAGCTGTTTCGACTGTATAAATTCCGCTCTATGACGGATGCGAGGGATAAACAAGGAAATCTTTTGCCTGATGAAATGAGAATGACCGACTTTGGCCGCAAACTCCGTGCCACCAGTCTGGATGAATTACCGGAACTCTTCAATATTCTCAAAGGCGACATGAGCCTTGTCGGGCCAAGACCGCAACTGGTTCGCGACATGGTGTTCTTTACAGAAAAAGAAATGCACCGTCAAGATGTGACTCCGGGACTAACCGGCCTTGCTCAAATCAGCGGCCGCAATAATATCGACTGGAAAGAACGCTTTGCCTATGACCTGCAATATATCCAAAACATAAGTCTGCAAGAAGACCTGCGCATAATCTGGCGGACAATCTTCAGGGTCAGCCAGCAGAAAGACATTGCCACAGACGGCATGGAAACCAGCGAAGATTATGGAGATTGGCTGTTAAGGAATAAGCTTTTAACTGAATCGGATTATTGCCAAAAACAACAGGCAGCTAATGAAATACTAAGGGAGTGGCAGGAATTTCATGGTGTATGAACCATACAGCGTATTGATGACCGTTTATCAGAAAGATAATCCCGAATATTTTAGGCAGAGTCTTGCCAGCATGCTGAACCAAACCGTTATGCCGGATGAGATTGTGGTTGTTACGGATGGTCCTATAACGGATAATTTACAGGCGGTTATAGATGAACTGGACAGTAAATATCCACACATCATCAAAGAAATACAGCTTGAGGAAAATGTGGGATTGGGGACTGCCTTGCAAATCGGTGTTCCAAAATGCAAAAACAAACTGATTGCCCGCATGGATTCGGATGATATTTCTTTGCCGGATCGGTGCAGATTGCAGTTGGAAGCATTTTCAAATAATCCACAGCTTGATATTGTGGGGTATTCTATAAAAGAATTTTCCGGCAGTATAGATAACATAGTGGGAGAACGCAAGGTGCCAGAAACAAACAAGGCTATCTATAAATTCGCTAAATTACGCGATCCCTTTAATCATCCTACCGTTATGTTCCGTAAATCAAAAGTCTTGTCTTCTGGAAATTATGGTGATTATCGAAAAAATCAGGATAGTGACTTGTGGATTAAAATGCTTAGTCATAAAGCTGTATGTATGAACCTGCCTGATGACCAATTCCGTTTTCGCTTCGATGAAGCAACTTATGCTAGACGGAAAAATTGGTTGAATACAGGTAGCTTGCTTGAAATTCGGTATAAGGCGTGGAGAAGTGGCTATAATAACTTGTTGGAGTTTCTAATTATCAGTATTGGGCAATTGTCAAGATATGCGTTGCCAAATTTATTTCAAAAAATCCTATATAAATTTTTGAAAGGTGGCAATTAACTTTAATGAGTTTTGTATATACCGTAAGCAATTACTTAAATCGTTATCCGGGAATCAAGAAGAAAGCAAAACGAATTTTCCAACGGACCATGGTCGCTATATCACCAAAATTCAAAGCAGAAGGTGATATCCATAAATTGTCACCGAATGATTCCAATCATGAATATTTATTTGGCTATTACGATAAATCTCCTTGGGATGATTCTGGAAGATATGTCCTGTGCTTGCGGGCAAAGGATACATGGACAGATGTTGCACCGGATGAGCCGGCAGATATTTGTCTGATCGATACTGAGCATGATAATGAATTAGAAATTATTGCGCAAACACATGCCTGGAATGTACAACAAGCATGCATGCTTCAATGGCGGGGACCAGATTTCGCTAAAGAAATCCTATACAATGATTTCCGCGATGGAAAGTATTGCGCAGTGATTTTAAATATGGAAACGCGGCAGGAAAGAGTCCTGTCCATGCCGGTATATTCAGTGTCACAGGATGGCAGTTTTGCCTTGACTCTTGATTTTTCTCGCTTACATAGATTGCGCAAAGGCTATGGTTATGCCAATTTGCCTGACCATACAGAAGGGCAGTTAATTCCGGATGAACCGTGCATTTGGAGACTGGATTTACAGACGGATAAAGTTAATCCTGTGTTGAAATACGCTGATTTTGTTAATTTTGAACATCGTCTGGAAATGGATGGGGCGGAGCATAAAGTGAATCACATTATGATTTCGCCTAATGGTAAACGTTTTATGGTACTTCATCGTTGGTTTAATGGTGAACGTAAGTATACGAGATTGGTTACTGCCAATATTGATGGTACAGATATGTATAATCTTAGTGATGATGATATGGTTTCGCATTGTTGCTGGAAGAATGATAAAGAAATATTTGCTTTTGAAAATAAGCGCGATAGTGGCACTGGTTATTATCTAATGGAAGATAAAATGCAAAACTACCAACATTATTGGCCAACAATAAACTATGATGGGCATCCAAGTTTTTCGCCAGATGGGAAGAACATAGTATTTGATCGATATCCTGATGGAAAACGCATAGCAGCGGTTATGGTAGCAGCTGATAATCCTGATGAATCACTCATAAATATCAAAGCTAAAGTATTTGCGCCATTTAAGTACGACAATGATACGAGGTGCGATTTGCATCCGCGGTGGAGCCGTAATGGGGAATTTGTTTGTTTTGATGCGGTGTTTGAAGGACATAGAGGGATGTATTTTGTTAAAACTTAATAAGCCAATGATATCAGTTATAGTTCCTGTATACAATGCAGAAAAATATCTTTCAAGATGTATAGATTCTATTTTGCAGCAAACTTATAAAAATATAGAGATTATTTTGGTCGATGATGGTTCTTTAGATAAGAGTAGAGTCATCTGCGATGATTATGCCAATAGATATGAAAATATATCATCATATCATCAAAAAAATCAAGGGCAAGGCGCAGCTAGAAATTATGGATTGGATAGGTGCCATGGTGATTATATAGGATTCGTTGACAGTGATGATTATATTGCGCTGGATATGTATGAATATCTTTATGGATTAATTGTTAAAAATAGAACGGATTGCGCGAGTGTTTCCTTTAAGTTTACTACTGATGATAGGGAAAAGCTAAATAATGATAATGAACTAATTAGTGTTTATGAGAATGAAGATGTACTAGAGCAACACTTGTTGGAATCTACTACCACTACTGGCTCTCATAGTGTTTGCCGGTGCTTGTTCAAAGCAGAGAGTTTAACCGATGTGCGATTTCCTACAGGTATGATAAATGAGGATATACCATTTAAGTTTGCAGCCCTATCACATGTGGAACGTATGGCAAATAGCAATTTGATTAAATATTATTATTACCAAAAGAGTGAAAGTACGACAAGAGGTGCATTCAAGGAGAAAGATTTAGATCTTTTTAAGGCTACAACAATGTTGGTAGATATGGCTAGGCCATATAATGAAAAAATACAAGTATTAGCAAAGGCGAAACACGAACGAAGCTTTTTTTCAATTTTAGCAAGGATAGCCTTCTATGGAAGTGGTGTTTCGAAAGAACGGAAAAATGAAATTGTGAAAATATGCCAGGCTTCTTTACGGAAGAATTTTATTTTTTTATTAAAAATGCCATTGCCTATAAGTCGTAAAGTGCTGATTTTGTTGTTTGTAATGAATTATAGCATGACTGAATTATGTATCTTAATTGCGAAGAAATTGTTAAGTGTACGAGGATAGTATGATTAAGGTTTTACAGTTTGGTATGTCAACGGAAAAACGCAAGGGTGGAATTGAGACATATTTAATTAATCAGTTGAGAACCCTGCCTGAAGATGTTAGCTATGACTTTATCAATAGTTCTGATGATGTGATTGCTTATGAGGCTGAGATATTAAAACAAGGAAAAGTATATAACCTTGGTAGCAGACCTGCGAATCCTGTCGCTTATTATTGGCGGATGTTGAAATTGTTTTGGGATATCCGTCGTGACAATTATATGGCATTAATTATAAACCGTTCAGATTATTCGCAAGATTTACCTTTTTTGTTAGCTAAATTGATTGGCATTAAATGCAGAATTATGCATGCACATGGCAGTGGATATGAGAATTCAATATCCTTTTTACGGAAGATAATGTTCGCATATAATCGTTTGATTGTTAAAGCTTGCGTTACTGAATATTGGGCATGTAGTAAAAAAGCATCGAAATTCTTGTTTGGACACGAAGATGCGTTTATTGTACGTAACGGAATAAATGTAGAAAGATTTCATTATAATGAGAGTACCAGAAATGAAATAAGGAAATCGTATAAACTGGATGATGCCTTCGTTATAGGTAATGTCGGAAGGTTTTCACCAGTGAAAAATCATTTGTTTCTTATTGATGTGTTTGCAGCTGTGAAAAGACAATGTTCTAATGTTAAGTTGCTGTTGATAGGGGATAATAGCAATTTGGATGCTTATGATGGATATCTTAGGAAAATTCAAGAAAAAATAGATATGTATCATCTAAATGAAGATGTAATATTTACTGGAAATATTGAGAAAGTAGAAAAAATGTATCAGGCTATGGATTTGTTCTTGCTTCCGTCTATTAGCGAGGGATTTTCGCTTGTTTCTTTGGAAGCGCAGGCTTCTGGATTGCCATGCATAATCTCAACAGGGGTACCACTGGATGTTGCTTTGAGTGAGGCTGTGAAAATATGTAAATTGGGAGATATTGATGATTGGACATGCGGAGTATTGTCAATATACCATAGACGAAAGACGCGTATGGATAATACAGGGTTGATTATATCCAGTGGATATTCGGCAAAAGAAGAAACTGTGCGCGTGATTTCTCATCTCAAGGAGTTGATAGCTCGATGAAATACATAAAGTATGCGATGGTATTACTAGCCTTTGTTTATTGGTTGGTTCCTGTGTATTTGCGAGCGTTTCCGGGGTGGCTGAATAGCGGGATATATAATGGAGTACCATTATTGTATATTTTATGCAATTTTAGAAAAGTCCAATGTTTATTATTGGGAATAAAGAAAAAATATTTGTGGATATCATTTTTGCTTTTGGTATTTGCACTAGTATGGTCATTTTGTGCCATAGTCTATAACAACACTGATGATTATAGCTATTTTATGAAAATATTTACTGCATTTCGTTCAATATATATTAGCGTTTTTTTGTTGCTGCTGGCGAATAATACATTGCGGAACAAAAATATATTGGAGAAATATAGTGTTTTTTATAGCGGAGCGATTGCTGTTTGTGTTTTATTTACAGTTATGACATTGCTTTCTTTAGATTTGCGTGAAAATTATATTTTACTGCTTAATCAAACAGATAAGCCATATTTATTAGAAGATGAAATGTATATAACGCGTTTTAGCGTGGGGGGCTTTGCAGGGTTTGGTCAAACGATATTGGCGAGTATTGGGGGGATATTATCGTATTACTTAATAAGTCGAAAAGTCTATATCGGTTTCCCTTTGCTATTGATATCCCTATTAGGAAATTTATTTTATGGTAGAATAGGGATTATTCTTTCACTTATCGCAATTGTTGTTTTGATGATGAGGACAATGCGGTTTCGTACAATTGCTTGGCAGATTGGAGGACTCATAGTTTCGTCTTTTAGTATATATGTAATTTTAGGATGCTTTGATAATTCAATGTTTGATGCTTGGAAACTATGGATTATGCAACCAGTAGATGGATTTATACAAGGATTGCAATACGGTCAAATTACCTTTGGATCAAGTGGAGATAAGTTGGTGTATGGTATGTATTTTATGCCAGACGACAGTACGATTTTATTTGGGGATGGCAGATACGAGAATAATGATGGTAGTTACTATATGTATACAGATGCCGGCTATATGAGGATAATCCTTTATTTTGGTGTGATAGGAGCAATGTGCATATATGGATCTTATTTAGCTCTAACGGTTTTTGCGTTGCAAAATTTGCGCGGAGATAAGGTTGCTAGTTATTTAGTTATGACATTGGTTATATGTTTTTTCGTAGCAGAATACAAGGGGGATGCATACCCGGTATTTTTTGGAATTGTCATGGCGTTAGGCTTGAGTGGTAATAGTAGGGAGATGTCAGTTTGCCGAAGATAAGTGTGGTAATGTCAGTTTACAATGGAGAACAATATTTACAAGAGTCTATTGAAAGTATATTGACACAAACATACAGCGATTTTGAATTTATCATAATAGATGATTGCTCAACGGATAATAGCGTAAATATTATTGAGTCGTATGACGATAGTCGCATTCGTTTGGTGCGCAATAAACAGAATATGCGATTGCCTGCTTCACTCAATAAGGGAATAAACTTGGCAAAGGGGGAATATATTGCACGTATGGATGCTGATGATATATCCATGCCGGAGCGGTTTGCTAAGCAGGTGTTTTACATGGATACTCATCTTGATGTAGCAGTGGTTGGCGGAGGATTTCAAGCGATTGATGAAAGTGGAAATAATCTATATATACATCATCCGGCCACTGGTAAAAAGTTAGCAAAGTATTGCTTGATTCCATCGCCAATGGCCCATCCAACTGTGATGATGCGTCGTGACGTTATTGTAAATCATAATCTATTTTATGATGAGAAATATTCATCAGCACAAGATTATGATTTATGGCAGAGAATAAACAGAAAGTTTAAAATAGATAATTTGCCAGATATCCTGCTGAGATATCGTATACAAAGTAATAGCATTAGTGTAGCGAAGAGACATCAACAACAAGATAATACATACAAAATCTTTAACAAGTATTCTCCAGTAGATGTTTCCTATGATGAAGTTATGGCGATTATGCATAGAAATTATGTGTTAAATCCTTGGCAGCAAGCTCTGATAATGTATAGGGTGTTTCATACGTTGGATTATACATATTGGCGAAATGTTACTGGATATGCGGTGCGTTATATCATGGCTAGATTGAATCTAAATAAAAGCACTGCCGTATAAACAATAGCATGGACATTTTATTAATTTTTATTTAGGGATATGTTTGATAATAATTGTTGACAAAATTGTATTATGGGAGGATTTGTCATGATGGTTTTTGATAATATTTTGAAAGGATGTAGTGTGTTTTGAAAATCGCAATTGCTGGTACGGGCTACGTTGGTCTGTCAAATGGTGTTCTATTGGCCCAGCATAATGAGGTGGTAGCGCTGGATATTGTGCCAGAGAAGGTGGATATGCTCAATAAGGGGATTTCTCCTATTGTAGATGGGGATATTTCGGAGTTTCTGGCGAAAAAGGAGTTGAATTTTCAGGCTACGCTGAATGTAAAGGATGCGGTTGAAGGTGCAGAGTTCGTGATTATCTCCACACCGACCAATTATGATCCAGACAAGAATTTCTTTGATACTTCCTCGGTAGAGGCGGTGATTGAGGAAGTTTTGGAAATCAATCCTTCGGCTGTGATGGTGATTAAATCGACTGTTCCCGTTGGCTATACGGAGCAGATGAAGAGGCGGTATAAGACGGACAATATCATCTTCTCGCCGGAATTCCTGCGAGAGGGGAAGGCTCTGCACGACAACCTCTATCCATCGCGAATTATCGTGGGCGAACGGTCGGAACGGGCGAAGGTCTTTGCCGGACTGTTGGCGGAAGGTGCAGTGAAGGAGGATATTCCTACGCTATTCACGGGCTCTACGGAGGCAGAGGCAATCAAGCTTTTTGCCAATACCTGCCTGGCATTGCGGGTGGCGTACTTCAATGAACTCGATTCCTATGCGGAAGCTCGTGGTTTGGATACGAGTGAGATTATCCGTGGTGTCAGCCTTGATCCACGGATTGGCGATTTCTACAATAATCCTTCTTTTGGGTATGGTGGATATTGTTTGCCAAAAGATACGAAGCAGCTTTTGGCAAACTACCGTGATGTGCCGCAGAATCTTATTGGCGCGGTGGTGGAGGCTAACCGTACCCGTAAAGATTTCATTGCCGATGCGATTATTGCCAAACAGCCCAAAGTAGTTGGTATTTATCGTTTGACCATGAAGACGGCTTCGGATAATTTCCGGGCTAGTGCGATTCAGGGCATCATGAAGCGTATCAAGGCAAAAGGGATTCCCTGCATTGTCTATGAGCCGACTTTGAAAGAGGATAATTTCTTCCGCTCTGAGGTAGTAAATGATTTGTCCGATTTCAAGGTGCGTAGTGATGTGATTGTTGCTAATCGCTGGAATGATGATCTGGAAGATGTGCGTAACAAGGTGTTTACCAGAGATATTTTCAGCAGAGATTGATTGAAAACGCTGAATAGAAAAGTGCCGTCGCGTAAAGCGACGGCACCGGATGCTACATGTTGTTTAATTTGTCTGCAAGGTTTGATGGGGAATAAGCAATACGAGAAATATTTACGGTATGCTCTGTTATGGTAAATATTACCGAATAATTATCTATCAATAATTGCCGGAACTGTTTTTCTGGGCGTTTAGAATCCACCATGACTTTTACTCGCTCAGGGAAATAGTTTAATGTTTCGATTGCTTCAGCAATGCGATTGAACTGCCCCGTTGCGATTTGAGGCATTCCAATGGTGTTAGCTATGTACTCGTATATGTCAGACATATCCTTGGCAGCTTGTTCAGAGATTATGATTTGGTACTCGGTCATGAGTATGTTCTCTCCTAAAGGATGCAAAGAATTCTTTGGCAGGCATGGATTTTCCGGTTTCGATATCTTCGATTCCTTTGTCCAAGAAGGAACGGATTTCATCGGCAGTCATTCGGTCAGTGTTTAAATGATGGGGCCCTTGTGTTAGTGATAGTTCAAAAGGAATCGCGCCTTTGAGGGCAATTTGTTTCAGATATATGGTGATGGCTGATGTCATCGAAAGCCCCAGGGCAGAGAGAACAACTTCGGCGTTATGCTTGACTTCTTGGTTTATGCGTAGATTTAAGGTGGCTGTTTTTTCCATGATAAACCCTCCTTGATGGTCTTTTTTTCTTTTATTGTAACGCGGATGTAACGAAAATACAATGCTTTTGTTGTCAACAGAAGAGGTGTGTATGATTTGGCAAAGTATAAGGAATTTGATGTTCGTAAAAAGGTGCTGGTAACAGGTGGTGCCGGATTTATTGGTTTCCATTTGTCTAAGCGGTTGCTGGAGCTTGGAGCGAAGGTGGTAGGTTTTGACAATTGTAATGATTATTACGATGTGTCGCTGAAGGAGAGTCGGCTGGAGATTTTGCGGCGGTTTCCGCAGTATGAATTTATCAAAGGTGATTTAGCTGATGCGTCAGCTGTCAAGGAACTGTTTGATAAGTCAAAACCGGATATTGTGGTGAATCTTGGTGCTCAGGCTGGTGTGAGGTACAGTATTGACCATCCACGCAGCTACATTGACTCCAATGTGATTGGGTTCTTCAACATATTAGAGGCATGCCGCTATCATCCTGTGGAGCATCTTCTTTTTGCTTCCAGTTCTTCTGTGTATGGCAATCAGGAGAAAACGCCTTTCAGTACCACGGATCAGGTTGACCATCCGATTAGTCTTTATGCAGCTACGAAAAAATCCAATGAGTTGATGGCTTATACCTATAGCCATTTATATGGCATTCCTGCTACAGGTTTACGTTTCTTTACGGTCTATGGCCCTTATGGTCGGCCTGATATGGCATATTTCAAATTTGCGAATCTGATTCGTGATGGGAAAACCATCAAGATTTATAACAATGGAGATATGCTGCGGGATTTCACTTATGTGGATGATATTGTCTCAGGAATTGAGCATATGCTTTGCAATCCGCCAAAAGCCAATAAAGATGGGGATAAATACAAGATCTACAATATTGGCAACAATAGTCCGGTTCGATTGATGGATTTTATCGAGACGTTGGAAAAAGCACTTGGTAAAACGGCAAAAAAGGAATACTTGCCAATGCAGCCTGGGGATGTGTATCAGACCTATGCGGATGTCAGCGAATTGGAGCGGGATTTTGATTTCCGGCCGAATACAACGATTGCAGAAGGGCTGGAAAAGTTTGCTCAGTGGTATCGTACTTACTATGGCTTGTAAGGGGGAACGCAGGCGTTGAGTATCAAGAAAATCCTGAAAGATAATTTGCCGCCGTTTATGTTGGCGCCTTTGAAGCGGGTGTATAGTGATGCACACTATGCTGCCATGCATGTAGTGCCGGAGGAGTGGTATTTGAAGCGTCAGTTCAAAAAGAGGGTGGGCTATTCGCTAAATTTGGATAATCCCCGAACATTTAATGAAAAGCTGCAATGGCTGAAACTTTATGACCGTAATCCACTGTATACGAAAATGGTGGATAAGTATGAAGCCAAAAAGTATGCGGCGGATATTATCGGCGAGGAATATATCATCCCGACGTTGGGCGTTTGGGATCACTTTGATGACATTGATTTTGACCAGTTGCCGGGGCAGTTTGTGCTGAAATGTACCCATGACAGCGGTAGTATCGTCATTTGCAAGGATAAGGATAAGCTGGATAGAAAAAGGGCCAAAGAAAAATTGGAACGTGGGCTTCGCTATAATTACTATTATCGCGGTGGTTTTGAATGGCCGTATAAAAATGTGAAGCCACGGATTATTGCCGAAAAATATATGGTCGATGAATCCCGTACGGAGCTGAAGGATTACAAGGTCTTTAACTTTAACGGAGAGCCAAAGATTATCCAAGTTGATTATGATCGATTCGTGGAACATAAACGTAATCTATACACTGTAGATTGGAAATATATAGAAGCAGCTATTGAATTTGCCACAGATGCAGGTCATCAAATTCCAAGGCCAAAACGATTAGATGAAATGCTAAATCTTGCATCGAAATTGGCAGCAGATATCCCTCACGTTAGAATAGATTTTTACTCTATCGAAGATAAAATTTATTTTGGAGAAATGATTTTTTTTCATGGTTCTGGTTTTGAAAAATTTATACCAGAAGAGTTTGGTGCGAAATTAGGAAATTGTGTGAATATTCATGGAGGGGTAATACTAAGCGGTAATGGCTATATTTTGATCGTTCGGGCAGCAGAATCTTGTACAGATTTAACCGATTACAAATTTATGTGCTTTAATGGAAAGATGAAGTGTTCTTTTACTTGTACGGGACGCAATACAGATAGAGGGCTGTATGTAACTTTCTATGACAGAGATTGGAAGAAATTGCCTTTTTCCCGCCATTATCCGGCTGAGCAGATTGCTATGCCAAAACCTGTGAGTTATGAGAAAATGGTAGATTTAGCAGAAAAAATATCGGCACCACTGAAATTTTCCCGTATTGATTTTTACGAAATAAGCGGGAAGATTTATTTTGGGGAGATTACTTTTTTTCCAGGGAATGGTATGGAAGAATTTTCGCCGGAGGAATGGGATTATAAAATAGGGAGTTGGATTCGGTTGTAATGATGGAGGTTATGTTTTGGATGAGTTGATGATTTGTCTGGGCGGTGATATCGTGCCGACCAAAACAAATGAACATTTTTTTATAACTGGTGATAGCAAGGCGCTACTGGGCAAAGAATTACTGGACATATTGGCCAACAGTGATGCCAATATTTTCAATCTGGAAACACCCTTATGTGATAAATTGGCACCGATTGTGAAATGTGGGCCGAATTTGCACGCTCCGACTGCTTGTGTGAAAGGTTTGAAGGCTATGCATATTACAGCTATGGGGTGCGCTAATAATCATACCCTTGATCAAGGGACAAAAGGTATGTTTCAAACCAAACGCTTACTGGAAGCGCAGGATATCGACGTTTTTGGCATCGGTCGTAACTTATCCGAAGCGGCAGAACCTTATCTTATTGCGAAAAATGGCAGACGGGTGGGAATTTATGCCTGTGCGGAGCATGAATTCACCATTGCTACGGAAACGAAAGCTGGAGCCAATTCTTATGATGCTTTGTATTCCTTTGACCATGTGGCTGAGCTTAAGGCAAAATGCGATTATGTTATCGTCATGTTTCATGGAGGTAAGGAGTTCTATCGGTATCCATCGCCGGATATCCAGCGTATTTGTCGTCGTTTTGTGGAAAAAGGCGCAGATTTAGTGGTTACTCAGCATACTCATTGTATTGGTTGCCGGGAGGATTATCGAAAGGGAGTAATAATCTACGGTCAGGGAAATTTTCTTTTTGAACAGAGTGCTTTTTGCAATCGAGAGTTTTATGCAAATGGATTGTTATTGAGAATTAAGATAGATGATGGGTGCAAGGTAGAAGAATTACCTGTGGTACTGGATGAAAAAGGTCGTTTAGCACTGGCAGAAAGTCTGATAAAAGAACAGATCATGCATGAATACCGGAAAAGGAGCTTAGAAATCCAGAGAAATGGCTTTGTGACAAAATGTTATCAGCGGTTTGCACGTAAAACGATTGAAGGATATCTACGTATTCCTTTAGGATATCTTAATACAAATATTATTTTGCGTATTGCAAATCGACTGTTGAAGCGGAGGTTGTATTATTGGCTGACCAATAGACGGCACAGACTTTCTTTCCTTAATATTGTAGAATGTGAATCCCATAGAGAATTGCTGATTCAGGGATTAAAGGGTGTTACAAAAATAATATGAGTGATATTGGTAATAAGGTAAGAAGTTCTACAAAATGGACATTGTTGACAGAAGTATTAGCAAAAGCTATAACGCCCATTACGGGAATGATATTAGCGCGTTTATTGTCTCCCGAAGCATTTGGTGTCGTAGCGGCAATTTTAGTTGTTACATCTTTTGCAGAAATATTTGCGGACGCTGGCTTTCAAAAATATTTTATTCAGCATGAGTTTTATGAAGAAGCAGAGAAACGTTCATGTTTTATCACAGCTGTGATTACATCTTGTTCAATTGCTGCTGTTATTTGGTTGGTGATATTCATATTCGCAGGACCAATAGCTACAATGATGGGGATACCAAAAGCTGTGTGGGGGATACGTTTAGCAGGGATAGGTATTATTGTTAATTCATATAATGGCATGCAGGCCGCGATATTTAAACGTAATTTTCAGTTCAAATTACTGTTTAAAGTAAAAATGATAGTCTTGTTAGTTCCGTTGCTAGTAACAATTCCTTTGGCATATGCAGGATGTGGGTATTGGGCATTGATAATCGGAACGCTTAGTCAGCAGGTTCTTACTTGTCTTATACAATCATATTACACGGCTATGCCATTAGGATGGTTGTTTTGTATAGAGGATTTACGCAAGATGCTTTCCTTTTCGTTATGGACACTTTTTGAGTCTATAACCATTTGGTTTAGTACATGGGGCGGGATGTTTTTAGTAGGAATGATGTTGAGTAGTTATTATCTAGGAATATACCGTGGAGTGATGACTTTAGTTGGAGCAGCTTTTTCCATTGTTACGGGAACTATCATGCCAGTATTATTCACCGCTTTGTCAAGATTACAAAATGATATGAATGCTTTTCGGGAAATCGTCATATCTATACAGTATAAGTTGGCATTGATTCTTTTGCCGTTAGGTGCCATTTTGTATATATTTCAAGATTTAATCATTGGATTTTTATTAGGAAATCAGTGGCAGGAAGGTGACTTCTTTTTTGGTATTTGGAGCCTTACCATGTGTTTGTCTATACTTATTAATGGCTTTGCAAGTGAGGCGCTACGGGCAAGAGGAATGCCAAGAATGTCATCATTGTCTCAGTTACTGCATTTTCCTGTATTGTTCGTTTTAATATGGTATACAGCGAAGATAAGTTTTCAGGCGTTAGCTATAGGAACTTGTTTAAGTTCTTTATGGTTATATACTGTAAAACTTATAATGCTACGACAGGTTTTAGGCTTTTCATTGCGGAAAATATTTGGATGTATTCTCAATGCAGCTCTGCCAGCTGCTATAGCGGGATTTTTAGCATGGAAGATTCGTATGCTATTAAGCGGCCATCATGAGCCTTTATCTATAATCGTTGCTTTTTTGATTTTTTTCTTGTGTTATATGTCCTTAATACTAATCGGGAAAAATAATAGAAAATTGGTATTTGATGGATTCAATTTCTTGCGTAGTAAGTTCTACAGATAATCGTGAGGTGTCGGTATGTTTGTAGTAAAGAAGAATTCTGAGATGATGAATAAGACGTTCCGCCTGCCGGTGGATTTAGTAAAGCGGCTGACGGAGGTGGCGAGGACGCAGGATGTGTCGGTGAATAATCTGGTGCAGCAGTGCTGCGAGTATGCGCTGGGGGATATGGACGGTGAGGCACAGCAGGATGCGAGGCAGCGGACGTGAGCGGGTGATGGGGCTTTCCAGGAATAACAGAGCATAAAAAACCATCGTTCTCGGATAGGTGAGAACGATGGTTTTTGCGTTGTTTCCGTTCTGGTTGTGTTGCTGATTTACGTATTCGTGCTTCGAAACGTTGAGCGTATTGGATGATTTTTTCTATGGGTTATTTGGGCTGCAGCGCAAGTTCTTCGACTTCTTCACGTGAGAGGTTGACGAGTTCGAGGATTTCCTCAATGGATTTGTTTTTGGCTAACATTCGTTTCGCCGTACGAAGATCAGCATTGCGTTCTCCCTCGGCACGGCCCTCAGCACGGCCGTCGTCGTGTGCTTCACGCATTTTCATTTCGTAGGTCATATAACTCACCCTTTCCTCGCGGTTGGTTTTTGTTTCCGTGATGCAGGCATCGATTTCTTTGATGAAATCATCGGATGCAGGAAGCCCGTTCATATAGTCAAGGAATGCGCGTACGTCTGGCGATACATCGTTGGCAGTACCTTTACTGCTGAGAAATATTTTTGCAGCACCGTCGTTTAGTTCGAGGGTTTTATCTTCGATGCAGATGTTACGGAATGTATAGATATGGCGGTTTTGTTCAAAGAGCTCAAACGGGCAAAGAAAGATGATGATGGAGGAGCGGAGCTCCTTGTACAATACATTCTACCATATTCAGAACATGTTTTCTATCATTATTTCATGTATACATGCGAAAAGAACCATCATTCTTCAGGCAGGAAGAACGATGGGGGTTGAGAGATTTTCGTTCTGGTTGTGTTGCTGATTTACGTATTCTTAATCTTTCTAGAAAATGCTGGACAAATAGGAATGAATGCGTTACAATAATAAAAGTAAAACGGTTTCGTTAAGAAGAATAAAGGAAGCAGGAGTGATTGGCAGTATGGCGGGAGCAAAGCGCAAAAAAGTGACGATCGTGGATGTGGCGGCGAAGGCCGGGGTTTCAAAAACCACGATTTCCCGCTATCTGAACGGCAAATTTGAGTATATGTCTGAGGAGTCGCGCCAGCGTATCGCTGATGTAATTGAGGAGCTGGGCTATCGTCCGAATTCTTTGGCGCGCAGTTTGAAGTCGAAGCAGAGTTTTGTCCTTGGCGTGATTGTTTCCGATATTACGAGTCCGTTTTCTCCGATTCTGCTGAAGGGGATCAGTGATTGCTGTGATCGTTACGGTTATCGGATTTTGATTGCAAACTCTGATGATGAGCCGCGCAAGGAACGCGATTATATTATGAATATGATCGATCAGAGCGTGGATGGCATCATCCTGAATACGACAGGCGGCAATGACGAATTCTTGCGCGAAACGGCGGATATGGGCATGAAGTTTGTGCTGGCAGACCGGACGATCGATTTGGATCTTTTTGATACGGTGCACAGTGCGGACCGTGATGCGATCGGTCAGATGATGCGGTATCTGAAGGGCGTCGGTTATGAGTCCGTCGGTTTTTTCACGCAGCCGTTGACGAACAGTACGCGAATCAACCGCTGTCAGATTTTCCGTGAGGTATACGGCAGTTATTTTGACGGCATGGCGCAGGTGTATTTTCTGGAGAAGAAGCAGCGGGATGCCAATGTGATGCAGGAGTTTATGCGGCGCAATATCGATACGAAGCATGCGATTTTTACAGGCAATGGCGTGGCGACCATGCGCGTGGTTCAGACGATGCGGGATCTGGGAATTCGCTTTCCGCAGGAAACGGGGCTTTGCGGCTTCGATGATTGGGAGTGGATGAATCTGGTCGGCGGAGGCCTGACGACGATTGCTTTGCCCACTTATGATGTAGGCAAGGAATGTGTGAAGCGCATGATGCATTTGCTGAACTATTCCCGCGCGGGAGAGCCGCGGCGGGTGGAGCTGCCGTGTACGCTGCAGATTCGGCATTCGACCTGAGACGCGGCGAGTGGATTGTTTTTGAGGCGGGGATTCCCGCCTTATCATACTATTTTAGAAGTAAACCGGTACACTTGATGTGGGAATGTAAACCGGTTTATGCAAGAGCATCAAGGAGCACAGGAGGTATGGACGTGGCAGAGGTATTGACTTTTGGAGAGCCTATGGGGCTGATGGTGGCGGATGAAGTAAAGCCGCTGAAGGATGTGGAGCATTTTTCCCGCTATGTTTGCGGGGCGGAAGTGAATTTTTCTGTAGGTCTTTCCCGTCTGGGGCATGAGGTGGCATATATTTCCCAGGTCGGCCCGGATCCGTTTGGCGAGCATATCCGCGATTTTTTGGCGGAGAATCATATTGATAACCGTTATGTGAAGGTGGAGCCGAAGTATATGACGGGGATGCAGCTGAAGGCGAAGGTGACGGAGGGGGATCCGCTGGTCATCAATTACCGGAAGGGATCGGCTTTTTCGCATTTCCAGCCGTCTGAGCTGGATGGGATCGATTGGAAGGGCGTCCGTCATGTGCATGTCACGGGGATTTCTGCCGCGCTGTCGGAAAGCTGCCGGGAGGCGGCCGGAAAGCTGATGGATTTGGCGCGGGCTAAGGGCGTCCGGGTTTCTTTTGATCCGAATCTGCGTCCGGCGCTTTGGCCGGATAAGCAGGAGATGGTGCGGGTACTCAACGGTTTGGCCGCGAAGGCGGATATTGTGTTGCCGGGTGTCGGCGAGGGCGAAACGCTGATGGGGTCGCGGGATCCGGAAAAGATTGCGGATTTTTATTTGGCTCAGGGAGCGAAGGCCGTTGTGGTGAAGGTCGGCGCCAAGGGATCCTTCGTAAAGACGAGCGATGGGGAATGCTTTGATTCGCCGGGGTTCCGTGTGGATCATGTGGTAGATACGGTCGGCGCAGGAGATGGCTTTGCCGTCGGTACGATCAGCGCCCTGCTGGAGGGGAAAACGATTCGGGAGGCCGCCCGCCGCGGCGCCGCGATCGGTGCGCTGGCCGTTATGGTCGAGGGCGATAACGAGGGACTGCCGGATCGCCCGAAGCTGGAAGCCTTTATGAGCAGTCAGCAGTAAACAGGTCAGGATGTTTGGAGGAATCAAAATGGATGTACGTTATTCAGTGAATCCCCGCGACTTTAAGCGGTATACCACGGAGGAAGTCCGCAGGGAGTTCTTGATTGAGAAGGTGTTTGAGCCGGATGCGGTAACGGCGGTGTATTCCCATGTAGACCGCATGGTTACGTTCGGCTGCATGCCGGTCAGCCGGACGGTCGCGCTCGATGACGGGATTGATGTCTGGCATAATTTCGGAACGAAGTATATTTTGGAGCGTCGGGAGATCGGTATATTCAATGTCGGCGGTCCCGGCGTGATCACAGCGGACGGCGCAGAGTACCGGCTGGGCTATAAGGATTGCCTATATGTTACGATGGGGACGAAGGACGTGACGTTCCGGAGTGAGGACGGCAGCAAGCCGGCGAAGTTCTATATGGTTTCTGCACCAGCGCATAAGGCATGCAAGACGACGCTGCTGACGATTGCTGATGCCCGCAAGGTACCGTGCGGTTCTATGGAGCAGGCGAACGACCGGGTCATCAATCAGTTTATTCATCCGGATGTATTGGAGACCTGCCAGCTGTCCATGGGGATGACGTCGCTGAAACCGGGCAGCGTCTGGAATACGATGCCGGCGCATACGCATGAACGGCGGATGGAGATTTACTTCTATTTTGAGATTCCGGATGAGGATGTCGTTTTCCATATGATGGGACAGGGCGACGAGACGCGCCATATTGTCATGAAAGGGGAGCAGGCTGTGATCAGCCCGTCCTGGAGCATTCATGCCGGATGCGGCACGTCGAATTATACGTTCATCTGGGCGATGGGCGGCGAAAATAAGACGTTTGATGATATGGATGATCTTCGGAAAACGGATCTGAAGTAATGGAGAGTGTCCGGGTATTGCGGGCAGAAAGGAAGTCAGCAGCATGGATATCATGAAGCAGTTTTCTTTGGAGGGGAAGGTCGCACTGGTGACCGGCGCGGCATACGGCATTGGTTATGCGATTGCGAAAGCCTATGCGGAAGCCGGCGCGAAGATCGCGTTCAACTGCCGCGGGCAGGAGCACATGGATAAAGCCCTTGCCGCTTATAAAAAAGATGGAATCGAGGCGCACGGCTATATCTGCGATGTCACGAGAGAGGACGAGGTGCAGAAGATGGTCGCGGATATTGAAAAAGAACTCGGCACCATTGATATTTTGGTGAACAACGCCGGTATTATTAAGCGGATTCCGATGCTGGAAATGAAGGCGGAGGAGTTCCGGCAGGTGATCGATATCGATCTCAATGCGCCGTTCATCGTGTCCAAAGCGGTGATTCCGGGCATGAAGAAGAAAGGTCATGGCAAGATCATCAACATCTGCTCGATGATGAGCGAACTGGGCCGTGAGACGGTTTCCGCTTATGCGGCAGCCAAGGGTGGATTGAAGATGCTGACCCGCAATATCGCTTCGGAGTACGGCGCGGACAACATTCAGTGCAATGGCATTGGACCGGGATATATCGCTACGCCGCAGACGGCGCCGCTGCGTACGCCGGGCCATCCGTTCAATTCCTTCATTCTGTCCAAGACGCCGGCTAACCGCTGGGGTACGCCGGAAGATCTCATGGGGCCGGCGGTGTTTTTGGCGTCCGATGCTTCGGATTTCGTCAATGGTCATATTCTTTATGTCGACGGAGGAATTCTGGCCTATATCGGCAAACAGCCGTAACGGGGCCACTTTCGGAACGTCGGAAGGAACCGGCCCGATCATGAGCCGGATAGATAGGAAGAGGTGCGAAAGATGGATAAAAATCAAGTGGCTGCTAAGCTTTCTGCGCAGGGAATCATTGCCGTGGTGCGCGGCAGGACCTGCGAGGATGGGATCAAGATCGCGGATGCCTGCATCAAGGGCGGGGTAAAAGCCATCGAACTGGCTTTCACGACGCCGCAGGGTGATGTGGCGATCAAGACATTGGCCGAGAAATATCGGGACGATGAGGATGTGATCATCGGCGCCGGGACGGTGCTGGATGCGGCCTCCTGCCGGATTGCGATTCTGAACGGGGCGAAGTTTATCGTTTCTCCCTGCTTCAGCGAAGAAGTGGTTCGCATGTGCAATCTGTATCGGGTGGTTTCCTGCCCGGGCGTCATGACGCCGACGGAGGCAGTCGCCGCATTGTCGGCCGGTGCGGATATCATCAAGGTATTCCCCGGGGATATTGTCGGCACGAAGATGATAAAAGATCTTCATGGCCCGCTGCCGCAGGCTGCCCTGATGCCGTCAGGCGGCGTTAGTGTGGAAAATACGGCGGACTGGCTCCATGCCGGCGCGGTTGCGGTATCGGCAGGCGGAAGCCTCACCGGCGCGGCAAAGACCGGTGATTATGACGGCGTAACGGCGAAGGCCCGGGAGTTTGTTCAGGCTGTTGCCGCAGCCCGCGCCTGATCGTGGTATTCTTGAGTCAGAGTTCTGGGACGGACGGATTCAGGAAAGGCGGTGGATTGCTGTGATTCAGCTGGAAAAAGTCAAAGCGGCACTGGAAGCGGTCGAAGCGTGCTGCGGACATTGCGTGGTATGTTCCCCCTCATGCCCGATTGCCGTATCACGCCGCGCGCTGGCCGGCCTGCGGGATGATCTGCTGGACGCAGCGCCCGACGATGACGGTACCGTGAAACAGGAAGTATGACCGCGGCGCCATGAGAAAAGAATCCAATAAAAAATAGCGCAAGGAAAAACGCTCCCGGTGGGCTTGGGCCGCACCGGGAGCGTTTTTTCATTGCTCAGTGAAATTCGTAGGGTTTGTTTACCTTATGATAGGTGGTATGCAAAAGCTCATGCGCTTTGTCGCTGAGCGGTTCGCCGAGGAATTCGCGGTAAAGGGTCTGGATTTCCGGGTTTTCATGCGACTTGCGGATGGGCAGGTTTTTATCGATTTTGTAGAGAGCCGCCATGCGCTTTTTGCGGATGGCGTTCGTCGTGCCGATCGGCTGTCCGCCGCCGCCGATGCAGCCGCCGGGGCAGGCCATGATTTCGATGAAGTCGTAGGGGCTGGTTCCCTTCCGGACTTGCTCCATGATGATGCGGGCGTTCCGCAGGGTATGAGCTACGGCGATACGGATTTCCCGGCCGTTCAGCGTCACGGTGCATTCCTTGATTCCGTCGAATCCGCGGACATCGTTGAAGTCGAGTTTTTCCAGTGTTTCGCCGGTGACTTTTTCGTAGACCGTGCGCAGGGCCGCTTCCATGACGCCGCCTGTGGCGCCGAAGATCGCGCCGGCGCCGGAGCCGGTGCCGAGCGGGCTGTCAAAGTCGCTCTCCGGCAAATTGCCGAGGGAAAGACCGACGTATTTGATGAGCTTGATGAGCTCGCGCGTGGTGAGGACGATATCGACGTCCTGCATGCCGTCGCGTCCCATTTCCGGCCGGGCGGCCTCAAATTTCTTGGCGGTACACGGCATGACGGACACGGTGACGATCTGGCGGACATCGATGCCGGCCTTTTCCGGATAATAGGTTTTGGCGATGGCGCCGAACATGCTCATGGGTGATTTTGCCGAGGACAGATGGTCGCGGCAGTCCGGGAAATGTTTTTCCATATAGTTGACCCAGCCGGGACTGCAGGAGGTCATCATGGGCAGGGTGCCGCCGTTCTGCAGGCGGTCGAGGAATTCCGCGCCTTCTTCCATGATCGTGAGGTCGGCGCCGAAGTTGGTGTCGAATACCTTGTCGAAGCCCAGAAGCTTCAGCGCTGTGACCATTTGTCCGGTTACGATGGCGCCCGGCTCCATGCCGAAGGCATCGCCGAGGGCGACGCGGACGGACGGAGCGATCTGTACGATGACATGTTTTTGCGGATCCTGCAGGGCGTTGAGTACTTTTTGCGTATCGTCCTTTTCGACGATCGCGCCGGTCGGGCAGACCAGGCTGCACTGGCCGCAGAGGATGCAGTCCGTAGCTTCCATCGGTTTGTTGAACGCCGTGGTGACGACGATGTCGCTGCTGCGTCCGGCATAGGTCAGGGCGGCGATGCCCTGCACGTCCTTGCAGGCGCGGATGCAGCGTCCGCAGCGGATGCATTTCGAGGGATCGCGCACGATGGAAGGATTGGTTTCGATGCGGGGCTCCTCTTTGACTACGCTGGGCAGCGGGGATTCCAAAATGTTGAACCGGCTGCAGAGGCGCTGCAAGTCGCAGTTCTGATTGCGCGGGCAGCTCAGGCAGTCTTTGTGATGGTTGGCCAGCATCAGCTGGAGGATGGAGACCTGCGTATCGCGGACGATCTGCGTGTCGGTATGGACGTCCATGCCTTCCCAGACTTCGGTCGAGCAGGCCGCGAGCAGACGCCGCTTGCCCGTGACCTCGACGGAGCAGAGACGGCAGTGCGCTTTGATGCGCTGGTCTTCATGGTAGCAGAGGTGCGGGATATCGATTCCGAGCTTCTGCGCCGCCTGCATGATTTTCGTTCCTTTCGGAACTTCAAGCGGGATATTATTGATGGTCAGATGAACCATCGGGATTTTCTTGGATTCGTTTTCAGCGGCCATTATTCAGCACCTCCGATTTCAAATACTTCCGGGAACGCCAGCATTGCCGACTGCAGGGTATTCTGCGCCGTTTCCCCGAGCCCGCACAGGGAGGACATGCTCATGACACGGGCGATGGTGGCCATGATGCGGATATCTTCCCGGGTGGCCGTGTGGTTGGCGATTTTGTCCAAAATGATCTTGATATGAAGATTGCCCTCGCGGCATGGCGTGCATTGACCGCAGCTTTCTTCCGAGAAAAATTCCTGATTCATGCGCAGGAAGTCAATCACACTGGTCCGCTTGTCGATGACCAGCATGGCGCCGGAGCCGACCATGACGCCGGCGGCCCGCAGGTCGTCGTAAGTATACGGCGTGTCGAGGATGGAATCGTCCGCGACCTTGCCGGAGGCGCCGCCAAACTGGATCAGCTGGATGCCGCGGTCCTTTTGGATGCCGCCGGCAAGATTGTAGATGATTTCGCGGATGGTCGTGCCGAACGGGATCTCAAAGGCGCCCGGGCGGTTGACGTTGCCGGCCACGCTGATCATTTTCGTGCCGATGGATTCCCCGGAGCCGCAGGACGCATAGACATGGTCGGCGTCCATGAGAAGATGCGGGACGATGGACAGGCTTTCGACGTTGTTGAGACAGGTCGGCCGCGCGAAGAGGCCGCTGACCTTGATGAACGGCGGTTTCATGCGGGGACGTCCGGCCTTTCCTTCGATGGAGCGGATGAGCGCCGTGCCTTCGCCGCAGACGTATGCGCCGCCGCCGGAATAGAGGTGGAGCTGGAAGTTGAAGCCCTTGCCGAGGATGTTTTCCCCGAGGAATCCGTAATTTTTGGCCTGCCGGATGGCATTCAGCAGGAGCGGGCGGAAGCAGGCGTATTCGGCGCGCATATAAATGTAGCCGTCGGTAGCGCCCACGACATAGCCGGCGATAATCAGCGCCTCGATCAGGTTGAACGGGTCGTTTTTGATGAGCTCGCGGTCTTTGAAGGTCGTGGTCTCTCCCTCGTCGGCATTGCAGACGACGATTTTGTTTTCGCCGACGACAGCGCGGGCCTGTGACCATTTCCGGCCCATTGGGTATTCCGCGCCGCCGCGCCCGCGTACTTTGACCGAAGCGATGAGGTCGCAGATTTCCTCCGGATCCATATTCACGGCCTTGCGCAGCGCCTCGAATCCGCCGATATTCATATAGGAACCGATGGATGAGGTATCATATTGGCCGAAATTCTTGGTGAGAAATCGGATGTTTTTGCTCATGGTATTGCCTCCTTGCTCAGGTCAGAGAACGCAGGAGCGCTTCGATTTTTTCCTGCGAATCCAGATGGTCGTAGATGTGACCGTTGATGCGCACGGACGGAGCGCGGTCGCATGCTCCGTAGCAGGTGGTCGTCTCCAGCGTAAAACGTCCGTCGTAGGTGGTTTCGCCGATTTTGATGTCGAGCAGCCGTTCCAGTGTCTCAAGCAGACGTTTTGTATCGATTACATTGACCCGGCAGGCCGGCGAGCTGCACACCTGGATCGGATATTTGGCCCGCGGCTTTGAGGAAAGTTCGCTGTAAAAGTTCAGGCAGTCGAAGACATTCGTCACCGGCATGTCCAGACGGTCGGCCAGATAATAGGCAACCGGTTCCGGTATGTAGTGGCGCTCGTTGAGATCCTGAACTTCCAGAAGGATGCCGACGATCTGCGTTTTGTCATTGTCGTGGGATTCCAGAACGAGATCGATCTTTGCCTGAAGCTCCGCCGGCAGCGGATACTCTTTCGTTTGTGCAGTCAGCATAGAAAAGCCTCCTAAATATTCACTACAGATATGACTATTTTATTATATAATAAATGGAAGGGGATTCCCATACCTCAGCCGAAAAAACTAAGAAAAATCAAGAAAAAACTAAAGATATTAGTAACCGGTACACACTTTGAGAAATAAAGAACGAAGTAGAGGGGAAGAATAAGAGGAAACATGGGGTCGGAGACAAGGATGCGGGCCGGAAAAGCGGGACTTGTTAACCAAAAGATTACATGACAAGGTATACAACGTTACAGTATTATGATATAATAAACATGTCGCTTGGAGAGCATGTAAATAGACTTCATACTGATCATATGGGGGGAACATTTATGGCAATCAAGAACATTGAAATGGACCGTCGTGACAGTGCGAGTTATCGCAAAATTTTGAAACGAGGAGGTTTCCTTTCGGCCAGTTATTTGTCTGTCAATGGCTTCGATGTGACCCAGCTCAGGAAACTGGCGCTGGCGGGAGAGCTCGATGCAGTCCGCTGCGCTATCGGCAACTCCATCCGCTGGTATTATCGGGAGCGGCAGGCAGAAAATGCACATCTCCGCGGCTTGGCATGATTCTTCATGCTCATGTTGTATTTTTTCTTTTGGAACTTTGTGGAATCGGTGCTGCCGGTTCTCTTTTTTTGCCTTTTTTCAGAGGATGATGATAAGATAGAAGGAAAAGAGGAAAGAGGGGACAGAGTTGTCTTTATTCTGGGTTGTTCTGATCGGCGCTTTGACGCTGATCTTTCTGGTTATTCCCGGCGCGCTGATCTGGCGCCGCTGGATGCGTATTCCGGTGGATGAGGGACGCCGCCGCTTTTTGAAGCGGGCTGCGGCTTATCCGGCCGCTTTGGCGGCCGCCGGCTCCTATGGAGGATTGTATGAGCGGGTGCATACGGTGGACCGCCGGTACACCATACCTGTACCCGCGGCTTCGGGGCTGAACGGGTATCGTATCGCGCAGATCAGCGATGTACATCTCGGCCCGTTTTTTTCCCCGGAGGATCTGCGGCGGCTGCTGGAGCGGATCGCGGCGGACGGGCCTGATCTTCTGGCCGTGACGGGCGATCTTTTTGATGATGTCGGGATGAATCCGGACGCGGCCCGCATATTGGACCACTTTACGGAGGCGTTTCCCGACGGGATATGGTTCTGTCTGGGCAATCATGAGCATCATCGCGGTGTGGCGGCCATCAAGGGGCTGCTGGCGTCGACCCGTGTCCATGCGCTTTACAACGATGCGGAGCAGGTGCCGGGCCGGGTGCTTTGGATCGCCGGCGTGGATTTTCCCATGATCCGTGACGAGGCGAAGTTTCAGCAGTTTAAGGCGGATTTTTTCCGTCAGGCCGTGGAGAAAATCCCCGGGAAGGATTACGGGCGGACGATTCTGCTTGCCCATCATCCGGAGTTCTTTGACAATGCGGCAGAGAAGGGGATTCCGCTGACGCTGGCAGGGCATACGCACGGCAGCCAGTTCGGCGTGCTGGGCATGCCGCTGTTTCCGATTTTCAAGTATACGCGGGGGATGATTCGCCGGGATGGCTGTTATGGCTATGTACACTGCGGCAACGGGAGCTGGTTCCCCTTCCGGATCGGCTGTCCGCCGGAGATCGCCTATATGACCTTGAGCGAGGGATAAAGGAATGACGCAGAAGGAGACATGGAAAGAGCATCTGGCCGGGGTTCGTCAGACTCTGCGCTGCGGCCGCATCGCTGAAGCCCGGGCTGCGCTCGATGCCCTGCGCGGCGCAGGCGTTGTGCCCGAGCCGGAGCAGTGGCGGATTCATGAGTTGTACGGCGCGGTCTTTCATGATCTTGCCGATGCGGAGGGCGCTGCGGCGGCTTATTTCCGGGCGGCAGCCGCGGATCGCTATCTGCGCAGCCAGCGGGAACATTTCTCCAACTATCTCTTTGCGCTGCATTACCTGCCAAATCTTGCGGCAGATGAACTGGCCGGGCAGCATCGCCGTTATGCTTTGCTTTTTCGCGGCGAGGCGCCGCTTCCGCCGCGTGTCCCTCCCGCGCATACGCGGCTGCGCATCGGTTTTTTGTCCCCGGATTTTGTCCGTTCGTCGTCGTCTTTTTTTTACGCCGGGCTGCTGACGGGGCTGGACAGGACGCGCTTTTCGGTGTATGCGTATTCTTTGTCCATGCGGGAGGATGCGTTTTCTTCCTCGCTGGCCGACTCCGGGGTGACGATGCGCTGTTTGGCGGGACAATCGCTGTATGAACAGGCGCAGGCGGTCCGCCGGGATGAAATCGATATTCTCGTGGATCTCGGCGGTCATTCCGCCGGCGGCATGACGCTTATGGTGACGGCATTGCGCCCTGCTCCGGTACAGATCTGCGGTATCGGCTGGTTTGATACGACGGGACTGGACGCCGTGGATGCGGTTCTGGCCGATCCGGTCATGGATCCGGAGCCGCGCGCGGATGGGGCGCGGTTCTCTGAGAAGCTGCTGTATCTTCCGCAGGCATTCTGCTTCCGGCCTTCGGCGAAGATGCGCCGCTTCCGGCGGCCGCCGCGCCGGCCCGGCTCTCCGGTGGTCTTTGCCAGCCTGCAGAATGTGATGAAGATCAGCCGTCCTGTGCTGGACTGCTGGCGGCGTATTCTCGATGATGTGTCGGAGGCGCGGCTGTTCGTTCAGGATACCATGCGGCTGCCGGAGCGCTGCGCGGCGGTGCGGGAGCGCATGGCCGGAGCTGGGCTGCCGATGGAGCGCGTCATGGTACGGCCGGGCAGGGACGGCTATCTTGAGGATTACAGCCGGGCCGATATTCTGCTGGACACGTTCCCGTACCCCGGCGGAGCGTCTGCGGCGACGGCGCTTTATATGGGCACGCCGGTTGTCGGCTGGGCAGGAGATCACCACAGCGCCCGTCTGGGAGCCTCCGTTTTGTCTGCGGCCGGGCAACAGGACTGCGTCGCTTCGGACGCAGAGGAATACGTCCGTCTGGCGCTGCGGCTGGCTGGCGACACGGAGAAGCTGGCCGTGCGGCAGCAGGCCCTGCGGGAGGCCGTGCGGCGTTCGCCGCTCATGGATGAGGAGGGCTATTGCCGGAGTTTTATGCAGGCGTGCTGCCGTCTCTGGCAGCAAAAAGGCGGAGGTGAGGTTCTTTGACGCAGGATATGTTTCGTTTTTTGCCGGCGGCCGGTGCGGGCCGCTGGCTGGTCGTCGAGAGCCTCCCGTATCTTCCCGGGGTCTGCCGCCGCTATCCCGGGGCCAGCATTACGGTGGTGACGCGCTTTGAGGAGGCGCCGGAGCTTCCGGAGCTTCGGGCGCTTCCGGTGACGTGGGCCGTGCAGGATTTCCGCGCGGGCGGGCTGGCGTTTCCGCACGGCTCGTTTGATTTCGTTCTGGCGGAGTCCTGTCTGACGGAGGCCGGCGATCCCGATTCCGTCATGATGGAGCTGAGCGGCGTCCTGACAGACACCGGCACATTGTATACGCAGTTCCGGAATATCCGCTATCAGGGGATTCTGGAGCAGCTCCGGTGCGGAGCGTTCCGGGTCCGGTCGCAGCATTATTATGCCAAGTCGGAGGTGGTGCGACTCCTGAACGATGCGTTGTTCAAGGAGATTTTCTTCCTGCCGGGGCAGCAGGACGAGGAAGACGCGGCGGAAAAACAATGGCAGGAACGGGGCTTTGAGGATTTCAGCCGGGATCTTGCCACCGCGGTCTGGTTCGTCCGCGCGTCGCGCAGCACCGCGTCCGTGGCCAACCTCAAGAGTTTGTACAGCCGTCCGGTACGGGCGCGGCTTTCTCGTCTGCTGCACCGCATCGAATACGGCATCGATACGGAAAAATCCGTTGCCGAGCTTCACCGCCTCTGCCGCGAGCAGGAGATTTTTCCCGAATATCTGGACGATTTCATTCACGAGGCCTGCCTGCATGAACAGCGTGTGCATGATGCGCTTTGATCCGGGAAAGGCCGCCGTACCCTCGCCATGACCGCGCTCCAACCGGAGCGCGGTTTTCTCTTCTTGACAGATTGTTGAAATGGTTTTACACTAAATAGGTATGTCTATGTCCATTGCAAAAGGACAAGATGATTCAACTAACGCGTTGGCAGGACAAAGGGCTGTCCCGGAGGCCTGCCGCGCAGAAATCAGGAGGAGTTTCATGTCGGAGGACAACAAAACGCAGCGTCCGTATGCCCCGCGGATGCTGCCGGACAAGGAGTACGAAGAGATCAATTCGTACGTCGTTTTCTGGGGATTGTTTTTTTCGGTCATTTTCGCTTTGGCCGTCGGCTATCTGTGCCTGAAAATCGGCCAGACGGTGGACGCCTTTGCGCCGGTTTCTGTGCTGGCTATGGGCATGGCGGTGCTGTTTCATCGCCGGAACGCCTTTCCGGAGACGGTTCATATTCAGGCGATTGCGAGTGCCGGAACGAATATCATCGGCGGTGCGATGTTTATTCTGCCGGCGCTGTACATTTTGCATATCGAAGACGTATCCTTTGTGGAAATGGTGATCCCGATCGTGCTCGGCGGTGTGCTCGGCGTATTCCTCGCTACGGTGTTCCGCCGGTATTTCTGCGAGGAAATGGACGGCGTTTATCCATTCCCGTCGGGAAGCGCCGCAGCGGAGGTTCTGGAGTCAAACGAAGGTTCAAAAGCACATCTGATGCTGCTCAGCGGCGCGGTGGCCATGGTTTATGATTTTGTCCTCAACACGCTTGGCTGGTGGCAGGAGCTTCTGAAGACGACCACATTCCAGTGGGGGCAGGCGCTGGCGGATAAGTACAAGCTGGTGTTCAGTCTGGACAGCGACGCGGCTCTGCTCGGTATCGGATATTTTACGGGTCTGCGCTACGCGGCGATCATCGCTGCGGGTTCGTTCTTTTCCTGGCTGGTCTGCATCCCTGTAGCGTATTATCTCGGCGGGGACCACACGATGGTTGTGGGCGGAACGGCCATGCTGCTGGCCGATGCGCCGGTTGAAGCGGTCTTTTCCCAGTATGTCCGCCACATCGGCATCGGCATGCTGGCCATGTCGGGCATCATCGGCCTGCTTTCCATGTCCGGCGTCGTTGTTCGCGTCGCCCGCCGTGCGGTATCGGATCTCTTTTTCGGCGGTCGCGATTCGTCGGCTTCGCTGCTTCGCACGCAGCAGGATATGCCGATGGGACAGATCGTATCCGGCAGTCTGCTGATTGCTGTCTTGTTTGCGGTATTTTTCCATGTCATGTGCGCCGAGACGCTGACGCAGACGCTGATCGCCTTCGTTCTGGCTGTGGCGTTCGCGCTGATGCTCTCCGTCGTGGGAATCAGTTCGATTGCCTTTACGGGCAATGAGCCGGTATCCGGCATGACGATCTTTATGATTATCGTTTCCGCTGTGGTCATGGGCAATGCCGGCATGCACGGCAGGGTCGGCATCGTGGCGATTCTGATGATGGCGTCGTTCCTCTGCGCGACGCTGGCTGTGGCCGGCAATTTCATGTCGGAGCTCAAGGTGGCGCATCTGACCGGTGCGACGCCGAAGAAGATGCAGCAGTGGCAGATTGTCTCCATCATCCTGTCGGGCATCGTTTCGGTCGGTGTAGTGTTCCTGCTCAACCATGCTTACGGCTATACGGGCGAGGGAGCGCTGGCGGCGCCGCAGGCCAATGCGATGGCGGCGATTGTCGGCCCGATGATGGACGGCGGCGACGCGCCGTGGCCGCTTTATATGGCGGGTGCGTTCTTCGCCGTCCTGCTCTGGATGATGAAGATTCCGCCGCTGGCCTTTGCGCTCGGCTCTTATCTGCCGATGGGAATCAATACGCCGGTTTTGGTCGGCGGTCTGATTTCCTATTTCGTTTCGCATAGCAGCGAGGACGCCAAGGTCAACGCCAAGCGCCTCAGCGAGGGCAATACGGTCGCCTCCGGCTTTGTGGCCGGCGGTGCGATCGGCAGCCTGATCAGCGCGGTTCTGCATATCGCAGGCATCGACTGGTTTGCCAAGGCATGGGCCGCTTCGCCGGCTGCTTCGCTGGCCGGCGTGGCCGCTTACTTCCTGCTGTGCATTTTCCTGTGCGGCATGGCCCGCCGTGCGGCCCGCTGATATTTTCAGATTTTAAACGGACAGAAGAAAAACTCCGCGTTTCCGGCAAGGGAAACGCGGAGTTTTTTGCTTCTGGCCAATGCATATCGGGAGAATCCGGATAACTTTAGGCTATAGAGTTCATACCTTTTTTATATGACTAAAAAGATGATAATAATAGACAATTTAGAATACTTATGCTAATATAAAAACAAGCAATCATTTTCTGTTTATTCTGAGAGCGATAGAGATATAAAGGAGGGAAGGAGCGTATTACGCAGCGTATCTTCGATAACCAGACAGGGGGGATTTTCCTATGGTCACATTTTTGATTGCACTATTTGCATTGATTGCAGGTTATTTTATTTATGGCAAGATCGTCGACAATGTTTTCGGGCCGACGGACCAGCCGACGCCGGCTATGGTTCATAACGACGGGGTAGACTATATCCCGCTGCCGACCTGGAGAGTGTTCATGATCCAGCTGCTCAACATCGCGGGCCTTGGCCCGATTTTCGGTGCGCTGGGCGGCGCGATCTGGGGGCCGAGCGTGTATCTTTGGATCGTTTTGGGTACCATTTTCGCCGGCGGCGTTCATGACTATCTTTCCGGCATGATTTCCCTGCGCGAGGACGGCAAGAGCATCTCGGAGGTCGTCGGCAGGGATATGGGCAAGACGATGCTCATGATCATGCGCGTGTTCTCCGTCGTCCTGCTGGTTCTCGTCGGTACGGTATTCATGACAGGGCCGGCCGGACTGATCTCGAAGCTGACCGGCGTGGCGGTCACCTATGTGCTGCCGTGCGTTCTGCTCTATTATTTTCTCGCGACCCTGCTGCCGATCGACACCCTGATCGCCCGCTTCTATCCGATCTTCGGCGCATGCCTTATCATCATGGCGCTCGGCATCATGGGCGGCATGCTCTTCGGCGTCGGCGGCCATACGATGCCGGAAATGACGCTGCAGAACCTGCATCCGCTCGGTGCGGAGAAAATGCCGATCTGGCCGCTGATGTTCATCACGGTCGCCTGCGGCGCTGTCTCCGGTTTCCATTCCACGCAGTCGCCGATCATGGCGCGCTGCCTGAAGGATGAGCGTCTGGGCCGCCCGGTATTCTATGGCGCGATGGTTTCCGAGGGCATCATTGCCCTGATCTGGGCAGCTGCCGGCGTCACCTTCTATGACAGCACGGGCGGTCTGGCCGCTGCGATGAAAGCAGGCGGCGCGGGAACCGTGGTCTATGATATCTGCGTCGGCTTTATGGGAACGGGCGTCGGCGCGGTGCTGGCGATGCTCGGCGTCATTGCCTGCCCGATCACTTCCGGCGATACGGCTTTCCGCTCGGCCCGTCTGACTCTGGCGGACTGGTTCAATATCAAGCAGGAAAAGGCGCCGAAACGCCTGCTGTTCGCCGTTCCGCTGCTGGCTATCGGCGGCATTTTGTCGCAGATGGATTTCAATATCATTTGGCGTTATTTCTCATGGACGAATCAGACGCTGGCTATGATCGTACTCTGGACCGGTGCGGTGTATCTGTTCCGGACGAAAAAGGGCTCGAATGCCTGGATCATTCCGGCTGTGCCGGCGACGTTTATGTCGGCCGTTACCTGCACCTACATCCTGATGGCGCCGGAGGGGCTTCAGCTTTCCACGGCGATTTCCTATCCGATCGGCATCATCTTTGCGGTATTCTGCGCGGTATTGTTTGCAAAGACTACGGTTCTGAAAAAAGGATAAGGTCTGTCGCGAAAAGCGCATGAGACAAAAGAAACGTGCTGCGGCAAAGCGTTATAGCTTTGCCGCAGCACGTTTTTTGCGTCATTTTTGTGTTTTTGCATCGTATGAGAGAGGGAGCCGTCAGGCGCACGGCGTTTCAGCGGGAGTCCGGCGGAGCGGGAAAGCTGTCGCGGTACTGGATGATGGCGGGGAAAACGGTCTGGCTCGGCGCGGCGTCGGGGCCGGTTTCCAGAATCTTTGCCAGGACATCGACGGCTGCGGGGCAGAGGATGTCGAGACGGTTGTCGATGCTGGTCAGCGACGGCGTAGCGCAGTCGGCGAGGACCGAATTGTTGCAGCCGATAACCGGCAGATGAAGATTCGCGGCGGAAAGCGCTTTCTGCGCGCCGATGGCGATCTGATCCTCCGAGCCGATGATGGCATCGAACGGCAGGGACGGGGCGATCATCCGCTTTACGGTCTCTTCGACGATGGGCAGGTCGCGGCTGGTGCGGCAGATCAGTTTCTCCTGATGCGGCAGCCCGGCCCGGGCGATCCCCGCGCGGAATCCCTGCAGTTTTTGCTGTCCGCTGTAGTTGGTGCGGTCGTAGAGATAGAGGATGTTTTTGCAGCCCGCATTGGTCAGCTTGCGGACTGCAAGCTCCATGCCGCCGGCTTCGTCGCAGAGTACGCTGTAGATGTTCGGCAGTTCCAGCAGGCTGTTGATCGCGATGATCGGCACCTTGCGGGCTGTTTCGGCCAGATGGCTGTTATCCTCGTCCTCCCGGAAGGGGGAGCCGATGAGAATGATGGCGTCGACGTGTTTTTTCAGCAAAAATTGAAGGTATTTTTTCTTCGACTGAATGTCGTTGCCCGTGCAGATCAGCATCATATCGAGTCCGCGCTGCTTGAGCTCGTGCTCGACCAGAGAGACGGCTTTTGCATAGAACGCGTCGGATACATCGGTACAGAGCAGGCCGATCATCCGCATCGAGTCGAGTCCGAGTCCGCGCGCGAAGGGATTCGGCGAGTAGTTCTGCTGACGGATGACATCGAGTACCTTCTGACGCGTTTTTTCGCTGACCTTGTCGCTGTTGTTGAGGACACGGGAGACGGTGGCGATGGAGACGCCGCAGGCATTGGCAATATCGTAAATGGTCATAAAGCACCTCCCTGTGCGAATTTACAGTAGCTTACAATATCTTACCCTAGATTTTAGCGCAATTCCGTTGGATAATGCAATAGCTTACATAAAATTTTCTATAAAAACAGGCGGAAAAGGAAAGCGGGGAAAAATTAAATGTGAATATATTGCGTAAAAAGATCATAAATATCGCCATAAATAAGAAAAATATCCGGATAAAAAGAAAGAAATAAAGATAAATAATACTTATCGAAAGACATATTGATAATTTTTCCTAAACATAAAATTTTTAGAATTTTATTGACAGTATGGGAGAGAATGAGTATAATCGGTCTTGTAAGGGATTACATCACACCCCTTCGGTAAAGAGGTTACAAAGAACTACGAAGAAGGATGAAGAGAGTTTTGAGGAGGAATGGAACATGACCTGGAAAAAGAACGTCCTTGCCGCGCTGTCTGTACTCGCTGTCGGCACCATGGCGCTGACGGGCTGCGGCGGAAACAGCAGCTCTTCGAGTGGAAGCGGTGACAAGATAGTTCTTCGCTATGCGGAGAATCAGGTAAAGGATTATCCGACCACGCAGGCGGCGCAGAAGTTTGCGGATCTTGTCAAGGAAAAGACGAACGGACGTATCACGGTCGAGGTTTATGACAGCGGCCAGCTCGGCGACGAGAAATCCGTCATTGAGCAGGTGCAGTTCGGCGGCATTGACATGAGCCGCGTCAGCCTGACGCCTCTTTCCGAGTTCAGCCGCAATCTGATGGCGTTGCAGCTTCCTTACCTCTATCGCGATTCGGAGCATATGTGGAAGGTGCTGGACGGCGACATCGGCAAGGAGCTTTTGAAGAGCACGGAGGATTCGGGCATCGTCGGCCTTTCCTGGTATGACGCGGGCGCCCGCAACTTCTACAATTCCAAGCGTGAGATCAAGAGTCTGGCCGATATGCAGGGCCTCAAGATTCGCGTGCAGGAATCCTCGATGATGATGGATATGGTCAAGGCGCTTGGCGCGAACCCGACGCCGATGCCGTACGGCGAGGTTTACTCCGGACTGCAGACGAACGTCATTGACGGCGCGGAGAACAACTGGCCGTCCTATGAATCCACGAGCCATTACGAAGTAGCCAAATATTATGTAGTCGATGAGCACAGCCGCGTTCCGGAGATGCAGATCATCTCCAAGCAGACGATGGATAAGCTGTCGGCGGACGATCAGAAGATCATCCGTGAGTGTGCGGCGGAATCGGCCAAATATGAGCGCCAGCTCTGGGCTGAGCGCGAAAAAGCCTCGGAAGAGAAGGTCCGCGCAGGCGGCGCCGTGATCACGCGGCTTTCCGATGCGGCCCGTGCGGAATTCATCAAAGCCGTTCAGCCGCTTTACGAGAAGTACGGCGCGGAATACAAGGATCTGATTCAGAAGATTCGCGACGTCAAATAACCGGAGATATACGGCAAAGGTCTGTGGTATCGGGCAGGAATACGCATGATGGAGCCTTCCCCTGCGGGGGGAGGCTCTTTTTATCCGATGCTAAGGGTCGCTAAGCTTCCCGCTTTTCAGCGGGGAGCAAGCGCCCCTAAAGCTCTGGATAAGTTCGACTAGATTCAAAGGGAGTAAAAACTCCCTTTGAATCAGTCTCACTTTATCCGATACTGACGGACGGGCCGGAAGGAGGTCTTATCATGAGTGAGGAGAAGAAGCAGCTGAACCCGGTTCTAAGCGCCATGACCTATGTGTTCGACTTTACCTATTCGCTGCTGCTGCATTATTCGAAGATCGTGCTGCTGCTGATCGTCCTTATCGTTTCGGCGGAAGTGTTCAGCCGCCAGTTCCTGCATACGAGTATTCACTGGTCGGAGGAAGTCGCTCTGTTCCTGATGGTATGGATGGCGTTTCTGTCCATGGCCATCGGCGTGCAGAAGGGCGTCCATATCGCGCTGGGATTTTTTGTCCAGCTGATGCCGGAGAAGCTTCGCTGGTACGTCAATAAGTTCGACCTGCTGATTATCATGGGGTTCGGCGTATTTATGGTCTATTACGGCGCAAAGCTCGTGCAGAGCACGATGAGCTCGACGTTGCCGGCGACGCAGTGGCCGGCGGGGCTGCTGTATCTTATGATTCCCGTCAGCGGCGTTTACATCGTTTACTTTGCCGGTCTGGATTTCTTCGGACTCAAGGAGTACGAGCATACGCAGTTTTATCAGGATGACGAAAAGAACGGAGGCGAAGCATGATGTTTGATGCCAATACGGCCATTGCGCTGTTATTCGGAACCTTTTTCCTGTTCATCATCTGCCGGCTGCCGATTACCTTTGCTTTGGCCGGCTCTACGGCCATCACGATGCTCTATGTGCATGTCCCGCTGATGTCGCTGGTCCAGCAGATGAGCAAGGCGATCAACAGCTTCTCGCTGATGGCGATCCCGTTCTTCATTCTGGCCGGTGAAATCATGTGCGCGGGCGGCATTTCCGACCGGCTGCTGGCCTTCGCCAACGTCCTCGTCGGCCGGTTCCGCGGCGGCCTATCGCATGTGAATATTCTGGCCTCCATGTTCTTCGGCGGCATTTCCGGTTCGGCGGTCGCCGACGTTTCCTCGCTGGGCTCGGTCGAGATTCCGATGATGAAAAAGGCGGGGTACAGCGGGGAGTTTTCTACGGCGGTCACGGTGGCCAGCGCCTGTCAGGGCGTGCTGGTTCCGCCGTCTCACAATATGATCATTTATTCGCTGGCCGCGGGCGGCGTATCGGTCGGCGCGCTCTTTCTGGCCGGCTTCATCCCGGGCATCCTGCTCGGCTGCTGCCTTTTGGTGGTTTCGGTCTACATGTCCGTGAAGCATCACTACCCGAAAGGATCGGCCGTGGGCCTTCGCGAAGCGCTGCGCACGACCAAGGACGCGTTCTTCGCGCTCGGCACGGCGTTCATCATCCTGTTCGGCACGGCGCTGGGCTTTTTCACGGCGACCGAATCGGCGGCCATCGCCTGCGTGTATGCCTTCCTCGTCTCGGTGTTCATTTACCGGGAGCTCAAGATGAACATGATGCCGCGCATCCTCATGAATACGGTTAAGACTCTGGCGATGGTATTCAGCCTCATCGCTGCGGCCGGAGCCTTCGGCTGGATGATGGCCTTCCTCAAGGTGCCGGCGATCATCACGCACGGCGTGCTGTCCATCAGCGACAACCCGCTGGTTATCCTCTTTGCCATGAATATCCTGCTGCTTTTCCTCGGCGCGGTGATGGATATGGCGCCGCTGATCGTCATCATGACCCCGATTCTTCTGCCGGTCGCGACGGCATGCGGCATGAGTCCCGTGCAGTTCGGCGTGATGCTCATCTACAATCTGGCCATCGGCCTCTGCACGCCGCCGGTCGGTTCGGCGCTCTTTGTCGGCTGCGGCATTGCGAAGCTGCCGATGGAGCGGGTCGGCAAAGCCATGATTCCGATGTATGCGGCGATGTTCATCGGATTGATGCTGGTCACCTTTGTCCCGCAGTTTTCTATGACGCTGCCGACGATGCTCGGTGCGCTGAAATAAGAAAATAAGCGAAACTGAGAGAAAATCATCACGGTTTTTATTGACAATAGGAAGGAAAAGTCATAAAATAAGAATTGTAAGGGCTTACAAATAATGTAACAGAGAAAGTGTACGATACAAAAGCAGATTGCGGCGGAACATACGCAAAGGAGGATTTCATCATGAAAGCATTTATGGACGAGGATTTCCTGCTCCAGACCGAGACGGCAAAAAAACTCTACCATGAACACGCGGCCAAGATGCCGATCATCGATTATCACTGCCACATCAGCCCGCAGGAGATCGCGGAAGATCATCGCTTCGGCGATATTACCGAGGTCTGGCTCGGCGGCGATCATTACAAGTGGCGCATGATGCGCAGCAACGGCGTACCGGAAAAATACATCACGGGAACCGCGTCGACGGCGCGTGAGAAATTCCAGAAATTTGCGGAGTCCCTGCCGCGCGCGATCGGCAATCCGCTGTACCACTGGACTCATCTGGAACTCAAGCGGTACTTTGGCTGCGACAAGACGCTGAACGGCGACACGGCGGAGGAGATCTGGAATCTCTGCAATGAAAAGCTGCAGCAGCCCGATATGAGCGTTCAGGGCATCATCCGCAAATCGAACGTCAAAGTGATCTGCACGACGGACGATCCGGCGGACGATCTGCGCTGGCACAAGAGGATTCGCGAGGAAGGCAAGTGCAGTGCGCTCGTTCTGCCGGCGATGCGCCCGGACAAGGCGATGCGCATCGAAAAGCCGGAGTGGGAGAACTACATGAAATACGAGCTGGGGCAGGCGGCCGGCATGGAGATCTCGACCATGCAGGATATCCGCGACGCGCTGTCCAAGCGCATCGACTATTTCGCCTCGATGGGCTGCAAGGCTTCGGACCACGCGCTGGAATACTGCTTCTATAACCCGGCGGAAGAGTACGAGCTGGATGATATCGTCGGCAGGGTCATCAACGGCAAGGGCGCGCCGAGCCGCGACGAGATCGAGAAGTACAAGACGGCGCTGTTGCTCTTCCTCGGCAAGGAATATGCCCGCCGCGGCTGGGCCATGCAGATTCACTATTCCGCGCTGCGCGACAACAACTCCAATATGTATGACCGACTCGGCCCGGATACCGGCTTCGACTGCATCGCCACGTACAACTGCGGAGAAGGACTTGTCCATCTCATGGACGCGCTGGAGCGCAACGGCCACCTGCCGAAATTCATCATTTACTCGCTGAATCCGGCGGACAATGCCATGATCGGGACGATCCTTGGCTCGTTCCAGGGACCGGAGGTGCCGGGCAAGATTCAGCAGGGCGCCGCCTGGTGGTTCAACGATACGAAACTGGGCATGGAAGCGCAGCTGGCCAACGTCGGCAACCTGTCCGTTCTGGGCAACGCGCTCGGCATGCTGACGGATTCCCGCTCGTTCCTGTCCTATACGCGCCATGAATATTACCGCCGCATCCTCTGCAACTTCCTCGGCAATCTGGTAGAGAACGGCGAATATCCGGCCGATATGGAGTTCCTCGGACAGATCGTCGAGGACATCAGCTACAACAACGCCGACCGCTATTTCGGCTTTGGAAAAGAATAATAGCAGGCAGGCACTTCTCCCGTGCGGAGAAGGGCCTGTCTTATAGATAAACCGATTTACGAAAAAGTTACGAAAAAGAGGAAGGGATAGATCATGAAGAACATCCGTGAATTGTACCGCCGCGAGCAGCATCCGGTCCGCGTCCTGCAGATCGGGGAGGGAAATTTCCTGCGCGCCTTTGTAGACTATGCCATCGACGCCGCCAACGAGGAAAACGGATTTGACGGCAATGTGGCCATCGTCATGCCGCGCGCCAGAAAAAACGAGCGGTTCGCGAGTCAGGACAATCTCTACACCGTCTGCCTGCGCGGACAGAAGGACGGCAAGCCGTACAAGGAGAATCGCGTGATCCGGTGCATCGATTCGGTTCTCGGCGCGTATGATGATTACGACGCGTTCATGAAGCTGGCGGAGCTGGACACCCTGCGCTTCGTGGTATCCAACACGACAGAAGCCGGCATCGTCTATGAGGACGGCGACCGCTTCGACGATTGTCCGCCGAAGACGTTCCCCGCTAAGCTGACGAAATTCCTCTTTGCGCGCTACCGCCATTTTCATGGCGCGGCCGACAAGGGACTGGTCATGCTGCCCGTGGAGCTCATCGACCACAACGGCGAGACGCTCAAGCGCTGCGTCCTGCAATATGCGGCGCTCTGGCAGCTGGAGGACGGCTTCCAAAGCTGGCTGGATGAGGCCTGCATCTTTGCCAGCACACTGGTAGACCGCATTGTGGCCGGCTATCCGAAGGATCAGGCCGCGGCGTATGAAGCGGAGCTGGGCTATACGGACTGCCTGCTCGATCAGGGCGAGCCGTTCGGCCTGTGGGTCATCGGCGATCCGCGTGTGCGGGATATGCTGCCGATTTCCACGGACAAGCTGCAGGTGGAATTCACGGAGGACATTGAAAAATTCAAGGAACAGAAGGTCCGCATCCTGAACGGCGCGCATACCTCGATGGTTCTCGGCGCTTATCTGGCGGGATTCGACTACGTCGGCCAGTGCATGAAGGACAAGGCGGTGCGTACGCAGCTGGAACAGTCCGTATTCGGCGAAATCGTGCCGACCGTACACCTGCCGGAGGAAAAGGCAAAGGCCTTTGCCGCCGCCGTATTTGAACGCTTCGAGAACCCCTTCGTCAATCACGCGCTGCTGTCCATCTCCCTGAACTCTTTGTCCAAGTGGCGTGCGCGCGTGCTGCCGACGCTCAAGGACAGCTTCGAGAAAAACGGCCGCCTGCCGAAATGGCTGACGTATTCCCTTGCGGCTCTGCTGGCCTTCTACCATACGACGGAACAGGGCGACGGATGCCTGATCGGCCATCGCGGTGCAGGGACGTATGAGATTCATGACGACGCGGACAAGCTGGAACAGATCGCCAAGTGGGCTGGCGGGCCGGACGCGGAGTACATTCATGAGATCATGAGCCAGACCGGCTGGTGGGGAGAAGACCTCACGAAGATCGCGGGTCTGGAACAGGCCGTGGCCGGACATTTTGCCCGCATCGCAAAGATCGGTGCCAAAGCGCACATCGAGGAACTCGGAGCACAGGAGTAAACATCATGGCAAAGATATTCAGGATCCATCCGGAAGATAACGTAGCCGTAGCCGTTCAGCCGCTGGCAAAGGGAGAAACGGCCGGACTGGACGGGCAGGACTTCACGGCCGGCAGCGATATTCCCGCCGGACACAAAATGGCCATCCGGGCGATACGGCGCGGCGAACCGGTGGTGAAATACGGATTCCCGATCGGCTCGGCCAAAGAGGATATTCAGCCCGGTGACTGGGTTCATACCCACAATGTACAGAGCCGTCTCGGCGACCTGCTTTCCTATGAATACCACCCGGAACAGGCGGGCAATACGGCGGTCGCGAATGACAGGGAGTACACGTTCATGGGCTATGAGCGGCCGGACGGACGGGCCGGCATCCGCAATGAAGTCTGGATCATCCCGACGGTCGGCTGCGTCAACGGAATCGCCCGCGCCATCGAGGCGGGCAGCCAGTCCTTCCGGACGGAGCACATCGACGGGATTTATGCCTACAGCCATCCGCACGGCTGCTCCCAGCTCGGCGACGACCAGCTGAACACGCAGAAGATGCTGGCCGGACTCGTGCACAGCCCGAATGCCGGCGCGGTGCTGGTCCTTTCGCTGGGCTGCGAAAACAATCAGATCGACCTCATGAAAAAGGCCATCGGCGACTACGACGAAAACCGGGTGCGCTTCCTCGTCTGTCAGGACGTTGAAGATGAAGTCGCTTCCGGCATCGCGATCGTCAAAGAACTCTGCCGCTATGCGGATCAGTTCCATCGCACACAGCAGCCGGCCGGCAAATTGGTGCTCGGACTCAAATGTGGCGGCTCCGACGGATTTTCCGGCATTACGGCCAACCCGCTGGTCGGCACGGTTTCCAACAAAATCGTGGCGGCGGGCGGCACGAGCATCCTCACGGAAGTTCCGGAGATGTTCGGCGCGGAAACCCTGCTGATGAACCGCTGCAAAGATCAGGCGACCTTTGAAAAAACCGTGAACCTGATCAACTCGTTCAAATCCTACTTCATGCGCTACGGCGAAAAGATCAATGAAAATCCGTCGCCGGGCAACAAGGCGGGCGGCATCACGACCTTGGAGGACAAATCGCTCGGCTGTGTGCAAAAAGGTGGCCGTGCCGTCGTGCAGGATGTGCTGGAATACGGCGATCGCGCACAGGAAAAGGGACTGCTTCTTCTGCAGGCCCCCGGCAACGACCTCGTAGCGGCCAACGCACTCGCCGCGGCCGGGGCGCATATCGTTCTCTTTACCACGGGACGCGGCACCCCGTTCGCCTGCCCGGTCCCGACCGTGAAGATCGCCAGCAACTCCCATCTGGCCGGCTTCAAGAGCCGCTGGATCGACTTTAACGCCGGCCAGCTGCTCGAAGGACACAGCATGGAAGAAGTCAGCGAATCCTTCATGCAGCTGATTCTCGACATCGCCTCCGGCCGCCGCCATGCCAAAAGCGAGTCACTGGACAAACACGAACTGGCCATCTTCAAAGACGGCGTAACATTATAAAGTGAGACTTATTCAAAGGGACGGACAGCCCCTCATCCGGGTTCGCTGCGCTCACCCACCTTCCCCCGAGGGGGAAGGCTGCGCTTCGAGGATTACGCCTTCCACGACAAAATCTTGGCACATACCACATATTTTTCAGTATTGACGTCCCTATGTAGATATGCTATATTTGAAGTACGGAAAGGTTGATCCTTCCGTTGCTCGTGAACTTAGCCGCTTGGTCAAGGGAGTGGTTAAGGGAGGCTTTATATCGGTTTGTGCATTAAGCCAGAACTTGAATAGGTATGCCATGCATGCTGAAAAGAAAAATGCCAACATGATCTTATTGCCTGGGGCTGTATGGCTTCAGGCATTTTTCTTTGGGGGATACTCGTTGGACGCTCTAGCAAAAGCCCTAAACTTATATGAAGGCCTGTTGAACAAGGATTTTTATATCACGATTGCTAAAAACGGCGATAAACGCATCCTGCATCTTGTATTCAAAAAGGCAAATTTTCCGCATCTTTTGGGGCTCACAAAGCTCATGGATCTCTCTAAAGTAAAAGGAGAAAGACCCGGTACTATCTACAACAAGGTAAAGCGCGGAGACATAACCTACGAATACCTTACTAAAAGTTCTCACTTTCCTGAGATCGAGCAGAGAATCAACGACTTCTTAAATGTTCAGCAAATCATTCAAAACCTGCGCAACCGGAAAATCATTATCCAATTTAACCCAGGGCGTGCAGGGTCGACGATCGAAGCAGACTATCTAATCTACAGCAAAGAAGGCCTGCAGTACCTTTATCTGTTCATTGTAAAAGAATTCAATCAGACAAATCTGTTTGTTCCGATGTCTTTTTTTGGTTCCACCAATAATGGTTACTTGCAAAATCAGACAGTATATACTGTTCTTGATGTAAAAATTACTCCTTTTGAAAGGAAGCAAAAAAGAACGACTCCATAAAAACAGCTAGATTGCACGATGCGCCAATTTAGCTGTTTTTAGTTACCTTTTCTCAAAACAATCCGTCACGCCCCGGGCGGTGGCCCGAAGGGCCGGAAGAGGTGTTCCGCGCAGGACGTTTCTTCCGCGAAAGGGATAACGAATACCAGCCCCTCATCCGGGTTCGCTGCGCTCACCCTTTTTGGGAGCAGGAGCCATCATGAAGGAGGGCCCCTCATCCGGGTTCGCTGCGCTCACCCACCTTCCCCCGAGGGGGAAGGCTACGCTTTGAGGATTACGCCTTCCCCCTGGTGCGCTTCGAGGATTACGCTCTCCCCTTGGTGCGCTTTGAGGATTACGCTCTCCCCTTGGTGCGCTTTGAGGATTACGCTCTCCCCTTGGTGCGCTTCGGGGATTATGCCTTCCCCCTCAGGGGGGAAGGTGCCGAACGAAGGGAGGCGGAAGAGGGGTGTGCCCCATACGCTGCTTTTTTTGTGGCATCGTGTTCTTTGCTATGCTATAATAGAAGGGAAAATCAGTGGAAACGAGGGAGAATTATGCCGAAAAAGAGCAGCGACGGCCGCGGCGTCGAGAGCAATGAAAAGGCGTTAAAATTTCAGGAATTTCTGATGGAGAACGAGATCAACGTGTTCAGCACGGAGTCGGTGGAGGATGAATATTCTACCGTGATCTTCCGCTCCCGCATCGAGACGAAGGGGCAGATTCTGCCGATGGCGGTGCTGATCGATACGAGCATTTTCACGATCATCCGCACGCAGATCATCACCGGAATCCCCGAGGAGAAGCGGGAGCATATCCGGGCGTATCTCAATGAACTCAACGCGCAGTACAAGGTATTCAAATATTATCTGCGCGACGACGGAGCGGTTTATCTGGACATCTGTCTGCCCTTCGTAGAGGAAACCTTTGACAGCAAGATGATTCAGCTCATGCTCAGCGTCCTCGTCCAGCACCTCGACGCGGTCTACGAGGACATCATGGCGCAGATCTGGGGCAAAGAGCCGGACGCGGGAAAAAAGATTTAAGAAAAAATCGTTTTATACGATATAGAGATATGAAGGCGCTGTCAGACAGAAGGACAGCGCAAAACGGACGGATATGGACAAAGAGAGCGGCAGGCAGGAGCATGCCGCCGGTCTGATCGATAGAAAAACAGGGAGGTTGGCCGTTCATGGCTATGATCGTAAAAAACAACATGGCAGCGAAGAAAGCGCTGAACCAGCTTGATAAAAATGACAAAGCGATGGCGAAGAGCCTGAAAAAGGTCGCTTCCGGAATGAAAATCAACAGCGCGGCGGACGATGCGTCCGGCTTTTCGATTTCCGAAAAGATGCGCGTGCAGATTCAGGGCCTCGAGCAGGACGTAGACAATACGCAGACCGGCAGCAGCATGCTCAAGGTTGCCGAGGGCGGCCTGCAGAGCTCGGCAGACATCCTCAAGACACTCAAGGAAAAGGTCATCAATGCGGCCAACGATACGAATACCGATGCTGACCGCAGAACCATCCAGAAGGAACTCGATCAGGCCATCGACCAGCTCGATGAAAACGCCAATGTTTCCTATAATGGAAAGGTTATGCTGGACGGGTCACATAACAACGAAGTCTTGTCGCCGGGGACAAAGACGGTGCTTTCCAATGAAAGCCTGTCCAACGATATATCTTCGACGATGGAATTAACGGAGTTAAAAGATTCGACGGGACGGGATTTGGGGATTTTTGCCGATAGCAAAATCGAGATTTCGTATGTTACTAAAGGGAAGACCCATGTATCTGTTCTGGATCCTGTTGAAGATACTATATTGGGGAAATTATTTTCTAGTATATCTAATCGCGGAGACGTAATCATGGATTTCTCTGCGAGTACAGTTGTAGGGCAGGATAGAGTGGGACAGGATGTTCATACTACTAGCGGTGAGAAGGCATTGCTCTTTTCTGCAAGAAATCCAGGAGTCGATGGACAGATTTCCGGCTTAACCTTTAATGTGATCAATCGGGACGGCACGACCAATCGCACGGCAAATTCCATTTTGAACGATTTTCGTGAGGCCATTCGGGCAGAAAATCCCTCGCCGGACAATGCGCTGGTCTTTCAGGTCGGAACGCAGTCCAATCAGGCTGTAAAAATCGGCTTTTCCGATATGCGGGCTGTAGCATTGGGACTCAAGACCTCGGACGGAACGACATTGGACGTTACGACGCAGAAGAAAGCCAATGCGGCGATCAGCGTCGTTGATCTGGCCCTGCAGAAGGTGCTGGATCAGCAGACGACGGTCGGCTCGATGCAGAGCCGGCTGGAATACACGGCGTCGAATCTGACCACGGCGGGCGAGAATACGCAGTCGTCGGAGTCGGTGATCCGCGACGCCAATATGGCCAAGGAAATGACCGAGTACACGAAGAACAACGTCCTGACTCAGGCCGCGCAGTCGATGCTGGCTCAGGCCAACCAGAACAGCAGTCAGGTGCTGCAGCTGCTGCAGTGATTCGAATACAAAGCCTTCCCCCGTGGGGGGAAGGTGCCCCGCAGGGGCGGATGAGGCCGAGGAGGAACGGTATCCTGCCTCAGCGGCCTCATCCGCCGCGGTTCGCACCTTCCTGTTTCATAGGGCGGAGGGCTTTTTCTTATTCCAGATCGTTATTTTCATGATATGGATTTGAGGCAAATCCGTATCACGGCGCGGCGTTCCGTTCGGCGGAACGCGGCATGGTGTCACCGAGGGAGCGGAATGACAATGATGAGACGAGATAACAACAAGGAACGTTTGGCGATACAGATCGGCATCACCTTGACCGCCGGCATGTTCAGCATCGTGCCGACGGCGTTTGGCGCGCCGACCGGCGGTCAGGTGGTGGCTGGCGGCGCGAATATCGATAAGCCGCTGAATATTACGAGTACGACGAAGAATAACGTGATCACATGGCAGGACTTCTCGGTCGGGAAGAATGAGACGGTCCAGTTCGACGGCGGGGCCAAGACGAATAACTATCTCAATATCGTAACCGGAGCCAATACGTCCAATATTCAGGGGAAGATTCAGGGCGGCAAGGACGTCTATCTGGTCAATCCGAACGGCATCATCATCGGCAAGGATGCCGTGGTCGATGTGGGGAATTTCTATGCCTCGACGCGCTATGTCAGCGAAGAGGTCGCCAAACAGGCGGCGGGCAGTCAGAATCTGGCGGCTGTGCTCGGCGATCCGAGTAAGAGTATGGCCACGGATGTGGTCAATCTCGGCACGGTACAGGCCGATCAGGTGGTCGTCGAGGGGCAGAATATCCGCTTCCTTGATTCGTCGAAGGTGAAGAACGCAGGGGGAACTGCGCCCTCTTCGTCGGTCACGCTGCGCGCCAACGGCTATATCCATGTTGGAAATAAAACGGGCAGCGATGCGGGCTATACGGGAAAGACGCTTTCGGGCACGGAAAATAAGCCGGTTTATTATCGGCTGATTGACAGCATGAGTAAGGTGACGTCCTCCGGAAACTATATGCTGACGCAGAATCTGACCGATGGCTCTAGCTTTAATGGCACGTTTTCCGGTAAGTTCGACGGTATGGGGTATACTGTTTCGGGGATTACGAATGATTACGGCCTTTTCCGCAGCCTGAATAATGCCCGTATCGATAATGTAGGTGTAGTAAACTCGACCATAACGACATCAGCGAAAACTGCTATAGGTGCGATTGCTTCGACGGCTGGAAATTCGGAGTTAAATGGTGTATATAGCAGTGGAAATGTGATTTTTGGAGGAAAAAGTCTTCTTACTGGAGGCTTAATCGGTCAGGCAGATAAAGTAAAGATTAAGTACAGCTTCAGCAATAATAAGGGGAAAGACGGCGGGGCCTTTAAAGGAGGAGCTTTAATCGGTCAGGTCAATAGTGGCACGGCAGATGAAAATGTTGTATCGCATTGCTATAATATTGGAACGTTGACCGATGAAAGTGGATTAATCTACTTGGCATTAGCGGACAATCAGGCCAAAATAAAAATTGAGGATAGCTATACTTCTTCTGGTCAAGTTGGTGATGGCGAGGGCATAACAACCAATAACGTTGTTATTTTGAACGCTACCCTTACGGGAAAACATTTGTCGGATTTTTCGTCATGGGGCAATGATATTTCCAATACCGGCGGTGTCAAGATTGATGCCGACGGCAATGTGACGCGGCCGACGTGGCGCATTTATGAAGGGCAGTCGACACCGGTGCTGACGTCTATGCTCAAGGGCGTGGCGACGGTAGACTACGACTATACGCACGGAACAGAATCCGGCAGCAATGATGGGAAAGATCTTTCTGTTGTCTATAATGCCAAAGATGTGGTGTTGGATCATGTCGCGATCGGCAGCAATGTGGACATCAGTACAGTGGAAAAAGGCGTCAAGCTGCATAATGCCAATACGGACAGCGATACAAGCGTTGGCGTTGCTTACTACTATGACGGGCAGGATGGTTTTGATCTCGTGGGCGGCAATGTCGCCATCCGCCAGCGTCAGGTCAATGTCACGAATACTTTTACGGACAAGACGATGTCCAAGCAGTATGACGGCACGACGAAGGTAACGAAAGAGGCGGTTGCTTCGCTGTTTGCCGGCTCATCCTCCGACGGCCTTATCCCGGGGGATAATACCGCTTCGCTGGATACGACCGGCCTTACGGCGTCCTATGATAAGAAAGACGTTGGCGCAGGACGTATCGTGAGGATCAAGGGCGGGCTTTCGCTGAATGCGCCGAAGCAGGCCGATACCGGCTATGCCAACTACAAGCTTTCCCAGACGTCTTTGACAATCGGTTCGGACACAAACCCGGCAACGGTCAAGGGTATCATCACCCAGCGCGATCTCCATGTCGGCTTGAAGGATTCGAATGGCGTCAACAAGGAATACGACGGCAATGCAGCGATCAAGGACGCGATGAACGCCGATTTGTTCCAGCTGACCGAATCCGATCTGGTCACAGACGGGACGACCGGTAAGCAGGAGAAGGTTTCGCTCGGTCTTACGGGAAATGCAGCGGGGACGTATGTGGACCGCTCATCCGCGGGGGATCAGGAGAATAAAAATGCCGGCAAACATTCCGTCCGGTATACCGGCCTGACTTTATCCGGAGACGATGCGGCCAATTACCGGCTTGTCGATGCAGACGGGAATCCCATCTATGCACTGGCCGTTGCGGGACTGACCGGCGGGATCAATACTACCTCAGGCGGCACGATGTATACGGCGGGCAAGATTACACCCAAAGAGCTTGCGTCCACGGGGTTTTCCTGGTATCTCGATGGTCAGAAGCAGGAGGCGAAGCGCGAGTACAGCGCTTCTTCCAGCTACACGGAGCCGACGGGGCATATCGTCCGATCGGACAATATGGCGCAGGATTCCCTGACCTTTACGGCGGATTCGGCGGCCTTTATCAAGGCTTCCGATGGCTCGACGAAAGAGAAGACCGCCAACGTGGCTGACGCGAAGGGCGTGCTTTATACCGTCAGCATTTCGGGCAGTGATGCGTCCAATTATCAGATTGGCGGCCAGACGCTGGCGGACGGCGGGACTGTGGACGTCATCGGTGAGGGCGCGATTACGCCGCGCACCGTATGGCTGAAAGCGACGGACAAGGTGCTTTCGAAGGACTATGATGGCACGGATACGGCCTTGGTAAACGGCAAGGATACGTTCTCGCTGTCAGACGGATATGTATCGTACGCCAAAGACGCGGCACATCAGCTGATCGACGGCGACAACAATCAGATCGTTCTGAGCGGGAAGTATCTGGCGACGAACGGCGAAGGGGCGCAGGAGGTCAACAATTTAAGCGGCGCATTGCAGAACAAGAAGGTTTCGTATACCGCTAAAGTGACGGATGCGTCGGGCGCCGATTCGGCCAACTATACCTTGGTATGGGCGGTGAATCCTTCGACTGAGGGGACGAAGATCACGTTTGAGAGCGCGAACGGCCTCATTACGCCGCGCGCCCTCAAAGGGATTGCCTTTGGCGATGTGTCCAAGACGTATGACGCGTCGGACGCGGTCAAGGGGGAGCAGATCACGGATCGGATCACGGTCGCGGGCCTTGACGGCCTTGCCGCGGGGGATGATGTCGGAGAGGTCGTAAATGCCGCGGCGCTGAAAGGGCGCTACGGGCTTCGCAATGGCGCGGACTTTTCCTACAGCGCTGACGTATGCCGCGACACATCGAATCAGGTCGCGAAGAAGGATGTGGAATATACCGGTGTCCGCTCGGCCTTTACCGGGGCAAAGGCGCATAACTATACATTTGACGGCGCGGATAAGCAGTACGGCAAAGGCACCATCAATCCGCTGCTCATCGACCGTGCCGATCAGCTGACGCTCGACCGGAAGACGGGTACTTTGATCACGAAGGTTTACGATGGGAACAGCCATGTCGCTCATGATACGGTGACGGCGGACTCGTACGTGGACAAGCTCTATGCCACGGTCGGGGCGACGAAGGTGTATTTTGATTATCGGGTGGATTCCGCCGACTATGCGACGAAGAACAGCAAAGGACAGGCGGCGCAGGATGTCACCTATAAGCTGAATCTTGACCGCGGAAACGGCAACTATGAGATCGCCGATTCGGCGCTGACGGACGGAAAGCTCGTCAAGACGTTCGACTCTGCCGGCGTGATCACGCCGCGGACGCTGACGGCATCGCTCCGGTCGGACAACCTGACCAAGACATATGATGCGACAACCGATGTGACGGATGCGGTCGGAACGGTGCTGACGGGCGATCAGCTCGTCACGCTGACTGGACTCGTCGCGGGCGACGGCACGAAAAATGCCAGTACGGCGGCCTATGTATCAAAGGACGCCGGCTCGGGCGATCAGCTCGTCCGCTATACGCTGCAGATTGCCGGCGACGGCACGGCGGATTTTGATCCGACGAACTATGTCTTTTCGGAGAATCCGGTCTATGGCGGCGGCACGATCAAAAAGCGGGATATTACCATTGCATTTGACCCGCTGAAAAAGATTTACGATGGCGATGAGCTGGTACAGCAGGATGATAAGAGTGCAGACGGCCCGTCCGTAATCCAGGCGGCCATCGGCGACGGCACCGCGGGCAATCAGGTGCTGAGGCGGGACGGCATCAGCACGGCGCTGGATTCTTCGCCCTTTTATGGCGTCAGCGAGTACGGCAGACGGGACGGCGATGCGTTTCAGGCAGATGCCAATGTGAAAACGGTCAATGCGGTCCGCTATACGGGCGTATCGTCCGCGCTGAAAAACCGCTTCGGCGATCTGGCGAAAAACTATAATCTCGACGCGGTCAGCGATACGCAGTACGGCAAAGGCACGATTACGCCTCTGTCCATCAAGGCGGATCAGTTTAAGTTTACCGTGGACAGCGTCACGAAGGAATACGATAACGGCTACGATGCTTCCAAGGCGGATGCGGTCATTCATCATTATGTGGATATGTCCGCTGCCGGCTTGCCGAATCTTGATTACGCCTATAAGATCACGTCCGCGTCCTATGCGCAAAGCACGGGCAAGGATGCGGGCAAGGGCAAGCAGGTAACGTACAAGGTAGAAGTCAAGCCGGAGGCGCTGGCCAATTTCAAAATTGACGGGACGGTGCCGGAGCTGACGTCGACCACGACAAACGGCGAGATCACCAGACGGACGGTCTATGCCGCCGCCGTCAGCCCGGAATGGGTCAAGACGTATGACGGGACGACGGAGCTGCGCACGGGCAATCCTTCCTGGTCAGGCGATACGGCGACGGGGACGAAGAAGACGGGAGACGGCGTTATCCAGCTCACCGGCCGCGACGGAGGGGACTGGATGGCGAAGGACGACGGTGCCCAAAATATCAGCACCGGACAGTATCGCGACGCGAATGCCGGTACAGGCAAAACGGTGGACTATACCGTTGCGATCGATGCTGCGCATGCCAAGAACTATGCCATTTACAATCTGGCCGATAAGGACAAGGCGGACCGGCGGGAAATCGGCTCGCTTTCGACGGCGAACAACACCATCAACAAGTATGGGCTGGCGCTTTCCTTTAATCCGGTCAACCGCGATTATGACGGGACGACAAACATCGATCATGGTCTGGTTCATCCGCATCTGGCCCCTGCATGGGGGACGGATTCCGTTTCGCTGGACAATGGCTATACGGCGAATTATATCGATCCGAATGTCAAAACCGTCAATGCGTCCGCTTCATCGTCTGTCATTTATGATGGTCTGAAGCTCACGGGCGGCGATGCGGACAACTATATGCTGGTCGATACCAAAGGGGCGGCGCTTGCCGTCAGCGCCGGCGACAGCACGGCGCGGACGATGACCGGGGCCGGAACGATGAACAAGTTTAAGCTGACGGGCGACAATGTCACGTTCAGCTTCGGGAAAGTCGGCAAGGTATACGATGCGACGACGACGGTAAGCTATAACGGCGATACGAGCAGCGAGGCGCTGCGCGGTTTCCTCAACGATCACTACGTCACGCTCAACGGGACGAATAAGCAGGATATCGTCGTCGACATGAAGTCGGCGGAGTACGATACGCGCGATCACGGCGAGAATAAGACCGTCACGTTCATGATGTATCTGAACGGCGATAACTATGATTACAGCGATCTGGAAGCACACGGCGTCGTCGATCGCGAGGGCAACTTTAAGGCGCAGACAACGACGGGCTCGATCGCCCGCCGCAAGGTCTACGCGTCGCTGACAGACGATCCCGCGGATGCGGACATCGTCAAGCCCTATGACGGCAGGATGAACGTCGCGCAGGATGTCGCGGGCAAGGTGACGCTGCGCGAAGGCGATCTCTGCACGGAAAAGGACGGCGTGACGCTTGCCGCGCCCGACGCGCAGTATACGGATCCGAATGCCGGAACGGATAAGGACGTCCGCTACACCGTGAGCCTAAGCGGGGACACGGCCGGAAACTATGAGATTCACGACTTGTCGAATCTCGGGAAGGCCGATTCTGAGGATGGGGAGATTTCTTCTCTGATCGGGAAAGGTACGATCAATAAGGCCGTACTGTCCATTGATTTTGCCCGGCGGGAAAAGGACTATGATACCCGTGATGCCGTGCAGGACATCGCGCCGACGCTGACGGGCGTCAACAACGAAGTGCTGGCCTTTGACGGCAATGCGCTGAGCAAGATTCACGGTCGCTACGGCACTTGGGATCCGGCGACGGATCAGTTTGTTGCCGATGCCAACGTCAGCCGGGACGCGAATGGCAACGTGCAGGACAAAGGCGTTTACTATGAAGGGCTGCAGGACGCTCTGCAGTCCATGGTGGACGGCGGCAGTATTGTCGCCCGCAACTATACCATCGCCGATACGGTTTATTTCGATGAGGCGAAGGGCAAGGGGAGAATTCGTCCGCTGGCCGTCACGCAGGGCGCTGTGGCGTACTGGACGCCGGTCGCCAAGGAGTATGACGCGGATACATCGCTTCCCGTTGGGGCCGACAAGGTGCTGCGCCTGACCGTAAACGGTCAGTATGAGACGTCGCCGATCGAGCTGTCCTATACCGTGAATACCGCGGCATATGACAATAAGGATGCGGGCGACAGCCATAAGCTGAATGTCACGCTGAAATCGCTGAACAAGAATCTGGGCAACTATCAGCTCAGCGATGCTTATGCGTCGGAGCTGCTCGGCAGGACATGGGAAAGCGAAAGCAACAACATCATCACGCCGCGCAAGGTCAATGCCTGGCTGGAAAAGACGCAGGATATCACGAAGACTTATGACGGGACGGTCTACGCCGACGCGTCCAACGTCCGCATCGACGATACGTCTGCGTCCATCCTCGCCAAGGACGGGCTGGCGGTCGGCGTCCGCGCCGAGTATGATGGAAAGGATGCGGCGGCCAGTGAAGCGGACGATACGCTGCTGTCCCATTCGGTCACGTATACGCTGACGCTGGACAATCCCAATTATGAGCTGGAGCGTCCGGAGCTTCGCGGCAGCGGGACAATCCGCCGCCGGGCGCTGGATATCGTCGCCGAGCCGATCACGGTTCGCGCCGGCGAGCCACTGCCGGTCTTTGGCGGACAGGTGAACGGACTGGCTTCGGGCGAGGAAGATCTCGCCGGCAGCTTTGCGTTCCGCACGATGCCGGAGGTCACGACTTCGGCGCCGGGCGTCTATGCCGTCTACGGCTGGTATCAGGACCGCACGGCCGGAAACTTCGGCCAGAACTATACATTTAGTCAGAATCCAGCCAATGAGGAGGCCTTTACGGTCAGCCTTATCGACCCGGGCCGCGAGTATCACGATACGGTCAACCCGAAGACGCAGTTCCGGCCGGACGATACGTCCTACCGGCAGTCCTCTTTGGATCACCGGAACCACTTTGAAGGGCGGCCCGATGCGGCGCTGGAGTACCGCGACGGACAGGGCCGTGTCATGGGCACGGAGCCGATCGGCGTGACGGGAGTCTACGGGCCGGATTCCGGGGAAACCCGCAACCAGACGATCGGCCGGATCGGCATCAGCCGCGGCAGCGTTATCAACCTTGAGCATGCCGATGTTGCCAATGCCGCTTCGGTGCGGGTGGAGAATCAGGGCCAGGTCGTCAATCTGGAAATCCTGCCGGTGACGCCGGCAGCGCATGAACGCGAGGCCAGTGCAGAGATTCGCAGTACCGTCTGAGAAAGGGAAGGATAGCAATGAAATACGATTGGACCTGTCAAGCCGCAGCAGGAGCGGCGCTCCTCCTGCTCGGGAGCATGAGCGGGACGGCGCTGGCGGCCTCGTCCCTTTCCCATCCGGGAGAGGACGTGGCCTCCAGCCTGCCGCAGGCGCAGGCTGAGGTGCAGCCGCAGAAGCCGGAAGGCGAAGCGGCGCAGCCCCCGGTCTCGTTTACGATCACGAATTTCCGTCTCGAAGCGCCCGAACTGTATCTGGACAAGGCGGAGCTCACGCGCATCCTGCAGGACGGCATGGGCGAGAAAAAGACGATGGCGAAGCTCAACGAGACGCTGAACCAGCTGACCGCCTACTGCCGCCGCAACGGCTATCCGGCTGCCGCGGCCTATGTCCCCGCGCAGGAGAGCCGGGACGGCATGATCGTTATCAAGGTCATACCGGGACGCTACGGCGAGGTTCGTTTTGACAATCAGAGCAATATGAAGGAAAAGACGGCGCGCGGTTTTGTGAACGGGCTGAAATCCGGCCAGATCATCCGCACGCATGATCTGGAATCCGCGCTGTACGGCATTTCGGATGTCAGCGGCACGCGCGCCGTCGGTGTGCTGAGTCCCGGCAGGGAGTTCGGTACAAGCGATCTCACGGTGCGCATCGAGAAGGGAAAGGGCAGCAATACCGTCCTGTATGTGGAGAACTACGGCAGTCAGAATTCCGGGCGCTACCGCTACGGCCTGCAGGAAAATCTCTACGACGTCGGCGGCAGCGGCGGCAAGATCAGCGCGGGAACGCTGATTTCCAACGCACACATGCACAACTACTACGCGAACTATGAAGCGCTCGTCGGGCACGGCGGTACGACGCTCGGCTTTGGCTACAGCCGCATGGATTACAAGGTCGGCGGCAGGCTCCGCAGCTTGGGAGCCAACGGCGTGGCCGATACGGTCAGCCTGTTCGGCAGCCGTCCGCTTTACCATTATGCGGACAGCGGCATGACCTTCCGCTACGGCTATGACTACCGCGATCTGGATGATGATCTGACCAGCTATCAGGGGATGGACAGCCAGAAACATTCGCACAGCGTCCACGCGGGCGTCACCGGCTTTATGCGGGAGGACGGGCTGCTGCTGAACTATGAGGCCAAGGCGACGACCGGCACGATGGTCATGGATTCGGCTCATGCGCAGCTGATGGATACGAAGATGGGCGGAAAGACGGGCGGACGCTTTACCAAGGGCGAGATCAATGTCTCCGCCGTTCAGCGTCTCGGAAACCGCGCCGATGTCCTCTTCAAGGCGTCGGGACAGATCGCCAGCCATAATCTGGACGGCTCGGAGGAAATGTACCTCGGCGGCTCGTCCGGCGTGCGCGCCTATCCGCAGGGCGAAGGTTCCGGCGACGAGGGCATCCTTGCGACGGTGGAGGCGCGCTATTATACCCATGTGACGGGGCTGGTGGCAAGCACCTTCTTTGACGCCGGACATATCCGGTACCGCAACGACGGCGGCATGGACAGTCTGGGCATGGGCCGCGGCGTCCCGTCGAGCGGCGAGACGCTCAAGGGCTGGGGCCTCGGTCTGGCCTACAACCGTCCCGATGACTGGTTCGCCCGCCTCGATTACGCCCGCCGCATCGGCAGCGACCCGAACCTCTCGGCGGCAGCCAGGGCAAAGGGCCGCACCTGGTTCATGTTCGGGAAAATCTGGTAATCCGGCAGATCATGGGACCGGCAGGCAGGAAAACGGCAGCGGCGGAGCGAATCTTTTCCTCATACGCAAAGCGGGAATGCGCCCGCGGTAAGGAGTGAGATTTATGACAGGAAAAATCAAGAACTGCCCGATGTGCGGCAGATTGTTTTCAGATACCGGGCTTCATGTCTGCATGGACTGCTACGACAAGATCGAGCGCAAGGAACATGAGGTCATCGAGTATGTCCGCGACCATCCGAAATCCAAGGTGCCGGACATCTGCGAGGCGACCGGCGCCCCGGAGAAGATGCTCAAGAAGATGATCCGGGAAGGCCGCTTCATCGAAGTCGGGGTCAAAATGACTTATCCCTGCGAGAAATGCGGCGCGCCCATCATGACCGGCAAGCTCTGCCGCTCCTGCATGGAGGCGATGCGCATGGATCTGCAGAGACAGTCCGCGGCCATCACGGCATCGAGGCAGGCGGAGCGCAAAGCGCGCGGACGCGGCATGTATTCGAAAAAGATGATGGAAGTCATCAAAGATGGAAATGATAGAGAACTGCCGAAAAAAAGAGGAAAATGGCAATAACCGCTGAAAACGGCGAAAAAGCAGGAGTTAAGTCTCTTGCTTTTTTTTTCGATAGAGTAACCAGAGGATGTAAAGGGTTCCGGTTGGAATCCTTTGTTTCGATGGAGTCCAGTCAGGTGGTGAAAGACGATGTATATCAACAACAACATTCAGGCGGTGAGCGGAGCCTATCAGGTCAGCAGCGCCAGACCGTCGGCCCGCGCTGGAGCGGCGCAGGAGAGCGGAAAGGGCGACGAGGTCGTGTTTTCTCATGAGGCAAAGCGCTTCAGCAGCATGCTGCAGGAGCTTCGGAACATGCCGGAGGTCCGCAGTGAAAAGGTCGAGACGCTGAGCCGGCAGATCGCCGACGGCTCGTATGATCAGGATGCGGACAAGCTGGCAGGAAGCCTGCTGGATGCGCGCTACTGAGAGAGAAGGAGAAGCGAACATGTGGCAGGAATTGGCAGCGGCATTGAATGAACTCAATAAGGTTTACCGGCAGCTCGCCGAAATCGGGGAGAAAAAGCGCCGGGCGCTGGTTGCCGTGGATATGAAGGCCCTTGAGGAGCTGCTTCAGCAGGAGGAACCGCTGACACGGCGCATCGGGGAGCTGGAACGGCGCCGCCGGCAGGTCCTGACCGATCTTGCCGCGGAGAACCGCTCCATCCATACGGATACGAAGCTGCAGGATCTGCTGAAACTGGCGCCCGAAGGAACGGTGCGCCGAGTCCTTGACCAGCTCTTTCGGGAACTGTCGGAGAATACGGCGAAGGTGAAAGAGCTCGGCGAAAACAATGCCGTTCTCGTGAAGGGCGCGATGCAGGCCGTGGCCTGGCATCTGAACCGCCTCGGCGGCGCATCGGTCGAACCGGCCTACGGCAAAGAGGGCGAAGTGGTGTCGCATCATAGGAATTTTGAGTTTGACGCCTGACGCGCTGTCGGACGGGAGGAAAATCCGGAGGTGGATGAAGGATGAATGACGCGATCCGGCTGCTGCGGGCACAGCTCCTGCTGAGCGAAGAATGTCTGGAGCGTCTGGCTGCCGTCAAGAAAGCGCTGCAGGAAAACACGGACGGAACGGAAGTGACTGCCTCCGTGCAGGCGCTGGAGCCGGTTCTGTCCAGACTCGGCCAGCTGGAAAAGCTCCGCGAGGGATTTCTGCAGAAAAGCGGAAAACCGCGTATGACTGCCTATGCAGCAGGCATGCCGAATACTGAGGACCGGGATGCGGTCATGCGGCTGCTGCATAAAGTGCAGGAACAGGAGCAGAGCATGAAGAAGGAGCTGGCTTCGGCGCAGTCCCTTCTGCGGCGCAGCAAGGATTTTATGGATTTCCATATCAATGTGATGACGCGTACGGCGGCCAGCGACACGTACACGCCGCCGGGAACCTCCGAAGCGGAGGGACGCCGCGGCATCCGGATGTTCGATGCGAATATCTGAGCCGGGCGGCAGGAAGAAAGAGACAGAAAAGGTGATACTATGCGTTCAACATTTGCAGGCCTGAATACGATGGTCCGGGGCATTTTCTCCAACCAGCTTTCTCTGGACACGGTCGGGCATAATATAACGAATGCCTCGACGGACGGGTACAGCCGTCAGAGCGTCAATCTGGCGGCGACCAAGGCGCAGAGCGTCGCGTCGCTTTACGGCGACGTGCTGGTCGGCACCGGCGTGGACTCCACGTCGATCGAGCGCGCGCGCAACGTCTACGCGGACAAGCAGTATTGGAGCGAGACTTCGACCCAGCAGTATTACAAGACGACGCAGACCAATTATGACAAGGTGGAGGCCATCTTTGACGATTCGGACAGCACCGGCGTGCTGAACGCCATGGAGGAGTTCTACAAGGCGTGGCAGGATCTTTCCTCCAATGCGTCGACGGCCAGCAGCCGCGTGGCGGTCATTGAAAAGGGAAACGTCTTTGCGGACAAGCTCAAGACCGTATCGCAGCAGATGCAGGATCAGATCAACTCGCAGTACGACGACATGAGGCTGACTGTCGGCAAGGTAAACGACGCGACAGAGCAGATCGTGCAGCTCAACAAGAGCATCATGTCGCTGGAGGCGACGGGCGGATCGGCCAACGATCTGCGCGACCAGCGGGATCTTTTGGTCGACGAGCTGTCCAAATATATGAATGTCAATGTCTATGAGGACAGCAAAGGCATGTATTCCGTGGTTTCCAACGGCATCACCATGGTCGGCGGCGTCAACCGGCTGACTCTTGAGATGTCCGATGCCATCGAGAACCCGGATTACGGCATCAACGACTACACGATCAACATCAAGGAATCGGGCATCACGTTTATCCCGCAGAACGGCACGCTCAAAGCCCAGCAGGACACCATCGCCGAGGATAAGGCGTATATCGACAAGGTCGCGGATATGGCCGGCTTTATGCTCACGACCTTCAACAACATGCACCAGCAGGGCGCGGGCATCAACGGGACGGATGCCGATATCGGCAGCTATACGACAAAGGCGGACGGCACCCGCGTTAAGGCGGACGGCACGGATTATACCGGCCCGGCCTATGGGATGAACTTTTACGGCGACGACAATACGGTCTATGAATGGGACGCGGACGACCACTGCGTAAAAACGACGGTATTTACGGCCGGCACGACACAGCGCTCCATCGGCAAGGTGACCTCCGCGTCGGATACGCCGACGGTCAACATCACCGGCACAGTCGATACGGCGGCTTCGGCCTCGCTCAAGGGGATCAACATCATCAATGCCATGACGGTCAACGCGCAGATTTCGGCGACCGGCGGGCAGGATCTCGTCGCGGCCCGCACGTTTTCCGTCAATCAGGATACGTCCGGCACCGGAGCGCTTGAATCTACGTATAGTGTGGCTCCGAACGGCACGAAGGACGGCACAAACGCCGTCAATCTGGCTGCGCTGTTCAACATGAGCGGCTCGGAGGCGCAGAAATACAACACGGCGCAGATCACCGTGACGAACGCGGGTACGACGACTACGGTTTCCACCTCGGCGCGTTCGACCGACGCCGACTCGCTCAATGCCTATTACAATGCGGTCATGTCGAAGCTCGGCAGCGATTCGCAGTCCGTGGACAACAAGGCGGATGCGCAGGATGATCTCATCACGCAGATCACGAACTGGCGCTCCTCGACGTCCGGCGTGGACTGGAACGAGGAGCTGACGAACATGATCAAATTCCAGCAGGGGTACAGCGCCTGCTCACGCTGCCTGACGACCATGGACGAGATGCTCGACAAGCTCGTCAACAGCACCGGCATGGTCGGCCGGTAAGTTCTGAAACAATGAGGTGAAAAAACATGTCCATTCGCGTAAGCAGCAATCAGATGGTCTATGGCTATCAGCAGCAGCTCAACGAAGCGAACAACCGGAAATCCAAGCTCATGGAACAGGGCGACGGCAGCAAGCTGCACCGTCCCTCGGACGATTCCGTCGCTTATACCAAATACCTGCGCTATCAGGTCTCCGACAATGAGAACACGCAGTACCAGAATAATGTGAATACGGCGATCTCCTGGATGAAGACCTCGGATTCGGCCATGGTCAGCATGACCGACATCCAGCAGACCTTCAAGGAAAAGACCGTTTCTGCGGCCAACGATACAAACAACATCAGCGACATGGCCGCCATCGGCAAGGAAATGATGGCGGAGATTCAGGAGCTCGTTTCGCTCGGCAACACCATGCAGGGCGACAGCTATGTATTCGGTGGTCAGACCGACCTGACCAAACCGTTTTCGATGTCGACCGATAAAGTGGAACGCGGGCTGGCCAAAACGCTCGACGACAATCAGGCAGCGTTTTTCAGCGGCGATTCCGGCACGAATACAACCGCCAGCCTGCGTCAGATGCTCACGCTGACCGGAGACGACGGCAACACGTATTACCTCAATACCAAGGACGGCCAGCTTTACACCAAGGAGTTTGTCGAAAGCGGCTACAAGGACAGGCTGACGCAGGATTCCAGCGCCGTGGTGAAGCCGGCGACGGATTCCGTTGGGAAGATTGCTTCCTTTGCGGACGGCACGGAAAAGGTATCCAATTATTTCAAAAACACGGGCGAGATTATCGACGCGTCGAAAAATGAAGCCTACGGCAATGCGAAACTGACGGCTACGGTCGACGGCAAGACGGTCAAGTTCAAGTTCGATACGGTCAAGCAGCAGATCGTCACCTATCACGGCGACGACAAGGGCGTATCGATGGTCAAGAAAAACGGCACGACGGAGCCGGTCGCCGATACGGTCAATGTCACCGGACAGGAACTTTTCGGCACGGATATTTTCGATGATGCCAGCTCGGGCAACAAGGCGTCCGGCTCGGCGATGCTGAACCAGATGCTGACGGTTCAGGCCAAGGTCGATGCCGCAGACAATGAGTGGCTGTCCTCGGACGGACAGACGATCTCGGATACGGCGCATGCCACGACGGTCAACACGGAGACGAAGCTCGGCGCCCGTCAGCAGCTTTATACCTCGGTCAAGACCATGCTGGGCAATCAGAATGAGCTCATCACAAGCGACATTACCGATGTCAGCTCGACCGATGTCGCCAAGCTCGCGGTTCAGCTCATGGAAGCGCAGACCATCTACAACATGAGCCTGTCGCTTGGGGCGAGGATCCTGCCGCAGTCGCTGGCCGATTACCTGAGCTGACCGGCTGAGGGGGCTTCCTGACGGCAGGCCTTGCGGGCGCTGCACGGCAAAGTTATCCATGGCGCGCCGGCCCGAAACATAGTATAATAAGAACGTTAACGGATTAGCAGGATTTCCTAGGGAAAGGATGAAAATCTATGCTGCGGCTGAATATGCGTATTACACAGCCGATCATCGGCATGCATACGCGGCTTGGAAAGCTGGAAGCCCATTCGACTCCGGCGAAACTTCATACCGAAAACCGGCAGGCGCGCTCCCATGCGCACTGGACACAGCCCTCTGTGGAGATTGACCAGTATCCCAGTCGCCATGCATACGGCTTTACAAACCATACGGATTTTGCGAAGCAGTACGGACAGCAGGGATACCGTGATCTTCAGCAGACCACCTCGCGCTGGACGCAGGAGGCCTGGGACAATATCGACAACGGGGGCAGGCCCGGGCAAAATCCCGTGGAAGACCGCTACGATCAGAAGCTGTCGCAGGAAATCAGCAGACAGCGCATTCTTGTCGCCTCGCATATTCCCGCACCCGTCATCCACTTCACGCCAGTGAAAGCGGAAGGACAGGTCGATCCCGGGGATGTCACGGAGCACATCGATACGGAGGCATTCGCCGTGACACATTTTACGCCGGGACAGGTAGAAACCTATCTGAAGCAGAAGCCGGATGTCAGACGATGGGTGACCGAGGGCAAATACGATATTTACGCATGACAGGATCATGCGGACTTGGAGGCGTAACGAATGAAAAAAGTCAACACTCTGCGGTTCGGCGAAATCGAAGTCGAAGAAGACAAGATTGTCCATTTTGAACATGGCATTCCTGCTTTTGACGAGGAGCACGAGTTCCTGATCATTCCCTATGACGAGGAAAGCCCCTATGTCTTTCTTCAATCTCTGAACACGCCGGATCTGGCGTTCCTCATGACGATGCCGTTCGTATTCTTCCCGGACTACGAGTTCGAAATCGATGATGAGACGCAGGCCCGTCTCGGCATTACAAAGCAGGAGGACATGCTGGTCTACACCCTGCTGACGATACCGGGCGGCAGAGTACAGGACATGACGGCGAACCTCATGGCCCCGGTTCTTATCAATGCGCAGAATATGCAGGCCGTTCAGCTGGTACTGGACAAGAGCCGGTACACGACGAAGCATAGATTGTTTCCGGAAAAGAAGGAGGACAAATAATGCTCGTACTTACCCGCAAACCGCACCAGCAGATCATGATCGGCGACGACATCGTCATCAACGTCGTCGAGGTTCAGGGCGACAATGTGCGCATCGCCATTGAAGCGCCGAGAGACGTCAAGATTTACCGCGGTGAGATCTACCGCGCCATTCAGGAAGAAAATCAGCGGGCGGCCGCTCCGGCTCCAAAGGATTTGGACCTCAGCGCGGCCCTGCCGACGAAATAAATCCGCCTGACGTTCAGGCAGGGCAAGGCGGAAAGGATAGCCGCCTTGTCCGGAATCATGTTAGGGAAAACGCAACCAGTATCTATGGAGGGATAATCATGTTAGGAAAAGTCCAGGATCTGATGGCCTCCGCCATCGTTATCGGGGCGCCTGATCAGGCTGCTTCATCGAACTCGTCTTCGGAAACCCGCACCGCTGCGGCCAGTGGCACGGCGGCGGACGAGACGAACGCGGCCGCGGACACGCAGACCATTCAGCAGAGCGGCGGCGCGGAAAACGCCGGGCAGAAGAAGGATGACAAGGAAAAACGCGACGGCGATCCGCAGACGATGGATGAGCGGTCGGTCAGCTATATGACGCAGGAGCTCAACGAACTCATGAGCCGCATCAACTGCAACCTGGAATTCCAGTATCACAAGGAAATCGACACGATGTCGGTCAAGATGCTGGACAAGAAAACCGGCGAAGTCCTCAAGGAAGTACCGCCGGAGGACATGATTAAGCACATGATTAAAGCCAAGGACTGGCTCGGCGCATTCCTGGACAAGAACGCGTAAGGAGGGATAAACGATGAGCACATCCGGAATCTACGGACTGTCAGGCTCCGGCATCGACGTTGACTCCATGGTCAAGGTCGGCATGCTGACGAAGCAGAATCAGTACGATAAGATGTATAAAAAAGAGGTCAAAAACGAGTGGCTGAAGGAAGCATACGCAAACATCTATTCGGATTTGAATACCTTCAAGACCTCGACGATGTCCACGTACAAGATGTCGTACACGACGAATCCGATGTCGGCAGCCAGTACGAACTCGTCCGTAGTCTCGGCCACGGCGAATTCTGACGCGGCCACTATGAGCCACACGGTCAAGGTCAACTCGGTAGCGAGCAATGCGTATGTGCAGTCAGAGAGTGCCGTCACGCGCAATAATGCGAGTGCCGGCAGCAGCATGTATATCAAGGATATCCTTGCCGGGACGACGGAAAAATCGGAATCCGAGTATAAAGCGGCTATAGGAGCAGCGGCTACCGAAGAAGATAAGGATAAGATTCGCAATGAAGTTGCGGTGTCCTTTGATATTAGCAATGGTGACCCGAACGATAAGAATACGACGACCACCACGATTTCGTTCACCTATGCGGAGCTGTTTGACAGCAATCAGACGCTCAATGATCTGGCTTCGAAGATCAAGAATGCCGGTGTCAATATGACGGCCACCTATGATTCGACGAACGATGCGTTCAGCATCTATCAGAAAGACGGCGGCGTCGACAATCAGATTGTCCTGTCGGTCAAGAATCGCACAGCTGCCGAAGAAAAAGACGGCGTGACGACGAATGCTAAGGCTGACGATGCAGCGCGCGCGCTGCTCAACAATCTCAATCTGGCCAAGGTCGACGGCGACTCGATGACGTCGCTGGCGAAGCTTTCTGAGAGTTCGGATGGTGTAAGTTCGAAGGCCGCGAAAGGAAGTATGACCAGTATCAATACCGCGGCCTATACGAAAGATACGAAGCTTAGCGATATCGAGAGCAGCGCGGCGGCAAATGGCCTGTCCTTTACGATCAACGATGGGTCGAACAGTAAGACGCTTGTCTATACGGCCAGTCAGGCTTCGTCGAAGACACTCGGTGATCTTATCAAGGACATCAATGGCTCCGGCCTTAATATCACGGCTTCGCTGTCCAATGATGGCAAACTGACGCTGGCAAATGCGGACAGCAATAAGAACGTCACGCTGACGGTTGGTGCGATGGATACGACTGATGAGGCAACGTCCTCGCGTGCATTCCTCAACACGATGTTCAATGCTGGTCTTACTGCCGGCACCACTACCGATACGCTGACGGTAAAGGGTACGAATGGTTCGGTTACGATCGACGGCAAGGACTATGCGACGACGAGCAGCAAGATCAATGTTGCTAACGTCACGTATAATGTCAGCGCGGTTGGTTCGGCGACGGTGTCCGTATCGCAGGATACGGATAAGATCGTCGAGAACGTCAAGAAGTTTGTCGAGGATTACAACAAGATGCTCGATGAGCTCAACTCGAAGTACAGCGAGACGCGTTACAGCGATTACGATGTATTGACGAAGTCGCAGGAAAATGCGATGACGGCCGATCAGGTTACCAAGTGGAATGAAAAAGCGAAATCCGGTCTGCTCTACCATGACAGCCAGATCGGCAAGATTCGCAGCGCGATGCGCGAAGCGATCTACACGCCGGTGGATTCCGTTGACAGCAATTATAACAGCATGATGGCGATTGGTATCGAATCCTCGACCGACCGTGGACACCTGCGTCTGGATGAAGATAAGCTCAAGAAGGCGCTGGCTGCCGACCCGGACTGCGTCTATCAGATTTTTGCATCGTCGGGCGATGCGGTCAATTCCAAGGGCGAGTCCTATACGGACTACAACAAGGAAGGCGTAATCAACCGCATTACCGATAAGGTCAATGAGAGCATGAAAACGATGAAGTCGTATGCAGGTACTTCGTCGTCGGCATCGGACGGCAGTACGCTCGGCGATCTGATCCTTGAGCTGCAGACCAGGATGTCGGACTTTAAGACGATGATGGATGCTTACGAGACCAAGCTTTACAGCAAATACGATGCAATGGAAACGGCTATTCAGCAGCTCACGATGCAGATGAGCTACATCACGGGCAGCAGCAGCTGATCCCGCGGCGTTTCTGAGGGAGGCATATTATGGTAAACAATGCAGCTGAGGCGTACAAGCGCCAGCAGATCATGACGGCGACGCCGGAAGCGCTGACGCTCATGCTCTACAATGGCTGCCTGAAATTCATGAACGAAGGCAAGGAAGCCATCGAGCAGAAGCAGTGGGAGCAGGCGAACAATGTCCTGCAGAAAGCGCAGAACATCATCTCGGAGTTCCGGATCACCCTGAATATGGATTATGAGATCAGCAAACAGCTCCTTCCGCTTTATAATTACACCTATGACCGTCTGGTCGAGGGCAATATCAAGAGCGATCCGGCTATGATTCAGGAAGCGATCGATATCATCAAGGAGCTTCGCGACGCCTGGGCTCAGGCCATGAAGAAGGCGCGTCAGGAAAAGGGCACGAAGAACGTGCAGGGGGACAGCTATGTCGGCTGAATCGGACAAGGCGCCTATGGAACAGGCGAAACAGTACTGGGAGCAATACGCGATGCTCAGTCAGGAGCTGCTGAAGTTCATCGGCAGGCAGGACATTGACGAATTTCTGGAGCTGGTGCGCCAGCGCAATGTCCTGACCGACCGCATGAAGGCTCTGCCCGAAACCGAGTTTTACCGCAAGACCGAGGCATGTCAGGAGCTGGTGAAAAAGATCCGTCCCATCGACATGCAGCTGATCTACAAGGCGAAGGCATGGCTCAATAAATCCCGGCGGCAGAACGCCACGGTGCATGCGTATGACCTGCAGCCCTTCGACCCGGTGGGAAATATCCTGAACCGGAAGTATTAAGACATATTTAATGTATTTTTAATCAAAAAAGGCTTAATTATTTTCCGGATTCTGCGATAATAAAAGTGTAAGACAGAACAAAAGGTAATAAGCGGGCGGAAGAAACCGCCGGCGGTCAGCTAGCAGCCGCCGGCAGCGCTCTCAGCCTGCTGTTATAATCCGGATGCTTCGGCATCCGTCGGCATGGCGCCGCAAAAAAACGGGTGACACCCGGGGCGCCGTGACAAGGGAATAACGGGCATGGATGTCCGTTGCCAAATAATCAAACTGTTTTATCAGGGAGGAATTTTATCATGGGTATGGTAGTAAAAAACAACATGTCGGCCATTTCTACGCTGAACACGCTGAACAAGAACGCTTCGGCACTTTCTAAGAGCCTGCAGAAAGTTTCTTCGGGCATGAAGATCAACGGTGCTGCTGATGACGCTTCGGGCTATGCGATCTCCGAGCGCATGCGCGTTCAGATCCGCGGCCTCGATCAGGCGAACAGCAACACGCAGAATGGCAGCAGCATGATGAAAGTTGCCGAGGGTGCAGTAAGCTCCACGGTTGACATCCTCAAGACTCTCAAAGAGAAAGTCATCAGCGCAGCCAACGATACGAACACGGACAGCGACCGCGCTACGATCCAGAAAGAGCTCGACCAGAGCATCGACCAGATCAACGACAACGCTAACGTAACGTACAACGGCAAACTGCTCGTAGATGGTTCGCACAACAGCGAAGTCAAGGCTACGACGACGGCTATGACCAACGAAAGCCTGGCTACTGACACGACCGGTACCACGAAGTTCTGCGAAATGAAAGATCGTAACGGCAACAGCCTGAACATCAACTCGATGGACAAAGTTACGATTTCCTTCGTAAAAGAGGGCAAGACCTACACGACTTCCGTCAGCGCTACGAACAACCTGTCTGAGCTCATCACGAAGGCAAACAACCAGAGCTCGAAAGCTTTCAGCACGACGATTGGCACCGGCTCCTACATCGGCAAGGACGTTGCCGGTGATACGGTCGCTACGGCTGATCAGAAGCAGGCTCTGACGATTTCTGCCGGCGGCACGGGCGTTGCCAACCAGATTTCTGGCATCACGATTTCCGTAACAAACACGAAGGGCGCTGTCCAGAAATCCGCCAACGCTGTCCTCGACAACTTCTCCGAGTCTGTCCGCGCACAGAACAAGTCCACGGACAACAGCATGGTTCTCCAGGTCGGCACGAAAGCCAACCAGAGCATCAAAGTTGGCCTGACGGATATGCGTGCTGAGGCTCTTGGCCTCCAGAGCTCCTCGGGTGCAAACATCCAGATCGGTACGCAGGCTCAGGCGAATGCAGCGATCAACGTTCTCGACAATGCAGTACAGAAAGCTCTCGACCAGCAGACGACGATCGGTTCGATCGAGTCCCGCCTCGAGTACACGAGCGCTAATTTGACGACGGCTTCCGAGAACGTCCAGAGCTCCGAGTCCACGATCCGCGATGCCAACATGGCAAAAGAGATGACGGAATACACGAAGAACAACGTTCTCATGCAGGCCGCTCAGTCCATGCTGGCTCAGGCAAACCAGAGCAGCAGCTCGGTTCTCAGCCTGCTCCAGTAATCGGAGTCTTGGTAACGGACTTAACTATCAGGTTACTCAAAACCCTCTCCTTCGGGAGAGGGTTTTTTGTGTGGCTGACGAATAAATAATTACGTGTATGCTTTTTTCGCAGTGGGATGTGGAGGCGCAGCTATGAACTTATCGGTTTGCTATATCACGAAAAATGAAGAAAAGAATATAGAAAAATCGCTGGCGTCCATCAAGGCTGCCGCGGATGAGATTGTTGTTGTGGATACTGGCTCGCAGGATAAAACAAAGGTGATTGCTGCGTCGTATGGGGCGAAGGTTTATGATTATGAATGGCGGGATGATTTTTCGGCAGCGCGCAACTACGCCATCGGACTGGCGGCGGGCGATTATATCCTGTTTATGGATGCGGATGAATACGTGGCGGCGGAATCCTGCCGTAATCTGCGCCGGGTTCTGGAACGAAACCAGACGCATGCGGCACTGCTCATGAAGCGTTATGATATCGATAAGGACGAGGCGGATATTCTCGGTGAAATTTTTGTCCTGCGCGCGTTTAAGCGTCAGGAAAATCTTCGCTATCAGGGGCGCATTCATGAGGAGCTGCGCGCGGACGGGAATGTGATCGAAGATCTGGCCGTGGCGGACCCGAAGGAACTGATCTTATATCATACGGGCTATGAAGCGGCGGTCAACAAAAGCAAGGCGGAACGGAATCTGCGCATTTTGCGGCAGGAGCTGGCGGAAACGGATCATCCGGGACGGCTCTATATGTATTTGGCAGAGGCATGCCGGGGCGTGGGGGATATGGCGCAGATGGAACATTATGCGCGGCTCGACATCGCCCAGGGGCGGCGGACGGTGGCTTTTGCCAGCCGTTCGTATCGTTTGCTGCTGGCGGCACTGGCTGAGCAGGGGCGCGCTGAGGAACGGAGGCAGCTGGCGCAAAAGGCAGTGGAGGATTTCCCGGAACTGCCGGAGTTCTGGGCGGAGTTTGCCGCCTGTCAGGCAGAGGTTTACGACTATGCGGCGGCAATCCGTGCGATGGAGAAGGCGCTGCAATGCGATAAAGATTATCCGGCTGTGAGTTTGGAGCCGCGGGAGTTTGATGAAGCGATGCGCGGCCTTGCACAGGCAAAACTTGCCGAATGGTCGGAGCTTTGCCAAAAAGCCGGGGAGCTTCGGATTTCGGCCTGCATCATTGCTAAAAATGAAGCGGCGGAATTGAGGGATTGGCTGAAGCAGGCGGCTGTATTCAGCGATGAGATCATCTTTGTGGATACCGGCTCGACCGATGATACAGCTGCTATGGCCGCGCAGGCCGGCGCCAAAGTGTTTGCCTTTTCCTGGCGGAATGATTTTGCCGCCGCGCGGAATTTTGCTTTGGATAAGGTCAGCGCTGACTGCGACTGGGTGGTGTTCCTCGATGCGGATGAGACGTTTTATGCGCCGGAGCGCGTGCGCGGCTGCCTAGCATTCCTGCAGCGGAATCATCCCGGGACAGAGGGCGTGCAGGTGCCGGTTGTCAATGTGGATGCGGATGCCTGCGGACGGGAAATCCAGCGGTTCCGGGCGCTGAGGATTTGGCGCCCGCATCTTTCATGGCGTTATCGGGGGGCTGTCCATGAGGCGCTTTATGCCGGGCAGGGGGAGATTCGGCAAGGGTATATCGAATCTCTGGCCGTGCGCCATATCGGCTATTCGGCCGGACGCATCCAGCAGAAACTCACGCGGAATCTGCGGCTCATCGTGCAGGAGATGCAGGAGCAGGGGGAAAAGCCTCTGCATTATCGCTATCTGGCGGACTGTCTCTATGGGCTGCACGAATATGAGCTGGCCATTGCGTATACCCGCCGGGCCATTGCGGCCGGCGTTGAGACAGTGGCTGGCGATGGGGAGCTATACCGTCTGTGGCTCCACTGCCTGCGGGCGCTGGACAAAAGTTCCGAGGAGCAGCTGGCGGTTATTGACAAGGCACAGGCCGCTGGTATAAACGATGTGGAACTTCTCGGATGGCAGGGGATCATAAAGACGGAACTGGCCCGATATGAAGAGGCAGGTTCATTGCTTGAGCAGTTTATCCGGAGGGCATCGGTATCGGATTTATCGGCTGGCTCGAATGCCGTAAGCGGGCTTTTGCCCGATGTATATTCGGCGTTAGGGCTTTGTTCTATGCGGCAGGATGCAGCAAGGGCAGCAGCGTGCTATCAGCAGGCGCTTCGCCTCAATCCCTATCACGAAGAGACGTTGGCGCGTCTTTATGAGGGCGGGGGGCAGACGCCGGCTGACTGGCTGAATCAAGTCCTGCCCTTTTTCCCGGATCAGCAGCAGGCCCGCAAATTTCTGGCGGATTGGGCTGTGCGGTTCGGTTATGGCCGCATCGTCCGGCTTTTGGCCGCTGAACTTCCGGTCAATCAGCAGCATTTGCTGGAACTTATGGAAAATGGACAGCTGCCGCAGGCTGGTGAAAAGGCACAGCTCGAAGCCGGCCTTTATATTCAGGAATTGTTTGCGGCACTGGTCAGCCTGCCCGCAGATAAGCGGCAGCTGCAGTCTGTTGACTGCCGCCAATGGGCGGCCATGCTGCCCGCGCCGCTGGAGCGCGTGATTGCGCGGCTTTATGGCTGGCAGGAGCAGCTTTTGCCAGAAGATTTTTCCGGATATATGACGGGGCTTTCGGCTATGCAGGGATTCGTCGGCGACGGGCCGTATGAAGAGTATGCAGGGTTGGCGTTTGACTTTTCCTGGGAACAAGTGCAGGAGGTGGCGACAGCGCTTACCCGCCGGCGGAAATGGCAGGCGGCCTATTCGCTTTGGGCGGGCGTCCCGGCCGATTCGGTCGGAGATGGGGCGGCGTTCTGGTATCATACCGGCATCTGCCTCTACTATCTGGAAGAATTTGCCGCGGCGCAGGAGTGTCTGGAAAGAGCCGCTGATGCCGGCTGCACGGAGCCGGATCTGCCGGCCTATCAGAAATGGCTGCAATGCCGGGAGGAACAGGCATGAAAATCAGCATATCGGCATGTGTGATTGCCAAAAACGAAGAGGAAAACATCGGGCGCTGGCTGGAGTCGATGAAACATGTGGCCGATGAGATGATTGTCGTCGATACGGGCAGCACCGACAGGACCGCGGCGATGGCCAGGGAGGCCGGGGCGGATGTCTATCTGTTCGACTGGTGCAATGATTTTTCGGCGGCGAAGAACTTTGCCTTAGAGCAGGCCAAGGGCAATTGGATCTTGTTCCTCGATGCGGATGAATACTTCACGCCGGCAGCGCAGGCGAAGGTGCGGCCGCTCCTGATGCGGCTAGAGCCGAACCTCAGGATCGAGGGGGTGCTTTGCCGTCTGGTCAATATCGATGTTGACGATGGCAACCGCGTCATGACCACGTTGGTTCAGCTGCGCATCTTCCGCAACCGGAAAAATCTGCGCTATGAGGGCAGGATTCATGAAGTGCTGACGATTACGGAGGGGCGTCCGCTGGAACTCGCCAATGAGATCGAGATTTATCATACGGGTTATTCCACGCATATCGTGCAGGCCAAGCTGCGGCGCGATCTGCGTCTCCTGCAGGAGCGGATTGCGGCCAATAACGGCCGGCAGGAACCGATGGATGACCGTTATTTTATGGATATCTGGTATGGTCTGCAGGATTATGATAAGGCCATCCTGTACGCCAAAAAGCTGCTGGCCCACGGGAATCTGCCGCCGGAGCTCAAGGGGCGCGCCTACGAGACCTGGGCCAGCAGCTGCATGTATGCGCAGCATCCGGCGGCGGAGACGGACAGGTGCCTGACGGAAGCAATCCGGGAATGTCCGGGGCTGGCTGAGTTCCCGTTTATGCGCGGCCTGTGCCGGTTTGAACAGCGGCAGTATCTTCAGGCGGAAGAGGATTTGCAGGCTGGCCTGCGGCTGCGGGAGGCTTACGCCAAGGACACGGTGGCAGGCGTCATGGATAACGCGGTGCGCCTTTTGCCTTCGGTTTACTGGCGGCTCGGGGAGCTGGCGGAAAAGCAGCTTGATGCGCAGGCGGCGCAGGAATACTATTGGCAGGGCTTGCAGCAAAACCGCTATCATAGCGGTCTCTTCCTGTCGTTTTTCCATTTTTTGCAGCAGCAGCGGATCGACGCGGCTGATATCATCGAGGTGCTTAATGCGATTTATGATAAGAAGACCGATGCGGCGTTTTTGGCGCAGCATCTGTCCCGGCAAAATGGTGGGCTGGTCTATGTATACTATGCCGGGCAGGCTGGAGAGGATAAACGGCAGGTTTTGGGCTGTCTGGCCGGCGGCCGTCCGGACGGCGCCGCAGAGCTGGCAGACAGGCAGCTGCGGTTCTTATACCGGCTGTTGGCGCTGGCGAGAGATCAGGCGACGGAGACCCTGCTGCCGGCCAAGCGCGGAAAGATTCTGCAGGCGGCCATAAGGTGGCGGAGCGACAGAGAGAAAGGGGAGAGCGATGACATACCGGGAGAAAAAACAGCTATATCTCTTGCTGACCAGGCGGATGGATGCGCGGCAGTGGAACAAGGCCATTGAGACGGCGGATGCGCTGCGGCAGGCAGGTGCAACGGACCGAACGATGTTTCAGGCGATACTGGCGGCCTATATCGATGGCAATGATGCAGCACGGGCTAAGAGTGCGGGAGTAGAATACCAGCAGAGATTCCCGCTTGATGGCGTCAGCCGTTTCTACTTAGGCCGCGTCGCCTTTATGAATGGCGATTGGGAGACGGCGGAGACGCAGTTTAAAGAAGCGCTGGCGGATGAAACCCTTGCGGGCTGGTATCGCGGCGCTGTACACAGCATTCTGGCGACTCTTTATCGTCAGACGGCGCGGGGGCAGGAGGCGGCCGGTCACTATCTGGAGTCGGCCAAGTATAAGGATCTGGAGCATGGCAAGGCTGCGGAATACAGCAATTACCTGTTCAATCTGCACTATCTCGACAAGCCACAGTCGTTTATGCGGCAGGCCGCCGAACGATACGGGCAGCTGCTGTCAGGGATTCCGCAGTACCGTCATGATAAGCGGCGCAGCAGCAGCTCCAAGATTCGGCTCGGCTATATTTCCCCTGATCTGCATTTCCATGTCGTGGCGTTTTTCAGCTATGCGTTTTTGCATGACTATGATAAGCGCCGGTTTGAGGTCTTTTGCTATACCAACTGTGAAGAGGACAATGCCAGCCGGGAATTTGCGGCGATGGTCGATCATTGGCGGAATGTAAGAGGCCTGACCGATGAGAAGGTAGCAGAGATCGTCTATAAGGATAAGCTCGATATCCTCGTGGACCTCACGGGCCATACGGCATGGGGCTTTTTGCAGACAATGGCCTATAAGCCGGTACCTGTGCAGGTATCGGGCATCGGTTATTTCGATACGACTGGCCTGCCGGCCATCGATTATTTTCTGGCGGACCATTATACGGACCCGCCGGAAAATGATGCGTATTTTGTGGAGAAGCTCATCCGTCTGCCCCACAGCCATTTCTGCTTTATGTGGCATGACAATCCGCAGCAGCCTGCGCCTGCGCCATTCCAGAAGAAGGGCCATGTGACCTTTGGCAGTTTCAATAACTTTTCGAAGGTGACCGATGATATGCTCGGGCTATGGGCAAAGATTCTCGTGGCTGTCCCCGGGAGCCGCTTGTTCTTGAAGGCGGCCATCTTCAATAATTCGTATGGCCGGAAATTGGCTCTGGCGCGCATCCGGCAGTCGGGGATTCCGGTGGAGCGGTTGATTCTTGGCGAGCAGGAGGCAAAATACCTGCAGGCCTATAACGAGATGGATATTGCGCTGGATACCTACCCGTATCCGGGGGGCGGCACGACCTGCGATGCCCTCTATATGGGCGTGCCGGTTATCACGCTGGTTGGGGAGCGCCATAATGCGCGCTTTGGCTACAGCCTGCTTATGAATGCGGGGCTTTCCGAGCTATGTGCGTTCTCACCGGAGGAATACGTGGAAAAGGCCGTGGCACTGGCCAACGACAAAGAGCGGCTGCGCTGCTATCATCAGACGATACGGCAGCAGCTTTTGGCGTCGCCGGTCATGCAGGCGGCGGATTATATGGGCGAGGTCGAACAGGCCTTTACGCGCGTTCATTTGGATTGGCTGGAACGGGATTGTTCCGCGGGCGAGCGCTGGGATTGCCAGTGCAGGGAAGAAAAAGAATTGGTTCAGGCCCAGGAACGGAAGGATTTTGCCAAGGTGGTGGACCTTGCCGGCCGGATGACGGCGCGGTTTCCTGATCAGTCGGCCAAGGCATGGACGGCCGGGGCTATGGCCTATGAAGCCCTGCACGATGATGCGAGGGCCAGCTGGTGGCTGCGTCAGGCGGCGCAGCAGGATGCGGCACACAATGTCGAACTGTGGCGGCTGCTCGCGGCAGTGGAAATGCGGCAGAAGCATTATTGGGCGGGCTATAAAGCCGCCAAACGGGCGGCCGGGGAACTCACGCGGCAGGCGGGAAAGGTCACGCCGGACTTCATGACAAGCCTTTTGGCCATTTGGGCCAATTGTGCGCTGCAGACCGGCCGCGCGCAGGAGGCGGCGGCACTTTACCGGCAGGCCGCCGAGCTGGCAGTAGATTTCAAAGATCGCTGTCATATGTACAGTTCCTGGCTGCTCGCCCAGCATAACCTGCCGCTTGGAGAAGAGGAATACGGCAAGGCGCATCGCGGCTATGACGATCTGTTTGCACCCGTGCATCCCCAGCCGCTTGGCAGGCGGCCGCAGGGACGCAAGATTCGCGTCGGCTATCTGTCGCCGGATTTCCGCCGGCATGTGATGTTCTATTTCTATTATCAGCTGCTCGGCGCCCATGACGCAGACCGTTTTGAATTTTATGCCTACAGCCTCAGTCCGGTGCAGGATCATTACACCCAAATGGTCAAGGATGTTGTGGAGCATTTTGTGGATCTTTCTGCCCGTTCCTATGAAGAGGCGGCGCAGCGCATCCGGCAGGATAAAATCGATATTCTCGTCGATCTGGGCGGCCATAGTGCTGACTCGGGGCTGCCAATCCTCGCCTGGAGGCCGGCGCCCGTGCAGGTATCGGGACTTGGCTATACGCACCAGACGGGGCTTTCGGCGGTGGATTATTTTCTGACCGACGGCTGGACGGATTCCGAAACCTCTCAGAAGGAGTGGCAAGAGTATTACGAACAGCCGGTGAAGCTTACGAGCCAGTTCTGCTATACGGGACGCAGTGATTTGCCAGCTTCGCAAGAGGCACCCTGCCAGACGAATGGTTATATCACGTTTGGTGTCTTTAACCGCTATCTGAAGATCACCGATGAGATGCTGCTCTTGTGGCGGGACATCATGGCGCGGGTGCCGGACAGCCGGCTGCTTTTGAAAAGCGAACTCTTTGGCGAACCGGCGGCGCAGCTTATGGTACAGGAACGGCTGCGGAAACTGGGGCTTGATGTGGACAGGATTACGCTGGAACCGGCAGAGATGGATTATATGCAGCGTTATCTCGCAGTCGATATCGCGCTGGATACATACCCTTATCCGGGGGGCGGCACGACCTGCGATGCGCTCTATATGGGCGTTCCCGTGATATCGCTCTACGGCAAGCGGCGGGACACGCGCTTTGGCCTTACGCTGCTGCAAAATGCGGGGCTTGGGGAACTCGCGGTCAAGACGCCGGAAGAATACATCGTGCGGGCGGTATCGCTGGCGCAGGATAAGGAACTTTTGCAGGCCCTGCACCGAAATTTACGGCAGATGCTCCTGCAATCGCCGCTGATGGATACGCGGCGTTATGTGGCCGAGGTTGAGGCGGCCTATCGGCAGATGCTGGAAAAGGTGGGAAGGACATGAATTTGGGAGATTTGGACAGCCGCTATGGGGCCGTGCTGGATCTATTGAAACAGGAGGCGCCCCAACAGGCCCTCGACCGGCTGAACCGACTGGTGCAGCAAGAGGGATATGCCTCCGACGAGGAATGGCGCGTCCTGCAATACTACAGCCAGTGTTACTATAAGCTGTTTGACAAACAGAAATGCCGGGAGTATTCCTGGGCGGCCCTGCAGCACAGCGAAGGCCAGCCTTTCCGCATCCAGCAGTTGGAATTCAGCGATTATCTCTTTATGCTGCATTATTATCCAGAGGTGACGGATACGGAGATGCGGCAGATGCACTTTGCTTATGACCAGTTTACGCAGGCCGTGGGGCAGTATGAGCATAGTCTGGAGCGCCATCGTCATGATAAATTGCGTATCGGCTATATCGCCGGCGAGTTTACCGATAATGTAGTCAGTTACTTTACGATACAGCTACTGCTGGCGTATAATCGCGAAGCGTTTGATGTTTATTGTTACCAGCTGCATGAGGGCCGGGATCTGCTCAGCGATGATATCGAGCAGCATATTGCCGTGATGCGGCGTTATCCACGCAATGCAGAATATAGTCAGGTAGCGCAGGCTATCTATGAAGATGAAATCGATATCCTGTTTGACTTTGATGTGCATGCTTCGGGCGGCCGGACGATGGCGGTCATGTGCTATCGCCCGGCGCCGGTGCAGGCGGCGGGCATCGGCTATATGAACACCTCGGGCTCGTCCGCTGTGGACTATTTCCTCGGTGATCCGTACTGCGATCCGCCGGGGATGCATGATGAGGATTTTCGCGAGGAAATCTGGCGGCTGCCACATTCGCATTTCTGCTATACGCCGTCGGCGCGGGTGCTCAATGTGAAAAAAGAATACAAGCTGCATGAGCCGATACTCTTTGGCAGTTTCAATAATTTTCTCAAAATCAATACGGCAATATTGGAGGATTGGCTGCAGATTATCCGGCAGGTTCCGGGCAGCCGTATCCTTATCAAGAATTCGAGCCATAAAACGAATGCGTTAAAAATAATCGGCCGTCAGCTTAACCGGATAGGGTTTAAACCGGAGGAATATATCCTCGAGGATGCGACAGGCGATTATCTTGCGCGCTATCTCGATGTGGATATCCTGCTCGATACGTATCCTTATACAGGGGGCGGTACGACCTGTGAAGCGCTTTATATGGGCGTGCCGGTCATCGCGCGTTATGGGCGGCGGCATGGCGAGCGGTTCAGCTACGGCATTCTGCAGAATATTGGCCTTGGGGATCTGGCCTGTGCGACGCGCGAAGAGTATGTCGCCAAAGCCGTGGCGCTGGCCGGGGACAAAGCGCTGCTAACCGCTCTGCATCAGCAGATTCCTGTCATGATGCAGCATTCGCCTTTGATGGACGGTCCCGCTTATGTGCAGGCCGTCGAGGACATGTACCGCACCATCTGGGCCAAGTGGCGGCAAAAGCAGGAAGCAGCCGGCGTTACGCCGAATATATAATAAAGCATTCCCCTTTGGGGAAAGCATGAATTGTGGAGATCGAAGGGAGATATCACCATGGGCAGAGCAAACCGTAAACTGAATAAAAACAAGAAGAAGAAAGAACAGGAGATGCAGTCGGCTACGGTACAGAAACTGCGTGAAGAACTAAACACGCTGTTTGCCGAAGAGAAATATAGCGATGTCATCAACAAGCTGGCTGAGCTCGTGCAGGCTGGCGACTATGATCCGGAGATGCTCTATGCAGGTGCATACAGCTACTTCATGATTGGTGATTATGAGCGTTCGGCAAGCATGGTGGAAAATGTATTGAACTTTGCACCAGGTCATTTGGCAGCACGTATTCTGCTCGCGCGTATCTGCATCTTGGAGGATCGCACCGATGACAGTCTGGCGATTTTCGATTTCGTCCTTGAGCACGGTGAAGGCCAGCTCACGCAGGAGCAGCGTGAGGATATGGAAGACATCCTTGAGTATTACGGCCGCAATGAGGCGGACCACCTAAAGGCCGAGTTCCCGCATGTAGCGTCATTCCTGGGCCTGACGCCGACGGCAGCACCGGCTGCAAAGGCAGCGCCGTTCCCAGTTCCCGCTGCGCCGGCTGTACAGGATGAACCGGTGGCTCCTGCTGCAGCGCCGGAAATCCCGGCCGTGGAAGCGCCGGCTTCAGAACCGGAAGCATCGCAGGGGGGAGAATCCGTCGAGGCGGAAATTCAGGCGGTACTGGGGAAAGACGCGTCACTCAGCGATAAGGTTCGTTTGCTGCAGGCGTTTGCCGGAGGCCATTTTACGGCGGGAGAATATGCGGCGGCAGCTAAGCTTTTAGAAGCGGCGCTTACTATCGATGGAAAGGATGCAAATGTCATCCGCAATCTGGCCGTGCTGGCTAAGCGCATGGGCAAGACCGACAAAGCGTTGGCATTTGCAGCCAGAATGCCACAGACGGATCTTCTGCTGCTGGATTTCCTGCTGCAGAAATGAGCAGGGAGGCTGCGGTAGAAGTATGAATTTGACGGAAACCAGTAAAGTCTATATCATGTGTCCTGCATATGCCTATTCAGGCGGGCCGACGCTGCTGCATCAGCTTGGAGCGCGTCTGTTGGCTGATGGTGTGGATGCCGCTATGTATTATTGGCCGCTTACAGCAGAGAAGAAGGTTCATCCTGGCTATAAAAAATATAATTTGCCGTATACCGATGCTATCGATGACTGTCCGGATAATGTTCTGATTATCCCTGAGACCTTGTGCGGCTTTGTGCCGCAATCGCTGAAAATCCAGCGGGTGTTGTGGTGGCTCAGCGTCGATAATTGGTGGAAGCTGACCAATGAGTTCCTGCAGTATTATGAAGAACAGGCTAAGGCGTTTGATACGGAGCCGTTGCCAAATGTCTGGGCGTTGAATGATGCCGGCCTTACCCATTGGGTGCAGTCTGAGTACGCGCAGCGGTTCTTGCGGCTAAATGGTGTACCAGCGGAAAAGATACTGCCTGTTGGGGATTATCTTGACGAGGCCTTTTTGCTGCGCAATGAAACTGTAACGAAAGAAAACCGGCAGGATGTTGTTGCCTTCAATCCCCGGAAGGGCCTGGATTTTACGCGCAAACTCATGGAATATGCGCCAGATATTTCCTGGCGCCCCGTGCAGGATATGACGCCGGAGCAAGTGGAAGAATTTTTGCATACAGCCAAAGTCTATGTGGATTTTGGCAATCATCCGGGTAAGGACAGGATTCCGCGCGAGGCCGTTATGGCCGGCTGCTGCCTGATTACCGGCAGACGCGGCGCGGCGGCCAATGAAGTGGATATTCCCATAGATGAGGATTTGAAATTCGAAGACACGGAGGAAAATATTCCGCGTATCGTGGCGAAAATCCGTGAGTTGCTGTCAAACTACGAGCAGGAAGCAGACCGTTATGCGGCCTATCGGCAGAAAATCATGCAGGAGCCAGCCGTTTTCTGTCAGCAGGTGCGGGCGGCTATGGGGGTTGGAGCCAGCCGGGAAGAGACAGAACTCATTCTATCCCACGAATGCGGCGGAGGAACCGAGGTGTTTCTGCAGGATTATCTGCAACAGGAATCCGCGGCGAAACAGATTGTTATGCGCCCAAGCAATGCGCCCCGAAGCCTTGCCGAATGGCAGACCTTTGTGCATCGGCATCATATCACGCAGATAACGGTCAATCATTTGTTCGGCTTTTCTTTGTTTGAGACTATGGCAAGCATAAGGAAACTTGGCATTCCGTATACCTTCTATGTACACGACTATCTGTGCATCTGTCCGAACTGGTCGCTGGACTGTCAGGCTGCCTATTGCCAAAACTACCGTAGCCAGCCGTATTGTCAGGGAATGTTAAAAGCTCTTTCTGTACCCAATTTGGACTTGGACCTTTTCCGGCGGAATTTCCGGGAGTTTTTGGCAGGGGCAGCTGAGGTGATCGCGCCCTCTGCCTATGCGGCTCAGGTGGTGAACCAATTCTATCCCGAAGTGAAGATTACGAGCCGTCCGCATAAATTGCAGCGCAATATCGAGCAGACATTTCAGCCGCAATTTGCGCATACGCCGGAGCTTACGTTGACTTTTTTGGGGAATTTATGTGCACAAAAAGGTGCGCGCTATCTTTTTCAGCTTAACAGCTGGCTCAAACGGCGCGGTCTGCCGGTAAAGCTGGTGGTTATGGGTGAAGATATTCAGGATATCGACGGTGATCGCGAGGGAATACTCTTTACGGGCAAATACGACTGCGAAAACGTGTCCGGGCTGTTAGTTCAGCAGCAGACGGCAGCCGTGCTTATCCCGAGTGCCTTTCCAGAAACCTACTGCTATACGGCAAGTGAGGCAATTCTATCCGGCTATCCGGTCATTACGATGAATTGGGGGGCGCAGGCACTTCGGGTACAGCGGGCTGATTGCGGCTGGGTAGTAAGCCGCGATACGCCTGACCGTGGTCAGCTGGCTTTGCAACGTCTTGTCCGCCATTTGCTTACCCCGGCCGGCAGGCAGGATATTTTGCAAAAAGCGGCCAATACGAAAAATTTCCGCAATGGCATGGAATGATTGATTCGAAACAGATGGAGACATATGAATCAGAAACCATTATTTACCGGCAGTGGATGGAAAATCAGGGAAGAGGCAGAACATGAGCGTAGTGATTACAATCCCCATTTATCGGGAGACTTTAAGCATAACTGAAAAGGTATCGTTGCAGCAGCTAAAGCGAATCTTGGGCCATTATCCGTGCGTCTTTGTGGCGCCAGAATCACTGGAGTTTGATTATGAAGGTTTGGAAGACGGCATTGCTGTGGAGCGCTTTCCTAACCATTATTTTACAAGCATAACCAGTTATAGCCAGCTGCTTCTTACCGAAAAATATTATATGCGGTTTGCCGCCTACGATTATCTTCTGATTTATCAGCTCGATGCGTTTGTCTTTTCCGACCGGCTGCAGGAGTTCTGTGATTTGGGCTATGACTATATCGGTGCGCCGATTGCCCCATCGAATCCCACTTGGCATGCCATTGGTGCACGCGTGGGCAATGGCGGCCTGTCGCTGCGGAAAATTACGGCGGCACGTCAGGCATTGCGTCGCTGGGAGCAGCTGCCTGAGGAACGGCAGCGGATTTTTCAGGATATCTTTTTGCAGGTAGAGGATGCTTTCTGGGGCTGGTGCGGCGTGCAGTCGGATTTTGATTTTCAGTGTGCGCCGATTGCTGTTGCTTTGCAGTTTGCTGTACAGGAAGAGGTACAGCGGTGTTACCGGCGAATCGAGGCGGGGACGCTGCAGCCTTTTGGCTGCCATGGCTGGAATGAAAGTCATGTGGCGTTTTGGCAGCGGAAGATTGAAGCTTGCGGCCATGAACTTACGGGATCTGCCTGTATAGATGGCAAGAGCCGCCGGCGGGCAGATTTAGAGACCTATTGGCAGAAGCGTCAATATATGGATATGGCAAGGCTTTGGGGGGCTTTGCGCCAGCATCGCTATACGGAAATGACAATTTTGCTCTTGACTTGGCTTGAGCGTTATCCTGTCGGCGATAAAGTGTGGGTTGGCTGTGGCGAGGAGCTGCAATACATCTGGCGCTGCTGCCGTCAGCAGCGTTTGTCGCAGCCGGATGCACTGGCGGCTCTGGAAACGCTGGAGCAGGTGCTTGACGAGGCTCTTTACCGGGCTTTGCAGGTGGGGGAAGGGCAGGAGTTCCTGCCGTGGCTGATGGAAAGCCTGCAGCCGCTTATCGCCCAGTCCAAGACAGTGGCTGCTGAGCAGCTTTGCCAGCAGATTGAGGAAATTCGCTGGCAGCAGTGGGAGGCAAAGGCTCAGTATGCAGAACCGGCTCCCGCTGAGATAAAGCACCATCATATCGCAGCCATCGGCATGGTCAAAAATGAGATGGATATTATCGAGAGTTTTGTGCGCCATACGCTTAGCTTTGCCGATGAACTCCTGCTCATCGACCATCAGAGTTCGGATAAGACGGCAGAAATTCTGCGATCTTTGCAGCAGGAAGGGCTGCCGCTTACCGTACATACCTCCCGGCGGGTCGAGTATGCACAGGCAGAAATGACGACGGAGCTCTTGTATGAGGCGATAAATCAACATGGGGCCGATCTTGTCATTCCGCTCGATGCGGATGAGTTTCTGGTAGGCACCAAGGCCGGGAAAAGCGTGCGGGAATACTTGGAGGAACTGGACAGCAGCTGTATCTATAAGCTGCCTTGGCGGCGGTATAGTCCCTATCAGCCCGAGGTGCGGCGTGAGGAGTTCATGCTGTCACGGCCGGTACTCGGGGACATTTACCGTGATACGGGAAATAAATGCATCATTGGGGCCAAAGCAGTATTAGACCATAAGCTCCAATTGGTACAGGGCAACCATTATCTGTACTATGTAAAGGACGGACAGATGTTTGGCATGGATATGCTGGACTGCCAGACGCTGGAACTCGCGCATTTCTATTGGCGCAGTTCGGAGCAGTTTCAAACCAAGATTGCCGTCAGCTGGCCAAATCTCGTGTCAAAATATTCGCTGGCGGCTGTCGGCGGCGGCGGTTACCGCCTCTTTCATCAGCGGCTGATGAAGCGGGAGGAAATCCATCCCTCCGAATTTTTAAAACGGGCTAACATGGTGGATTTACGGCCTCTGGTGCAGCCGCAGAAATTGCGCTACAGTCAGCAGGTCACGCCTGACCCGCAGGCCAATTTGATGCAGGCAAGCGTCTTGCTGGCAGAACGCTTGAAGGAACAGCAGATACTGGCGAGTAAGATATGGGTCACCACAATCGTCCCTTATCAGGGGAATCTGGAGGAATTTCGCTCGCGCCTTCAGCAGACGGCGCGTCAGGATTATCCCTGTCTGCAGATATTGATCCCCTGCGTGAAGCAGGCAAATAGTGACGATTTGGTGAAAATCCAGCAATGCTGCAGGCGGCATCTGCCGGAGAAACTTTCCTGGCAGGTTTTGACGGACTCACCCGCTGAGGATGTGTTCACGCAGCTTTCGTCAAATGCCAAAGGCGATTTTATCCATTGGCATCTGCCAGGAACAGAAATGGCGGACAATTTCATGCTGCGCATGGTAGCAGGTATCGCGGAGCAGAATCTTCCCATCAGCCTGCTGGTATCGGACGGGCCGGAGGACTATCGCAATGAGCTTCCGTATATTACGATTCATCCGATTGACAATACGCAGATCGTACGATGTGCGGCTTTCTGGCAGCGGCTGGTCGAAATCGGCAAATATCCGGCCGGCGGCCTGACGGGGTCTTTGATGGCCCGTCGTTTACTGGATGCGTGTGGCTGGCTGCGGCAGGCGTTTTTACCGCCGGAAGGATATTTCCTGCCATTTACGGCGTGGAAGATCCTGCTGACGGCTGGCAATACGCAGCTGGTCGGCGTGATAACCGAGTGCTATGCCTGGCCTGAGGAAAAGGAGCCGCCGCTCGAAGCGCTCGTCATGCACCAGCTGGAATGGCATGAATTGCTGCAGCTGGCAAAAAAAGATTGGCCTGCAGAGACTTGGCGGGAGACGGTGAATTACTATTGCCGGAATGGTGAGCGTTTGCTGTCAAGGGCTATTGCCGAGGGGATAGATACTGCAGCACCGCTTTGGCAGCATTATCAACAGACATTGCTACAAATTCTAGGATGAAGGGAAGCTATGATGGTTAACATATCTGTAATTGTGCCGATTTATAACAAAGTCCAATATCTGCAGCGGACAATTGACAGCATACTGGCACAGACTATGCAGAATTTGGAAATCTTGCTCATTGACGATTGCTCTACCGATGGCAGCTATGAATTGTGCCAGTCCTTGTATGGGCAGCATAAGCGGGTGCATTTGTGGCAAAATGCGGAAAATATGGGCGCTAGTGTTACCCGCAATGCAGGTATTGAAGCAGCGTGTGGCCGGTTTATCGCTTTTGTTGATGCCGATGATGTGCTGTACCCTGATTATTTGAAGCGGATGTATCAGATGGCATTGCGGGAAAATGCTGATATCGTAGCGGAGGGAAGCAGAGAAATTACGGGTCCTTTAGGACTGGATATTCCGTTGGCCCAGCGTGCCGAATATGTCTGGCAAGGCAAGTATATGACAGCCTGTTGTCAGAAGTTGTTTTCACGTGAGTTGATCTTACGTAGCAATATCCGGTTTCACCCCATCGTGTTCTTTGAGGATGTGTTGTTTTCTATTGAAGCGCTATTGGCAGCGAAACGGTTTGCTTTACTGCCGGATACGTTGTATGAAATCATTGAGACCCCAGAATCCATCACGCGTGGGGATTTGTTGGCGAAAGCTCCACAATATATGGATTCCGTGGTAAAAGCTATCCGTTTTCTGTCTGATTATATGGAGTCCATTCCTGATTTAGCAGCAGATAAGGGAAGTAAACAGATATTATTCGTTTTTATCATGCAGTTATCGTTGTTGTCGCATTTTTATGATTTAACAAAACAGCAGTCCCTGGAGGCGATCAATGAACAGATACGGCCGATTATGGAAAAAGAATTTGGTGTGAACTATCAATATGTGACGTTGCTGCTGGACTGGTGTATGAATAAAAACAGGAAGGAGCAAGAATAATGGAGATGTTTCCGTATCCCATCCAGTATTTCCCTTGCCGCAAATATTCGGAAAAGCAGCAGGAGTTGATGGAAGAAAACAATCGTATATTTTTTAATGAAATGCATGTTCATATGGGAGTTGTAGCTGGCGATACGGGCATTGACGGGCTGAAGCTGGATTTCCGCAATGGGCTTCGCTTGCAGGTCCCCGCAGGGGATTATCATGTGCGGATAGCAGATGCCGAAACTGGCACGGTGTATTTTGATGAAGATGCAGCCGAAGTCATCCTGGTATCGGAGGAAAAATATTATATCCCGTGGTTTATCGAGGTCTTTTACGCGGGGCAGAAGGTGTTTGAGCATTGCTTTGATCCGACAGGGCAGCATATCCATATTGGCGTTGTCAGTACGGCGATGGGCGACACAATTGCCTTCCTGCCTGCGGCTGTTATGTTTGCCAAGCAGCATCAAGCGAAAATCTCGATTGATGTCCGCGAAAAATGGCGGGAGTTTATCCAGTTTGCCTATCCGGAGATTGAGCAATGCGAGAAAATTCCCGAGGATACTTATGCGGTTTTCTGGCTGGTAATCGGTTTTGACGATCCGCATTTTATCCCGACGGATGGACGGCGGATTCCGATGCGGGCATCGGCACAGTATATTCTCGGACAGGATTGTATCGCACCGCGTATTCCCTGGAAACCGCGTAAACTGCGGACAATCGCAGAACCTTATGTGTGCATTGGCGTGCAGGCTTCAGGCGTAGCTAAGACCTGGCAGTGGCCAAATGGCTGGGACGAAATCGTGGCATATCTGAAACAACTCGGCTATCGGGTGCTGTGCATTGATCGCGACAGGGTCGTAAGTGACCAAGGCATCACTGTAAAGATGCCAGCGGGCGCCGAGGACTTTACGGGCAATATTCCACTGGCGGAGCGGGCTGATATGCTGGCATATGCCGATTTTTTCATCGGCCTTGGCAGTGGCCTTTCGTGGCTGGCCTGGATGGCGGGGTGTCCTGTTATCATGATTGCTGGCTTTTCTGCGGTATGGTATGAATTCCCGGAGGTTTATCGGGTCATGAATCCCCGCGTATGCAATGGCTGTTTCAATGATGTCCGTGTTCATTTCTTGCGGAAAATTTGCCCGTATCATGAGCAGAAGAGTCCGCATTATCTGGAGTGCCAGCGTCAGATCGCACCGGCGATGGTGAAAAAAGTTATCGACCGTTGCCGGCAGGAGCATAAGAAGGAGTTGCTGCAATGAGAGAACATGCTTTGTCTTTAGCTGGGACACAGCTAGTGCAACTGGCCATGGATGTGCATCAGCTTCCCGTCGCGAAGCTCAAAGCGCTGATGGAGCCGGCTTTTGAGCAGGCAGGTCTGCGCAAACAGCAGGCTGGGGCAGTGAAGTCAATATTGGTGTTGTTATTCGATGCGGTAGGCGATACGGTGCTAACGACAGGCTTTATGCGGCAGCTTTGCAGAAACCGGTACTGGCCTTTTTCCGCGATCCGTTGGACAAGGATGATTTTCTGCCAGGGGTATTCAGTGGTTTTTATCGCTTTGCGCCGTGGCAGGTCCCTTATATCGCCCTGCGCCCGGATAAGGCAATTGGGGGTTGCAAAGAGAAAATCATCTATGGTGGTTGCTGTGGCAAGGCCGCGCATTGCATTGCGACTATCCCGCCCGAAGAAGTCGTGAAGGCATTTACTATGTTGATAAATAATTGTTGAGGTATGAAAATGAAGTGTCCTAGTATTTCGGTCATTGTGCCCGTATATAATTGCGAACGGTACATACAGGCATGCCTGCAAAGCCTGCTGGCACAGACGCTGCAGAATTTTGAACTTATCGTTGTCGATGATGCGTCGACAGACCGCAGCGGGGAAATCTGCGCGGCTATGGCGACGACTGACAGCCGTATAAGGCTTGTGCAGCTGCAAGAGAACTCCGGGGCCGGTATGGCACGCAATCGGGGAATGGAGACCGCCACAGGACGCTTCTTGACGTTTGTGGATGGCGATGACGTCGCGTTGAGCCAGAATATCTGAAGACACTATACGCGCAAGCAATATTGCATAATGCAGATGTGGTTTCAAGTGGTAGTCAGGAGTATCGCTTGCAGAAGGATGGCTCATACCCCTTGTATGATTTAGTACGGTTGACAGATTCGGTATGGATTATGCCAGAAAATGTTTTGTTGCGTATTGAGGCAATGCTGGAAAATCGAACCAATGTTGCGTCATGGGGCAAGCTTTATCGGCGGGATCTTATCGAAAAATACCAACTGCACTTTGATGATATGCCAAACTTTGAAGACTGCTTGTTTAATTTTTTATGCCTTTATTATGCCAAACGTTATGTGTTCATTTCCGCAACGGACTATCACTATCATGTGCGGGAGCAGTCGTTGTCACGCGGACAGGATTTGTCTAAGATAAAGCAGTACTGGCTGTCGGGGATAAAGACATTATTGGCCTGCGAGCAATGGATGGCAGGGATGGAGCTTTTTCAGCAGCACCCGGAGCTCAAGCTGCGGATAAAAGCTTATTTTTTCGGCATATTCCTAAAGCGGCATATGCTGCCTGTTTCCAAGTGCTATTCCTTGGAACAAATCAATCAGGAAATTGCCCCATACTGCCGGGAATATTTCCATGAACAACAAGATTTTGTGATGCTGCTGCTGGATTATTGTGTTATGCAGCAAGACAGGCTTGAGGATGATGGAGAATGAAACCAATCGTATTTTTTAGCGCTGCGCAGAACGAAATGAATGAGTACCATCAGGCGCTGTTAGTCAGGCTCATGGAAAAGGCTGGCGAAGTCAAGGGGGAGACTGGCATCCCCGGGCTTAAACTTGACTTTAATTTTGGACTGCGTCTTGAAATACCGGCCGGGGATTTTGCCGTCCGCGTGAGCGACAGTGAAAGCGGCCAGGTGTATTTTGAGGGAGAGGTCAGCAATCAGCTGCTGGCTTCCATGGAAAAATATTATATTCCCTGGCAGGTAGAAGTCTATCAAAGTGGCAGCATGGTGTTTGCGCATCGCCTGGATGTCACGGAGCAAACCGTATACTTCCATCTCGGCAATGCTTTGGGCGATATGCTGGCGGTTATGCCTTACGTCTTGGCCTTTCAAGAAAAATATAATTGCCGGGTTGTCTGCGAGCGGCAGGAAAATTTCGCGCCGCTGTTTGACGTCTGTTGGCCGCAATTTCCTATGGTGGAGAAACTGCCAGAGGATGCCTATGCGGCCTTTGTGCTTGGAATTTTCCAAGATGCGCCAATCTTATCGCCAACGGATGCGCGCTCGGTGCCGCTCACGCAGCTTGGCGGTGTTCTGTTGCGTCTGCCGGTTGTGCCAAGGAAGTTGCAGCTTACGGCTGCGGGGCGGAATCCCTTAATAGAAGAGCCTTATGTATGTATTGCTACCCAGGCTTCGGGGGTCAATAAGTGCTGGCATTATCCGCAGGGCTGGGAAATCATCATCAAGCGGCTGAAACAGGCAGGCTATTGCGTGCTTTGCATCGATGGCGATCGGGAACTGCGACAGGGGAGTTATCATGTGGGGATTCCTGAAGGGGCCGAAGATTATACAGGACGGCGGCCGCTGGATGAACGCCTGGCACTGCTCAATGGGGCGGCCTGCTTCATTGGCGTGTCGAGCGGGCTTTCCTGGCTGGCCTATGCGGCAGGGACGCCGGTGGTGATGATCAGCGGCTTTACCCTGCCGTCAAATGAATTTTTTACGCCGTATCGGGTCATCAACTATCAGGTCTGTCATGGATGCCATAATGACTTGCGCGTTGACGATAAGAATTATTTTTGCCCGTATCATCAGGGTACGGAACGGGAAATGGAATGTTCCAAGGAGATAACCGCAGAACAAGTTTGGCAGCAGGTACAGAGGTGCCTGCTGGTTGGAGAATCATGTTATGAGAAAAACGAGCATTATAATACTTAGCTATAATACGCTTTCGTATACGCAGTTTTGTATCGAAAGTATTCGCGCTTATACGAGAAAAAATAGCTATGAGATTATCGTGGTGGATAATGCTTCTACGGACGGTTCGCTGGAATGGCTCAAGGAGCAGCGCGATATAAAACTCATCGCCAATATGGAAAATGTTGGTTTTCCGGCTGGCTGCAATCAGGGGATGCAGGCCGCAGCGACAGAAAATGATCTATTGCTGCTCAACAGCGATACGATTGTGACGCCACACTGGCTGGATAATCTGCAGCAGGCACTTTACAGCGGGAAAGATATCGGCGCGGTCAGCTGCGTGACCAATAACTGCAGCAATGGCCAGTCGATTGCGGTGGATTACCAGACCGTAGAGGAGCTGCAGCAGTTTGCGGCAGGATACAACCACAGCGATGCGCAGAAGTGGTACAGCTGGCCAACATTGGTTGGTTTTTGCTTCCTGTTGAAACGCGTGGTATACGATAAGATTGGCGGTATGGACGAGTGTTACTCGCCGGGAAATTACGAGGATGATGACTATTCGTATACAATCCGTCAGGCAGGTTACCGGCTTCTGTTGTGCGCCGATACGTTTATCCATCATTTCGGCAGCGCCTCATTCAAGCAGGCGCTCGATCCTGAGCAGACGAAGGCCAGACAGGAACGCTTTGATAAAATTTTGCAGGCGAACAAAGAGAAATTCATGCAGAAATGGCAGGTATCGCCAGATCATAAAGTATTCCATGGCATTACAGAAGTGCTGCAGCCAGAGGATGCGGGAAAGAAAGTCCTGCTGGTACGCTGCAGTGTGGGGCTTGACTTATGCAACCTGAAGCGCAAATATCCGCAGCTGCAGCTTTCCGGAGTGGTGCTGAATGTTGCGGATAAAAAGAACGCCGTGCAGGATTTTCCTATCCGCTATGTGTCCCAATGGGAAAATATCAGTGCTGCGATTCCCGCAAGACAGGATATTATCCTGGTACTTGGCAACGTGCGGACGATTCCGGACAGCAAGCGGGTACTTTTAAAACTCGTCCGGCGCTTAAAACCGCTGGGAAAACTCTATTATTATGATGAGCAGCATTCGTATTGTGAGCAGCGCAATGTAGAGGATGCTTGAATACAGGGATGGTGATAGATATGCGGGCGATTGAGGATATACAGCAGGGCATCGCGGTTTATGAAGAACAGATAAAGCAAACGAAGGAATTTAATACGTATGATTTTATCCAATATATGGAACCGTATTTTGTGCGGCATGGGTATCGTACAGCAATGCCAGAATCGCCGCGGAATATCCTGATCATCCATGATGCAGGCGTGGGGGATTTCATCAATTTGTCGCCATGTCTGCGGGCTATCCTCCAGCATTATCCATTGGCACATATCGTGCTGGTGCTTTTCCCGCGTGCTTTAGTTTTGGCTGAGGCCTGTCCGTATGTAGATGAGGTCATACCTAATTTGCGTCAATGCGATTGGAATGATTTCCTATCGCTTTATGAATGGAATCAGGGATTTTGTGCAAAACTTCTGCCCTATCATTTTGATTTGGCCTTTGTGTTTCCTCATTATGGCAGTGCCGTTCAGCTTGCGTATCTGAGTGGAGCCAAGGTGCGCGTGGCCTATGATATCAGCCGTGTACAAAAGTCAACATATTGGCATGGTGACATACCGTATGATGTGGTGGTGCCATTTATCAATCGGCCGGTTCCTTATCGCAGTGAAAATGTTCATGCCACGGATCGCTATCTGGGGGTACTCGATGCATTTTGGGGGCAGAAGGTAAACGAGCGGGAAACGGAAGCTTGGTGCTTTCCCAAGGATATCGAGCGTTCCGAGGAAATCCTGGCCGATTGGCTGGCCGCGCAGTATCCGATTTATTCTATTGTCATGGGCGGTGAGGGAGCGTTCAAGCGTTGGCCACCGGAAAAATATGCGCAGCTCATCCGGCTGCTGCAGGAAGATTACCCTTCGTTGCACTTTGTGCTGCTCGGAGGTGGTACAATCGACGGGCAGGAGGCACAGCGTTTTCTGCAGGCTTATGAAGAGCTGCAGGGCAGAGCAGAATCCATCCGGAATTTTGTGGGGAAGCTCAGCTACTGCGAGTCCGCGGCGGTTATGGATAAATGCGAAGCCTATATCGGCAATGACACCGGCAATATGCATCTGGCGGCTGCCTTGGACAAACCCATTCTTGTTCCGTGCGCTTTTGCGGCCGAGTTTCCGCTGGGACCTGACGATGTGCCCCGCATCTTTGCGCCACGGCAGGTACCGGCGGTATTCATCCAGCCGGTCAAGGCTTTGCCTGCGTGCAAACCAAAGCGTTCGGAGCATGGCTGTTGCCAGTGGGGGGAAGTGCACTGCATCGGGCAGGTTGAAAGCCAGGCCATGCGGAAGGGCTTTGACCTTTTGCGGGAACGTTGTCATAGCGGGCTGAATGGAACAATATATGTGAATCAGGAGACTTTGTTATGATGAAAGCGCGTGTTATTTTATGGGATATGGATGGCAAGGGGAAGAAATGGCTGGAGGAGAATATCCATGGCGATCGGATAGAGCTGGTACAGATTATTCCATCGTATGAAAAGAATGTTCAATTGGTTAATGATGATATCGATTTGCTGTTAATTGCCAATGAGGTAATCGATATAACTATCATACAGATGTTGGAGCGCGTTGGTTTTGGCAGTGACCGGGTGGTATTCCTTTACTCGCTGAACAGCTGGTATGATAAATTCGACCAAGCGGCCTTTTTGATGAAGGATCAAGTTGGCGGTATGAGAAGACTGCTCTTTTGGCGTCATGAATGCTGCGCAAAAGATTATTGCAGCTGCAGGGTGGAAGGTCTTACCTTTATCGCTTCGGTAAAGGACAAAGTTATCATGCCGACGATGATGCGTGATGGGCAGATTTGGTCGGCGGGTGAAATGCGCTTGTTTTATAAGCTGGCGCATGAATATTATGTGCTTCGCGATGATGAGCCGGGATATTTCCTCGATTTAGGAGCCAATATCGGTACGACGGGGATATATTTTCGCAAAAAGTTAGATATGAACATGGAGATCATCGCATTTGAACCGAACGATAACAACAACAAGCTGCTGCAGATCAATCTGTTGTTGAATGGTCTGGCGGGGGAGGCTTATGCTGAGTCTTATGGTTTATCCGATCGGCGGGAAAACAGGCAGCTGTACTATGATGAAAACAATCCGGGAGGAACGAGCCTTGTAAAGAACAGCGGCGGCATGACCGCAGAGGTGCCGCTGATTTCCTTGGATGAATACTTCGAGGAAAGCGGCCTCGATGATGCGAGAATCAAGTATATCTGGATTGACACGGAAGGTTTTGAACCCTTTGTTGTGGGCGGTGCCATGAATATCCTGAAGAAGCGGGCTATTCCGCTGTATATGGAATTCAATCCCTATTTATGGAACAAACAGGGCCATTTGCAGACGATGGCGGACTGTCTGCGCGAGGCAGGATATACCAGGTACATCCTGATTCAAGAGTATATGGAGGGACGAAAGGAAATTTGGCCTGTTGATTCACTCGTAGCATTTAAGGATGCGGGGCCGAATTTCCAGCGGGATATCTTTCTGATAAAGGGCAATACGTGACCATGGCATAAGGAGTATAGAATACGATGATGGATATTTGCTATGCAATCGCTGATGAGAAGGGGACATACAGCAAGTTCCTCGGAACGTCGCTATGGTCGCTTTGCGAGCGGCACGGGGCAAAAGACCTGCACATCCATTTGCTGCACGATGGGTCATTGCGGGAAAAGGAAAAGCTGCGGTTTCGTCAGGCGGCCATGCATTTTGGCCAGCAGCTTTCTTTTTACAATGTGGAAGTGCTGGCCGCGGCGGAGCTGGATTATTTGCGGCGGGAATTGCCTCAGGCTGGGGTGTCGCGCTATACTTATGCGGCCTTTTACCGCCTGCTGGCGGCACGGCTGCTGCCGCGGGAGTTAAAGCGGTTCATTTATTTTGATGCTGATACCGTAATCCATATGGATATCGCCAATCTTTGGCAGATTAACTTGGAGGGTTATCCGCTGGCTGCTGTCGCTGAGTATGATGAGGTCGGTTATCCTGCGGACAATCTGATGGTGGCGGCTGGCTGGATGGATGGCAAGGCGTATTTCAATTCCGGCGTATTGCTGGTAGACCGTGAGAAGTTTTTGGCGCAGGGCGATATCCTGTGGGCGGGCATCAAGCGTCTAAAACAGCTCAAAGGATTTGTGTTTTATGATCAGGATATTCTCAATGCATATTTTGCTAACGGCTATAAACATTTGAATATTGCCTATAATGCGTTTGTGCCAGCTTTGCAGTATCGTAAAATCCAGCAGTTGGTACCCGCAGTTTATCATTATGATGCGGGAAGTCTCGGTTTGCGGGAAGATGACGTCTATGACCGGTTATTTTATACGGTGTTTTCCCAGACGCCATGGTGCGACGAAGACTTCCTTTATCGCTGTTTTGCGCAGATGGAGCGGCAGTACGACATCGATCTGGAGCTGGCGCGGCAGGTATTCAGCGTTGCCAGTCAAAGGCAGCGGATATTTTGCGCCAATGAAGCCTCACAGAAAGCGATTCAGGAACTTTTCCATTTTTTGGGGAAGGATCGTTACCTTACGATGCGCAGTGATATGGATTGGGCGGGACGCCTGTGTCAATATGAGCGCGTAAGTCCTGCGGGACGCAGGCTCTACATCTTGTTTTCGGGACAGTATGAGAAAATAAAGCAGGAACTTTTAGCGGCAGGTTGGCAGGAGGGACAGGACTTTATGGATGGACGGTTGCTTTTGCCGGCAGAATGTGGCGGCCATCTTTTCCGCTCACCGGCACTGATTCGCAATCTATAACGAGGGATAGATAGAGGGAAGGAAGATCATGATGCAGATAGCGGTAATCTCGATGGTACGCAACGAAGCGGATATCGTCGAAAGCTTTGTGCGCCATGCCGCAAGTTTTGCGGATAAGCTCTATATCGCAGACCACGCCAGTACCGATGGTACTTATGATATCCTGCGGCAGTTAGCGGCAGAAGGTTTGCCGCTCAGCGTGCAGCAGTTTGATGGATCGGCGCAGGCACAGGCCGAGGTCATGACAAACTTGATGGAGCAGGCCTTTGCGTCAGAGTTCGATTTTGTCCTGCCCCTTGATGCCGATGAATTCCTGCTGTCCGATGGAGGACAGGATATGGCATGGTGCCGCGAGGCCCTGTTTTCGGTCTGCAGGCCGGCGGATATTTACCAGCTGCCATGGGTGACGTATCAGACCGCAGAAGAATATCATGGGCAGCAGTTTATTCTGGCAATGGAAAGCCAGCGGGAAAGCCGGCCCGAGGAGCTCGGAAAACTTCTATTGGGGCGTGAGGCATGGGAAAAGACGGGCTTCCGGCTGAGTCAGGGGAATCATCATGCTTTGCTCCCCGCGACAGACGGTTTGCAGCGGCTGAAGCCGCTGCCGCTAAATGGTGTGCATCTGGCCCATTTCCCATGGCGAAGCAGCGATCAGGCCGCGTCGAAAGCCGCCGTGGGGTGGCTCGCCAATGTGGCCAAATACTCACGGCAGACGAACCTGGCCAATCATTGGCGGAAGGGGTTCTATCGGCTTCTCGCAGGTGAGAAAATGGTTCGTCCGCCGCTGACGCATGGCCAGCCGGCACGGATTGCGTCGGCGTGCAAGGCACGGGCGCTTTCCTATACGAAGGCACGGAGCGGCGAAGGGGTATTGCTGCGCAATGTCCTGCTGGCCGCAGAACAGCTGGCCAATGCGTACAGCGAACAACAGGCTGCCAGCGAAACACATAAGGTATCGCTCCTGCTGCCCTATTTTGGCGATCAGGAGGCCTTTCAAACGTCCTTTGCCAGCGCGGCGGCTGAGGATTATCCACAGGTGAATATCATTGTCTTTCCGTTGGGGGAGGAAGCCATCCATGACGATTGGCTGCTGGGCTTTTTGCAGGAGCAGTCGGATAAAACCGCGAAAGATATCGTCTACTTGCAGGAGCAGGGGGATATCCTCTGGCAGGATCTTGCCGAATCAGCTGATGGCGAGTTTATTCAATGGGGATTCCCCGGTGATATTCTGGCTCAGCATAAATTACAGCCCATGGTCACGACGCTCACGCGTCATGGCAATATCGATTTCGTGCTGACGAACAGTCTGGATTATCCGGCTTTGCATCAGGCGAAGGAGCAGGGAACTTTGGTAGATTTGCAGCTGCCCGATGGCTTTGCCATCGGCGATGGCAATATCTATCGGCAATACCTGCGGAAGCATCAGACCTTGTTATCCGGCGGCTTGTCAGCGCCCTTGTTCCGGCGTCAGACGATGCAGCATTGCGGTTTCTGCCGTGAATACCTGCAGGATGGAAAGCCGCAATGGCAGGCAATCTGGCAGGCCGTGCTGCAGGATGCCATCATTGGAGCCATGGATACGCCTTTGGTGGAGATGCATAGTCAGCGGTAGAGAGGAGTTTGCAGGATGCACTTATGGCCGGTGTTGTATTTCTATTCAGGGGTGAAGGATTTTACGGCGGAAGACAACGGGATTTTTGTCCGTTATGATGAACTAGCGAGGATGGTCAAGGGCGAAACGGGCATTGCGGGACTAAAACTCGATTTCAATGCAGGTTTGCGGCTGGCTGTTCCCGCTGGCAATTGGCAGGTAAGGATTACCGACGCTGACAGCGGGCAGGTGTTTTTCGATGGCCAAGCATCGGAAATGGATCGCGTCAATATGCTGGCCTATGCAGACTTTTTTATTGGCCTATCAAGTGGCCTGTCGTGGCTGGCCCATGCAGCTGGGTGCCCAGTGGTGTTGATTGGCGGCATAACGCTTCCTCATTCGGAGTTCGATACGCCCTACCGTGTGCAAAATAGGCAGGTTTGCCATGGCTGTTATAACGATTTGCGCGTGGACTGGCGGGAGGATAAATGTCCCTACCATAAGGGAACCGCGCGGGAATACGAATGCTCGAAGAAAATCACGCCCCAGATGGTTATCGGGACAATCGAGCGATTCTGTAAGGATATGCGGGGAAAGCAGGAGTGAGTTATGGCTGGGAAAAGACGAGGGATTTACAGTATTGCCCCCAATAATGGCTGGAACGATCAGCAGCTGACGAAGAACTGCGGGATTGTGCCATATCTATTTCACAAGAGATATGGCTATCGGGCGGTGATGGTTGGTACACGTATGCAGGCGGAGTATCCGTCTTTGGAACGCTATGTAAAAGGCGTTGAGATGGATTTTCTGCCGGATGCAGAATGGGAGACGGAATGCCGGTATCTGCAGGAACATTATCAGGATATGGATGTATTGGTCCTGCATGGCTTGTTCCCGTTCTATTTCCCCATTGTTCATCGCTATCGCCAACTGCGGCCTGATGGTAAAGTTTATCTGGAACTCGACCCTAATTCCTATTATGAGGATACCTTGGAGTGGACACATCCAGCCTTTTTGCGGTTCTTGCAGGAATGCGATGTGATAGGGGCCAGCTGTCATCGTATGCAGAAATGCCTGGGACAAAAATGGCCCTGTGTGGTGGAATATCTGCCCAATGGTTTTTACAACTTTGATCAACTGGATATGGCCGTAGATTTTGGGAGAAAAGAAAAGGTTATTCTGACTGTGGGCCGGATAGGTTCTGCTCAGAAGCGCAACGAAGAACTGCTGGAAGCCTTTGCTAAGATTTATGTTAGTTTGCCAGATTGGACGGTGCGCTTGATAGGAAAAATCGAACCTGATTTTATGCAGTGGTTTAAGGATTTTTGCCTGCGTTATCCGCGGATTGGCCGACAGATTGAGATGACAGGCCCGATTTTCGAGAAAAAACAGTTGCTGGCGGAATATAAACGGGCGAAAATCTTTGCACTGACCTCGGTATTTGAAGGCGGGACGCCGAATGTTGTGGCTGAAGCACTATATAGTGGCTGTTATATGATTACCTCGGACATCGATGCAGCGGATGATGTTATCGATGAAGGACGCTGTGGAAGTAAGTATGAACGTGGCAATATTGATGTACTGGCAGATATCCTATATCAAGTATGCTGTGATGAGAACTGTATGTTGCAGGGCGGTAAGCGTGCCTTGACTTATGGCAAGGAAGAATATGATTTCGAGAAAATCATTCAACGCCTATACTGGCTGCTTTTCAAAGAGGTGGAATGATGGCTGAGCAAGCACGAGAATACTTTCGCTATTATGGTGAAACAACTGATGGCAGCAGAAAGCTGTTATTGGACACTTTAGATTTTTATAGCAACCACAGCGCCTTGCCGATGCATATCGTGGAGGAAAATGGCGAAGCAGTTGATTTCGTATTGGATCGGGAAATAAAAAAGCTGCTGCATTCATTGGAAACAGCTGTCAGCGACATTTCCCTGCGTCAAGGGTACCAAATGGTAAATCTGATGCTGGCAGCTTTTTGTTTACGGAAATACAAGCCGCTGAAACTGTTGCATCTGGGAGGCAGGGCAGGTGCAGGGCTGACCAGCTTTTGCCAGCTGCTGCCAAAATTCCACCCGGATAATCGGATGTATTGGCTGACCCCAACGGTTAGGGAACAACGGACGGATCGTATCTGCATGATGATGCCGTTTGAAGAACTGCTTCTGCCACAGGACGCTTTCGATATTATCGTGCTCGATGATACGGATGAATGTTTACTGCCCTCTATGAAGGAGCAGCTATGGCTGTCCCTGCGGCCTGAGGGGCAGCTAATCCTCCTGTCTAGGCGCAGGGAAATGCAGCAGGTATTTAGCGGCAAAGGAGCAGAAACGTATTTAGCCGGTGAAGGCTGGACGGTAAGTCAAAGCACCATAAGTGCAGCCGAACATGAGGCTATGGCGGCTGATACCTGGGATGGTGCTGTGAAGACTATCCAGCAGGAAGCCATAGAGCGCATACAGCTTGTGCAAAGGGAAGTGACCGTAGAAGGAGCAGATATCGATGCCCTCTTGCAGCTGGCAGATGAGGCAGAGCAGTTTGTCCTGCTGATTTATGCCTCCTTGCCGAGTCTGGAGGTCAAATACCTGGCCAATGAATGGAAACGGGCTTTGCTCGACTATCGGTTAGGCTGGGGCAAGCTGGATAAAATACAGCAAAGAGGCAATGCGTTGCTGATAGAATTGCAAATCGCATAAAGGTTGAGATTGCTTGAAGTAGGATAAACATGAAGGATTTCCTAACTATGGTCAAGATTTCCTCGCTCGGGGCAAAAGTATATGCCTTTGAGATGGATAAGAAAAATTATGAGGTTTGTAAGTCCAAAGCTGAGCAATACGGTTTCGTGGCCGAAAACATGGGGCTTTCTAATGTGGAAGCCGATGCGCATTATAACAGCGGCGGCACGGGAAGCTGTAAACTGGATCATGGTTCCGAGGTAGCGCACTTCATTTCGATTGATGCATATGTCGAACGGGCAAACCTTCCGCGTGTGGATTATATCAAGCTCGACGTCGAAGGGGCCGAACGAGATGTCCTAGAGGGCGCGGCGGCCTCCATCCTGAAATGGAAGCCAAAGATGGCTATCAGTGCCTATCACCGTCCCTATGATTTATGGGATTTGCGCGAATACGTCTCCGCACTTTGCCCAAGCTACCGCTTTGAATTCCGTCACTATCCCATCGACGTCACGGACTATTGGCTCTCAGAGCAGGACAAAGCCCTGCTCAATGAATATGGGCTGGGGTATAAAATCCCCACGTCCTGTGAGACGGTGCTGTATTGCTATTGAGGAGAAATAAAAGGGAATAGTTGAGCAATTGTCGAATGTTATTTATATAGATAAACATAGTATATACGAGGTGAAGAAGGATGTTGGGATGGAGCCAGAGAAAGCAGCTGGTCCTGCAGATGAAGACGGCGGCTATCGCGATGGGGAGGCTGCGCCGGGCAGGAAGAGAACCGGGAAAAGAACTCATAGACATCCTGTCAGGTGTTGATACATGCTGTCAGTCGCTGTTTAATGGGGAACGGCATGATTTCTATCATCAGATTTTCGCAGGACTGCTTCAGGCACTGAGCAGGGACTGGCAGCAGATGACTCTGGCTGACCGCAGGGAATCCAGTGCATTATGTCAGGATATACTGGATATTGCCATCAAGGCAATGCAGCAGGAAAAATGCCGCCGGATTATCCTGTTTCTGCCGTACAAGGCAAGCATGTGGGACAGCCTCGAAAGCGTCTGGATGGCCGCTGAGGCAGATGAATCCTGTGAAGCCTATGTGATGCCGATTCCCTACTTCGAGCGTAAGACCGATTATACCTTTGGTGATATGCACTATGAGGGGGATTTATTCCCCGACGATGTGCCAATCCTCAATTATCAGCATGTCTCACTGTCAGAAATGCATCCTGACGTCATATACATTCATAATCCATATGACAATGGAAATTTGGCCACCAGTGTCGCTCCGCAGTATTATTCGGCAGAGCTCAAGAAATATACGGATATTCTGGTGTATATCCCGTATTTTGCGACCTCTGGCGGGATGGGCGATGGTCAGCGGTCCTGCTTTGCTTATCAAAACACAGACTATATCATTGTACAGGCTGAATCGCTGAGGGAATTCTACGATCCGCAGGTAGACCGCGGGAGAATCCTGCCGCTGGGCTCACCAAAGTTTGACCGGATTGTACGGATTTGCCGTGAGCGTCCGGATCCGCCGGACTCGTGGAAGGGCAAAATGGCAGGCAAAAAGGTATTTTTCTATAATACCAGCCTTGCCGGAATGATTCATAATCCATGGGCTTTCCTGAAAAAGATGGAGTATGTATTCCATACGTTTGAAAAACATCCGGAGGCTTGCCTGCTGTGGCGGCCGCATCCGCTATTGGAGACGACCTTTCGTTCGATGCGCAAGGACTTCCTGCCTTTTTTCCATCAGCTCAAACAGTATTATCTGGACAATCAGATTGGCATCTACGATGATACGCCGGATATCGATACGGCAATCGCATGGTCGGATGCTTATATCGGCGACTCGGGCACCAGCGTAACGTCACTGTTTGGTGTGGCAGGAAAGCCGATCTTCATCTTCAACAACCTTATCCATCGCTTGCCGCAGCCGGATGACTGGCGCGGCAATCTTGTGGTAACGGATAATCTGAAATGGATGGTAACAGGAAATAACGATTTGTTGTGGTCGCCAAAACAGGATGGACGCTATGCGCTTTATTGCAGTCTGTCTGAATATACCAGTGATTGCTATTATGGACGTGTTTTTGAGACAGAGGACTATGTGGTGGTATGTCCGGCAAATGGACAGGATATTTTGCTTGTGGCAGACCGTCGTGTAGTGCGCAGGATCCCGCTGCGGGACCTTTGTAGCACGGCCGGGCGTTTTGCGGGAGCATGGCAGATCGGCCGGTATATCTTCCTGATTCCCATCCGCTATCCAGCGATTGTCCGCTGCGATATAAAATCCGGTCAGGTCGACTATGTGTCCGGCTATGACGATGTCATCGCTCAGGAGACAGATGGCGCCTGGACTGTCGGCGGAAGCTGCGTATGGCAGGACAAGATCGTTATCGCGTCACCGACCGGCGGCAGGATTCTGCTGATTGATGCCGCCACCCTGCAGGTGGAGCAGCTCAATCTGGATGAGCGGGATGAAAACGGAATGATGATATTGGTTCCCGATGGGGAAGAAATCTGGTGCCTGCCGCGCAAGGGCTATACCATCCGCTGCTGGAATCCATGCACCGGAACGATAAAAGTTTATGAGGATGTGCCGGAGGATTTCCATTGCGAGCATGTGCCATTGCGCTTCGAATGTGAACTGAATCCCTGGAGTAGCCTGACGGTAGCCGGGAATATCGTTTATCTGGCGCCGCATTGGGGCAATCGGTTCCTGCAGCTCAATAAGGAAACAGGAGAATTTTCGGAGTGGAAAGTACCCTTCCGGGCAACCTGCCGGACAGAAAATGGCTATATGCCGGTTTGGGGATGTGCGGTCTTTCTGGATAGGGAGAAATTCTATTATGCTCCTGAGCGCCGCATCTATCATTTTGCCGGGAAGAACAATCAATTTACCGAATATCCGATGACCATTGATGAAGCAAGCCGGCAGAAGATGGGCAAGGGATTCGGCCGCATATCGGAGTGGCAGCGGTATGGCTGCCTCGAAGATGCCTATAATACCTTGGAAGATTTTCTAAAGGGAGATTTGTCCGGCAAGGAGTTCTCGCGCAGTGCCCAGCTGGAGGCGTACAGTGAGATCGCCGCGCATATCGATGGCACGGCTGGCGCCGCAATTCATCAATACATCTGTGAACAACTCGACGCGAAACAAGGAGGCGAGAGGGAATGAAAAAAGTCATAACCTACGGTACCTTTGATCTCTTTCATGAAGGCCACTACCGGCTGCTTGAGCGCGCCAAGGCGCTGGGCGACTATCTGATTGTCGGCGTCACTACGGAAAGTTTCGACGAGGCCAGAGGCAAGCTGAACGTGATCGACTCCTTGATGACGCGCATCGAAAATGTCAAGAAATCCGGTTTTGCCGATGAGGTCATTGTGGAGGACCATATCGGCCAAAAAGTGGAGGACATCCAGAAATATGGAGTGGATATCTTCGTACTGGGTTCGGATTGGACAGGAAAATTCGACTATCTCAAGGAATTTTGCGAAGTCCGTTACCTTGAGCGTACCAAAGGCATATCGAGCACGATGAAACGCACCCATAACCACAAGATCATCCGCATGGGTCTAATCGGCAGCGGCCGCATTGCGCGGCGCTTTGTGCCGGAGGCAAAATACGTCAGCGGCATGGAGCTAACGGGCGTATTCAATCCGCGTATTGAGAGTGCCAAACGCTTTGCGGAAGAAATGGGATGCGAGTTCTATACGGCGGACGAGGAAGAATTCTACGAACACGTCGACGCCGTCGACATCTGCACGCCGCATGAACTCCACTATGCCTATGCGAAGCGCGCCCTTGAGCACGGCAAGCATGTCCTCTGCGAAAAGCCGATGACGCTTAAAAAGACAGAGGCGGAAGAACTTTTCGATCTGGCGGAGCAAAAAGACCTCATCCTGATGGAAGCCATCAAGACCGCTTATACGCCGGGCTTCATCCGTCTGCTCTCCATGCTGCAGAGCGGCGTCATCGGCGAGATTCGCGATGTCGAATCCTGCTTCACCCGTATCTTTCCGGACAATACGAGACGCGAGCTGACCAATGCCGGTTATGGCGGCAGCTTCACGGAGTATGGAAGCTACACGCTGCTCCCCATCATCAAGCTTCTGGGAACCAATTATCAGAATATCCGCTTTACCTGTTTCAAAGCGCCCAACGGCGTAGATCTCTATACCAAAGTGTATTTTGACTACGCGCACAGCATGGCCACGGCCAAGACGGGACTGAAGGTGAAATCCGACGGCCATCTGCTGATATCGGGGACGCGCGGCTATATCTTCGTGCCCGCGCCGTGGTGGAAAACGACGGAGTTTGAGCTCTGCTATGAGGACTTTACACAGAACGAGAAGGTCTTCACCAAATACCTCGGCGACGGCCTGCGCTACGAACTCAGCGACTTCGTCTCCGCCATCAACGGCAACCCACGCGGCGGCTTCAAGCTCACGCGCAAAGAATCCGCCGCATTTGCGGACATTATGGAGAAATTCCTCGTCTGGAGGCAAAAGTCTCCCATCGAGGAAGGGGTGGTTATCATATGAAATTTTGGACACATCGGGGCTGCAGCCAATGCTATCCCGAAAATACGCTGACGGCCTTTGCCAAGGCTGCCGAACTGGAATATTTATAATGTAATTTTATGCCGACTAATTTATAGTTGGAATATAAATTGGTCGGCATAATTTGACTATCTCCTCCGACTAATTTATAATATAAATATAAATTGGTCGGAGGAGATAGCCTATGAAATATATTCGAAGACATATGGAGACGTGTATCTGTAATGCTGGACAGACATTTAAGGCTCTATTGGTTACGGGGGCGCGTCAAGTAGGTAAATCTACAATTTTACAACATGTTTTTAAAAATCGTTCATATGTAACTTTTGATGACCCTGTTCTTTTAGCGCAGGCGCAGGGGGAACCTGGCCTTTTTTTTCGCAACCACCCGTATCCAATAACGTTGGATGAAGTGCAGTACATTCAGGAACTTTTTCCGTACATCAAGATGGAGTGCGACGCTACGGAAGAAAGAGGTCTTTTTTCACTAACGGGTTCGCAGTCATTTCGATTAATGAAACATGTATCAGAGTCCTTGGCTGGACGCATCGCAATATTTGAATTGTTTGGTCTGTCACTTCGTGAAATTGATGGGATTGATTTTAATAAACCGTTTATTCCGACGGAGAGTTATATCAAGGAACGTAGTAAGAATGTTTTGCATCATGGTGATATTTGGCATATTATCCATCGTGGTAGCTATCCAGCACTTTATGAGTCAGATGTAGATTGGCAGTTGTTTTATACGTCATATGTTCAGACTTATCTAAACCGCGATGTAAATGATTTGTTGAAGGTGAAGGATCAATTGAAGTTTATGCGGTTTTTAACTGCGATGGCAGCAAGAACCGGGCAAATGTTGAATTATAGTAAAGTGGCAGAACAGGCAGATATAACGGTGGCGACGGCGAAGGAATGGACTTCGGTATTGGAGGCGTCGGGGTTGGTATATCTTTTGCAGCCATTTTCTAATTCGGCATTGAAACGAGCTATAAAGACACCGAAACTATATTTCCGTGACACTGGATTGGTATGTTTTCTGACCAAATATCAGACAGCAGATACTGCTATGAATGGGGCTATGGCTGGCGAATTATTTGAAACATTTGTTGTTTCCGAGATACTGAAATCTTTTTCAAATGCAGGAATGGATTATCGGATGTATGTGACATACTATCGGGGAAAAGATAAAACAGAACAGCGTGAGTCAGAAATTGATTTACTAATTGAGGATGGCAACACTATTTACCCAGTAGAAATCAAGATGTCAGCCAATCCGAAATTGTCGATGACGAATACTTTTGATGTCATTACTAAAATAAAAGGGGAAAAGCGGGGCTTGGGTATTGTGCTTTGTATGTATCCGCAGCAGCTATGGCTAAATGAACGTACAGTAGCATTGCCTATTGAATATGTGTGAAGCTAGAGCGCATAAAGCAATCTGTTAGGTGAATATGGAGGTTCGGAGATGGATACGCGGAATGAAGAAATTATATAGGGAGGTAATGTACCGATGGGTACGTCAGGCAATCAAAAGCCTCGTCAATATAAGCGTCACGCCTCTTTCGATGCCTTTTGCCAGAGGTATTCTGCTCAGATTGCCGAGAAATATATTCTATACACGAAAAATTTTCAGAAAGAGCAGGATATACGCCTATTCCCAATTTACATGACTTCCTTCATTTGAGAGGGGATTTATCTCGTCGCAAAGACAACCTTTCGTTTGGTCAAGGGGGATAAAGATTGACCACTACAAGCAAAAAAATTTATGGCCGTTCCACATGGGGACGGCTTTTCCTAATTGTAAGCGCAAAAGAAGGAGAAAAGGTCTGGAAGTTGAATATATTTATTATATTGCAGGAAGAGAAGACGACAGAGTTTGAGCTCTGCTATGAGGATTTCATGAAGAATGAAAAGGTCTTCACCAAATACCTCGGCGACGGCCTGCGCTACGAGCTCAGCGACTTCGTCTCCGCCATCAACGGCAACCCGCGCGGCGGCTTCAAGCTCACGCGCAAAGAATCCGCCGCATTTGCGGACATTATGGAGAAATTCCTCGTCTGGAGGAAGGCGACACCTATCAAGGAGGGAAAGGTTATTGTCTGATATCAAAATCTGGGCGCATCGCGGCGCTGGCGGCTGGGACAAGCAGTACGCCCCGGAAAACACCATGCCTGCCTTTGAAAAGGCCGTCGAGATGGGCGCGGACGGCATCGAGCTCGACGTGCAGTTTTCGCGCGACGGCGAGATCGTCATCTGCCACGACGAAACCATCGATCGGACCAGCGACGGAGAGGGCGCCGTCCGCGCCTACACGCTCACGGAGGTCAAGGCGTTCAACTTCTGCAGCGTTCATCCGGAATTCGGCTTTGTAGAGATACCGACCCTGCAAGAGTTCCTGGATTTCATGGGAAAGTATGACTTCCAGCTCAACATCGAGCTAAAGACCGGTGTCTATGACTATCCGGGACTCGAGGCCGCAACCGCTGAGATGGTTCGAGGCTATGGCCTTGCGGACCGCGTCCTCTACTCCTCCTTTAGCATCGGCTCCCTGCGCAAATTGCGGGCAGCCGACCGCACGGCAAAGATCGCCATCCTCTGCAGCAGCGACTTCGTACTGCCGGAGGACATCCGGGCACTCGATGTCTCGGCCATTCATCCCTGGGAACAGATCGTCACAGCCGAACGCGTCAAAAAATGGCACGACTGGGGCCTCACCGTCAACACATGGACCGTGGATAACCGCGACCGCATGAAACAGCTCATAGCGCTAGGCGTCGACGGCATCATCACCGATTGCCCGGACACGGGGAGAAAAGCAGTAGAGCTTTTGTGAGCCGGTACGGCATGTAGGGAAGGAAGCCGGAATTTTCGAGGGAATCGTCGGTTCGATGAACGATCATGTAAAGTAAGGGGAGCGTTGATGCAAGAGCAGAATTATATCCGTTGGCGAAAAATAAAAGCCTGGGGCAACCGCCTCGTTTTTTATCTCTGCCGGATATTCCCTATCAAAAGACATCGCATTTGCATTGCGACCTTTGAAGGGAAGGGCGGGTTTGGCTGTAATCCCAAATATATCGTTCGGGAACTGCACCGCCGCCATCCGGAGTATGAGTTTATATGGCTGGTCAAGGATGATACAAAGAAATTCCCGGAATATATACGAAAAGCCCCCTATACTGTGTGGGGGCGCGCCTACTGGATGTCGACAGCGAAGGTATGGATTGACAACTACCGCACGCATTATGGAACCGCGAAGCGGAAAGGGCAATATTACCTCAATACCAATCATTACACCGAGGGAATCAAATGCACCGGCCTCCTGCGCGGCGAAGGGTTTTCGCGTATGGCCTATCTCGTCAGCAAGGCCGACTCCGATCAGATGGATGCCCTTGTGACAGACTCGCGGTGGTGCGATGTGGTGATGCCGGACTCCATGCTGTTTGCTGGGGCTATGCTTAAAACTGGCGCGCCAAGATGCGATATATTATATGGAGAACGCCGCGAAGCCAGACGGCACATCCGTGAGAAGCATGGTCTGCCGCAGGATGCGCATATTGTCATGTATGCGCCGACCTTCCGCGAGGGAGCGAAAAATGGTAAGCGCAGCGTCTACTCGGAGGCGTGGACTCTCGACTTCGTGGGTTTGCTAGATATGTTGGAAGCAAAATTTGGCGGCAAATGGTATCTCTGCCTGCGCGTTCACCCGCAGCTCGCGCCGACTTTTCGGCAGTATAAGAACGAAGCCCTGGCAGGCCGCATCTTCGATGAAAGCCAGGCCGATGACATGTACGAGGTGCTGGCGGGGATGGATTTCTACATCACGGACTATTCCAGCGCCATCTTCGAGGCCGGCTTTGCCGGCATTCCCGCGTTCATCTATGCCGATGATATCGCGCAGTACGCTCACGATCGCGGGGCCCTCATGTGGAACCTGGCCACGGATCCGCATGAACGCGTCAGAAATAACAAAGCCGTCACGCCGCAGTTTGACCTGACACTGCCCTTTCCTGTGGCGTCGGACAACGAAGAACTGCTGGAAAAGCTGCAGCAGTTCGACTCTGTCATGTATCGGCAGACGATGGATAAATTTACCGAGGCCATCGGCCTCGTTTTCGATGGGAAGGCGAGTGCACGGGTGGCGGAGGAAATAGAGAAGGACGCTTTTTGCGAGGAAGAAAGGAATCCTGTTATGGAAAATAGAAACTTTAATGAGATAAATTGTATCCTAACAGTACATAATATGTGGCAAGAGAATAGGAAGGACGCATTGTTTTTCTTAAATCAAGCTGAGAATAATGATGATAAATTTATAAAGATAAGATATTTGCGAGCAGCATTAATGTTCTATTTAAACGCAATCGATGCATATCTTGCGCAAAAGTGTGAAGCAATCTTAAATGAAAAAAAGTCTCTTGATGATAATGAAATAAGGATTCTCAATAGTCTAAAAAGTGATGAAAGAACCCCTAATAGATATAAACTTATGCAAGTCATTTTTTGTAATAATGAAAAAATATCACGAGAGAATGAAATTGACTATGATGATAAAATGTTGCAAGAATTGCGTGAAATAATATCATATAGAAATAAACTTGTACACTATGCAGGTGGTAAATATGATGATAATTATAATATTGACAAAATACTGAAGATTATTCAAAATGGAGAACTTATGATAAAAAATACGCTTACCTATCTTGGATGTGAGGAGGATATATAGTGTATCGTAAAGCATATTGATATAGAGGATAATTTGATGGATGATTTATTTGAAATTTGTTGCTTTAAGTATGATGGAAAAATAGAAGATATTTGTAAGTTATCTTATGAAATTGATACAGCAACGGTTAATTTGCTTGTTCGACTAGAAGGAATACTGGGGAAGTTACAGATATCATCTTATGAGAGCCCGATTTTAGCCTGTTTTTTAGATGAAATTACTGAAACATATGATGGGATACGAATATTGCATGGTGCTAATAATATACAAGCATCGTTTCCGTTAGTGCGAAAAATATTTGAACTGTATTTACAAGTAAAATTTTTGCTTCAGAATGATAATACTGGAGTAAGTGAAAATGAGAAAAAAGCAGTCGCTTATTCTGCATATTATATTTCAAGGAAAAATAAGGGAAAAATTCCACAAAATAAAATTGATATTTACCAAACTCATCCAATTTTTGAAGATTATATAAAGAAAGCAAATGAGGCATATGAAGAAAAGCCTAAATTCTATGAATGGTTTACGATTTACGATGATAAATTGAGGGGATTCAAGAATTTGGCGGATATCCTAGGGGATGCGGATTTATATAAAAATTTTTATAGCTCGTTATCGCAGTATTCTCATGGATATCTTACAAGAGATAATATACGGTATGATAGTGAGGATAGACGAAATTATTTACGTGAATACCATCATCCGCAGGGGATAGTGGAACAGGTAGCGTTTTGCCAATGTGTCATAACACAATTAATTGACACTGTAACTAGCAAATATCATTTATCACATTCATGCTTTTACAAAAAGCTCGAAAAAAACAAAGAAATTTTGGATAGGATAAATGTAAACTATAAAGAGCTTATATCGAATAGATCATCAATTCAAACTACGCACAACTAAAAGCCTTCAGAAATATGCCGCTGTGCGATGCGAACGGGACGCTGGTGATTGTGAAATGAATGAGGAGGGCCTGTTTTGAAAAGATTGAAGCCCATGACATGGCAATCTTTTTTGGAATTTCTCAGCGAGAGGAAAGTCTTTTGCTTTGGCGCTGGTATCCAGGGGGAACGGATGGGAGAGTTCCTGATCGATGCCGGTCTGGGAGCGCATCTTCTGGGGTATATTGACAACCATAAGGCAGGGACGGGAAGCTGCGTCGCTGTCGATGATTGCCAGTATCCAATCCTGTCGCTGGATGAGGCGTTGCAACAGCTGGGTGAGGATACTTTTATCCTGATTACAGCCTATCACTTCGAGGAGATTTACGCGCAGCTGGCAGCGGCGGACCCGGAGGACCGTATTACGGTGACATCCTATGCGGAGATTTCGGAGCAGGTTTTCCGGCAGTCGGATTATCCGGCAGTTTGCAAGGACTATGATACGCCGGTTATTCCTAAGGTGATTCATTATGTCTGGGTGGGTGGAGAAAAGCCCTTGGCCGTGAGGGAGAATATCGCGGCCTGGCATCGCCTTTGCCCGGACTATGAGATTGTCGAATGGAATGAACATAATTATGACATGGGAAAATGCGCGTATCTCAAAGAAGCGTACGAAAGCGGGCTTTATGGATATGTGCCGGATTATCTGAGATTGGATGTTGTCTATGAGCAGGGAGGTATTTACCTGGATACGGATATCGAGCTGTTGAGGAATCTGGATGATCTGCTCTACCAGGATGCTTTTGGCTGTGTGGATGGCACGTTGACGTGGAATGCTGGATCAGGCTTCGGCGCGTGTCCAAGGATGGAAATCCTGAGAGTGTGCCGTGATTATTATCAGAACCGTCATTTTCGGAAGGAGGATGGGACGATAGATCGGCGAAGCTGCAACTCACATCAATATGAAACTCTCCGTGCAAGAGGATATCGTATAACAGGAGAATTTTCCTGTTTGGACGGAATGAATATTTATCCTATGATATTTCAAGGGTATAATTACCTTATGAACTCTGAATATGTCACGGATAAAACCTATTGGATTCATCATGGAAATTTGAGCTGGTTCCATAAATGAGTTTGTTTATAAGATGAGGTGGATCGCATGGAGATAGATTCGTATATGTGTCAGGAAGATTTGCGACGGCAGCAGGAGTGCTATAAAGACGCAATCCGTGCACAGGTCGCTGCGGGGAAGGCAATCGTCCTTTATGGCGCGGGGATGTATGGGCGCAAGATTTTGTCGTTGCTGCGACAGGAGCATATACACGTACAATCCTTTGCAGTAACACAAAAGGGGTACAATCTGCCAACAGTCATGGGCGTGCCGGTGAGGACGCTTGATGAGGTCATTGTTGATACACCGCAGGCGTTCTTCGTCTTGGCGGTGAAGCCCTCTGCGCAGGGCGTCCTGGAAGAGGAACTGCAAAAACGGGGAATTACCTCCTATCTTTTCCTGCCTGAGCATGCAGAGGCCATTCTCGATGAAATGTTTTTCCGTCCGGTTATGGAGATCACACCACGTGCTGGCTGCAGCGTGAATTGCCGCTTCTGCCCCCAGCCGCTTTTCCTGCAGCGCTATTTCGCAGGGGGGGGTGGTTGTCAGCGTGAAATGAACATCGATGAGTTCCGAGGATATGTCAGCAAGCTGCCAGAGGACTGTGTGATAGATTTTTCCGGATTCGTAGAGCCATTCCTGGCAAAGGATGGGCTGGAGATGGTGAAGCATGCACATGAGAGCGGGCACGATGTCAGGCTGTTTACAACGCTGCAGGGCCTTTCTCTGGAGCAGTTCCGGGAGATCGAGGACATCCCGTTCCGTATGGTGGTGCTCCATCTCCCCGACCAGAAGGGTTATGCCAATATCCCCGTTACGGAGGAGTATCTGCAGCTGCTCCGCTATGTCGTGCAGAAAAAGAAAAAGGATGGAAGCTCATTCATTGATTTTGCCAACTGCCAATGCGAGCCGTATCCTGAGGCGGTCAAAATCATCAATCATCAAATCATGATTACCTGGGACATGATCGACCGGGCAGGCAATCTGGACGACGAGGCTCTGCGCTCGGCTGCCTGCAAGCATGAGCCTATCTATTGCGGACGTGCAGCTGCTTATAATCATAATGTCTTGCTGCCGAATGGTGATGTTGTACTTTGCTGCATGGATTTTGGCATGCAGCGGGTGCTTGGCAATTTGAAACGGCAGAGCTATGAGGAAATCATGCAGGGAGCGGTGCTAAGGTCGGTTGTGAGGGAAAATGGCAGAGAGGGAGACGCACTCTGTCGGAAGTGTACCTATGCGAGGTATCGAGAGAAAAATATTATGGAAACGTTCTAGTTGCATGCCATATTCCATTTTATTAGCCAAGTAAAAACGAAATTTGAAATGTGGTATAATGAATAATATTAGATTTATAATGTCCTTCATACCTTGCACTAAGTTGTGTTACTGCTTTTAGGATGCTATATGATGGTAAAGAAAATCGGCTTTTTATTTGGAGCAGGTGCTGAAATAGGATATGGGATGCCAACTGGAGGAACATTTGCATTAGATATTTTTCGGCAAGATCCGACGATAGCTAAAAATGATTTTAAGAAAATGAGGGCGTCAATTGATAAGACAACGACTTATGCAGGGGAATGGCTTCCAGAAGATTTTGATGAAAAAAATATTGGAACATTTGGGAAATCTGTATTTGGTAATATTATAAAAGATACAATTGAACATAATAGGGAAAAGATTATCCGTAAGCTAGAATGTTTCGATAAAATTGCTCAATCAATACTAGTGAAGATGGAAAAAACGGGTGATATTAATATACGCAAATCTATTGAGGAAATTATTGATAGAGACCTTGACGATATAAATATGTCACAAAAGTTTTCGTTTACAGATGAATTTTCTGAAGGGAATAAATTATTTTCAAGTAAGTTTTTTTCAGCATTCTTGTTGATATATAAAAAGAAGAAGGATTCATCGACTGAGATTCGCAGTGAATTAGGAAAAATAATTATTTCAATTATGCAATTGCAGGTTGGCGCATTGAGTGAGGCTTTGACAAGAAAAATAAACGATAATCCTTTTCGCAAAAAAGATGATGATATCGATTTATTTGATGATTTGGGCGAAATTATCAAGTTAAATTACTCCCTGGCTGGAGTTACTGGTCTAGAATATTTATTAGATAAAAATTCTGGCACTATATTGGAGGGAGATAATAATGATATTGTTGTTACTAAGTTTGCGTGGAAGATATTAGAATCGATATTTTCAGATGTATTGGATTATAAAACATTAATTGATAGTAATTGGCATTATTTATATTGTCCAAAGATTGAGTGGAATAAATTTTGCAAAATATGCATTTTCTTGTTTACGGTTCGTAATTATATTGAGAAACAATGCGCGAATGTTGATTGTCATGTCGTTGGATATTACGATGATGTAAATAACTATATAAAAGAGAAGAAAATTCAGGCGGAAACCATTGCAACGACTAATTATACTAATCTGATAAAGAAAAAGATAGAGCAAATTTCAAATATTCATTTTTTAAATGGGTCAACTGAATTATGGTATGATCCATACGTGAATAGTATTAAAACCAAAGAGATAAAAGATGTTTCATCAGATGAAGAAGTATGGGAGCACTTTAAGGTTCCCTTATTATTTACACAAAGCGGAACGAAGCCGATGACTTCTATTCATATGTCTAAAGAATATGTTAATGTGTATGATGGATTTTTTAAAGCTGATATTATTTGTGTTGTCGGTTTCGGATTTAATAATGATGATGAACATATTAACGGAATTTTAAGAGATTTAATTAATAATGGGAAAAAGTTAGTCATCGTGAAAAATAAATCTAATCAGATGCCACTAGATTTGCAGAAAACGTATGCAAGGCGATTAAAGGTTGACAAAAGCGATAGGATTCAAGTCATTACGGTTGATGATAATAGAATGGACGGTGATCAATTGTGGTTGGATAAAATGATTTCATAGAAGAATTGCACATTGATTCAGCGTACTGCTTTAATGTGCTTGTATTGTCCTAACATTGCTTCTGTGCAGGGAAAAATCAATCGTATAAATGATAGAATCTGGCGATAGTCCGCCGTCCTTCTTGCAGCATGCCCCTATCAGGAGATCTTTAGCAGATGGGATTAATGTCATCTGCTAAAGAATGGCATGGGCAAAACACAATTGCTCAAGCTGGTTTACGCAGGCTCTTTGATGCCAGTAAAGGGTGAGGTTTATTCCGTTCCTGTTTCGGACTACATGATGGCGATGCCAGCTTGCTACGGGACGAGAAAAATTTAGCTGGTGAGATTTGTCTGGATACAGCAGAGGAAATCCACGAGATTCTGATGATTTCTCATTTTCATACTAAATTTCAGTATCGCTTTGTGCATTCTTTGGATGTTGTTCCCGCAGTCTATGAAGCATTCTGTCCGTTGGAGGACAGGTGGATCAACTAAGTTGCGCTGAAGTATTTTAATAGTCTTCAGGTTTTGCAGGCAATGTGCCACGGTATGGGAAGAAGAAATGGTATGTGGAAATGGTATGTGTATGTATTGGATTGTTCAACTGGAGCTTGTGTGCTCCGGAAGCATGTGCGCGGATTGTTGGCTGCACGGTTCCCGTTTTTATTGCAGAAGCAGATATATGCGCAGAGAGAATGATTGACTTTGTGGAGGTTTTGAGCATTGATGAATGGAATGAGAAGTATCCGGAGTTTCCGTTGTTGCGCCAAGTAGAATAGAGAACGGCAGGATTTATGATTCAATAGGATAGAGTTTTATATTGATTTCGTTATGTAGTAAGTGTAGAAACATGGCAGGGAGGCAGATATCCTTTGTTGGAAATATACCTGTAAGAAAAATAGGAGATAGAACATGGATGAACTGATTTCGATTGTGGTGCCAATATATAATGGCGAGCGCTATCTGGCGGAGTGCTTGGACAGTATCCAAGCGCAGGACTATCGCAGGATAGAGATCATCCTCGTGGATGACGGTTCGACCGATGGGACGGCGGAGATTTGTCAGCGCTATGTGGCGGATGATCAGAGGTTTCGCTATATCTATCAGGAAAACGGCGGACAGAACGCTGCAAGGAAAACGGGGGTAGAGCATGCGGTGGGGGATTGGGTGATGTTCGTCGATGCGGATGATTTCGTCACGGCGGATTATTGCAGTTCCTTTTTGAACCTGCAGCATGAAACTGGTGCTGATGTAATTTTTGGAATATGTCAGCGTTATCAGGATGGGAAATATGGGAGAAAATCCAAACTCTTGTCAGGCGTGCTGTCTGGAGAAAAAGTGCTGGAAAATATTATCCTGCCTCGACCTTTTGAAACAAATTTTAGCGGGGCTTTGTTTTCTGTATTGTATCAAAAAAATATTATTCAAAATGCGCTGATGGCGGTAGATTTGCGTATTCGCTTTGCTGAGGACTGGGCTTGCACAATATATAGTCTTCGTCAGGCTCAGCAAGTTGCTTTTCTGCCCAAAGTGGTATATTTCTATAGGCTGGCAGAATCATCTTGTTGTCATACGCATACGAAGAGTGTGGTACTGGACCAAAAAATATTGCGTTATTTTCTCCTGCATACGATTGCTGGTCTGAAGAATGAATTGGTAATTCGGCATCAAATCAACTGGCTCGTTGTCAATAATTTATTGTTGGGTGGCTACGAGTATTTTTCTGACTTTCTTGGACTTTATCCGTTTGGAGAAATTGCATCCGGTAAGCGGGTGGTGATTTACGGTGCCGGGGTATTCGGTGAGGAGTTGCATGACAAGTTCCCGCAGAGCTTGGTGCTCGCAGGTTGGGTGGATCGGCAGGCTACTTACTATCAGTCGCTGGGAAAGCCGGTTTCGCCTGTGGAGGATTTGCAGGAGATGGCATTTGATTATCTGGTCATTGCGGTGATGAATCCAGATACGGCGGAGGAGATTGCACGGCAGTTGCAGGAAAAGCGGATTCCCGCAGAGAAGATACTGAGGATAGATGAACGGTGGATCGACTCCGCCTATACGGAGCAGAAGCTGCAAGAATTGGAGAATGTCGATGAGAATTATCGCTATGTACCTGCCGCAATTTCATCGAGTCAAGGAAAATGATGCCTGGTGGGGAGAAGGCTTTACCGAGTGGACGAGCGTCCGTTCCGCAGAGCGGCTTTTTCCGGGGCATGAGCAACCGCATGTGCCGTTGCATGGTAATTATTATGACTTGATGAAGCCGGAGACGATGCGGTGGCAGGCAGATCTCATGAAGCGGTATGGCGTGGATGGGATGTGCTTTTATCATTACTATTTTAAGGATGGCAGGAAGATTCTGGAGAAACCGGCAGAGAATCTGCTGCGGTGGAAGGATATCGATATGCCGTTTTGCTTTTCCTGGGCGAATGAGTCGTGGGTGCGCTCATGGAGTCGCCTCTCTGAGCATGAGGGGAATCCCTGGTCGGCGAAGTTCGATGGGCAGCGTACAGACGAGAAGGATGATGGCGTCCTGCTCGCACAGGAGTATGGCGGAGTGCCGGCTTGGCGGGCGCATTATGCGTATCTTTCCCCTTTCTTTCATGATGCGCGGTATATTTGCCACGAGGGATGTCCGGTTTTTTTGATTTACAAGCCGGATAATATTCCATGCTTGAAAGAGATGCTGGATTGTTGGCAGGAGCTCGCGAGGGAGGATGGGTTCCCAGGGGTTTATGTCATTGGCACGAATGTGCGGGAGGCAGAGGAGAAGGGGCTGAGCAACTCACTGCTGCAGGAGCCGCAGGACACGATTGCCCGATGGTATCCGCAGAAGTACGAGAATGATGACCATGTCATGAAGAGCATCCCCTATGATGAACTCTGGCAGCGCATCATTGATAAGCCCGTGGAGCTGGGGCAGTGCCTCGGTGGGTTCTCCGGCTATGATGACTCACCGCGTCGCGGCCATGGAGCAGTGGTCATCAAGGGAAGAAATCCTGAGATTTTTGGACGCAGGATGTATGAGTTGCTGGCAAAATGCCAACAGAACGACGCACCATTCCTCTTCCTCAATGCCTGGAATGAGTGGGGGGAGGGCATGCATTTGGAGCCCGATGAGGCGTACGGCTGTCAGTTCCTGGAGGCACTCCGCAAGGCGAAGGGGCGCCTGGCACATAAGAGGACGGGAGAGAGACCGGCGGTGCCGCAGGGTGCTATCAAGATGTTGCAAGAGGAGAATGCAGCCTTGCAGGCAACCTGCGACCGGTACCGCGGGTATTGGCGGGTCATGGATCGCTGGCTGATGCTGCTCGAGTCAGGGAAATCTATCGCTGGATGGCTACGCGCGCATGGTTATGCTCAGGTGGCGATTTATGGATATGGGATGCTGGGCAAGCATTTGGTGCATCAGATGGAACAGGAGCAACTGACGCCAGCGTATCTCATCGATCAGCAGCCGGAGAAGGACAGCGGCTCGCTTCCCATGATGACGTTGGAGGATGAACTGCCGGCGGCGGACTTGGTGATCGTGACGGTACAATATGATTTTCCGGCGATTCAGCGGAATCTAAAAGAAAAAGTGGCGGCAGAGATTTGTCCGATCAATTGGCTGATCGATTCTGTTATGAATGTATAGGTGAGGATGTATGCAACATTTAAAAATAAGAAATCTAGGGCCAATCAGGCATTGTGAAATCCATGTGGATGACTTTACGGTTCTGACAGGCCCGCAGGCGAGCGGTAAGAGTACGATTGCAAGATCCATCTATTTCTTTCGTACCTTGAAGGATGATGTTTTCGCGCAGATCACGCATCGTCCCTCGGAGGACGAGTATGAGACGAATATTATCCGGGCATTTGAAAAGAGGCTTAGAAAAAAATTCTTGCAAATTTTTGGCTCTACCTGGTCGATGGCAGAGGACATGAAACTGACGTATGAATATGCGCCGCATGTGAAAATCAGTGTTTATCTCGAGCCTGATCACAATCATTCCTATCGTAATTTTGTCCGTTTCGAGATAGATGACAAGATTACGGAGTTCCTTTCTCGCTATGAAAATCAGCCTTATGAATGGGATCAAGAAGATCGCAGGCAGACGCTGCGTACAGACATCGATAAGCTGTTCGAGGATTACTATGAGACGATCTATATTCCCGCGGGCAGAAGCCTGATTACTGTATTGACGGATCGACTGGCCAGCATCCTGGATAGCGAAGATCGGACGCTGGATTACTGCATGCGCGCGTATGTTCGTCTAACAATGGAGAAAAGGTCTGCATTCCGGGATGGAGCAGAGGGACTCCTAGGAGAGAAACTGCATACAACGCAAGAAAAAGTGGATCGCAAAAAAATGAAAATCATGCAAGACTTGATGGATCGGGTCCTGCAGGGGCGCTATTCCTATCAGTCGGGTGAGGAGCGACTCAATATCGAGGGGCATAGGTATGTGAAAATCAACTTTGCCTCGTCTGGTCAGCAGGAGGCCGTATGGGTATTCAATCTCCTGTATTATTATTTGCTGGAGCGGAAACCCATCTTCCTCATCATCGAGGAGCCGGAGGCGCACCTTTATCCAGATGCTCAGAAGGCGATTACAGAAGCATTGGGGTTGTTCGGACACGAGCGGAACCAGGTGCTGATGACGACGCATAGCCCCTATATTTTAGGGGAACTCAATAATCTACTCTTCGCCAATACGATTCCTCAAAAATATCGCAGGCAAATGCCTGTTGCGGAGGAGAAGCTTTTGCCCGAGGAGCATACCTGGGTTGGACATGTCAATGGCGGGATGGTCGAGGATGGCTTGTCCAAAGGATTTATCCAGAATGGGCTGATCGATGGTGCGTCGGATGAGATTAATGATGAGATGCAGCAACTGATGGAAATAAACTGGCAAGCGGAGGATTCCCATGAGTGAGAAAGATATCCTTTCCGGACATCAAAGCCTTTGTGATAAGCGGCAAAAACGCATCGTGTCAAAGGAAAAGCGCTCCAGTCACACCGCTGTGAATAAGAACGGTCAACTGGTGCGTCAATATCTGATTGATGGTGACGTGATTAAAGATAAGCATGTTATCAAGTGCGATTATCTTGTCTTGAATGATGAGAAAAAGGCGGCGTATTTTATCGAGCTGAAGGGCTCGAAGGTTGTGCATGCCATCGAACAGATCGAGGAGACGGCAAAGAGACTTCGGCCTTGCCTGCCAGGATATCAGTTCTATTATCGTATCGTCATTAGTGGCAGCTGTACGCATAATGTGAATAGAGCGGAGTACTTGAGTTGGAAAAACAAGTACAGGAGTATCCAGGGGAACCCTGTGGCATATTTGGCAAGGGTTCGATATACCGAAAAAATCTGAGTCTTTTGTCGTGATATAGATTTTGATGGAGAGGAATAATCTGATGAGGATAGCATTCTATGGCGCGAATCGCGTGGCGAAGGATTTTTACTATGTGCTGAAGGATACGGATATGGAGGTTTCGCTTTGTTTTGCTGATGCGAGCGAGGATGCCGCTGGTTTTGCACAGGGAACGGGGATTGAGACTGTGCCGGTTGCTTCGCTGCCAGCGCTGCGGGCGAACTTTGATATGTTGGTCGTCTGCGATTTCTCGCATGAGGAAAAGGAGCAGACGCTGCAGGCGATGGGGCTGGCGCATGGGAAGGAATATCAATGGGTTGAGGAGATTTTTCCTCTGTTCGATGATGTCCAGTTGAATCCGGAGGAAAAGCCGATGCTCGTCTGGGGCTGTGGTCGTAAGGGGGAGCAGTTCTACCGTTGGAATACGGCGTATGAGGTCGAGGCGTATCTGGATAGAGCGCCTCAGGGAGAAGCGTTTTACGGCTATCCGTGCCGCAAACCAGAGACGGTGCAGGACTGGAGTCGGTATTTCATCGTGGTTGCGGTGGCGCGGAATGAGGCAATCTGTGATTTCCTAGAGCAGCAGGGGTGCAAGCGCTATCGCGATTTCTGTACGTATGAGGATATCGAGTCGCTGCCGTCGACGCTTTTACGGCAGACGATTCTTCAGCCAGAGGTTTATGATTTCACCTGCCGCAGTATGTTGAACCATGCGGAGATTGGCGGCAGGGGAAATGTGATTTGCTGTTGCTCGACGTTTATCCGCAATTCGCTGGGAGACATTTCAGAGGAGAGGTCTTTTCGCGATTGCTGGAATTCCTTCGTACATCGTATTCTATGCTTGTCTAATGTGAATCGGACGTATAGTTTTTGCCTGCATGATATGTGTCCGCTCTTTATCGGGCGCCATGAGACAAGGGACTATCATCTCTCTAAACCATATCCTAAGATGGAGGATGCACCGCGGACAGTGGCCGTCGGTTTTGACTATACTTGCAATTTAAAATGCGTGACCTGTCGCAAGGATTTCCGTGTGGCGAAAGAGGAAGATAAGCGGCAGATCCAGAGCATTGCGGAGATGGTGCGCGATCAAGTGCTCCCCGGCTGCGAGTTCCTGATTATGGCGGGCGACGGTGAGGTGCTTCTTTCCGATGCCTATCGCACCGTGTATGCCTCGGAGCAAATGAAGCATATCCGCTGGTTTCGCCTTTTGACCAATGGCTTGCTTTTTACACCGGAGAAGTGGGCAGAGCTGCGCCGCTATACGGACGCAAAAATCATGATGACGGTGTCCATCGATGCAGCCACGCCAGAAACATATGCAAATATCCGCCGGGGGGGGATGTTTGCAGTATTGGAGAGGAATATGGCGTATGCCAGCCAGCTGCGTAAGATAGGGGAGCTTTCCTATCTGCGCTTTAATTTTGTGGTACAGCGGCAGAATTTCCAAGAGATGATTCCTTTTGTTGAATGGGGCAAGCGGCTGGGTGTTGATGAGCTGTTCTTTACGAAAATATTGAACTGGGGCACCTATAGCCGGGAGGAGTTTCGCGACATCAGCATGATGGAGGAGAACGGTATCACGCCGAAGCCGGAGCTGCAGGCTGTTCTGGATCAGCCGATTATGAGAGACCCGATTGTGGATTTAGGAACCATTCGGTATCAGCATGACGGTACGGATACAGAGACAGTAGAGAATTATTATCGATGGGAGCTTGAACGGAAGGTACCGGATCTTTTTGGGGAAGGAAAATAAGGCAAAATCTTGGATTTAGTAAAAGAGAGGGGAACTATGCAATCACTATATCATTGGCTAGCTAGCGCGCAGGACACGATCAGCCAGTTGCTTTCGTATTATCATGCCAAGGGGAAAAGGATGATGCTTTGGGGTGCTGGCAATCGTGGTTGCGCCTTTTTACAGTATTATGACCCGCAGGCAGAGTATCTTTCTGGTGTATATGATATGTACCCGCCGAAGCAGGGGACAGTACTGGCCACGGGGCATCGTGTTTATGCCCCGGAGGCGCTGATGTGTGATGTTATTTTTGTTCTCTCGAATAACGTTGAGCAGTTCGTACGCCTATACGTGAAAAAGCATGCGCGTCCAGAAAAGGTCATCGACATCGGAGATGTTATCTTCGGCAGGCTTCCGCTGCAAAAGATCATTCATGAGGAGAAAATGAAGCTCTCTGCTGCGCGGCAAGAGAAAATCTGCGGTCTGGTCATCATGTATCAGCCTTCTTCACAGAATTTTTCGTATGCGAAACAATATGCTGCTGAGCTTGACCACCTCGTTCTTTTTGATAATTCGCCGGAGAGCCATAAGAATTTATTTGATTTGGAAGATTTTCCAAAGAATACGGTATATGAATGGAATCAGGGTGAAAATATTGGTCTGGGGGAACCTATCAATTGTTTGGTCAAGCGGCTGGATGGTACTGGCTATGGCTGGATAATGACCTTTGATCAGGATAGTCTACCAGCACGTAATATGATCGGTGGCATGAGACGCTTTATTGATTCTATGCAATGCACAGAGGATGTTGCTGTTGTCTCTCCAAGGTTGGTGTTGGATGAGGAAGAAGAGCGGACTATCAAAGCGGCGGGGTTTCCTTTTTGTTTGCATACATCTTATATTGCGCAAAGCGGAATGTTGCAGCGCATCAGGAGTATCCGGGCAATCGGAGGATATGACAGAAATCTGTTTATTGATTCGGTGGATATAGATTTCGTCGTCCGATGCATGCTGCAAGGGTATCAGACGCTTAGGCTGAATGACTGCTGTCTGTATCATCAGATTGATGATACAGACAGCAAGGACATCAATGTCAAGGGACACATATACCATACGAATAAATATGGACCACTGCGTTATTATTATCAGTATCGCAATGCGCTCTATTGCAAGGATAAGTTTCATGGCTCCGCTTATGAATTTATATGGGATGAAGTGCTGGATGGATTGGATAGGGCTATGATGTTAGAAAAGCAGGCCGATAAGATTACTAGTATGGTGAAAAGAGCTAAATTAGATTTTGCAGCTCATGTCATGGGCAAGTATAGGGGGTAGTGTCAACGATTTACCAACAATATTTTATAGACCATGTTCATTCCTTGGAAGCGCAGGCGCAGCTTGAGGATCACAGTGAAGAGATTCAGGTGGCATTCTGCCGCGCGCGGGAGGATTTCGAGGCTGGGAGAATGGGGCAACAGGATGTTAGGGGATGAGGGGAGATAATAAAATGAACATTATACTCTATGGTACAGGCAAGCGATTTCGCTCTTTTATAGATTGCAAGTTTTATGCAGAAGCGTTGAAAAGGCATGACTATCATGTTGTCGGCGTATATGATAAGGCAAAGGCTGGGGAGCGGGTAACCGTTGGTAATGGGAGCTTTGTTGTCGGTACGCAGGCGGATTGTGTACAAGGGGCCAGCGATTGTATCGCTATTACATCGGACAAGTATTTTGATGAAATCGCAGGCGAACTCACTGCGCTCGGTGTCGCGCGGGAAAGGCTCATCAAGTTGAGTGAGATTGAGACGGAGCTGGAGGATGATGTCTATACGTTTCAGCGGTTTGACGGGCGGTATGGAATCGAGATTGGCGGGCCGTCACATTGTTTTGCGGAGATTTATCGTCGCTGCCGGGGCTGTGATGATGTGAATTTCAGTGCCGATACAGTGTGGTGGAAGAAAAAAGAAAATGTCTACCGGGGGGGGACAAGAACGCTTGGGAAGGTATTCATCGCGGATGCGGTGGATCTCTCCATGATTGCTGATGCGAAGTATGATTTCGTGTTGTCATCGAATAATCTCGAGCATATCGCGAATCCGCTGAAGGCTGTTGCCGAGTTCGTCCGGATACTGAAGCCGGGAGGCTATCTCGTCATCGTTGTCCCGTTCAAGGAGAAGACGTTCGATCATCGGCGGCCTTACACGGCTTTTGAACATTTGCTGGAGGATTATAAGCGTGACATTGGCGAGGATGATCTCACGCATTTGCCGGAAATCGCTGCACTCCATGATTACGAAATGGATCCGCCTTGCGGCGGTCGGGAGAATTTTCTCCGTCGTTCGAAAGAGAATTTCAAGAACCGCTGCCTGCATCAGCATGTGTTCAGCGAAGAGACCCTGCGGGGGATTTATGACTATTTCCAGGTGGAGGTGCTTTCATTTGCCTGCTTAGGAGCGAATCTGGTGTGTGTGGGAGAAAGGGCGGCAAAATCTATGATATAATAAAGCAAATGATTTCGTGGCTTTCGTACGGAGAGCAATGAGATGTATAAGCCAGGTGAGGTGTTCCAGCCGAAGGCGTTTCCGAAAATGACCTATATTGATCGCTTATTTGATGAGGATAGCACTTACGAGGAAGAGTTGCAGGATGACTTGGAGGATACAGGGACGTTGGTTGTCATTACCGGAGCCTCAAAATCGGGGCATATTGTTCTATCTGCGGTAGGGGAGCGTGTGGCAGCGGTAAATTTTGTGGATGAGGATAATGTTCGGGGTGTGGGACAGCATTACAGCGTACGGAGGGGAAATATGCGGATATTTTTTTATGGGATTGGCAGATTTTATCAACGGCGGCGAGACGAACTAACGGAGCTGCGTGAGGAGGATACGTTTCTCGGCTTCATAGATCGGAGGGCGCGGGAATGCCGTAATTTCGATGGTGCCCCCGTTTATTTGCTGGAGGAAGCGCTGCAGAAAGATTTTGATGCAATCGTTGTTACGAATGCATCCTTTGTTGATATTGCGAAGTCTTTGCATACGTGCGGCGTGTCCCATGCGAAGATCCTCTCTTATCTGGCCTATTTGGCGAAAAAAAAGGGAGCTGCGCGGCAGGAATTCGGGACTTTTGGTGATTGCTCGGGCATGCGGATTCTCATGACGACGGTGGATTTGGATTATAATGGGGGAACGCTTGCTTTGGTTCATGCGGCAGAGGCGATGTCTGCGCGCGGTGATCGTGTGACGATCGCGGCACCGGCTGCCAACGAGAAACTGTTGAAGGAAGTATTGCGGCTCCCCGTGAAGGTTTGTTTGATGCCGGGGGTGCGTTATCTGAATCGTGAACAAATGGACTGGATGTATGCGTATGATGCTTGTCTCGTGAATGTGTACCAAAATGGCGCATTTGCGGTAGAGGCAAGCCAATGCGTTCCGACGCTTTGGTGGATGCATGAGCCGAGTAACCGTTTTTGCAGTGTTTATCGAGATATCCAGCAGGAGTTTCCGGAGCTGCTGCGGGAAGAGAACTTTTTCCGCCTTCGGATCGCTGCCGTAAGCGAGCAGGCGAAAGCAAATTTCGAGCATTACTATCCTGGCCGCGTCGATGCCATCCTGCCCTACTGTCTGCCGGACAGCGGGCAGGATTTTATCGATGAGCCGCAGGAACGCGTCACGTTTGCTATCATCGGCGGGGTGTGCGAGCGCAAGGGGCAGGATGTGTTTCTCCGGGCCGTGGCGCTGCTGCCAGAGCAGCTCAAGGAAAAGGCTGCGTTTGTCCTCATCGGCGGCAGTGACGGGGAAGATGCCTTCTCTGCAGCGGTTCGGGCAGCGGCAGAGAAGGAGCCGAGCGTCAAGCTCTTGGGGGTATTGAATCGTGCCGAGATGCGTAAGGCATATCGCCGGATCGATGTTGTTGTCTGTGCATCGCGCGAGGAATGTCTGCCGACGACCATGGCGGAAGGCATGATGTATCGGAAAATCTGTATTGCGACGGATGCTGCTGGAATGAATGGAATGATCCAGTCAGGGAAGAATGGCTTGATCGTACCAGTAGAGGATGCGGAGGCTTTGGCGCGGCGTATGCGGCATATCATCGAGCGGCCGCGGGAATATGAGGCTATGCGATGCGCGGCTCGGCATACCTATGAGGAGTATTTCACGCCGAAGAAATTCTCGGAAAGATTGATAGAGGAACTGGGGAAAACGGTAGAGTGCTGGAAAAAGAAATCGTGAGGGAAAATATGCGTATCAAGGTTTCTATTATCATGCCGTCGCTCAATGTGGTATCGTATATACGGCAGTGTCTGGACAGCGTCATCCATCAGACGTTGCGGGATATCGAGATTCTCTGCATCGATGCGGGGTCGACGGACGGGACGCGGGAGATCCTGGCTGAATATGCAGCCGGGGATACGCGGATTCGTTTGATCGATTCGCCGGTGAAGAGCTATGGGTATCAGGTGAACCTAGGTATCCGACAAGCCAGGGGAGCGTATCTTGGCCTAGTGGAGACCGATGACAGGATTCAGCCAGATCTCCTGCCGTTGATGTATGAAAAGGCTGAGGCTTATCATCTGGATGCCGTTCGATGCAATTTTTATTTTTGCGAACATATCGGCGGCAGAGGGATACGGCGTCCGTCGCGTACCTTGGAGCATGCCGGGTATGCGGATTTGTATGGGCAGGTCATCCGTCCGTCGGATTATCCGAAACTTCTAGACCAGGACTGGCCGATATGGTCAGGGATTTACAGGCGCGAGTTTCTTTTGGATCATGCTGTTTTCTGCCAGGAATCGCCGGGGGCCGCCTATCAGGATCTGGGGCTTTCGGTAGAGCTCTACGCGGCCTCCGGCAGGACCATGTATCTGGATCGATATTACTATCTGTATACTTTTGATCGAAATGAATCATCCATCAGGCAGAATAAAAGCATGGTTCAGGTCGCAGGAGAGTACGACAGGCTCTATAATGGTCAGGTCATTCCCGAGACTCAGTTTAGCAGGATAAAGAAAGTGGTTGACTGGAAGATGCTGAATTCTCTGGTCGGTATGACAAATTTGGTGCTTCCTATGGTGGATTATGATATCAGCGCGGCGTTGTTTCATGAACCATATCAGTGGTTTAGACGGCAGCTAGCAGTGCGTTTCGGCGGAGATTATTCGGATAATATATGTGAAGTCAGTGCTGATACGATCAGTCGGGCAGAGAAACTCATAGCGGATGTATCTGGATATGCCAGACAGTTAATGGAAGAAAACCAGAGAGCAAAGGCGAAAAGACAAAATATGGCTGAGCTTGTTAGTCAAAATAATGGAAAAATCGTTCTTTTTGGCTGCGGAATACGAGGAGAGGGATTACTGGATGCCTTGGTGCGCATCGAACAGGATGGACAGCGAAACATCCGTATCGATGCAGTTACCGATAATGATCGTAAACGATGGGGCAGTTCGTTCTGTGGCATTGAGGTGATTCCTCCGAATCTTGCAGTGGAAAAATACTGTGATGATACCTTCGTGGTGGCGAATAAAATGCATTATGCGGAGATGCAGCAGCAGTTACGGGATATGGGAGTCCGTGAAGATCAACTTGTGATTTATGAACCATGATTGTGCAAAGGCGGGATTTGATGGCAGATGTGAGCAGTATTATTCGACGGGTGCAGGCTGGTATTTTGAGCTGGTATGGTTTTCGGAATGATCAGTCGGTGCTATATGTTGGCGGTGAAGAGGAGCCTGTATATGAATATCTGACGAGACTGCAGGGCGAAAGGAAAATAAAGACCGTTACCAGAATATCGCCTGCATCGTCGGCGGACTTTCATAAACTGGCGCAGAAGTACGACTATGCGATATCCATCGCAGCGCTAGAAAAAACAAAGGATATAAGTGCGATAATTGGGCAGATGTCCAAGGCGCTTTGCCGTGGCGGGCATTTGCTGCTGGGGATGAATAACCGTCTGGGAATCCGATATTTTTGCGGCGATAGGGATATATATACGCAAAGAAATTTTGATGGCATCGAAAATTACCGGCGGTCATACGCGAAAGAGACCGATACGTTTTATGGGCGTATGTACGATTTTGCCGAGATCAGGTCTATGCTGCAGGACGCAGGATGGTCGGATGACGATATGGTATCGTACTCTGTATATTCGGGCTTGGATTATCCGCAGTATATATTTTCCGAGGGCTTTGTTCCGAATGAGGATCTGATCAATAGAATCAGGCCCAAGTATGGATATCCGGATGCGGTATTTCTGGAAGAGGAACGTCTGTATGCCGGGCTGATGGATAACGGCATGTTTCATCAGATGGCAAATGCTTATCTGTTTGACTGTTCTGTGGGGCAGAAAAAAGAAAATTTGATATTGGAAGTATCCAATGCACTTGAAAGAGTACCTGAGCATGCGTTTTCTACGATTCTCACAAGAGAAGGCGTGCAGAAAAAAGCGTATGATGCGAGAGCCAATGCTAGCTTGAGATTGCTGGAATCGAATAGCAAACTGCTGATGGACAGAGATATTCCTGTCGTGGCAGGGAGGTATCATGAAGTCGATGGTCTGGGAATCTATTCATCGGAGTTTATCCATGCGGAAACGGGAAGGGGCACGCTGACCAGTACGGCGGCTGAAAGTAGCGACCGTTTTTTCGAGTTGATGGATATGTTTATGGCAGAATTAGAACGTTCGTCAGATCTGAAGATGCTGTCGGAGCGGGATATCGCGGATGCCATACGCAGTCTATTGGCTCATGGCATGAATCCGCGTGAAACGGCCGATATGGAGCGAATGCTGCGGTCTGGCAAGGCTTTGCAGAACGGCCTTTTTGATTTCGTTCCCATCAATAGCTTTTATGTGCATGGCCGTTTTCAGATGTTTGATCAGGAATTCTTGCTTGCCAATCTGCCGCTTGATGTGATGAAATGGCGCGTCATTGCTACGGTATATGCGGGAAATGAGCTGCTGGAGCAGCTGATCCCTATGGATGATGTGCTGCATAGATACGGCATATATGAGAAGAGAAAAATATTGCAGACCTATGAGCTCCTGTATCTGGAACACATAAGAAATGATAATACTCTTAAAAGCTATTATTTGAAACATTGTGTGGATTACAACACGGTAAACGACAATAGGCAGAGACTCAACTTTTCTGCGGGAGAATACAGGAGGATTTTTGTAGATATCTTTGAGCATGCCGATAGCAGGAAGCTCATCCTTTTTGGGTCAGGGAATTATGCGAAAGAATTTATAGAGGTTTACGGGGAAGACTATGCAATAAGTGCTATCGTAGACAATAATCAAAACGTATGGGACACTGAACTGAAAGGGATTTCGATTTATTCGCCGGATTACCTTAAAAAGTTGGAGTCAGGTACATATAAGGTCATCGTCTGCATTAAGAATTATCTTTCCGTGCTGAATCAGATCCGTGAAATGGGTGTGACAGACTACGGCGTATTCAATCCGGCAGTTGGGTATCAGCGGAAGACGCGTCCGTTGGAGACGATGAAGATATCCGATGTGGTAGCGAAGCATAAGAAGTACCACGTCGGCTATATTGCAGGAGTATTCGACCTGTTTCATATCGGTCATCTCAATATGTTCAAACGGGCAAAGGAGCAGTGCGAGTATTTGATTGTCGGCGTAGTACCTGATGAAGATGTGATTGCCAGCAAGCATACAGAGCCTTTCGTTCCCTTTGATGAGAGAATCGAAATGGTTCGGTCATGCAGATATGTAGATGAAGCTGTCCGAATACCGGTAGGATATGGGGATACGGATGTGGCGTGGAGATCCCTGCATTTTGATGTGCAGTTCTCCGGCAGCGACTATGAGCATGATCCGGTGTGGCTGCGAAAGAAAGAGTGGCTGGAGGAACGGGGCAGCACGATGGTGTTCTTCCCGTATACGCAGAGTACGTCGTCGACAAAACTCAAGAAATTGATTGCGGAACGGTTGATATAATACATTTTTATGTCGATGGTACGTTGATAACCGAATATTGAAACTGATAGGTGGTGATGTTATAATGTCGTCAAGGAGGTGCTGACGATGGATAAAAAAATGGTAGTGACACATACCAAGGCTAGTCTTGGCACACAGTCGACACGTATTGTACTAACGTCTCAGAATAATGCTCAGGTTAAAGAATTATGGGCGCAACTGTCGCAGCAAGTCATGAAGAAGAATGAGAATCTTTATAGAAGGCTGGCAAATAAATGAGTATTATTCTTGCAAATAATAAATCTTTGGCATGCACTGAGGATGAAATGGAAGATACTATTTTAGGAGTTGCTAAGGGCAAGATAGCGTATCAGGATTTATCACTATGGATAGAAGCTCATATATACCGCTGATTTCAATAAGAAGTCAGCGGTTTTTTCGAATAGGCAGGTGTAAGTATGAAGGTAGTTTGTTCTCCGGTGGGGATTGTTGAGTATAGGCGGCCGCGTGGCGGGTTGGAAAAGCTTGCTCAGAGCGGCTTTTCTGAGACGGTGGTGGATTTTGGGCTGTTTGCTGGTGGTTTTGCTGGGGAAAAACGGCGGGCTGAGGCTGAGGCTCATTGGCAGGAGTGGGCGGATCGGTATGTCGAGGAGGCCAGGAGGCAGGGAATGCCGCTTGGCCTGGCTTTTGCTCCGCATTTTGAGTCCGAGCAGAAGGTTGCTGATGGGGAAAATCTGGAGAGAAGACTGGCGGAAATCTGCTTGCAAAAGACTGCGGGATATGGGATTGAGGCTTTAGTGGTGCGTGGCTTGGCTGGTGGCAGTTATGCAGAGAATTTAGCAAAGAATCGTGAGTATTTTTTGCGACTGGGACGAGCGGCGCAGTCGGCAAAGATACGCTTGCTGGTGGTAAATGGCTATAGGGATATGAATGGTCATTTGGTGCGCGGGTTCTGTGGCGAGCCAGCGCAGGCAGTGGCGTTTGTTGATGAACTCAATGCTGAACTAGGGGCGGATGTGCTGGGCTTTTGTCTGGATGCTGGCGTCTGCAATCTTACGGGGCAGAATATGTGCGATTTCGCTACTGGTTTGGGTGTACGGCTGCAGGCCGTTATCCTGCGGGAAAATGATGGTGTGCATGACGATTCACTGCTGCCGTTTTCGTCGGCGCATGGCAGCGGTTCGCGCATGGATTGGCTAAATCTTATCCGTGGTTTGCGGGCGGTAGATTTCTCTGGGGCTGCGGTACTGGATTTCCGGACGACGCTTACGGCTTTATCTGGGCTGCTGCGTCCAGCTATGCTTTCTTTTGCTCGGGAGGTGGCGAAGTATCTGACCTGGCAGGTGCAGATGGAGGGATGTTTGCGGCGGTATCCTGCGCGGGTATTGTTTGGTGCAGGAAATATGTGCCGGGCGTATATGAAATGCTATGGCGAGGAGTTCCCGCCGCTTTATGCCTGCGACAATAACCCGCAGGTTTGGGGGACTGAGTTCTGTGGGTTGACGGTGCATGCGCCGAAGGATTTGCTGAGTCTTTCGGAGACTTGCGCGATTTTTATCTGCAATGTGTATTATGAGGAAATCGAGCAGCAATTGCGGGATATGGGGGTAAAGAATCCGATTGAGCGCTTCAATGATGAGTTTATGCCGTCGTTCCATTTTGAGCGGCTGGAGTCGGATGCATGGAAAGAGCAGGTGAAATGATGGCGGTGCAGGGAATCGGCGTACAGACGAAAGAAGTAATAGACGATGCATGTCCTGAGCTTGGATTCCGTCTTTTGAAGGAGGCGGGATTTTCGCATGTGGATTTCAGCTTGAATGACTATATGCGCAATACAGATATCTATAAGATGAAGAACAGTCACTTCTTCGATAAGTCGTTAGCAGAGCTGGAGGCCTTTTTTCAGCCCCATAAGCAGGCGGCTGCGAAGATGGGAATCACAATCGGGCAGATGCATATGCCCTATCCTGCCTATGTGCCGCAGGGGAATGATGAGCTCAATCGCTACTTGTGGGAGGAAATGGCTCCGAAGAGTATGCAGCTCTGCAAGTTCTTTGCGTGTCCTTATATCGTAATTCATGGCTTTAAGCTCACGTATTTTCTGGGAGCGGAGGAACGTGAGTGGGCTGAGATGGAGCGGTTTATCCATTATCTGGCATCGATGGCCAGAGAGATGGGGATTACGATTTGTATCGAGAATCTATATGGCAGCCAAAATGGGCATATGGTGGAAGGTCCGTGCTGCAATGTAGACAAGGCGGTCGAGCGCATCGACCGTATTAATGAACAGTATGGCGCGGAGGTGCTCGGGTTCTGTTTTGATACGGGCCATGCGAACCTGATAGGATTGGATTTCGAGTATTTCCTCACGCGGCTGGGGCATCGGCTGAAAGTGCTGCATATCCATGATAACGATGGGCGGCTGGATCTGCATCAGATTCCCTTTACGTTCACCCGGACGAGGGAAAATGCGTCGTCTACCGATTGGGAAGGTTTTATCTGCGGATTGCGGAACATTGGTTATCAAGGGGTGCTTAGCTTTGAGACGGCGCCGGTTTTGACGGCGTTTCCGGATGAGATGAAAGCGGATGCATTGAAGTTTATCCATAAGATAGGACAGTATTTTGCTACACGAATTTCTGTTTAACTCGTTTAGAGTATTTGAAGATATCTTGATTTCCTCCACTAACTATCATATAATTGTAGTTAGTGGAGGAAAATGATATGATTAGAACGACATATGATTTATTGGATTCTTTTTCTGGGTATGCCAATCCTGATATGAAAATCAAGCGAATGGTTCAGGAGGGGAATCTTTTTCGTTTGCGAAGAGGATTATATGTAACAACCGCTAAAATTTCCTCATATCTAGTGGCAGGTGCGATATATGGGCCGTCGTATATCTCGTTTGAAACAGCACTTTCAAGATATGGCTTGATTCCGGAGCGTGTTTACGCTTGTACCTCAGCTACTTTTCGGAAGAATCGTTCCAAGATATATAAAAATGATTTGGGGGTTTTTACCTATCGTGATATCCCTGCGGCTGCTTTTCCGCTTGGGGTTAAGTGTGAGCAGGAAAAAAATATGTTTTATGCCATTGCGTCTCCAGAAAAGGCGTTATGTGATATGTTGTATGTTCAGACGCCGGTATATAGTCAAAAGGCGTTGGGGGAATTGTTGTTTGCTGATTTACGTATTGATGAGGAAGCTTTTGCGCAGTTGAATCGGCAAGAGCTGCAGCAGCTGGTGCCACGTTATAGACGACGCAACCTGAATTTGCTAGGGGAATTCTTGAATAAGGGGCGATGAGCTTGTGGATACGTTATTGAATGACTATATGAAGTTCTATGAGCCACAGACGGCTGATGACTATAGGAATGCGTTGAAGGAGATTGTCCAGGAGATTGCGTTATATGGATTGAGCCACAGTGATTTTTTTCAAAAAGCGGCTTTTTATGGTGGGACGTCGTTGCGGATCTTTTACGGGCTGGATCGTTTTTCTGAAGATATGGATTTTTCCCTAGCTGAGCCGAATGCGGACTTTTCGTTGGAGAAATATTTTTCCTATGTGGAGGAAGCTTTGGCAAGTCATGGCCTGGAAATGTCGGTTTCTAAAAAGATAAAGGCCAATCAAACCGACGTTCAGTCGGCATTTATCAAGGGCGAAACCATAATCCAATTGATTACGATATGGGATAAAGAGGAGCGTGGATTTCCAGGGATTGCACCACATGAGGTAATAAAAATCAAGATGGAGATTGATACGAATCCTCCTGCGGGCGCTTCGTATGATATCAAGTACGGCCTGCGCCCTGTTCCTTACATGGTTCGATTGTATGATGAACCGTCGTTGTTTGCCGGTAAATTACACGCTGTGCTTTGTCGAAATTGGCGAAACAGGGTAAAAGGGCGAGACATTTATGACTTTGTCTGGTATATTACGAATAGGACAAAGGTTAATCTGTTCCATTTACAAAAGCGCCTGGAGCAGACTGGACACTGGAATACGGAAGATACTTTGACCATTCAGGATTTGAGGAATATGTTGGCTGAGAGATTTGATTCGATCGATTATGAACAGGCAAAGCAGGATGTGAGGAGTTTTATCAAAACGGAAGAAAAATTGCAGCTTTGGGGAACAGATTTTTTTAGAGCTTTATCAAGCCAAGTAGAGGCTATATAGTTAAGGTGGTTGGGATATGGAAAATGGGCGTCAGCGGTTAATCGAGGCCTATCGGAATGCGTTCCGCTTATGGCAACAAAGGCGTTTGATTGAGGCCGAAAAGTTGCTGGATGAGTTTTGGCAGCAAAGTAGCATGAAATCTTTGCGTGGGATGCTGCTTATGGCGTATATTCTGCGCGACCGGCAGAAGTATGTGTCGGAAGTCGAGGTGCTGGAGGAGCTATTGGAGCGTTTTGCGGATTCGGGTGAGGCAAAACTTTTGGCTGATGTCTGGAGTATGTTGGGCTCGGTGTTGCGGCGGCTTGGGGAGAGTGAGCTTTCGGTAGAAGCGTTTAAAAAATCTGTGGAGCTGGAGCCGGATAAGGAACAGAAGCTGGTGGAGTGCAGCAATGCACTGTTTTCCGCCAATGCCATCGATGGCGTTACGGTGGAATATATGCAGTCGCTTTATGCGCTGTATCGGAGGCTCTTAGCGGATTTAGAGATAGAGCCATATCCAGCGGAAGATTGGCAGCATGAAAAGATACGGGTGGGGTATCTTTCGGCTGACTTGCGTGATCATGCGGTGGCACAGTTCGTGCGGCCGCTGTTTTGTCAATATGACAGGAATCGTTTTCGTGTTTATGGGTATTCACTGGTGCGGCGGCCCGACGGTGTGACGGCTGTTTTGCAGCAGGGCTGCGATGTCTGGCGCGATGTTTCGGCTTACTCCTGGGCTGAGATTGTGCGGCAGATACGCGCTGATGAAGTCGATATTCTGGTCGACTTGGCGGGGCATTCGGCAGAGAATGCTTTGCCGGTGTTTGCGTATCGGCCGGCGCCGGTACAAATTTCCGGGATTGGTTATTTCAATAGCACTGGGATGCAGGAAATGCAGGGATTTCTGTCCGATCGTTACTGTTCACCGGAGGAACACTCGCCTTATTTTACGGAAAAATTACTACGTCTGCCGCAGAGCCATTTTTGTTATCAGCCGTTTTCAGCATTCCCACCGGTGGGGCAGTTGCCGTGTCTGGTAAAGGGGTATGTGACGTTTGGTTGTTTCAATAATTTTGCGAAGGTCAATGATGGCATGCTGTTGGTATGGAAGGAAATCCTGCAGCGCGTGCCGGATTCACATTTGCTGCTGAAACATTCGCTTTTGGGGACTGAAGAGGGGCTTTCCTATACGCAGCAGCGTTTTGAGCGGCTGGGAATGCCGATGGAGCGCATCGAGTTTAGAGGATTATCGAGGGATTATCTCGAACAATATAATGATATGGACATCGCACTGGATACCAGTCCGTATCCAGGCGGTCTTACGACTTGTGAGGCCCTGTACATGGGTGTACCAGTGGTGACGCTCAAGGGCAATCGCCATGGGGCACGATTCGGTTATAGTTTCCTAGCAAACTTGGGGTTGCAGGAGCTGGTCGCTGAGGATGCGAAAGGCTATGTGGACATTGCCGTGAAGATTGCAGGCGACTCGGAATTGCTCTCATTGCTGCGGGCAAATCTTCGCCGGATGATGAAGGTGTCGCCGCTTATGGATAGTGCTGGTTATATGCAGGCGTTGGAAAATATATACGAAAAATGTTTGTTTGAGCGGTTTTATAGGTAGTATCGAGAGATGAATATGAATAAGAATATTTTTATACATGATATAGCGCATGATGAGATAAGATATGGCTTTTTGGTTACACAAGATCGTAAAAGAATATGGAACAAAAGTTTGGAGATTTGGCGTGTATTCCATGAGATCTGTCAGAAATATAGTATTCGTTATTATGCAGATTATGGGACATTGCTAGGTGCGGTGCGGCATAAAGGGTTTGTTCCCTGGGATGATGATTTGGATTTTGTTATGTTCCGGCCAGAATATGAAAGGTTTCTGCAGTGCGCTGCCAAGGAGCTGTGAGAGCCGTATTTTTTACAGACGACGTATACCGATGGATTGACGACTGCTTATGCTAAGATTCGTGATAGTCGGACAACCGCAGTTGAATATCCGGATGCTCCCTATATTAATCAAGGGATGTTTATTGATATTTTTCCACTGGATACTGTGTCGGATGGCAGCAGAGTTCAGAATGAAATCTTTTTGATGGAAAAAGAACTTTGGGCGATTATAGTCAAGGCTGATTTTGTTTGTAATGCGCGGGAAAATGGCTATCGCCCGCATATTGGTATGGAAACATTGAAACGATTGCTGACATTGCCGCGAGAGGAACAGATGCGGGTATTTGAGGCATTTTGTCAGGAGCACTATGGCAAGTCTGACCAGGTGAATTTTATTACGGATGAATTGTGTAATATGAATAATCGGGTATACCGTTCTTGGTATGACGAAATTGTATGGTTGCCTTTTGAGAAGATCATGCTGCCGGCACCCAAAGAGTATGATAAGGTATTGACAGGCCGATATGGTGAGTACCAGAAATATGTTCGTGGAGCTGCCTGCCATGCTGGTATCGAGTTTAGCGTGGATATTCCTTATCAGATTTATATGGCAAATATTGTAAGAGAGCAGGGCTGAAGATATGGAGTGAAGGGATGTTGACAGATTGGCCTTAACATTGGAAGAGTTTGTAAAATGTCGGGATGCCTATTATGCGCAGAGTGTCGCGGGTGAGGTTGATCCTAAACTTGTGATGGTATTGGAACCTTATCGGGTGCATAATGCCGTAGTTATGGCGGCAGGTATGAGTACGAGGTTTGTACCATTTTCAGCGGTAAAGCCAAAGGCTTTGGCTGAGGTTAGAGGAGAGATCCTTATTGAACGGCAGATTCGCCAACTGCAGGCGGCGGGGATAAAAGATATTTATTTGGTGGTCGGCTATAAGCGGGAACAACTTATGTATCTAGCGGAGAAATTTGGCGTGCATATTGTGGTAAACGCTGATTATGATCGTTATAACAATATGGCAACTTTGATGTGTGTACGCAGTGTTTTATCGAATAGTTATATCTGTTCCTCGGACAATTACTTTACAGAAAATCCTTTTGAACCATATGTTTATCGGCCATATTATGCTGCGGTCTATGCTGAGGGGCCTACCAATGAGTATTGTCTGTCGTATGATGAGCATGAGCGGATAACTGCCGTGAAGGTAGGTGGAAAAGACGCATGGTATATGTTGGGCCATGTTTACTTTGATGCCGAATTTAGTCGGAAATTTGTACCAATACTGCAGGCATCCTATGAGAATCCGGATGAAAGAGCTTATTTGTGGGAAGATTTATATTGCCGGCATTTGGATGAGTTGACACTCTATATACGCCGTTATTCAGCGGGGGTTATTCATGAATTTGATTCGTTGCAAGAGTTGGCTATGTTCGATCCCTGGTCATCATCATTGCGTGTAGAAGTTGATAGCAAGATGGATTAGTTCGAGGGCTGTATTATGATTGATATGACTACTGAGTTGATGTGCAGGCATATTGTGGCGACAGAAAAATGTCTGGGGCGTGAAATAGTAAGTATCCAGCCCATGAAAGAGGGGATGACGAATGATTCGTTTTTGTTGCAGACGGATTGTGGGCAATTCGTTGTTCGTCTGAATGGTAATGGGAGTGAAGTGTTGATTGACCGATATCAGGAAGCTGAGGTATATCGTGCAATCAGTCAGTCGGAAATCAGTGATCATGTTGTATGTATCAGTCCGGAGGCAGGATATAAAGTCACGCGGTATATACCCAAGGCGCATGTGTGTGATAAGAATAACTGGTATGAGGTTGGACAGGCATTACGTTTTCTGCATCGGATGCATGACATGAAGTTTGCTGTATCATATCAGTTTGATATTTGGCGTCAGATTAACTTTTATGAGTCGTTATGGAAGGAAAAATCCTGTTATGGAGATTATGAACAAGTGAAAGCCCGAGTGTTGTCATTGCGCGAAAAGCTTTTGTCGTTGCCAGTGAGGATGGGGTTGGCACATATTGATTCTGTGGCGGATAATTTTTTGTTTACGGATAACCGGATTTATCTTATTGATTGGGAATATGCCGCAATGTGTGATCAACATATTGATTTAGCAATGTTTTGTGTGTATGCAGGTTATGAAAGCAAAGAAATTGAGAAGGTCTTACAAAGTTATTTTACGGATGGTGTAGCGGATGATATCCGGCTTAAGATATACATCTATATAGCTGCTGCGGGCTTGCTTTGGAGTAATTGGTGTGAGTTTAAACGTATGTGTGGTATTCATTTTGGGACCTATGCAGAGCAGCAGTATGAGTATGCTTCGCGATATAGTGATTTGATTTTGTGTGATTTATGGTGCTGAGGTAGAGACAGATGAATAGAGCACAAAGTATCATAGGTGTGGGAGCGGGGTTGCTCAGTGGTATGCTTTGGGGGCTTAATAATACGTTTTTTTCGTTAGGCTATACAGAATTCGCATCGTTGTCGGTTGTATTATTGCTTCCGTTATGGTGTGCTGCAATAAATGATGGTTGTGCGGCTTTGTTTTTATTGGCTACACATGTATGGCGCGGGACATTGCGTGCAATTATGGTACCAGAAATTTTGGGTAGAGGAAAAGTAATTCTGTTGGCGGCGGTATTAGGTGGTCCGGTCGGGCAGCTGGCATATTATTATGGGATTACCCTATCGGGAGCTTCCTATGCGTTGGCTGTTACGGCGACATATCCTATTATTGGTTGTATCCTTTCCTGGTTGTTTTTGCGGCAGAGAATAACAGTATTTATGTGGGTGGGGATTGTTTTTTCGGTATGTGGGACGATAACATTGGGGTGGCAGGGCAATGCGGATTTGACGGATACTTTTGTGTATGGTTTTGTGGCATCGTTAGTGGCTGCATTTTGCTGGGGAAGTGAAATTGTTTTGGCAGTATATGCTATGGAGAAACTTGAACCAGATGTGGCGATTACTTTGCGTGAATGTATTTCCGGAGGGATTTTTTGTGCAGGAGTTCTGTTTTTGGGAGGTAGTAATGCGTGGGACATTGCTGCAAAACTTCCATCGGCCGGACTAGGATGGATGGGATTGGCTGGTGTAGCTGCCGCGGGATCGTATTTCTTATATTATTATGCGAACAAGACTGTAGGATGTGCTAGGGGAACAGCTACTAATTCTACGTTTATGTTGTGGGGGATTATATTTAACAGTTTATTGGGGACGACAATATCTTTTGGTGGGATGGATTATTTGGGCTGCGGTATGATTTTGCTTGGAGTTTTGTTAGTGACGATACCCTGGCAATGGCGACGGGGGCGTTTGCTGATTATAGGAGAAGGTAATGGTTGATAGTACAAGGGGAATAAGGGGTTGCGTAGATGGAAGCGATGTTTTTGCATATTTGCAGGAAAAATTCCATAGCCAGCAGTTTGACGATGAATATTTGTTGTTAGCGATAAAGTTTCGTGAGTTATATCCGGAATCAGCAGGCTTTGAGATTTTTTATGGATTTTATGCGTTGGCGCATGGCAATGTTCAGGTGGCATTTGAACAGGCACGGATTGCTTTTGGCAAGCGTCGGCTAAATGACAAGGTGTGGCAGTTGCTAGTGGCTTGTTATGAAAAGATGGGCGACAATCGTGCAATGGCGTACTTTCAAGGATTGCGGCGCAAGTTTTATCAGGTTCCGCTGACTATCGATATCCAGAATAAAGAAAGCTTGGATTTGCTGTCACTGGCGATGGGAGTAGCAAATTATGCACCGTTTGCAGCCCAGCGGGCATATATTCAAGATGGTGAGTTGAAACAAGGGGCGGCAGTGTTTGCTGGTGAATATTTACCTAGTTTGGAGTCTGACTCGTATTGGGGAGGTGTGTATGCAGAGCAAGAGAGTACAATGGGGAAGAATTGGTTGTTGGAAACACTGCAATACAATGAGGACTTTGCTCTGCGCTGCGGAGCGGATTTTGTTTTCGATATCCAGCGGGCTGAGCGGACTAAAAAAAAGGAGATTGTTTCTGGGGGCAAGCCGGGGTTGCTGGCGGTAGCGGGGACAGAAAATGCGCAGCCTGTTGATTTCCGGGTTGGCGATACGGCACTGGAAGCCAAGCTTTCAAAATGGATGTTCCAGTATTTCCGCATCGATAAGCCGACTGTAATATCTTCTAAGGCGGATATGGTGGTCGGGAGATTCATCCCGCTGGGGCATAGTCCCAAGCGTAAAAAAGTGGTATTGAATATCTTGGTGGATGCTATGAGCTGGGCGGTACAAAAGGAACGGAATTATCAAGATGTGCCGAATATCATGCGCTTTTTCAGGCGGGGTATCATATTCAATAATCACTTTTCGGTTGGAGAGTACACTTATCCGTCGTTTGCTGCGATTGAGTCCGGTCTGACTCCTCATCATTCGCAGCTGTTCAATGAGCAGGCTGCTGTGAGCTTGGACTCTCGTTATGTGACTATATCTGAGCAGATGAAACGGTTGGGGTATTATTGTGTCAATGTGATGGGCGCTGGCGATGGCATCACCAATCGCACTACCCGTGGATATGACCGATTGCTGACGACTACTTATAGCACGCCGGCTTATGAGGGCGTTGAGCGTACGATCCGCCATCTGGAGGCGTTTGGCGAATGCGATCAGTTTCTGCTCTTGCACGTCATGGATGCGCATCCGTGGCGGGTGAAGGACTTCCAAGTGCCGATCACTACGCAGACGGGGCTGCCGCTTTCAGGGCGTTTGTCTGGTTACGATGAGAGCCGGCCCAGTGTTTATATCCAAAATACGCCGCTTTATGAAAAGGCAAATATTGATGGCGTACGCAACGTCGATAGGGCGTTGGGGAATCTGTTCCGGTATTTAGAGGAACATTACGAAGAGGATGAATATATCGTTCAGCTGTATTCTGATCATGGCTGTTCGGTCTATGATGATGAGCCGTACCTGATGTCAGAGCATCATGTGGGGGCTGCTTATATGATGCGGGGCGCAGGAGTGCCTGAACGAGGCATTGTTGACGAGCTTACCAGCGCGCTCGATATATATCCGGCGTTAGGGAAGCTGGCTGGTTTTAAAGTCCCGGATTATGTTGATGGCAATCTGCCGGAAGTACTGGGCGGCACGGAGAGGGCGTATGTGATAAGCAATACCATGTATCCGGGACAGACGTTCAAGATGGCAGTGCGGACGAAAGACTACGAATGTCAGCTGGCGACAGCAGATGTACTTACGACGGATGGGACGGTCGATATGGATACCGCCACATTTGGAATCTATTGCCGGGATGATAAGGGGAAAAAGATAGATTCGCCGGAATTGCGAGCGTTTTTTTCTGCGATTATTCGGGAATACACTAAGAGCTTTGATAATCATGGGCTTAGCTGGCAGGGTCAAGGATAGGAGTAGAGGATTGTGGCAAAATACGATTATTTGATTGTAGGATCGGGGCTGTTTGGCGCGGTGTTTGCGCATGAGATGGCGAAGCGGGGCAAAACGTGTCTGGTGCTGGAGAAGCGGTCGGCGGTCGGCGGCAATATCCGCTGTGAGGAACGCGATGGCATCCATGTGCATGTATACGGTGCGCATATCTTTCATACGAATAACAAAGAGGTCTGGCGGTATGTGAATCAGTTTGCGGACTTCAATCAGTATGAGAATGCGCCGGTGGCCAATTTCCGCGGCGAGCTTTACAATCTGCCGTTCAATATGAATACGTTTCATGCGATGTGGGGCGTGACGACGCCGGCTGAAGCGGCGGGAAAGATCGCTGAGCAGAGGGCTGAGGTAAAAGGAGAGCCGAAGAATCTCGAGGAGCAGGCGATCTCGCTGGTTGGCCGCGATATTTATGAGAAATTGATTCAGGGGTATACGGAAAAGCAGTGGGGACGCAGGTGTACGGAGCTGCCGGCGTTTATCATCCGGCGGTTGCCGGTTCGTTATACGTATGATAACAATTATTTCAATGCGCTGTATCAGGGAATCCCTATCGGCGGGTATAATAAGATCATCAAGGGTCTGCTCGAAGGGATCGAGGTGAGGACCGGTGTTGATTACAACGCATCTCGTGCTGAGTATGAAGGCGTGGCCCGCAAGACAGTTTATACCGGGACGCTTGATGAATATTATGCTTATAAGCTCGGGCGGCTCGAGTATCGCGGTTTGAGATTTGAGACGGAGCGGCTGGAGCAGGAGAATTATCAGGGTGTGGCGGTCATGAATTATACGGCGGCGGAAGTTCCGTATACGCGCATCATCGAGCACAAGCACTTTGAGTTCGGCACACAGCCGGTGACCTATGTGACGCGTGAGTATCCGCAGGAGTGGAAGCCCGGCGAGGAGGCCTATTATCCGGTCAACGATGCGCGGAATCAGAAGCTTTATGGAAAGTATGCAGAGCTGGCGGCAAAAGAGGATGATCTGATTCTCGGCGGCAGGCTGGCGATGTATAAGTACTACGATATGGATCAAGTCATCGAGACGGCGCTGTCGGCTGTGAAGGGCGAACTGGCTGAATCGTGAAGATATGATAGCTGGAGGATTGTAATGGCGGAAAAGATCAAGCCGGAGCTTTTGGGATTTTTGCGGCCAAGCGGGCTGAGGATTCGGATTCTGGTGGTGGAGAGCCTTTACTATCTGCCGGAGCTTCGGCGGATGTTCCCGCGGGCGGAGATTTTGGCGGCGGCGGCGGAATCGGATGCGATGGATGGCTATGAGGGCCTTGAGGCTGCGTTTTCCTGCGTGGATTATCGTCAGGAGCGGCTGCCGTTTGAGCCGGAGTCGTTGGATTATATTCTTTCCGACCTTACGTTGGAGCAGGCGGGAAATCCACAGGATATTGCGGCGGGGTTCTCGACGTTTTTGAAGCAGACGGGTTCTTTCCTGACGAGTTTTCGCAATATTCGCCACTGGTCAGTGCTTGAGGAGCTGATGGACGGCCATTATTATCATGTGGCAGCCCGCCTTTATGCCAAGACAGAGTTTGAGAGACTGCTCTATGCGTCTTATTATAAGAATGTGACGGTACGGCCGCAGCGGCGCAGGGCGGATAGCGATATTGTAGAGAAGCTGATGGCAGCGGGGTTTGCGAATATCCATGATGATATAGATACGGAGTTTTGGCTCGTCAAGGCGGACCGGTCGATGCCGGAGATGGCGCTTTTGAAGTCGATGTATACGAAGGAGCAGCGCAAGGCGCTGGCGGAGTATCTGCATCGCATCGAGTATGATGTGGATGCGGCGCAGCAGAGCAGGGACTTTTGGGCGTTTTATGAGGAGGCCGGGCTGTTTCCGGATTATGTGGCGAGTTTTGTAAAGCAGGCAGTGTTCCATCCGTCATGGTTTTTCCGGCGTCTCCGGATGGAGTCCGGGGAGGAATGCGAGACGGCGTTGGCGATTTTGGCAAGTATGCGGGAAAACGCGTCGGATTCGGCGGAGATACGGTGGATCGATGAGAGGATCGATACGCTGCGGGCAGCGGGAGGAAACGGTTGATGGGAATCGAGGATCGGAAATTGGATGATCGCCGGGTGGCGTTTATCACTTGTGTAAATGATGAGGAGTGGTACAGCGAGTGCCGCCTCTATCTGGAACATCTGGCGCTTCCGCCGGGGATGACGGCAGAGTATATTCCAGTGCGGGGGGCTGCGTCGATGTGTGCGGGCTACAATACCGGCATGCGGCAGTCGGCGGCGAAGTATAAGGTGTACCTCCATCAGGATACGCTGGTGGTCAATAAGCATCTGGTGTCGGATCTGAAGCGCATTTTTTCCGATGCTTCGATCGGCGCGGTGGGCGTGATCGGCTGCCGCAGTCTGCCGAAGAGCGGCGTCTGGTGGGATGGCCTGAGGACGTACGGGCGGGTGCTTCATGCCTGTGAGCCCGAGAGCGTGGTGGATTCGCACTGCCGGGAGCCGGAGGGGCCGTATCAGGAGGTCGAGGCGGTCGACGGTCTGTTTATTGCGACGCAGTATGATTTGTTTTGGCGCGAGGACTTGTTTACGGGGTTTCATCTTTATGATACGTCCGCCTGCAAGGAGATGCAGCGCCGCGGCCTGCGCGTCGTTGTGCCGAATCAGGAGCAGGAGTTCTGGTGCATTCATTGTCCGAAGGAAAAGCCTTTGGCTGCAGAATATAAAGGTTATCAAAAGATATTTGTAAAAGAATATGGTCAGGAATTGCATCCGGAGGTGTGAGTTTTCACCCGGATTTTAACCGCCGTTTCTCAGACTGGCATAGTTCGCTTTTAGGCGCTGTCTGCCTGATCTGGCAAGCGGCGTTTTTGCTTGCTTCCGTTCCGTAAAGCCTTGAAAGCCTTGCGATCTGGTTCTTTTTTTTATAAAATAAGATTAAAAAATGGTGAGGGCATTTGTGGAAGGTTGTTGCTGATGAATTTAGAGGAATATACGCAGAAACGGTTACAGCTCAAAACGGCATATAAGAAGCTGGAAGAGATTGCCGGGACGCTGAATGCGGCTGAGGTGGCGCGCAGTTTACAGCAGGCGGAGCAGCTGCTGGATGAGGATAGCTTCAAGGTCGTGGTCGTAGGGGAATTTTCGCGGGGAAAGTCCACTTTTACCAATGCGCTGCTCGGGAAACGTATTCTGCCGGCAAAATCGGATCCTACCACAACCGTCATCAATCGTATCCATTATGGCGCACAGGAGCGGTATCTGGTGCATTATCGCGATATGGATGAGGTAAAGGAGATTTCGGAGAAGGAGTTCAAATCCATTACGGCGGTTGAGCTGGCCGACGCTGAGTTTGAGGGAGAAGCGGCCTATCGGCAGGTGGTCGAAAAGATTGGCCGGATTGCTTATATTGAAATTTGTCATCCGCTTCCTCTGCTGGCGGATGGTGTGGAAATTATTGATACGCCGGGAACCAATGATTTGGATCAGGTTCGCGAGGAGATCACTTTCCGTTTTATCCCACAAGCTGATGCCGCGATCATGCTGTTGTCCGCAGAGCAGATTCTGGCAAAGTCTGAGGTTATGTTTCTGAAAGAACGCATTCTGGAAAATGATATCAAGAAGGTATTCTTTGTAGTAAACTTCAAGGATCGTCTGATGGATGAAGCGGATGGGGAACGGGTGATGAAGGCGGCACGCGAGGTGCTGGATGGAATCGTGGAGGATGCCCGCCTGTTTCTGGTGTCCTCACGCGATGCCTTGAGATGGCGGCGCAAAGAGGCTGGTGAGTCATTGAAGCCAAGTCTGGTCATACCGGACAGTTTGGATGATACGGGGTTTGCGCAGTTTGAGGCGTCGCTGGCGGATTACCTCAGCCGGGAGAAGGGCAATGCAAAGCTTGCAAAGTATCAGAGCCGTTTTGAGGGGCTGGCAGAAAGCCTGCTGGATGAGAGCATTGCGCCGGCAAGGGCGCGTATCGGGGAGAGTTCTCAGCAGCTGGCCCGGGAGATTGAGCGCCTGCGCCCGGCGGTAGAGCGGGCAAAACAGAACAGCCATCGCATTTTTGAGCATTTGCAGTATGCACTGGAAATGGCGGCGGAAGATCTGACGCAGGATTATCGCCGCGGTTTGGAACAGATTTCCCGTCAGGTGGTCATGGCTGTTCATCAATATGATGGCCCGCTGCAGCCGGAAGAGGCAGCGCGTGCGATCGAGTCGGTGGCGGCGCCGCTTCAGCAGCAGCATGAACGGGAGCTTCAGGAGGAAGTGAATCGGCGCCTGAACCACGAGTTCTCGCAGACAAGGGAGAAGCTGGTGAAGATATTCCGGGTAGAGAATATTTCGACAGGGAAAGAGCTGGCGGTGAGCAGCAGAAATGAAAATCTGCCGGTTTGTTCTATGGATATTCAGGCCGTGAATACGGATGATATCCAGATGGTCGGCGGGGGGCTTCTGCTGGGCGGCGTGCTGCTGGCCATTCATGTTCCCTTTATTGCGATTCCGGCGGCGCTGTTTGGCGGAAATTTTTTTATGCGGCAGTTCAATGAATTCCGGCGCAACAGTTTTATTGCCGATGTGAGCCAACAGGTTCGCAGCCGCTATGACGGGATTATCCCTGAGCAGACCCGTGGATTCAATCAGCAGATGAAAAAGAAATTTACGAATCTGACACATACGATTGAGGAGATCATCGAGGAGCAGATGGATCGTGGGATTACCCAGCTGGAGCGCCTGCGTGATGATAAGGCTTCGGCGGAGCAGGATGAGCGGCAGGAGAGGGAGAAACTGGCGGCCTGCGAGAGACAGATTCAGGAGCTGCTGCAGGAGGTGGGACGGATTCATGCTTGAGTTTCTATTGATTGCCGTTGGTGCGGGCGGTCTGGGCTGGTGGCTGTATAAACGATGGAAAGGGAAGCAAGGACTTGAAGATTCGTCGCTTTCGGCCGCACTCGATGAACGGATTAAGGGGTATCGGGGGCCGGAGAATCTGAAAAGCATGCCGGCCTTTGAACAGATGATTCATGTGATACGGCAGCAGGCTTCGAGTCTGAATCGTTGTACGATTTTCCGGGATGCGTCGAGAAGACTGTGGCAGATTTCCGAAGAGAGCGATCAGCCGCTGATGGTATTGGTCATGGGAGAGTTCAGTACGGGGAAATCGACGTTTATCAATACGCTGCTGGGCGCGGATGTCCTGACGACCGCACAGATTCCGACTACGGCGGTGATTTCTCTGCTGAGCTATGGCGAGACGCCGGCTGTGAAGCTGCATCATCAGGATGGGAGCGTCACGGACTATGATTTTACGCGGCTGGGGGAGATCACTGCCGAGGGGGATGCGGATAAACAGGCTTTACGGGATAAGCTGGACTATGTAGAGATCCGGTATCCCAATGAGATGCTTAAGAAGATTCATATCGTTGATACGCCGGGACTCAATGCGCATCGTGAGAAACATACGGAAAAGACGGTAAATTTTCAGGATAAGGCGGATGTGGTTCTATGGATGTTCAAGGCGGACGCCAGCGGAAGAAGCACGGAGCTTTCGGCAATCAAGGCTCTGGGAAAGCGCTTAAAGCCGATTGCCATTGTGAACTGCATCGATAATGTTTTGGAAAGCGATGACTATGAGGAGGATGAAGATCCGGTGGAGGAGACCTTGACGCGCTTTCGCCGCCGTGTCGGGGACTCTGTTCAGGATGTCATAGGTATATCGAGTTTACTGGCCAGACAGGCGCTGGCATCAGGGGATGCAAAGGCACTGGAGGTCTGTGGCTGGACAGGGTTCAGGAAAAAACTGGATGATGTGCTGGTCAACCGGTCGGCAGAGCTCAAAACACGGTCTGTCAGGGAGAAGCTTGCGGAATTTATCGCGCAGATGTCGCAGGTATTCCAGCAGTATGATAAAAAGCATACAGAGAATGCGAAGTATTTCCAGAATCAGGAGTCGGCGGAGCAGGAAATCCATGATGAGATTGAAAATCTGGAAAAGATAAAGCAGCGGCTTTTGTCCGGTATGGAGGAAGCAGCTTCCTGCCGGAAAGAGTATCAACATACTTATGCTGACCGCGGCATGGAAGCCATTGATGATACGGCGAAGCTGATGGATCTGGCTGCAAAACTGGTCAGTCAGGCGAATTGTGTGGTGCCGCTGCTGGAGATTCTGCCGGATGATGAACGGTGGGGATCGTCCATTCAGGATATCCAGCTGATGCAGGACGAGCAGGAACGTATCCTGCGTGATTTTGATCGTTGGTTTTCCCATTATTACCATATATGTGACCAGGTGGATGATCTGGAAAGGGAGGAGAATCATGTCGGGGAGCTCCGCGAAGATTATGAGAACTCGGGGCTGTTTGGCGGTACCCCGATTTTTGATTTCAGCGGCCGCCGGGATCGTCTGAACAGTGCCGTGGAGGCTTATAATACCCATCTGGAGAAGTTGAAGAGAGACGTAGCTGTTCATTGGCAGAAATACAAGAGTACCTGCAAGTCGGCGATTTCCGTCAACGTGGATATCGCGGCGCTGGAAAAGAAAATTTGCCGGCTGGTGGACGATGAACTCGTCTATGAGCAGGAACGTCTGGTGCGGACGAAGAACGATTTCCATCTGGAACAGCAGCGGTATGAGGCGGAGAAAAAGGAGCTGGATCAGGGCTTGCAGGCGGTGGAAGTATTGAAGCATGCCGCGGCGTCGCTGGAAGGATAAAGAAGGGCATGGAAATGGAAGAACGTAAAGAATATCAGGAACTCAATGAGAAAATCGATGCTGTCCTGTCTTTGCCGCAGGAGGTTGTGGCAGAGGAAAGCCGGGCGGAGCTGCACAGGCTGAAGCAGGCTATACAGCAGGATGTATTTTCCATCGTCGTATTGGGAGAGTTTTCCCGGGGAAAGTCCACTTTTGTTAACGCGCTGATGGGAGAACCGCTGCTGCCGATGGATGTCCTGCCGGAAACGGCAGTGATTCAGGTCCTTCATTATGCGGAACAGCCCGGTGTGGAGATTGTATATCGTAATGGCATGGTGAAGCAGGGAGAGGCGGACTGTGAGTTTTTAAAGCGGTTCTCGGTCAGGGCACAGCAGGATACGGCTGATGACGTAGAGTATCTCCGCATTGGTTATCCGTCGTCCTTTCTGCAGCATCAGGTAGTCGTAGTGGATACGCCGGGCGTATCGGATATGGACGAGCAGCGCGCGGAGGTAACGTATGGCTTTCTGCCGCAGGCGGATATGGTGCTGTTTCTGCTGGACGCGTCTTCACCGCTGAAAAAAACGGAAAAAGAATTTTTAGAAAAGCGGGTGCTGCCTCAGGGAATCCGGAAAATCGTGTTTCTGGCCAATAAAATCGATCATCTTGATGAAGAGGAAGTCGATGAGGAGGAGTATCTGGACAAGCTCCGGATGCGTCTGAAAAAAGCATTCGGAGGTGATGAGGGGAAGCCGGGCCTGCAGGATATCGAGCTGTTTCCTTTGTCGGCATGGCAGGCATTGAAAGGCGGCGCTGCAGAGAAACGTTCGGGAATGGCGGCGCTGAGAGCTTATCTGGAGCAGGCTGCGGAAAGGCAGAGGATGACCATTAAGCTGGCCCGGTTTCAATGGCAGTATCGTCAGGTGGTTCAGCGCATCTATAATCAGGCGCTGTCTCGAAAGATGCTTCATGAGACGGACAGCCAGCAGCTGGAGGCGGCAAAGAAGCAAATTGAGGCTATGCTGGCGGACAAGGAACAAGGACAGGAACGCGTGCAGGCTTATATGGAAAAGGAGCAGAAGATCATTCTTGATATGACGAATAAATCCTTGAAGCATTTCTATCAGAGGCTGGAAGAAGATATTCTGGATATGGTAGAAAACTACCGCGGCGATGATTTCAAGGATTTTATTGAGTCACGGATCATCAAGAGAGTGCAGCGTGAGATCGATAACTGGATCGGTATGTATGGACCGCGCATTTTGCTGTTGATTCGCAAGGTGGAGCTGCAGATTTCCCGCGGGATGAGCCGTAACTTTCAGCAGGAAGTGATGGTTGAGTCCTCCCAGCTGCCCTTTAGTCTGGATGGTCGTGCTGTTCTGGATGTCCGCGCGAGAGATCTTTCCAATACGGATCTTCAGGCGGGCGCGATTGCGGCGGCTGGAGGCGTAGGGCTGACGTTGGTGGCGGGCGGCGTGCTTATGCCGTTTATCAGCTTTGCGGCGATGCCGTTTATCCGCAAGACGCTGTTCCAGAAGAGACTGGCGGCGGCCAAGGCGGAGGTCAATGCCCAGCTTTCCGGGCAGCTGATCCAGTGTATGAATCAGCTGCAGAAGGATGTTCAGGAAGAAATCCGAAAGCGGTGCACGGTTTCTGTGAAAAATATAGTCTATTCGTATGAGTCGCTGCTCGCGGATTATCGGGACAAGATTGATGCAGAAATCCGTGAAAAAACGATGAGGCAGCGTCAGTTGACCAGTTCGTTGGAAGCGGATAAACAGGTGCTGGAAACACTCGGGAAATTGCAGATACAGGGAGGCAGATGAAATGGATATGATGTATGATTCTCATATGCCGGAACATTCTACGGATACGAATGACATGATGCATACGAATGATATGATGCATATGAGGGCAGGCCACCACCTGCTGACGGATGTATCCATGCCGGATCTGACGGACGGCTTTGGCGGAAATGACGGTTTCGGCGGCTATGATTTGCCGGATGGGGCGGACAGCCTGACGGGAAACAGTGAAGATATGTTGATGTATCCGGACCCGCTGGCGCATGCTCAGGAATTTCAGCCGGATCCATTCCTTTATTCGTCTGACGGATGGAACGGGGACGCGATGAATGATACAGCCGATGCGCCGGTGGTGAGTTATATGACCGACGCCCATGGGGGGATCATGCCTGCTTTCAGTGATGTGGACGATCTGCCCGGTGTTGAACATGGCATGCTGACGGACAGCAGCCAGCTGCAGCAGATTATCGATATGGGGGAGATCGATGGGGCCCAGCATATCTCAAGTGATGATATCGTCCGCAGCGAAGAGATGAAACAGGCATTTCTCCATCAGCATGGCTATACGGAGGTGCCGGCCGGCTACGAAGTGCATCATATCGTGCCGTTGAGCGAAGGCGGCGCGGATGTTCCACAGAACATGATTCTGCTGAGCGATATGGATCATAGGGCGGTTACGGATGCACAGCATCTGTATTATGGGTGGTAAAGGGGGAACAGGTTTTTGTCTCGGGATAACCTTTTTCGGGAAATGATCGAAGAGAATACGCCGTCTGCAGACAGTCTGGGCCTGCGGCCGATACCTTCCCGTCCGCTGGATCATTCCAAAGAATATTATCAGCAGTCCCTGAAACATTTTGCGGATCGTTCGGCGAAAAACGGGCATCAGACAAAGGGATTCAGGAGATGGATTCCTTTGCTGGCCATTGTGGCCTGTCTGGGTGCGGGGATTGGCATTTATCTGAATCCGCACGGCAGGACTATGGCGGAGCAATTGCCCGTTCAGGCGTTACAGGCCGGTAAGCAACATCTGGCGGAACGGTTCTGGCAGACTGCAGAGAAAGTGCTGCCGGAGAAACTGGCCAGTAAGATAATAAAAAAGCCAGAGCTTTCACTGGGAAAAGCGGTGCTGGGGATGTCGGAAAAAGAGATGAGAGAGACTTTGGCAATCGACCGGGGTGCATTTGTGGACGGCAGTTACGTATTTCACCGCTATAAGGATGTGACGGTCGGGGTAAGGAATGGCAGGGTAGACGCCATTGCATCCGATGGGCCGTCGGTAAAGACTGCGCGCGGACTGCACGAAGGGTCGCCCTATGATGATGTGGTCAAGGCGTACGGTAAAGATTATGCGACGAAGGAACGGAAGGATCTTGTTTTGTATGAGTACCCGTTCCAGGATAAACTGGGGCGCAAAGGTTTACTGTGGTTTGCGGTCAGAAAGAAAGATAAAAAGGTCGATTATATCAGCATGCGCGTTATAAAATAAAAGCGGATGTTTTTCCGTGAACCTGAAATTCCTGTGGTCTGGCAGGAGTTTCAGGTTTTTTGTAGAAAAAGAATTAAAGTATATGAAATTACGAGATGAAGCAGGAGTCCTTGTTCATGAACCACGATGTACTGAATTGGCTGAATTTGGCGGATAAGTTTGCCGCGGACGGCGATCCGAAGGGGATGCGCGCCTGCGCGCAGGAACTATGGAATATGAACGCGGAGAGCATGGACGGAGCGGCGGTCATGGCCGAAGCGGCGTTGTATTCCGGCGATCATGAGGAGGCCGAAAGCCTGGTTGGGGAGATCCTGCGGAAGAAGCCGAATCATTTGCGCGGGCGGCTGGTCAAGGCTGGCCTGGCGGCCGTGTCTTTCCGCCTTGACGAAGAACTGCCGTTGCTGGAGGAAATCATTGCCGAGGCGGACCGGAAGAGACAGGCGCTGGATCCCGGCGACGCGTATTACCATACGCTGACGCGCCTGCTGAGAAAAGCGCGGGGCTGGATGGCAGATGCCTGTTATCTGGCGGCCCGGCCGGAGGATGCCGCACATCAGCTGAAGGAGCTGAGCGCTCTGTGTGATGAGCCGCAGGAGGCAGCTGGAGCGTACAGCAAGTTTCTGTTCATGCGCAATTACCGGGAGCAGTCGATTCGGGAAAGCCGGCGGGAGGCGGAACGGTATGAAGCGCTGCTCGGAGAGACGCCCTATTCTCATGACCAGCGGCCGCGCCTGCCGGAAAAGAAGCTGCGCATCGGATATTTGTCCCCGGATTTTCGGCAGCATGCGGTGGCGTATTTTCTGGCTCCGCTGCTCAGACAGTTTGACGGCAGCCGTTTTATGGTGTTCTGCTATTCGACGGGAAAGCCGGATGCGGTGACGAAGCGTCTCCGTTCCGGGATGGTCACATGGCGGGATCTGCGTGGGCGCAGTCCGCGGACGGCGGCGCGCCTGATCGCCGAGGATAAGATCGATATTCTGGTGGATTTGTCGGGGCATACGCAGGAAAGCGGTCTTCCTGTTCTGGCTTATAAGCCCGCGCCGGTTCAGCTCTGCGGAATCGGTTATATGAATACGACAGGGCTGAAAGCAGTGGATTATTTCCTTTCGGATTCCGTTTGCCTGCCCGTTGGCGATCCCGCAGAATCCGGCTTTACGGAACGCATTCTGCGCCTCCCACATACGCATTTCTGCTATGCGCCGACGGCGGTGCGGGAGATGCCGCCGGCCGGCGCGGAAGCGCCGTGTCTGAGAAACGGTTATACGACGTTCGGCAGTTTTAATCATTTTGCCAAGGTGACCGATGAGACACTGCTTTTGTGGCGGGGCATATTGGATCAGGTTCCGGATTCGCGGCTGGTCATTAAGGGAAAGGTTTGCAGCATTCCCTCCGGACAGGAGATTGTTCGGAAGCGTTTGTCCCGCCTGAGCTTTGATCTGTCCCGGGTCGAATTCAGGCCGTACAGTCCGGATTATCTGGAGCAGTACCGGGACATCGATATCGCGCTGGATACCATGCCGTATAACGGCGGTCTGACGACCTGCGAGGCGCTATATATGGGGGTGCCGGTTATCAGCCTGAGAGGGCGCAGCCATGGAGCGCGGTTCGGCGCATCGATCCTGACGAATGCCGGAGTAAGGGAACTTGTGGCGGAAAATGATATCAATTATGTGCGACGGGCCGTGCAGCTTGGCAATGCGCCTGAGCTGATCGGCGCGTATCATTCCGGGCTGCGCGCGAATCTGCTGCGCTCCCCGCTGATGGATGCCGAAGGATATATGCGGGAGCTGGAAGCTGGATATCGCCGCATATGGCAAAATTTTTGCACAATATAAAAAACACTTGCTTTTTTGACGAAAATCAACTATAATAGCGTCATGGACGTTCTTTTTTCTTAGCGTTTTTTAATACATAGAGAACTTGGGACATCTTAGAGTTATTTTTTTGTTTCTAGTAAGGGGATTATTTTATGGCTTTCGAAGACAAGACACTCGTATGCAAAGAATGTGGTAAAGAATTTACGTTCACCGCTGGTGAGCAGGAATTCTACGCTGAGAAAGGTTTCGAGAACGAGCCGGCGCGCTGCCGTGACTGCCGTGATAAGCGCCGTCGCAGCCGCGAGGGTGGAGAGCAGCGTCAGATGTATACGGTAACGTGTGCAGAATGCGGCAAGGAGACGGAAGTTCCGTTTGAGCCGAAGGACGATCGTCCGGTTTACTGCCGTGACTGCTTCAATAAGAGAAGAGCGCAGAGGGATTAATCTCTTGCAGTTTTTAGGATACGTGCTATAATATGCTTGTTATTGTACGTGAGCAATGGAGCTTGGGTTACATAACCCAGGCTCTATTTCTTTGCAGACTGCCTGCAGAACGGGGCGGCCTGCAGGCAGAGAAGGAAAGGTAAAGGTGGGAATTTCATGAAAATGAAAAAGGCATTGGCATTGATGGCGGCCTGCGTGTTTGCTGTATTCGCGTTGGCAGGCTGCGGCGGAAGCAGCAGCACTTCGTCAGGCAGCGGATCGGGCGCAAAGGTTCTGAAGGTGGGTTCTTCCATCGACTTTGCTCCGTTTGAGTTTCAGGATGAGGGACAGAAGGAGTATCAGGGCTTTGATATGGACCTGATCCGTGCGATCGGCAAGGAGATGGGCTATGAAGTCGAGATTCAGAATCTCGGTTTTGACGGTCTGATCCCGGCTTTGCAGGGCAAGAATATCGATGTTATCATTTCCGGCATGACGATCAATGATGAGCGCAAGCAGAATGTGCTCTTTTCCGATCCGTACTATCAGTCCGGCCTGACGATGGTCGTCCGCAGCGACGAGCAGCGGATCCAGAAGTTCCAGGATCTCAAGGGCAAGAAGGTTGCGGTTCAGATCGGCACGACGAGCGCGGAAGAGGTTAAGAAGATCGAGGGCGTTGAGATCAAGGAGCTCAATACTCCGGCTGACTGCTTTATGGAGCTCAAGGCCGGCGGTGTCGATGCGGTCGTCAATGACCGTCCGGTCAACGATTATTACATCACGAAAAACGGCGCTCAGGGCGTCAAGGCGCTGGATGAGCGTCTGACTGCTGAGGATTACGGCATCGCGATCGGCAAGGATAACAAGGAACTGCAGCAGAAGATCAACGATGCGCTGCAGAAGCTTAAGGAAAACGGCGAATACGACAAGATTTTCGCAAAATGGTTCGGCGAGAAAAAATAATCGTATAACCTGCATAAAAAAACACCGGTTCGCCGGTGTTTTTTTATTGTGTGGCCCGCCATTGGACAATTCGGTTTGACAGTCCATGGGCATTGAAATATAATAGGCAGTGGCTGGAATGAGCGTGAATAATTATAAATGCTATCGCATTGTGTAGGGGTAAGGTGAAAAGGAATGAGTTTTAATTTCGATCTGGTGGTGTCCTCTGTTCCGCTGCTTCTGATGGGAGCGGGGATCACGATCAAGATTACGGTGCTGTCGGTGGCTCTGGGTATTTTGATCGGTTTGTTCATGGGGATTGCACGGATCTGCCGCATCCGCCTGTTCCGCATGATTGCGGCGGTGTACGTTGATTTTTTCCGCGGCACGCCGCTTTTGGTTCAGATCTTTCTGGTGTATTTTGCGCTGCCGCTTTTGACCGGTCAGCGCAGCGATCCGTATGTGGCGGCAATCAGTGCCTGCGGATTGAATTCCGGCGCTTATGTGGCGGAGATTTTCCGATCCGGCATCCAGTCGATTGATAAGGGGCAGATGGAAGCCGGACGTTCACTGGGGATGACCTGGGTACAGACCATGCGTTACATTGTGGTGCCGCAGGCGTTCAAGCGGGTGATTCCGCAGCTCGGCAATGAATTCATCGCCCTGCTGAAAGACTCTTCGCTGGTTTCGGTCATCGGCTTTGAGGAGCTGACGCGCCGCGGACAGCTGATCATTGCCAAGACGTATGCGTCGGTGGAGATCTGGACTTGTGTGGCCATTATCTATCTGGTCATGACACTGACGATATCCCGCTTTGTCGCCTATCTGGAGTGGAGGTGCAAGACTGATGATCGACATTGAAAACCTGCATAAATCGTATGGGGAGGTTCAGGTTCTGAAGGGGATCGATCTTTCCATCAAAGAAAAGGAAGTTGTGGTCATTATCGGACCGTCCGGCTCCGGCAAGAGTACGCTGCTTCGCTGCATGAATTATCTTGAGGAACCGACGCAGGGGACGGTGAGCGTGGATGGGATCCTGCTCGATGGCGAGGCAAACATCAATAAGGTGCGCGAAGAGGTCGGCATGGTGTTCCAGCGCTTTAATCTTTTCCCTCATATGACGGTGCTGCAGAATATCATGCTGGCGCCGGTAAAGGTGCGTCATGAGCCGAAAGAAGAGGCGGAAAAAGCGGCGCGCCAGCTGCTGGAACGGGTCGGCCTGGCCGATAAGGCGGAGAATTATCCGACGCAGCTGTCCGGCGGGCAGCAGCAGCGGGTGGCCATTGCGCGCGCACTGGCTATGAAGCCGAAGGTGATGCTCTTTGATGAGCCGACGTCGGCATTGGACCCGGAAATGGTCGGTGAGGTTCTGGACGTCATGCGCAAGCTGGCCGAGGAAGGCATGACCATGGTTATTGTCACGCATGAGATGGGCTTTGCCCGCGAGGTCGGGGACCGGCTCTTGTTTGTGGATGACGGACGCATTATCGAACAGGGACAGCCGAAAGAGGTCTTTGAGCATCCTCGTGAGGAAAGGACCAAGCTGTTTTTGTCCAAAGTGTTATAATGTGTACATGTGATCGCGCCGTTTGTTCGCTGCTTGCCGATCTGTGATTGACAGCCGGCGGTTCGGCCCGTATAATGGAATAAGTTCCGCGGTGTTCCGCGGCCAAGGATATCGTAACTGGGGAGGCATCTCAATGGTTGGCAAAGTAAAATGGTTTAGTGCAGAAAAAGGATATGGTTTTATCGAGCGCGAAGACGGCGATGATGTGTTTGTTCATTTTTCTGCCATTCAGGATGAAGGATTCAAGACGCTGAACGAAGGTCAGGCGGTTGAGTTTGATATCGTGGAAGGCGCTCGCGGCCCGCAGGCTTCGAACGTTGTGAAGACGGCCTGATCGAAGGATCAGCCTGACGCTCCGGTTCCTTGGAACCGGGGCGTTTTTGTTTTTCATTGAACTTTCAGATTTTTCTTTGCGGAAAAAGAAGGGTTTTGGTTTTGGGCGACGAATACTAGAAGTATAAACCTGCTGGAAGGCGGGAACGCACGATAAGAGCTCCGCAACACGGAGTCCATTATAAAGAAAGGGGATGTGTCTTATGGCAACATTCACTGTAAGAGGCAAGAACATCGAGATCACTCCTTCCCTGCGCGAGTACGTGGAAAAACGTGTAGGAAAAGTCACCAAGTACTTCGATCATGTCGGTGACATCACGGTTTTGCTCACGGTTTCGAAGGGACGTCACATCGTCGAGGTGACGGTTCCGGTACAGGGCGGCGTCCTGCTTCGGGGCGAGGAAGCGACCATGGATATGTATACGTCCATCGATCTGGTCGTGGAGAAGCTGGAGCGTCAGATACATAAACAGAAAACGAAGCTGGCCCGCAGGTTCCGCAGCGGCGGCTTTAAGGCGGAGGCCTTTGCTTCCGCGCCGGAAAAACAGGCGGAGGACGATGAGGAATACAAGATCGTCAAGACGAAGCGCTTTGTGGTCAAGCCGATGGATGTGCAGGAAGCCATCATGCAGATGAACCTGCTCAATCATAATTTCTTCGTGTTCCGCGATGCGGAGACGGAGGAGGTCAATGTGGTTTACCGCCGGACTGATGGCAACTACGGACTGATCGAACCGGGCAACTGACCGGGAAGAACGGCCGCGGTATTTCGTTTACAGCATAAGACAGAGACAAGAGAAGCTGCGCATAAGCCTTTGTGGATGATGCGCAGCTTTTTTGCGTGGCGGCTTTTTTTGAAAAGCGGGGGAGAGGGTGGAAGCGCCAGCCGTGCCGGCCGCGAAGAATTGACTTATAAGTGGCAGTCTGATACTATTGTAAGGTAGGACTGCTATATAGAGGGAGTGATTTTGTTTGCTGGGATTTCTTAAACGATTCTTGGGTGACAATAACGATAAAGAGATAGCCCGTTATCGCGAGATGGTCGAGAAGATCAATGCGCTGGAGCCGGAGATGCAGAATCTGACGGATTCGAAATTAACCGGCTATACCAATGCGTTTAAGGAGCGTCTTGCCGCAGGGGAGACGCTCGATGATCTGCTGCCGGAGGCGTTTGCGGTCGTGCGCGAGGGCTCGCGCCGCGTGCTTGGCATGCGCCATTTCGATGTGCAGTTGATCGGCGGTATGTGCCTGCATGAGGGACGGATTGCGGAGATGCGCACCGGTGAAGGAAAGACATTGGTCGCGACATTGCCGGTATATCTCAATGCGCTGACCGGCAAGGGCGTTCATATGATCACGGTCAACGATTATCTGGCCCGCCGCGACAGTGAAGAAATGGGCAAACTCTATCATTTCCTCGGCCTTTCGGTCGGACTGGTCGTTCATGATATGGACTTCCCAGAGCGCAAATACGCGTATGGCTGCGATGTTACGTTCGGAACGAACAATGAGTTCGGTTTTGATTATCTGCGCGATAACATGGTCATTTATCCCGACCAGATGGTGCAGCGCGAGCTCAACTATGCCATCGTCGACGAGGTAGATTCCATTCTCATCGATGAGGCGCGTACGCCGCTGATCATTTCCGGCCCTGGCGCGAAGTCGACGGATATGTACGCCGTGATGGCCCGGGCCGTAGCCGGCCTCAAAGAGGGCGTGGATTATACAGTCGATGAGAAGCAGAAGACGGTGGCGGCAGCAGACAGCACTGTGCCGAAAATCGAGAAGATTTTGGGCATCAATAACCTCTATGCACCGGAGAATATCGAGCTTTCGCACTGCTTTACGGCCGCCCTGCGCGCCAAGGCGCTCATGAAGCGGGACCGCGATTATGTGGTCAAGGGCGACGAAGTGGTCATCGTAGATGAGTTCACGGGACGCCTGATGGAGGGACGCCGCTATTCGGACGGCCTGCATCAGGCCATTGAGGCCAAGGAAGGCGTGAAGATTCAGCGCGAGTCGCAGACTTTGGCAACGATCACTTTCCAGAATTACTTCCGCATGTATCATAAGCTGGCCGGTATGACCGGTACGGCTAAGACGGAGGAAGATGAGTTCCTGAAGATCTACAATCTGCCGGTCATCGTGGTTCCGACGAATAAACCGGTCATCCGCAAGGATTATCCGGATCTTATTTATAAGACGAAACGGGCCAAGTACAAGGCGGTCGGCAAGTTTGTCAAGGAACTGCATGAGAAGGGGCAGCCGGTGCTGATCGGTACGACGTCCATCACGCAGTCGGAAGAGCTCAGCGCCATTCTGAAGAAAAACGGCATCCCGCACAACGTGCTCAATGCGAAATTTCATGAAAAAGAAGCGGAGATCATCGCGAACGCGGGTCAGAAGGGAGCCGTGACCATCGCGACCAATATGGCTGGACGAGGCACGGATATCAAGCTCGGCGAGGGCGTACCGGAACTCGGCGGATTGTTCATCGTCGGCACGGAGCGCCATGAATCGCGCCGTATCGACAATCAGCTGCGCGGCCGTTCGGGCCGTCAGGGAGATCCAGGCGCATCGCGGTTTTTCCTTTCGCTGGAAGATGATCTGCTGCGCCTGTTTGCAGCGGACCGCATTTCCGGTATGATGGACAAGCTGGGCATGGAAGAGGATGAGCCGATCGAGCATAAGCTGATTACAAACTCCATCGAGCATGCGCAGAAGAAGGTAGAGGCGCGCAACTTCGATATCCGCAAGCATGTCCTGGAATATGATGACGTCATGAATCAGCAGCGCGAGGTCATGTACGGCGAACGCCGCAAGATTCTGCTGGGCGAAAATCTGCGTGAGAACATCATCGGCATGGTCAATCATATCATTAAAGATGAGATGAACCAGTTCGCCAACGAGCAGCTTTATCCGGAGGAATGGCAGCTGGACGGGCTGATCGAGGACGCAGAAAAGATTTATGCGCCGGCCGGCCGGCTGAAAAAAGAAGAGCTGGTGGAACTGAGCCGGGATGAACTCAAAGAGACTCTGGAAAAAGTCGCGGAGGACGGTTACCGTCAGCGGGAGCTGCTCTTCGGCGAAGAAAATATGCGTGAGCTTGAGAAGGTCGTCATGCTTCGCGTCGTGGATAATAAATGGATGGAGCATCTCGATCACATGGATATGCTGCGCGAGGGCATCAATCTGCGCGCATATGGTCAGCGCAATCCGCTGGTCGAATACAAGATCGAGGCGCTCGATATGTTCGAGGAGATGGAAGCGGCCATTCAGGACCAGATCGCTTCGCTGATGTATCACGTCAGCATCATCACGCCGGAGCAGCAGACGGTCAGCCCGGATGGCGCGGAATCTGCCGCGGCTTCGGGGCGTCAGAAGCAGCAGCTGGAGCAGGCGATCGAGCAGCAGCGTTCGCAGCTTTCGGATCATCTTCAGAATGCTCAGGCCTCGCATGGCGACGAGGTCAGTGCGGCTGAGGCGAAGAAGAAGCCGGTCACGAAGGACGGCGCGAAGGTCGGCCGCAACGATCCCTGTCCGTGCGGCAGCGGCAAGAAGTACAAAAACTGCTGCGGCAAGGATCAGTAACCGGCTGCACATGGGGCTGGGACAGCAGTCGTTCCGCTTTGCGGGAAGTGGCCGCTGCCTCGCCGGATCAGCAGCAGGGATTATGTCAGTGAAGTAGAGGGGAAAACATGCTGGAAGATTTGAAACCGCAGCTTGGCGAGCTCCGGAAGAAGCTGGATCAGATGGGCGTATCGCTTGAGGTTCCGGCCAAGGAGGCGAAAATTGCCGAGCTGGAGTACAAGATGGGCGAGCCGACATTCTGGGATGATGCGGAAAAAGCCCAGAAGATCAATCAGGAGCTCAATGATGTCAAGATCAGTGTGGATAAGTATAAGAATCTCGTGAGTAAATTCGAGGATGCGCAGACGCTCTGGGAGATGGCTGTGGAGGACGGCGATGAGTCGCTGGAGGAAGAGATTCGGGAGGCGGCCGACAAGGTCGCAGAGGGACTCGAGAACCTTCAGCTGGAAGTGCTGCTTTCGGGGCCGTATGACGCCAACAACGCTATTTTGACGCTGCATGCCGGCGCAGGCGGAACCGAGGCGCAGGATTGGACGCAGATGCTTCTGCGCATGTACGGCCGTTGGGCGGAGCGCCATGGGTTTACGGTCGAAACGGCCGATCTGCTGCCGGGGGATGAAGCCGGCGTGAAATCGGCGACGCTCTTTATCAAGGGGCATAACGCGTATGGTTTTCTGAAATCGGAGAAAGGCGTCCACCGTTTGGTCCGCATTTCGCCGTTTGATGCGAATGCGCGCCGCCATACGTCATTTTCGGCCTGCGACATCATGCCGGAGATCGATGATGCCGTAGAAGTGGATATCAACATGGCGGATGTCCGCGTGGATACCTACCGGGCTTCCGGCGCCGGCGGACAGCATATCAACAAAACATCGTCGGCGGTCCGCATGACGCATGAACCGACCGGCATTGTAGTACAGTGCCAGAACGAGCGCTCACAGCTGCAGAACCGCGAGCAGTGTCTGAAGATGCTGCGGGCCAAGCTGTTCGAGCTGGAACAAGAAAAGAAGGAAGCTGAGCTGGCGAAGCTTGAGGGCGATCAGCAGAACATCGAGTGGGGCAGTCAGATTCGTTCGTATGTGTTTCAGCCGTATACGATGGTCAAGGATCATCGTACCAATCAGGAAACAGGAAATGTACAGGCAGTCATGGACGGCGATATCGATCCGTTTATCCGGGCTTATCTGAGCGCAAAGGCCAATCATGAACTGTAAGGAGGAAGGAGTCAGGTCATCCTGGCTCCTTGTTCCGTTGCGAGGTACGTGAATTTGCGAAAAAACTTGACTATTGCAGGCTTGTTCTTCATAATATTAGTCGTGTCCGGCGGGCTGGTTTTTCCCTGGCTCGCGCGCTCTGCAGTGCAGACGCGTCTGGGGAGGAACCTGTCGACCCGCGATGTGCAGGTCAATATGGATTCTACGCCCTCCGCGCTGATGATGCTGGGGCGTGTGGATCGTCTGAATGCTGTCATTCATCAGGCGAAGGTGGGACAGATCTGCTTGAAGGAACTGACGATTGACGGGAGGGATATCCGGCTGGATATCCCCGGACTGATCGGCGGCGCGGGGGTTCCCGTGCAGTCGGCGGGATCGCTGACATTGAAGGGATTTGTGGACGAGGAAAGCCTGCGGGATGTGATTGAACGCAAGGTCGATCATGTTGAGCATGTTCAGGTTCATATTACCCGGGAAAAGGTATTGGTCACAGCCGATGCGAAGCTGGCCGGGCGCGTGGCGGATATTGCGATGGAGGGACAGGTGGCCGAGGAGAACGGCGCCTTGTATTTTCTCATGACGCGTCTGGATCTGAAAAATACCCGGCTGGGGACGGCCCGGCTCGGGGATCTGTTCGGCAATATCCAGCTGGCCGCGCCCAATAAGATGCCGCTGGGTTTGAACGTGCACTCTGTTGTGCAGACGGACGGTGCCATTATCATCACGGCTGATCGTGATAACAAGGAATAATAAGGTGGAATTGCAGCATGAAGGTATTCAACTATAACCGGTGGCTGATTCTGTTCATTGTCATCGGACTGGCGGCGGCATTGGCGATCGGTGCTCAGCGTCATCAGGTGGAGACGGCCAATCATCAGGTGGATCTGGCCATTGATTATGAAGGTCTGCTGGAACTGGCCGAGCGGGAGGGGCTTCCGCCCGGGACCGTCATGGAGCAGGCCAAAGAAGCCGGGATTACTTCTCTGGCCGTTTACGAGACGACATTCAAAAAGCTCAATGCCAACGGCAAGGCTTCGGCCGTTTCCGGCAGCCAGATTCTGTCCGGTTATCACAGCGGCAGCCTGACCGATCCGGTTTGGCGCCAGCTGGTGGCGGAAGGCAGGATCGTCGGAACGGAGGTTTATGTTACGGGGCATGATCCGCTGACCTGGCGGGAAGTGAAGGAAGATCTGTTCCGCCGTCTCGGGACGGACCGCGTCCGCCTTTATACGGTCGGCGGCGAGGAAGTGCTGGCCGTCAAGGCGCACTATGAGTCGTTCCTTAAGATGAACCTCGGCATGCCGACCGATGAAATGAAGGCGGTCAACGATGCCGGGTTCTATGTTCTGGCGCGTCCAAGCAATTATGAGGACTGTAGTGCGGATGATGTTCAGGCCGTATTCCGGCGTCTGGACGGATTCCGGATCTCGGAGGTCGTTTTTTCCGGCACGCAGACGCTCGGGGCGCCGAAGTCGCTGCAGACGACGATCGATGCCATGAAGGAACGGAATATGACCCTTGGCCTCATCGAGGCGACGACGCAGCTGCAGTTCTACAAGCAGGACGGCATGAATGAGATTGCCAAGGGGCTCGGCTACGATCACGTGGCCCGTCTGTATTCCGTGCCGAAGGATGAGCAGCCGAAGCTCAAGCTGGACACGATTGTCGAACGGTGGTCGAATACGGATGAGGAGCGGAATATCCGCATCGATCTGATGCGCATTTACGACAAGCCGTCGCCGAATATGAGTCTTCTTGCAACCAATATGAAATATTTCCGGGACACGCACGATAAGCTGGCTGCGCATGGCTATACCTTTGGCCCGGCCGGCACGTTCCAGTCCTTCTATCCGGCCCGCGCCCTGCGCGCTTTGGTCATGGCGGGCGTCGCTGCGGCGGTCGTGCTGTACCTTTCGCTGATTATTCCTCGTCTCAATGCCCGTCCGCGCATGCAGATGATTTTGTTTGCTTTGTTTGCCGCGCTGTCCGTCGTGCCGGTTCTCATGGGAAATGGTGCCAAGATTCGCGTTCTGGCGGCGCTGGCCAGTGCCAATGTATTTCCGGCTCTGGCTGTCATGGCGCAGCTGGATCGCGTCCGCGCTTTTCGCGACCGGGCCTGTGCGTCTCTGCCGCGCCTGATTGTGACGGCGGCGCTGGCGCTGCTGGCGACAGGGGTGCTTTCCTATATCGGTGCGGCTTATCTTTCCGGCTCGCTGGCCGATACGGAATATTTGCTGGAGTTCCAGATTTTCCGCGGGATCAAGCTCACCTTTGTTCTGCCGCTGGTTCTGGTCGGCATCGCGTTCCTTCAGCGGTTCGATGTTTTTGACGGCCGCATGGATGATACGGAGGGCGTGGTCAACCAGCTCCGGAAGATTCTGGATATGCCGGTTCGCGTCAAATCGCTGCTGATCCTGTTTCTGGTGCTGATCGCGGGTGTGGTTTTTGTGGCCCGCAGCGGCCATACATCCGGTATGCCGGTATCGCAGACAGAGCTGCGTTTCCGGGCTTTTCTGGAGCAGGCGTTTTATGCCCGTCCGCGCACGAAGGAGCTGCTGATCGGTCATCCAGCCTTTATGCTGGCGGCCATGGCCTTTTGGCGCAAGTGGCCGACGATGATTTTCTTTGCGTTGGTGCTGGTTGCGACGATCGGTCAGGGCTCGATGGTCGAGACGTTCGCGCATATGCGCACGCCGGTCTATATGTCGTTTATGCGGGGCATTGGCGGGATTGTCATGGGCGCCGGAATCGGTGCGGAGGCAATGGTCCTGATCGAGCTTTGGCAGGTAATCGTTTCAAAAGCAAAGGGGAGTAAAGCGGACTAATGAGCAGGATCGTCGTATCGGGATATTACGGCTCAAAAAATGCCGGCGATGAAGCCATGCTGGCGGCTATGCTGGAGGTTCTCGGAGATCTCGACCCAAAACTTCATATTACTGTGATTTCGGCGGATCCCGAAGACACGCGCCGCCGTCATGGCGTCGATGCGATTTCCTGGCTGGGGCTGCCCGCTATTTTTCGGGAATTGCGCCGGGCTGACCTTCTGATCAGCGGCGGCGGCAGTCTTTTGCAGAATGTCACCAGCCGCCGCAGCCTTTACTACTATATGGGAATCATTGCCATGGCTCGTCTGGCCGGTACGAAGGTCATGCTGTACGCGCAGGGGATCGGTCCGATTCTGGGCGGAGTGGCGGAGCATGCGATGCGCTGGCTGGGCAACCGGGTGGATCTCATCACGGTCCGCGATCAGGGATCGCTGGCTGAACTGGAGCGTCTGGGCATCCGCAGGCCGCCGATCGAATGTACGGCGGATCCTGTATTGGCGATTCATCCCGTTGGCCGGGAGACGGGACGGGCGATATTCCGGGCGTATCATGCGGACGGAGCAAAGCCTGTCGTAGGGATCTCGGTTCGCGAATGGCAGGGCTGGACGCATTACAAAAAGGTGCTGGCTGAGGTATCGGACCGCATCGTGCGCGAGCTCGGGGCGCGTGTGGTCTTTGTGCCGATGCAGTTTCCCGATGATGTGCGGGCGGCGCAGAAGATTGCCGCGCAGACGAAGGAACCCTGCACGATCCTGAAGGATGAATATACGACGAGTGAGTTTCTGTCGCTGGTCGGCAATATGGATCTGATGCTGGGCATCCGCCTTCATGCGCTGATTTTTGCGGGGGTCATGGGCGTGTCGATGATCGGCATTTCCTATGATCCGAAGATCGACCGGTTTTTATCCTCTATCGGAGAACAGCCGGTCGGCAATCTGCGCGATGTGACGGCGGATGAGCTCATGGCGGAGATACGCCGCAAGTGGAATGACAAGCAAACCTTCCGACGTAATAATGCCGATCTCTTAGTCCGGCTGCGCGATCTGGCTGCGCGCAATGCCGAGCTGGCTCTGAATCTGGCACATCGGTAATGACATCCGCATGACACGGGATATTCTATGAGGCATCCGATGCCGGAGCCTGGGAGTACAGGAAAATAAGGGGATAACTTTATACATGAAAAGCCGTCCTTCGGGGCGGCTTTTTGGTGTCTTAGTAGAATTTTACTGTGATGTCTGTGTATGGTTTGCCGCGCCCCGGCCGTTCTCCAAGCTCTATGCTGCGGATGAGGGACTGCCAAAGTTCACGCTTCTTGATTTTCGGGAGTATCTTATAGGTCAGCATGAAATCATCAACATCTGACAAGATTCGATTCATGGCTGCCGGGACCGTAGGCTGCTGCATGGAGAGTCGCGCCAACTCACCTAATTCTTCCTGAAGTCTCACATAGTCCTTCTTGTAGGTGTCTTTATCCAGCAGGCCGTCAACATACAGGTCTTTCAGGCGGGAAAGCTTCGTGTTGATGACGCTTATCTTGTTCTTGTAGTCGACTATCTTGCCCTGTGACACTCTGACGTCCGCCTCATAGGCTTCGAGCATTGGACGCATATGGATTTGAGTATGTATCGTTCAAGGACCGCCTCAGAGACGGCTCCGCCAAACTGACAGCCTTTTTCGGCAACGTGAGGGACTCCAGTATGGTATCTGTTGCCGCACATATAGATAGGATTATGGAATCCACCATCCGCACGGTTACGGTGGCCACGCTTGGCAAGAAGGATATTCCCGCAGGAAGGGCAGATAACCTTACCTGAGAACAAGAACACTCTCCCGGTAAGTGGGGCACGTTTATTCCGTGAAAGGATAGTTTGGACCTGGTCAAAGGTTTCCGGCTGGATGATGGCGGGGCAGTAGTCAGGAATGCCATAGCGCACGCCCTTATAGGTTTCGTTCCGCAGTATCCGCCATACGCGCTTTGCATCAAGGAGAATACCGAACTGCTCATAGACTTTACGAGCGATAGGGTGGGAAGCATAGCCAGCAAGAATCTGCTGGAAGATGAACTCGACTATATGCCGTTCCTTTTCGATGACCACCAGATGCTTATCCTTGATTTCATAGCCAAATGGATGCTTGCCGGTGGTTTCCTCCTTGCGGCGATGCTTTCCTTCGTTGACATACTTGATGCGGTCGCTGGTTTGGTCGCTCTCGTTCTGGGCAATGGAAAGTTTGAGGTTAAGCAACAGCCGCCCATTTGTCGTGGTGGTATTGTAGTCCTCCTGCGTGCATTCCCAGTTTACGCCGTACTGGTCGAGAACGTCCTGCACCTTGTAATAATCCCGCACATTGCGGAACCAGCGGTCCAGGCATTTCAATAGGATAATATCTATTCGGCCAGCGCGCACTGTAGGTTTGTCAATGATGTGAGACCGATAAAAGTTATCAATTATGGGGCATCCCCATAGATGTAATCCATAATATCGCCTTGGATTTTTGGGGCTTTTTTCGGTTGAAATACAAGGGATAATGCTTTTTGTCTCTCTTTCGGGGAATCCCATCCAAGAATCTTTGAGGGAATGTCGTTCGAGCGTGTCAGATAACGGCGCATCTGCAGGTTCAGCTCCTCCAATGAGTAGAAGTGCAGATGATTGTAGAAACGCTCTTGATCATTCCTGTGGCTGCGCTCCACCTTG
>NZ_VUNL01000008.1 GCF_009697385.1 Wylensekiella montiformis
GCCCGTATCTACGAAGAAGAAGCGTATTCCTCAGCCTTACGATACGCCAACGTCCATCGGCACGAAGTGGCAGATGGATGTAAAGTACGTTCCGAAGGCCTGCTATGCGGGTAGAGATGGAAAGTCAGTCTACCAGTACACAGTCATAGAAGAGGCCTCCAGAAAACGATTCCTCTATGCCTATGAAGAGCAAAGCAGCTACTCTACTTGCGATTTTATTCGCCGCGCCATCGCATTCTTCCGATATCTGCCGAAAATGATCCAGACAGATAACGGCGCGGAGTTCACCCACATCACTAAGACGGAGCGTATCCATCCCATGGATGCCCTTTGCGGAAAGCTAGGCATCGAACATAAGTTGATTCGTCCGAGAACGCCACGTCACAATGGCAAGGTGGAGCGCAGCCACAGGAATGATCAAGAGCGTTTCTACAATCATCTGCACTTCTACTCATTGGAGGATCTGAACCTGCAGATACGCCGTTATCTGACACGCTCGAACGACATTCCCTCAAAGGTCCTTGGGTGGGATTCCCCGAAAGAGCGGCAAAAAGCATTATCCCTTGTATTTCAACCGAGAAAAGCCCCCAAAAATCCAAGGCGATATTATGGATTACATCTATGGAAACGCCTCATAATTGATAACGTTTATCGGCCTCACATCATTGACAAACCTACAATTTTTGCAAACGATCTTCTAAAGCCACATAATCAGACATATCTATTATCAGCGGTGTTACCGAAATAAATCCTGCCTCAGTTGCATAAATATCAGTAGCACTTCCTTTATCGGAATCATATATTTCCCCAGCAATAGTATAATAGGTTTTTCCAGCTTTCATTTCTTTTTTGAACGCATTTATATAATCACGTTTTCCTTGCCGTCCAAAAACATACTGAGCCTGACCATCTTTAAGTCGTTTAGGAAAGTTTATGTTATAAAAGCAAAGTTTCTTATTTTCATGATCCAAAAATTTTGGCAAATCATCAGCAAAAATAGCAGCTCCAACTGTCCCTGAATATAGTATATCAGTCGCTAAATTGGCACCATGATTTATACCAGATACGACTAAATCCGGCTTAGCATCTCCAGCTAAGGCTTCTAAATATATTTTTACCGCATCTGTCGGCGTTCCTGCAATGGCTAGTGCTTTTATACCATATTTCTTCTGCAACCTCTATTGGCGCTCCTACAGTTAAAGCATGGGCCATACCACTTTGCTGATGCATTGGCGCAGCCACTATCACTTCATGATCTTTATAAAGTGCTCTTACTAAAGCCTCAATGCCCTCAGCCTCAATACCATCATCATTAGAAAGTAAAATCCGCAAATATATCTCTCCCATTAAATTAAATTTTTAGATAATGAAAAAGCTGCCGGTCAAAAACCTGACAGCTTTTTCTAACTTACGTGATTATATTATAACCAATTATTTATTCTTTGCCAATAGTCATGCTTAATTACAATTTAAATTTATTGGTTGCATTCTGAAGCTCAGACGCCATCTTAGCCAAAGAATCCGAAGACGATGCTATCTCCGCCGAAGAAGCTGATTGCTGTTCCGCTGCCGCCGAAATAGTTTCTGTATGCGAAGCTGTTTCACGGCTAACCTCATCAATCGAATCAACTGCACCAACTATTCGTTCTGCACCATTAGTAATTCGGCTCGAAGCTGCATGGAAGGCATCAATCTGCGTCTTAATATCCGATACCTTTTGCATAATATCTTTAAACTGTCTGCCAACTTCATTAATAGCCTCAGTTCCAGCCTGTACTTCAACAGTACCTTCTTGCATCGCAATAACCGCCTGATTTGTATCAACCTGAATAGAGGATATTTTCTCTTTAATCTTTTCAGCTGATGTCTGCGATTCAGCAGCCAATTTACGAACTTCTTCAGCAACTACGGCAAAACCTTTGCCGGCTTCGCCAGCTCTAGCAGCTTCAATAGCCGCATTAAGTGCTAGAAGATTTGTCTGGTCAGCGATAGCAACAATAGTTTCAACAATCGCGCCAATTTCTTTGGAATTTTCACCCAAAATACGAACCGTATCAGCTGATGACATAACGCTGCTTTCGATATGCTCCATCTTTTGCATAGCATTATTCATTAGCTGTTCACCAGTTTTAGCTGCTATTGCCGTATCATTAGAGGTATCCGCCATTAATTTTGTATTGTCAGTCATAGCCTGCATTTCAGTAAATACCGCATCGACTTCCTTCTTAGCCTCATCGATACTGTTATTCTGATTTTGCATACCTTCAGCAATTTTAGTAATAGTCTCAGCAACATTAGTCGAAGCCTCCGCTGACTGATGTGCTCCTGCCGTCAGCTCCTCCGATGCCGCTGCTACCTGCTCTGAGACACTGCTCATCTGCTTGATAAGAGCGTGCAAATGAGCTTTCATTGTATTAAAGGAATTTGTCAAATCGCCAAGCTCATCATTGCTGGTAACTTCCAAATCAGCTACGGCAAGATTTCCTTGCGAAAGCTCAACTGCATGGTTTTTTAGACGAACCACTACTGAAGTTATCTGTTTGGTAAAAATCGCACCACCTATAGTAATTAAAATCAAGCCTAACAAACACAGAACAGTATAAACTATTTTTAGCTTAGTAAGCGAAGCAAATACATAATCCTTGGGCACAAACAAACCAACAATCCAGCCAGGACGCTCCAAAGTAGTATAAGCAAACATTTCTGTCTCGCCACCGCGGCTTATTTCAAAATAACCAGTTGGCTGCGCCAGCATGGCATCATAATGCGATGTCAGCTCCTTATCATCATGAATTAAACTCATGACCTTTTCCTCGCCAGAGCTAGCAATAATCTGACCCTTTTTGTCAATTATGATACCAGTACCTTGACCTTCGTAATTGACCTTTTTTACAACATTTTCAAGCACACTAAGGTCGATGTCTTCACAAAGCGCACCAATAGTTTTCCCCGAATCAGCCTTTAAAGGTACAGCGTAGGAAATAACTATCTTGCCATCAGATGAGCCGCCTAACGATACGTATGCCTCAGTAAATAGTGCATTGCCCGTGTTTTTGGCATCTTTGTACCAGTCACGGGTACGCGCATCGAAATCATTGGTAATATCACCATCAACATAACTAAAGGAATTACCGCTATCGGAACCACTGGTCAAATCAAGAATTTCTTTATCCCCAGCAATCGCCCCTAAATACGGCAAAGTCTGCTTGGTAGTTGAAACCTCTGCTGACTGCTTAGACAGGGCATTGCCGACACCATCTAAAATTGCAGCCTTGCTTTCAATCCAGGTGTCAAGCTGGCTGCCTTGATCCTTAACTATTGCTGTCAGCTGGCTTTTTACACTGTCAGACAAAATCGACTGTGCCATGTAATAGCCTATACCGGACACTGCTGCCAGCAATAGTACCACCAGACCAATCATCACCATAAAACGCTGTTTTATCCCCATAAAACCACTTCTCCTTATTCCCATAATCTCCACATTGTCAGTCAAACCAGCACACTCCCCCTTATTTTATGCACTAATTTGTATACTGACAACACTTCAGCAAGTTTACTGTATTTACAAAGTAACACATGCTTTATAATAAGCATATCATATCAAGTTGGCTTATACAATACATTTTCCTAGGAAACAGCATATTATATTGTAGGTTTACAATATATGTGAGACTGGAGGGATATACAAAAGCGACCGAATCCCGTAGAATATTGGTTGCAACAAACTTCTACAAAAGGAGACCCGATCGCCATGTCTATCATACCACATCAGAAGCGTTATTTGCCACATGAAATTGGGACGCGCATTCACGCCGTCACCCTCTATCGCTCAGCCAAGGATATCGAGTTCGTCTGTCGTCGCTATAAAATTTCAAAAGCATCCCTCATGCGCTGGAACAAGCGTTATGATGGTACGCCAGAATCTCTCGCTGACCGATCGCATCGCCCCCATACCGTACATCCCAGAGCACATACCAACGAAGAAATCATGTGGGTATTGAACCTTGTCCGTCGAAACCCTGACATAACCCCCTGCGAACTCTACGGAAAGCTCAGGCGTAAACACGGATATACGCGCCCCCCCTCTCTTTATACCGGCTCTTCGTGCGTCTTGGATTGCGCAAGAAGCCCGTATCTACGAAGAAGCGTATTCCTCAGCAAGACGGAGCGTATCCATCCCATGGATGCCCTTTGCGGAAAGCTAGGCATCGAACATAAGTTGATTCGTCCGAGAACGCCACGTCACAATGGCAAGGTGGAGCGCAGCCACAGGAATGATCAAGAGCGTTTCTACAATCATCTGCACTTCTACTCATTGGAGGATCTGAACCTGCAGATGCACCGTTATCTGACACGCTCGAACGACATTCCCTCAAAGGTTCTTGGATGGGATTCCCCGAAAGAGAGGCAAAAAGCATTATCCCTTGTATTTCAACCGAAAAAAGCCCCAAAAATCCAAGGCGATATTATGGATTACATCTATGGGAATGCCTCATAATTGATAACTTTTATCGGTCTCACATCATTGACAAACCTACATTATCATCATTTAATCCAAAAAATCCTTGAGCTTGCGGCTGCGGCTCGGATGGCGCAGCTTGCGCAGAGCCTTGGCTTCGATCTGGCGGATGCGCTCGCGTGTGACGCCGAAGTTCTGGCCAACTTCCTCGAGCGTACGCGCACGGCCGTCGTCGAGGCCAAAGCGCAGCCGCAGTACCTTCTCCTCCCGGGGAGTCAAGGTATCCAGAACTTCTTCCAGCTGCTCTTTCAGCAGCATAAACGAAGCAGCGTCAGCCGGAGCCGGCGCATCCTGATCCTCGATGAAATCGCCGAGATGGGAATCTTCCTCTTCACCGATCGGCGTCTCAAGAGAAACCGGCTCCTGAGCAATTTTCATAATCTCGCGTACACGCTCCACGCTGATGTCCATCTCTTTGGCAATTTCTTCCGGCACCGGCTCGCGTCCCAGCTGCTGCAAAAGCTGACGGGATACGCGAATCAGCTTATTAATAGTCTCCACCATATGAACGGGGATGCGAATCGTGCGCGCCTGATCAGCGATAGCACGCGTAATCGCCTGACGGATCCACCATGTGGCATAGGTGCTGAACTTATACCCCTTCGTATAATCGAACTTTTCCACAGCCTTGATCAGGCCAAGATTACCTTCCTGAATCAAATCCAGAAACAGCATGCCGCGGCCAACATAACGTTTGGCAATGCTGACCACCAGACGAAGATTCGCTTCTGCCAGCCGTTTTTGCGCTTCTTCATCGCCATCCTGCATGCGCTTTGCCAATGCCACTTCCTCTTCGGCGGTCAGAAGAGGAACCCGGCCAATTTCCTTCAGATACATACGCACCGGATCATCGATGCTCACACCTTCAGGAACAGAAAGATCGATCTCGACTTCCTCGTCCTTATCCTCTACCTCATCATCCTGCTGATCCTCACTATTGGAATCGTCGATGATCTCGATACCCTTTCTGCTGAACGTATCATACATGCTGTCGATTTCATCAGGGGACAGATCCTGTGTCTGCAATGCCTCAACCAGTTCTCCATAAGTCAGAGTCCCGCCGTTCTTTTTCCCTTTGGACAGCAGGCTCTCCACAATTTCCGAGCTGCGGTTTTTGCTGTCAGTTTCAACCTGTTTTTTCTTAGACTCAGGCATCCAGCATCCCCCTTTCACAAAAATCCATTTCTGATATTCTATCCAATTTACAAACCATCCATTTCATTCTTTATTTTCATTACCTCATGTAGTTCTTCAACATACGCATGATTCCCTGCCTGCATATACTCATCAGCCCTTCGGGAATGTTCCAAAAACAATGCGTTGAGGTATGCTTTTCTGAGCACTTTCAGGGAGTCATTGTACGCCTCAGTGTCCACACGTCCGCCCAAATCTTCTATTAAAGCACGCGAGAGTTCTGCCGCCGCGTCCTCGCTGAGGTGTTCCGCGGCCGTTACGTCATCGGGAGCTTCTCCCCGGCTGCTCAGATCCTGCAGGAACAACAGGATCTCTCGCTGGACCGTGTCGTTTATGCCAGTAAGCGGCAGGACGGAAATCACATGCTGCAGCAGCGAAAGATCCTGCCAGACCATGTGAATGATAATGCGGCCGGCTCGTCGGACCGCTCCATCCTGCTGCTTCACTGCCTGACGAATCGGAGCATGCTCCAATACCGCCGGATCGCCCTCCGGTTTTCTGGCATAACGCTGAAGCTCATCGCGCACGACGCCCTCGTCCAGCAGCAGGGTCTGCGCCAGCTTCTTACTGTATTCACTTCGTATTGCCGGTTCACGAATGCTGCCGAGCACTGGCAGCATAGCATGAAGCGCTTTCACCTTTCCTTCCAAGGTACTGTAATCTACATGCTTCAGAACATACTGCAGACGATATTCCACCAATGGCAGTGCCTGACGGACCAGCTGCCGGAACGCGTCCGCTCCATGACGGCGGATGTATTCATCCGGATCCTTTCCATCAGGAACTACGATCACTCTGACCACAGCCCCTGTGTCCCGCAGGATGGATAAGGCCCGGATCGTGGCGTTCTGTCCAGCTTCATCGCTGTCGTAGCAGAAATAAATCTCCGACGCATACCGAAGAAGCAGCTTGCAATGATCGGTCGTAAAAGAAGTGCCAAGCGAGGCCACAACGTTGTGGATTCCAGCGCCGAATACGGAAATCGCATCCATATACCCTTCCACAACAATGGCATATCCTTGTTCTTGAATAGCCCGATGCGAGCGATCCAGTCCGAAGAGAATCCTGCGCTTATTAAATAAGATGGTTTCCGGCGTATTGAGATATTTTGGCGTACTGGCATCAAGAACACGCCCGCCAAAACCGACTACCCGGCCGCGTTCATCCGCTATAGGAATGACAACGCGATTGCGAAAACGGTCGTACAGACCGCTCCCATGACTGCGCTGCACCGTCAGACCGCTCGCCAACAAAAGCTCCTGTTTTACCCCTCGCTTTTGAAAAGCAACCGACAGTTTATCCCATGCGTTCGGAGCATAACCCAGCCGAAATTCCTTGATGGTTTCTGGGGAAATACCGCGGCCGGCAAAATAAGCGCGGCCAGTCTCGCCCATCCGTGTCATTGTCAGACAGTTATGAAAAAAATCCCGCGCCATCTCATTCACCTTGCGCAGATCGGAAATCTCTCTCTGACGGGCGATCTCCTGCGGCGACTGCTGACGTTCCGGCAGGGGAATCCCCAGCTTCTCTGCCTGAAGCTTAATCGCTTCGAAATAGGAAACGTTCTCTATCAAAGAAAGAAATTTAAAGACATTTCCGCCGGCATGGCAGCCAAAGCAATAAAAGAATCCCTTATCCGGCACTACCGAAAAAGACGGTGTATTTTCATGATGAAACGGACAGCAGCCCCAATAGCGGTTGCCCTTGCGCTTGAGCGGCACATAGCTCTGCACCACACGCAGAATATCCGACTGGGAACGAACCTGTTCCACAAATTCATCCATTCTCGCGCTGCGCATACACAAAAACCCCTTACAACACCGATCTGACAGATATCCTGCAACAAGACACCTGTATAACATTCGTCACAAAACGAATAGTTCCTGCCTTTCCCAAAAGTTTTTTCCAAAAAGGCAGCGGAACAAGTCGTTCCTGTTTATATATATTCCCCACAATTTGCTGATTCCCTTTTTTCCCTGACAAAATCTAAAAATTTTATCCATCAATGAACCATCAGTCCAACCGGAGGCATAAAAATCTCATGAAACAGCTGGACTGCATAGCTGTCTGTCAGGCCGGCCACATAATCGGTAACAATCTTTTGGCGGCCCCAGCGCTTCTCCCGGCGTACAAATTCTTCGGGCAGACGGTCAAAATGATTCATGAACCACTGATAAAGCTCCCGCAGAACAAATACAGCCTGCCGGCGCTCATGTGCCAGTGTTTCGGAATGATAAATATGTTCAAACATAAATTGACGGAACAGATCCATGACTTCCCGCACTTCTTCCGACAAAACCACATCCTCTTTTCCTTCTGAATTCAGAATCATATCTGACACCATACTGGTAATCATATGCGAGGTATCCTCTCCAAGGCGTTCGTATACCGCCGCTGGAAGATCTCCCGGCCGGAGCAAACCAGCTCTCAGACTGTCATCATAATCATGGCAGAGATACGCAATGCGGTCTGCCGTCCGCACGATACGCCCCTCCAGCGTTTTCGGCAGCACATTTCCCGTATGGTTGACAATGCCGTCCTTTACTTCAAACGTCAGATTCAAGCCCTGTCCGCTGCGTTCCAGAAACTCCACAACCCGCAGGCTCTGCTCATTATGGGTAAAATGACCGGTAAATTCGGCCATCGCCGCTTCTCCTGCATGGCCGAAAGGCGTATGCCCAACATCATGCCCAAGTGCAATCGCTTCCGTCAGATCTTCATTCAGCCGCAGCCCTCTGGCAATCGTTCTCGATATCTGAGAAACTTCCAGACTGTGCGTCATCCTCGTGCGGTAATGATCCCCGGCAACGATATAGACCTGCGTCTTATGTTTTAAGCGGCGAAACGACTTGGAATGAAGAATCCTGTCCCGGTCACGCTGGAACTTCGTCCGAAACGGGCATTCCTCCATGGGCTGCTTGCGCCGGGCTTCCCGGCTTTTCGCCGCCCAGACCGAAAGGTTCTCATATTCCTGTTCTTCTATACGCTCCCTGACATTCATCATCCTCATCCTCCCCGATCCAAGTTTCCTTTTTATTCTACAGCATTTCCCTTTGAAAATCCTCCTTTTCCTGTTTTTTGCAAATCTTTTTTTATTGCGATAAAATAAATAAGAGAAGTGCAACATGCGACAGCCAAAAATAAAAAGGAGGCACTCCATGAACAAGCATTGTTTCATAAATTGTCTGATGCTGGCTTTATCGACCATCCCCTTTATCATGCCTCCCCCTGCCTCCGCCAGCGAATATCCCGTCACCCCTCTGAAATCCGCCAGTATCATCAAAGGACAGGAACAGGTCATTGTCTCCGCCGACCAGTCCTCCTATAATGAAACCACCGGACGATACGATCTGCACGGACATGTGCGCATCCAGTCCGGTCCCCGCATCTTTCTGTCCGACTCGGCAAAAATCAGCGCGCGCACCCTCCAGCTCTGGACGGAAAGTCCGACACATCTTCAAGAAGGAGAGCTCCGCTTTTCAGGCGGCGCCGTTTATGCCGAGCTGGCCGGCATCACTGTGCTTTTTTTCGGGCCAAGCTGCAAAATGGAACGCCCCGGCCTGGCCATCCAATCCGATAACATGTCCTACAATTGGGAAACACACATTGCGACGTTTGACGGGCATGTGCTTTGTATCCGGAAAGATGAACGACGGGCTGCCGGTCATCTGGAATTTGATTTGGAAAACAACGAAATACGGTAAAAAAAGGAAGCTGCAGCAAAATAAACAGACGTTTTGCTGCAGCTTTCGTTTTTCAGCGCATTACAGAACAATTTTCGTAAAATCAGCCACGCGGCCGATCAGCAGATCCGTTGCCCTGAGCAGGCCAAGACGGTTTGCTTTGATTTTTTCATCCTTATCCATGACCATGACGCCGTCAAAAAAGGCATCAATCGGCCGGGAAAGTTCCGACAACGCATCGATGGCCCCTGTATAATCCTGCCCCGCAATCAGACTTTCCAGTGCACTTGCTGTAGAAGTATAAGCCTGATACAGACTCTTCTCCTCCTCTGCTGTGAAAAGCGATACATCCACATCGGCCGATCCAGCCTTTCTTGCCAGATTGGCAACACGTACAAAGGCCTGAATGTTAGCAGCCGCATCCTTTGTCGTCACAAAGCGGGACACAGCCTCAGCACGCAGACTGACAGCATACAGGTCATCCACGTTTTCCAGAACGGCATCCACTACATCATAGCGGACATGTTCCAACACATTTTTAAGACGCAGACGCATGAAGTCAGCCACATCGCTCTGCATTTTGGCACGAGCGTTTCCGTCCATAATGCCATAAAGATCCATCGACTTTTCTACGACCTTTGACATGCTGAGCGTCTGTCCGGCCTCGATCATCATATTCACCAGTCCCAGTGCCTGCCGGCGCAGCGCAAAAGGATCCTGAGACCCCGTCGGTATCTTGCCTCGGCTAAAGGTCCCCACAATCGTATCTATTTTGTCTGCCGCCGAAACGATGCGGCCAGCATCGCTCTGTGGCTGGCTGTCACCAGCGAAGCGCGGCATGTAATGCTCGTCAATGGCGATGGCAACCTTCTCACACTCACCGTCGAGTTTTGCATACTCACGGCCCATAATGCCCTGCAATTCCGTGAATTCCTGAACCATTCCCGTAACGAGATCTGCCTTACAGAGAAGCGCCGCACGTTTGGCATGCTTATGCGTCTTCTCATCTGCGCCGATTTCATCCGCAATGAAATCGGCCAGCTGCATCAGCCGTTCAGACTTATCATACATAGTGCCAAGTCCCTGCTGGAATACCACGGTCTTAAGCTTCTCGCGATGCTCCTCCAAACTCTTCTTGCGGTCCTCATCAAAAAAGAACTGGGCATCAGCCAGACGGGCACGGAGCACGCGCTCATTTCCGTGCTGGACGGTTTCAAGGTATTCCTTTCCGCCATTGCGTACCGTGATGAAGAGCGGCATCAGGCTTCCGTCAGCAGCCTTGACCGGAAAATACCGCTGATGATCGCGCATCGGCGTAATGACCGCTTCCGGCGGAAGCTTCAGATATTTTTCTTCGAATCTTCCGCACAGCGCTGTCGGATACTCGACAAGATACAGCACCTCTTCCAGCAAATCTTCTGTGATCTCCGCTGTCCCGCCATGTTCCCGGGCCACGGCTTCGATCTGTTCACGAATCATCGCCTTTCTTTTGTCCGGATCGACAATGACCGAATGTTCCTCACAGGCTGCTTCATAGCTGCCGGCATCGGCAATCTCAAAATCACCGCTGGACAGGAAGCGGTGTCCGCGAGATATACGGCCGGACCGCACTTCTGCCACTTCAAAGGGAACGATCTCTCCGCCGTAAAGGGCGACAATCCAGCGCAGCGGACGAATAAACTTAAAATCTAAATCAGCCCAGCGCATATTATTGGGGAAAGTCAGCCCGCAGATAAGCTCTTTCAGAATATCTCTCAACAGATCTGCCGTCTCCCGGCCCTTCTCATGAACGACGGCATAAACATAGCCGTCCTTGACCACGAGATCCTGCGGTGCAACATGCTGTCCGCGGGCAAAGCCCTGAGCCGCTTTGGTCGGATTGCCATCCGCATCAAAGGCAATCTGAACAGACGGGCCGCGGTTCTCACTGGAAACGTCTGCCTGTTTTTCCGCAAGATCTTTGACCAGCAGTGCGGTACGGCGCGGCGTACCAAGCGTACGAACGCTGCCGAACGCGATGCGGTTGTCCTGAAATGCCTGTCTGGCATTTTCCTTCAGCTGGGCAAGGATGCCCGGCATGACATGGGCCGGAACCTCCTCCGTGCCAATCTCTAGTAACAAATCCTTGCTCATGCTCACTTCTCCCCTCTATGCAACATCGGATAGCCCAGCTCTTCACGCTGCTTTAGATAACATTCGGCGCAAAGACGGGCCAGCTTGCGGACACGACCGATGAATGCAGTACGCTGCGAAACGGAAATCGCACCGCGTGCATCCAGCAGATTAAATGTATGCGAGCACTTGAGCACATAATCATAAGCCGGATGAACATATCCTTCAGCAATGACACGAACAGCCTCTGCTTCGTATTTGTCAAAGAGCTCAAACAGAAGCGCTTCATCGGAAAGTTCAAACGCGTAGACCGACTGCTCATACTCATTTTGATGGAAGACATCCCCGTACGTATAATCATCCGTCCACTGAATGTCATAGACATTTTCGACTCCCTGAATATACATCGCCAAACGCTCCAGCCCATACGTAATTTCTGAAGCAACCGGTTTGATATCCTGACTGCCGACTTGCTGAAAATACGTGAACTGCGTAATCTCCATCCCATCGAGCCAGACTTCCCAGCCAAGGCCCCAAGCCCCCAGCGTAGGAGACTCCCAGTTATCTTCCACGAAGCGGATATCATGCTGGCGGGGGTCAATACCGAGACGCTCCAGACTTTCCAGATAAAGCTCCTGAATATTATTGGGAGAAGGCTTCATGATTACCTGAAACTGATGATGCTGATACAGACGGTTCGGATTGTCGCCATAGCGCCCGTCAGCCGGTCTGCGGGACGGCTCCACATAAGCGACATGCCAGGGTTCAGGCCCCAGCACGCGCAAAAACGTAGACGGGTTCATCGTACCGGCGCCTTTTTCCACATCATACGGTTCTGCCAGAATACAGCCCTGCTCCGACCAAAATTTTTGCAGAGCCAGGATAATTTCCTGAAACTTCATGGGAACAACTCCTCTTCTGAATAAATCTGCTACGGAAACAAACAAAAAAGTCTCGTCCCGTAACGTTATCGTTACAGGGACGAGACCTGATATTCAGTATCCCGCGGTTCCACCCTGATTGGTTTCCCGTGACAGGAAGCCCACCTCATACTATCGGGTTCCGCTCCAAAGTGCCTTTTCATCTCCTTGGCGACCTCTCACTGCCGTCGCCTCGCTGAAGGGTGAGACTACTTTATCTTCTTCATCGCTGATTACGAGTTTAGCAAAACCCTGACCGCTTGTCAACCATCCTGTTTCTCATAGCTGGCGGATAAAAGCCAAAGATTTCATTGGCCGGCCGAGCAATGCCTGAAGATGCTCCAGCAAAAGCTGTTCCGCCCGCACCAAAAGTTCGGAGCGAATTTTGACAGGCTTATCCTCCTGCCAGTCAAAATCACGCAGATGTAAAATGAACTGCCTCAGATCCTCCGGAAATTCCATCGCGGCCTGTTCTCTGCATCCAGCGCAGAGAACACCGCCGGCCGAAGGAAGGAAATACGCATCCCCTTCTATGCTCTTGCCGCAATGAACGCAATGTTCATAGCGAAGCTGCATCCCCGTATATTCCATCAGCTGATAGACTGCGGCGACGGCCGTCACACGCGGATTGCGCTGCCCGAATGCCTGCAGGATGGCCAGAAGCCGATCGAATATTTCCGGTTCCGGCTGTCCTTCAGGCAGGAACTCCCGCAAAAACTCCGCTACAAAGCTGCCATAGGCCATCACCGTAAGATCTTCGCTGAGTTTGCGGTAATGATGCCGGAGTGTACACTGCCGTACCGTATCCACGCGCTTTCCCTCAGACAGCTGAAGCTCCAGTTGCGAGAACATCTGCATGCCGGCGGCCAGTGGACTGCGCGGCCTGCGGCAGCCAAACGCCGCCGCCTGTACCAGTCCGCGCTCCCGGGTAAAAAAGGTCATCATCTTATCCGCTTCGCCCCAGTTCTTCGCACCGAGCACTACCGCCGCTGTCCGATAGAGCGCCATCCCTGTCACTCCTTCTTTTTATCCGGTTTCCGGGCTGCCGCCGAGGAACGCACAGCGGCATCATCATGAACAAGACGCTTCGGCATAACCGCCCCCGCCGTCAGCATATATTGCAGCGCCGACTCACTGCTTATATCCAAATAAATCACGTCCTTTTTCAAGACAAAGAGATTCGTCCCTGATGTCATGTTAAGACTCCAGGGAACAAAAACACAGACGTAATCATCCCCCAGAGTTTCTTTCAGCATCTGCGGCACATCAGCCATAATAAACCCCAGTGCCTTGGACTGATGAAAGGGGACCAGCACGACATGGTCAAACATATTGTTCGATTCAAATACAGCGGTAGACAAATGCTTTACGCTGTTATAGATGAATTTGACCACCGGTATTTTCCCCAGCAGCGTCTCACCGACACGAATCATCCGGCGCATTACCCAATAGGAGGAAAGCCATCCGACCAAATATATGCCGAGCAGCAGCGTGACAATCCCCATTCCCGGAAAGTAGAACGGCAAATGTTTGCCTAGAACGCCTTCCGTAAAATGAAGCGTCTCCTCAATAACAAAAAAAGTAATGGCCAGAGGAACAAGCAGAATAAGCCCGTTGATGAAACGGCGTGAAATCTTCTTTGACAAGCTGCCGGACCGCTTTTTTTCGTTCATCGCTCCTCACCGAACCCAAAATTACGCAAAATTCCATCCCGATCCCGCCAGTCCTTGCGGACCTTGACCCAAAGATCCAGAAACACCTTCGAGCCGAGCAAATTCTGAATATCCGCACGGGCCAGCGCACCGATTTCCTTCAGCATCGTTCCCTTTGCCCCGATAATAATGCCCTTCTGCGAATCCCGTTCTACATAAATGGTCGCCCGGATATACACATCGTCATTCGGCCGCGTCGTCATTTCATCGACCTCCACGGCCACAGCATGCGGTATTTCATCGCGTGTCAGATGCAGCACCTTCTCGCGAACCAGCTCCGCCACGATCAGACGTTCCGGCTGATCGGTGATCATATCCTCCGGATAATACTGAGGCCCTTCCGGGAGATACTTCTTGATCTCATCCAGCAGACTGTCCAAATTTACTTGCTCCGCCGCTGAAATCGGCACGACGCCAGCAAACGAATATTTCCCCGTATAATGCGAAATGATGGGCAAAGCCTGCTCCTTATCAATGAGATCCAGCTTATTGACCACCAGAATAACCGGCTTCATCGTTGCCTGAAGGCGTTCAAGTATATAGAACTCGCCCGGCCCCATCTTTTCTGTAGCATCGACCACAAAAAGGATGGCATCCACTTCCTTCAGCGTTCCCTCTGCCGCTTTGACCATATACTCTCCGAGCTTATGCCGCGGCTTATGGATGCCGGGCGTATCCAAAAAGACGATCTGTGCATCCGGCTGGGTCAAAATACACAAGATCCGGGTCCGCGTCGTCTGTGGTTTATCGCTCATAATGGCGATTTTTTGACCGATCAGCGTATTGACCAGCGTCGATTTTCCGACATTCGGACGCCCGATCACGGCGACAAATCCGGATTTATGCTGTTCATTCTTTTCCATATCGTTTCCTCACTCTCTGGGTATCCCCAGCTTTTCCATCACAAAGCGCTGCTCTGCTTCCATCTCCCTGCGCTCATCCTCTTCCATGTGATCATAACCAAGCAGGTGCAACATACCGTGGACAGTCAAAAAAGCCATTTCCCGGCGAACGCTGTGTCCATAGTCCTCCGCCTGCTCCTCCGCTCGTTCTACCGAAATCACCAGATCTCCAAGAATATTCACATCCATTCCGCCGGTTACTTCCGGTTCCTCACTCTCATTGAGCGCAAAGGACAGCACATCGGTAGGACGGTCTATTCCTCGGTACTGCCGATTCAACTGATGAATATAGTCATTATCGGTCAGTGTAACGCTCACCTCGCCGTTTTCCACGCCATAAAGCTTTGCTGTCGTCTCTGCAGCCGTCCTGACGTTATCGATGTATGCCGGAGGAACGGTCAGTGTCTCCGGATAAATACGGATGATAGCTTCCATCACTTACTCCTGTCCTTCCTTCTTCCGTGAAGCCGGAGAAGCGGATGTCCGCTTTTTCTCCGATTCCCAGGCTCCATACGCTTCGACAATGCGCGTGACCACATCATGACGGATGACATCGAGCGGGGCCATCCGCACCACGCCAATCCCTTTAACGCCGTCGAGAATTCGGGCCGCTTCGCGCAGACCGGACACTGCGCCGCGCGGCAGATCAATCTGCCCCAGATCCCCCGTAACGACCATCCTTGAACCAAAGCCCAGACGAGTCAAAAACATCTTCATTTGGCGGCTCGTCGTATTCTGCGCTTCATCCAGAATGACAAACGCATCCTCCAGCGTGCGCCCGCGCATATAGGCCAGCGGCGCAACTTCAATGATCCCCTTGGTCATAAATTTCCGATACGTATCCTGCCCCAGAATATCCTGCAATGCATCATAAAGAGGACGCAGATACGGGTCAACCTTATCCTGCAGATCTCCGGGAAGGAATCCCAGCCGTTCCCCGGCTTCAACAGCCGGACGCGTCAGAATGATCCTCCGCACCTCCCGGTTGCGAAGCGCCGCCACGGCCATGACCACGGCCAAATAGGTTTTTCCCGTACCAGCCGGACCAATGCCGAATGTAATTTCATTACGACGTATGGCATCCAAGTACAACCGCTGTCCCAAGGTTTTGGGCCGCACATGGCGTCCGCGCGACGTTACTAAAATCGTATCCCCAAACAGCATATGCAGTGCCTCTGCCCGGCCGCCCTTCACCAAACCGATGCCATAGCGCACCTCATGCATCGTGATCAGTGTTCCCTGACGATAAAGATACTGCAGCTCTTCCAATACCTTTGCTGCTTGTTCCACCTCGGCACCATCACCTGATAGCTCAATGCGGTCGCCCCGACTGATAAACTGGCAAGCAAAACTGTCCCGCATCAGCTGAAGGAACTCATCCCGTTCCCCCAGCAGCGCATACGCTTCTTTATGATTCTCAAAGAGAATTTGTTTCTCCAATGCCTGCTGCAAAGAATGTATTCACCTGCTTCTTTCTTCCTGTACTTATAAAGTGAGACTTATTCAAAGAGGAGGTCACTCCCTCTGAATCCAGCCGAACTTATCCAAGGCTTTCGAGACGCTTATCTCCCGCCTGAAGAGTGGGAGTCTTAGCGACCCTTAGCATCGGATAAAAACCGATACAAACTCATTGTACTATGAACCATCGATAAGTCAAGAAAAAGCCTTTTCTCATTCGTCATTGTCGTCCAATAAAGTTTGCTCGGTTGACTGTAAACTTCATTCATTTTATAATGTTAACGATAAGTTTTAACCATTCTGTCTGTTCGGCAGATGTCTAAAAAAGCGAGGCTATCCTTATGAAAATCACCAACATCCGGGTTCTTACCGATAACATTCTTGCAGGCCTGCGCCTTCAGCGCGGCGATGATTTTTCTCTTTTTCTCACCGCCCCCCTGCCGGAGCTTCAGGAAGGAGCCGCCCGTCTGCAGCGGCATTTCTGCGGCAACCATATTGACTTTTGCACCATCATCAATGGACGCAGCGGACGATGCGGTGAAAACTGCAGATACTGCGCGCAGGCCTCCTGCCATCACACCGGCATTGATGAATACGATTTTCTCCCCAAAGAAGAAATCATCCGGAATGCCCGGGCCAATCAGGAAGCCGGCGCCAACCGCTTCGCGATTGTGACCTCTGGCCGCGCGCTTGCCGGAAAAGACTTTGAACAGGCCCTTGAAGCCTACAAGGAAATGCGGGACACGCTTTCCATTGATCTCTGCGCTTCCCACGGCCTGCTGACACGGGAGCAGTTCAAACGTCTCCGCTCCGCTGGCGTCACAAGCTATCATCACAATATTGAAACATCCCGCCGCTTTTTCCCTCAGATCTGTACTTCGCATACCTACGACGACCGGATCCGCACCATCCGGATCGCTCAGGAAGAGGGCTTCTGCGTCTGCTCCGGCGGAATCATCGGCATGGGCGAAACGTGGGAAGATCGGATCGACATGGCTGTGAGCCTGCATGAACTGGGCATTGAATCTATCCCGGTCAACGCACTGATGCCCATACCCGGAACAGGTCTGCAAAACCGTCCGCAGTTGTCCGGCGATGAAATACTCCGCACGATTGCGATCTTCCGCTTCATCAACCCGACCGCCAACATACGCCTGGCTGCAGGGCGAAAGCTGCTCCCGGAAAACGGCGCCACCGCATTAAAAGCCGGTGCTTCCGCATCCATTACGGGAAATATGCTGACCACGTCCGGCACCACCATCAAAGAAGACATGGAAATGTTGAAAAAGCTCGGGCTGACCAATGCCGAAGAAGGATGCACGGCAGGCATGAACACCTGCGGCAGCCGCTGACAATCCGGACAGCCGGCATGATGAATAGGAAATCACGATAAAAAATAGGCGAACCGCCGCGGCGGTTCGCCTGAATCATAAAATGAGTAAAGCTAATTAGTTCAGCTTTACTATATGATATTTCATCCGTCCTGTCAACTACTATTTTCTCCCTCCCCCATTGACTTATCACTCTTACCGTTGTAACATTGTAAACACTACAAAGGAAGGTGTTTTTCATGCAATTGTTAGAGAAATTCAGTCATTTTATCTCCAAGTATATGGCGGTTTTTGTCATCTTGGTCGCCGCGGTATCCCTGTTCCAGCCCTGGACATTCAAGTGGGCTGCTCCCAAGATTACTATCTTGCTCGGCATTGTCATGTTCGGCATGGGCATGACTCTGCGCCTGCGCGATTTTCGGCTCGTTTTCCAACGCCCCAGAGATGTATTCGTCGGAGCGCTGGCTCAGTTTACGATCATGCCGGGACTTGCCTGGCTGCTTGCCAAGGGCTTCGGGCTGCCGCCTGAGCTGGCTGCCGGTGTCATTCTGGTCGGCACCTGTCCGGGAGGAACCTCATCCAACGTCATGACCTATCTGGCGCGCGGTGATGTCGCACTCTCTGTGTCCATGACTATGACCACCACGATACTGGCGCCAGTTGTCACTCCGCTGCTGACCTGGTGGCTGGCTGGAGAATGGGTTGACATTTCTCTCTCTGCCATGATGATGTCCATTGTTCAGGTTGTCATCCTGCCGATCCTTCTCGGCATCGTCATCAATACGTTTTTCGAAAAAACCGTCCAGAAGCTGGTCAAACTCCTTCCGCTCGTATCGGTCATCGCCATTGTCCTGATCGTCGGAGGTGTCGTTTCGGTCAGCTCGCAGCGCATCATGGAAACCGGGCTGCTGATTATGCTTGTCGTCATATTGCACAATCTTCTAGGCTATTCTCTCGGTTTTGGCATTGCCAAGATGCTGCATATGGATCTGGCAAAGGTAAAAGCGATTTCCATCGAAGTCGGTATGCAGAATTCCGGTCTGGCGACCTCGCTGGCCATGCTTCATTTCGGAGCTGCAGCTGCCATTCCGGGCGCGATCTTCAGCGTGTGGCACAACATCTCCGGATCGCTTGCTGCCAACTATCTGGCCAGCCGGATGAACCGGAAAAATCAGCACCAGACCGCACCAGCAGATTGATAATCTGACTCCATACGAAAAAGAAAATCACAGTTCCATATACAAAAATACGGCTTGCAAATGCAAGCCGTATTTTTGTATATGGAGCCGCAAACAGAATTTAGAACTCCGCCTTCCAAAGTCCATGCAGATTGCAGTAAGCAAACGCCGCCACCGGCTTATCGTCATCCGTAAGGTGGAAAACAGCTTCCGGAGCGTCACCTGCCTGCAAATGTTTGACCTGACCGCCTTTTTCCGTCTGAAGATGTACCCATTCAATCCGATGCTCCGGCGTCATCGGATGAGCGGCTGTTCCGATCTGCACAGTCACTTCACAGCCACGGCGGTCAAAAGTAACCACCGGAACATGCTTTTCCTGAGCTGCATCCGTCGTATTCGGCACCAGTTCCTGCATAGGCTCACCGCAGCAGCTCAATGTCCCCCCGCCTTCAGAGATCAGCCCGACAATATTTCCGCACTTGCCGCAAAGGAAAAAACGTTTTGCCATAGTACATTCCCCACTTTCTTTTCGCACAGAAAAAACTGTGATCCTTCTTATTCTATCTTGATTATATCACACTATTTCCCTGCAATCCATGTCGCCCGCAGAAAACACGCAAAAACCCTTATATCTCAAGGTCTATTTGCATCGGGCATTAAACTTTCGAATCATTTTCTCCGGCTTATAGGATTCCTTGGCTTTGCGCAGGCCTTCATGGCCCATATCTTCTTCCCGGTTGATATAAGTCATTGCGCTCCAGTTATTCGCAACATATCCCTGATTAATTGCCGGATACGCGCCGCGAATATTCGGATCCGCTTTTTCCACATGAACCACCACCGAATCTGTGTTAAGCTGTTCGCCGAAAGTAAAGGCAATAATACGCCCATCCAGACGGATGGCTCCTCCGCGGAGTCCAAAATACTCATAATCGTCAAAGACCTCTAAGATAGCCCTGCGCTCCCAGTCGATGAAAGGATCATCCGGCTCGTCCGTCAGGCGCATCTGATACCAGCTTTCCAATTCCACCCGGCACGCCGGTATAATCTCCTCCGTGATCGCCAAATACTCCGCCTGTGGATACATCTTACGAAACGCATTAAGATGATTCTTTTTGGAATGAAGTTTCCGTCCGGACAGTGAAATCAGTTTTTCCGCCAGATAAACGTAATCGAAGTTATCGCGGTCCTCACGAATATCAAAGGAAGCCCCTTTATACTGTTCCAAAAACTCCGCATAGCCAGATTCCAACCCCACAAATAGGAGCGGGCGGCCGATTTCCTGAAAATAAGCAAGGAATCGGTCCGTCGCCTCCTGCATCTTTTCTTCCGGACCAAACGGCTGCATGGCCATCAGTGTACCTTCCCACTCACAGGTCATGTAAAGTACGCCGTTTTCCTCACACCACCGAACATGATAAGGAATCCGCCACATAAACAGATTGGTAAAATTAAAATGGGAATTCTCGTAATAACGGCTGCGGAAATAACGATCCAGCAGCGGTTTATCCTGTTTTGTCAAATCATGAAAATCTATGATGCTCATCCTCCCGATGACAGCAAGTCTCTATATGTTTCCTCTTTCTGCCCGTTCCGGCAGAAAAAGATCAGCCATCCATTCTCTTCGTGTACTCAGCTTTCATTATAGCAATCCCGTCAAGAAACGACTGTAACTCACTCACTGATCTTTTTCATCGCCCTTGCTTCTTCTGCCCGCCGGGCAACTTCTTCAGCATCAGCGCCGCCGGCAGCTGCAACTGCCGCCAGCACGGCGCCTTCAGCCAGCGGACAGTCCGCCAGAATCAGCTTTTCATCCGGATGCTCCTCAAGAACCGCCTCCACCGTCAGGACAGCGCTGCCGATATCGGCAAGAATCACTGTGCCGTCCGGCCCATGCACCGCATCAATTGCCTGCCAGATCTTGTCGTAGCTGGTACCAAGGCAGCCATCCTCCAATCCTCCCGCTATCCCGACCGGCACAGTTCCGGCCATCATACCAGCCAGTTCACGCACGCCCTCAGCCAGCTTCATACTATGCGATACAATGACAAGCCCCACCATAAAAACTCCTCCTCTTTCCTCCGCCTCATGCATCAGGCAAAAACAGCAATAAAAGGGGGCTGATGCACAAGTCAAAATCCCGAAAACTCATGCCCAACCCCATCAGGACGCCTTTCCCTTACGGAAAAGACTCAGACCTATCTTCTTTTCTGCCGGCCTTCACAAAATGAACGCTTACCGGTAATATGCCACGCCTGCCTCAAAGAGCTGCTGGTCCTTGCTCCCCGGAACATTGCGGGCCACATCAGCACCGATACGCTCCGAATGGCCCATCTTGCCCAGAACGCGACCGTCCGGGCTGGTGATTCCCTCAATCGCATTGACTGAACCATTCGGATTAAACGGAATAGCCAGCGATGGATTTCCCACCTCATCTACATACTGCGTAGCGATCTGACCGCGAATACGCATTTTTGCAATAACTTCCTGATCCGCTACAAAGCGCCCTTCGCCATGTGATACGGCAATCGTGTGAATGTCGCCCACTTTCACATTATTAAACCACGGCGACAGGTTCGATGCCACTCTCGTACGAACCATGCAGGAAACATGACGGCCAATGTTATTGTGCGTCAGCGTCGGTGACTGTACATTGAGATCACGAATCTCGCCATAAGGAACCAGCCCCAGCTTAATCAAAGCCTGAAATCCGTTACAGATTCCCAACATCAGGCCATCCCGCTGATTGAGCAATGTCATAACCTCATCGCGAATACGCGGATTGCGGAACATCGCAGCGATAAATTTACCGGATCCATCTGGTTCATCACCGCCGCTGAACCCTCCCGGCAGCATGACAATCTGCGCCTCCCGGATGCCTCTGACCAGTGCCTCCACCGTCTCCTCGACCGCGCTGGGCGTCAGATTGCGAACAATAAGTGTCTGTGGATCAGCCCCTGCCCGTTCCCATGCGCGGGCAGAATCATATTCGCAGTTTGTCCCCGGGAATACCGGGATCAGCACCTTGGGTCGAACCAAATGAAGCTGACCGGAAATGCGCGTCCCCTTATCATAAGGTGCATAAACGGCTTTCTCCTGACTCCGCGTCTTTACTTGCGTCGGGAAAATCTTCTCCAGCGGCATCGTATAAGCCCGCTCCGCGTCCGACAGCATAATAACGGAGGAATCGCAAACAATACTTGGCCCATCTGTAGTCTCGCCCAGTTCACGATATCCCGTACCGGCAAGCAGGGAAGATACATCCGTGTTTGGCGCTGCCTCCAACAGAATAGAGCCATAATCCGGCTGGAACAAGTCCTCCCGCGGGATAAAAGAAGTAAACCGGAACCCAATGCCATTGCCCAACGCCATTTTGGTAACGGCCGCCGCAATGCCTCCAACACCGATGCTCTGAGCAGCAAGCACCTTCTTGCTCGCAGTCATCGCGCTGATTTTTGCCCAGTTTCTGCGCATTTTATCGAACTGAGGCAAATCCTGTTCATCTTTCGGCGCCGGTACCAGATAAACCTTATTGCCCGGGTACTTAAACTCCGGTGATACAGCAGAATCCGCGGGCATAACATCTACAGCAAAAGCAGCCAGCGTCGGAGGAACGTGGATATGCTCAAACGTCCCGGACATCGAATCCTTGCCGCCGATTGCAGGGATTTCCATTTCATGCTGGGCCCACAGCGCACCAATCAATGCGGCAAAGGGCTTGCCCCATTTTTTCGGATCTTTGCCCAGACTCTCAAAATATTCCTGGAACGTCAGCCGGATTTTATCCGCCCGGCCGCCGAGCGCCACCATCTTTGCTGCGGCTTCAACGACCGAATACACGGCACCGTGAAAAGGACTCCACTCCATGAAATCCGGATTCAAGCCAAAAGTCATCGCCGTGGCTGTATTGGTTTCCGCTCCCATCACAGGCAGTTTGGCAACCATACCCTCAGCCGGAGTCAGCTGGCGGCGGCCGCCGAACGGCATCAGTACGGTATTGCCGCCGATCGTCGAGTCAAAACGCTCGGCCAGACCTTTCTGGCTGCAGACATTGAGATCCTGAAGGTTCACCGTCCACGCCTTCTCCAGATCGGATCCGCAGGCTTTCACTGCCTCAGGAATGCGATGGAGATACCGCTTTGTTTCGTCCGGCATCGGAATCGTCGCGGTAACATGCTGACGGACCCCGTTCGTATCGAGGAACTCGCGGTTCATCTGAACAATCGGCTTTCCCCGCCATTTCATGATCAAACGAGGCAAAGCAGTAACCTGAGCCACCTCGGTTGCTTCAAGATTCTCCGCATCAGCAAACTGGACAAAATCAGCCAAATCTTTCGGAGCAAGGACAACGGCCATACGCTCCTGCGATTCGGAAATGGCCAGCTCCGTGCCGTCCAATCCGGCATATTTTTTCTTGACGGCATCCAGATCAATAACCAACCCGTCTGCCAGTTCGCCGATAGCCACGGCAACACCGCCCGCGCCGAAATCGTTGCAGCGCTTGATCATGCGGCTGACTTTCGGATTGCGGAACAAACGCTGTATCTTCCGCTCAGTTGGCGGATTTCCCTTCTGAACCTCCGCCCCGCAGGCCGTCAGGGATTCCTCTGTATGTTCCTTGGACGACCCCGTTGCACCACCGCAGCCGTCACGGCCAGTCCGGCCGCCGACCAGTACGATGAGGTCGCCGGCTTCCGGCCGTTCGCGCACGACATTGACTTTTGGCGCCGCCGCAATCACTGCACCGATTTCCATGCGTTTTGCCAGATACCCCTCATGGTAAACCTCACGCACCTGACCGGTCGCCAGTCCGATCTGATTGCCATAAGAGCTGTATCCTGCAGCCGCCCCCAGCGTAATCTTCTTCTGCGGGAGCTTGCCCGGCAGCGTATCGCTCAAAGGTCGGCGCGGATCCGCCGCACCAGTCACACGCATCGCCTGATAAACATAGGAACGACCGGACAACGGATCGCGGATCGCGCCGCCAAGACAGGTAGCTGCACCGCCAAAGGGTTCAATCTCTGTCGGATGATTGTGTGTTTCATTCTTGAACATCACCAGCCACTCTTCCGGCTTCCCCCCGATATCCGCCTGAACAACGATACTGCAGGCATTGATTTCCTCCGACTGATCCAGATCCTCCAGCAGTCCCTGCTTCCGCAGCGCCTTCATGCCAATCACAGCAATATCCATCAGCGTCACATCGCGAAGCTTGCTGCCATAGATGTCCTTGCGGTCCTCAAGATATTTATGATAAGCCTTGGTAATGGACGGAGAAAAATAACCGTCCTCAATATCCACCATGTCGATTGCCGTCGTAAAAGTCGTATGACGGCAATGATCCGACCAATACGTATCAATAACGCGAAGCTCCGTGATCGTCGGCGCCCGCTTTTCTGTATCACGGAAATACCGCTGACAGAACCGCAGATCTTCAAAACTCATGGCAAAGCCCCGGGCATCCATAAATGCCTGAAGTTCCTCTTCGCCCATCTGATTGAATGAGTCCAGAATCTCGACATCCGCGGGTTCCTCATAATGGCGGTCCAGGGATTCCGGTTTCGCCAGCGAAGCCTCCCGGCTTTCTACCGCATTGATGCAATACGCCTTGATTTTCTCAAACACCTCGCGATCCACATCGCCCACAAGAACGATGACGCGAGCCGTCGCAATGCGCGGACGCTCCTTCTGCGTGACCAGCTGAACGCACTGCGCCGCCGAATCTGCCGTCTGATCATACTGACCGGGAAGATACTCAACGGCAAACATACGCGAATTCGCAAAATGCGGCAGCTTTTCCTCATAGACAACATCAACCGGCGGCTCGGAAAAGACCACTGACCGGACTGCATTATATTCCTCGTCCGTCAGCCCCTCTATATCATACCGATGAATCATCCGGACTGCCTTCAAGCCCTCAAGCTGAAACGTTTCTTTGATGTCGCTGCAGAGCTGCTGAGCCGGAACGTCAAAAAATCCCTGCTTTTTCTCTACAAAAATTCTTCTTACCGTCATTCGCGATCCTTTCCTCCAACCTGAAAAAACATAAAGCTTACTCGATTATAGATAAACAGGCACAGCAGTCCCCGACCACTGTGCCTATTTTATCACAAACTATCCACCGCGACCTTGACCACAACCTTAGTCACTTGTCCCGGCACATCCTCCACCGCACACTGAGGGCAATGAACGTCCTCCGGATAAAGCACGGCAAAACGACCGGGCGACAGCACCACACTGCTGTCCGGAACCAAAGATTCATAAAACGTCACATCGCGCTGTGCATCGTATTCAGAAGTGATACGCAGATCGGGACTGAGCGGGCACCAGCCCATATATTCTTCCCCCTCGACCACATACTGAATATCCACATACTTGCGATGCGTTTCCGGACGACAGTCCTCATGACTGCGCGTCATATACCGCTGAAGATTGGCCACGCAGCGATCCCCATCAATCGGATACCGGCCATCTTTCATCTGCGTGAAATCCCGGGACTGCAGATAAGCCAGTGCCTTCTGAATCTGCTCCGGATAATCCACCCGGCTCTTTTCCAGCGAATCCATGCTGCCGATAAACATGCCATATCCCTCTTCCCTGTCTATTTTCTCACTCATGGAAAATCCAGTGTTCCAGTACACCAGATTCCATTATCATTGTACCCAAAACCACTGCGTATTGCAAGTCGCGAAATCCCGCAGGGCCAGACCTCCCCGATGAAAAAAAACATCTCACAGTAAACGGCAAAATGGAAAAACACTTGCCAAAAATCGCAATTTTGTGCTATGATTACGATATATCGATAGGAAATCAGGCTATGACTGAACGAGTATCTGTCCCCTTTTCCTTCAGAGAGACGGTGTTTGGTGCGAACCGCTGGAAAAAGACAGAGAATGCTGCTCACGAGCCGCGGAGCCTCTAAAGCCCCGCCGTATGCCGCGTTAAGGCATCAAGAGCGGACCTGCGGGTCCTATTAAGGTGGTACCACGGGAATAAGCCCTCGTCCTTTACAGGACGAGGGCTTTTATTGATTTGTTAATGTTGAAAGAAAAACTGGGAGGAATCCTTATGCGCGAACTATTAGAACTGCTGGAACATGACGCCCGCCGGCCAGTCAGCGAGCTGGCATCCATGCTGCACCGCAGCGAATATGAAGTCGAAAGAGACATCAAGGAACTGGAGAAAAACAAGATCATCCTTTCCTACAATACACTGATCAACTGGGAAAAATTCGGCGACGACACGGTTACGGCAGTCATTGAAATCAATCTGACTCCGCAGCGGGAAGTCGGGTTCGATGCCATTGCGGAACGCATCTACCGCTTTGAGGAAGTCCGTACCGTCTATCTCATGAGCGGCAGCTTCGATCTCATGGTCATCATCGAAGGCAAATCCTTAAAAGATGTCGCCAATTTTGTGGCCAAGCGCCTCTCGACCATTGACGGCGTCACAGCGACGCGCAGTCACTTTATGCTGAAGCCCTACAAAAAAGACGGCATTATTATCGATAATGAAGAACGCGATCGCAGATTGGTGGTGACTCCATAATGGAAAAGAAAAACGATTGGAATGACCGGTTATCCCCCGGCGTCCGTTCCATTGCGCCATCCGGCATCCGCAAATTTTTCGATATCGCCGCACAGATGGACGATGTCATCTCACTCGGTGTCGGAGAACCTGATTTCGTGACTCCGTGGTCCATCCGTGAAAGCTGCGTCTACGGGCTCGAACAAGGCTACACCTCTTATACCGCTAACCGCGGACTTCTGGAGCTCCGCGAAGAAATCGCCCGGCGCTATCATCAGGTGTATCAGACCGATTACGATCCTCAAACGGACATTTTGGTGACGGTCGGTGTCAGCGAAGCGCTGGATATCGCTATGCGTGCCATTCTGTCTCCCGGTGACGAAGTGCTGATTCCCGAGCCATGCTATGTCTCCTATCAAGCCTGCACCATTCTGGCCGGCGGAGTACCCATAGCTGTGCCGGCAAAAATCGAAAAGGAATTCCGCATCACCCCTGAGGAGCTGGAACAGCATATCACGCCGCGCACCAAAGTGCTGCTGATCGGCTATCCCAACAACCCGACCGGTGCCATTATGACCCGCAAAGATCTACTGGCTATCGCCGATTTTGCAGAAAAACACGATCTCATTGTGATCTCTGATGAAATCTACGGTGACCTGACCTATGGAGAAGAAGAACACGTCTGCTTTTCTTCCCTGCCGAACATGCAGGAGCGCACCATCCTGCTCAATGGATTTTCCAAAGCCTATGCCATGACAGGCTGGCGTATCGGCTACGCGCTCGGCAACCCCGACATCATCGCCGCCATGACCAAGATTCATCAGTATACCATGCTGTGCGCTCCGATCACAGCTCAGATCGCAGCAGTAGAAGCCCTGCGCCATGGGGAAAAATACATGAAAAATATGGTCAGCGAATACGACCGGCGTCGCCGTCTGATCTATGACGGTCTGACAAAAATGGGACTGGAATGTTTTGAACCAAAAGGAGCTTTTTATATCTTCCCCAGCATCGCATCGACCGGATACACGTCCAATGAATTTGCCGAAGCGTTGCTGAAAGCCGAACATGTGGCCCTCGTCCCGGGCAGCGCCTTCGGCAGCTGCGGAGAAGGACACGTGCGCTGTTCCTATGCGACTTCAATCGACAAAATTTCCGAAGCATTGAACCGCATGGAAAACTTTCTGCGGAACCACCGCCGCTGACCGGCGAGACAAAAAGCAGTCCTCCTGCACAAAACATCAAAAACGACATGATCCGGTTCACTCCACGTTCCGGACATGTCGTTTTGTTTTATTCTGATACACCATCAGCCGCCTCATGACGCGGATGCTTGCTGACGCTTTCCACGGCTCTGGCAATCGCCTGAATCACTTCGACCTCATACTGTGTACTCATCTCGGCAATACGCGCATAAACGTTTCCCTTGGAAGAAGATATGTAAAGCGGCGGCAAATGGTTCAACGCCAAGGATGCAATGTCCCGCCGGCATTGCTCACAAGTACAGCAGCCCGGATATTTGGACAGTACCGCATCCAATTTCCCAAGCACCACTTCTTCCATATAATTCTTTAGTTCCATAATAATACCTCCTCTCCTTTCCATCCTTTTTCATTATACCATGATTCACTCCCAAAACCCCGAATGATAAAAAATTTATTCATTTGACAAGACAAGCCTGTTATGATATAGTATTTATTGTTGTTAAAGATTATGTGCGCTCGTAGTCCAGTGGATAGGACGTTGGCCTCCGGAGCCGAAAGCGGCAGTTCGACTCTGCCCGAGCGCACCAATATGTGTCCAGTGACATTGACGCGTCTATATTCGCGTGAATGTATCCGATAGAAAAAGCCCTGTAAGACAGATTTTACTCTGTTTTACAGGGCTTTTTCGCATACAGGCAGAAGTATTTCAGCAGAAAAACAGCAGCCGGACTTTGCTCAAAGCATCCGTGACAGGGACAGTCCCAGCCAGGCGGCCAGAAGTCCCAATATCACATTCATACCGATATTCGCCAGTGCGTAAAAAAAACTCCCGCCGCGCAGGAGCGTAAGCGTTTCCATACTGAACGAGGAAAACGTAGTAAAGCCTCCAAGAAACCCGACTGTCAGCAAAAGACGGGCAGCTTCTCCCAGACCTGATCCAGTCCGCTCCGTCAGCAAGAGAATGAGCCCCAGGATCCAGCCCATCAAAAGGCTGCCAAGCAAGTTGACAGACAGCGTTCCCCACGGAAACATCGTACCGAACCGGGCACCGATCTGCGTCGTTACCAGATAGCGGCACACGGCGCCAAGCCCGCCGCCAAAAAAGACCAGTCCTGCATTCTGCATCATGCGACCCCCTCATATTCTTTCAAGCTGCCGCCACTCACCGGATAAACCGCGGCTTCAGCAGCATGGTAACAAAAAAAATGGCCGCTGCGATCGCAACGATTGTCGCTCCTGCAGCCATATTAAAGTAATAAGCAACGATCAACCCACTGACCCCGGACAGCATCGCCACCAAAACGGAAACAGCATGGTATTGTTTGACGTTATTGGTCACATTTCGCGCCGCGGCTGCGGGAAGAACCAGCAACGCATTGATAATCAGAATCCCCACCCACTGGATGCTGATCGAGACAAGGAGCGCCAAAAGAGACGCAAAGATGCCGTCCACCCATAAAGCGGGAATCCCCCGGCTGCGCGCAAAGGAAGGATTGATCGACAGGATCAGCAATCGGTTGAATAAAGCCCCCCAGCCGACCAGCACAAACAGGGCGACAAGGAGCAGTGTCTGCAGATCCTCCGGTGTAATGCTCAGTACATCACCGATCAGATAAGTGGAAAATTTATTGAACCCGCCCCCCCGGCTCATAAGCATCAGGCCAAGTGCAATGGCCGTAGAAGAAAACACACCGATAATCGTATCGGTAGAAGCCGTGCTTTTCGTTTTAATATAGGTAATGAACAAGGCAAATCCGACGGAAAATACCATGAGGGACGTAAGCGGCGAGGCAAAGCCAAGCAATACGCCGATCGCAATCCCCGTAAAGGCTCCGTGTCCAAGGGAATCCGAAAAAAATGCCATGCGATTGGAAACGACCATGGTACTGAGCAGTCCGAATAAAGGCGTCACGAGCAAAATCGCCAGAAACGCATTCTTCATAAAGGTATGCTCCGCCCATTCAAACGGAAGCAGCATATTCATGATGTCATAAAGGATTTCCACAGTCATCCCCCCTCCCTTTCCACTGTCCAAAGGAACCGCCGGTCAACATGCCAAACATTTCTCTGGTGCGTCCATCATCAAACACTTCTTCCGGAGTTCCACTGGTAATTACACCATGATTCAGCAAAACCACCTGATCAGCATGCCGCGCCACCATGTTCAGATCATGCGAAATCAGAATAATCGCCATATCTTCTTTCGCGCGAAGCTCTGATAAAATCTCGTAAAAAAGCTCCAGTCCGTTTTGATCCACACCGGATACCGGCTCATCCAGAAGCAAAAGATCCGGCATCGGATCAAGGGCCAGCGCCAGCAATATACGCTGAAGTTCGCCGCCTGAAAGCGCCCCCAGACGGCGGTCGATCAAATGGTCGGCATGTACACGCGCCAGACTGCGAAGCACACGGCGGCGAAGCGGCCTGGTCGGAAAAATCCATACCGGCCGATTGGATAGACAAGCCATAAAAATATCCATCACGCTGATCGGCGCACTGACATCAAAACGAAGGTACTGCGGCACATAGCCAATAACCGGATGCCCGGTATGCTTTCCCTTGGCGTCAACATAATGCAGGGTTCCCTGATGAGGAATTTCACCCAGAACAGCTTTCAGCAAAGTGCTTTTCCCTGCCCCGTTCGGACCGATTACCGCCGTCAGCTGGCCGCAGTGAATATGAAGATTCACCTGGTCCAGGATCGTCATTCGTCCGATTTTTACTGAAAAATTCTCGATTTTCGTACAGCACAGCTTCGCGCAATCCTCACTGGATGCGGCATGATGATGCATGATTGTTCTAAACAAAAGTTTCTCCTTATCTATCGATTCCAGCAGCAATTACCGGGTCAGCCTGCGGAAGGAACGGCTGCCCAGCCACAAACCAGCCGCCGCATAAACAAAAAGCACGGCAACGGAATACAAAGACGGCACAGCTCCGCTTCCAATGCTGCGAAGCAAAAAGCTCGTATGAGTCAGCGGCAAAAGTTCAATAAAGCAGCGGACCAGTTCCGGAAGAGCCTGCGTCGAAAAGAAGGTCCCGCACAGAAAGGACATGGGCAGCAAAATATACGTATTCACCTGACCCATTTCCTCATACGTTCTGATTTTCATCGCGGCCAGAAATCCGATTTCGGCAAAAATCATACCATTGAGAATCAGCACAAAAACAAAAAGCGGCGTGATAAAGAAATGCGCGCCAAAGGCCAGCGATAAAAGAATGATGATGGCCGACGAAATCAGTCCCCGCAACACCGCTGCCAGGACTTTTCCCAACACAAAGGCATCCGGACAAATCGGCGCCAAAATATATTCCTCAAGACTCTTATGATAAATACGTTCCGCATGAACCGGCGTAATGCTGTTAAAACTGATGTTCATGGAGTTGAGCGCCAGAATGCCCGGCACGAGAAAATCCAGATACGTTCCCGAATCCACCTGAATACTGCGTCCCAGCCCCCAGCCAAAGGCAATCAGATAAAGCATCGGCGCGACCATGCGGGATAAGATGAACTTCGTCATCCGCCGTTTCAGTACAATCCAATCGCGCCAAAAGACCGTCCAGATATCATAAAGCATCAGAGCCCCTCCTTCCGTCCAGTCAAATCGATGAAGGCATCCTCCAAATTGGTTGGACGGATCTGCAGGCCGCCTTCTGCTTCCTGCTCCGCGGCAAACGCTGCGGCACACTGCCGGTTCGGGAAAAAACGATACGAACGCCCTTCATCCGTTTCCCATTCCACCGTAAAGCGCCCCAGTTTCTCACAAAGCGCCTTCGGCGCCCCCAGCGCAATCCGCCGCCCCTGATTGAGAATTGCCACCCGGTCACACAGGATCTCCGCCTCTTCAATATAATGTGTGGTCAAAAAAACAGTCACGCCTTCACGGGCCAAACGCCGTATCATCTCCCAAATCCGGCGCCGGACCTGTGGATCCAGCGCTACCGTCGGCTCATCAAGAAAAAGAATGCGCGGACGGTGTATCAATGCACGAGCGATCAGAAGTCTGCGCTTCATCCCGCCGGACAAACGTCTTACGCCGTCATTGACAACCTCAGAAAGTTCCACATAGTCCAGCAGCTCCCGGATTCTTGCACTGCGTTCTGCACGGGACAGATGATGAAGACGGGCATGCAGCTCCAAATTCTCACCAACGGTCAGATCCTGATCGAAATTCACATGCTGCGGCACCACACCGATAAGGCTCTTCAACTCTTGGGCATGGGTCTTCAGCTCTTTACCGTCATAAAAAATTCTGCCGCTTGTCGGCCGTATCTGCATAGTAAGCATGCGGATGGTCGTCGTCTTGCCTGCGCCGTTTGGCCCGAGCAGGCCAAAGATCTCCCCCGCATGAATGTCCAGCGAAAGATGATCTACCGCCGTCTTTTCTCCTTTTTTCCCCGCCTTTGTCCGATGGGGAAAGGTTTTTACCAACTGATCAATTGTTATCATGCTGCCTCCTGCAGGCATATGCTCCCGCTTTCCCGCCTTTCTGCCTGGCATCGTCTTTATTGTAGCAAAGTCGTCAAGCCCTTGGACTTTCCGACAAAATTCCGCTACAATAGATTCTATCAGAATTGATAAGGAGATGTAAACATGTCGAAGGAACAAATCCCACCCGCTCCGTCCGAATCCATCAAAACACGCCGGGAACTTGCCGCGCTGCAGAAACGGATTCACCGCATTCACACGCTGCGTAATGTAATCAATCAGGGCTTGTCCCGCATCCGCGAATCCAATCTCAGCCTTGCCCTGACGCAGAAAAAAAACCTGCGTGACCTGAGAAACGAGTACGATAAACTGACTGGTGAGGTGCATTGCCTGCCGCCGCTTGATGCAGCATCCATTCTCGAAGAAGAATACAACTATATCCTGACGATCGGCAATATCATGGAAACCACACGGGAACTCAAAAAAGGCGTCAAAATCGGTGAAAACAACCGTCGGGCGATTATCAGCGGACTGGTACAGTTTTACGATGGTCTGCGCCGCGAAATGGATGAAGCCGCAGCCAATCCGCAAGGAGGTATCCGTCCCTGATGAACACGCATAACCCTTCTTTTGGCCGCCTTCTGATTCTGTTGTTTCTGCTTCTCGTCACCAGCGGATGCAGCAGCGGGATGACTCCGTCCTCTGCCGATTCGGACGGCAGCACAGCAAAATCCGCGGAGGAACCACCCGGATACGTGCTGGCCGACGATACGCTGTCGAATCTTCAGCTGGACGATCCCACTGTCCCTGTTTATGACGCGCTTACAATCGAAGAACGGCGCGAGCGCAGTCTCCCGACCAGGATGCCTGCACTCACGCCGTTCCATGAGGGAAAAATTGCCTACCTGACATTTGACGATGGCCCGGACGACAAGAATACGCCCGCCATTCTTGATATTCTCCGGGAAAACCATGTACCGGCTACCTTCTATGTGACCGGGCAGCATGCCCAGCTTCATCCGGAAGTTCTCCGGCGCATCTTTGAAGAACATCATGCCATCGGCAATCACAGCTTCAGTCATAACTACAAAACACTGTATGCCTCTCCCGCTGCGTTCCTCTCGGATATGCAGAAGACCGATGCGGTCATCCGGGAAATCATCGGCGTCCGCCCCTTGATTCTCCGTGCTCCCGGCGGAGTCCCCGGGCATTTTACCGCATCCTATCCGCCGGCGCTTGCCGATGCCGGCTACTCCGAGCATGACTGGAATGTCAGCTCGGCCGATGCCGCGCCCGGTCATCCAACTGCACAGGATTTTATCGACAACATCGACGGCCAGACCAATCAAAAGGATTTTGTCATCATCCTCATGCACTGCTCCGAAGGACATGAAGAAACCGTCAAGGCGCTGCCGGAGATTCTGCACATTCTCAAGGAAAAAGGCTTCACCTTTGGCGTTATCACGCCGATGACGCCTCAGCCCTGATAACCCTTCAGCCGGATCATCGCTCCATCAGCATGATTTCATCGGCCGGAAATCGCAGGAACAATTCCGCAGAAACCGATGGTTCCCACTCCTCCTTGGGTACCTCCCAGCAAATCATTCGCCCCTGCATTCCTTTTCTCCGAACCATAATCAGATAAGAAAACGTATCTTCGATAACTCGTATCACATCCATGGGAAACACATTCGGCTCCATCTCCCGACTGCGATGGAGAAAATGCGCTCGTACCCCGGCATAACGAACATTCGCCGGAACCTCCTGCTCCGTCTCCAGCACCATATTCCAATCAGCCGCATAAATATGGTGCATATCCAGGCGCCTGGCTTGCGTGATATTCTTGCAGCCGGTCAGGATCGTCGCAGCCAGCGTATCCGGCTGGCGGAAGAGCCCGTGCTTTGTATGCACGGGCTCCATTTTTCCCCGGTGAATGACCGCCGCCTTATCCGCCAGACGAAAAACTTCCCCCCGGTCATGCGAAACCAACAGGGCAGCCCCATCATAGGACTTCAGCACCTCAGAAAGCTCCATCTCCAATTGCCATTTCATATACCCGTCCAGTGCGGAAAAAGGCTCATCAAGCAATAAAAGCTCTGCCGGCGAGACCAGAATACGGGCAAAAGCGACGCGCTGCTGCTGCCCGCCTGAAAGTTCCGCCGGATACGCATCCTGCAATTCATCAAGAGAAAACCGAACCAGATTCTCCTTTACCTTCTTTTCCTGCTCTTCACGGCTGCCGGAAGCGGCAAACCGGATGTTCTCGGCTACGGTCATATTCGGAAACAGCGCATAATTTTGGAACAAATAGCCCACCCGCCGCTGCTGCGGTTTAAGACAGATCCCCTGAGCACTGTCATAAAGCGTCCTGCCATTCAGCACGATACGCCCGCAGTCCGGCGTCTCAATTCCCGCGATACAACGGAGCGTCATACTCTTGCCGCAGCCCGAAGCCCCAAGCAGGGCAAACACTTCACTTCCTGTCTCAAAGGCAACATCCAGTTCAAAATCGCGGAGTTTTTTACGAATTTGCACACTCAGTTCCATTTGACCGCCCTCCTGCTGTTTCGCGATATCCACCAGTTCATCAGCACAACAAAAAACAGGGAAAACACGACAATAACAATCGCCCAATGAAAGGCCAGATCATAATCATTCGCCTGAACCGCTGCATATATTGCCGTACTCATGGTCTGTGTCACACCGGGAATGTTGCCGGCAAACATAATCGTCGCGCCAAATTCCCCTAAAGCCCGGGTAAAAGAAAGGACAAGCCCGGCCAAAAGGCCGGATCTGGCATTCGGAATCAAAAGGCGCCAGAATATGCGCCACTCTGAAATCCCCAGCGTTCTGGCCGCATCGATGAAATCCGAGGCAACCTGCTCAAACGCCCCCCGGGCTGTACGGTACATAAGCGGCAGAGAAACGACAACCGCCGCGATAACGGCCGCCTTCCAGGTAAAGACCAGCGTAATATCCCATTGAAGCAGCCACTTGCCCATGACGCTGCGCCGGCCCAGCAACAGGAGAAGGAAAAAACCGACAACAGTAGGCGGGAGAACCATTGGCAGCGTAAGGACCGCATCAGCCAGCCCTTGAAAACGCTTCATACGGATCACTGCCAGCGCCAAACCGATACCGGCAAAGAACGTAACCAGCGTTGCAGCACCAGCTGTCTCTAACGTAATAATCAGCGGGGAAAGTTCCATCATTCGACCTCAAATCCAAATCTTGCGAAAATCCGAAGCCCTGCATCACTGCCGGCAAATGCTAGGAAATCATTCGCCAAAGCCGCCTGCTTTGCGTCACGGAGGACCGCAGCCGGATAAACAATCGGCTTATGCGAGCCATCGGGAGCCTTTGCTGCTACCCGGACCTGATCCGACACCGCAGCATCCGTGGCATAAACCATGCCACAGTCCGCCTCTCCCGCTTCCACCCAGGAAAGAACCTGCCGTACATCCGAACCATAAACCGCTTTTGCCTTTACGGCATCGAGAAGCCCCAGATTTTTCAGCACTTCTTCGGAATACTGACCAGCCGGCACCCCTTTCGGTTCCCCGAGCGCAATATGCTTTATCCCTGTTTCCGTCAGCTGACGAAAGTCACGGACAACTGCACCGCCGTCCCCGGGTACAATCAGAACCACTTCATTGCGAAGCAAATCCCGGCGCGTACCATCGGCAATCAAACCGTCTTTGGCCAGTGCATCCATCTGTTTCTGGGCCGCTGAGAAAAAAAGATCGCTCTCGCCCCCATTCTGAATGGCTTGCTGCAGCGCGCCCGAACTGCCAAAATTGAATACAATTTTTACCTCTGGATGCGCTTTTTCATACTCCGCAGCCAGTTCCTTCATCGCATCGGTCAGACTCGCTGCCGCCGAGACATGGAGTTCAGTCTGTCCGACCGGAGAAGAATACGAATCCGCCTCCTGCTGACCGCCGCAGCCTGCTGCCAGCAAAGCCGCTGCCAGCAGAATCACGATTCCTGCTCTCACCCATATCGTTTTCATAAGCTCCCCTTTCCTAAACACAAAAAACGGCTGTCTCCCTGTACTTTGCACAAAAAAACAGCCGTTCAACGGGCGCACTTCCTCCACCCATAACGCGCTTGATATATCGTGCTCCTTTTCAATAAGGAAGGTGCCAGAATTTCTTCTGCCGCCCAGTGCATCGCAAAAAAGGATACAGGCTCAACCGCATAGCAGATGAAGATGCCGTAGCGGCTTTCGCTCGGAGACATTATTATTATAAACGATAGGCTGTCTCTGCCGCAACCTCACAGACAAAAAAGAGACGCCTGTGCGTCTCTCAATGACTCAGCCCATCGTCGTCCCTCACGCCTCTCAGCCGACGGTTGATGGAGCTAAGACCGCGGTAAACGGTATTAATATCCAGCTCATCCCCACGGTTTTCCATATACTTTTCCAGTTTTCGCTTGACACGCTGCAGCGCATTGTCGATGGATTTGACATGACGATGGAGCTCTTCCGCAATTTCCTGATAGGATTTTCCGTCCAGATAACTCATGAGTACCTTCCACTCCAAGTCAGAAAGGATCTCCTCCATCTTCTTCTCAATATCTACAAACTCTTCCCTGCTGATGACCAGTTCCTCAGGATCCGCCGCTTTTGCTCCGGACAAAACATCCAGCAGGGTACGATCCGAATCCTCATCATAAATCGGCTTGTTCAAGGAAATATAGGAATTCAGCGGTATGTGTTTCTGGCGCGTCGCTGTCTTGATGGCTGTAATAATCTGCCGCGTGACACACAGCTCCGCGAAGGCCCGGAACGAAGAAAGCTTATCGTTGCGAAAATCGCGGATGGCCTTATAAAATCCGATCATTCCTTCCTGAATGATGTCCTCGCGGTCCGCACCTATCAAAAAATAAGAACGCGCCTTGGCACGCACGAAATTGCGATATTTATTGATCAGATAGTCGAGAGCAACTTTATCGTTTTTGTCCTTGATCCGCAGAAGAATTTCCTCGTCGTTAAGCTTATCAAAATCCCCATACAGTTCATCGTGTAAACTCTCTGTAGTTGGTTCTGCATCCATTGCACTTTCCCCTTTGTTGAAAACGCCTGTTTCTCCGTCTGTTGCTTCTCTCAATAAAAAAATTATACTCCCTCTTTGTTGTTATCGTCAAGGAACCAACTAGGACCATTTTCCCATCAAAGAGCAAAGGATTAAAAAATCTTCCCAAAAAGCGATCGTCGCATCGCCTCAAGCGGGAATACCTTACGATCTGGATCCATTCCGCTTCAACAGACGCTGCCGCATCACTTCGTACATCAGAATCGATCCCGCCACAGATGCATTGAGAGAATTAATCCGGCCGGCCATCGGCATTCGGACAACGAAATCACATTGCTCCCGCGTCAGACGTGACATGCCATGTCCTTCGCTGCCAATCACCAAAACCAGCGGGCCTGTAAGATCCGCCTCATAATAAGTCTGCTCTCCGCCCATGTCTGCGCCGGCCACCCACATTCCCTTTTGCTTGAGCTCGCGCAGGGTCTGTGAAATATTGCCGATCCGGGCAACCGGAACGTACTCCACGGCTCCGGCAGAAGTTTTGGCCACCGTCGCGTTCAGCGGTACACTGCGCCGCTTCGGTATCAAAACACCATGAACGCCAGCAGCATCAGCCGTACGCAGCAGCGCACCAAGATTATGCGGATCTTCCAATTCATCCAGCAGTAAAAGAAAAGGCGGCTCTTCCTTTTCTGCAGCCCGTTTCAGAATATCCTCCAGCTCCGCATACGCAACAGGCGATACATACGCCAGAACGCCCTGATGCCGCATCCCCCCCGCCAAAGCTTCCAGTTTTGACCGGTTGACCGACTGCACCACGATGCCTCGCTCTCTGGCCAGCGAAAGAATCTCCTTTACGCTCCCCGCCCGATCGCCCTCGGCCAGCAAAATCTTATTGATGCCCCGTTCTGACCGCAGCGCCTCAATCACTGCATTGCGTCCAATAAGTACATCCTCCGGGAGTTTTTTCCCTTCCGTACGAGATAAATCATGTTTTTCTATCGGTTTGTTCCGATTGTTTCGTTTTTGCTTTTTCTTTTCTTCCCATTCGCCTTTTTTTGAGTTACGCTGCATGTACGCCTCCCGAATCACTCGACCATTCTGCCGGCTCTCGTCGTCCGGCCCGTCTGTTACTTTTCCTGCAGCAAATCCGATGAAGCTTCGGCCTCCCGCCGCTTCATCATCTCAGAAAACCGTCCGCAAGTCAGCTCTCCCTCCGGGCAGGAGCCCGTCTGAATACAAGTCGCACCAGCACGGAAAAAGAGCGCCGGCGCTACCTTCTTAACCTCCGCCAGCATCTTATAGGCCATTTCCCGAATTTCCCACTGTGCCCGATTACAACAGCGCAGGTTGAAAAAATGAAGCAGACTGCGCGCGTTCATCGTGACAAGAATCTTCGTCTCTGTCGCATTCGCCAAGACATACCGTGCATCTTCCTTCGGGATGCCCATATCCGTCAGCACATCATAAGTGTTGCGAATCTCCGCAATGATCCGCTCAAAGCATGCCCTGGCCTCCGGCTTTGCTGCAATCGACGGCGGCACGATATATTCAAATCCATGGGCGGCCACATAGCGCTGCGACTGCTGGTCATAACTCGCGATACGGTGGCGCACCAACTGATGGGTAAGTACACGGCTCACGCCTTCAATGCCGAAGGTGAAAGAAACATGCTCCAGCGTCGATCCATGCCCGATCGTTACCATCTTGCGAACCATTTTTTTTACCACGGCATCATCCATACGGTCGGCCAGTTCCTCTGCTCCACTGGCCGAATAGCACAAACGGGCCGCCATGGCAACAACGCGTTCCGGATCCGGTGTATATTCCAGAAGTTTAACCTTCATCGTTTGTTCTCCTTATGTTTCCCAATTTTCTTCATCATGGCACGGGCAATCACTTGAAACGATGCTTCGCCGATTTCCCGCAGCCTTTTTTCCTGTCCGGACAAATAGAGGCTGCCGAGAACCGCCTCAAATCCTGTGCTGGAGTGATACTCTGCTACGCTGGCGCTGCGTGGTGCGTGGCTTTTGGCATTGCGCCCGCGGCGGTAAATCCCTTTTTCATCTTCTGTAAGCATCGTCTCAATGCCGAGATACGCCCGATGCTGCCACACAGCCGAGACGATCTGCATGCTGAACATATGCAAAGCCCGTACCTGAGCCTGCTCATAAGAAAGCAGCCGCGTACGTACAAAAAGATGGAACCAGGCATCGCCGATATAAGCCAAAACCAATGGATTCATCTGCCGCACTTCTGCCGCATCATAACGCTCGCGAATGCCGCCCTCGCCGTCCGGCTCGAACATCATCGCAACCAGACGCTGTAATTGTCCAAACTTCATATGCGTTTCCACCGTACCCCGTTCGGCGTATCTTCAAGAACAATACCAAGATCTTTGAGATCATCGCGGATGCGGTCGGCCAGCGCCCAGTTCTTATTTTGCCGCGCTTCCTGCCGGATCGCTGCGATCAGCGACATAAGTTTTTCCGTCAGGCCGTCGTCCTCTGCACCTTTTTTCTGTTCGAAAAGGCCGAGAATATCAGCCATATCATCCCAAATGCCTTTTACCTCCGCAAAAGCTTCCGCATCAAATCCCTTACCGGAATTTGCCACTTCCTGATAATAGATATTGATTTCTTTGGAAAGCGCAAACATCTGGCTGATTGCCAGCGCCGTATTGAAATCATCCTCCATCGCCTCGTCAAAGGCAGCCCGGCACTCTGCCGCTTTCCGGACGAGTTCCGACTCACGCTCTTTGGCGGACGGCCAGGTCTTATCTGCCAATTCCTGAATGTACTCCTGTGTATTGGCCAGACGTCCCAAACTGGTCTGCGCTTCTTTCAAGCGTTCGTCACTGAAATCCAGCGGACTGCGGTAATGCGTCTGGAGGATAAAGAACCGGACCACTTCTCCAGAATACTCTTGCAAAATGTCTTTAACGGTAAAGAAATTATTCCGGGATTTTGACATTTTTTCATTGTGAATGGTAATAAAGCCATTATGCAGCCAATATCTGGCAAAACTGTGATCATCGCCAATGCATGCCTGCGACTGAGCGATTTCATTCTCATGATGCGGAAAAATAAGATCACTTCCGCCGCCATGGAAATCAAACGTTTCCCCCAGATACTTGAGAGACATCGCCGAACATTCAATATGCCAGCCCGGGCGTCCATTTCCCCACGGGCTCTCCCAGCTCGGCTCTCCCGGCTTGGCAGCTTTCCAAAGCGCAAAATCCATGGGATGATGCTTACGCTCATCCACCTCGATGCGCGCACCGGCCTGCATATCCTCCAGCTTGCGCCCGCTGAGTTTCCCATACCCCGCAAATTTTTCCACGCTGTAGAACACATCCCCATTTTCCACAGCATAAGCATATCCTTTATCCACCAGAGTCTGAACCATACGAATGATATCCGGAATGGTTTCGCTGACACGCGGGTACACATCGGCATGCCGAACGTTGAGCGCATCCATGGCTTCAAAATAGGCCTTGATATAACGGCCGGATATGTCACTCCACGAAAGGCCTTCCTCCTTCGCCGTCCGGATGATTTTATCATCAACATCCGTAAAATTCTGGATATAGCGAACCTGATACCCCTTGGACGAAAAATACCGGCGGATTACGTCCCATGTGACGAACGGGCGGGCATTGCCGATATGCGGATGATTGTACGGCGTTACTCCGCAGCAATAAATGCTGACCTTCCCTTCCTCCAGCGGCTTGAACGGTTCTTTTTGACGTGACATCGTATTGTAAACTTTCAGCATAATTTCTCCTCGCAATCCATGGATTTCCAATGGTTCTCAAACCTTCTCAATCCCTGCTACCGCATAAGCGGAAATTCCCTGCTCCGAACCGGTAAATCCCAGCTTTTCTTCTGTCGTAGCCTTGACATTGACCTGTTCCAAAGCCAGTCCAAGCACTCTGGCAATATTTTGGTTCATCTGCGGAATATAATCCTTCAGTTTTGGGCGCTGTGCCACAACCGTCGCGTCGACATTGCCGATCACATACCCTTTTCCCTCCAGCAGAACACGAACCCGCGCCAAGAGATCCATACTGTCTGCCCCCTCATAGCGCGGGTCTGTATCAGGAAAATGACGGCCGATATCCCCCAGTGCCGCAGCACCAAGCAATGCGTCTGAAATCGCATGAAGCAGCACATCCGCATCCGAATGTCCCAGCAGTCCCAGCGAATGAGGAACCGTGACACCGCCGAGTATCAAGCGCCGTCCTTCCGTCAACCGATGGACATCATATCCCATGCCAAATCTCGTCATATTTTCTCCTCCTCGTCGCCGACGGCACCCGGATGCCTTTTTCCCCAGACGTTCCGGGCCTGTCGCGCCGCAGCGCGTACCAATCCTCCCGCACCGCTCTGCGCCTGACGCAGAAAGGCTTCCGCGATCAAAAGATCTTCCGGCGTCGTCACCTTGATATTGCTGTATTCGCTCATAACCACATGAACCGGCCAGCCGAGCCGCTCCACCAGGCTGGCATCATCAGTTCCCAGGAAGCCGTCTGCCTCGGCCTTTTGATTGGCTTCCAACAGCAGATCACGACGGAACCCCTGCGGTGTCTGCACTGCCCATAGCGACGACCGGGGCGGCGTAGAGCGAACTATGCCCTCCTGAGAAACCGCTTTAATGGTATTCTTTTCCGGCACAGCCGCAACGGCCGCACCATGAACGCGGGCAGCCGCAATAACTGCTTCAATGGTTCGGGGCGTAACCAAAGGACGTGCTGCATCATGGACCAGCACGATATCATTTTGCGCAGAAACGGCATCCAGTCCGTTCCGAACAGAATACTGACGCTCCGAACCGCCTGCCACCACCCGGCAGGGTTTGAGTCCCGGTGTTTCAGCCAGAATCGCCGACAAACGCTTGACTTCTTCTGCTCCCGTCACAACAATCAACTCGTCGACAGCGGAAACCGAAGAAAACGTACGGAGCGTCCTTTCCAGCATCGGCGTTCCGGCCAAATCCAGAAAGACTTTGTTGATTCCCGCCTTCATGCGTTTTCCCTGACCTGCCGCAGGAAAAATAACACTAACCAAGCTCCATACCTCCTAAGATAGCCTTCCCCATGTCGGAGAAGGCTATATCCTTCATTGTTTTGGTTTTGCAAAGATCATTCTGCCAGCTGCCGTCTGCAGCGCAGAAGTGACCTCGACATCAATGATTTCGTTCATATAGCGATGTCCGTTCTCAATAACGATCATTGTACCATCATCCAGATAAGCTACGCCCTGCCCCGGCTCTTTTCCAGACTTGACTACAGAAACCCGCATCGTCTCTCCCGGAATGACCACGGGCTTGACCGCATTGGACAGCTCATTGATATTCAGCACCTCAACGCCGCGCAGCTGTGCGACTTTATTCAAATTGAAATCATTGGTGATGATTTTTCCGCCCACCTGCTGGCCCAAACGAACCAGTTTGGAATCCACCTCGGCAATATCATCAAAATCCGTATTGCTGATCTTGACCTGCACACGGGTTCCCTTGCGGATCCGCTGCAGAATGTCCAGCCCCCGGCGGCCGCGTGTACGCTTTAGTGAATCCGATGAATCGGCAATATGCTGTAATTCCTCCAAAACGAAAACCGGAATCAGCAGCGTCCCCTCAATGAAGCCTGTTTCACAGATGTCCGCAATGCGTCCATCAATAATCACACTCGTATCCAACAGCTTATAGCCTGCCCCGGACGATTCAGATGATGACGCACTGGCCGACTGGCCTTCCGATTGCAGACGGGAACGATCCCTTGCTATCTCCCTCATAAACTTCGGGATAAAATCAAACAGGCCGACCAGCTCTTTTCGCTTTTTTATGGTGACATGTATCCCGAGATAGCCAAAGACAATACTGAAAATAACCGGAATATACTCTCCGACAATCGGAATTCTGGAAAAAGCATATCCCAACAGATTTGCTATAATAAGTCCGATAAAAAGCCCGACAGCCCCCGCGATCACATCATGAATCGGCATCTTGCTCAGCTGGATTTCCACCCAGACCGAAAAGCGCTTCAGCTGACGGATCAAATAGGACGACAAGGCAAAACCGATAGCACCGCCCAGCACAGCTCCGAATAAAAGACAAACCATACCGGCAAACGTGAGTTTAAAAATCCCCATATCCGCCTTGAGAACCTCGGTACTGATAAATGCAGTGAGTACGGGACTGGCCAGACTCAGCAAAGCCCCTCCGGCAATCGCCATAAAAAAGGAAATAAAAAATCGCAGCACTCTATCCAGCATGCTTTTTCACCCCCTTACCAAATAAAATAAAAAATACATACAGACTCAGTATAGACAATTCCGCCCTTTTATGTCAACCCGACTCTCCTCCTTGCCGGAATCCACAAAAAGAATACGGGCCTTCCTCAAACGGAACGGTCCGTATTTTCCCTCGCTGCCTTTAATGTTTCTTATGACTGCGCGTCAAAACATCCTCCATCCAGTCCTCTACCTCTTCCGGAGTTTTATCACAGGCAAACACCAGCTCGCTGATCAGAATCTGCCGGGCCAGATCCATCAGGCGACGCTCCCCGGATGAAATTTTATGCTGGCGGTCCTGCAGAATCAGATTGCGGGCGACAGCTGCCACATCACGGATATCCCCGCTCTTCATGCGCTCCAAATTGGCATGAAAGCGCTTATTCCAACTGCCTGCAGCCCGCTCAGGCTTATCCTCAAGCACATCCTGCACTTCACCGATCCGGTTTTCCGGTATCACATCACGCAGTCCGGCATTCTCGACATTGTCTGTCGGGATCATCACCTTCATGTTCCCCAGCGGCATCTGGAGTACATAATACGACTTTCCCTCGCCCAATACCTCACAAGTCTCGATTCCAGAGATCACTCCTGCGCCATGCATCGGATAGACCACCTTATCCCCTACCTGCAGCAAACACACACCCCCTCATAACGACAAAACTACCTGCGTTTAGTATAACATAATTCTTTTGTTTTTTAAAGATAAAATTAATTATTTTAGCATATAACACTTTTATAGTCAATACATAAAATCGGTCTTGTGATTGCAATTTTTCAGAGTTCCGGGATATTTTTTAAAAGCGCTTAACATACATAAAATCGGGGATCTTTGCCTAAAGAAAAGAAGCATCTGTAGCAGCCGAGATCAGCCGCCACAGATGCTTCTTTCTTTAGGGGGTCATCATAAAGGGAAATAGGAGGTAATAAGGGGTATATTATTACAACCGTTCGTATTCAGCCGCAGCTAGGATAAATGGTCCCAGCCCCTTCGGCTCATTGGTAACGATCGGTTCACTGATGTAATAGGCAAACGAGCCATCCCGTTCGCCGTACGCCTTGGTCGGCTTTCCGCCGAGTCCGGCTACAAAACAAATCTTATTGAGATTGATGGTTCCCATCGGCGTTTCGCAAATGAATTCATCCAACAGGCCCTGATAACTGAGTTTGGCAAATTCTCTCATCTTCTCCGGCAAATATCCCAGACGTACGCCCTTAAAGAGAGCATAGGCAATCATACAGGAACCGGATGCCTCGACGTAATTGCCCTTGCGGTCACCGCAGTCCAAAACCTGATACCATACATGGGAATCCGGACTGGCTACCTTCATTAAGGCTTCCATTGTCTCATTGAGAATCTGAATGATCTCCGGCTTATACTTATTGTCTTCCGGAAGCTGTTCCAGCGTATCAACCAGCGCCATGCAGTACCAGCCCATCGAACGGCTCCAGAAATGCTTGGACAATCCGGTCACCGGATCTGCCCAGGGCTGCCTGCGCGCATCATCATAAGCATGATACAGCAGCCCGCTTTTCGGGTCCAGCGTATGTTTGCGGGCAATAATGAACTGGCGGGCAATATCATCGTATTCCTTCTCATCCTGAGTAAACTCGCTGACGTATTTCGCATAGAATGTCGCACCCATGTACAAACCATCCAGCCAGATCTGTTCCGGATAAATCTCCTTATGCCAGAATACGCCTTCTTTGGTGCGCGGATGATGTTCGATCTGACTCCGCAGAAGGTCCAGCGCTTTCCGGTAACGCTCATCCTTTGTCTCCTGATAAACCGTCAAAAGAATCTTACCGTTATTCAGATGATCGATATTATACTCATCGACGCGATAGCCGCGAATGGAACCGTCAGGCTGAACGAATGTGTCCGTACAGGATTTAACATAATCAAAATATTTCCGGTCACCCGTCTGCTTCCACACCTCGGCGATACCATCCAAGGTCAGGCCGAATTCATAAGCCCAGTAGCTCGTCAGATCTGTCTTGCGGGCCATGACGGAATCCGCCATCCATTTCGAATAACTTTTCATATTTGCTCATCCTTTATTTTTCCATCGTTACGAAAACAATTGAAACCGATTTATAAAACGCCCCGGAATGAGGACACGGCAGGAGCCGTGTCCTCATTTCTCATCGTATAAATACTTACTGATGAGCCGGTTCCGTAGCATTTTCTGCCTGACGATGCATTACATTGTTATGGCCAAAGCATTGCTCATACTTCCACCCCGTCAAAGCCTCCACCGCAGCACGTGTCTCCGGCGTGACATCCGCCATACTTCCGCCTGCCTTGATGCGATGCACCTCATCCACCAAAAGCTTATGCGTCTCTTTCGTCAGCTTGAGATTGCGGGAAATGAAGTAGATAATGACACAAAGTACAATCGGCACAACGATGGTCATGAAGAGAACACCATTGATCGCACTGGCCGTCTGAGTGCCGGCACCTTTTTCAAAGCCGAATGCCGCCAGACCGACACCGAGCAGAAAGCCCTCCATAGCGGATGCCACCTTGGACAACAGGCCGTTGACACCAGTGAAGATGCCTTCGCGGCGCTCCATGGTAACCGCTTCATCGATATCAGCCATAAAGGGGAGCTGGAATACCGGAATGTAGTCTGCACCGGCCTTGCCGATATTGTTGACGATGGCTAAAATGGTGAGCCAAACGATCACCATATGCTCTTCCATGCCGAACTGACCCACATAAAGTGCATAATACCCAACCAGTGAAACAGTGACAATAACACCGACAATCTTAAAAGCGAACGGCCCGCCGTAGCGATAGCAGAGCGTGATAAAAATGGCGAGGGCTACAAAAGCGACCAGAGTAGAGACTGACGTAATAATAGACGTCGCACTCTTCGTCAGAGACAAGGCATAAATGACATAATAGGTAAATACGCCAGCAGCCAGATTTTTATAAATGCCGATAAACAACATCATGCCGGCATGAAGGCGGAATGCACGGATACGCATAGAAGCAAATACATCGTTAACCAGTTTCAGCAAAACATGATGAACCGATCCCATTTTATCCGTATAATGGATATCCTCCGGCGCACGCTCATACGTCAGTGCATAGACAACAAGCAGGGAAACCGCCGTAACGATGGCATAAGACAAGCCCGTATAGAAATAGGCATCCACATTGCCCTCACCAAGGCGCTGGAAGAAGAATGCCGGGAACAGCAGCGCAATCGTCGATGCAAACGTTCCGCAATACTGTTTAGCCGAAACCAGTTTTGTCTTTTCGGAAGCAACCTGCGTCATCTCTGCCGGAAGCGTCGGCCCCGGCACCATGACGGTCGTGAATACCATTTCATAAATCATATTGGCGACCAAATAGAACGTAAAGGTATGTCCCGGCGTCCAAAGGATTGGATACGTCACCAGGACCAGCGGCGCTCCCATCAGAATGAAGAAACGCCGACGGCCGAAGCGGCGGCCAATGGCATTGCGCCCAAAGTTATCGCTTATAAATCCCATAACCGGGTTGCCGACCGCATCAATCAGGCGGGCAACCGTAAAAATAAGACCTGCCTGAACAGCCGGTATATCACAGGCTGCCGTATAGAAAAACATCAAAAAGGCTGACGACAGTGCCTGTGTACCGCCGCCCAGGAAGTTCAGGCAGGCATAGCCCAGAACATTCCACCAAGTAACTTTACGCTGTTTCATGGTTCATTCTCCTCCTAAAACCACTCGTCATGTTAACCGATACCTGTCACAAGGCAGGCCCAGATTTTTCTTCGCCGACATCCACACTGCGGTCCGGCTGACGAATCCCGTTAATGTTCACATTATCATAGCGAAGATTGCGGATATTTGCTAAAACGGCATGTCCATGCACCCCGTCAAGATACATGTTCCGAAACGTGACGTTTCGAATCGGCGCATCCGCAAATCCCTTGAGATAAAAGGGGTATTTCGCATCAATGCACCCCCCTGCTCTGGTCAAAAAGCCATCGATCACAATATTGTGCAAGTCTGGCAGGTGACTGCCGTTACGGCCTTCTTCATAGAAAAAGTCCGCATGGACAATAGCCACTCTTGATTTGTTTACCACACTGTTGCGCACATAGATATTGTCCAGAGAACCGCCTCGCTTTGCATTTGTCTTGAATCGTATCGGATAGTCGAGGTTCGGACTGTCAAAGCTGTTTTCATCGGCAAAAACGTGATGAACACCTCCCGATATCTCGCTTCCAATCGTAATTCCGCCATGCCCATTACTAAAATGGTTACGGCGTATGACAACATTTTCGGTGGGAACGCCGACCCTCCGACCGTCCTGATTGCGGCCGGATTTGATTGCAATGCAGTCATCGCCTGTCTGGAAATAGCAATCTTCGATCAGGACATTGCGCGAACATTCGGGATCGACGCCGTCATTATTGTAGAGGTTTGTTTCGACATGTATCCCCCGAATCAGCACATTGTCACACAACACCGGATTGACTTCCCAAAACGGCGAATTCGCAATCCGCACATCCCGGATCAGAACATTCCTGCAGCGATAAAACTGGATGAACGGCGGCCGGAGCGTCGAAACAGTATCATCAAAAATTCTTTGCTCCGGATCCGTCCGCTCTGCGTTGAAGGCAAACAGTCGCTCCCGCTGTATCTGCTGATCCTTTTCCCCAAAATAGCCGAACTTCCACGGCATCCAGTTGAACTCATCAGCAGCACCGTCCAGCGTTCCTGTCCCCGTCACTGCGATATCTTCCGCACCGTCCGCATAAATGAACGGTGAGAAATTCATACATTCCACGCCTTCCCAGCGACTGAAACGAACCGGATAATACGTATTGCTCTTATTGCGCATGAACCGCAGGGTAGCGCCATCCGACAGGTTAAGTTCCACTCCGCTTTTCAGGACCAAAGCCCCTGTATAATACGTCCCCTCCGGGATCCGGACGATTCCGCCGCCCATAGCGGCCGCATCATCGATCGCTGCCTGAATCGCATGTCCGGAGTAGGGGACCTTTCTATAGTTCTGAATTAATTTTTTTCTCAGATAATTCTCGTCATGCTTCATCTCATCGCGGGTTCCCGGATAAGGCCCATCAGGATGGGTGAGAAATTCTTCTTCAGCTACCGTCACCAGCGCCTCATATTTCTCCGAGCCGATATCAAGAATATGTTTCATATCCCTCTTTTTCTCCAGACTTTCCGCCCGATTCACGATATCCTCGTAGAGTGCCTGATTCCAGGTAAAGTCCATGCCATTCTCCCCACTTTCTTTCCGTGGATTTAATCCTGTTTCTTTTTCTTTACAAACATATATTATCATTTTATCGTGTTTTATCCCATAGAATATCTTTAGACAATTCTTTAACTTTTATAGAAAAAGAAGACGAAGGAATCGGGCTTTTGCCTGATTCCTTCGTCTTCTTGGGCAGAATTTATGATTGGACTTAAACATTGATTTGGCTTGTATCAAGCCTGTTCCGACTTCGTCGTCCGCAGGAACAGCTGCATCAGCTGTTCTTTGGGGTCTTTATGATGCCGTACAATTTCATAGACCGTTGCACAGATCGGCAGCTCGACCTGATAAGAAGAGGACAGATCCATTAAAGCTTCTACGGTATAAACCCCCTCGGCCAGCTTGGCAAAAGGCCGGCCGGCAATCAAGTCTTCTCCAAAGCGGCGGTTATTACTGTGCGGCGAGAACAATGTCGCCTCATAATCGCCTAGATGAGACAATCCGTAAACGGTCATCTTGTTGCCGCCCATCTTCTCGATCAGGCGCGATAATTCCCGGGTCCCCCGAGCCATCAGCGCGCCTTTCAGACTGCTGTAGCCAAATCCATCCAGCATCCCTGCCGCCAAACCGATGACATTTTTAGCTGCCGCGCCGATTTCCGTCCCCAAAAGATCTTCTCCATAATAAAAACGGATCAGCGGGCTCGAAAAAATATCGACCAAATCCCGGGTCAAAGATAGATCCGCCGAAGCAATAACCATGCAGTTCGGAAGCCCCCGGATAAAATCCTGCACATGCCCCGGACCGACCCATACAGCCGTCTGCACTCCATCGAGTTCTTCCTGCATCACAGTAGTCAGTCGCTTTCCTGTGCCAGTTTCCAGCCCTTTCATGCAAAGGACAAAACGCTTGCCGGACCATCCGCCCAGATCCCTCAGCTGAGCACAAAAGCTGCGCAGCTGCTGTGAAGCAATCGACACTACGATAACCTCCGCAAAGGACAAAGCCCGCGCTAAATCATCAGTCAGGGCTACTTCACCAGGCAGCGTCAGATACTCATTTTTTCGCGTATCGCGAAGCGCTCTAAGATGTGCCGACCCGGGCCGTCCCCAAAGCATCACCTGATGGCCGATATGATTTGCATACCAGGCATGGAAGGTTCCCCATCGCCCGCATCCAAGAACTGTAATATTCATACCGAAGCCTCCGTCCTGATCCCCGTAAGATCGCGCACCACTTCCCCCGCCATGATCAGTCCGACGACTGACGGGACAAAAGAAATACTCCCCGGTACGGCCCGCCGGCGGTCACAATTGCGGGCGCTTCCCGGCGGACAGATACAGTCAGCCCCGCAGCCGCTCTGACGGACCGGAAGCGGCTTTTCCGTGGAACAGACAACCTTAAGACGGCGTATGCCCTTTTCTTTCAGCTTTTTGCGCATCACGCGGGCAATCGGATCTACGCGGGTCTTGAAAAGATCCATGACCTCGAATTTCGCGGGATCCAGCTTATTTCCCGCTCCCATGCTGCACAAGATAGGAATTCGGCGATTATGGCACTGCATCACCAGATCAATCTTCCCTGTAACCGTATCGATCGCATCCACCACGTAATCATACGGCATAACGAAAAACGAATCGGCCTTATCCGGCAGATAAAACGACTCCATCGTATCCACGACCGCATCCGGATTGATATCCAGAATACGCTGTTTCATCGCTTCCGTTTTCAACTGCCCTACCGTCCGGGAAGTCGCATGAATTTGGCGGTTGACATTGGTCAGGCATACCCTGTCGTTATCGATCAAAACCAAATGACCGACGCCTGCTCTGGCGAGCCCCTCCGCCACAAAAGACCCGACGCCGCCGATACCGAAAACAGCGACCGTGCTCCCGGCCAGCTTCTCCATGCCGCTTTCTCCCAAAAGCAGTTCTGTCCGAGAAAATCTGCCTAATTTATTCACCATTTCCTGTCCTTTCTCCACTTATTGTTCCAAACACTCAGCCCAAATCATTTCATAATGCACAGCACCATGCCGAAAACCCGGCGGCATCCTCCCGCAGAGTTATTTGCATAGAACCATCTGTCCCCGCATTCATTTCTCATGATTTCTATCGGGCCTGGTCAGACGAAAAGCCGGAATGGCAAAAGCACGGGAGCCAGCCGGTTCAGATCTTTCAGCGTCGGACATAGATGGTTTAGCGCCGGACATAAAAGACGGTGCTTCCAAACTGAACGACTTGTCCGTTGAACGGCGTCCTTCTCCTTGCCCGGCTGGCGTCTGAAACGCATCGCGGTCGGCAAAATCTGTCGCGATAATCGTCGCCTGAATCTCTCCATCCATCGCCTCGCTGATGACGGTTCCCAATATAATATTGACCTCCGGATCGGTATGCTCCGCAATGTAACGGGACGCTTCATCCACATCAAAAAGGCTCAGTGTTTCATCACCGGTAAGATTCAGGATAACACCGCGCGCGCCCTTTAATCCCTTGTCGATCAGGGGACTTTCCGCCGCCTGCTGAACCGCCTCAAGCGCGCTGCGGCGGCTGCGGCCGATCCCCAAAAGCGCATCGCTGTTTTCGCTCTGCCGGAAAATCGTCGTAACATCAGCAAAATCCACATTGATGACCCCCGTCGTCAGAATCAGCTCCGCTACACAGCTGATTGCCTGATTCAGGATCTTATCCGCACATTGAAATGCTGTAACCAGCGACATCCGACGGTTTTCAGGCAATTTCTGCAGATTATCATTCTTCACGGCGATCAGCGCATCCATTTCCGAGCGCATCCTCTCAACGCCCTCCATGGCCGTACGTTTTTTGCGTGCTCCTTCAAAACCAAACGGAACCGTGACAACGCCTACCGACAGCACGCCCATATCCCGGGCCAGTTTCGCTACAACCGGAGCGGCTCCCGTACCGGTTCCTCCGCCCATGCCGGCCGTAATGAAAATCATATCCGCGCCATTCATAGCCGCTCTGAGTTGCTTCTCATCGTTTTTAGCCGCCTGCTCGCCCAAAGCGACATTTCCGCCAGTACCGCGACCATGTGTCAGCGTTTCTCCAACCTGTACACACAGAATGCCTGACTGCCCGGCCAGCTGAAGCTGACGCGCATCCGTATTGACCGCGATCAGCTCCATATCGAGATCATTATGCTGCCCCATGCGCATCAGCACACTGTTCCCACCGCCGCCGATACCGAAAACTTTAATCTTTACCTTGGGCTTTATGATCGATGTTTCCCTTGCTGTCATGAAACATCCCCCTCTCGCATTACCTCTGTTTATTGATATGATTCGCCAAAAGCTGTTCCGTTCCTGCCGAAACGCCCTGATGGACGCAAAAAGAAAAAAACGGGGCCGCAATCAAGCAGCCCCGTCCTCTCTCCTCCCGCTGGTCTGTCCACGAACTCAGTGAAAGAGGAATACCGCCAAACACGCCAGAACAATCTTCAAGCTGTCAAGCTTCACACCAAACACTTCCTCACTCTGCATCCAGCATATTCTCCGCGTCCAGCAATACATGCTAATGTTTATCCTGATTATACACTCGTAGGCAGAAAATTTCAATACAGAAGTTGTATGGACGCGAAGTCGTTGAACATGCTATGCTATTCACAGAAAACACCCATTCATCCGATAAGGAGGCGATCATCCTATGCTCGATTATCGCGTTACCACATTTCTCGCTGTCTGTGACACCATGAATTTCACCAAAGCCGCCCAAAGGCTCAATATTACCCAGCCAGCCGTTTCCCAACATATCCGCTATCTAGAAGAAGCTTATCACACCCATCTTTTCCTTTATCAAAACAAGCAGCTCACGCTGACAAAAGCAGGCCTTCTTCTCCGGCATCGTTTCACCGCTATGGAAAACGATGAACGGGCGCTGACCTCCGAGCTAAACAGTCTGTCGGAAGGCCTTGAAGAAATTGCCATGGGCGTAACCATGACCATCGGCGAATATGCCATCCTCACGCCGCTGGCCCGGCTGCTCCGCCATCACCCCCGTCTGAACCTCCGCCTTCATTTCGGCAATACCGCTGAACTCCTGCGGCAAATCGATACCGGCCGAATACAAATCGCCCTTGTGGAAGGCTTTTATCCCAAAGAACGCTATATTCACCGGCGATTCGGCGAAGAGTCCTTTATCGGAGTTTGCGCGTCCAGACACCAGTTTCGCTCTGCCCCGCCGCAATCCTTTGCCGACCTGCTGTCTGAACGACTTCTCGTAAGGGAAAAAGGTTCAGGCACAAGAGAAATACTCGCCCGCAGTCTTGCTCTGTCCGGAATGAAAATCTCAGATTTTCGTCATTTTCTGGAAATCGGCAATATGCATTCCATCTTATCCCTGCTTCAGGAAGACGGCGGTATCTCCTTCCTTTATCGAATTGCTGCGGAAAAAGGGCTTCAAAATGGATCTTTGACGGAAATCCCTCTTCCCGGATTCCCCATCCGTCATGATTTCGATTTTCTCTGGGAAAAGAACAGCATCTATCAGGAAAAATATCAGGCACTCTGCACGGAATTATCCTCTTATCGATAAAATTATCTTATCGATAGAAAAGGATTTATTATTTTACATTTTATATCATTCTCCGTATAATGACCATATCGTTACAAGGAGGAAGATATAGAATGAAATCAAACGACTATCTCTGTCACGCACGCCGCCTCAGCACCGGATTTGCGCTCACGCTCGGCTGCTCGATTGCCGGCTGGCAGCTTGCGTCTTTTCCGGGCTTTTCTCTGGTCGGTTCTTTGGTCATCGCACTGCTGCTCGGCATGATGTTTCAGATCATCCGTCCGCTTTCGCTGGCTGCACAAGAAAGCACGCCTTTCATCGCCAACCGCTTTCTCCGGGCAGGAATCATCCTGCTCGGCTTTAAGCTCAATCTTGTCCTGCTCATGGGAGCCGGGCTCAAAAGTCTCGCAGCCGCTGCCCTGATCGTCACCGTTATGATCCTGCTGAACTACGGCACAGCCCGCTTATTCCGGGTCAATCACACATTGGCTCTGCTCTCCGCCTGCGGCTGCAGCATCTGCGGCGCAGCCGCAGTCATGGGTGTTTCCAGCGCAGTCCGGGCAAAAACGGATGAGTCCGTACTTGCCGTGGCCATTGTAGCCATTCTCGGTACCGTATTTACACTCATCGAAGTCGGGCTTCAACCCTTTCTGGGATTCTCCCCGGAACAGTTCGGCGTCATGGCCGGCCTGAGCCTCCACGAGATCGCTCATGCCGTCGCCGCAGGCGGAAGCGCAGGCGCAGCCGGCACAGACAGCGCGATCATTGCCAAGCTATCCCGTGTGCTGCTGCTTGCTCCGGTCGCCGTCCTCATCGGGCTTCTGGAGGCTCGCCGGAATCGCCGTCAGGACAGTTCATTTACCGTTCCTATTCCATACTTCATGGGCGGATTCATCCTGGCCAGTGCGATAGGAAGTTATATCCCGCTGCCGGACGGCACCGTTTCGTTTCTCGTACAGCTCGCCTATCTTTTGCTCGGCATGGCCATGGCCGCTCTCGGTCTGAACGTCCGATTCAGCGTCATCCTGCATCAGGGCGTGCGCCCGCTGACAGCCGCTTTCCTGTGTTCCATCGTAATCACCGGACTTGCCTGGTCTATCGTAAGCATCTGGTTTTGAACTGCCCCGCTTCGGCGGGGTTTTTTCTATACTGCCGGGGAGAGCTCCTGACCAAAGCGCATAGTATGCGCCCTCCCTTTCCAGCAGTTCTTCATGACTTCCCTGCTCGACAATATGTCCTTGATCCATAACAATGATTTCATCGGCATCGCGTATGGTCGAAAGACGATGCGCAACAATCAGGCAGGTTCGTCCGCGCATTAACCGCAGCATAGCATCCTGAATGCTCGCCTCGGTGCGGGTATCCACATGTGAAGTAGCTTCATCCAAAATAAGGATCCGCGGCGCTGCCAGACAAGCCCGCCCGATGGCCAGCAATTGACGCTCCCCCTCCGAAAGATTTTGTCCTGCACCGGAAAGGACCGTCTCATACTGCTGCGGCAGATACGAAATAAAAGATGCTGCATTGGCCAGACCAGCAGCACGCTGCACTGCATCCAGCGAAGCATTTTCATCTGCATAAGCAAGATTATAACGGACCGATTCGGAAAAAAGCACAGTATCCTGAAGAACGATACCGACAAGACGACGCAGACTGCCCAGCGAATACGTACGGATATCCCGCCCGTCCAGCAGGATTTGCCCTTCATCCACTTCGTAAAAGCGCATCAGCAGATTGACAATCGTCGTTTTCCCGGAACCTGTCGCACCGACCAGCGCCACCTTTCGTCCCGGCCGGATGATCAGGTTAAAATCGTCAATGACGCGCTTCCCCGGCACATAAGAAAAACTCACATGGCGAAATTCGATCACACCGCAGAAATCAGACGGAACCTCCTGCCCGCCCTGAGCTTCTCCCACTTCGTCCAATACATGAAAAATCCGCTCAGCGCCGGCCAGCGCTGCTTCAATCTGCCCATAAAGCTGGGCCATCTCATGAATAGGCCGGGTAAACTGCTTCGTATAAATGATGAACGCAGAAATAACGCCGACGGTAATCCATCCTTTGAGGACAAGGTAGGCGCCAAACACCGAAACCATGACAAAGGCGCCATTTGAAATCGTATTCATCAGCGGCCCCATGGCCGAACCCACGCTTTCCGCACGAATTCCTATACCAGTCAGGTTGTCCGCTGTCTGCTCAAATTCCTGAAACGTGCGCTCTTCCCGGGCATAGGCCTTAACCGTGCGGACCGCCGTAATCCTTTCCTCCGTCATGCCGTTCAGACGGCCCAGCAGTTCCTGACGCTCCTGAAAATATTGTCCCAGTTTTCCCGCGACCGCCTTCGTTGTCGCCAAAGTCGCCGCAACCGTCACTCCGATCAGCATCGTCAGCGGAACACTAAAGGAAAGCATGACCACCGTCGTGCCGCAGATACTCAAAACGCCGGACAGCATCGTACCCATCGAGGTCGAAATCACGGTAGTAATATTGTCCGCATCATTGGTCATACGGCTCATGAGATCCCCATGCGAGTGGCGATCCAGATAAGACAGCGGCAGACTGTTGATTTTCTCAAAGAGATCTTTCCGCAAACGGAGGATGATACGCTGACTCAGCACGGCGCTCAGGCGCCCCTGAACGAACAGCATCGCCGCATAAGCCGCACAGACAGTCATCATCCAGAACAGGATAGGCGGTACATCGCTGTAGCGGGAATCCGTCACCGCATCAATTGCCCGGCTCATAAACACCGGTGCAGCGATTCCGATGCCTGTACTCACGGTCACAATCAGAACCAAAAGCAACAGCCGCCAGCGTTCCGTCCGAAAATAAGCCAGCAAACGCCGGCAAGTTTCTTTGCGGTGAACGGCTTTTTCCGCCGGGCCATCGTAGCGATGCCAATGGCGCAGCAGTCCGGATGTTTCTTTTTTCTCAGCCATGCGGAATCACCGCCTCCTCCGTCTGGCTCTGCGACGCACAGATTTCCTGATAAAGCGGACAATCCGTCAGCAATTCTTCATGCGTACCGCATCCGATCAGCCTTCCATGATCCAGCACCGCAATGCGTTCCGCATGACGAGCCGTTGCGATACGCTGCGCGACAACAATCCGCGTCAGCGGATGCCCCTCCGCCTGCCTCCTTTGTGCATAACCATCCAGATCCCGGAACAGAGCGGCTTCCGTCCGCATATCCAGCGCACTCGTGCTGTCGTCAAAAACCAGAATATCCGGCCGGCGCACAATGGCGCGGGCGATAGCCAATCGCTGACGCTGTCCGCCGGAAAGGCTCATTCCGCCCTCCGACACCATGGTATCGTATCCTTCAGGCTGGCGCAGAATAAACGCTTCCGCCTGCGCGATACGGGCAGCCTCCCGGACAGATCGCTCAGAGAAATCGTCGCAGCCCCAGACGATATTATCGCGAATCGTCAAAGAAAACAAATCCGTCCGCTGCAAAACAACCGTGATTTTGCGCCGGAGTTCATGAACAGAATAATCTCGTATATCCGTATCGAAAACGCGAATCGATCCGGATGTTGCGGGGTAGAACCGAAGGAGAAGCCGGATCAGCGTACTTTTTCCGGCCCCCGTCGCCCCAACAACAGCCAGCATTTCACCGGGCCGCACTGAAAGCGAAATATCACTCAGCACGTCCTCCTGCTGTCCCGGATAATGAAAAAAAACATGCCGCAACTCCACAGCATACGCCGCGTTGTTCCGGCCTGCCGGCAGAGCGCAGCCATCACCATCCACGTCGTTTCCCTGATCGAGAATCTCCTGCAGCCGGCGTTTGGACGTCAGACCGCGGGCAAAGAGCTGCAGAATCATGGCAAACATCAGCAATCCGTTCAAAATCTGCACAATATAAGTTAACGCTGCCATAATCGTACCCGGCATAATACGCCCCGACGCAGCATCCAGCGCGCCGACATAAATCACAGCCGCAATCGCAGCGTTCATCACAATATTCGCCAAAGGAAGCATACAGGATATGATCATCAGTACACGCAGCTGTGTATCAGCCAAATCCTCATTGGCCACGCCAAAGCGCAGATTTTCCCGTTTTTCCTGATGATATCCCTTAATGACCCGCGCCCCCCGGATATCCTCCTGCATGATTTGATTCAATCCGTCAATTTTCTGCTGCCAAAGCCGAAAAAGCGGATTACTTTTCCAGACAATAACAGACACCTCCAGCAGGATAACCGGAATGGCCAGCATCGTCACCAGACTGAAATGAATATCCAGCGTCAGAAGCGCCGCCGTGCCGACGCACAAAAAGGTCAGACTGCGCACCACACCACGCAAAGCAGTCGAAACCATCGTCTGAACCTGCGCGGTATCGCTCGTCATACGCGTGATCAATCCGCCTGTATGAAAAAAGTCAACCTGTTCCATCGAAAAAGATAAAATGCGCCGAAAGCAGGCCTTGCGCACATCGTTGCCAAAATGCTGCGCACAGAAATTGACACAAATACCGCCCGCTATACCGCATCCTCCGCCCAACAGAACCACCAGCGCCATGGCCAGCCCTGTCCTGAGAACAAACTCCGGATCAGGGACGCCGCCGCGCCCGGCCCCCAAAATCCCTTCATCGACAATGGATGCCATCATACGCGGCTGATAAAGATCGACAAGCACCTCCGCAATCATCAGAAAAACTGCCAGACTTGCCTGATAGCGATAGGGATAAAGATAACGTATCATAACATCCTCCCGGAACACCATAAAGAAGCTTCCTCTATCATACCATATCCTTTCAGGAAATCGCTCAAAAAAATTCCTGCCCGCATCAAGACGGACAGGAACTTCAACATGCCTTTGCCAAATTCTGACTCAGCTGGAAACGGTCTGCTGCAGCCGTTTCAAAAACAATCCCGATTGTGTGGCCAGAACACCAGCCATCATCATCACACAGCCAAAAATCTGAGCTCCGCTCATCACTTCGCCAAGCAGCAGCCAGCTGAACACCGCACCAAAACAAGCTTCAAAGCTCATGATGATCGCTGCCGGCCCCGGATCTGCATATTTCTGTCCAAGAATCTGCAGCGTAAACGCGACGCCGCCCGACATGACGCCACCGTAGAAAATCGGAAACCATGCCTGAAAAACCGCCGGCCAGCTGATATCCTCCCAGGCCACAGCAGCAATCGTACTGCCCAGCCAGCAAACAAAAATCTGCGCCAGTGACAACTCAATCTCATCCACCAGCAAAGCAAAACGATCAATGAACAGAATCTGCCCGGCCCAGAAAAACGCGCTGAGCAGAACCAGACCATCGCCAAAATTCAGCGTCACAGCCCCGTGAAGAGACAACAAATATAAGCCGGCCAGCGCGAGCACTGCACCGATCCAGTTTTCCCGCCGGATCCGTTTGCCGAGCACGACAGCGCCCAGCGGAACCAACACGATATACAACGCGGTAATGAACGCCGTTTTCCCCGCTGTCGTATATACCATAGCCACCTGCTGCAGAGAGGTAGCAATCAGCATAATCGTACCTGCGCCCAAACCGGCTTTCCAGCCGGATTGGGTCATTCCGTTCTCCTGTCTCCGGCGCCGTTTGCCGCGAACTCCCAGCCATACCAGCAGCAAAAAAACAAAACCCATAAAATAGCGGGCCATCGCATAAGTAAAGGGGCCAAGATCATCCATACCGGCCATTTGAGCGACAAACGCCGTTCCCCAGATGAACGCGGCCATCATCAGAAAAAAGTACCCTCTCAACTTCATAGTACCACCTCCCGTTCTCTCTTGTGTCCGTCTCCATTATACCATGCAAAACAAAATATGCAATAATATACTTTTTTGTATTTTTATTCTTACTAAACAAGAACAAGGACAACGTAAAAACCATCACCGTTCAGGATAGGCGGCTGTCCTGATGCTGCCGAAAATAATTGATGGTAAACTGCTGGAAGCATACCGCAGCCGGAGTCAGAGGCCGCCGCGTATTCCAGGCGATCCCCACAGCTCGCCTGCAGACCGGAAAAGATACGGGGATATAGCGAACCCCCATCTGCTCGGTGCATGGAATATGCGGAAGCAGACTGACCCCCAGCCGCGCAGCTACCAGAGAAATCAGATTATGTACCTCATCCCCCTCAAAGATGACCTGCGGATGGCTTTCCGCCAGATCCAGCAGCTGATTGACCTGCTGCCTCAGATTGTATTCCGGTTTCAATGTGATAAAGGGCGCCCCATCGATCTCCTGCAAACGAACTTTATTTTTATGCACAAGTGGATGATCTTCCGGAACGACAAGAAACAATTCTTCCGACCACAAAAACATCCAGGCAATATCTGCCTCATTGAGCATCGAACAAAGGCAGATATCGGTATCGCCGTCTTCAATCTGACGGGACATAATCGTGGAATTCTGCTGATTCAACCGAATGACAACATGCGGATACCTGGCATGGAAGCGGCTCAGGATCAGAGGCAAATACGTATCGCCCAGCGAATGAAGGAAGGACACGCTGACAGAACCTTCTCCGCCGCTTTCCATCCGAAGTTCCTGCCTGGCTACATCCATTTCCCGCAATGCCCGGTCCACATGGAACAAAAATTTTTCCCCCATATCCGTCAGACTCGTCTCTTTTCCATGTCGTTCAAACAGCGAAACACTGAGTTCATCTTCCAGTTTTGCAATCGAGCGACTTAAAGCCGATTGAGATACGGCAATCGATTTGGCGGCCTGCGTGAAATTCCTGCAGCGGGCCAATGCCTGAAAATACTTCAATTGTGTCAGTTCCATTCGCGCTTCATCCTCTGTTTCTTCCGTCTTCTATTGCATGCTGTGCATAATTCCTTTTAGTTATCTGCTATTATATACTACAAATACTCATTTTTTCAATCATCTCCATCTATTATAATGTATTTTATACATAGATTTCCTGAATTTTTCTCATATATACAACATTTATAAACAATAAAGAGCAACTATGCAGGCAGCGCCAAAAGGTCGTGCACAAAATGCATTAGACAACCTCCGCCCCGCTGACTATAATGAAGCCTTGAAATTTCCATTTACTCATCACGATCAGAAACAGGTGAAATCATGTATGCTGAAATCCCCCGGGACTACATCCGGGAACTTTGTCAAATCGCCCGCATCCCGCGCGATGATGCCGAAGCCATGCTCCGTACTGCATTCATACCAGCTGCGAGACGTTCCGGCACACGTCAACTACACAGAAAGGAAGTCAGGCCCATGCCCGAAACAATCAATTCCGAACCATTATGGAGCAAAGATTATTTCTTTGATATCAGCGTAAATTTTCTCGTCTATTGTGTCCACTTTCTGCTGATGCTTTGGTCCACCGCTTATGCGATTCATACCTGGAACGCCTCGATCGGGATGGCGGGACTGGCCTCCGGCCTTTTTATCGTCGGCGCTCTGTTCGCCCGCATCCCGGCCGGACGATTCATTGACTTCGTCGGCCGCCGCAGGATGTTTCTCGGCGGAACGGCAATGTTTTTCCTACTGGTGCTCTGCTATGAGTTTGCTCCGACCCTGCAGCTGTTCATGCTTGTCCGTTTTCTGCACGGGCTCTCCTTCGGTACCACATCGACAGCAGCCAGCACGGTCGCAGCCGCCCTTATTCCTCTGAAACGTATGGGAACCGGCATCGGCTATTTCACGCTCGGCGTGACCATTGCTTCAGCCGTCGGTCCTTTTCTGGCCATGAATCTTACGCGCTCCGGCGCATTCCATTTGGGCATTGAGATCTGCACAGCCGCCACCCTCGTCATTTTTCTTCTGTCCCTTTCGATTCATGCGCCGGAACGAATCATCCTGCCGGAGGAAAAAAAAGATCTGTATCATTTTTCCTTTGACCGGTTTTTCTCGCTCAAGGCGCTGGGCATTTCCACGATTGCGTTTATGGGCGGTGTCTGTTATTCGACCGTGCTCAGCTTTCTCGGTGCTTATACCAATGCCATCGGTGTCACGGGAATCGGCGCAACCTGTTTCTTCCTCTGTTTTGCAGCTACATCCTTCATCAGCCGGCCGCTGACAGGTTTTCTTTTGGATAAATATGGCGGAAACATCGTCATTTATCCCTCGCTGCTGTGTATGACTGCTGCCATGGGAATTATCGCGCAGGCATCGTCAGATATCCCCCTGCTGATTGGTGCGCTGTTCCTCGGATTCGGCTATGGAACCGTCACAGCCTCCTGCCACGCGCTGGCTGTTCATTGCGCGCCCATGCATCAGGTCGGCGTAGCTACCAGCACATACTTTGTCCTGCTCGATCTCGGCATCGGTGTCGGGCCATATACTCTCGGAAGCTTTGTCCCGTCTATGGGATTCTCTTTTGTCTACCTGGCGGCAGGAACCATATCGCTCGGAGGCATCGCACTCTACTATTACCTGCTCGGCCGCCGTCATCGCTTTACACGTCATCAAATGGACCGCGACAGCGAAGCAAAAACCATCGTTGCCCGGCGGCGGCGCCGCTTTTATGAACAGCGTCTTTCCACCGCCTCAGGCCATTAACCGAAAAACGAGAGCCGTTCTGTATCAAAAGGTACAGCGGCTCTCGTTTTTGTTTTTGTTCCCGTTCACCGTGATATCCGGCGGATCTCCTGACCGGTAATACGCCGAATACCACAAAAAGACTCAGCACCGGTCTCCGCCATACAGGAAGCAACCGTCTCCGTCGAAACCGGCGCCATACTGCGGGCAAGGCCAGCAAGATTCAGCAACTGAATAAACTTTACAGAAAGAACTTCCATCCGGCGTTTGGCATGCTTGCGGATCAGCGACGGCGGCTGCAGAATCGTCAATCCATCAAAACGCAGAGAGGCAATATCCTCCTCAATCTGCCCCTTAAGACGCAGATAAAACCAGCGGGAAGATGAATTCGCACCAACCGAGGATACAAGCACCATTCGCGGCACGCCGTTCTCTCTGGCTATGCGCGCAAACCCGACTTGATAATCATAATCGATATGATACTGCGCTTCCTTTGAACCAGCCTGCTTCTTCGAGGTTCCCAGTGCGGAAAAAAGCACATCCCCCCGAACCATCTCCTGCCATTCTTCCGGACGGTCAAAATCTACCCGATAAAACCGAAGCTTCTCTGCTTTCATACCGGGGTCGCGCCGCGCAAAGGCAAGGACCTGCTCATAACGGGGATCCCGGATCAGCACATCCAGCAGCTCCATTCCCACAGCGCCGGTAGCGCCAATCACAATCGCTTTCATACAAAACTCCCTTCTGCTCGCTGATCGTTCAGCTCCAGCGCCTTGTCCAGCTCGTTCAGCACGACGTTCACCAAAAGAGGTTTAGTGTCCATAGCTATTCCTAATGGCATCAGCTTCCTCCATATATGCATCATATACTTCTGCATATTCATTCAATTCCGCTCCTGTTGGAGTATAGGTGAAAAAACTTCCATTTTCAAGCGGTATCGTATACCATATAGCTTTATTTCCAATCGCATTCCTCATCGTTCTCGCGACATCAAAAGGTATATGTCCGCTCTTATATGTAAGTTTATATTTATTCATTTTATCATATCTATTGTTAGGCAGATTATACGCTATGTTTCCTATATGCAATATGATATTATCGCGCTTAGACATCAAGCGGTTTGAATCACCCGTATAGGGAACCCATACACTAAAGTACATTCGCAGCCATTCATTAAGTTTCATATCACGCAGAAGAAGAATCGCAATGGAAAAGCCCAAAAAATCCAAGGCGATATTATGGATTACATCTATGGGAATGCCTCGTAATTGATAACTTTTATCGGTCTTACATCATTGACAAACCTACAACATTTTCCTGTACGATATTTTCGGCTAAAAAAACACACCGTACGGGGGGAAATGTATGCTCACCAAAAAGATACTCAAATCAATCCTAAATGTCAAGCATACCGCTATAGATGACATGAAAATAAATTAAGCTATCCGTTTACATGGCCTACGGATTTCGTAATATAGACAACATGATCGATATGATTATGCTCCGCTGCTCCTACATGGATGTAAGGTTGCCATGGGATTAGGAAGCTGCTTAGCAGGCTGGGAATTTCTCCACACAAACTGATGATGCCTAAAAAAAATCCGGCACCCTCCTATCATACAGGAGAATGCCGGAACTGATTTTTCAGCAACCGAGATCGTGACGATGCTCGAGCAGATCCTGTTTCGTCATGAATATCATCCTTTCCCTTCGAGCAGTAATCTGTAACCATTCTGCTTATATCTTAAACACCGCGATGGAATTTTGCAAGTTCTGCGCCTGCTCCGCGAGCTTGCGGCTCGCGTCCGCGATCTCGTGCATCGAGGCCGTTTCCTCCTCCGTCGCCGCCGAGACGGTCTGCGCCTCATCCGCCACAGAACGACTCTTGGTGTTGATCTCCTCGACTGCCGCATCGATGCGGCCGATGCTCTGCGTCAGACGCTCGACGGAGGACTGCATCGCCTGCGATGCCTCTGCCACCTTGCCGACCATGCTCGCAATGCCCTCGAAGGAAGTGCCTGCGCCCTGCACGGTCTTTGTCCCATCCATGACTTCGGAGAGTCCCTGATGCATGGCGTCCACAGCCTCCTGCGTCGAAGACTGGATGCGGCCGATGCGCTCTGAGATCTCACTCGCCGCTTCCTGCGACTGCTCAGCGAGCTTGCGCACCTCATCGGCGACCACAGCGAAGCCGCGGCCATGTTCTCCCGCGCGCGCCGCCTCAATGGCAGCATTGAGAGCGAGAAGATTTGTCTGCTCGGCGATGCCGGCAATCGTGTCGACGATCTCGCCGATTTGCTTGGAGTTCTCCCCAAGACCCTCAATGAGTTCCGCGATGTGGCTGACATTCGTCTGAATGGACTGCATGCCTGTCACAGCCGTTTCGACATCCTGACGTCCCGCGGTCGCGACATCACTCGTCTGCTGAACCTGATGGCCTGTCTCTTCAATGTGTCCCTCAAAGTCCTGCATGTGCTGCGTAAGCTTCTTTGTATGCTCGTTGGCCGTCTGCACATCGTCGAACTGCTCCGAGCAGGAGCCCGCGACCTTGACGATCGACTCAGCGATTGACTGGCTGACATCCGCCGCTTGCTCGGCCGAGGATGTGAGTTCCTCAGACGACGCCGCGAGGTACTCCGCCGTTTGCGCGACATTGCGCATGAGCGCGCGTACTTTTTCATTCATCTCCTGCATGGCCTGTGCCATCGTGCCGAGCTCATCCGGGCGGGAGGCAAGCTCCTGCATCTCCGCAGCAGCCTCACCCTCGAGGCGGAAGTCTCCCGTCCCCATGATGCCGAGCCGCTCCGTCGTCCGTACGATCGGCCGCGCGATGTTCGCGCCAATATAGCGTGAAAAGAGCACGAGGAGGATTTGCAGCAAGACGATCACGCCGAGCGACTCCAGGACGCTCGTGCGCAGATCCGCCGCGAGCTTCGCCTCTTTCTGCGCGACGATCGCATCGATCTCATCAATCCAGACGCCCGTGCCAATCACCCAATGATATGGTTTGAACTCGATAGAATAGCCGTATTTCGGCAGAGGCTCCGTCTCGCCCGGCTTTGGGAACGTCCAGCGTGTAAAGCCGCCGCCCTCCTGCTGCGCAGACTTGTTGATCTCCTGAATGTACGGATACCCATTGATGTCCTTTGCGTTGAAACGGTTCGTTCCCTCGACATCCTTCCTGCCGAGCAGCACGACGTTGTTGCCATCCACCGTATCGATCCAGAAATAGCCCTTGCCGCCGTCATAGCGCAGGTCACGCACGCGGTCGGCAGCCTCCTTCTTCGCCTGTTCCTCCGTGAGTTCACCTGCCTGCTGCTTCTTGTAATACTCGTCGAGGATCCCATAGGCGACCTCTGTCTCTCCCTTGAGCTGATTTCCCACACTTTCCTCGAGGTCAGTCCTGTACGTGGCAAGCTGCGCGTGATTATCGCGCACCGTACTGACAATGAAATACGCACCAATGCAAAGCGTCGATATCAGCGAGACGCCGCCGATGGCAAGCATCAAACGCGTTTTCATGGAAGTAATCTTTAGCATCCCACATTCCCCCTTATTTCGAGACTTCCCGTTTCTCGAGTACATGACTTCTTTATTTGACTTGCTGTTTCTCTTATATAATTTATAATTCGCGTTGAATATTGATTCTCCTTCTTTTGTGCCACAATTTCAACAATTTTATTTGCAGCCATTCATCTCTTCTTTGTAACACTCGTTACAGATTCCTGTTGACAACCATATTATGATGGAAACAAGCTCAACACACAATGACCGCGTCGCGGTCATTGTGCGCCCGTCCTTACAGTAAAAAGGAGGTATCGTACCATGTATCTTGAATTGCTTGTCGATCATCACACATCCATCCATTCGCTGCTGAAACAGCTTTCCGCCTTCACCTCCGCGTCCATGCTCGCCGCAAATGCCGAGGAAGCCTCCCGCGCGATTTCCCGGCTCGCAGGGCTCCTCACCGTCCACCTTGCGGCGGAGGACAAATTCCTCTACCCGAGCCTCGCGCGCAGCGAAGACGAGCATATCCGCACGACTGCCGCGCGCTTCGATGAGGAGATGGGGCATCTCGCCAGCGCATTCCTTTCCTATAAAGATGCATGGATGACGCCGACGAAGATCCGGCAGAATCCCGCCGCCTGCCTCGATGCGACGAAGGAAGTCCTTGCCGCGCTGCAGGAACGCCTCGGCCGCGAGGATGCACAGCTCTATCCGCTGCTTCAAGATTAAAAAAGGCACTCCATCAGAATGTGTGGGGAACTAACTCTTCCCACACATTCTGATGGAGTGCCTTATATCTACGTTTATGCTTTTAGAAAAAGGAGAAGATTAAAATGAAAAAACTGTTTAGGAATCTTGTAGTAGCATTTGCTTTGATTGCTTCTATTATTGGTGTATCTGTTGCACCGACAGCAGAAGCAGGTCATGTTGTCACTGATGATGACAGATTTGGCATTTACATTAATGACAGCTCTATTTATTATGATAGAGTAGGTCATGCTAATGCTCAAATCAGGTATGGAAGACTTGGTTATGAAGATAGCTTTGATCCGATTCTTGTAAGTGTGATGTGGGGAAAAGGATTCTATGCTTATAGAATTGATAGTTATGGAAATAATATCGGTTCTATTCCTCAGAATGTACAGTTGGCTCTTGCCAATTATCTCTCTGAAAGATATCAGTAATATTTCTATTTGAAGTATTTATCCCACGTGCTGTGCTTATGGCTTGTGCTCCAGGGGCGGCAGAAAAAGACGTGAAAGCAGCTGGTGGCTTTCACGTCTTTTTGTAGAATCGGGTATGCAGCTATTTTCTGCAGTGAAGGCGGGGGTGCGGACGTTTTCTTGGACAGCCTAGGCAACCAATCCAAGAGATCGCCTGTACTCCACAGGGCTTAAATATCCTAACGATTTCTTGATTCTTTTTTCATTGTACCAATGAAGGTACTGATCTAACTCACGTGAGAATTCCTCCACGGTCACACCCGTCCAGTCCTGATTGTAGAAGAACTCATTTTTTATTCGTCCAAATAAACCTTCACAGGCAGCATTATCTGGAGAGCACCCTTTCTGTGACATGGATCTGGTATATCCGTTTATCTTCATTCTCTCGATCCAACCTGGCCAGCGGTAGTGACATCTTCGATCCTCAAGACCCTCTTCCTTCATCACTCTGCGAACGACCTTCTCCGAGACCTTTATCCCTGTCTTTTTTAGTTCTGCATGAATCCTGCGATATCCATATCGAGCTTTGTTTTCAAGGAATATACGAACAACTTCATGGCGCAGATATTCATATTTATCTTCTGCTACAAAAGCCTTTATCTGATAGTAGTAACTACTCCTTGACAGTTTCATTCTTCGAAGCAGAATCGGTAGCGGGTACTTCTCCTTCATGGCGTCGATAACCAAGTCGACGTACCACATCTGTAACAGATCCTGTCTGATGGAAAACATGCAGTGCCTTTGTTCTCTGTTCTTCTGAATACATCATTGACTCCTTTCTGAGCCCTATATGTGTCCAGGTTTCTTTCCGCACCCCCTAATCGGGACATTTTTATTTGTGGCATATCAGGACTTTATCATTTATGGCTTATATATTTATATTATCTGAAAATTTATTATTGACAAAGTAGCTAAAAAATGATATTCTTGTTATAGATACAAGGAATGTTACTGCAAAGCAGGCATAACCGCGATTGAGACGGACTTCGTCCGCCGATCTTGTTATGCCTGCTTTTTATTATGTCTGAAAGCTGGAGGTACGCATTATGAACTGGCACAATCTATTCAAGAAAAAGACTCCGGCCTTGCGGCCGCGAATTTTCAAGGACAACATCCTTTATGCTCCCACACAAGGAACATACCTGCCACTCGCTAAGGTATCCGATCCTGCCTTTGCCAGTAAGAGCATGGGCGACGGCTTTGCCATCGTACCTGAAGGTAATATCCTCTATGCACCGGTCAGTGGCTCAGTCGCCGGAACATTCCCGACCGGTCACGCCCTCACGCTCAAGAGTGATAACGGACTGGAAATCCTGATCCATGTCGGTATCGATACGGTTGAACTCAACGGGCAAGGATTCGAGACTATCGCTCAGCAAGGCCAAAAGGTTACAGCCGGTGATCCTCTCCTGCGCTTTGACCCGGTAGCCATCCGGAAAGCCGATTACGATCCCACCATCATGATCATCGTCATGAATCCCCGGGATATTCACCTGACACCACTGGCGGAAGGCAGTGTCCAGGCACTTGACGAGATAATGAAGTTTTGATTATAGAAGGGAAGGATGCCATTGTGAAAATTGAACGAATCTACAACAACAATGTCATCTTGGCTCATGACGATAAGAACGAAGAAATCATCGCCATCGGTAAAGGCCTGGCATTCAGCCGTCATGTCGGCGATACCATTGAAAAAGACCGCATCGAAAAACTCTTCATCCTGCGGGACAAATCCATCCAATCCAAACTACAGGCAATCCTCAGCGATATCCCTTCTGTCTACCTGGAAATCGTGGAAGAACTCATACAAGAAATTCATGCAACGTCAAATCTAACGCTCAATGAAAGCATTTATCTGACGTTGACCGATCACATCAGCGTTTCCCTCGAACGAGAAAAGCAGGGCCTCCTCTGCCGCAATCCCCTGTTGCCGGAAATCAAGCAATTCTATCCGCAGGAATATCGGCTGGCCCGTCTGGCAGTAGGTATCATCCGGCGGTATCTGCAGGTGACGATATCCGATGACGAAGTTGGCTTCATCACCCTCCACATCGTCAACGCCAGCGTCAATCAACAGATGATGGTAACCGTGAAAGCGACACGTATGGTCCGGGACATCCTCACCATCATTCGCCAGGCATTTCCCGATAAGATTGAAGCTAAGCCGCTGCTTTATCAGCGTCTGGTCCGCCATCTGCAAATCTTTACGAGGACCCTGCTCACCGTCGAAAAAATCGAAGACAACAGCAATTATTTTTATAAGCTCGGCAAGACACAATACAGTGATGCCTACCGCTGCGTAAAAACCATCAACCATTATGTAAAGGAAAAAACCGGCAAAACCATCACAGATGGTGAGCAGGGCTATCTTCTGCTCCATATCATCAATTTGATTTATTCCTAAAAGCAAAATCCCTGCATCATGGCACTCAAGAAGGAGGAAATTTCATGAATGCAAAAATGATCAATCAAATCGTAGATGCCGTCGGCGGTGCCGACAATATCTGTTCCGTCGTTCACTGCTCCACCCGACTGCGTTTCTCGCTGCGCGACGAAAAAAAAGCCGATGATGCTAAAGCACAAAGCATTCCCGGTGTTCTGTCCTTAGTGAAGAAAGGCGGCCAATATCAGCTGGTTATCGGCAATGATGTGGATCTCGTTTACGATGCCCTGATACAGAAATATCCGCAGTTGCAAAAGGACCAGGCTCCAAAGCAGGCAGTTCCTGCCAAGAAAAAAGGCATCGTCAATGCCATCCTCGGCGCGATCACCGGTTCCATCGCCCCGGTCGTCCCCTTACTGGCCGGCTGCGGCATGGGCAAGGTTCTGCTGCTCGTCCTCGTCATGAGCGGGCTGCTCACTAAAGCCTCCTCTTCCTACATCCTGCTCAATATGATTTTCGATACAGGATTTTACTTCATGCCAGCCTTCATCGGGTTCTCCGCAGCCAAGATGTTCGGCTGCAATGCTTTCATGGGCGGCTTTATCGGCCTGGCCATGGTTCACCCGACCTGGACAGGGCTCGTTGCCAAAGGGGCCCCCATTGACTTCCTCGGTGTACCAGTCCTGCTGGCCAAATATTCTTCTACCTTGATCCCGGTCCTGTTATCCGTCTGGATCATGTCTTATATCGAAAAAGGCGTCAAGAAGATTGTGCCGGGTATGGTCAAAGTTTTCCTTGAGCCCATGCTCATCGCCCTCATCAGCGTGCCATTGGCTCTCGTCTGCATCGGTCCGCTCGGCAATTTGCTCTCGCAGGCCATCGCCGATGGCAGCATGTTCATCTACGGAACCCTCGGCGCTGTTGCACTGGCCATCTTGGCGGCTCTCTACCCCTGGCTCGTTTCCGTCGGACTGCATAAGGCCCTGAGCCCGATCAGTATCATGCTCGTGGCTCAGCAGGGGTTTGACCCCGTTATCCGCGTGGTTGCACTCTGCTCCAACATGTCTCAGGCGGCAGCCGCCCTGGCTGTTGCTTGGAAGACGAAGAACAAGGCTCTGAAATCCCTTGCCTTCTCCTCCAGCATGACCGCTTATCTCGGCGGCATCACAGAACCTGCCATGTACGGTGTCAACCTCAAGCTCAAGCGCCCAATGTACGGCTGCATGATTGGCAGTGGCATCGCCGCACTCTTTGCCGGTTTTGTAAAGCTCAAGGCCTTCATCTATGTCACGCCAGGACTCCTGAGCATGGCTATGTGGATTGGTGAAGACGAAAACTTTATCCTGCAAGCACTCATCACCCTCGTGATTGCCTCCATCGCCACGTTCATTGCCACCATCATGATTGGCTTCGAAGATCCTGAAGAAAACAAGGAGGAACAAGCATGAAAGCATTCATATTCGATATGGACGGGGTCCTCATTGACAGCGAACCACTGCACATCGAAGTAAAGCTCGAGACATTCCGTCATTTCGGCATACCATTCCCCCCGGAGAAGCTGCCGTCCTTTGCCGGCCGTACGAGCAAGGATCTCTTTACTGAGGCGCTGCTTGCGCATCCCCAAGCAGGACTCACCTGGCAAGAACTCGCCTCCTTCAAGCACCAGCGCTATATCGACCGGCTGATACACGATCCTTCCATTCAGCCCATCACCGGAGTAACCGAGCTTTTACGGCACCTGCGCAGCAAGAAGTTCCGCATTGGATTGGCCTCCTCATCTGGACGCAATATCATCGAGATGGTACTGAGCCGCTTTGGCATCCGGTCCTACTTCGATACCATCGTCAGCGGTGCAGAACTGCCGCACAGCAAGCCATACCCTGATATCTACCTGAAAGCAGCCGAAGGGCTGGGCATACCACCATGTGACTGCACAGTCGTGGAAGATGCCACAGCCGGCATCGCTGCTGCCAAGGCTGCTGGCATAACCTGCATCGCTTTCCACAACCCTCATTCCGGCCAGCAGGATCTCAGTCAAGCTGACCGTATCGTCGAACATTTCTCAGAAATCCTTGTCTAACTTCGCCCCTGTCCCCTTCATATAGCAAAAAGCACGCCATATGGCGTGCTTTTTGTATATATATTCGTACAGGATATAGATCCGTCAAAGGTCATCAACAAGTGCCGTGCTCTTGGCGTAGGCCGTGCTGCGGCCCTCGATGAAGTCCGTCTTGATGAAGTTCGGGTTGGCGTACTGACTGACCCAGCGCATCGAGGACGGCTCTTCCTCATAGCCCTCGTAGAGCGCGCCGAGGCCGATGCTCTCCGCGCGCGCATTGCCGAGGTAGCGCACGTAGTCCTCGATCATCATCTCGTTGAGGCCCTCGACCTCGTTGCCGATGGCGTACTTGCCCCAAGCGATTTCCTGGCGCATGCCCTGCGCGCGGACCTTCGTGGCGAGTTCCTGCCACGCTTCCGACTCGTAGCCGCGCTTCCTGAAGTAGTCACCCGTCTGCCAGTCGCTGCCCGCAAAGCAGCCGTACGAGCCCTTCTCCGCCACGAGGTCGCTGCTCGCCTCGATGGCCGCGTAGTTGATGCGGGAGAAGACGTCGTCGAAAGGTGAGGTGCTCCTCGCTCTCCCAACGGACGGCGTTCCTGGCGAGCATGTGGTGGTAGCCCGAGACGCCAAGGCCGATGCTCCTGTACTTCGCATTCGTCAGGCGCGCGTAGGCGAGCGGCGCCTCATTGAGATCGATGACATTGTCGAGCGCGCGCACCGCCGTGCGCACGACAGAGCGCAGCTCCTCGTGCGACGTCACGTCGATGCGGCCGAGATTGAGGCTCGCGAGATTGCAGACGATGAAATCGCCCGGCCGCGTCGTGACCTGCACGACCGTGTCGCCCGCCTCCGTCTTGATTTCCGTGCGAACCGACTCGACAGCCGACATGTTCTGCGCGATCTCCGTGCAGAGATTCGAGCAGTAGATCATGCCGGCTTGCGGATTGGGGTTGAGGCGGTTGACCGTGTCGCGGTAGAAGGTAAACGGCGTGCCCATCTCGACGACGGACTTCAGGATCAGGCGGACGATCTCCTTGACCGAGATCACGCGCTTGTCGATGCGCGGCTCGGCGACACAGGCGCGGTAGCGCTTCTCCCACTCCTCACCCCAGAAGTCCTCGAGCGCGTATCCCATGACCATCTCGATCTCGTGCGGGTCCATGAGGAACCACGGCGCGTCGAGATCCTCCTTCGCGAGTTTCCAGAAGAGGTCCGGGTAGCAGACGGCCGGGAAGATGTCATGCGCCTTCATGCGGTCGTCGCCATTGTTGGTGCGCAGCTGCAGGAACTCCGGCAGGTCCTTGTGCCAGGCATCGAGGTAGACAGCGCAGGCCCCCTGGCGCACGCCGAGCTGGTCGACGGCCACAGCCGTGTCATTGACGAGGCGGATCCAGCGGATGACACCGCCCGCCGCGCCCTCGAAGTCGCGGATGGCCGCGCCTGTCGCGCGGACCTTGCCGAAGTAGAGGCCCATGCCGCCGCCCCACTTGCTGACCTTGACAAACGAGTCGAGGCTGCGGTAGATGCCGTCGAGAGAGTCCGGCACCGTGTCGATGAAGCGGCTCGAGAGCTGGTGATACGGCTTTCTCGCGTTGGCGAGTGTCGGCGTCGCCATCGTGACCTGCTGCAGGCTCAGCATGTCGTAGAAGCGGCGTACCCAGTCCATGCGCACCGAAGGCTCCTCGAGCATCGCGAGATGCAGTGCGATGCCGAGGTTCATCTTATGCGTGCGGTAAGCCGCCTGGTGCGACCTTCCGACCGGAAGGCCGTCCTGGATGCGCTTAAGCGCGTTTGCCGGCAGGAGAATGCTACACTTGCACGGCAAGAGCTGTCAACCTTCCTCAACTCGTATGGAAGAAAGTACAAGCGACTTCATAAGCTTTTTCAGAATGAGGCCAGCCTCTTTTCGTTTTACGAGTTCCCGAAGAGCATCCAGCAGACAATCTACACGTCAAACCTCATTGAGAACAACAACAAGGGATTTCGTCACAAGGCAAAGCTCAAGGAGCAATTCCCCAATGAGGATTCGCTGGAACGATTCGCCTGCATGGTCTACTGCGATTACAACCGACGGTTCTCTGGGAAAGCTCATCGCGGATTTCAGGAAGCATATTCGGAATTATTGGAGATGTTCGCGGATTGAGTTTTCGGCCTGCACTATAAAAGTTTACACATAAGGATCGACACTACCTCTTTAAGTACTGGTAATACTTATACGCCGCCTTCGGAACGCGATTGCCATTGATCTTATACCGCATCGCGCCGTTACTCGTCTCCTCAGCCTTGGCCTTCGTATACGGATTGCGGGCCAGCGACTCCATGAGTTTTTTCATCGACATAAAGCCCTTGCCCGCGCCGAATGGATTCCCCACTGCTTCCAGCACACTACGAACTTTGCGGGTAGCGCCCGGCGTCATATCGTTAATGAACCCATGATATTTTCTTTGACAGAGTAAACAACACGCAGCCTTGAGCCTTGCTATCACTCCACGCTCTGTTAGCCAGTTCCACGAAAGACTGCTTGTTTGCGCCTTACGCGCAGCTTATCGACGCCATCGACAAAATTTAGCTGTTCTTTTTTGTAACTTGTATGTAACTTGTATATCGATTTTAATACACTATTTCATACACTAAGACGCTTTTTCGAAAAGAAAGAGAACTGAAAAAGCCCGCCAGCACTGAGCTGACGGACTTTTTGTAACTTGCTTTGATACTCTGAAACTTAACGTTTCGAGAACTGGGAAGCCTTGCGGGCTTTCTTGAGGCCGTATTTGCGGCGCTCTTTCTCGCGCGGATCACGCGTAACGAAGCCGGCCTTCTTCAAAGCCGGACGAAGATCAGCGTCCATCTCCATGAGCGCACGGGTAATCCCGTGACGGATTGCACCGGCCTGACCAGTTACGCCGCCGCCAGCAACATTAGCGATGACATCGTACTTGTCGACGGTCTCCGTAAGATTGAGAGGCTGACGAACGATCAGCTCAAGAGTTTTCAGACCAAAATACTCTTCCATGTCGCGACCATTGATCGTGACTTTGCCTTCGCCTGGAACCAGACGAACACGGGCAACGGAAGATTTTCTGCGGCCAGTGCCGTAGTAGCTTACTTGTGCCATGTAGAATGTTCCTCCCTTTCCAGATTAGCGAATGTTCAGCTCAAGCTTTTCCGGCTTCTGAGCTGCGTGCGGATGCTCCGGTCCAGCGTAAACGCTGAGCTTGCGGTACATCTGCGCACCAAGGCGGTTGTGCGGCAGCATGCCTTTGACCGCATGCTCAATCACGCGCTCCGGGAACTTCTCCAGCATCAATCCGGCACTTGTGAACGTCGTGCCGCCCTGATAACCGGAATGACGGAAATACGTCTTATCCGTAAGTTTCTTACCCGTAAATTTCACTTTCTCAGCATTGATGACGATGACGTAATCACCCGTATCAACGTGCGGAGTAAAGGTCGGTTTATTTTTACCGCGAAGAACTTTTGCGACTTCAGCTGCGAGGCGGCCGACAGTCTGGCCTTCAGCGTCTACAACATACCATTTGCGCTCGATATTGGATGCATTTGCCATAAACGTTGTCTTCATGCGATTTCCCCCCTATGATTTCAAATCTGATTCCATCGGTACATGACGTTCTCGCGGCCAGCCTCCGGGGCTAATGGAAACCTGGACCCGTAACATCACATAGAACTATTCTACCCATAAACGGCCGTCAAGTCAAGCAATTTACGAGATTTTCCTCTATTTTTTCCGTCAAAAATGACAATAGTCTCAGCCCGAACGTCACTGCAGACCGCGCTGATCTGCTTCAATATATCCGAGCGTATTCTTCAACCCCTGCTCCAAACTGGTAACCGGCTGCCATTTCAGTGCCTGGCGCGCCTTTTCATTGCACAGTACGGAGCGGCAGATATCTCCGGCTCTTGCCGGGCAGAAATTCGTCTTGATCTTCCGTCCCGTGATCCGGCCGAAGATCTGAATCAGGTCCAGCAGGCTGGTTTCCGTCTGCGTGCTAAGATTATACACGGTATTGGCGGCCGGAGTGGTCAGGGCCGCGCAGATTCCCGCTGCAATATCTCCGGCATAGATGAAATCCCGTGTCTGATGTCCATCGCCGTAAACCGACAGCGTCCCTCCGCCGGCCACCTTCCGGGCAAAGATGCTTATAACGCCGCCTTCGCCGCGGTCTCCCTGCCGTTCTCCGTAAACGTTGGCAAAGCGCAATACCACATAGTCCAGACCAAACTGTTCCTGATAAAGCTTCAGATACCGTTCCACTGTCACTTTAGTCAGCCCGTAAAATGACATTGGCGCCGGCAGCCGCTCTTCCCTTATCGGCAAAGCATTCTCGGGAACATCGCCATACGCGGCTGCGGTCGAGGCAAATACGATACGCCGGATTCCGCCTTTGCGTGCCGCTTCCAAAAGGTTCACGGTTCCAACCACATTCTCCGTCGCATCGAACAGCGGATCATCAATCGAAACATTGACCATCGTCTGTCCAGCCAGATGAACCATCGCATCGAAACCAGCTGCGATAATCCGTTCCCGCGCCTCCTCCGACCGGATATCCATCTCCCATCGGTCACATCCAGCAGGGAGATTAGACCAGTCCCCTGTACTCACATTATCCAAAACCGTTACCTTTTGTCCATCGGCCAATAATTTCCGAACCAAATGCGACCCGATAAACCCGGCTCCGCCAGTCACTAAAAGCTTCATTTTATTTCCTCCTGTCGTCTCGATAACTATATCATATTTTCCGCACAAAATCCCGTTTCTCAGAAAAAAACCGGATAAACAAAAGTTTAACCGGTTTTTTCGTCATAGTCATATATCAGCGCAATCCGCCGAGATGCGCCGTACTGTTGATCAGCTCGACCGTCGCACCTGCCTCAGAATCATAGCGGACAATATTGACCGCCGTGTTGAACTGGCGGATGCTCCATACATAGCGCAGCGGCATGTGCAGCGCAGCCGCGAGCAATGTCCGCAGCACCGCGCCATGTGCCGTTACAGCCACGGTCTTTCCCTCATTCTCCTGGATCAGTTCATTCAGCCGTTTTACCGCGCGGCATTGTACTGCAGCAAAGGATTCGCCATGCGGAATGTCCAGAAGATCCGGTCGCTGCAGAAAATGATCCATAGCTTCCGGCCACTTGGCAACGATCTGCGCATACGTCAGTCCTTCCCAATCGCCGAAGCTGATTTCTCGGAAAGCAGGCTCACGATGCACGGGCAGCCCAAACCGTCCGGCTACAGCCAGCGCTGTATCAAAGGCCCGAACCAAGTCACTGGAATAGATGACATCGATCTTCTCTACCGGAAAATGATCAGCCAGAAGAGCAGCCTGCGCTCTGCCTGTGTCCGATAAAGCTACATCAGACTGCCCCTGATACCGCCCGTCCGCATTCCATTCCGTCTCGCCATGACGGATAAACACTACTTTTACCATGAAATTTCCTCCAACGCCGTCAAGAATCGCTTGTTTTCTTCCGGGGTCCGAACCGCAACGCGAATATAACTCCGTCCGTCCAGCCCCGGATAATTGGCACAGTCACGAACCAATATTCCTTTCCGGCTCAATACATCGGTCAACTCCGTGCTGCTCATCGCCGTACCGCTGATATCCAGTAAAATGAAATTCACGCTGGGCTTCAGCGGACGTATCCCCTGCACATCAGCAAGCTGCTGATAAAAGGAACTGCTCCATTCCGCGAGCTCTTCACGGCTGCGCTTCTGATAGTCCCGATCGCGCAAAACCGCAATGCCCGCTTGCTGTGCCAGCACATTCACATTCCAGACATCCTTGCCCTGATTCAGCTTGTCAGCCAGATCGGGCGATGCAGCGCCAAACCCCAGCCGGAGGCCCGGAAGCGCATAAAATTTCGTCAGAGAACGCACCACAAACAAATGCGGATACTCCTTTGTCAGATCGCGCACCGTATACCGCGTGTCATACCGCAAAAAATCCAAAAAGGATTCATCTACGACCAGCCACTGACGTCCGCCTTTCATTTCTTCCAGCAAATGCGTGAGTTCATTGCGCGTCACGAGGCCTCCGGTCGGGTTATTCGGATTCCCCAGAATAATGCAGTCCGCTACTGGAAGCGCCGCCGTCAGTTTCTCCCGATCCAGCCGGAACGCTTCCTCCGGTTCCAGCTGAAAATAACTTACTTTGCAGCGGGCAGCCAGCGCGGCCCGCTCATATTCGCTGAACGACGGAACCGGCAGCAGAACGCGCTTGGGACGTACAGTCTGAAGAAACAGATAAAACAGCTCTGCCGCGCCGTTTCCGAGGACCAGCTGATCCTCGGAGAGGTTGTATGCCTCCGCCAAGGCCGCTTTGAGTTCCTTCGCATCCGGATCCGGATAATGCACCACCGCGCCGATATGATCCGCCACCGCCTGATATGCCTTCTCGGACAATCCCAGCGGATTAATATTCGCGGAAAAATCCAGCCATCTCCCCTGCTGAGGAGATTTCCGATAAATATTTCCCCCATGTTCAAATGCTTTCAAAACGATCCCTCATTTCTTTCCCGCTGCAACCAAAACTGACGGCAATGTGCGACAAACGAAGCCGCAGCATCCGGACATCCGGCAAAATGCAGATGCAGATAGCTTCCCAGAGCATTCTTTCGGCTCTGTCCGGCAGGATACGATACTCCATTGCGCAGTTTCTTAAAGCAGAACGGCCGCAGCATCCCGTTCGTTTCCTGTTCTGCCGAAAAGTGAAACTCATGTCCATGAAACAGTTTCCCACAGGGGCCCAGCACGGTATCCTGCCAGAGTTCCGCCTCGACATAGCCGACCATCTGAAGTTTTTTCGTCATGACTGCCCGTCCTGAAAATACACCGGCCATCGGCCAGACTTTTCCCTCAAAATCCTGCAGATCCTCCAACAAATACATATAACCGCCGCATTCAGCATAAATCGGCATACCGCGATCCGCCACGCTGCGGATCGCCGCCCGCATGGACGCATTTTCCGCCAGACGGCCGGCAAACATTTCCGGGAAACCTCCGCCAAAGATCATGCCATCCAGCTCCGGCAAAGTATCGTCATGAAGAGGACTAAACGGAACCAGTTCTGCCCCGTTCTGCTCCAATACCTGCAGGCTGGTCGGATAATAAAAGGAAAACGCCTCATCGCGGGCGATACCGATGCGGCACAAGTGAGGCCTACCCTTTTTCTCTGCTTTCAGGCCATCCCCAATAGAACCTGCCTGAGCAGCCAGATCCAGCAGACCATCCAGATCCAGCTGACGGGAGACGGCCTCCCCCATACGATTTACGACTTGACATTCTTCATTTTCCTGAACAGGAAGCAGGCCAAGATGCCGCTCCGGCATGACCAGCGCTGTGTCCCGCCGGATCGCACCGAATACCGTCATCCCGATCTTCTGCATCGCTTCACGGACGATCGCTTCATGTGTATCCGATCCGACACGGTTCAGAATAACGCCTGCCAGCTGCACATCGGGATCATAATCGCGAAAGCCGCGGGCAATCGCCGCCGCCGACGCCCCCATGGATTTGACATCGATAACCAATACGACTGGGGCCTGAATCAACTTTGCAATCTCAGCAGTCGAACTCACCCCGCTGCGTCCGCCATCAAACAGTCCCATGACGCCTTCAATCACAGCCAGATCCGCCGACCCGGCCTCTTTACAAAAAATCTCCGGCACCACCTGAGGAGGAACCAGCCAGGTATCCAGATTGTGCGCCGGGCGCCCGCTGGCCAGCTGATGATAGCCCGGATCAATATAATCCGGCCCGACTTTGAACGACTGCACGTTCAAGCCACGCTGACGCAATGCAGCCAAAAGCCCCGTGACAATCGTAGTCTTACCCGAACCGGACTGGACAGCTCCTATGACGAGACGTGATATCTTACCCATGCAAAGATTCCTCCTCTTCCTCCTCGCACCATTTCAGCTGGTCTCAAAAAGCGGCGGCAACGTATCGGATCGAATATCCACGCCCCCTGAAATCAATCGCGCCTGACGCAGCAGAGCCAGATCCGGAAAGCGCAGACAAATCTTCCGGACGGTTTTTTCCAAATAGGATTCAGGAATTCCAGCCGGCCATATCACACCAATGACCGTGCCGCTGTGCGCCACATTGACGCCCAGCGCGCCAAGCGGCTGAACGAAATCGAGCAGTTCCTCCAAATGCGCTTTGTAAAGAACGGACTGATTGGCCAGCGCACTGATCGTCGCAGCCTGGGCAATCAAGGCTGCATCCTGAGCGCGGCAGCCGCGCTCAAAAACCGCCAAAGCTTCCGCGATGCGCTGCGGATCCGGAAAATTCGGCTCCGGACGGGCATGAAACGCCAACGTATCGACCTGACCACCCGTATCAAAAACAGACAGGCGTACAGACGGCAGCACAGGATACTGTGCCAGCAGTGTTCCGGTCATAGAGTTCATCCTCACGATGCCTTCACAAAATATCCCATCCGTCGGTTCAATGGCCGCTGCCTCCCGCAGGATATCCGCTGCAGAAAGCTCATAGCCAAGGGCCTGGGCCACTCCCACGGCCGTCGCCGCAATATCCGCACTCGAAGAAGACATGCCCTTCCCCTGCGGCAGTTCAGATTCCAGCCGGATGCCCCAGGGGAACTCCTTTTCTCCCAGTAAAACCAATGTCCTTTTCATGGCACTCTTTGCCTTGCTGCCCATACCGTACCAGCCGGTAAAGCGGTCTGAAATCCGAACGGCAGCATAGCAGTCAATCGGGCAGGTAATAAGAAACGGACCGTCGGGCAGGACCCCCTGTATCAATTCACCACAGGAGCCCGGCACCCGGATTACGATTTCCATAGACTTCACTTCCTGTTCATCGGAATCAGAGCCACACGGCATGAACCCCTCCAACCAGCCAGGAGGCCACGAAAAACACCAGCAGCACCACCGTTTCCGTCAGGGTCTCGATGGCCCCATACGTATCGCCCGTAAGCCCGCCGAGCCTATCCGTCAGCCAGCGTCCTGCCCCCCAGGCAAAAACAAGTCCCGTCAGCAGCGCAGCTGCGGCGATACCGCCCCATGGAAGCACACCAGCCGCCGTGACAGCCCCGGCAGCCGCCACGGTTTTCCGATCTGCCATATCAGAAAAAATCTTGCCCATTCCCTCTTTTCTCGCATATGGAAAACCGGCAATGACCATGACCATGGCCATGCGTCCGATAGCCGGCATCACAAAGACTGCTGGAAGAAGCCATACCGCATCAATACCGCGCATCGCTGTCCAGTTTATCATCATAAGGCTCACCAATGCAATAACGCCGAATGAGCCGACCCGGCTGTCTTTCATGATCTCCAATTTGCGCTCACGGCTGCGCGCCGAAAACACGCCGTCTGCCGTATCCATAAGCCCGTCCAGCAGAAGGCCTCCCGTAAAAAACACCGGGAGCAGCACAAGAACCGCCGTAACGAGCTCCGCCTGACCGAAAAGACGCATCAGACACCAGGCTGCCGCCATATAAAGCCCGCCGAGTACCAGGCCAACCAAAGGAAACCATTTGGTGCTCCGCCCGAAATCTTCCATGGTAAGATCTGTCTGCGTACGAAGATGAATGCGAGTCAAAAACTGCAGCGCGGTCAAAAAAGATCTCATAGCGGCATACTCCTTCTGTCAATCATCACGTCGCCGGCAGCCACGCCAGCGTCTACAAGCCAAACATCGCATAAAGAATGAGCAAAAACAGCACCGTGGCCGTATACATCATGCGGATACATTCCATGATATGTTTGGGCGCGGTCATCTCAATGACATCTCCCATATAAGCGCGAAAGGTCCTCCGGCCAAAATAAGTATTGAATCCGCCCAGACGAATGTGCAGCGCCCCAGCCACAGTTGCCTCGGCATATCCGCCGTTCGGGCTTGGATGCTTGCCCGCATCGCGCTGCATAACGCGCCAGGCATTCCGATGATCAAAGCCGAGCAGCCAGGCCGAAAAGACAAACAAAATCCCTGTAATGCGTGCGGGGATATAGCCGAGCACATCATCCAGACGGGCAGCCGCACGTCCGAAATAAAGATACTTCTCATTCTTATAGCCGATCATCGAATCCATTGTATTGGCAGCGCGGTAAAGCACGGCCAGCGGAACGCCGCCAACGGCGAAAAAAAACAGCGGCGCGATAATCCCGTCAATCGTATTTTCCGCAATGGTTTCCACGGCCGCCCTCGCCACTTCCGCATCATCCAGCTGTTCCGTATCCCGGCCGACAATCCAACCGACCTTTTTCCTCGCTTCCGCCAAATTCCCATCCATGAGCAGAGCATAAATCTCCCGGCCTGCCTTGGCAAGACTTTTCGGCGAAATCGTACTGGACAGCAGAAGGGCGCCAACCACCGCCGATCCCCACCAGAAAGGAATCCAGCCGGCCATCATCATGATAAGAGCCGCCACCTCATAACTGATAAAGAGAACCAGCAGCACGAGCAGCGCCCCCATGCGGAACTTCCGCGCCGTGCTGTCCGCTTTCCGGTAAAAGCAATGCTCCAGAAAAGAAATCAAACGGCCGATCAGACAAACCGGATGGTATTTGCTGTTCGGATCGCCTATGATCGTGTCAATCAAAAACGCGAGAATTCCGGTCAGCATCTCGTTTCTCCCATGATTTCAGCCAGCTTGTCCATATCAAGGCTTCGGCGAACAATATCTGCCAGACGGTTATAGGCCCGTTCTTTTTCCGTCCGCACATTCCGCTGAACAGAAAGCGGTGCAAGCCCTTTCCTTTCCCGCAGGCTGTTCAATACCTGACGGCGGAACCCATCATGATCGAAAATCCCATGGATATATGAGCCGACAATGTCGCCGCCATGTTCGCGGATCGAGACTGCGCCATCCCAGCTGTCAAAAGGTTCATCCGCCTTGGCTGTGATGTGAAAGGGATGCTCTACACCGGAGCCGAACGCCGTGTGCCCCATATGGATCTCATAGCCGGGCATCCCCTCCGCCCGAATGTTTTTTCCGAGAAAGTTAAGACTCAGACAATCGGCTGTAACCTGCGCCGTAAGTTTTTCCGCCTCAAAAGTGGTCTCCATGTCCAGGAACCCCATACCGCGAATGCCGTCGTGATCGGATTCCGTATGATGCGGATCGCGGATTTCCCGGCCAAGCATCTGATACCCTCCGCAGATGCCCCATAGCGGCGTCCCGTTTGCAACGCACTCGCGAATCGCCTCCTCGAGGCCCGACTCCCGAATCCATAGAAGATCCTCCGTCGTATTCTTGGAGCCCGGAAGCAGAATAAGATCCGGTTCTCCCAGTTCCTCCCGGCTCTGAACGTAATAAAGCGCAACATCCGGTTCAGCAGCCAGACTATCAAAATCGGTGAAATTGGAAAGCTTCGGGGTCCGGACCACAGCAATGTGGATATCGCCGTCTTCCGGAACCTCCTGCTTTTCTTCAAGCGATACAGAATCTTCATCGTCAATGCCCAGATTTTCAATATGAGGAACGATTCCCAGCACGGGCTTGCCCGTCTTTTTCTCCAAAAACTCCACTGCTGGCATCAGCAGACGGACATCACCACGAAACTTGTTGATAATCAGTCCCTTGACCAGCGCGCGCTCTTCCTCATCGAGCAATTCCAGTGTACCGACCAGCGAAGCCAATGCGCCGCCCCGGTCAATATCGGCGATCAGCAGAACAGGCGCCTGCAGATATTTCGCGACGCGCATATTGACGATGTCATTCTCTTTGAGATTGATTTCGGCCGGGCTGCCCGCTCCTTCGATCACCAATGTATCATACGCCAAGACCAGACGTCCCAGTGCCTCTTTGACCGTCTCGAAAGCCTTCAGCGAATATCCCTGATGGTATTCCGCCGCACTCATATTGCCGACCGGCACCCCCATCAGAATAACCTGTGAACAGGAATTGCCCGTCGGCTTCAAAAGGACAGGATTCATATCGACCATCGGCTCCAATCCAGCGGCCTCCGCCTGAGCCACTTGCGCGCGCCCCATCTCTTTTCCGTCCTTGGTCACATAAGAGTTCAATGCCATGTTCTGCGCTTTAAACGGAACCACCTTTCGTCCCTGCTGATGAAAGATACGGCAAAGCGCCGTAGTAATGATGCTTTTACCGACATGGGAACTGGTCCCCATAAGCATGATCGAATTTGACATAGGAATTCCTCCTTGTTGTGACGCTGTTTCTTCCTGCTCACCGGCAAAACGGGGTTGCCGGATGCCGATCATCCGGTGATCCCCGGCAGATAGTCCCGGGCATCAGCCAGAGCCTTAATCTCCACGGGAATGCCCGCTATTACTGCATAGACTTGATCGGCGGCTGCGGCAATCTGCTGATTGGCCAGTCCGCTGAGATCCCGATAGAGACGGCCGAGCCTGTTTTCCGGAACAATGCCGGCGCCGACTTCATTAGTGACAAAGACCGTCGTTGCACCGCTCCCGCGAAGCAAGTCAGCTGCCTTGATCAGACGGCCAACCTTTTCGTGAACCATTTCATACAGTTTATCCTCGTCCGCCAGCGCAGCCGCGTCCTGTGCGCAGAGCATATTGCTCAGATAAAGCGTGATACAATCAAATAAAATCACGTCGCTGCAGGATCCTGCTTCCAGCAATGCCTCATGAGCATCAAACGGAGCTTCCCAAGTCTTCCAGTCCGCCGGGCGTCTCCGTCGATGAAGGCGGACGCGGTATTCCATCTCCGAATCAAGGACTTGTGCCGTGGCAATATAAGCCGTCCTGCCGTTTTGACCGGCCACCAGCCGCTCAGCAAAGGCAGATTTTCCGGAACGGGCGCCGCCGGTCACAAGAATCAGCCGGCCCCGCTGCCGCTTTTCCTCCGCCATCGTATCATCCCCGATCGTTATTGATGAGATACATCATCGCGTTGACCGCCGCTGCCGCAATCGGACTTCCACCCTTGGTTCCCTTCACCGTGATATAGGGAATCCTGCCATTTTCCGCCAAAGCCTGCTTGGAATCCGCCGCCCCGACAAAGCCGACAGGAATGCCGACAATGCAGGACGGACGTATTCCCTCTTCCTCAACCAGACGAAGGACTTCAAACAAGGCAGTCGGCGCATTGCCGATAGCGATAATAGAACCGTCAAGGCTGCGGCCAAACTGGCGCATCGCCGCCATAGAGCGCGTAATCCCCTGTTTCTTTGCCGTCTCAGCAACAGAAGGGTCCGCAATGAGACAATGCACTTGGCCGCCGAAGGATGCGAGTTTCCGTTTGTTGATGCCTGTACGGACCATCTCCACATCCGTGTAAATATCACAGCCTGAACGCAGCGATGCCATCGCCTTGTCAATCGCGTCGTCCGACATGCGGATAAGAGGGGCGTACTCCACGTCCCCGGCCGCATGAATGATCCGCGAATACACTTTCACCGCCTTTTCATCCAGCCCCATTCCCGCAAGATGCGGAGCAATGATCTCCATGCTGCGGGTTTCAATGTCCATTGGCTTTTTGATAAACTCCATCATAATTCTCCTCTATAAACCGCCGGATATCCTCATACGTTCTGCCGAGATGCGCATACGACATAACCGGACGGTCAATAACAATGACCGGCAGGGCAAGATCGGCGGCGGCAGCGACCTTGGTATCCGTGCCGCCGATAGTGCCGCTGTTCTTTGTAATGACAACATCCGCCTTATATTTGACATACAATTCCCGGTTCAGCGCCCGGCTGAACGCCCCCTGCATGGCGACGATATGGCCCGGATCGATCCCCATCTCTTCACATTGCCGGACTACTCCGGCTGTCGGCAAAACACGGACGGTCAGAACACAATCCTTTAATGCCGGATGACGGGTGAACCGTTCCAGATTGCGGCTTCCCGTGGTCAAAAACACGTTTTTTCCGCAGCATGCCGCCTGCCGGGCTGCCTCCTCATAGCTGTGAACCAGCATGACAGATGAGCCGGGAAATTCCGAAAGATCCCGTTCATAGCGGATATATGGAACAGATTGTGCCGCACAGGCGTTCATAAGATTGCGGGAAACATCTGCCGCATAGGGATGGCTGGCATCTATCGCCAGCCTGATGTGATGCGCATGAAAATAATCCGAAAAACCTTTTTCATCCAGCGGCTGATCGTTGATGAGCAACCGGCCGCTTCCCCTGCTTTCCGACAGCAATTGTTCTCCATAGCGGCTGACCACCGAAGCGGTCACATCATACCCATGACCGAGAAGGAATGTTACGAGATCGCGGCCATCCTTTGTGCCGGCCGCCACAAAAATCATATTCCGCCCTCCTTATTCTGATAGCCGCGCGGCGTAATCATCCAGCCATCCCGCACATAAGTCTGGCTGTTGCCAATGATGACCAAAGAAAACATATTGATCTCTTCTTTGGTAAAATCGGCCAGCGTAGAAATCACCTTCTGCTCCCCATCCCGGCTGGCTGCCGTGACAATCCCAACCGGTGTGGCAGGATCCCGATACTGGAGCATAATGCGGCGGACTTCCTCAATATTCTGAACCCGCTTTTTGCTTTTGGGATTGTACAGTGCTGTCACAAAATCCCCCTGAGCGGCCATCTCAATGCGCTTCTGAATCCGATTCCATGGCGTCAGCAGATCCGAAAGACTGATCACGGCAAAATCATGCATCAGCGGTGCGCCGAGGACCGAAGCAGCAGCATTAACGGCAGACACGCCTGCGATCACGCCGCCAAATGACGGACGATGTTCCGGAGGATATTGAAGGACGATCTCCAGTACGAGCCCGGCCATGCCATAAACACCAGCATCGCCGCTCGATACCACGACGGTATCAGCCCCGCCGGCCGCTTTCTCCGCCGCCATACGGCAGCGGTCGACTTCCTGCATCATTGCCGTGCCGATAACCTCCTTCCCTGCCAGAAGGTCCTCAATCAGACGAATATAGGTATGATAACCGGCAACGACCTGTGCCGCTTCAATCGCTCGTTTGGCCCGCGGCGTCATATCCTCCAGACTTCCCGGTCCAATACCGACTACTGTTACTTTTCCCATATCAGAGCCACCGTCACTTTCTCAAATTTCGTCTTGCAAAGCGCCATCCTGCCGCCGGCCTTTCCAGTACAGCAGCAGGCTGCCGCTTCACAGACATTGCCGATCCCCAAGGTTTGCTTCACAAAGGACGACTCATTCAGATGATACTTGCGGATAGCCGAAGCCATCTCTTCGTTTTCATAAAATAAAACCGGACATCCTATGCTTCGCCCGGCCGCAAGAAGTCCCTCTTCCTGTGCCTTAAACGACGTACTGGCCAACGCATCAAGAAAGGAACAATCCACGCCAATCCGTCGGCAGGCCTTATCCAATGCCTGCATGACCAGCGCTTCGGGTACGCCCCGGCGGCAGCCGATACCGGCGATCAGTCTGCGCGGCGTCATGCAAAGGCAGTCTTCCGGCAAATTCCGGATGGCATGGCAGTCGCTCCTGCCAAGCACCAGCACGTCCAGAGGTCCCGGTTTCTTCAACATATCTTCTTTCCCGCACAGCACAGCCTGCTGCCCTGCCTGAAGGAGCTTCTGCCGGTACCACTCGCCGTGCGGCAAAGTCCGGTCAATACGCCAGCATACTGCGTCTCCCGCCAATACCGCCCGATTTATCCTGCGAATATGTTCCTTTGGCCAGGGGCGCAGCCCCAACGGACCGGAAAGCGCATCCGGAGCCAGGCATCCGTTCACATCGGTTGCCGTCGTAATCACCGGCTCCGCGCCGATCGCCCGGCAAAGGCTCCGGGCAAGAGCATTGCCGCCGCCTACATGTCCGGAAAGCAGGCTGATTCCATATTTTCCCCGTTCATCGAAAACCAAAATCGCAGGATCCGTCAGCTTACTCTTCAAATGCGGCGCCGTCATGCGCACGGCAATGCCCGCCGCCATGATGAAAACCAGCGCATCATAGGCGGAAAATATTTCCTTCACCACATCCGACAGGCGTGCAAACCAATGAATGTCCTCCGCCGCGTCTGCATCCTCCGCCAGTTTTTCCGACGCATACACATCTACAGGCTCATCCACGCACCAGCGCATTTTCATGGCCAGTCTCAGAGCAGAGCGGGTCAGCACACAGCAGGCCAGCCTCATCGGGATGCCTTCCGGAATCCATGCGAAAATTCCGGCGCGTAAAGCCGCGAAAGCTCATAATCCGCCCCAAGACAGCGGCTCACAACAATCATGGCCGTCCGGTCAATGCCCTGATTCCGGGTCTTCTCCACAATCGTTGCCAGCGTACCGCGCACAATTTTCTGCTCCGGCCAGGAAGCTTTCTGCACGATAGCAATCGGTGTTTCCGGCGCATAACCGCCGGAAATCAGTTCAGCCACTACCTGATCGAGCATCGCAATGGAAAGATAAATGCACATCGTCGACTGATGCGCCGCCAGACTGCGCAGCTTTTCCCGTTCCGGTACGGGCGTACGGCCTTCATTGCGCGTAATGATAACCGTCTGCGAAATCCCCGGCAAGGTATACTCCTGCTGAAGTGCAGCTGCCGTCGCAAAACAAGAACTGACTCCCGGCACGATATCAAACGCGATGTTCCTCTTCCGAAAGGCGTCCATCTGTTCCTGAATCGCACCATACACGGATGGATCGCCAGTATGCAGGCGCACGGTCATCTTGCCACTTTTTTCCGACTGTTCCACCACGGCAATAACCTCATCCAACGTCATGGCAGCAGAATTATAAATTTCAGCGCCGTCCCGACAAACATCCAGCAGCGCCGGATTGACCAGCGAACCGGCATAAATGACTACATCGGCTTCCTGCAGATATCGCTTTCCCTTGACTGTAATGAGTTCCGGATCGCCGGGACCCGCTCCGACAATATGTACCATGAACCATATCCCTCCCTGACTTTTTCTGCCGTGTGCAGAACCATTTCTTGACAACTATAGATGTACGATGACAACTATAATTATACAAATGACCCGTCTATAAGTCCATACCGGGAAACAAACTCAACGCGCAAACGCCCGATTTGCGGACATCGTGCGTCCCTTCCCGCCCAGCCCATCGCGCGGCGGCCTGCGCAGCCGGATGTTTATAGAATAAGAAAGACCCCGCCTCTCCGGCAGAGTCTTTTCTCATTTCCCACGATCCGCCAAATCCGATCCCCATGACTGATTCATATGTGTCTTGCTGTATTTAGCGATTTTCCAGTCCGGAATCCCGCAGGCACGGCATTTACAACCGCACCATTTATTTCTCAGCCATCGTGCTGCCCGGCTGTTTCGCGAATTGCGCACCACAAACGATTCGCCGCAGAAAGTCGTGATCCTGGCTGTTGTACCATGAAATTCCATTGACCGGATCCCGTGAAGAATTCCTCCTCGCGCAGGCCACAGACGAATCTTGTCGATCAGTTGAAAAAACTCCGCGTTTTTCCGGTAAAAACGCTCCCGCTCGCGACTCTCCCTCTGAGAAGAAATCTCGTCCGTACGGTTCCGCTTCATCGTTTCTCCCTCCTGTCCATGCTTTCTTTATCCTGTTATGTTTCAATGCCCGAAGGCAGAATATCCTGGCGGAGAATCCGGGAGTTTCACCCGGCTGCACGGATTTAGAGTCCGCGTGATCCATCCGATCCATCCTCCTCAATTATCTATGTGTTTCACGTTCCCGACGATGCCCATGCACCATCTCATTGGTAAGCCGAACGGCTTCCGCCGCATCGCGCGCATAACCGTCTGCTCCGATATGCCTCGCCCAGGCGGGAGAAATCTGCCGGCCGCCGACCAGAACCTCAAAGTCATGACGCATCTCCTTCTCCCGAAGAAGATCCATCAGTTCACGCTGTTCGGGAACGGTCGATGTCATCAGGGCAAAGCCGATAATAACCTCCGCCCTCCAGTCCTTCGCCTGTGCTATAGCCTCAGACGCTGAAACACTGCGGCCGAGGTCCAGGACTTCAAAACCATGCGCCCGAAGCACCGAGGTCACCAGCTGTTTGCCGATGTCATGAATATCGCCCGACACCGTATAAACTTCAATGCGTCCCTGAGCCAGCGTTTCCTTTTCCGTCTGATAATCGTCAGACAGGACCTGCAGTACCGTTTCAAAGACATCGGCAGCCAGCAGCATCTGCGGAATATACAAACGGCCGGCATCAAAATCCCGGCTGAGTTTTTCTGCAGCGGGCAGGACGGCAGAGTGAATGATCTCCAGCAACGGAACCTTGGCATCGTACAGGTATTCCGCCTGACGAACCGCCTCGTCCGTATCAAGCTCTGTCAATGCCGCCTGCATGTTCCGAAACCCTTCTGTTTTCATGACCAAACGCGCCTCCCAGCTTCCTGAAAAACACAAAAAGCCCGACAGAACGATACTGTCCGGCTCCCTTGCCACCATATGAATAAAAAGATATTTGTATATCTATTTGTTACAATTATAGCACATTTATTTACAACATTCAATCGATACAGACGATAAAATGAATGCTTTTGTTTATTTTTTTAATTCTTCCTGTATTTTTTTCATATCTTCCGCACTGGCTGACCGAAGAATCAGACGAATCGACTCGACCGAAACCTCCCGCTGAAACCGCGTCCTGATCTGACTGGTCAGTTCCGCCAGCGTCCATTTGCGAATATCTTCCGGCGGCTGACAGGACATGCGCAGAATCTCCAGCCTCTCCTGAGGGGTAAACTTCTCCGGCGCGCCGGAACGCTGCAGATCCGACAACCCTTCCATGCGGTATCGGACAAATCGATTGCGCCATTTGCGGCAGGTTTTCTCCGAAATGCCGAGCTGACGGCCTATCTCGATATTCTCATGTCCTTCTGCAGCCAGCAGCACGATGCGTGACCGCAGATAAAGACGCCGCTCCACAGTCTGGCTGTTGACGTTATGACGCAGGCAGGACTCTTCTTCCGGACTCAGCACAATTCTTGCCGCAACTCTTGGCACAACACCGCCCCCTTCTGCCAATAGTTTATCCTATTTTTTGGTTTTCGTCAAAAAGGTGCAGTGCCGCTTCGGCCTGCAATGTACAAGCCATCGCCGCAACGCCGAGTTCCAGCGGATCGTGAATGACCTGCTGCGCATGACGCGCCATGACAGCCGGCGATACTCCGCAGGGGATTCCCGGCGCGGCGATGATCGTCTCCGCATCAACCTGATCCAGCCCGATAAGATCGGGCGCTGTTGTCGCTTCGAGGTAAAGATTGCTGGCGGCCAGCGCCTCGTCCAGACTTCCCGCCAGATAAAAATGAGAACGACCGCGAAACGCCTCTGTGCGCGCTGGATCGCAATCATAAATGACGATATCAGCGCCGCGGCCGCGCAAAAATTCCGCGCCGTCCCGGCCGACAACGCCGGCTCCCAAAACCGTCACGGAACGATGATGAAGGTCTCCGGCGCGCGCGGCCAGTGCGGCAGCAAACGCCCGCCCTGTGCAGGCGCTGTTCTCCACCGAGCAGTGCGCGTGCAGATCAATCATGGTGCAAGTCAGATCATCCGCAATAAAAATCTGTCCGGCTCCCCGCTCCACGGCCTCAGCCATACCAGCAGCATCCGGCTGATCCGTCACAAAACAATCCATTCCGATATAGGACAGGATTGCCTCCACACTGTCGGAAAATCCGCCGATAATGCCCTGCCCTGTTGTCAGCGGAATAATACCTACCCGGGCCGTATGAAGCCGCTTCAGGAAGCGGCTGTCCCCGCCTGCCGCCAGCATGGCAAGTCCCGCCAGGCCGTATCCCGTCTGACTGGTCAGCTCTTCATCATGCAGGGCCATCCGCCGCCGGATATGCTGAATATCGTTCTCTGTCAGTCTGGTCATAGTACATACTCCCTTTCATCGCAATCCGTCAGATTCTCATCGAGCTCCGGACACTCCAAATGCTCCTGATCCAGTATCGTTCGAATAACCTCCTCATGTTTTTTCCATGCTTCTTTGCGGCTGTCCGCTGTGATCATCAATGTCGCAGCCCAGCTCGCGCGGCCCGGCCGATAATTCGTCAAAGCCTCGTCCGCGCCAAAGAAACCATACGTCCAGTTCAATGCCCCCTGCGTGCCCATGATATGTTCGCCTACAAAGCGCAGCTGGCCGGCCGCGACATAAATGTGTTCATAAATCACACCGCGTTCCGGGCAGCGGGGACAGCACAGCACGCCTCCGCTGCCGATTCCCTCTGCATAAATGGCCGGAGGAACCACTCCTGTCGAATGATACACGGCGGTCAGCGTCTGACTTGGCAGGCGCGCATCAATTTCCAGTACCTTAAGCTGGCCGTCATTGAGAATCGCTTCCACATCCATGATTCCATCGAGCTTGACCATTTCCGCAAGCTCTCCCGCACATTTCGCAAAATCACTCTGCAATTTCGGACTGAGACCGCTGGGACAGATGACCCGTTTGCAATCGTACCGGTCGTCCATTTCCAGCTCCGTAACCTCAAACGTCCACATCCGGCCCTTCTCGGCAATAATCTCAATCGAATACGACGGGCCTTCCAGATATTCCTGCACCACAACATCAGTCAGGCCGGGATGCCTGGCCTGATAAAGTTCCAGTTTGGCGCGTTCTGAGATTCGGCATACGCCCTCGCTGCCGCTGCGGTCGGAAGGCTTGGCAATAACGGGGAACGAGCAATTTGGCCAATAGCGCGGCGACGGAACGCCAAGCTTATGGAACATAGCATCGGACGCCAGCTTGGAGCGGGTAATGCGATAGGCATCCATACAAAACATCATCTTCACACCGCATTCCCGCGCCGTTTCATCGATCACCGACAGGACGGGAAGCTTTTCCAGCGCGGGAATGATAAAATCATGTTCCCGCATGACCTGCTGAAGCTTATCCGCTTCCATGATGTCAAAACAGAGAAATGTGTCAGCCATCGCCGAAGCCGCACAATCCGGGTCCAGATCTACCACCGTAACCTGCCAACCGGATTTTTTCATTAAATAGACAGCCTCAACACCCTGCAGCTTGCCGCCGAGCACCAGCACCTTTTTCTTCCTGCTGCCATGTTCTTCATTCATACAGATACCCTCTTTCTCTCATTCCGGCAATCCTGACGATGGGCCACGTCCAGCCACTGCGCATATTGTTTCGATGATGCGGCCCGAAGCCCGCAGCGTGCCAGCACCGGCTGAATTCCCTGAACGGTACGGGCTCCGTCGCCAATATCCTTCTCGCTCTGCGCAACACCGGCCAGTCCGGCATCCGGCGGAATCAGCGAAGTGACCACATTGGCTCCTGCATCCAAACGGGATTTCAGCCCCTGCAGCCCCTCCACATCCAGCGAAGCCGGAATCAGACGATTCGGGAACAGCAGCCGCATCACTGCGATCAAATTGAGTTCCCGGCTGCAGCTTCCCGCCTGCACGTTTTCCAATGGCGTCCCCTTCTGCGGTACGAAAGTCATGGTACGAACCTGTCGTGCCCCGAGCAGTTCCATCTGGCGAAGGGAATGAATCTGATCGGCCGTGGTATCGCCCACCCCGGTCAGCAATCCTTCTTCGACCAGCAGTCCATATCGACGGGCCGACAGCTTGCGCTCCCAGCGTTCCTGATAGGGCTGGTCCAGACGCAGGCGGTCGTAAAGTGCAGGCGTATGCGTCTCCTGATACAGCGCGTACCAGTCGGCGCCGGCCTCCCGCAAATAGGGCAGCAGTCGCTCTGGGACAATTCCCGGCGACACCATCAGTGGCAGCCCTGTCTCTTCACGGACCGCACGGATAAGTTCGAGCAGCCGCTCATAGCCGCGTTCACCGTCATTCAGATAATATGGATCTTCCCCCATGGTCAGATCCAAAAGGTTTACACCGGAATCCTTTAGACGCACCGCCGCTTCCAGAATCTCCTCCCGGCTTCTGCGATACCGGATGCTTTGCCGGTTCTGACTGCGGAATCCGCAAAAGCGGCAGCCGTTTCGGCAATAGGTAGAAAAATAAACAAATCCGTACAAAAAAACCTCAGGGCCGAAATTCTGCTGACGAATCCGGCGCGCCTCCCGAAACAGCGCATCACGTTCCGCCGGATCCGTAAGTTCCAGCATATAGGCCAGCTCCGCGTGGCTTAGTTCCGCTCCGCAGCGATTGCGAAAAAGGATCTGCTTGATATTCATGGTTTTCCCCTCCTCAGGACAGATTGAGACGCACCCCGTCAAGATAAGCCAGACTGCGGCTGTACGGTTTGACATGACGGGCGCCCTCTTTCATCATGGCCAGCCGTTCCAGTCCGAATCCCCATCCTACCCAGGTCGAATCAATCCCCCAGGCATCGTCGAGAACATGCGGGCCCATGGCGCCGGAAGCCGCTTCGATTCCCTGCCAGGTCACATCCATGGTATCGCCGTAAACGACCGATTCTTCCCGTTCCAGCCGGAAATCCGGCAACCCCGCTGCCTCCATGACCAGTTTGGCAAAATCCCGTAAATGCGCCAGACGCTCTTCCGGATCCAGCCCCCACTCCACGAGGTTCAGCATCGTAAACTCATTCAAGTGCGTACTGCCCTGCGACTCCTTGCGGAAGCATGACCCCACTTCAAAAATACGAATTGGCCCGCTCCAAAGCCGCATCAGGCTTTTGGACACATCATAGAGATTCGGGGCCAGCATCGGCCTGAGGCACCGGTTCTTATCCAGCCAGAACACCTGGGAAAACAATGCGTGCCGATCATCGATCGTCATGCGCGCCAGCATCTGCCGGGAAAGAATCGTCGGCGTCGTCACCTGCACAAAGCCGACTCCCGTCAGGACGTCAACCAGTTTTTCCGTCAGGCGGCATACGGCAGGGCGCCGGACAGACTCGCGGAAGGTATCCAGCCGGCGGCGTCCACGGGAAGCGAGCTCCTTTTCCCGCAAGTAGAACGTCTTATCCCGTTCACGCGTTGAACAGAACCACTCATCCAGAACCTCATCACCGCCCAGTTCCACCAAGCGTTCGCGCTGTGTTTTTGTCCAATGGATACGATCTGACCACTCCATGCTTCTCACTTCTCCTTCGAATGATCCGGAAACATCGTTCCCTCAAAGAATAATCGCTGAAAATCCGTCTGGCTCGCCGCCTCAACAAACCGGATTTGGCGGGACAGCTCTCCTGCCTTATCGCGCAGATCCCGGTCAAACAAAGCGGCAAGCGCTCCCTCGCTGGCCGCATTGCCGATGCTTTCAATGACTGCGCCGGGACAAAGGGGAAACATCCGAATCCGGCAGGCATTCTCCTTATCGATGTAGCTGCCGAAGGCCCCGGCCAGCAAGATCCGCTCAGGAGCCTTTCCGCCGCCGGCGCGAATGAGCAGAACCGCACCGGCATACAGTGCGCCTTTCGCCAGCTGAACGGCCCGTACATCCTTCTGCGTAATGACCAGTTCTTTGCCCGTCCCCGACTCCTCGGCCGTCGCGAGAACAAACTCCCGGCTGTGGCGCCCTGCCGGCCGCAGCCGCGGAGAATCCGTCTCCTTGCGAAACGTCCCGTCCGGCCCGATCAAACCACAGCGAACGAACTCGGCGATGACGTCGATAATCCCTGATCCGCAGATGCCTTTGGGCTTTCCTCCGCCGATCACCCGGCAGAAAGGCAGCCCCGTTGCCGCATCGATGCGAACCCTCTCGATCGCTCCCGGTGCGGCCCGCATCCCGCAGGAAATTTCCGCTCCCTCCAGCGCCGGGCCGGTCGCACAGGAAGTAGACCAGATGCCCTCTGCATCGCCATAATCGATCTCGCCGTTCGTTCCGATGTCAATCACCATCGTCCGGACCGGCTGCTGATCCAAGCGTTCAGCAAGCAGGACGGCCACGTTATCTGCACCGACGAATCCCGCTTCGATCGGCAGGCAGGAAACATCTCCGAACTGCGGTACCTTCAGCCCAAGCTGCCCGGCCGGCAAAGTGACCGGGCGGCGCAGAACGGAAACAAACGGCGATTTGCCGATTCTTTCCGGATCGAGTCCCAGAAAAAGATGCTCCATAACGGTGTTGCCGGCAACGATCATTTCGTAGATCCGCTCCGCGCGAATCCCGGCTTTCTCCGCCAGATCTCCGGCCAGCCGCCCGATATCCTGACGGACCAGATCTGCAAGCTGCCGAAGTCCGTCTGAATGCATCATGACATGAGAAATCCGGGAAACTACATCATCACCGCAGCATATCTGCCCGTTCATACAGGAACATCGCGCCAAAACCCGCCCTGTGGAGAGATCCGCCAGCGATGCCGCAATGGTCGTAGTACCGAGATCCACAGCCATTCCATATAATTCAGGATTTTCTGTCTCGGGAACAGGTCCGGCATCAATGATCTCCGTTGCCTCTCCGGATGACAGAAAAACCGCCTGAACCCGCCAGCGGCACTTACGCAGCAGTGCCGGCAGGCGAAGGAGCAGCCCGTACCGGCAGCATGTCTTCTCCTTCATGCGCCCCGTTTCACAAGCTACCGCCTCGCACAAACGCTCTTCATCCGAGCGAAAATCCTCCAGCGACGGAGGAGACATCGTCACACATACGGATTGAACGCGCGGATTCAACAGGAACCTTGCCCGCCTGCCCCGCTCGACAATCACTCCTTGCTCAGTCCGGCTCTCCGCCGGGATTTCCACCGTGGCGTCCTGATAAAGCTCCAGGCAACAGGCCAGACGGAAATTTTTTTGCCGTTCCTGCAGCGTCAGACATTTTTTCTCGTTCCAGGTCAGAGGATTTACGGCGCCTTCACGGATCAGATTCTGCATAGGCCGTCCTTTGATATGAACCCGCACCTTGCATTTTCCGCAAGTACCGTGTCCGCCGCAGACCGCCCGGATCTCCAGCCCGTTCTGCCGGATCGTTTCCAGCACCGTTTCCCGCTGTCGGACCTTGATGCGCCGTCCTGACGGCTGGAACAAAATTCTCACTGCCATCGCTCTTCCGCCTTTCTTCTGCTGCATGACCGCTTACCGGAACAGAAAAAGGGTCCAGGAGTTCCGGCCCTGCGAAACTTCTGTACCCTTTCCCCTTAGAACACGTTACAACAGGCTTTTCTTTTTTGTCCAATAATCCAGTCCGAGATCCGTCATGATCCTGACCGCTTCATCATAGACATCAAGATATTCCTGCGTCGGCAATAATGTCGTCGTATCGTAGCACGCTTCAAACGGCTTGCCAACCGGAGCAGTTTTATAATCCTTCTCATACATGCTAATCAGCTTGTCGAGAATCGCATTAACCTTCTCCGTCTCCATACCGGCAACGGCATGCGCACATTCTCCCATGAAGCGGGCTTCCATACCCGTTGTGAAGTTCGTGGCCACACCCTTGCTGGCTGCAACACCGGAAAGAACCTCCCGGCCGCTGCATGTATCGGTGATGGCCTGCGCCGCTGTTTCCAGCAGGCACATGACCGTACACGGTCCAGCCGTCGTATAATACTGATTGCCCATCATCAGATCCAGATGCGACTCGATGGCCATGCAGGCGTGTCCAGCAATAGCCAGCGTCTCCCTGGACGTGGTATTGCCCCAGCGCACATGCGTCGGACCATCAAGATGCCAGGTAGCCTGCATCATGACAAAGGAATTCAGCGTCGTAGCTACATCCACGATCGTGGTCTCTTCAAGGCCGCCGGCATAGCCGCCGTAAATCGGCATCTGCTCGCACATGATCATATCGCTGCTCAGTACATAATGCGCATCAAAAGTGAGTGCACTGACATCAATCTTGAGCTCATTGAGCTGCGATACTTCATGGCTGTCGGTCGTCCTCATGCCGCCTGGAAAATCTGCAGCGATTGCTCCGGCAGCGGAAAGGGATGTTTCATTCCCCTAAAGCCCCATGCCGCAGCGTCCGGCACGCATCTGTGCTTCACGAACCGCCTTGGCCTCTGCTTTCACAGCAGCGATTTCCCAAGGGGACCCCGGCGTCGGATCCTTGCCCTTGATCGTCTGCAAAACGCCATCCACAATGGTATCTACGATCGGCTCCTGCGCATAGGACTGATGAATCGCCTGGAAATACTCTTCCGAGCAGGGAGCGCCGGTCGGTCCGCCCTGAATGATCGGCGCCCGTTTATCATCATGTCGGCGGCAGGCAATGGTGCGTCCATTCACACCCGGCACACCATACTGCGCGCTCTTCGGTGCATTTTCCACCGAGGCCAGGATCTCTTCTTCCGTATACTTGATGACGCGATGCGTATCGATGCAATAAACGCCACAAGTTGCCAACAGCTCCAGTCCTGCCAGGAACAAATTGCTGCAAAGCTTCTCATCCGTAGGAATGATCGTATGCTTGTCCATTTTGATCCCGTATTTCTTCTTGAGCTTCATGGCCGTCTGGGGAATGATCTTAAAATCCCAGTCTTTTTCGTCGACCTTTTCCCCTGTTTTTGCCCGGTCATAGACATCCATGACCGTAATGGTTCTGGCCAATGTCATAGGAATCCCTCCTTTTTTTATAAAAAAAGCTCATAACACCGATCTTCATCAGCGTTATGAGCTTCTTTGCCCTGCACATCCTCAATAAAGGAATGTATTTTTTTGTTTTCATTGATATTATACCATGATAACAAAGCGGTTGCAAGCATAACGCGATAAGAAATTCTCGTTTTTTACTTCTTCTATCCGGTATCCGGATCATCCGGGAAATGAAGAAAGCTCACCTTTTGATGCGGTATGGGAACAGCCGTAACCAAAATGCAGTTATGTCCCGTTATGGATACCTTATGCCGATCATAGACGGAGAGCAGCGCTTCGGCAAAATTATGCTTACCGGTAAGTTCATAGGTCTCGGAGGTACAAAGATGCATATATTCCAGCGATGTGGACGTCTTGCCGCAGACATGCACAATCCCGCCCGGCCGCAGGCCGGCGACCTCTTTCAGCAGCCGTACGGTTTCCCGCCCGCTTACTTCACGGAAAATCTTTGGCCCGACAAACTCCACCACTCCGCTGGGATCCGCATAGGAAATCATTTCCGCGCCGGCTTCGAAAGCCAATCCGATATAGCGGACCAGATTCCGCCGGATCTTTGCCATAGCCGTTTCAATGAATTTTCTTTCCTTTCGCAGACCCCGAAACAACACCATAGAATCCATCAGCATAGAAAGAACGGTAAACGGAGCCTCCACCTTCAAAACGCAGGGACGCCCCACGGCATGAAGCAGCCGGATGGCCCGGAGCACCTCAGCAATCCGTCCCTTGGAAAAATCAATATCCGGAAGATCGGCCAGCTCCTGAACCGAGTGAAAGCGATACCCTCCGGGCAGCGGCAGATGGCCTGCCTCGGGAAAGACGATCTCCGCACCAAAGGCCCCGGCCTCGATCGTCACGCAGAACGGAAGTTTGCAGACCGGATCCCCGTTGCTGTCAGCAATGAGGGATGCCGCTGCACTCATGAGCGGCGCATATTGATAAGCATCCCAGTAGCTCGCGCCGAACTTCCGGATAACAAATGGCGGTATCTCCTCACTGCCTGCATGATTGCAGTCAAACCCAGGCAAGCGCTCTCCATCTGCGGTCGGAATCAGCAAAGGACGGGCCGGCGATGGAACCGTCACAAAAATGCTGTGCCGTGGAATGCTCAGACAGGCCAGATGCCAGCCGTCATTCCGTTCAGCCGGGGAAAGCGCCATGCGTTCCCGATTGTCCGCCGGGCGCAGCAACGGTTCGCCTGCGGGAAGCTTTTCCTCCCGCTCATCCGCCGCGACCCGTACCCGGCATCGTCCGCAGCACCGTGTGCCGTGACAGCTGCTGTCAATCGTGACACCGTTGCGGCGCGCTGTCTCCAGGATGGTTTCATTACGACGGATCCGGCACCGGCGCCCTTCCGGCAAAAAAGTAATGAACATCCCGATTCCTCCTCACTCCTGCCAAAATCAGTTTTTGGCCCCTTCGACCATCGCCTGCAGATTGCGAAGCGGTGTGCTCGGAGCTGCAGCGCAGCCCGGCGAGATGATGTCTACGCCGCGGGACAGCGCGCTCTTGACCGCATCCTTGATCTCCTCCGGCGTACCGTTCAGCAGAACGCCGGACGGGCTGATATCGCCAATGATCGGCGTCTTAATCCCGTTCGCCCGAAATGCTTCCTTCGCCGCAGGAATATCCACTGCTGATTCTACGCTGATGCCGGCACATCCTGTCGAAGCAATGTCCAGCATTACCTTATCCAGCTTGCCGCAGATATGGATAATGACCGGCACATCCAGCGCTTCAATCAGGCGTTTCTCATAAGGCTCGGCAAGCTGACGGTAATTCTTTGGACTGATCATATCCAATGATGCCATCATATCTTCAATAACAATCGCATCTGCGCCAGCTTCAATATAACCTTTTCCAAACGTGATCGCCGCCTGCAGACCAATCTCCAGGAACGGCTCAATCTTCTCCGGGGTTTTAAACATCGCCTTCAGAAACGGCGTAATACCGATCAGGCTGTTGGCGATACTGAACGGACCGCCGATACCGCCCATGACCAAAACCTTATCGCCATAACGCTGTTTCATCAGACGTACCGCTTCAATGGCAACCGGCACACGGCCGCGCTGCAGAAAATCTGCCGGAAACTCCGGCGTATCTTCAATCGTATACGGATGTTTAGCGATGCTGGGAATATGCGTCTTGCCCCCGCTTTTGATTTCAGCCCCCATCGCTTCAGCCTCAATGGTCTGGCAATACGGAGCGCGGACTGCATCCAGTCCGATCACTTCCGCACCGCCTTTTCCGGAAAGCACCGCCATCATTTCCGCATCCGAATGAGCTTCCGGCCAGTATACTCCGACCGCATCCATCAGCTCATAGGTCGCATACTGACAGGCACTGATTACCGATGGACGGTCAACCGGTTCGCCGGCCAGCGCATGCAGCAAGCGCTCTCTTCCTGTCATTTCCTCTGCCATAATAAAAGCCACCTTTCTCAATTGCCATGTGTTTTCATGATCTCATCCAGAATACGAACCGTATCCCCGGCACTGGCCGAATAATAATCCGCTCCGATTTTCTGAGCGAACGAAGGCGATATCGGCTTGCCGCCGACAATGACCCGGCAGGACTGGCGGCAGCCGCGCCGCTCCATGAGCTGGATGACGTCCGCCATATGATTCATGGACGTCGTCATCAGCGACGCCAGAGCCAGTGCATCTGCCTGCTTCTCGATCACCGCATCGACGAAGCGTTCCGCCGAAACATCACGGCCGATATCAAAAACATCATACCCTGCAGCTTCAACGACTAACGCAACGATATTCTTTCCGATATCATGCGTATCCCCCGCCACTGAACCGATGACAACGCAGCCCTTCGGCTCCGGCCGCTGCCCCATCATATACGGCCGGAAAATCTTCGTTGCCTCCTCCGCAGCATCAGCGCACGACAGCAATTCCGGAATAAAATATTCGCCTTCCTCATAGAGCCGACTGGCTTCTGACATGCCTGCAGCCACAGCGGTTTCCAAAAGCTCCATCTCAAACCAGCCGGCTGTCGTGATGACTCTGGCAGTATCCGCCGCCGTCTCTACCTCCATATCACGGATCGCATCCGCCAGACGGCGGCGTATCTCCTCTTTTGCTTCAGCAACAGCATCTGCCATCTTCTCACCACCTGATCATTCAGAACGTCAACGCCTTGACAAACACATCCTGGAATTTCGGATCCTGGGAAAGCTCCACATCCTTGATCTCATCGACCAGATTTTCCATATAGGTGCGCACTTCCTGATTCAGCAAAAACGCCTTGGCGCCGGATTTTGAGGTGTTGCCGACAAATTTCACCTTGCCGCGGAACGCTTCCGGCAGCATCCCCTGATCGATCAGGCTGCTTTCCCGCAGATGATAACCGAAGGAGCCGGCAATCTCCACACAATCGACATGTTCCGCTTCAACGCCCAATGCACTCATGAGCATTTCCACGCCAGCCCGGATCGCTCCTTTCGCCAGCTGTACCTGACGAATATCCGACTGTGTGATATAGACTTCCTCCGCCACGTAAAATACCGGTTTCCCGTCTTTTTCCTTCATCTGTGCCTTCAGCACATCGGGATATTTCCCTTTGTCCGGTTTAACCAGACGCCCGGATTTTCCAATCACCCCGACGCGGACCAGCTCGCCAATGATATCCAGCAAACCGCTTCCGCAAATTCCTGATGCCTTGACATCGCCGATTACATGCGTTTTCGGGGTGCCATCCGGCTGAATCTGATACAGCTCCAAAGCACCGTTTCCCGCGCGCATGCCACAGGTAATATTCATTCCCTCAAAGGCCGGACCAGCTGCAGTGGAAGTGCCAGCCAGCTTGCCGTCCTGAGCCAGAATCATTTCCCCGTTTGTACCGATATCGATAAAGAGCGTCGTCCCTTTCTTTTTCTCCAGCTGGGCCGCGAGTACGCCGGACGTGATATCCGGACCGACATAGGCCGAGATGATTGGCGGCAGATAAATGTCGCCATATGGAGAAATCTCCAGATCGTCCGCCGGTACCGTGTTGCCGCCGCGAATGACGGCCGTATAAGGAAACTGTCCCAAAGGCTCCGGATTGACGTTGCAGGCCAAATGAATCATCGTAGTATTGCCGCTGTAAATCACTTCATAGATATACCGGCTCTCGATAGAATTGCGCTTGCAAAGCTCCTGAATCGTATGATTAAATTCATCGCGTATCGCTCCATAGAGCAGGACCAGTCCCTCCGGCTTCGATGCCATATGGATACGGGTAATGACGTCCTGTGCATGAAGGCTCTGCGGGTTCAATGCCGACAGACTGTCGATCTCTTCTCCGGTATTCATATCAATCAGGGCAGTGACCAGTGTCGTCGTACCGATATCGATAGCCAGCCCGTAAAACTGCTTGGTCGTATCGCCTTCTTCCTCACCGACCTTTTTCCCGCCCGCAAGAACGAACGTCTTCCCCTTCGGTGCCGCATAAACCTTCTGAAACCACGGTTTGATCTCATATTGAAAGGATTCGCCTTCACTGAGGATCTTCAGCGTCTTATTCTGTTTGGCCGTATTCGGGGCCACAACGATAAGATCGCCATACACTTTCGTATGACAGGCCAGAACGTATCCCTGTTCCTGAAGCTCCGCCGGCAGCTGATAATGCGCTTCTTCACATTTCCAGCTTCCAGGTGCTGCATCCTTCAACTGCACCTGGCATTTCCCGCAGGTACCAACGCCGTCGCAAGGAGACTCGATGATAATGCCGGCGTCACGGGCTGCCTGCAGAATGGTCACGCCCGCTTCTACGGAAACGCGCTGATCCTGTTCCTGAAAAAACAGTTCTGGCATAATTCACTCCTCCTTTATCGCCGTGGTGAATGCCTGGATATTTTTCAGCTTCGTCGAGGTACTGAGTCCGCAGGCAGGAGAAATAATATCGATATTATTGCGCAGCAGTACCTTAGCCTGCTTGTAGATCGTATCCGGGTTGCTGAATTCCAACAGATAGGTGCTGAGGTTTCCCATCGTAGTCAGCGTATTGTACTCTTCCTTCATCTGCTTCAGATTGACAAAGGCATCGACGCTGATTGCATCGCCGTGAAGCTCGGCAATCTGAGGCTTGACCATGGCCATTTCACCGCAGATATGAATAATGACCGGTACGCCCATTTCATGAATGGCATCCGTCAGCATATTCAAATAGAACACGGCATATTCCTTAAACATTTTCGGACCGAGAATTTCACCGGTAGCCGTCGGATCTGCAATCGAGATAACGGTCGCCCCGTTGTCCACCATAAGGCGCGCATATTCAATCAAATGCTGCGTGACATAATCGATGACTTTATGCGCAGCTTCTTTTTCGCGCCGCAGCTGCTTCAAAAAAGTCATAGGATCGACAATCGAAGCTGAGGTAGAAAGCGGCCCCGTCAGACTCCCGATGGCGGGAATATCCGGATATTTCTGCGACAGATAATGCAAAGACTGCACAACAGCCGCTACACGGCTGCTTTTGGCCATCGTCCCTTTTGGCTTAAACTGGACATCTTTGACCGATTGAAACGCTTCCACTTTAATTTTCGGCTCACAGGACAGCGTTCCGAAATCAATCGGACTTCCCAAGGCCTCCGCCTCTACGGTCATGCAAAACGGTATTCCGAAATTCTCAAATCCGGTATTTTCCTCCACATCATAAGCCAGCTCCCGCATCAGCGAATCCACATGATGCGCTTCCGGCAGGGTATGCCCGGACTTCTGCATGATTTCCACTAACGCAGCATTCATCATTCCTCCCGGACAAATGACCGGATGGCGATCCACCTTTTTCTTCGCCAGTGAGCGAAGCAATCTTTCTTTTGGCGTCAAAGCATCCATAAGATTATCTCCTTCCTGTGTCTCCGCTTTGCCTCAGCACCCCAGCATATCGCGGGCAATGCGAACGGCTGCGTTCGCGTTGATGCTGTACGCATCCGCTCCGACTTTTTTCGCAAAAGCCGGCGATATCGGCGCACCACCGATGACCACCTTAATCTTGCCTTCCAGACCGCGCTCTTTGATCAAATTGATCGTATCGCCGATCTTGTCCATCGTCGTCGTCATGAGCGCCGCGATCATAATGATCTGCGCGCCTTCCTGCACAGCCAGATCGACGAATTTAGCCGGTGGAACATCACGGCCGGCATCGACGACGTCAAAATTGGCGGAACTCAGCATAACCTTGACCAGATTCTTGCCGATGTCATGTGTATCGCCCTCGATCACGCCGACCACGATCTTATGCTTTTCGCCTGCCGACTCCATCTTGATATGCGGTTTCAAGATATCAATGCCTGTATTCACTGCGTCCGAGCACATCAGCAGCTCGGGAACGAAATATTCTTCCTCCTCAAACAATTTGCCGGCCTTGTCCATGCCCTTCGCCAGTCCCTGATCGATGGCCCCCAGGGCATCATAGCCCTGATCGACTACTTCATTGGCGAGTTCTGCCACCGCACCCTCATCCATATCGACAACGGCTTCTGCCAGCGCCTCATTTAATTCTGCCGCACTCTTTGCCATAACGCATTCTCCTTCCATTTTGTTCCATTTTCCAGCCGGTCAGGCTCTCAATTCCGCCATCAGGCGCTTCGCCTGATCAATCGCTTCTGCCGCATTTTCTGCATAAGCATCTGCTCCGATCGATTTCACCCACTCCGGTGAAACCGGAGCACCGCCGAACATGCACTTGTACTGATCGCGTACACCGTCTTCTTTCAGCAGATTGATAATATCCCGCTGCGCCGGCATCGTCGTCGTCATAAGCGCAGCGCCAGCGATGATGTCCACCTTGAGCTCCTCTGCCTTCGCCACGACCTCAGCGCTCGAAACATCGCGCCCCAGATCGATCACCTCAAATCCGCTGGCGGAAAGCATCGTCTTAACGATATTTTTGCCGATATCATGAATATCACTCTCTACGGTGCAGATCAAAACCTTTCCCATAGAAGTCGCCGACTTGGCTTCTTCCGACAGATCCGCGGTGATGATGCCCACGGCATTCTCAAAAATATCTGCGGCCACAACCAGCTGCGGTACGAACACCTCGCCTTCATCAAACAGATCGCTCTGCGTCTGCATGCCGGCGCCCAGTCCTTTACTGATCGCTTCAATCGGATCCAGCCCCAGCTCCACGGCTTCTTTCGCAGCCTCTGTGCCAAGATCTTCATCCAGCTCCTCAATGCAGGTTTTCAGTTTTGCCAAAACTTCTTCTTTCGTGCTCATGATTCACTACCTCCTCCGAAACTTGAAGCATACAAAAAAGCTGATCCTTCCTGCCCAAAACCGGGCCGGAAATCGATCAGCTTCTTTGCTGCCGCCACTATAACGGAACTTTTTTATTTGTTTTTCATAATTTGATTATATCACGCCGCCTCATGAATATCAATGCTTTTTTCAAAAAAATAAATTCCGTTTTTATAGCCAAAACATTGCTCAAAACTTCATATACGCAGACTCGCCATGAAGGCTGATGTCCAAGCCGGCCTTTTCTTCATCCTCCGTAACGCGCAGAGACAGAAAGAGCGAAATGACCTTCAAAATCAACAAAGTCATAATGATGGAGATCAAAATGGAAGTCAGCACGCCAACCACCTGGGGAAACATTTGCGCAGCATTGCCATAAAGCAGTCCGTCTGCTCCATCGGGATTGACCGCCTTTGTCGCAAAGACACCGGTGAGCAGTGCGCCGCAGATACCGCCGACGCCATGGCAGCCAAAAGCGTCCAAAGAATCATCGTACTTCAATTTCCCCTTGACCACCGTAATGGCCACAAAGCAAACTGCCGAAGTGATTGCGCCAATGACCGCAGCCGCCCACGGCTCGACGAAACCCGCAGCCGGCGTTACGCCGACCAGGCCTGCAATACCGCCTGTGATCGTACCAAACAACGTAACCTTATGATAGCATACGCGCTCAAGAATCATCCAAATCAGAAAAGCCATCATCGACGAGACAGCCGTATTCACAAAGGCCGCTACCATGATATCCGACGAACCGATAGCACAGCCGGAATTAAACCCGAACCACCCCATCCAGACGATGCTTCCGCCCAGGATAATGTAGGGAACATTGTGCGGGATATTCGGAATACTGCCATACCCGCGGCGCGCCCCCAATACCAGCGCTGCGGTCAGGCCGGACACGCCGGAAGAAATATGAATCACTGTGCCGCCCGCAAAATCCAGAGCACCAAGCTGATAAATGATACCGCCCGAAGTCCAGACCATATGACAGAGCGGATCATAAACCAGCGTAGACCAGAGCAGGATGAGCAGGCAATAAGCGCCAAAGCTGACACGCTCAGCGATCGAGCCGCTGATGATGGCTGCCGTAATCACGGCAAACATCATCTGGAATACCGCAAACTCCAAATGCGGAATGGTCTTGGCCAGATCCGGATCCGGCGCCAGCCCGACACCGCTCAGCCCCAGCCAGTCTCCTCCGCCGATGATGCCGCCGATGTCACTGCCGAAGCACAGGGAATACCCGAACAGCATCCACTGAACCCCGATAATACCAATGGCGGCCAAAGACATCATAATCGTATTCAGCGTATTCTTACGCTTGACCATGCCGCCATAAAAGAATCCCAACGCCGGGGTCATAAAAAATACCATCAACGCGGCAAACGCCATGAAAGCCATATCCGCTCCATTCAGTGCTCCCATCCCTGCCGGCTCATCCGCAGCAAAAACAGTCTGCGGAAGCAGCAGGGTCCATGCGGCAAGCGCTGCAATTTTCCCCTTTCTCTCGGTTCTCATAGTACATCCTCCTCTTGTACAATGACTGATTCTCCTCGAAAAACAAGAACAAAAAAACCCGTCAGGAAAAATCCTGGCGGGCTCCATTGCCTAAACGGTACGTTTTTATTTGTTTTTCTTAATTGGATTATATCATTGCCCGAAAGATAATGCAACGTTTTTCTCGGCAGTGACCAAATAAATCGGGTTTTCTGCCCTGGCCATATCATACGGCCCCACCTGACGCAGGCGATTGACCTGAACCTGAACGGCTTCATAAGAAAACATCCTGTCATGGGTACGGAAATAATCGATACCGGCCAAAAGAGTCTGAACGGTAATACAATTCAATACGACACGCCCCCCCGCTTTCAGCCGGGATGATACCACATCCAGAATCGGCGAAAGGCGCTGCCCGCTGCCGCCGATCAGGACAGCATCCGCCTGCGGAAGCTCATCCATGCCATCCGGCGCCTCGGTCTCAATGGCCGTCACATTCGGAACCGAAAAATTCGAGGCATTGGCCCGGATCAGCCGAATCCCATCCGGATTGCGCTCCAGCGCATAGACATGCCCCTGTGGAGCCAGCCGGGCTGCTTCTATCGACAAAGAACCAGTTCCGGCTCCAATATCATACACCACGGAATCCGGCGCGATATGCGCTTTCACCAAAGTCAGGATACGGATTTCCTGCTTTGTCATAGGCACATCGCTGCGAATAAATTCCTCATCATCGATTCCTAAAAAATACATTCCGTTCAGCCCCTCCTGTATGTCAGCTTCCCAGCAGCTTCAAAAACCAGCCTGCATTCGCATTATTCTGCGCCAGCATAGCCATGGCCGCCTGCATGAGTACATTTTCTTTGGTATATTCCAGCATCTCCCGTGCCAGATTCGCATCCATAAGCGTCGACTGGGCATCCGTAAGATTTTCACTCTGTACGGTGAGATTGCTGATCGTATAATCCAGCCGGGACGACATCGCACCAATGGAAGTTTGCTGATCCAGCGCCTTTTCCAATGCCTTATCCAGCACATCCATCGCTGCATTGGCGCCCTCCCGCGTCGTGACATTGAGCACCGATCCATCCTTCCCCCGTAGTCCCAGTGCGCGTGAACTCATATCTCCGAGCGAAATCTTCATGCTCTGGTTTGCATCCGCTCCGATCTGCATAGTCAAAGATCCGTCGCTGCGTGAATCTTTGGCCTGAATACTCTCAGAAAAAGCATCCAGCACGCTGTTTACAGACTTCTTCATCTGACCACGACTGTCACAAATGCCAATCGTAAAACCAGAAATCATGCCGTCTGTGCCTTTATCCCCGGCCCGGACCGAAATAGCCGGTTCTCCATCAACCGTATGAACGGCTTCACCGCTGGAATCCATGCCGATCTCGGAAGTATCGCTCATGTCAGCCACATCGAATACATCGCCATGGATCGCATTCATCTGCCTGAAAATATCCGACACCGTCGTATCCTTGACCGAATAACTGGCCGAATACGTTTTGCCATCCTTGACATAGGAAACCTGAACCGTATCATCCGGCTGGATATTCAGCGCACGGCCGTCACGGCGCATAAGATCTGTCAGTTTGTCAGAAAGCTTTGTTCCTGTATCCAGCTGACGATTGGAAAAGGCCTGCGCTGTCTCCTGGGAAAGCCCGGCCCGCGAGCCATCCAGCAAATACTTTCCGTTATAGGTTACCAGCGCATCGTCATCGATCTGATCTGCATATTGATCGAACAGCTTCTGAATGGTCTGGCGGTCCGTTGTGGTCGCCGTATCACTTGCCGCCTCAATGGCCTTTTCTTTCAGCGTGCGCAGGATATCTACCGTCGAGCTGATGCCGCCTTCCGCTACCTTGAGCAGACTTTTCGACTGCTGCGCATTGCGGCTGGCTGCATCAAGTCCCCGGATACGCACATCCATGCGCTGTCCGATCGCCCACCCCGCCGGATCATCGGCTACGCTGTTAATACGCAGTCCGGTAGAGATACGGCGCATATGCTGTGCCATACTCGCAGCATGCTGATTCATGGTATTCAGCATGCCGAGCGACAGCACATAATTGTTGATCATCATATAGCAGCCTCCTTGCTCTATAAACGACAATCTCCCTCTCCTTATGTATATCGTCGATTTTTCTCAAAAAAATAAATCCGGACCAATCCATTTTACCTGATTTGTCCGGATTTTTCCAGCCAGCCGCATGCACGATCTTTTTTCCGTTCCCTCCTCTTAGAAAGGGGACCCTTCTTATGTTTCCGGCAGAATATCACAAAGCGCCCGATGCGCAGCTTCAATAGCCTGAGTAAGCTCCTCTCGCGTGATATTGAGCGGCGGATTGAAGTAAAGGACATCGCCAAGAGGCCGCAGAATCAGTCCATATTCCAGCGCCTTTTTGTAAATCGCATAACCTGTGCGCCGCGCGGGATCCAATGGCGCTTTCGTTTCAGGATCCCGGACCAGCTCTATCGCATGAATCAGTCCGATATGCCGAATCTCCCCCACATTCGGGTGATGCCCAAAGGCCCGATCCATTTCCCGGGTCAACCAGGATGCCGTCTGCCCGGCCTTCTGCAAAATATGCTGTTCGCGCAAAACCTTCTGTACCGCCAGCGCTGCTGCACATCCTAGCGGATTGCCGGCATAAGTATGACTATGCAGAAACGCTTTCCCCTCGCTGTAATCCGCGTAAAACGCATCGTAAATCTCTTCGGTCACACAAGTTATCGACATAGGCAGGTACCCGCCGGTCAGCCCCTTGGACAAACACAGAATGTCCGGAGATATTTCCGCCTGATCACAGGCAAACATCGTACCGGTCCGTCCGAATCCCGTCGCGATCTCATCGCAGATCAGCCGGACATCGTAGCGGTCGCACAGCATTCTCAGCTTCTTCAGATACAAAGGCGGGTAAATACGCATACCGGCGCTTCCCTGCAGCAGCGGCTCTACAATCATCGCCGCCGTTTCTCCGGCATGTTCCCGGAATGCGTTCTCTGCAGCAGCAAAACACTCACAGCTGCACGTTTCACGCGTCTTCCCATACGGGCAGCGATAACAATCCGGCGCCTCCACATGAATGTTGTCCATCATCATGGGCTGATACATCTTCGCATAAAGATCCATGCTGCCCACGGATAGCGCGCCAATCGTCTCGCCATGATATCCCTCCGTCAAACACATGAAGCGCTTTTTCTGCGGTTTTCCGCTCTGCAGATAATACTGAAAACACATTTTCAACGCACACTCCACAGCCGAAGATCCATTGTCGTTGAAATGAAATTTCCGGATTTTAGGCGGCGTGATCTCAGCCAGCCGTTCGGCCAGCTCAATAGCCGGCCGATGCGCGAAATTGGCAAAAATAACATGTTCCAGCCGATCCAGCTGGTCCCGGATCGCCGCGTTAATATCCGGATTGCAATGTCCCAGCAGATTAGCCCACCAGGAGCTCACAATATCAAGATACCGCTTGCCATAAATATCATAAAGCCAGACCCCCTGCCCATGATCGATAACCATCGGCGGCAATGTTTCATAATCTTTCATCTGCGAACAGGGATGCCAGATATATCGCAAATCGCGTTCTTCCATGGTCAAAGCCATACGTTCTTTCCTCCTCCGTTCATCGATAAAGCGCAGCCAGCCTGTCTGGATCCATATCAAGTTCCTTGTCTCCATCCTGAACAAAGGCCAAAACAGGAATCCCTGTAATCTCCTCGATCATCCTGGCATTGTCCTCTTCCATGATATTCCCCGGATGATAATGATTGAATATCACACCCGGAATCCCTATTGCCCGCGCTCTGAGATGCTCAATGGTCAGCACCGCCGCATTAATCGTGCCAAGCCCGGCGTCGGCCACAATCAACGCGTCGAGATCCAGACGCTTCACCAGATCATCGAGGATCACATGCTGCTGATCATCCCAGCGCAGAGGACATATAATACCGCCGCTTCCCTCCATCGTCAGATAATCATACTTTTCCCGTGCCCACCGGAAATCCGCCTCCACACGGGAAAAATCAATGGGCGTATGATTCAGACGCGCGGCCAGATGCGGCGATACGGCCTCGCGATAGACATAGGAAACAAGATGCGGTATCTTCTCTCCGATTTCCGCCATCTGATTGACATAAACGGCATCGCCCGGCTGAAGCTCCCCCTGATCATCCGGCTCAGCACCGGAAAGCGCTGCCTTATAGTACCCGGCATTTCGGCCGGACTGACGAAGATGCCGGACAATAAGCCCGGTCACATACGTTTTGCCGACATCGGTTCCTGTTCCCGTAATGAACAATGCTTTCCCCATCCTGAATTACACTTCCTTTACCGCATAAGCTTTGGACTTTTCCACTGCCGGCACAGCCAGCCATATCCCCGCATGGAAACAGCGAAGTCCCAATCCCGCTGCGGCCATACACAACAGGAAATCCGGACCCGCCTGTAAAATCCCGCAATAAAAAATAGCAGCCCACAAAGTAATCGGCGCATCGGCGACATAATTCGAGAACACATAAAACCAACTGATACCGATCAGGTACACGATCACCATGCCGCCGAAATTTACAGCCAGCAGCCGCCGGAACGACACCGGACGGAATCTCCGTGCATAGCGGCCGCAAAACCATGCCTGCAAAATGAAACCAAGCAGATACCCGAACGTCGGCTGCAGTACATATCCTGGGCCTCCGCCGGATGCAAAAACCGGAATACCGGCCAATCCCATCAGAACATATCCCCCGACAGCAGCCGCCCCCATCTGTTCCCCCAGCAGCAATCCTGCCAGCAAGGTAAATAAAAATTGCAGCGTATAAACATCCGTGCCAACAGGAATCCGGATAAATGTCCCCACTGTAATCAAGGCGACAAACAGGGCACAAAGCACCAGTTCCCGTACCTCAAGCTTCTTCATGAATTTTCCTCTCCTCTCTTCACAAAAGAACCATCACGCTCTTTACCATACGCCTTTCCCCTTTCATTGTCAACCTATTTTATATTTTAAGTTAACTATAAAGCCAACCGTTTAAAACAAAACGCATAGCGCAGCAATCGCCGTTCCCAATAAGACAAACATCAGACACGAATCAAGCTGGGAACGGGCCGGCGATACAATGGCCCCCATCATCCCAATCCAAGGCAAAACCATGCACTGGGACGGAAGAAAAAATCATCCGCCTGTAATGGACATTTTAAGAAAACTCTGTTAAAATAGGAAAGACGAAACAATACTTGGCAGCCGGGAGTCTTATTTTATCCGTTGAGGGAGGAATTATCCAATGGAAAACACAAAAAAATCCGGCATGAGTCTGGACAGACTCGGCATCTGGATCATCGGCGCCACCGTTCTCGGTGCTGTTGTCGGACTGCTTATGGGAAAGCCAGCCCACATGTTCGCGCCAATGGGCAACTTGTTCATGCAGCTCATCAAAATGGTTGTCGTCCCACTCGTCCTGTTCTCGCTGATCGGCGGTGCTGCCTCGCTGGGGAAATCGAGCAGCGCGGGCAAGATCGGCGCTCTGACTTTTGTATACTACGGCATAACCACAGCCGTCGCGGTCATGCTCGGACTGCTTTTCAGCGAACTGTTCAAGCCGGGACTCGGCATTGACATGGCTTCCCTGTCCAGTGCCGCCATTCAGGTAGACCACATAGAGGAAAGCACCAAAATCCCCGGGTTCTGGGAAACGGTGACCGGTTTCGTACCAGCCAATCCGTTCAAAGCGCTCGTTGACGGCAATATCCTGCAAATCATCGTGTTTGCCATGTTCATGGGATTTGCCGCTACCTATTTAGACGGAAAGAAAAAAGAGTTTCTTTTGAATTTCTTTAACTTCATGACCGAGCTCTTTATCAAAATCATGACGGCCATCATGTATATCGCTCCGATCGGCGTATTCTGCCTCATGGCCGATGCCACAGGTACATTCGGATACAGCGTACTCATGAAAATCCTGTACCTTATCATCCTCTATGTCATCGTTCTGGCTATTGTTACCTACGGCATGATCGGCGGGTCTGTCGCATTGTTCTCCAAATGCACAACGTACAAGCAATTCTTCAAGAGCATGTGGAAGGTTCAGGTTTTCGCCTTTTCCACCGCTTCTTCGATGGCTACTCTGCCGCTCAATATGAACACGGTCACTACCGAGCTTGGTGTCTCCAAGGAAACGACTTCTTTCGCCCTGCCGCTCGGCGCCACGATCAACATGAATGGCAATGCGGCTTACTATGCCATGGCCGCAACCTTCATCGCACAAATGTATGGTATGGATCTCTCCTTTGCTCAGTATGTAGCCATCATCATCACCAGCACCCTCGGCGCAGTTGGACAGGCTGGCGTTCCGGGGCCGACGCTTCTTGTCGTCGCCGTTCTCGTATCGGCAAACATCCCGATTGATGCCCTGCCGATTCTCTTCGGCGTCGACCGTATCTTCGATATGCTCCGCACTGCCGTCAATATCACCGGCGACGCAGCCTGCGCTACAATCGTAGACCAGTTCCGCCAAAAAGCCTGATCCAGAAGCGTCATTGCTGCTGTTGCACATGATTCACGCGATCAAGCCCGCGCAGCCTTTGGCATGATAAATCTTACGGGCTCGCAAGAAAATATATCATCCCAATAGAAGAGAGCACGGCCTGCTGCTTTAAAAGCAGCAGGCCGTGCTCTCTTCTATTGGATGGATTTCTTCTCACCGTCTACCTCAGGCAGGCTGGACGCACCTCGCTTAACCTTCCACGATCAGGATGCCATGTCCGGTTTCCGGCAGAGAGACGGATTCCCTCAGCGTAGTGGTACGGATAGTCTCATCCTCATAGGTCAGGCGGGCACAGATGTGAAGCTTCGCTGTATCGGGCCAGCCCTGCTCCATCAGAATAGGCGGAATCGTCCGCGAAGTGTACTTCCCGTCAGTCAGCATGCCGATGGTGCGGCCCGGCTGATAGGTCAATTGCTCCGCTGCCGGACGGCGGCCGTGAAAGCTCACCAGCTGCGCATCATGCCAGGGAAGCGCTAAACGGGAAAACGCCATCTGCATGGCGCTGATCCCCGGAATGACCTGAATCGGCTCGTGCGGAAAATAGCGGCGCAGTGCATCGAGCAGCGAGTAATATCCGGGATCGCCGGATACCATGACGACAACGTCATGCTGTTCCAGTTCTCTGCGCACAAACTCCATGACACCGGGAATATCCCCGGCTATGACCATCGTATGCTGCCGCCCGCTTTCCGCAAACTGTGCCAAAGCACGACGTCCGCCGGCCAAAGCTTTTGCTCCCCGGATCGCGTCCCGCGCTGCCGGAATCATATAGTCCGGATTTCCCGGACCGATTCCGGCTACGATAATGCGATGCTTTATTGCGGAAGATTCCATGAAAATTCCTCCCCGATTGCCTTTGCCTTCTCATCCAATCCCAGCAGATCGCCGGTCAAAGTCACCATGACTGCACCAACGGTCATTTTCCCGAAAAGATAGCGCTCCGACCGAATACCTGCCCGTTCTGCCAGCACCCGGCAGACGGTATCGCGCAGACCAGCTGCCGTCAGCACAGACAAGGCATCTTCCGTCGTATTCGACGACAGGACAGCCTGTACGCCCTGCTGATCCAGTCCGGCAGCGGCTGCATAAGCGGCCATGGTTTCCAGCCTTCCGTCGGCAATGCGGTTATGTGTATAAAATACGCCAGCCGCCACCTTGCTGAGCTTGCCGATATGACCAAACAGCATCACACGCCGGATATGGCGCTCCGCAGCCGCCTCCAGCATAAAGCCGATAAAATTACTGGTCTGGATAATGGCCTGCTGCGGCAGGCCCCATGACAAGGCAATGCGCTCGCCGATTTTGCCCGGCACAAAGATCAGATCCTGAAAGCCTGCTGCCCGCGCCACATCAATCTGCGGTACAAGAGAATTTCGGAATCCTTCCTCAGACATAGGCCGCAGTACGCCTGTCGTACCGATGACAGACAGACCGCCCTCTACGCCAAGGACCGGATTCAGTGTATGACGAGCCAGTTCCTTCCCAGCGGGGATCGCAATCGTAACCTCCAACGGCACCTGATCCGTGCCCAGCACATCCGCCACAACGCGCCGGATAAGCTGCCGCGGCCCCGGATTAATGGAAGGTTCACCGACAGGAACGGAAAGGCCCGGTTTCGTCACCGTCCCAATTCCTTCACCGGCCCGGAAATGAATCTCCGGCGGCCTACAGGAAATGTGGCGTACCCTCGTAAATACCGATACACCGTCAGTAATGTCCGGGTCATCGCCTGAACACTTCACCACTTCTGCCTGCCATCCCTCCCGGGTCTGCCGGACATCCTTTACGGGGATAGTCAGCGGCGTTCCGTCGAGCGCAATAAGTTCGACGATTTGCCAGGATTCCCCGGCTTCGCACAGCAGAGCCGCCTTGACTCCGGCCGCCGCACAGGCGCCAGTCGTATAGCCGCTTCTGAGTTTCTTTTTCAAACGTCCCGCCCCCTGCCTGTATGGACAGATTCTATTTATTGAGCTGCCGATTCAGGAAATCACGTCCGAATACGGTCAGTGTATAATAAAGCCCCACCAAAAAGGGAATGTATTCGGCAATAAGGCGCCAGCACACTGCTACAATACCGACCGTTCCGGCGGGAACCGTATCGCTGAACAGCAGCACAAAACCGCCTTCAGCCACGCCGGAACCGCCCGGAGTCGGCGTGAAATACAGCAGCATATTCAAAAATATCATGCGTCCCATGACCGTATACCAATCCGCATCCGTCACACCCAGCCCCAGCAGCAGACATGGCACAATCGCATAAATGCAAAGAAGGTTCAAACCGGATTCCAAAAACACCAGCAGCATCTGGCGCGGCGATCGTGACAGCAAATTGACGGCACTTTTCGTATCGCGAAAAAAAGCAAACGCTTTTCGGCGCCGACTGGCACACATCCGTCTGGTCAGACGTACCATGACATAGTCCAGATAGCCGCGGCGCGCTCCCACCACAATGGCCAGAATGACGGCAAAAGCGGTCAGCGTGATAACCATCAGCGTCTCATTTGACACGCCGGGCAAGATTCCCTGATCGTGCAAAAAAATCAACGGCATGCACAAAACGAGGAACAAAATCGACAACAGAGTACGCACAATGACGAGCACGGTCGCCTTGCCGGTCGGCACGCCGGCATGACGCAGAAACATAAGCTGGGCGACAGCGCCTCCCGTCGCCCCCGGCGTCAGCAGGGCAAGAAAATAATTGCCGAATATGACCTGAACCGCCTGATACAGCGTGATCTTTTCATTTGAAATTTTTACCATGTGCATCAGTCGGCTGCCATCAAAAAACAGGCCGAGACTGACGGCCATCACAGCCAGAATGATTGACCACGGTTTAAACCGATTCAGATTCTGCAGGGTATTGATATCTACCGTTGTGTAAATGACCACACCGGAAATAATCAGCACCAACAGAATCAGGGCCAAAAACCGCTTGTAAAATTTATTCATGAAATCCGTCCCTCAGGATTGCTTCATTCAGTCAGACCAGCGACTCCTCATGTGCCGCATAGGCATTGTGATTATGTATCGACTCATAGTTTTCGCATTCCAGTGAAAACCAGGCCAGCCCCTTGAGCTGGCGCAATTCCAGAACGATATCCCGCAGGATATCCTCCACAAACTTCGGATTTGCATAGGCCGCTTCCGTCACGAACTTTTCATCTTCTCGCTTGAGCAGCGGATAAATGGGCGCGGAGCCCTGCGCTTCCACCAACGCGGCCAGATCTTCAATATAAATACATTCCGTCTCCGGCCGGAAACGCAGCTGGACGCGGGCAACGGAACGCTGATTATGCGCACCATACGCGGAAATTTCCTTGCTGCAAGGGCAAAGCGATGTAAACGGAACGTCTACCCCAAGCTGGAACTGCATCGGCTGTCCCTTTTCCTTTCTGCCGGTAAAGCAGCAGTCAAGATCCAGCACAGAACGGCGCCCGCTGGCGGGGGCCTTTTTATCTACGAAATATTTAAACGACAAGCTGACTTCCGCCGAATGGGCATCAAGCCTGCACAGCGCCTCCTCCAGCATGCTTTCCATCTCCGGCTCCGCCAAAGGCTTTTGGCTCCACGGCATGAGAATCTCCAGAAAACGGCTCATGTGGGTTCCTTTATATTTCTCCGGCAATGCGACGGTAAAGCATATACGGGCTAATACCTGCTGAAATCCGCCTTCCTTTGTCTTGATCAGAAAGGGAAGATGAGCATCCTTAATCCCGACACGCTGAATGGCAATTCCCCTGCCGTCCATCCGATTTTGTACATCCTGCATCAATGATCTCTTCCCTTCTCCGGCGCTTCTTTCTTCATCCACGGATAGCCCGGATGGCCTCAGCGGCATCCGGTGCGCCATAGACAGCAGACCCCGCTACCAAAATATTTGCTCCGGCCTGGCGTACGAGTTTGCTCGTCTCAGCATTGATTCCGCCGTCTACTTCGATATCGCAATCAAAGTCCATATCCTGAATCGTATGATACAGCATGTGAATTTTTTCCAGCTGGGAGGAGATAAACTTCTGTCCGCCAAACCCCGGATTCACGGTCATGATAAGCACCATATCCACATCTGCCAGCAGTTCTTCAACCATTGCCAGAGACGTCCCCGGATTCAGTGCAATGCCAGCCTTGCACCCGGACGCCTTGATCTGCTGCACAATGCGATGATGATGCTTTGCTGCCTCCGCATGAAACGTGATGATGTTCGCGCCCGCCTTGGCAAAGGATTCGATCTGCGTTTCCGGATGCTCGACCATGAGATGCACATCAAACACAGCATCAGAGACCTTGCGCAGACTCTGCACAACGGGAGAGCCCAATGTGATATTCGGCACAAAGGTCCCATCCATAACATCAATATGAACATACTCTGCTCCGGCATCGGTTACTTTACGAATCTCATCAGCCAGATGAGCAAAATCAGCCGACAGGATAGATGGAGCTATTTTTATCATTTCCATTCCTTCTTTCGTTCCACTTTCCGCTGTTCCCGTATCTCTTCAAAAAAGCGGAGATACGCCTCATAACGTTCCTCTAAAATCTTCCCCTCCTGAACGGCCGCTTTGACCGCGCAGTCCGGCTCATGGGTGTGACTGCATGGGGAAAAGCGGCAGCATCCGAGATATGGACGGAAATCCGGGAAAAACAGCGGCAGGCGTTCCAGTCCGATCTCTGTAAACTCCACAGCGCTGAATCCCGGCGTATCCACAATGAAGCCCCCGTCATACGGAAGGAGTTCAGCCACACGGGTTGTATGGCGTCCCCGCTTAATCTTTTCGCTGACGCATCCGGTTTGGAGCGATAAACCGTCATCGATACGGTTCAGCAGCGAAGACTTTCCCACGCCGGACGGGCCGGCGAAAACCGTAATCTCACCGCGGAGCCGGCCGCACACCGCCTCGATTCCCGTTCCTTCTCTGGCCGAGACGCGAAGCACCGGATAGCCGATCGCTTCATATTCCGACAGAAACATACGAATCTCACCATCATACAGATCCTTTTTATTGACGCAGATCACAATTTTAGGGATCTGTGACCATTCGGCCAGAACCAGAAAGCGGTTCAACAGCAGCGGATGCAAATCCGGCTGGGCTGCCGCAACGGTAATCATAACCTGTGTAATATTGGCCACAGCCGGCCGAATCAGCAGACTTGTGCGCGGAAGCTGCTCCTCAATGACGCCGGTACCATCCGGCAAACGGGAAATCATGACCCGGTCGCCGGGAAGGATACCATTCTCTCTGCGGGACCGCTTAAATTTCCCCCGAAGCTTGCAGGTGACCAGCTCACATGCTTCATCAATCTGCACATAGAAAAAACTGTTATAGGCCTTAATGACCCGCCCTTCTTGCATGAACGCTCCCTTTCTCACCATTCACCGAAAGCTCAGCGGCTCTTGCCGGATGGAGTATTTTGCACTGGTGCCGTTCCTTCTGTCTGTTTGCCGTTCTTTTCGGATTTGTTCTCCTTGCCCTTTGACGAAGCGTCGGCCACAACCAGGCTGACAGCAGAACCGGGAGCCGCACTGCCGGACGGGCTCTGACTGATGACCGTACCAGCTGCAGCACCGGTAACGCTGCGGCGTGAGATATTGCCGACTTGGAATCCCGCTTCCTTAATCCGCTCTTCCGCAGATTCTAAAGTCAGTCCCGTGACGTCCGGCACAGAAACCTTAGTATCCTTTTTCCCTTTGCTGATGGTAATATCCACCTTCTGCCCTTTTGTGACCTTGCTGCCAGCCTTTGGATCGGTAGCAATAACCGTACCTGCTTCCTCCTCCGAGGCTTTTTCATAAACAGAACCAACCACCAGTCCCATCTTTTTCAGTCTGGCCTCCGCATCGGCCTTAGACAGCCCCTTCAGATCCGGCATTTCCACACTTTCTCCGCCCTTGCTGACATAAATAGTCACAAGGCGCTCTTCTTTAACTCTCGCCCCGGCCTCCGGCGTCTGCGAGACAACTACACCAGCAGGAACACTGGCATCATACGTTTCCGCCACATTGACACGCAGTTTCTTATCTTCAAGGATCTGACGGGCCAGCGTCATTTGCTTCCCGGTGACATCCGGAACGACGACCTCTTCTGTACTCCAAAACTTGCCATAGCTCATAAACGCGCCGACAAAGAAACCCATAAGCAGGACAAAAACAAGCCCGGCAATGAACTTCTTGGAACGGAACACGGAACGTTCCGTCTGCGGCTCTTCATACCCGTAATTCCGCTCATGACGCGACGGCGCGGAAGGTTCCTGTACACGGGGCAGAATCTGTGTCGCATCCGGGTCAGGCTGCGGCACACCGCCATAACCGGCGCCCGTTCCGGCTATCTGTGATGCCTGCTGCAGATCAGCGACCAGTTCGGCCGCCGTGGGGCGCATCGCCGGGTCTTTGCTCATCGCCCGGGATACAATCGCCTCAACGACAGGCGGAATGGACGGATCGATCTGCCGCACAGGCACCGGCTCCTGCTGCAGATGCTTCATGGCAATGCTCACCGGCGTCTCTCCGGTAAACGGAAGCTGACCCGTAAGCATCTCATAAAGCACGACACCCAGTGAATACACATCCGACTTCGGCGTGATGATGGTTCCCTTTGCCTGTTCCGGCGAAAAATAATGCACCGATCCCACGACATTGCCGGAATAAGTCATCGTGGATTCCGTAACGGCGCGGGCAATGCCAAAATCGGCAACCTTTGCGCTTCCATCGGCCATCATAAGAATATTATGCGGCTTGATGTCACAATGAACCAGCTTATTGGCATGGGCATGCGCCAGCGCGCGGGCAATATCGCCGGCAATATGCAGCGAGTCAGAAACGCCCAGATGCCCCTCCTGACGAATTTTATCCTTCAGCGTACTCCCCGGCACATATTCCATGACAATATAATGGGCGCTGTCCGCCACACCGACATCATAGATATTGACAATATTCGGATGAGATAATCTGGCGGCAGCCTGTGCCTCACGATGGAATTTATCGATAAATTCCGTATCGCTCTTGAACTGGTCATGCAGGATCTTCACCGCTACGGGACGATCCAAAAGCAGATCCGTCGCCTTATAAACATCGGCCATCCCGCCTCCGCCGATCAGTTCCTGGAGCTCATAGCGCTGGTCTAAGACACGCTTTATCATTGATATTTCCTCCTAGGTAAAGACAGTTTCTATCGATGTCCCCTGCCGGGGAATGATTCTCTCAATTCTGCAGGCTCAGGATCACCTTGCGCGCGATTGGCGCGGCCTGTGTACCTCCTCCGCCGCCATTTTCCACAATAACAGCAAACACGATGCGCCGGTTCCGCAGTTCAGCAGAGCCGATAAACCAGGCATGATCCTTTCCGGCTGCATTTTCTGCGGTTCCCGTCTTGCCGGTTACCCGGATGCCGCTGACCTGCGCCGCTTTTCCGGTCCCTTTCGTCACCACATCTTCCATATAGCTGTCCAGACGGGCTGCCATCTCCGGTGTTGTCGCCGTCAGCCATTTTTGCGGAACCGTCTCATGGATTACCGTCCCGCCCGGTGTGATGACCTGCTGGACGAGATAAGGCTTCATAATAACCCCGCCATTCGCATAGGCAGCGGCCAGCAGGGCCATGTGCATCGGCGTTACCAGCAGCGAACTCTGACCGATGGCCGTCTGCGCCTGATCGCCGCTTCCCAATGTACCAAACGACGGCAGATGTGACCGGGTCATGACAATGTCGCCGCCAATTTCCCGGTCAAAGCCAAATCGCTCAAAGGCCTTTTTCAGCTTTTCGTCTCCCAGACGCATACCAAGCGTGCCAAACGTCACATTGCAGGATTCGGTCAGCGCCTTGCGCAGATCGACGCGTCCATGTACCTCTCCATGACTTTCACGGATTGTTTGTCCACCGCCGACATCCAGCGAACCGTTACAGTCAAAAATTTCCCGTTCATTTGTTGCTGCGTTGGTCAGCGCGGCATCCGCAATCATAGGCTTGATCGTCGAGCCCGGCGGATACAGTCCCTGCACCGCACGATTTAAAAGCGCACCATCTGCCTGCTTCGAGAGCAATTTCCAGTTGGACTCGATATCATTGGGATCATACGAAGGTGAACTGACCATAGCCAGTACAGCTCCTGTCGCAGCATCCAAAACCACAACAGCTCCCCTTCGACCGTCCAGACCGTCATAAGCAGCCTGCTGCGCATCGGCTTCAATGGTCAGCTTAACATCGTTGCCCTGATCGGACTGAAACAGCTGGGATATCGGACCGATCCGGGACAGATTCTCAGATAAGCCGAGCAGTTCGCGGTTGGCATGGCCTTCCACTCCGGCGCTTCCGATTTTTTCACCATTGTATCCCGTCACCGCGGCCATTGCCGCCCCCATGGGATAGCTGCGGCTCCCATCCTGACGAGTCTGAGCCAGGACACGGCCCCGCGCATCCAATATCGATCCGCGGCGGATATCCGCCCGAGCCGCTGCACTACGCATATTGAGCGGATTCGCTGCCAAATCATCGGCTTCCCAGGCAGACAGGTACACAATATAGACCGTCAGAAGGCCGACCAGCATCAGCAAAAAGGATGCAGTCCGCAGGATCTGACGTTTCATTCTCCAATCAGCCATGTTCCTGCTCCTTTGACAACGACAATAACACTCCCAGCAAAAGAAAGCCAGCTACCATCGAGCTGCCGCCATAACTGACAAACGGAAGCGTAATCCCCGTCAGCGGCAGAAATTTCGTAACGCCGGCAATGATGATAAACATCTGCAGCAGAATCAAACAGCTGCATCCGCCGGCCAGCAGCATTTCCTTCTCATTCCGAACAGCCAGTGCCACCCGGATACCGCGCCAGAACAGCATGACGTAACAGGCGATAATCATCATCGCTCCAACCAGCCCCATCTCCTCTGCAATCGCGGCAAAGATGAAATCCGTATGGACCTCGGGGATAAATCCCGGATGTCCATATCCAAATCCGGTTCCCCATATTCCTCCCGTGCCAAAGGCAAACATGGACTGGACGACCTGGTACGCCATGCCATTCGGATCCTGCCAGGGATTCAGCCATATATCGAATCGCACGCGGACATGACCGAACATCGCATAGCTGACCGCCGCCGCTGCGCCAATAAAAACCAGTGCCAGAAATACATACGACTTGCTTCCCGTAGCCATATACGTCATGAGCACAGCCATACCGAAAAACAACAGTGCAGACCCGAGATCCCGTTCCACCACGAACATCAATACAGCCATTCCCCAGATACAGATCAATGGCGCGATAAAGCGAAGCGGCGGCAGGCGCAGCAGGAGAAAGCGATGAGACGGCAGCGTCAAAACGCGGCGGTGGTCAGAAAGATAGGCCGCCAGAAAAAACACCAAAACAATTTTCCCGAGCTCTGACGGCTGGATGGAAATCGGACCGAAAACCAGCCAGTTCTTGCTGCCGCCGATCTCCGTCCCAAAGAGCAGCGGCAGTCCCAACAGCAGGACACAGCCGATGCCCAAAAGGTAGGGATAATCCAGCATGCGGCGGATATGTCCCCAAAAACGCAAAACCAGCAGCAGCACCAACATTCCGACGATGATCCACTGCAGTTGGCGGATCATCAGCTCCGGCTTCAGTCTGGCGATTTCCGCCACCCCGACGCCGGCCAGCATCAGGACGATTGGAAACAAAACGGTATCTTCCCTGCGCCGAATGATTACCGCCTGCAGGAACAATGCCGGAAGGGCTGCTCCAGCCAGCCATAGGAAACCATTCAGCGAACCGGGTACAGCGCCGGCAGGAAGTGGCCCCCCATTCGGATTCATTTTCAGATAAAGAATGCCCATACCGCACAGTACGAACCCCAACGGCGCCAGCATCAAACTCCAATTCTTCATGAAGCATACACCACCACAATGGCCGTAATATTGTCCGTCCCGCCGGCAGCCAATGCCGCCCGTATCAGCTCTGCGGCAGGATCAGCCGCACCAGACCGCAGCAGCATCACGATCTCCGGATCACTGACCAGTTTGGTCAGACCGTCCGTAGCCAAAAGCAGAACGTCCCCCGCCTCCAGCGGAAAAGAACCGGTATCCACAACCAGCTCCGTTTCAATGCCGACAGCCCGGGTCAGAAGGTTGCGCCTCGGGTGGATTCGTGCTTCTGCTTCCGTGATCTCCCCCTGCTCAACCAGATCCTCTACATAGGAATGATCACGTGTGATCTGACAGAAACGGTCCCCGCGCAGCAGGTAAAGCCTGCTGTCACCGACATGCGCCCAAAACGCCGTGCTTCCGGACACATGCAGCAGCGTCGCGGTCGTTCCCATCCCCTGATACGCAGGATGCTCCTTCTCACTATGCAAAATAGCCGCATTGGCATCCTGTACAGCCCGGCGCAGCTGTTCCTCTCCGATTCCGGAGACGCCTTTCAGCTGCGCGCGCACGGTTTTGACCAACAGATGACTTGCTATCTCACCGGCAGCATGCCCGCCCATTCCGTCTGCCACGACATAAACAGACGGATCAAAGACAGCCGCATCATCTTCATTGCCCGAACGCACCAGTCCGGCATCGGTGGCCTCATATACCTGATTCATCTGCTCACCTCTCGAATCTCAATGTAACCATGCCAATTCGCACCAGATCCCCCGGCTTGATATAGGCCCGGCCTTCTAATATCTGATCGTTAACATAGGTATGATTCCTGCTCCCCAGATCTTCGACCACATACTGACTGCCATGGCGATAAATCACAGCATGATGATGAGAAACAAAACTTTCAGGAATCATGACGTCGTTATCCTCACCACGTCCGACCGTAATTTGTTCGTCAAAAGCAAACCGTCGTCCGGAAAGATTCGCTTCCTCTGCATCGACTACAGAAAGAACCGCTTCATTCTGACGGGTCTCCGGGTGCTTAAGACCTGCTGATTCACGGCGCATATCCACAAACATCCGCTTCATCAGCCTGACAGCAAACCACAGCAGCCAGAGCAGCATACCATATTCGAGCACCACCCGGACTGCCTTCAAAACTATCGCCATCGTCGGCAAATCAAATCACCTCGTATCTTAAGACCGTCGAACCGATCCGGATCGCATCGCCGTCCTGCAGACAACAAGATTCCATGCGCCTGTCATTCACAAAGGTTCCGTTTGTACTCTGCGCATCATGCAGCACATGGCGATGAGACTCATAAGAAATCCAGGCATGAAGACGAGACGCTCTGGAATCGGTCAGGATGAACTCGTTCTTGTCACGCCGTCCAATATAAATCTGCTTTTCTCCAAACTCCAGATAAGCATCCAGATCGGGCCCTTCCGTGACCCGAAGAGAAGCTGTCTTGTATTCCCGCGGAAGATTCAGCGGCGTACTGGAGGAAAAACTGGGCCGTTCCAGCACAATCGTATGAACCGACTCATCCGAATTGCCGGCAGGCTTCTCTTCCTCATACCAGGAGCGCAGGGAAAAGGTCCCTTGTGTGCGTTCCGCTTCGGCCCGGCAGGCTACCTTCAGATTCCCTTCCATGAGATAATCCTGCAGAATAACCTGCTTCTCGACAGCTGTATAAAGCTCATCCAGAACCCGCTGCGCACAGAAATGCTGATAATCATCCGGCGCCATAATAAATTCATAATGATTCGGCAGCCCATGCTTCGGCTTGCCGCGGCCCTGCCGCGCCACTTCTTTTTCAATGCCCTTAATCAGCTCGGCCATCTCCAGACTGCTGCTGAACCTTTTATTGAAAAACCCTTCGATATGATTTTCCAGAAAGGATTCCCATTTTCCGATCCCCATAAAACAGACCTCCTCTGATCATCATAAAGTGAGACGTATTCAGGGCTTTTGGGGCGCTTATCATCGGACAAACCCGTCTGTTTTTCCTGTTGTCCATTATAGCAGAAAGCATCCGTAATGCCTAGCTTTCGTTGGAGCACAGGCTGAAGCTGCTCATTTATTTTCCCTCAGATGCTTGTTGCGCAGTTGTCCGCAGGCCGCCTGAATGTCCGTTCCCATTTCCCGGCGCACTGTGACCGTCAAATGATGGCGGAGAAGGAATTGCTCGAACCAGTCAATACGGGATTTGGACGGACGCATCAGACTGCGCTCCGGTACCGGATTGATCGGGATCAGATTTACACTGGCCAGCTGTCCTTTCAGCAAGTGAACCAGCTCTTCTGCCTGCTTCGCCCCATCATTCAGATGATCGATCAAAATATATTCATAGGTGACACGTCTCCCGGTTTTGTCAGCATACGCCCCGGCAGCGCGAACCACATCGGCCAGCGGATACCGCCGGTTAATCGGCATGATTTTCGAACGCAGCTCCTGCTCCGGCGCATGCAAAGAAACCGAAAGAGAAACAGGGATTCCCTCATCGGCCAGGCGGTAAATATTCGGAACAATGCCTGAAGTAGAAAGCGTAATATTCCGATAGCCCAGTCCTAGCGTATAGGGCTCATGAACCAGATGAAGGAACCCGACCACCGCATCATAGTTCATAAGCGGCTCTCCCGAACCCATGAGAACAACCGTATCCACTTTCCCGCCCGGCGTTTCCTCTTTCAGCATATCCTGAATCGTCACTGCCTGCGCCAGTATTTCGCCTTGGGAAAGATCCCGGGCCCGGCCATGAAGAGTTGATGCACAAAAAATACAGCCCATACTGCAGCCGGCCTGAGTCGAAACGCAAATGCTGTTGCCGTAGGGCTGACGCATCAGCACAGTTTCCACCGCGGTTCCATCGCGGTATTCCAACAAAAACTTCGTCGTTTTTCCATCCCGCGAGTCCAGCCTGTCCCGGATCTCAGGACGCCCGATCAACAGATCCTGCGCCAGCGCGTCGCGAAGTCCGCGTGGAAGGTTCGTCATGGAGTCAAACGTTTTCGCACCCTTTTGGTACATCCATTCTGCAATCTGCCCGGCACGATACCCCGGCACCCGGTACGGCGCCAGGGATTCCTGCAGCTCCTCTTTCGTCATTCCGAAAATATCGTTCACATTGTTTCCTTTCTTACCTCGCCGCATCGCTCAGGCTGCGGCGGAAGCGTGCAATAAAAAAGCCATCCGTCCCGTCTCGCTGCGGAAAAAGCTGGACCATCGCTTCATCCCGCTTCTGACAAGGCAAAAATTGGCCGGCCGTTTCCAGCACATACTCAGAATGATTCCTCAGAAAAGTCTCCGCAACCGACTGGTTTTCTTCCGGCTCAATGGTACAGGTACTGTAAACCAATACGCCTCCCGGCTTTACGGCATGGGCAGCGCTGTTAAGAATCTCCTTCTGCAGATTCGGCAAGCCAGCGATTTCTTCTGCCGTTTTCTTCCAGCGGGCATCGGGCTTGCGGCGCAACACGCCCAGTCCGGAGCACGGTGCATCGACCAGAACGCGGTCTGCCTGCGCCGGATACATTCGACCAATCTCCCGCGCATCGATCCGTTTCGTCTCAATGCTTTGAATGCCCAGCCGGGCTGCATTCTCCCGGATGCGCTCCAGCTTATGATCAAAAACGTCTCCAGCCAGAATATGTCCCCGATCCTGCATGAGCGCCGCAATATGCGTCGTTTTCCCGCCCGGCGCGCTGCAGCAGTCGATCACAAACTCTCCCGGCTGCGGATCCAGCACATGGGCGACCAGCATGGAACTTTCATCCTGTACCTGACAGAATCCCTGCTGAAGCGGCGCCAATTCATCCAGGGCGCCATGCGCATAAATGCGAATTCCTTCTGGAGTCCAGCAGGAAGGTTCTGCCAAAGCTCCGCCTTCGCAAAGTTTTTGCAGCAATGCCTCCCGATTCGTTTTCAGTGTATTGGTTCGTACTGACAAAACCGGCTGCTCGTTATCAAACGCGCAAAGCCGCTGCGTCTCCTCAAAGCCGAATTGTTTGATCCAACGCTTAACCAGCCAGTACGGATGCTGACTAGAAAGAGCCAGTCCCTCAGCCGCATGCCCTTTTCCCTGCGGAAACGCCGCTCTTTCCGGCTCACGGACAGCCGTCCGTAGCACCGCATTGACAAATTTCGCCGTCCCGGCATGGCTGTATTTCTTCGTCAAATCTACTGCCGTATTACAAACCGCCGAAGCCGGCACGCGATCTAAATAAAACAATTGATAGATGCCGAGCCGCAGAATCTGCCGCACCATCGGCGGAATTTTTTTCAGCGGACGATTCGCATAGCGGCGAAGAATCCAGTCCAGCGTTCCGCCAGCCTTCACCGCGCCGTAAACCAGCTCGGTCACAAAACGCCGGTCCTGATCGCTTAGCGGAAACCGCCGCAGATATTTCGCCAGCGCTACATTAGCGTATGCACCGTTTTCATTCACCTCGTTCAGGATTCTGGCGGCGGTATCACGCGCTTTATCCATAATCTGTCCTCCCTGTTTCCCTTTCCTGCCCGAAGTCCCGTCTCACGACTGCTTCGGAAGGATAATCCGTTCCAGCTCTCTGCGAACTTCCTTCATATCGACACGAGTATTATAACAAGGACCGTTCGGCCGAATGTTCAGCACGCCGACAGCCGGCAGCGGATAAACATCCTGTATACCGCTCATGAGATCGCGCTCGCAGGCAATAGCCAGTACAGCCTGCGGTCTGGTCTGACGAACAATCTGACGAGCCAGCGTCCCCCCCGTTGCCACAAAGAAATGAAACCCCATTTCATCGGCCAGCGCTACCAGTGCGCCGATATCACATCCGCCGCACCGTCTGCAGTTGTGCGGATCTCTCGTGATCTTATGCGGACAGGTCGCCAGCTGCAGACAATGCGGCGTAACGACCAACAGCCGCTCTGCCGGCACTCGTATCCCCATGCGGTTAAACAGGAGATTGCTCGTCGCAATGAACGATCCCTCCAGACGCCGGCGGCTGATACCGAACAAACCGGCCAGCCGCACAGCCAGCGGAAACAGGAGATTGATCAACTCATACGTCTGGCGCTGCAGCAGCGGAAGATATGGCAGACCGGCCACAGCCAGAGCCATATTCACCAGTCCCAGCCATGCCAGCCCCATACCAACAGAAAAAACAGCCCCCGTAATCCAAGGCAGGACAGAGGAAATTCCAGTCAGGCCGGGCACGGCAATATACCATACGAGATATAAAACAGCTGCCGTCAAAACCATTGTTCCGGCCAGCATACCGAGAAACAGCCGCTTTTTCGGACGTCCGGGAACCCCCGGCTTCTTTTTGTTTTTGTTTTCGGATGGATCTGTCATCATGCTCCTCCAACCTCAATGTATCCTGACGTTCATGCACACTGATACACTCAGCAGAACCTTGCCGGCAGCTCTGCTCCATGACCGTTCAGATAATCTGCCGCCCGCATCTTTTTCCTGCCCGGTGCCTGCAGCTCTGTAATCTCCAGAAGTTCATCTCCCGCAGCAACCAGCAGTCCGCTTTTCCGATCCGCCCGGACGATGGTTCCCGGATCAGCTTCTGCCGCTTTTCCTGTCGTTTTGGTCCGCCAGATTTTATACGTCTTTCCGTCCAGTACAGTATAGGCACCGGGCCAGGAATTCAGACCGCGCACCAGATTATGAATCGCCTCCGCTTTTTGCGACCAGTCAATATGCCCGGTCTGTTTCGTAAGCATCGGCGCGTAATTGGAATCGCCCTGCTGCGGGATTCGTACCAGTGTTCCGTCCGAAAGCTTCTCCAACGTGTCCACAAGGAGCTGTGCGCCCTGATCCCGCAGTGCGTCATGCAGCTCTTCCAGCGTCATATCCGGACCGATATCCATCTCCGAGCGAAGCAGCATATCGCCGGTATCCAATCCGGCATCCATGAACATCGTCGTTACTCCTGTTTTTTTCTCACCGTTGATGATACACCACTGCATCGGCGCAGCGCCGCGATAGCGCGGCAAAAGCGACGCATGAACGTTGATACATCCATATACCGGAATATCCAGAATCCGCTGGGATAAAATTTGTCCGAATGCCACGACCACCATCAGATCCGGCTTCATGTTCTCAAGTTCTGCGGTAAACGCATCCGTCTTGATTCTTTCCGGCTGATAAACCGGCAGTCCATGATCCTGCGCCCATGCCTTCACCGGCGAAGGCATCATCTTCTGTCCACGGCCGCGAGGTTTATCCGGCTGCGTAACCACGCCGATTACCTCGCAGCGTTCCGCTAAAGCGGCTAAACAGGGAACCGCAAACTCCGGCGTCCCCATGAATACAACCCGGAACCGTTTCACGATGCACTCCCCCTGTGTATGCTCTGGGCAATATCGATAAAAAGCTGTCCATCCAAATGATCCAATTCATGCTGAATACAGCGGGCCAGCAGTCCCGTTGCCGTAAGCTGCTGCTTCTTGCCGCGTCGATTCAGGAAAGCCACCCGAACCTTAGCCGCACGCTCGACCTCACCATAAAGATCCGGACAGGAAAGACATCCTTCCGTATCCGTCTCTGTTCCTTCACGATATGTGATTTCCGGATTAATCAGTTCCAGCAGTCCATGATCATCCTGACAGTCAATGACGACCGCACGAATCGTCTGCCCGACCTGCGGAGCAGCAATCCCTACTCCATTGTTTTCGTACATCGTTTCAGCCATATCGTCCAGCAGCGTCCGAAGGCGCTTATCCACATGTTCCACCGGCTTGCACACTTCTTTCAGAACCGGATTCCCGGCCTTCATGATTTCTAACAATGCCATATGATTCTCCTTCCCAATCTTCATTTCTATTCCGGCCTGTCATACCCGAATTCCGGCAGCAGGAGCGGCAGCCGTATTCGCTTCATCCAACGCCAGATGGTAGATGCGTACAGCGTTGCCGTAAAAAACCTCCGCCCAATGTTCCCGGGGAATGATTTCCTTTGTAAACGCAATATAATCGCCAAGATTAGCCAGCGGCCAATCCGTGCCGAACAAGAACCGATCATAACAATCCAGATATTCCAGCCATCCCTTGAGCCGTTCGATATAATATCGCTTTTTCGCCAGGAAAGCCTGAAAATCCGGCAGCTTTCCTTCCAGAATACCGGAAAGATCCGCCGCGACATTCGCATTTTTTTCCAAGACGGCAGCCGCATCAGCAAACCATGGTTCCCCGAAATGACAAAGAACGAACTGAACCCCGCGGAACTTCACCGCGGCTTCATCCATGACCAGCGGATGACTGTATTTCAAATGGGCATCATCACTGGCCGTAAGCCCTGTATGGACGGCGACCGGCTTACCATAACGTTCCGCCAATTCATAAAACGGCTGCAGGAAGTCATCATAGATATAAAACGAATGATACCCCGGATACAGTTTCAGTCCCACGCACTGCGGATTTTGAAAATGCTTCTCTACCAAATCAGCCTGTATGCGAACAGCATCCCGATCAAAGCCGCTATGCCCATCCAGACCGACGCAATAACTCAAAAAGGACGGATAAGACGGACACAACTGTTCCAGCGGCAGATTGCCCATGACGATGCCATGAGCAATCCCGCGAAACTGATATTGCTCGGACAAATGCTCCGCGCTGTTTTCATGCTGAGCTGCCCGGGCGATCGTATCAAAATAGGCATCCCGGCAAAAATGCAGATGTGCATCAATGATTCTCATGTCCGATCCCTTGTTTCTTCAGTTTTGCTGCCCCCACGACAATCCCTAACACGGTTTCTCCGGCTTTCTTCAGCGACTGCAGCGGCAGATATTCAAACCGGCCGTGGAAATTCGCACCGCCGGTAAAAAGATTCGGACAGGGCAGACCGCGGAAGGAAAGCTGCGCGCCGTCCGTACCGCCCCGGATTGGCTGAATATCGGGGACGACTCCGGCTGCCTCCATAGCCTGCCGGGCCAAATCTACGACAAACAGGTTACCATCCTCGATCTTTTCCAGCATATTATAATAGACATCATGCGGCTTGATCTCGACCGTACCTGCTCCATACTTCGCGTTCAGAAAATCCGCCATGCGATGCAGATACTGCTTGCGGTCTTCGAATTTCTGCCGATCATGATCGCGGATCAGCATATTCATCGTACAGGACTCTACACCACCGGTCATTTTATATACATGAAAAAATCCTTCATGTCCTTCCGTATACTCCGGCTTGTCCCCGGCAGGAAGCATCTGCTGCCACTCAGCAGCCACGGTCATTGCGTTCAGCATCTTGCCCTTGGCATCACCGGTATGCACACTGCGTCCATGAAACGTGATAACCGGATTCGAGGCATTGAAATTTTCATATTCCAATCCGCCCAGTTCGCCGCCATCCACAGTATAAGCAAAATCCGCTCCGAACTTCTTCACATCAAAGCGCGCTGCACTGCGCCCCGTCTCTTCGTCCGGCGTGAAACCGATGCGAATTCTGCCGTGCTGAATTTCCGGATGCTTCACCAGATATTCCATCGCGCTCACAATCGCCGTAACGCCGGCTTTATCATCTGCCCCCAGCAGCGTTGTCCCATCCGTAAAGAGAATGTCCTGCCCCTTATACTTGAGCACCTCAGGGAACTCCTCCGTACGAAATACTATGGGGCCTTCCTCGTTGAGCACAATATCGCCGCCATCATAATCTTTCACCAGCTTCGGATGTACCGGACCGCCGGCCGCATCCGGACTGGTGTCCACATGAGCGATAAACCCGACTACCGGCGCCGTCTCTACGCCATGCTCCGGCAGAGTTGCCATAATATAGCCGTGAGAATCCAGCTCCACATCCTGCAGGCCGATCTCCTTCAATTCCTCTGCCAGATGCCGGGCCAGGATCATCTGTCCCGGCGTACTCGGACAAACGGCGTCGTTGTCCTCATCCGACTGCGTATCAAAACGGATATAATCCTTGAAACGCTTCAGCAAAACATCCATACTCAATTCCATGAGAAAACACCTCGATTATCGATTCAATTCATACATCTTCTAATTATAGCAAATTTCCCGGCAAGAAAAAAGGAAAACGGGTACAATATGATTGGCCTCCGCCAATCATGTTGTCCCCGTTGGATACGACGAAACGTCATTCGCTCATTTCCTCTGTTTCGGCTCGATGCCAGATGGCCTGCTGATCCACTTTGCCCCGGTCGTTCAACGGAATTTCATGAAGAAAGACAATCCGCCCCGGCCTTTCGATGGGTTTCAGACGCCGGCGGATGCTCTGCCGTATTTCCCGCTTTTCCCTGTCAGCGTCTTTGACCAGAAACGCTGCCAATGCGCTGCCGCGAAGAGGATCGCGGTACGGCAGCACCACAGCTTCCCTTACGCCGCGGATAGCCCGCAATTCGTTTTCCAGCCGTATGGTACTCAGTTTAACGCCGCCTTTGTTTACCCAGGCATCGCGCCGGCCTTCAAACATCAGCTCCCCCCGTTCGTTGAGCCAGCCGGCATCCCGAACCGTAAAGGGGATCGTCACTCCGCTGACATGATACGCCGTATCCACATAAATCAATCCTTCCCGGACGTTCACACCGATACCGGGGAACGGACGCCCGAGATTGCGCGGATCGCGTTCCGGATCTTCGCAGACCGCATAAGTGATATAGTTGAGTTCGCTTGCCCCATAATAAAGAATCAGTTCCGCCGACGGAAAAAGCTGCCGAAGCTCACGGATATTGCGTGCGCTGAGCAGCTGCGATCCGGTAAAAATACTTTGAACCGACGAGAGCGGGGCATGGACAGCGGCAGTCATCAGCTGCAGTTTGGTCGGAATCAGATAGAGTACATCCGCCTGAAAACGACGCATCAAATCCGCCCAATGCCGGCAGCGCAGGTACTCACTGGTGATCACAGTGCCGCCCTCATACAATACCGACAGCAGCGTATTCAGATTTCCTGTAAAGCTCAGACTCCCGTGCAAAAAAAGCCGCGTCCCGCTGGCAACACGAAAGATCGGATTCTGCACAGGAAAAAATCCCGCCCAACTGTCATAGGTGCGATACATCACTTTTGGAGTCCCCGTCGAGCCCGAGCTGAGCACGCCGAGGATGTCCGGCTCGCTATGACAGCACGGGGAAATACCAGTTTCTTCCAGCTGCAGATCCGGATTTTTCCCCTCGCCGCGCACGCATAAGAGTCCCTGCAAATGATTCTCCCGCAAGATGGCACGCTGTTCCTCAGGCCGCATCCCGTGATGAAGCAGAGTCGGACGTATTCCCATCGCCTGCAGAGCCAGAAAGGCGGTCAGCTGGCCCGGCAAAGAATCCGCCAGAACCAGTACATCCCCGTTTTCCCAAGCCAAAGGGCGCCTCTGCTTCAGCCGGTCCGCAAAAAACGTCACAGACTGCCGCATCTCCTGATACGTGCAGCTCCACGCATCATCTGCCAGCAGCAAATGATCCGGCTGACGATCTGCCCATTGACACAGCAGATCATAATCATTCCGCACCATCATTCCATCATCTCCAATGCAATGGCTTCCCCCATCCCTCCGGCGCCGGCAATCGACAAAATCCCCTTCCCGCCGCCGGCTTCCCGCAGAGATTGGAGCAAATGGATCAGCAGAACAGCTCCCGACGCACCGTAAGGATGTCCATAGGCCAGAGCTCCGCCAAAGCGGTTATACCGATCCAGACAGGAAGGATGCGCCCGTTCAAACAAAACATCAATGACGGCAAACGCTTCATTGAACTCAATAGCGGACAAATCTTCATACCGGAGTCCCAGACGTTTCAGCAGAACATCCGCCGTGCGCATGGCGCCCCGGGGGCTTTCAGCGGGATCTCCGCCAACCGCTGCCGTACCGATGATCCGTGCCAACGGCTTTTTCCGGTTGCGCCGCACCCACGACCCCGAAGCCAGAACAGCAAATGCGGCTCCATCGTGAATCATGCAGGCATTGCCGGCGTGGAGCGTCGTTCCCTCGCCAAAAATCAGCGGAAGCCGATCCAGCAGACGCTGACTGATGCCCGGCCGGATGCCATCGTCCTTTGTCCATCCGTTAATCGGCACAATGACCTCCTTCATCACACCGGCGCGCTGCGCAGCAGCTGCCCGCCGATGCGACCGGAGCGCCCACGCATCCAGCTCATCCCGGGACACCTGTTCCGCCTGCGCTGTGCGTTCCGCACCGCGCAGCATCGTGTCCGGCGCCATATCCCCCGGAGCAAACTGCGCCGTGCGGTAGGTTCCCTTCTGATCCGGCGTCAGCCCATAACGCGCATCCTGCGGCGCATAAACACGCAGAGGCTGCAGCGAGGCGCTCTCCATGCCCCCCGCAATCCATACCTCGCCCCGCCCGCACGATATACCCGCAGCGGCCAGAGAAAGAGCCGCTGCCGCCGACGCACACTGCATATCGATCGTACAGGCAGGAATCGAAGCATCCAGACCGGCAGTCAGTGCCATCAAACGCGTAAGATTGCCGCCAGTTCCCACTGCATTTCCACCCAGGATACCGTCTGCGGACGAAAGATGGCAGCGCCGCATCAGTTCCTTCACCACTTCCGCGCCAAATTCTTCCGGACGAATACGGCGAAACCGGCCGTTTTTAACAACAATAGGGCTCCGCAGAGCCCCGATCACATACACCGTTTCCATCGGACTTCCTCAGCAACGATCCGCCGTCATGTGATTAACACGCACCCCGATGAATGCTGCCAGCAAGGCTTTCATGATATCCCCGGGAATAAAAGGAAACACTGCCATAATCAATCCCTGCCACAGATCCACCTGCATGACCAGCATCATCGAAATCAAACCACCGACATAGGTCAAAGGAACCCCGGCCAGCACAGCCACCGCTGCATACCGCCGGAAGCAAATATCACGCCCCTTGATCAAACTTTCGATCCAGCAAACGAACGGCCATCCCAAATAAAAGCCGCCCGTCGGACCGAGTATACGCCCCAGTCCGCCGGTGCCGCCTGGAAAAACCGGAAGCCCGACAGCGCCCAAAAACACATAAGCCGCCACTGTAATAAAAGTGAGTTTCGGCGGCAGAACCAGTGCCGTAACAGTCAAAGCTATGGTCAGGGCCGTCACCAGCCCGGGCGTAAAGGGAAGCGGAAAGGAAATGAATGCGGAAACACAGCAAAAGGCAATGCACAGCGCCATCTTCGTCAAATCCCTCGCCGTGATCGTTTTCCCCGAGTCAGTCTGTAACCATTCGTTCTTCATATCAAAAAACCTGCCTTTATTCTCAACAATATGGTAAAAAGCCAATGCGTTCCTCGTCGTTTCGAAAGGATTCAACCTGTTCCCAGCCAGCGAAAATCCGCTTTGCGCTCTCCCTGCTGAACAATATCCCCGTCCGAATTCACAGATGCCCATCCTGCCCGCACCGGATGATGAAACCGCACCATCAGTCCGGCGGCTCCGCAGGGCATTTCTTCCAGAATGGCTTCCATAATCATCAGTCCCGGAACGACGGGATGCGCCCCCTGATGTATTTCGTTCGTATCGCCAACCGACAGCGTAAAGGAACGAATGGCCGATGCCGAAAAGCATACCTGCCTTGCTTTATCCTCTTCCATAAAAACAGATGATTCTGCATCGGCCGCATGGCAATCCGCGCCGCGTCCAAGAAGCAGCGTCACCATCAGTTCCTCATGCCCCGAGCGGCAGCATATCTCCATCCTGCCATGCCGATCCTGCAAAATCATCGGCGCCCCTTCGCCTTCCGGCAAAGAAGCCTCCCGCCGCCAAACCGCCCGCATGATAACCGCGCCGCGATACCGTTCTCCCTGAAGCTGAGACAGCATCCGGGCCAGCAGCCTGAATCGATTTATCCCCATAAAAATAACGCCTCCAGCAAACACTCTTATTATAAGCGCATCTGCCAAAAGCGTCAACTTTATCAATATATTTAGTTAACCGATATTTTATTCATCCAATCAGAATCTATAACCGGCCATTTGCAGACCGCCCTTTCCCATGCTGCCGACAGCTCCCTCTCTTCATCGAGCAATGCCTCCACCTGCTCACGCAGCGTATGGATTTCATCCGCCAGAAAGCTCGCTCCCCCTGCTTTCCGGGCAGCCAATCGCTCAGACAAACCGATCCATCCTGTAAAAAATTATCCCTTCAATCCTCTTCAAATATATTATAATCCCCCCCCGCGGACATCAAGAGATAAAAAAAGCTCATCGAAACCGATGAGCTAAAAACACAAATTCCGTATTATCGTTTGCGAGCCGGTTCTACATTGACACGGAAGCCTTTGACGGTATTTCGATGCATGGCATTCATAACCCGGCTGGCCGTATCTTCCGGTACCTCAACAAAAGTAAACTTATCGTAAATGTTGATGACGCCGATCGTATCGCCCGGAATATCTGCCTCTCCGGCAATGGCCCGGACAATATCTGACGGTCGGATCTTCTGGCTGCGCCCGACATTGAAGAACAGCCGAACCATCCCGGGTGCTCCGCCGGTGTCGCCAAACCCGTCCGCTTCATCATGAGACTCCTCGTTTCGGAACCCTTCGATCGACAGCTTCAACGCTGCTGCCGCGATATCCACAGGATCAAAACCTTCAGCAGCAGCATCGGAAACAATATCATGATACTCGTCATACCGATTCTGTCTGAGCGTCCGGACCAGACGCTCCCGGATCACTTCCCGCTGGCGCTCGAGAATATCTGAAGCCGTAGGCAGCTCCCGACGCTGAATTCTGGTATGTGCCAGCTTCATGATCAATCGCAGCTGGCGATACTCCCTCGGTTCGATAAAGGTGATCGCCATTCCCTTGCGGCCGGCACGTCCGGTACGCCCGATACGATGTACATAAGACTCGTGATCCTGCGGTATATCGAAGTTGATGACATGCGTGATATCATCAATATCGATGCCGCGGGCAGCTACATCCGTGGCAATCAGGATATCAATACGGCCCTCCCGAAAGCGTTTCATGACGCGGTCGCGCTGAATCTGTGATAAATCACCGTGCAGCCCGCCCGAAGAATACCCTCTTGCATCGAGTGCCGCCGTCAAATCATCTACGGCCCGTTTGGTCCGGCAGAAAATAATCAGCTTGCCGGTCTCCTCCACATCGAGAACACGGCACAACCCTTCAAATTTCTGCCTCGTTTCGTAATAGACCTGCTCAATCGACGGCACAGTCAGATTTTCACGGGTGATCGTCACACGCTCAGGATGTTCCATATAGCGATGCGACAGTTTCTCAATGGGTTCCGGCATAGTCGCCGAAAAGAGCAGGGTCTGACGCTGCTCAGGGATATTGCTCAGGATATGTTCAATATCATCAATAAAGCCCATATCCAGCATTTCATCCGCTTCATCCAGCACCAAAGTGCGCACCCGCTGGAGATCAATCGTGCCGCGATGAATATGATCGAGCAGCCGTCCCGGCGTGCTGACCACAATATGCACGCCGCGCTTCAGCGCCCGAATCTGGCGGTCCACCGATTGTCCGCCATACACCGGCAAGGTGCGCACATGCTTGAACCGGCCGATCTTATTCAGCTCTTCCGCCGTCTGAATGGCTAATTCTCTGGTTGGAGTCAGTACCAGTGCCTGAATCCCATGCTCTTTTCCCTTTACCATCTCCACGACAGGAATCCCAAACGCAGCCGTCTTGCCCGTACCGGTCTGAGCCTGTCCGATGACATCGTGGCCCTCCAATGCCAGCGGAATCGTCCGGGCCTGAATCGGCGATGGTTCTTCAAATCCCATAGCTTCCACTGCCTGCAAAATTTTCCGGCTCAATGCAATGGAACCAAATGTTTCTAATGTTTGTTTCAAATAACTCCTCCTAAATAATCCTGTATCATCTGCAGCGCCTGATCCGCACTTTGCTGCTTGACCGACAAGCGCCCGCCCTGGAACTGACATGGTTTGACGACAGTCCCTCTGGAACCGGAAACCGCAATATAAACCAGTCCTGCAGGTTTCCCCGCCATGCCGCCCGGGCCAGCCAGACCGGTGATGCCAACACCGATATCCGTACTCAGCAGCCTACGAATCCCCTGTGCCATCTCCCGGGCCGTTTCCGCAGAAATTTCCGTATACGCGTCAATGGTTTCCGGCCGGACGCCGACCAGCTGTTCCTTGACCTCATTGGTATAAGAAACCACCGCCCCCCTGACATAGCTCGAACTGCCCGGCACATCCGTAAGCCTGCTTGTCAGAAGCCCCCCCGTACAGGATTCCGCGCAGGCTATGGTTTTTCCCTGCGCCTTCAGCTGCTCTCCTACGCATTCTTCTCGTGCCTTCACCGGATCCTTACCTCCATTATTTTAATGCTTCGCCAACGATATCATAAGTAAATCCCTGCAAAACCCGAATCCGGATCATATCACCGGGCTGGCTGTCTTTATCGTTTTCGACATAGACCTGACCATCTACATCCGGTGCTTCACGATAAGAACGCCCGACACAAATCGAAGGCTGCTCCTCATCGCGCCCCTCAACCAGAACCTCCAGTTCCTTTCCTTCCAAGCCCTGATTGACTTCTTCGGAAATCTTGCTCTGCATGCTCATGAGGTCATGATACCGCTCCTGCATGATTTCCTCCGGCACCTGATCCGGCATGTCGTAAGCCGCCGTATCCTCCTCACGAGAATAGGTAAACACGCCAACCTTGTCCAGACGCTGCTCCTTCAAAAACTGCTTGAGATTTTGAAACTGTTCTTCTGTTTCGCCGGGGAACCCGACAATAAACGTAGAACGTATCGTAACACCGGGGATGCGTTCACGAAGTTTTTTCAGCAAGGCTTCGATCTGTTCCCGCGTATCCGGACGGTTCATAGAACGCAGAACCGCATCATCTGCATGCTGCAGCGGCAGATCGACATACTTGCAGACTTTCGGTTCCGAAGCATACACATCGATAAGCTCATCCGTAAAGAATTTCGGATAGCAATACATCGTCCGCACCCATTTCAGCTGCGGAACCTTGACGAGTTCCCGCAGCAGCCGAGCCAGCGACGGTTTTCCATAGATGTCCTTGCCATACAGGGTACTGTCCTGCGCAATCAGGACAACTTCCCGCACGCCCTGCTCAGTAAGCTGACGAACCTCGCCGCAGATATCCTCGATCCGGCGGCTGCGGAAGCGGCCGCGTATCTGCGGAATCGCGCAGAATGCACAACGATTATCACAGCCCTCAGCAATCTTGACATAGGCGGTATACCCAGGCGTCGTCCGGATGCGCGGCGTTTTCTCATCATACAGCGTATCATCATCACCGGCAATGACGACGCGGTGCCCCTTCAAGGTCTCCTCTACAGCTTCCATGATACGTCCCCAGGCGCCCGTCCCCAGAATGGCATCCGCCTCCGGCAGTTCATCCAGCAGCTCCTGCTTATAACGCTGCCCCAGACAGCCGGCCACAATCAGGCTGCGGCAGCGCCCTGATTCTTTATAATCCGCCATGTTCAGTACAGTCGTGATCGACTCTTCCTTTGCAGACTGAATAAACGCACAAGTATTGACGATAAGGATATCGGCCTGCGCCGGGTCCGTCGTCAATTCAATGCCATGCGCCCGCAGTTCGCCGAGCATTACTTCCGTATCTACAAGATTCTTGGAGCAGCCAAGACTGATAAAACCTGCTTTCACTTTTTTCCTCCTATAAAAATGCTCACATTCGTTTTTCCTGTTTTCCCGTTCAGAACGGACAGAGGATACTGCCATCTTCCAAGGCAGTATCCTCTGATTCCTTTCTCCTTACTTGAAGCGTATTTCCTTAACCCAACGGTCCAGAAAGTCATGCTTCTGCTTTGCCGTAAAGCGGGCAGTCTGATCGAACAAGACAAGATTTTTCCCCGCAAAGGTCTTATACGCCAATGTACCGGGATTCGTCGGCACAAAATAAAAGCCTTGAGACTGCAGCACCTGCTGTGCCTCGTCCCCAAGCAGCCAGTCGCAAAAGGCTTTCGCCGCCGTTTGATCGGCTTCATTCACATGCAGGGGCAAAGCTGTCCCCGTAATAATGGCAGCCGTTCCGTCTGCAGGATAAACGATCTGAAGCGGGTAGCCATCCTGCATATACCGTATGCTCTCGCTTTCCACGGCCAGAGCAATATCCACTTCCCCCATACCGGCCTGACGAACCGGATTAGACAAATAACGGGCGTACTGAACCACTTTCGGATGAATCTGACGCCAAATATCATAAGAAGCCGCATCCCCGAACTGGGCAATCATACGAAAAAGAAGATTCGCCGAAGCATCCGCTGCCAAAAAATCTGTAATACCGATGCGTACGCCCGGACGACTGGCCAAATCCGTCCAGGTATCAGGAATCACCGTCTGTGTCTTCAGGTAATCGCGGTTGACACAAAACACAATGGGATCATACCAAACCCCGACCCAATATCCATCCTGCTGACGAAACAGCTCAGGAACCTGATCTCCCTGTTCAGAAAGCCACGGCGCCAGCTCGCCATCGGCAGCGGCGCGTCCCAGCGTCTCACTGTCCGCCAGAACCAGCGCCGCTCCTTCGTTCCCTTCGGACGAATCAGCCTGCTCCCTGAGCCGTTCCAAGACAGCCTCAGACGACAGCGGCGCGAAATTGATACGGATGTCATACTCCTGCTCATACGCAGCGGACAGGATGGCAGCATGTTCCGCCGGAAGCGTTGTATAAGCTGTAATCTCCCGCATAGGACGGCGTTCTGCATCACGGCCGGCTCCCGCCATATACGCAGAACCGGCCACCACAATCAAAAAGAGCAGAAACGCCGTCAGCAGCAAGGAAGTATACCTTCTCATTTCATGATACCTCACCCTACTACACAATATCAGTATCTATCATTGTACCATACAAACCCGGCTGCAACAAGCTATGCGTCTCCCCATGACTCCGCCAGACAGCAACAGGCTGTCGCAAATGCGGCAGCCTGTTTTTGTCTACGTCCTCTTATTCTTCTTCATCCTCATTCTTGAGCGGAACATCGAAAATCAGATGATCCAGCAGCCCGATCAATTGGTTGATCTCCGGCTTTGCCACCTGCCCCGAAGCGCCAAGCTGTTCGCCCTTGATGCGCATCTCATCACTAATCAGCGAAGAGAACAGCACCAGCGGCACTTCACTGAGGCGGCTGTCGGCACGCACCAGCTTCAGCAGACGGTGTCCGTCCATCTTCGGCATTTCGACATCCGAGATAATGATGCCGACATGATCGTCGATATTTCCGCTCCGTCCGGCCAGATCCTGCAGATAATCCCAGGCATCCTGACCATTGCCGAAACTGCGGACAAAGTGATACCCCGATTCATGCAGAGTCGTAACCAACAGATCACGCAGCATCGGCGAATCTTCCGCCACCACAACATGAACCCCGCTGCGTTTTGTCTTGATGTCTTCCGCAGCGTCCTCAATCGTCGTCAGTTTGGCATTGATCTCCGGATTGATTTCGGCAATAATCGTCTCGAAATCAAGAAGCAGGACGATCCGATCCTCCATCTTGATGATGCCGACCACGCGCGACTGGTCGCCGACCTCCGGCGCCGGCTCCATATCTTTCCACGAAATGCGATGAATGCGGGATACATTCTCCACCAAAAAGCCGATGTTATAATTATTGATTTCCGTCACAATAATATTCTTCGGCTCAGATTTCGCCTGCACGTTCAAACAGCGCGGAAGGTTGACGAGCGGAATCGCCTTGCCGCGCAGCGTAAACAGTCCGTCAACATACGGATGAGCCTGCGGCATTGTTGTCACCGGTGTCCGCGGAATGACTTCACGAACCTTCGCTACATTGATTCCATAATTCACATCGCCGATACTGAACTCCACGATTTCAAACTCATTCGTACCGGTTTCGAGCAGAATTCCCTTTTTATCTCCATTTGTCTCTGCTGCCATCAAATTCGCCCCCATAATCTGGATTCGCAATATCCCATTTTAAATTCATCTATGATGTCATATTCGCCTAAAAAAAACAAAATCCTTCTAGTTTGATTAAAAAAGTCCGCGTATTCCATTCATTCTTTCAAATAAGTCCAGCCATCCTTTTCTACCACACGCCCCTCACGAAGCAAATGCCCCAGAGCACGCTTAAACGCCGCCTTGGAAATCTGAAACTTGTCACGGATGACTTCCGGCGAAGTCGCATCACTGTACGGCATACGTCCCTTGCGGCTCTCCAGCAGATCGAGGATCCGCCGGGAATCCGTCAGCAAAGCCTTTTCCTTGGCCTCACGCAGCGACGCATTGAGACGTCCATCCGGCCGTACATAGGTCACACGGGCCGTCACGATCTCGCCCACCCGCGGGCGAACAGGCATCTCTTTATTCGCGATAAAAACAATGTACCGCTCTTCACTGAACAGAAACGCTCCCGCATCCGTATAATTATAAATCGCACCAGTGACCATCTGACCGATTTTTACTCCCGCCGCCGGTTTGGATGCCCGCCGTATCTCATCTTCGACTTCCATTGTCACGGCCAGCCGGCCGGATTTATCGGTATAAAGTTTTGCCCAGACGACTTCGCCGATCTGAGGGCGTCCGCGCATGCCGGCATAAGGCATAAAAATACCGCGCTCTGCACCGACATCCAAAAAAGCTCCGTCACGGCTCACATTGATCACCCGCAGGCGGGCAATCTGCCCTTCCTTCATGCGCGGTACGCGCATACTGGCAGTCAGGCGGCGTTTCGGGTCAAGGTACAGGAATACTTCCACTTCCTCTCCGACCTTCACCGGCGCGGTCTGCTGTGCCTGATGCAGCAGAATATCATCCGACGTATTCCCCGTTTCGGCATCAAGGAACGCGCCCATTTCTCCCAGCCGGGCTACCCGCAGCTTCGCTACGGTACTCGGCCCGTATTTTCGTTTTTCTTTATGTTCCATATTCCTGCCTCAGTCCTCATAGGGAGTCAGCTTCGCATCTCCCCAGAGGCGTTCGAGCGCATAATATTCCCGGGCTTCCTGCATAAAGATATGTGCAATGACATCGCCATAATCCATCAAAACCCATTCTCCTTCACGATACCCTTCTTTATGGAGAAACGCTGCGCCCTGTTCAGCCAGCTTTTCTTCAATATTATCCGCAATCGCCCGGACCTGCGTAGCTGTATTCGCGGAGCAAATCACAAAATAATCCGTAGAGGACATCAATCCCTGCATATCCATCACGACAATATCCCGTGCCTTTTTGTCACTGGCAGCCTTACAAATTGCTTTGCTCATTTCTTGTTCTGTCACGATTATTCCTCCTCGTTTTGTCTCACTCTGTCGCAATTAGGAAACCATTCCTGCATCTTTTCATCAATCCGCTTCTCATCAGGAACCCAGATTGTTTCATCCTGCCCGGCTTCTGCTCCCGGCAGCAGGCAGCTCCCCGGCGCATCGCTGCTCATATGCCGCAATACATTGGCCAGATGCGCCGAATCAAAAATTTCTGCACTCGTCTCGACCCGTTTTTTTAACAATTCCGCTACTGCCGGAAGATGCGGGATCGTCTCAAACTGCAGCAGATTCTGATAAAGGGCCCGGACAAATCGCTGCTGACGCTGAACACGGCCGGTATCCCCCAGCTCAGGGCTCCGATAGCGGAGATACTCCTGTACCTGCTTCCCATCGAGATGCTGATACCCTTTCTTCAGATGAATAGACAGCGATGCATCCGGATCTTCATAATTCATCTCTTCCTCGACATAGAGATCCACACCGCCCAGTGCATCGATCAGATCGGCAAAGGTATCCATATCCACGACGACATACTGGTGGATAGAAATTCCGAGCAGCTGATTGACCGCCCGTACCATCATCGGAGCACCGCCTGCCGCATAAAGATTTTTGATCCGCATTTGTTCCGTATGTTCCGGCTCAGTCACCCAGGTATCCCGTGGAATATGGATAAACCGTACTCTCCCCGTCTCGTTTTCCAAGCTGGCAACCAACAAAGTATCTGCCTGCTTTTCCTGACTGCCTGAATCGTTGGCCCCGTCATCAATGCCCAAAAACAGCACATTCGTGTAGCCATCAAAGCGTGGATCCACAAAGCCGCGGCGGACTTGCTGACGCTCCGTATAACCGGCATACATCGACTGATATTCGTGATAGAGATGATTGCCGCAGGATATCAGGGTGTAACTCAGATACAATATCCCGCTCAGTAATGCTCCGAAAAAAAACAGCAGAAAGACCAGACGGAACAGTGCCCGCCGTCGGCGGCGCGCCATCAGTCTGCGCTTGCGTATCATATCCTGATGGATGCGCCGTCTTTCTTTTTCTTCATCAAATTCCATAGGGTTTCCCTCTGCACACATCTTGTGCCAACCGGTTAAACCGCCGCATTGTCGTTGCGGTGCCTGTTCAGCAAAATTTCATTGCGCGCCTGTACGGTATCCGGATGGATCAAATTCCCCTTATCCAGCACAAAACGCAGCGAATCGCTGAGGCCTTCGAATACCATTTCATCCAGACTGGACTCTCTGGCCATGCGCCGCAGCTTCTCCACCTCCGGATAATTCCGGCCGGGTTCAATCATATCGGCAAACCAGACAATTTTATCCAGCGAAGTCATACCGGCCCCGCCGACTGTGTGACGCCGAATCGCCTGCTCGACAGCCGGATCGTCAACACGATAACGTTCACGGACCAGACAGGCGCCTATGCTGGCATGGAGCAGCAGAGGCATGGACCGCTCGACCATACCGATAGAAATGCCGCGCTGTTCTGCCTCATGTACCATTTCCTCATTGCGATACTCGCGGGCGCAATCATGCAAAAGTCCTGCGATTCTGGCGCGCTGCTCATCAGCACCGAACCGGTGCGCCAGAAACTCAGCCGTCTCCGCTACTCCGAGGGAGTGACGAAACCGTGATGGCTTCAACCGCATCTGCAGGATCCCTTTCATTTCTTCATACGTCATGCCAAAACTCATCGGTACAACCCCTCTTTAACAATGTATTCCTCCACCGCCTGCGGAACGAGATAGCGGATGGAACGCCCCGCCCGGATACGCTGCCGAATATCTGTCGAAGAGATTTCCAATTCCGGCACCGTAAGAAAATGTATCCGCTCCCGCGCAATATGCCCGAACTGCCGCTCCAGATCATCCATATCCATAAAAGCGCCGGGCCGGGTTGTTCCCACAAAATGACAGCTGCGAAGCAATTCCTGAATATGATACCAGGTATAGAGTTCATTAATCGTATCCGATCCGGTGATAAAATAAAACTCGCTGTCTTCTCCATATTGTTCATGAAGCTCGCGCAGTGTCAGCAGCGAATACGATGGCCCTCTGCGCTCCATTTCCTGCCTGGATACATGAAAATAGGGATTTGAGCACACCGCCAGCTGCGTCATCATCAGGCGGTGATAAGCGGCGGTCACCTTCCGCCCTTGTTTATGGGGCGGATTGGCCGCAGGGATAAACAACACAAGCTCCAGCTGGAATGCTTCGCGCACAGCCTCAGCGATCACCAGATGCGCCGTATGGACCGGATCAAACGTCCCACCCATGACACCAATACGCCGCCGCGTTTTCCCCGCCTGCTTCATGCAGACAGCCCCCCTCTCAGCAGAAAAAGGACGACACATCCTCCTGCTATGGTCAATAGGATAATCCATCCTGCCCGGATGAAATCGATAATATCACGTTTCCCCTTCGGCGTGTTTCCATACGCCTTCAACGCCCGGAACCATTCTCCCCGCCGGCTCATTCGCGAATCTGACCTTCCCCATAGATTAAATATTTGGTGCTCGTAAGCTCCGATAATCCCATAGGTCCGCGGGCATGAAGCTTCTGCGTACTGATGCCGATCTCAGCGCCGAACCCAAATTCAAATCCATCGGTAAACCGGGTCGATGCATTGACATATACTGCGGCAGCATCTACTTCACGCTGAAAACGATGTGCATGAGCCAGATTTTCGGTTACGATCGTTTCAGAATGTCCCGTATTGTAACGGTTAATGTGCGCAATCGCCTCATCCAGATCATGCACTACCCTTACGGAAAGAATCAAATCACCATACTCGGCCGACCAGTCTTCTTCTTCTGCCGCCTTCATCTCCGGACAAATGGCACGGCTGCGGTCACAGCCGCGCAGCTCTACCTTCTTTTCCCGCAGTGCCTGACTAACCCTCGGCAGGAATACATTAGCAATGTTCTCATGAACCAGCAGCGTTTCCATGGCATTGCAGACAGACGGATGCGATGTCTTCGCATTGACGGCAATGCGGACCGCCATATCCTGATCTGCGGAATCATCTACAAAAGTATGGCACACACCGGTCCCTGTCTGAATCACCGGCACAGAACTATGTTCGACGATATGATGAATCAGGCCGGCGCCGCCGCGGGGAATAATGACATCGAGGAGTCCCGAAAGATGCGTCATGACATCCACCGCCTCGCGGTCAGTGAACTCTACAAATTGCAGTGCGCCCTCCGGAATCCCCGCTTTATACGCGGCTTTAGACAACAGAGAAGAAATCGCCGTATTCGAGCGAATTGCCTCCGAGCCTCCCCGAAGAATAACGGCATTGCCGGATTTCAGGCACAGCCCTGCTGCATCCGCCGTCACGTTCGGACGCGCTTCATAGATAATCCCGATAACCCCGATCGGCACCCGTACCCGGCGAATCTCCAAACCATTCGGACGAATGGTAGAATAATCACCCTGACAAACCGGATCCGGCAGCGCTGCCGTCTGCCTAAGCCCTTCTGCCATATTGGCAATGCGGGTTTCATTGAGCATCAGGCGATCCAGATAGGAACGGCGAAGCCCCTTCTGCCGCGCCTCCTCCAAATCCTGCTCATTGGCAGAAAGAATCAGTGCCGCCCGCTTCTCCAACGCATCCGCCATAGCGAGCAGCGCCTGGTTCTTGATGCCGGTAGGCAGAATCCCCAGCTGTTGGCTCGCCGCTCGTGCTGCTTCTGCCTTTTCCTTCATTGCTGCTTTGATATCCATCCTGATTCCTCCTCCGGAAACTTAAACCATCAGAACCATATTATCTCGGTGAATCACTTCTTCCGGTACCTCTCCGCTGACCAGATGCGAAAACTCACCGCTCTTGTGTCCCAACAGTTTATGCAGGGTCTCCGCATCATAATTCACGATGCCGCGGGCAATTTCCTGCTGGCCTTCCGTAAGCACCCGTACCGTATTCCCCCGATGAAACGCTCCGTCACAATCGACCACACCTGCCGCGAGCAAGCTGGACCCATTGCTCCGCATCGCAGCCGCGCAGCCATCATCCACGATAATCTCTCCAGCCAGCCGCTTGCCGAATGCCAGCCAGCTTTTTCTCACCTTCAGATGCGATTCCCTTGCGGGGAAAACTGTACCGACCGCTTCCCCGGCGAGAACACTTCGAATAACGTCCTCGCGCCCTCCGGACGCGATAACCATCGTCACCCCCGCGCTCATAGCCACCTGTGCTGCCTGAATCTTCGTCATCATACCGCCGGTCCCCAGAGCAGAACCTGCTCCGCCAGCCAGATTCTGAATATCGGGCGTGATCTCATGAATTTCCGGAATGAGCTTGGCCTCAGGATGCTGCGCCGGATTGGCCGTATACATTCCTTCAATGTCCGACAAAATAATCAGCGCGTCAGCGTCCACCAACGTGGCGACCATCGCCGACAAATTATCATTGTCGCCAATCTTGATCTCATCGACAGAAACCGCATCGTTTTCATTGATGACCGGAATCGCGCCCATGCTCAGCTGTGCCAGCAAAGAATTACGAGAATGAATATATTGATTATGGCGAACCGAATTTTCCTTCGTCAGCAGAACCTGCCCCATGATCTGTCCATATTCAGCAAAGAATTTCTCGTAAATGTGCATAAGCACGCCTTGACCGATCGCAGCGATCGCCTGTTTTTTCGGAATGGATTGCGGCTTCTTGTCCAGTCCCAGTCTGCCCAAACCAGCCGCGATAGCACCAGACGATACCAGAACCATTTCCTTGCCCTGATTCCGCAAATCAGACAACTCCCGTACGAGATGATCGATGCGGCGCAGGTCCAGCTTTCCAGTATCATGCGTCAGCGTGCTTGTTCCCACCTTGACGACGACCCTTCTGGCTTCGCGCAGCCTCTCTCTTGCATTCACTCTCATCGCCCCCGTTTACGGCAGTTCGATTTTCGTCTTCTCAAAATTTTTCTTATAAAGCAGGCCATTGCGTCCAATGATCTGCACGAGATTGGAATCCACTCGTTCCGCCAGCATACGGATGACGTCCTCCGGTTCCGCCAGACAATTTTGCAGTACCCGTACCTTAATCAGTTCCCGCTTTTTAATGACATCGCGTGCCGACTGGACCACCGTCGGCGTAACGCCTTCCTTCCCGATCATAACCACCGGCTCCAAAGCCTGTCCCATGGAACGCAAAAAACTTTTCTGCTTGCCCGTCAACGAATTTCTGATCAATCTGTTTCCTCCTAAATTACTCCCGGTACTCAAACTCCATATCGCCGATATGAACCGTATCTCCTTCCCGGATGCCTTTCTCCTTCAGTTTGCTGTCTATCCCCTTGATCCGCCAAATATATTGAAAACGCCGGACTGCCTCGTCATTGAGGAAGTTCGTCATAGCGACCAATTTTTCCAGCGCCTTGCCAGATACGACAAAATCGCCGCGGATATCCCGGGAAATCGTTACCTTTTCCGGATCTTCTTTATTTTCATCATAAACTTTGACCTCTTCCTCGGTCTCCGGTTCTTCCACATATTGATCCAGCCATTCCCCGACATACCGGATCAGCTCCGGAACGCCCTGATGCGTCGCCGCTGAAATGGCAAAAAATTTCAGGCCTTCTTCATCCGCCAGCTTCTGAAGTCGCGGCAGATTCGCTCTGGCTTCGGGCAGATCGATTTTATTGGCCACAAGAATCTGCGTGCGGCGGGCGATTTTTTCACTGTATTTTCGCAGCTCGGCATTGATGGTATGATAATCATCCACCGGATCCCGTCCTTCCAAACCGGAAGCGTCAACCAAATGAAGAATCAGCTTAGTTCGCTCGACATGGCGCAGAAAATCATGACCCAGCCCCACGCCCTCCGCAGCTCCTTCGATCAGACCAGGAATATCCGCCATGACAAAACTCTTCTCATAGTCGGTCTTTACCACGCCAAGGACCGGCGTAATCGTCGTAAAATGATACTCTGCAATCTCCGGACGCGCTGCGGAACAACTGGCGACCAGACTCGATTTTCCGACACTTGGATAACCGACCAGTCCGACATCAGCCAAAAGCTTCAGCTCCAGAATCAGATTGCGCGCCTCACCAGGTTCTCCAAATTCTGCAAAAGTCGGTGCACGATTCGCCGCATTGGCAAACTTCGCATTGCCTCGCCCGCCGCGTCCTCCCCGGCAGATCACGGCTTCCTGACCGATTTCCGTCAAATCGGCCAGAAGTTCCCCCGTATCCTCATCCCGGACCACCGTGCCGGCCGGTACTTTGACATAACAAGCTGGTGCATTGGCGCCGTATTGATTTTTAATATCGCCGTTTTCCCCGTTTTTCGCCTGAAATTTCCGGTGATAACGAAAATCCAGCAGCGTATTGCTGTTCGGATCCACAACAAAGATGATATCTCCGCCGCGGCCACCATCGCCGCCCGCGGGGCCTCCTTTCGGCACAAATTTCTCGCGCCGGAAAGCGGATTTGCCATGGCCTCCATCACCGGCCTTGACAATAACCCGCGTCCTGTCAATAAATTGCATGATAACCTCCTTCTTTTCTCCTGCTCCGCCTTGTGATGAATAAAAGTAAAAGCCGGCATTATGTCAACACCGGCTCTTACTTTTATGCACCACAACGCAACTTAACGCCGTATTCTTTCCCATATAACAATACCTGCGCCGCTCCGAAGAAACGCGCAGGTATCTGTTCTTTACATAGCCTGTTCTTCCGCCGTATACACGCTGACCTGGCGATTATAGCGGCCCTTGCGCTCAAAAGCGACCTTGCCTGCCACCTTCGCAAACAGCGTATCATCCTTGCCGATACCGACATTATGACCTGGATGGAAATGCGTGCCGCGCTGACGAACGAGAATGCTGCCAGCCGTCACGACCGTGCCGGCCTGCTCCTTAACGCCCAGACGCTTAGACTCGCTGTCGCGGCCATTACGCGTGGAGCTGACACCTTTTTTATGCGCAAACAACTGCAAATCAAAAGTAAACATGAAATTCACCTCCGTTGTTCTGAAATATGAATCGCTTTCGGACTGATCTTCTGAATTTCCCGCAGCCCCAAAAGCATCGTTTGCATAATTGCTTCAGTGAGATCATCGGGGACACCCTTGAGCCTTACGATGAGCTTTCCGCTCGCCACGTCATAATCGACCTCGCGATGCAGGTACTCAGCTATACCTAAAAGAGCGGTCTGCGCAAGAGAAGATACCCCTGCACAGACGATATCCTTGCCCCGGTCCGCCGTGCCGCTGTGACCCGTGACCGAAAAACCGGATACTTTCCCGTCTGCCTGAGAAAAGATTTGTATACAGATCATAGATCAGGCTTCAATCTTCTCAATGACAACCTTCGTAAACGGCTGACGATGTCCCTGACGTTTGCGATAATTAGATTTTGCCTTGTATTTGAAAACAAGGATCTTCTTATCTTTGCCCTGAGCCTCGACTTTACCCGTTACCTTGGCACCCTCAACGACAGGCTTGCCAACCTTGACATCCGAATCGCTGACCACCGTCAGGACTTCGTCAAATACAACAGCCTCGCCTTCGGCTGCAGCCAGCTTCTCGACCGTGATCACATCACCCTCGGAAACCTTATACTGCTTGCCGCCAGTTTTGATAATTGCGTACATGAAAACACCTCCCTATCGATTACTCGCCAGCTGCGGTACAGCTGAATTCGCATCAGCTGATTTCAGAACCCCGCTGTGCGGTTGGGGATGGATGCAAAAGCACCCAAAACAAGACACACTTTCTGCGTCTACAGTTGTTAATAATATCATAGCCCCTCTTGCCTGTCAAGAAAAGAATCCCTGATTTTATTGGGGTAAACCAAATTCTTTATCCTGATTAAGTCAGGAACGCATAAATAAATTGATCAGAAAAGCGATGCTGACCAGCCACATAATCCAGCTGACCTCGTGCCTTTTTCCCGACAAAGTTTTGATAAAGGCGAAGCTGATGAATCCGAACGCAAAGCCGTTGGCGATACTCGAGGTAAGCGGCATCATAATGATAGTCAGAAACGCCGGCAGGCCATCTGTAAAATCCTGAAAATTAATTTTCCCGACCTCGGACATCATCAGTGCGCCGACAAGAATGAGCGGCGGCGCTGTCGCGAATCCCGGAACCAGACCAATTAAGGGCGCAAAAAGCAAGGAAAGCAAAAACAATACGGATACCGTAACAGCGGTAAGCCCTGTCTTGCCGCCGGCAGCGATACCAGCGGCGCTCTCGATATACGATGTGACCGTCGATGTTCCGAAAATAGCGCTGCAGATCGTTCCAAGAGCATCCGTCGTAAGCGCGCGGTCCAAATTCTCGATTTCTCCATCCGGCTTAACCAACTTGGCCTTTGAAGTCAGCCCAATTAATGTTCCCATATTATCAAACAATTCGACCACCGTAAAGGTGAAAATAATGGAAAAAATACCATAATTCCAGGCACCGGCAATGTCCAGTTTGCCAAAGGTTTCCCCCATATGCGGAACAGAAGTGCTGACCATATCAAACAGTCCATGCGGAACCGGTGAATAACCGAGCACCATCGACAACAACGTCGTAGCGATGATGCCAAGCAAAATCGCCCCTTGGACGTTCCGTGCCATCAAAGCGCCGGTAAATACCAGTCCGAACAAAGAAAGCGCGGTTGTCGGCTGAGTCACATGCCCCAGCGTAATAAACGTGGCCGGATCGCTGACGATCAGCCCCGTTCCCTTCAGCCCGACAAACGCAATAAAAAGTCCGATACCAACACCAATGGCCACGCGCAGATTTTGTGGAACCGCATGGATGATCGCCTGACGGACATGACTGATGGTCAGGAGGAGAAACAAAATTCCCGAAAAAAATACGGCACCGAGTGCAACCGTCCAATGAAGGTGCAGCACGCCGCAAACATAATAGGCAAAGAAGGCGTTCAGCCCCATTCCGGGCGCCAACGCGACCGGATAGTTGGCAAACACGCCCATAACCATGGTCGAAAGCGCCGCGATCCAAATCGTTGAAGCAATCGCCGCTTCCTTTGGCACACCTGCTTCTGCGAGGATATTCGGATTGACAAACATGATGTAAGCTAAAGCAATAAACGTGGTGATGCCCGCTGTGACCTCCGTCCGGACTGTTGTGTTCTTTTCCCTCAATTGAAAGAATCGCTCCAGCAGTGAGGTTTGGCCTGTTTGTACTTGCATAAAAATAAAAGCCTCCTTCATTCAGGCACAGTAAAACCATCAGCCTGAACAGAAGAGGCATATTCTATTGCGTCATCCGCTACGCACATCCCATACTCTCTCGTTGTCCTTGTAGACTGTGACAATTTACGGCTGCCTGGTAGAAACGCCCGCACCATATCTGCGGACTTATACAAGAATTAACGCTTTAAAGGATATCAGGAAAATGGAATCCTGTCAAACCAAGAAAGAAGATCGATGCCAACGAAAAAAGGACTTCGCACAGCGAAATCCTTTAAATAGCAAGTGGCGGAGTGGAGAGGATTCGAACCTCCGCACCGGTTACCCAGCCTAACGATTTAGCAAACCGTCCTCTTAAGCCTCTTGAGTACCACTCCATATATGGCAGGGGCAGTAAGACTTGAACTCACAACCTACGGTTTTGGAGACCGTTGCTCTACCAGTTGAGCTATACCCCTAATAGATAAAAATGGGGCGACTTGTGGGGATCGAACCCACGCATGCTGGAGCCACAATCCAGTGTGTTAACCGCTTCACCAAAGCCGCCATAATGAAACCGGCAACTTCCTATCCTCCCAGCCCGTCTCCAGACAAGTACTTTCGGCCTCTGAATGCTTAACTACTGTGTTCGGTATGGGAACAGGTGGAACCATTCAGGCATCGTCACCGGATATTCA
>NZ_VUNL01000009.1 GCF_009697385.1 Wylensekiella montiformis
GAATATCCGGTGACGATGCCTGAATGGTTCCACCTGTTCCCATACCGAACACAGTAGTTAAGCATTCAGAGGCCGAAAGTACTTGTCTGGAGACGGGCTGGGAGGATAGGAAGTTGCCGGTTTCATTGAAGGCGTCCTGCGGGGCGTCTTTTTCGTTGCATCAAAGAAAAAAGCAGCTTTTCCGTTAGAAGCTGCTCCTTTGGCCGTGAATGGCCTGTGTCTGCATCAATTTTCGCGTTCTGTGTTGTGAAGAAAAATAGATGGATCAATATTGATTTCGCGGATGAAATGACGAAGTTCTCTGTCGCTGATGACGATTTCAATGGCCCGGTTTCCCGCCGGATCGGTGGAAAGATCAATGGTTTCCGGTTCATTCCGTACCTTTCCGTCGCGATCGGCAAAGAGCACAATGGTCGGCGTTTCTGTCTTTCCAAACGTGCAGGAAGAAACGATGCCATATCCGTAGATGGTCTGCATTACCGTCCCTATCGGATAAAGCGATACATTGTTGAAGAACAGGGCGAGAAGGTCCGGATCAAACTGCCCTTTGCTGATATTGACCATGATGTTGCGGGCAATGTTTGGTGTATAGGCTTTTTTATAGGGGCGTTCGCTGGTCAGCGCATCGTAGACATCGGCGATTGCTACGATACGGGCATAACGATGAATCTTTTCGGCTGACAGGCCGCGCGGATAGCCTGTCCCGTCCATGTGTTCATGATGTTCCGAGGCAATGGCCGCGAGAATGGCAGGAGATGGAAGACCGCGCTCCATGCGCATAATGCGTTTTGCTCCTTGAAGCGGGTGCTGCTTGACCTGCTCGAATTCTTCCGCTGTCAGTCCGGTTGTTTTATTCAAAATGGCAGGGGGGACATTGATCTTTCCGAGATCATGCAAAAGAGCGCCTAATGTGAGCAGGAGAAGTTCCTTTTTCGTATAATGGCAAAGGAGCCCCAGCATGGCGGACAGGATGGCGACGTTTACACTGTGCGCGAACGTGTACGTGTCGTGCAGGCGGATATCGGTGAGCTGCACCAGATTTTCCCGACGGTCGATGAGATCGAACAGGATATTTTCAGATACGGCCTGAATGCTTTTGGCATCAAACTGGCCGGTTTCTTCTACGGTCTGAAAGGCATTATAGACTTTTTCGATGGCATTGACGCGTGTTTTTTCCTGTACAATGTCCTGAGGCGGCATCAGCTGGAAGTTGGGATTGGATGAGGTGACGGCAACGGTCGGAATGCCGATTTTCCGGAGCTGACGGATGTATTCTTTGGTGATGGGCTGTCCTTTGACCAGATAGCTTGCACCATGATGATTATAAATGCTTTGAGCGACGATCATGCCCTGTTTCAGTTTTTTTATCGGTAAGCGTATCATGAATCAGGACCCCTCCCTGCTGCTTTTGCGGCGATATGACGCAGCGATATATTCCTGTTTATCATAACGTATTTTTTATTTTTTGAAAAGCGATTTATGTAAACGCCGCGATTTCATTGCGGGAACAGGGGATATTTGTTATACTTATTAAGTTGAATTTTTCGTATAAGGGGCGCGATACCATGCGGCAGAAGCGCAGAAAGCGCAGTTATAAACGGTTGTGGCAGGCAGGAATTCTTTTTATGGTGATTCTTGCAGCCGGACTGGGGCTTTTTTTCGGCAAGATGCAAAACGGTACTTTGCCGGGGCAGGATGGCGATGGAAAGAATCGCATTGTACATGTTATGATTTTGGGGGTTGATCGTCGGGCTGATGATGCCGGGCGAAGCGATACGATGATGATTGCTTCTCTGGATCCGGACAAGGAAACGGCGTCGCTTCTTTCCGTGCCGCGTGATACGCGGGTGAAAATCGACGGGCATGGCTATGAGAAAATCAATCACGCCTATGCGTATGGAGGGCATGAGCTTTCCCAAAAGGCGGTAGAGCAGCTGCTCGGAGAGAAGATCGATCATTATATTCTCATCGATACGCGTTCCTTTGCACGGATTATTGACGCGATGGGCGGTGTGGATATTCAGGTGGAAAAGCGCATGTATTATGAGGATCCCTGGGATGACAACGGCGGTCTGGTCATTGATCTTTATCCCGGGAAACAGCATATGGACGGAGCAAAAGCGATCCAGTATGTGCGGTATCGTGACGGTGAGGGCGATATTGGGCGTATCGGCCGCCAGCAAAAGTTTGTGAAAGCCTGTCTGAATCAGCTGATTTCCCCGGAAATGCTGCCGAAACTGCCGAATTTGGTTGAGGAGATCCGTTCGGTGCTGGAAACGGATATGTCTCTGCCGGAGCTTCTGCAGTACGCGCATTTGCTGAAAAGTGTCCACGATCACGGGCTGACTGCGCAGATGGTGCCGGGGCAGCCCGGGTATCTCAAGGATGTCAGCTATTGGATTCCGGACATCACGGATCTGAGGAAGATGGTGATGGAAGAATTGGGACTGGATTTTTCGGCCGAGGCTGAGGAAAAGGCAAAGGCCGATGAAGCGGAGTATATGAAGAGCCTGCCGAAGGATATGCAGGTTCTGGCTCAGTCCAAAAATAACGGCACGATAAGGGACGACGGTGCGCAGGCCGAGCAGGAAGGCGATGCGGCTGCACCGATGGAGCCGTCCCAGATTTCGGTGATGGTGATTAATGACAGCGGGATCAACGGCGCCGGGGCAAAGGTGGCCGGGGTTCTTCAGCGGAAAGGGTTCATGATTTCCGGAGTGGAGACCGGCCGGACGAGTTCACGGCAGCATACAACCATTGTGACTTCCAAACGCAATACGGATGTGTTTTATGGAATGCCCTTCCGTTGTGTGATTATGGACGGCGGAAGTTCGAATCAGGCAGTCGTTCATATCGGGCTGGATTATCGGCCATGAATGAGAGACGGGGCAGCTGCTCCGTCTGCTTATTATAGACGAACTGATATTCTGATTTTACGCGGATTCAGAGGTGAACAGATTTTGAGTATATTGAAGGTACAGGGACTGAGTAAATCGTTTGGCGTGGAAACGCTGTTTCATGATGTGTCGTTTGAGATAGGCCGCGGCGATCATGTGGGATTTGTCGGCGCCAATGGCGCGGGGAAAACGACGCTGATGAAGATCTTGATGGGAAAAGAGGAGGCAGACGGCGGCTCCGTGCAGTTTGACCGGGCCGCTACGGTCGGGTATGTTGAGCAGCAGGCCGATTTCGGGGAAGGAACGCTCTATGAGGAATTCAAGCGGGCCTTTGAAGATGTCATGGAACTTGGCGAACGAAAGCGTGAGCTGGAACGGCGGATTGAAACGGAGCAGGACGAAGCGCTCATGGAGGAATACGGCCGGGTTGTGGAACGATTCGAGCAGCTGGAAGGCTATGATTATGAAAGCCGTATCCGCCGTGTGGCGTTTGGTCTTGGGTTTACGGAAGAGGATTTTGAGCGGGATGCAGCGCATTTTTCCGGCGGACAGAAAACGAGGATCTGTCTGGCGAAAGCGCTGCTTCGCGAGCCGGATTTTCTGTTTTTGGATGAGCCGACCAATCATCTCGATATCCATATGATCGAATGGCTGGAACGTTTTCTGAAAAATTATCGCGGCGGCGTATTGATTATTTCGCATGACCGCTATTTTCTGGATCGGGTCGCTGCGCGTATTATCGAGCTGTCTGACCGGACTGTGACGAGCTATGAGGGAAATTATACGCATTTTATGCAGGTTCGGACGCAGCGCCGCGAGGCCTTAAAATCTGCTTATGAAAAGCAGCAGGAACATATTCGCAAGACGGAGGAATACATCCGAAAATATAAGGCGGGAATCAAATCCAAGCAGGCAAGGGGACGCCAGAGCCAGCTCAATCGTTTGGAACGCATTGTAGTGCCGCCGGAAGAGGCTTCGTTTAGTTATTTTGCCTTTCACAAACCGCCGGAATGCGCACAGCGGGTCGCGGAATTGGAGGATGTATCGGTTTCTTTTGGATCGAAGGATATTTTCCGCCATCTTTCTCTGCTGATCCGCAGGGGCGACGGCGTTGCACTGGTTGGACCGAACGGGGCGGGCAAGACGACGCTGCTTCGCGTTCTGGTCGGGGAACTGCAGTCGGAGACAGGACAGGTCAAAATCGGCAGCCGGGTCAAGATTGGCTATTTTTCCCAGCAGCACGAGGGCCTGCATATGGAGCAGACCGTTTTGGACGAGATACGATATGAATACGGGCTGGATGAAGAGCAAGCCCGGCGCTATCTGGGGGCCTTTCTCTTTCATGGCGATGAAGTTCTGCGGCGTATCAGTGATTTATCCGGCGGAGAACAGTCCAGAGTGGCCTTTTTGAAGCTCATGCTGACCGGCGCGAATTTTCTCGTGCTGGACGAGCCGACCAATCATCTCGATATTCCTGCCCGCGAGGCGGTGGAGGAGGCGCTCATGGCCTATCCGGGTACCTTTCTGGCCGTTTCGCACGATCGGTATTTTCTTGACAAGGTCGCGAACTGTACGTTGGAACTCGATCATGGGCATCTTACGGAGTACCCCGGGAACTACAGCTACTATCTCATGAAGAAAGAGCTGGCGGAACAGGAGGAAGAGGCGCGGCAGGAAGAAGCGGCGCGCAGGAGTCCGGAATCTGATGGAAAAAAGACAAAAACCGATTCCTATACGGCCATGAAGCAGGCGGAAGATGATCGGCAGAGAAAGGCCCGGAAGGAACAGGCTGAACGTGGGCGCATTCAGAGTATGAGCGAGACCAGACGCGCGGAACTGATTCAGCGGGCGGAAGCCGAAATCGCCATGGCGGAGGCCGAACTGAAGGGGCTGGAGTATCAGATGAACGATCCTGCTGTTCAATCGGATCCGGGCAGGAGCCGGAGTATCGCTGAAGCATATGCGGCCAAGGAAAGAGAAATCGAGCAGCGCTATGAAAAATGGGAGCAGCTGACGGAAGCATAAGGCTGGGCAGGAGGGACAGGAAATGGCAAAGCCGGATTTTCAACAGACGACATTGGGCTTTCAGACAGACGAGGAGCTGGTGGGGCTGGTGGACCGTATCGTTTTCGCCAGTGACGACGGGATGTTTTCCGTATTCCGGTTGTGTCCGGTCCAGCAGAATAGCCGTGTGACGGTAACGGTTCGTGCAGAACCGCCGTTGGTCGGTCAGCAGCTGCATCTGAAGGGGAAATGGGTCAGTCATCCCCGCTTCGGCCAACAGTTTCAGGCGGAAAGCATTCGGCTGGAATCCCCGACCGGCTTGGATGGAATCGAGCGCTTTCTGGCCTCCGGGGTCATCGATGGCGTCGGCCCCGCGATGGCACATCGTATCGTAAGTTGTTTTGGAACGGATACCATGGATATTCTTGAGCATCATCCGCATCAGCTGGAACAGGTCGAGGGCATCGGGAAAAAAACGGCTGAGAAGATCGCCGCTTCGTATCGGGACCAATCCGAGCTGCGGGAAATCATGATCTGGCTGGAAGGACATGGCGTATCTGGCGCGTTTGCCGCCAGAATTTATAAGAAGTACAGTTCTTTTTCTTTGGACATACTGGAACATCATCCGTATCAGCTGGCGAGAGATATTGAAGGCATCGGCTTTGCCACTGCAGATGCCATCGCCAGCTCGTCCGGCGTGTCACGGGAGGATGCGAGCCGCATAGCGGCTGGCATTGATTACGCATTGCAGCAGATTGCGGTCAACGGGCATTGCTGTATTCCTGAAGAACCGCTGATCGACAAGGCGGCGAAGCTGCTGCAGACGGATCATGAAACCGTGCGCGATGTTCTGAGAAAACAGTTGGACAGCAAACAGCTGGCTGTGGAATACCTTGGGACCCGGCCGCTGATTTATCCGGCATATCTTTATCGGGCGGAACGCAAGACGGCCGAGAAGCTGTTGTACCTGCAGAAGTATGCGGAGCCGATTCAGGCGGAGGACGCGGAGCGGCGGGTTGAGGATTGGGAGCATCAGACGGGACTGGCTCTGGCAGACGCCCAGCGCGAGGCGCTGGCGGCAGTTCTGATGCATGGTGTTTTTGTACTCACTGGCGGTCCGGGTACAGGTAAGACTACCGTAATACGCGGTATGCTGGAGCTTTTGGAGCAGGAGGGGCTGGAACTTTTACTGGGGGCGCCGACGGGAAGGGCGGCCAAACGGCTGACTGAGGCGACCGGGCGCAGGGCTTTGACGGTTCATCGCATGCTGGAAGCGCAGGGCGGACGTCAGGACGACGGCGCGTCGATGTTTGCCAAGGATTCGGAGGAGCAGCTGGAAGCAGATGCGATCATCCTCGATGAGGTTTCTATGATGGACATTGTGCTGATGCAGCATTTTCTGGAGGCTGTGCCGGACGGATGCCATGTTATTTTAGTTGGTGATGTCGATCAGCTTCCGGCTGTCGGGCCCGGCTCTGTGCTGAAAGATATTCTGAGATCCGGGGTTATTCCAAGCGTACGCCTGACGGAGGTATTTCGTCAGAATGAAGAGAGCAGCATCGTGTTGAATGCTCATGCGATCAATGCCGGACGAATGCCGGTATGCAATCCGTCCGGGGATTTTCAATTTATTGATTTGCCGGATGAGCAGGCTGTCGCGGACCGGATTGTGGAACTTTGCGTAAAGGAATTGCCGAAGCAAGGCTGGAATCCGATGACGGATGTTCAGGTTTTATCGCCAATGCATCGATTGGCCTGCGGCGTCGCCAATCTGAATAAGCGCCTGCAGGCTGCGCTGAATCCCCCGTCTTCGTCCAAGGCGGAATTTGTCAACAGCGTGCAGATTTTTCGCCTGGGTGATAAGGTGATGCAGACGAAAAACAATTATATGAAGCGGGTATTTAATGGTGATATCGGTTTTATCACAGAAGTGGAATCCGATCACATTACCGTCCGTTTTCAGGAAGATCTTTGTGTCGATTATGAGCGGAATGAATTGGGGGAGCTGCAGCTTTCTTATGCGATGAGTGTCCATAAAAGTCAGGGAAGTGAATATCCGGTTATTCTGCTTCCTCTGACACCGGGACATCGGATTATGCTTCAGCGAAATCTTTTATATACGGCAGTCACACGGGCAAAGAAGCAGGTTATTTTATTGGGATCCAAAGCGGCATTAAACACGGCGGTGGAAAATGATCGCATGCGAAAACGCTATACGCTTTTGGCGGAACGCCTCGCTCGTTTATCCGGTGATAAGGAGCGCTAAGATTTCCATTTCTGCAGGCGGGAGATAAACGCCCCAAAAGCCCGGAATAAGTATTCCCTTATTTCACGGAGGATCCTTTTCGGGCTGAATCCATACGATAAATTTTTGATAAAAAAGATTCAGATAGCCTTGCGGGATAAGGTATCTTTTGCTAGAATGAAAAGTGGTAAATTTAGAAAGGAAAGGGAGATCTTTTATGGCTAGAAAAACAAATTATACGGAAAAGATTGCAGCACTTGAAGCGAAAATCGCGAAAAAACAGGATGAGCTGAAAAAACTCAAACAGCAGCTTTCTGAACTGAAGGCCAAAAAGGCCAGTGAAGATTATCAGGAATTGACGGAATACATGCAGGCTAATAATCTGACGGTATCGGAAGTTCTTGCTTCCATCAAAGGCTGATTCTTTGCTGCAGAAGAGCTGCGGTACGGGATGGATGCGTTCCATCTGGTGCACAGCTCTTTTTTTTTCAGTTTATCAAAGCGCAGGGAAAGAGCTGACTGGCGATTTTTGCGGTTCGTGGTATAATAAAAAGATGTACGCATACAGGATGATTGTGAAGAATGGAGTTTTTTCTATACCATGAAACGATTGCAAAAGAGATGGATAATAACGGGCGTTCTTGGTCTGGCCGCATGTCTGTCGGCCGGCATAGAACCGGTGGCAGCCGAATCGGCTGCTCATGCTGTACGAAGCGTGAAGACGGCGCCGGATGTGCCGAGGGTGATCGCTCTGGGAAAGCGGGAGTCAGCGAGTCCTTCGGAAACTGGTTCGGTGATTCCGGCGGTGAAGGAAATCCGGAATGTCCGGCTGGAATGGCCGGAAAGACCGGGAGCTGTCCAGTATCAGGTTGTTTTGCTCCGGTCGGAAAACGATGAGGCAGCGAATATTGTCCTGACGCGTGATGCGGTATTTACAAACGGGGTAGATATTAACCTGAGCCGGTTCGGCAAAGCTGCCGGCGGATTTTATTGGAAGGTATGCGCGCAGGACTATGAAGGCCGGCCCCTTGGGCATTTTTCTAAACCGAAGCCGATTACAGAGGGCAGCACCTTGAATCCTGAGGCACCGAAGCCGACGACGCAGTTTGAGCGTATGGACTACGTTCCAGTTTATCCGGTGTTTTCGTGGATTCCTGTAGATGGCGCCAAGCATCATGAAGTGGAAGTTTATCGGGAAAATGACTGGGGAGATTCTCTGGTACACCGGTTGTCCGCGGAGGAATATGATGTGTATGAGATGGGTGGCTATACGACGCCGGGACGTTATTTCTGGCGGGTTCGTTCTCTGGATGAAACAGGAAATCCCATCAGCGGATGGTCGGAGAAAAGCCGATTCACGGTGACGAGTCCCGTGCCGGTTGCGGCGCTGGGAGACAGTATCACGCATGGCGGCGGCGCCATGTCTGTACCGCCGGGCTATCTGCTGTATGACTGGGAGACGTATTCGCCGGTTCCGGTCAAGAATATCGGTTTCAGCGGAAATACGACGGAGGATATGATTGAGCGGTTTGAACGGGATGTCCTGCCGTTTTCTCCGCGCATTCTGGTCATCATGGGGGGCGTCAATGATTATCGCGGGACGGTAAACGGCTGGACAACGGTTCAGCATTTGAAGACCCTGCGCGATAAATGCGATGCCTACGGCATTATTCCCGTCTTTGCCACCGTCACGCCGATCAATCCGGATCTGATGGCCCGGCGCGCGCATATTGAGGCGCCGCCTTTGGACTGGCAGGTTCATCAGCAGTATATCAATGACTGGATTATGAGACAGACTTATTGCGTGGACGTGTCCACCATGCTGGCGGATGGAACAGGATGTCTGCGGTCAAATTATACAACAGATGGCCTGCATCCAGATTATTTTGGGAAAAAATACATTGGGGAACGGATTGGCCAGTACCTGCTGCGAACGTTTCCGTGGATTACGGCGGGACTGGTTAAAAAGCCGGTTCCCGTATTCGGACAGTAAGACAGCAGCGTGAAATATGAAAAAGGGAGAGGAACCGTGTTGAAAAAAAGGCGCCTTCGGGCAGCGATGGTGCTCATCCTTCTGCTTGCAGTGAGCGCGATCGGTTTTTCCTGGCAGTCGGAGCGTACTCCGGAATATGCCATGAAACAGCTTATGGAGGGAATGCGCACAAGAAATTCCCGTCAGGTGGAGTTGTATGCGGATGTCAGCAGTCTGATCGAGACGAGCTACGACGCCGGCACGAATCTTCTGGCGGAACGGATACAGGAACTGCAGCGGGAATATCCGCAGGACTGGTTTTTCCGACATGATACTGCGTTTATGCGGAATTATATTGCCGACCGGCGCGACGAGGATATCTTGTTTATTCATCAGATTCTGGTATTCTATATGGATCCGGACATGACGCCGATCAGCCGGATGGATGGGCAAGCCCGATGGGCGGCGGATGAAATCGAGCAGTTTGAAACGAATTATACGGTAAGGCTGGGAGAAGTGCGCAGGCACGGAACGGAAGCGACCGCTGCTTTGGAGATTCGGGGCAGGGATACGGACTATGGGCGGCTGGTTCCGCAGCTGACGGTCAAGATTCGGCTTCGTCGGCAGGCGGACGGACACTGGCAGGCTGTAAGCGTGGACAATGTGGATGAGCTGTTTGCTCCGGTGGTCCGGGGGGTTGAGGATTACTGGACGCTTCAGGGATGGCAGTAACCGGATGAATTTTCTATAGGAGGCAGGAGTCGAAGCGCGTTTGTCGAATACACTATATCAGAGATGGTGATGGGAAGATGCGGATGGTATCTTCTGTCTATGGAGGGGATTTAGCGAAAAGGATACGAGTGCAGGGAAAGGGGAGAACATAATGAAATATGAATTTACCGATGATTATCTGACAGGGATCGAGTTTATTGATCAGGAACATGCGCATCTCTTTGAGATTGCCAATGAGACGTATGATCTTCTGACCGATAATCTTGTTACGGATAAATATGATCGGATCGTCAGCTTGCTGGAAGAGTTGCGCGAATATACCAAGACGCATTTTGCGCATGAAGAGGAATATATGGAGAGTATCCATTTTCAACATATTTGGAGTGAACGTCATGCGCATATTCTCTTCGTAAAAAAGTTAGAGGAGGTCGATCTGCAAAAGGTGGATGACAGTCAGGATGAATATATTCTTGAAGTTCTGGACTTTCTGGCCAAATGGCTGACGGGGCATATTAAAGGAGCGGATAAACGCATCGGTGTAGCTGCCGGAACAATAAAGCAATAAAAAAAGAGCCGAAAGGCTCTTTTTTTATTGAGGGATAAACCAGCTCCTCAAAGCAGCTCGTCTTTGTGATCGAGAATGGTCCTGCCTGCCATGCAGGCAGGGCAGAAACAGGTGTCGCCGCCGTCGGCTTTTACCTGTTTTGCCTGAGCCAGCATGGCTGCTGCCTGATCCGCGCCGAAAAGCTCTTTGGCTTGTTCGGAGGCGAAAAAGGGAATGACCTCGTCGATGGACTGAACATCCTGCTCGAGTTCCCGGATCAGTTTTTCCGCAGCGGCGTGTTCGTTTTCTTTTCCCACAGCGTCCAGATAGGCGCGGGCTGTTTGGCGAAGCCCTTCATAGCAGCTTGGTGCATCGATAACGTCCTGAACCTTTTGACGGAGTTCGTTTTTTGTCATGGCGGATACATCCTTTCTTTGTTTATAGATGTAATATAATTTATTACTTATTCATCCATAGCTTAGCATAGATTTCAGGCGTTGTCAATCGATATGTTTCAGCAACAGGCCAGTTCCATAGGAATATGTATCGTGTGGAATAGGCAGCTTGACGGATAGGAAGAAATATTATATGATAAATAAAACAAATTAAACATATTTTGATACTATGAATTGGCCATTCGACAAACGAAAGCCTGCGGCAGCTCATGGGGTGATGATATGGCAAAAAGGAAAATCGCGCAGGGGGAGATACCCGCCGATGTCATGGCGGAGATCCTGCGGATGCTTCAGAAGATCCGCTTTGGCGAGGTGATCCTGACGGCGCAGGATGGCGTGTTGATTCAAATGGAGTGGAGTGAAAAGCTGCGGCTGGATTGCTGGGGAGATCAGCGGGAAAAAGCTGACTGGCCGCCCGGGACAATCCGATGTGTGGCCGGGCATATCCGGCAGGAGTTTGCGCATTTGCAGTTTGGGCGTCTGGTTATTGTAGTGAAGCAGGGCAATGTACTGCAGATGGAACGGACGGAAAAACAGCGGTTTACGGGAATGTACGGCGAAGGAATTTGATTTGCAATTTTTATCAAAGTGTGTATAATGAAAGTAACAATCGTATAACAAGGGGAGCTTGTGGGCAGAGGATGCAAAGCAGGCTGAGAGGGAGTTTGAGACTCCGACCCGTAACCTGATTTGGATAATGCCAACGTAGGGATGAGCAATGGAATTTGCATATTCGGTGAGACTGTCCGTCGGGCAGTCTCTTTTTCTTGTGGGTTAAAAAAAGAGCGTATCAGGCCGGAATGTCAGGCCTTCCTGCATGATGAGGGAGGAAATGTGATGGTAAAAATCAATGGAGCGAAACAGGATGCCGACGGGTGCACGGTGGCGAAATGGCTGGCAGAGGCCGGCTATGACAGCCGTGCCGTAGCCGTGGAGTACAATGATGTGATTTTACCGAAGGAGGATTACGGCAGCACGGTGCTTCGGAACGGGGATGTCGTGGAGATCGTCTGTTTTATGGGCGGCGGCTGCGGCTGCCGTAAGGATGGCTGATTCTGTATTTGGAAAGGGAGCGTTAATTGTTATGGCAATGAATGAAGAAGATACGTGGAGTCTGGGCGGACATCGGTTTCATTCTCGGTTTATTCTCGGTTCGGGCAAATATTCCCTGCAGCTGATAGAAGCGGCGGTGAAGGATGCCGGTGCGGAGATTGTGACATTGGCGGTCCGGCGCGCGAATACGAAGAAGAAGGAAAACATTCTGGACTATATCCCTTCCGGAACGACGCTGCTGCCGAATACTTCCGGCGCCCGCAGTGCCGAGGAAGCGGTGCGCATTGCCAGACTGGCTCGGGAACTCGGATGCGGGGATTTCATAAAAATTGAAATTATGCGCGATTCGAAGTATCTGCTGCCGGACAATCAGGAGACCATCCGGGCTACGGAGCAGCTGGCAAAGGAAGGGTTTGTCGTTCTCCCCTATATGTATCCGGATCTGAACGTGGCGCGGGATCTTGTGCAGGCTGGCGCGGCGGCAGTGATGCCGCTGGCGGCTCCGATCGGCTCCAATAAAGGACTGGCTACAAAAGAGTTTATCCAGATTCTCATTGATGAGATTGACTTGCCGATTATTGTCGATGCGGGGATTGGAAAGCCTTCTGAGGCCTGTGCGGCGATGGAAATGGGCGCGGCGGCGATCATGGCTAATACGGCGCTGGCGACAGCCGGCAATCTGCCGATGATGGCAGCTGCGTTCCGTGACGCGATCCGTGCGGGGCGGAACGCTTATCTGGCGGGACTCGGGCGCGTCCTGACGCGCGGTGCGTCGGCTTCGGATCCGTTGACCGGTTTTCTTAGGGACTGAGGGGGCAGTATCATGAACGAAGAAACAAAGGAAAATCATTTTTTTGTCGATTCTGAGAAGCTCAGCGAAAAGGCATTGGCTAAAAAGCATCAGCTGGAAACCGACCCTTCCTGCCGCCGTGATCCGATGGAATATTTTCCGGAAATGGAACAGATTTCTTCGGATGTGCGGGATAAGGTTGTCGCACAGATGGGGTCTTATGACTATACCCGTTATACGGCAGCAGACGTGCGCCGCGCACTGAACCATGAAACCTGCGGCGTTGAGGACTTTAAGGCGCTGCTGTCGCCGGCTGCTGAACCGTTTCTGGAAGAGATGGCTCAGCGGGCGCGGCGGGAAACCGGCCGTCATTTTGGCAATACCGTATATTTGTTTACGCCGCTTTACATTGCCAATTACTGTGAGAATTATTGCGTGTACTGCGGGTTTAATTGTTACAATGATATTCAGCGTCTGCAGCTCAACGCGGAACAGATTGAACATGAAATGAAAGTCATTGCTGACAGCGGCATGGAGGAGATCCTTATCCTGACTGGGGAAAGCAAGACGAAAAGCAGCGTGGAATACATCGGCGACGCCTGCCGGATGGCCAGAAAATACTTTAAAAATGTAGGGCTGGAGATTTACCCGGTCAATACGGAGGAATACCGGTATTTGCATGAGTGCGGCGCAGATTATGTCACCGTGTTTCAGGAAACGTATGATTTGCAAAAATATGAGACGCTGCACCTCATGGGACATAAACGGGTATGGCCGTATCGTTTTGAAGCGCAGGAACGGGCTTTGATGGGCGGCATGCGCGGCGTTGGCTTCTCGGCGCTGCTTGGACTGTCGGATTTTCGCCGGGATGCTTTGGCGACGGCGCTGCATATTTGGTATCTGCAGCGCAAATATCCGCAGGCCGAATTTTCGTTGTCCTGTCCGCGCCTGCGGCCGATCATCAACAATGAAAAAATCAATCCGCTCGATGTGGGAGAGAAGCAGCTGTGTCAGATTCTCTGTGCATATCGGATTTTTCTTCCGTATGCCGGCATTACGGTATCTTCACGGGAAAGCGCGGCGTTCCGCAATGGCATTGCACGGATCTGTGCGACGAAGATATCCGCCGGAGTGTCGACAGGAATTGGCGATCATGAGGAAAAATACACGGGACGGGAAGAAGAGGAGACGGGCGACGCACAGTTTGAGATTTGCGATACGCGCAGCTTCCGCAAGATGTATGAGGATATGAGCAGCGAGGGGCTGCAGCCGGTGCTCAATGATTATTTGTATGTCTGAGCGCATCGATTGGAACAGGGTGGTTTGCGTCACAAACCGGCATCTTTGCGATGGCCCGCTGGAAGAACGGATGAAGCGCATCGCTGCCTGCCGTCCGAGGGCGGTTATTCTGCGGGAGAAAGACATGGACGAGAGGGAATATGAGGCCCTTGCGGCGCGCATGATACCGATTTTTCGCTCGCAGGAGGTTCCCGTTATTCTGCACAGCTTTTTCTCTTCCGCTGTCCGTCTTTGCCCGGATGGGCTTCATTTGCCGCTTTCGCTGCTTCGCAGAACCTCTCCGGCCCAGCGCCGCCGATTCCGGGTGCTGGGAACATCCTGTCATTCCCTGACTGACGTTCAGGAGGCGGCTGCGCTTGGATGCAGCTATATTCTGGCCGGTCATATTTATGCCACCTCGTGCAAACAGGGCTTGCCCGGGCGCGGTATTGATTTTTTGGCGCAGGTCTGTGCGGCTTCGCCTGTGCCGGTTTATGCGATTGGCGGGATCACGCCGCAGCGCCTGCCGGAGGTATTGCGGGCCGGTGCGGCGGCTGCCTGCGTGATGAGCGGTCTGATGAGCGGTGAATTATGGCTGGAAAAGGCGGAGAAAAGCTGATAGGCAGGTTGACATTTTCTTCATCACGGTGTATGATAGCACTATCGAATTACAAAACATATAAAAATAATAGGAATAGATGGTGCAAACCGAAGGTCATTCGAAAAACGAAAGCCTATGGGAAACACGAAGCCTGTTCGGAATCCGCAGCAGCATGTTCTGTTTTTGCAGAGACCCGGCCGGTGTGTTTTTCATGGGCTTTTTTGTGCTATTAGGAGGAGAAGAACATGAAACTTACTGTTAATGGGAATCCGCTGGAACTCGACCATGCTGTCAGTGTACGGGAGCTGTTGACCGTGGCGAAGGCAGAACAGCCGGACTATGTCACAGTACAGCTCAATGGGGAGTTTGTCGATCACGCAGGATTTGATGATACGGTGGTAAAAGATGGTGATACAGTGGAATTTCTTTATTTTATGGGAGGCGGTGCGCGGTGAGCAGTACGCTGACGAATGAACAGATTGAGCGATATTCTCGTCATATTATTCTTAAACAGGTTGGGGGAAAAGGGCAGGAAAAGCTTTTGAACGGAAAGGTACTGGTCATCGGTACGGGAGGCCTTGGCGCGCCGGCTGCGATGTATCTTGCCGCCGCAGGCGTGGGGCATATCGGTCTGGTCGACTTTGATGTGGTGGATTTATCCAATTTGCAGCGACAGATCATCCATCAGACGAAAGATGTCGGCAAACCGAAAATTCTGTCCGCTGAGGAGACTATCCATGAGATGAATCCGGACGTTGCGGTTCACACATATCATGAGATGGTCCATGCCGCAAATATCCGGGATATTATTCGCGATCAGGACTATGATTTCATCATCGATGGCACAGATAATTTCCCGGCGAAATTTCTCATCAATGATGCCTGTGTCTTTGAGAAAAAAGCGTATAGCCATGCCGGTATCATCCGGTTTCAGGGACAGCTTATGACCTATGTTCCGGGACAGGGGCCGTGCTATCGCTGCGTGTTTCCGACGATGCCGCCGAAAGACGCCGTACCGACCTGCCGGCAGGCCGGCGTGCTCGGGGTCATGGGCGGGATTATCGGTACGCTGCAGGCGACGGAAGCGCTGAAATACCTCCTCGGAATCGGCGATCTGCTGACCGGCTTTTTGCTGACGTATGATGCCTTGACTATGACGTTCCGCAAGATCCGGATCCCGCGCAATCATGACTGCGCCGTCTGCGGTGATCATCCGACCATCACGGAGCTGATCGATTATGAACAGCCGTCCTGTGATCTGCGCACGCACTGATGCCGGCGGCGAAAAAGAAAGGAGCTAAGGCCATGCCGATACATTTGCATTTAGAGGATTATCTGGCAATGGTACGTCATGCGCGTGATATGGCCCCGGTTGAGGACTGCGGGCTTATCGGCGGACGCATAGACGGTGAGGATAAAATCATAGAAAAGGTTTTTTATCTTACCAATGTTGACCATAGCGAGGAACATTTTTCCCTGGACCCCAAAGAACAGTTCGATGCGGTCAGGGCGCTTCGCGAACAGGGGCTGGAGCTGCTCGGAAATTGGCACAGCCATCCGGCAAGTCCGTCGCGTCCGAGTGAAGAAGATAAAAGACTGGCCTTTGATACGAAAGCGAGTTACTTGATCCTGTCCCTTCATGGCGGGGAGCCGGTGCTCAATAGTTTTCAGATCAGCCGGGATAAAACCGTGACGAAAGAGGATTTGCGGATACGCTGAAGGGAATCCTGTTTGTTTTAGGAGGAGTTTTAAATGGCAGTAGATTACAGCGCGCTGAAAAAAGGCGGTCTGATGAGGCAGAAACAGAAAGATTGTTTTTCGATGCGATTGAAGTCGGTCGGCGGCCACTTTACGGCTGACCAGCTCAATACCGTCCGGCAGGTTGCGGACCGGTACGGCAAGGGATATGTGCATCTTACGAGCAGGCAGGGGATTGAGATCCCATATATCCGTCTGAGGGATATCGATGAGGTCAAAAAAGTGCTCAAAGAAGGCGGCGTGGAAGTCGGCTTCTGTGGCCCGCGCGTGCGTACGATCACAGCCTGCCAGGGCGCGGCGACCTGTCCGTCCGGTCTGATCGATACGGTAAAGCTCGCCAACGAATTTGACCGCCGCTACGGCGGCAGAGAACTGCCGCATAAATTTAAATTTGGTTTTACCGGATGTCATAACAACTGCCTTAAAGCAGAAGAGAATGACATGGGGATAAAGGGCGGCGTGGAACCCCGCTGGGATTCTGCAGGCTGCACCTACTGCGGCGTATGCGAAGCCGTGTGCCCGGAAAAGGCGATTGCGGTCGACAAAGAGTCGGGGACGGTTACGCTTCATCCGGATCAATGCGTCTATTGCGGCAAATGTATCAAAAGCTGCCCCGCTGATGCCTGGACGGGAGACCGCGGCTTCGTCATTTCGTTTGGCGGCCTCTATGGCAACCGCATTGCGGTCGGCCGCCATTTCCTGCCCATTGTGTTCAGCGAGGAAAAAGTGTATGAAATCGTAGAGGTTACCCTGAAATTCTTTGAAGATTATGCCCGCCCCAGCGAACGGTTCGCAAACTGTCTGGATCGTGTGGGCTGGGATAAATTTCAGCAAGAAGTGGAGGCGGTATTATGAGCGAAACAGTCAGGACGGATCATGTGATCGATATTACCGATGTAGTCTGCCCGATTACCTTTGTCAAGGTCAAGATGGCACTGGAAGATCTCGAAGACGGGCAGAATCTGCGGATACATCTCAATGAAGGCGAGCCGATTCAGAATGTGCCGCGGAGTCTTAAGGATGAGGGGCATAAAGTGCTGTCTGTCGATCGAAAGGACGACGGCACTTATGATCTTGTCGTGCAAAAGGGCGGGCTGAGCGCATGAGGTTTACGACGAGACTTTTGCATGATTCCTTTCAGCCCGATAAAGGAAGCGGATGTGTGACGCAGCCGCTGTATCAGAGCTCGGCCTTTTATTAGAATGCGGCAGATTCGGAGCGATGTTCACGCTGCGGCTGGATTCGAAAAAGCGGGTCTTCCGTTTCATTGACGGACTGAGGATCTGCTGGAAGATCTCGATCAGGCTCTGAGTCATTTGCTTGTGGATTGACAGAAAAACGATGGTATGATAGTATAATACACAGATTAACGAATTGTGGGAAAAGTGGTTCCAAATCGTAAAGGCAGTGCGATTTGGAGCCCTTTTCGTCTATCGGAGCAATAGGGGGACTTTTGATGCAGGATCTGATCTCACCGGAAATTCATACGATTACCCGAAACATTCTGGCAGACTATGACCATAAGCGGCCGATCGATAAGCTGGACGTGTTCAATCAGCCGGACTCGAAGGTTATCTATGAACTCATTCAGGAATTGGTGCGCGTGGCTTATCCCGGTTTTTCCAAGGATAAGAATTACCGGATTTATGATATCCGCAACAATTTGTCCATGGTCATTGAAGATATTGCGTTTCGGCTCAATAAGCAGATTGCCATTGCGCTGCGGTATGGTCAGCGGGCTGATGACATCCGGCTGGCTGAGACGAGAGATCAGGCGCAGCGCATTACGCTGGAATTTTTGCGCAAGATTCCGGAGATTCGCGAATATCTGGCTACGGATGTCGAGGCGGTTTTTGACGGCGATCCTGCAGCGGAGAGTGCGGATGAGATTATCTTTGCTTATCCGGGGCTGTATGCTATTACGATTTTCCGCTTTGCGCATGTTTTGTATCAGCTGGGTGTTCCGGTGATTCCCCGCATTATGACGGAACTGGCACATAGCAAAACCGGCATCGATATCAATCCGGGAGCAACTATCGGCAAATATTTCATGATCGATCATGGAACGGGGATTGTCGTGGGCGAAACGACGGAGATCGGCGAACATGTCAAGGTTTATCAGGGCGTCACATTGGGCGCATTGTCCACTTCCGGCGGGCGGAAATTGTTTAACAAGAAACGGCATCCGACCATTGAGGATTATGTGACGATTTATTCCGGCGCGTCTATTCTTGGCGGGGACACAGTCATAGGACGCGGAGCGGTCATCGGCGGCAATGTATTTCTGACCAAATCCGTTGCGCCGGATACGAAAGTCAGTGTCAAAAATCAGGAACTCCGCTATAATCAGGGGAAGCGGGAGGTTCAGGAAGTGGAGGCTGATCCGGATGCAGCCTGGTTTTATGTGATATGAAAATCCGCTTCATTATCCACTGTCGGAATAGGATTGCGGACCGACAGCGATGCTCAACGCGATCCGTTTTCTGTTTGAACGGGAAGAGGATAGGGTATTTTATTTGATTGAGAAGAAAGGCGCGGAGTGCAGGGAGAGGATTCTTTACTGCATTCCGCGCCTTTCGCTATAGGAAAAAGTGCGGAAGGGAAAAGGGTTCGGGGCAGAACGAGCCTTTCGGGCAGGGATTGTCCTGCGGGCATGGCAGGCTTGAATGGAGCGGCTGCTCCATGATATTGACGGAATCGGCAGCATATTGTACGATGTTCTCAGATTGAAAAGCAGGGAGCGTTTTATTATGGATAGTATGACCTGGGTGGTCTTTGATATGATGGGAACGGTCGCGTTTGCTGTGTCCGGGGCGATGGTCGGGATTGAGAAGAGGATGGACATCTTTGGCATTGTGGTTCTGGCGCTGCTCACGGCGGTGGGTGGCGGCATGGTGCGGGATGTGCTGGCCGGCGTGACACCTCCGGCCGCCTTGTGCAATATTACCGATTTTATGCTGGCTATTGTGACTGCGGCAGTGGTTTCGCTGGTTTATACCTTATGGTCGATCTCGCATCGCGGCAAGCATTTGATTTTGGCGGTGTACAACATTTTTGATTCCATCGGGCTGGCCTCTTTCACCATCACAGGGATGATTACGGGGCTGTCTGTACAGGGGGGCAACCCGTTCGTTCTGCCGGTATTGCTCGGTGTGATTACCGCGGTGGGCGGCGGAATTTTGCGTGATCTTATGGCTCAGCGGATGCCCGCGGTCCTTTATAAGGATATTTACGCGGTGGCTTCTTTGGCTGGTGCTTTGGCCGCTTCTGTATCTCTTCCGTATATGGGAATCACCGGGATGGCCTGGCTGTGCTTTGCCGTGGTGATGGTTCTGCGTTTTGGGGCGCTGCAGTTTGGCTGGCATTTGTTTCATCCGCGGCCGGGCCGGATCAGACGGCGCACGCGGGACAAGGTGTTGTAAACGGGAGGAATACAGTATGTCTGTAAAAATTGTTGGATATTATCAGCTGCCGACACAGCGTGAACCTCAGCTGGTGGATTTTCAAGAGGTATTTGATCGATCCTTTATGCGGAAATATACGCGGTTCCGCACCTTTGACAAATTTTTGTCCGGTGGAAAGTTTCAGATTGCCTCTCAGGCGGATTTTGAGGCGCTGCCGGAAGAGACGATGGATGATCACGTTCGCCGGACGACAAAATTTTCTTCCTGGCAGGAAATGCTCGATACAGCGACCGATAAATACGTCCTGCATCAGCAGAAGGTATGGTCGGACGGTTCAGAATAGAGAGGTCATGGGGAGGAGAAAAACATGGGTTGGAGCAATATAGCGGCCGGCGCGGCTATGGGACTTTGGCTGCTGACGACACCTGTTTTTGCGGCCGGAGCCTGGATCGACACGGAGGATTTTGCTGCGATAGCAAGCGGCGAAACGGTACCGGGATATTCCAGCAAGGCGCAGCTGATCCGGAAGGCGGAGAAGGCGATGACGCAGCCGGTTCCGCTTCTGACGGATAAAGAAGTGGTTCCGCCTTCCGGAGATAAGCGGGATTATACGAGTCTGGCGATTTATTTCTGGCCGGACAGCACAAGTCCTGACGGGCTTTCATACGTCCGCCGGGACGGCCATGTAAATCCGGAGCGCTGGGATGAGTCGCGCTATGATGCCAGACGGTTGGAGCGGATGAAGAGCGAGCTTCGGGCTCTGGCGCAGGGCTATGCGGTAAGTGGATATGAGGCGTTTGCCGAGCGGGCGGCCGCTTTGGTGGACAGCTGGTTTATCGATCCGGCTACACGGATGAATCCACGGCTGGAATATGCCCAGCTGGTGCCGGGGAAATCAGAGGGACGCCATTCGGGGATCATCGATACGGTGAATCTCATTGATGTGGTGGATGCGTTGTATCTTCTGGAGTCCTCGCCGGCTTTTCCACCGGAGAAGCAGCGGAAGGTGAAGGCATGGTTCGGCGCATATACGGATTGGCTGCTGACGAGCGAGAAGGGGAAACGGGAAGCGGCCTCGGCGAACAATCATGGGGTCTGGTATGACGCACAGACCGCTGTTTTTGCGCATTATGCCGGACGTGATGATGTGGCGCGACGTGTTATCCGCGATGTGGTTCATCGGAGGCTGGAGAAGCAGCTGGCGCCGGACGGCAGCTTTCCCTTGGAGCTTGCGCGGACACGGCCGATGAATTACAGCCTGTATGTTTTGCGCGGCTATCTCACGCTGGCCAGAGTCGGTGAGGAGCTCGGCATCGATCTTTACGATCAGAAGACGGCAAAGGGGCAGGGGCTGAAGGAGGCCGTTTTGTTTATCCTGCCATATGTGCGCGGGGAGAAGCAGCTGGAAAAACGGGATGTGGCCGAATGGAAGGCCGGTTCGTTCCGGCAGGCTTTGCGTCTGGCCAATCGTCATTATCATGAGCCGGCGTTCGATTTCGCTTCCGTTTCAGGACAGCAGACGTCCGGCAGGATAAAGTAAGACGTATTCAGCGGGAGTCTTAGCGCCCTTAGTATCGGATCATCCTGAAGGTGGAGTGAAAGCGCTTTCTTTTTTGTGCGGAATGGGGAAAAGAGGACTTGAAACATGGCCCTCTTTTCTAGTATGATGGTACATATAGAGTTTAGAGGCGGAATGACAGGAATGGGAGGCAAGCGTAAGATTGCTGGAGAAACTGACTTTTATATCGGAAGAATACAAATTGAGGGTCGAGCTTACGGTTCGGAATCGTCAGCTGTATTACCAGGTACAGCATGGGGAGGAGCAGATGCCTGAGCCTGAGATGATGGATGGAGGGCGGCGCTGGCTGAGACGTATGGAACGGATTCATTTGGATTCCTGGCGGGCCAGCTATCAGCCGGAAGTCCCGCCTGCCGCGCATAAGCTCTGGCGTCTGGCTTTCAGGGACAGCCGGACGGGGGCGCGGCGCATTGTCGGCGATCAGGCTTATCCCGGTTCCTGGGCGGCGTTTATCGATCTCATGAATGAAGTGCCGGGCGTGGCTTTGCACCGCGTTCGCCAGCTGGAGCAGGTTTCCCTGCTTTTGCAGGATACCATGGACAACCCCGGAGGGACGATCTATCTGCCACGTCAGAAAAAACTGGCTTTGACGGAGAAACTGGTCATCAACCGGGGCAAGCATCTGCTGCTTTTTACGCGCCATAAGCAGGGGCTGGGTACGGAGCGTCATGCCTATGATTCGGTGCGGAATGTTCCGCTGCTTTTGGAGCGCATTGCGGCTCATGCCGCGGAGTTTGGCGGGCAGTCCGATTCGCTGGCCGATGATTTTCTGCCGCGTGTGGAATGGAAGCTGATTTGGCATGACGGTACGGAAAACAGCGGCAGCTATACGCTCCGGGGAGAGGAAATGCCGGAGTCCTGGAAGGCTTTCATTCAGGAAATCGAATGGTTTACCGGAAACGTACGCGGCCGTATTTTTTGATACATGTCGGGCTGATATAACAGGGCGTCTTTGTCAAAGGTACAAAGATATAGAAAATGGAACAGGACAATCTTGATTTTACTTCCTTAAAGTGATATCATAAAGGCATGGGATAGGCAGAACGCATGGAAGTTGCATCCCAATCAATGATGTTTTCTCGGGTATAATCGGCAAGAGTTATGCCTGAAGTCCCTGCTCTTGTGCAAAGAGTGCTGCAGTTCGTGGAGGAAGCAGCGCTCTTTTTGCGTTTTGCCCGTAGATTTTGCGGCCGGAACCCCCAGGGGGGCTTCCGCTTTGTCGGACAAGCCTTTACAATGAAAAGGTAACATAAAGGTAATATTTCATTGTGAAGGAGATGAGGCAATGCATATTCCGGAAAATTATCTGAGCCCTTCTACCTGCGCGGTTTTGGGGGCTGCGATGGTACCGGTATGGCTGATGGCTGTTCACAAAGTCCGCCGGGAGATTCCTCGGGAGAAGATGCCGCTGCTGGGGATTGGCGCAGCGTTTTCTTTTCTTGGCATGATGTTTAATATTCCGCTGCCGGGAGGAACGACGGGGCATGCGGTCGGCGGAACGCTTCTGGCTGTTTTGTTCGGCCCGTGGTCGGCTTGTCTGACGGTCAGTATCGCTTTATTGATTCAGGCGTTGTTTTTTGGTGATGGCGGGATTCTGGCCTTTGGCGCAAACTGCTTCAACATGGCATTAGTCATGCCGTTCAGCGGCTGGGCGGTCTATCGCGGCCTGATTCGGGTTATGCCGGCGCATCCGACGGCGGCTGCCGGTATCGGCGCTTATGTGGGAATCAATCTTGCCGCCCTGTGTGCGGCGGTGGAATTTGGCATTCAGCCGATGCTGTTTACCGATGCAGCCGGACAAGCGCTTTATTGTCCGTATCCGCTGCAGATTTCCATTCCCGCCATGATGGTCGGTCATCTGACTTTGTTCGGGCTTGCGGAGATTGTGTTCACCATGGCTGTGCTGAGTTATCTGCATAAGACGGCCCCGGCCCTGACTGATGGAACCGGCATAAAGGGCAGCCGCCCGGTCTATGCGCTGCTTGCCTTGCTGATTGCCGGGACGCCGCTGGGACTGCTGGCTGCCGGAACAGCCTGGGGAGAATGGGACCCGGAAGAGCTGGCCGGACAGGACTTTTTGGGCAATGCTCTCGGTTATACGCCGGCAGGGATGGAGCAGGGCTTTTCCTTTGAGGCACTGTTTCCGGATTATGCGGTTGCCGGTATGCCGGAATCGTTCGGTTATATCTTGTCTGCGGTGATCGGGACGGCGCTGCTGGTGATTTTGTTTAAGATTTTTGCATCGTTTTTACCGCGTTCTGCTGACTATGATGCGCAGGCGCATGGATGATGAATCGATGAGGCGGAGAAATGCGGCTTTCTGAGTGGATGATTCGGGAAGAAGAATATCAGCCGGGAAGAGATCGGGATTATTTTATTTCCCGGTCTTTTTTGCGTGTTCTGGCTGTTTTGATTTCCTTCCGGCATCAGGCGCACAAGCGGATTCTGGATAAGGTTCCGCCCCGGACTGTGCTGATTCTTTTTGTGCTGTGGCTATTTCTGACGGTCAGTGCGCATACATTGGCTTTCCTGCTTTGCCAGCTGGCGGGGGTACTGGCTCTGCTCTGCTTTCTGGATGGGAGAGTGATTCGGCATCTGCTCGGAGCCGCCATTGCTGCGATGTTGTTTTCGTTTTTTCTGTTGTTTCCTGCGTTGTTTCTGGGGACCGGGAACCGGACGCTGCTGATGATTCCGTTTAAGACGTTTCTTACCGTATCTTCTCTGGGGATTGTGACGGAACTCTTGCCCTGGCATCAGATGACGGCGGCTTTGCGCGCTTTTCGCTTGCCTCAGGAGGTTATCTTTCTGCTGGATACAGCGCTGCGCTGTATTGTTCTGCTGGGAGAACGGGCCGGGGAGATGCTGACGGCGCTGAAGCTTCGCTCTGTCGGTCATAATACGCACAAAAGCCGGGCCGCAGGCGGCGTGCTCGGCAGCTTATTCCTGTATTCGCGGGATATGTCGGAGGAGATGTATCAGGCCATGGTCTGCCGGTGCTTCACGGGAGAATATCCGGCTGCGCCTTCCCAGCGGGCTGGTTGGATGGATGCTGTTTTATGGGCCGTGTTTTTGGTCTATCTGTTTCTTTTTTTGCGGATGGAGGGGATCTGATGAGCATCCTTGTCTTTCGGGATGTGTGCTATGCCTATGAGGGCGAGCCGGTTTTGCGTCATGTGGATTTTCAGGCAGAGAAAGGGCAGGCTGTAGCCTTGTGTGGGCCGAATGGGGCGGGAAAGTCGACCTTGCTGCGCATGGTCAATGGACTGATTTATCCGGATATCGGCAGCTATACCTTTGAGGGAACGGAGATTACGGCTGCCCGTATGCGTGATCATCGTTATTCCAAATGGTTTCATCAGCGCGTTGGTTTGATCTGGCAGAATCCGGATATTCAGCTGTTCTGCGGCAGCGTGGAGGACGAACTGGCTTTTGGCCCGCGGCAGATGGGGCTTTCAGAGGACGAGGTGAAACGGCGTGTCGACGATGCGCTTGTCCTGCTGGGGCTGGAGCGCCTGCGCCGCAGGGCTCCGTATACGCTGTCCGGCGGCGAGAAAAAAAAGACGGCCATTGCCAGTGTCCTGACGATGAATCCAGCGGTTTGGACGCTGGATGAGCCCATGAGTTTTCTCGATGCAGAGGCGCAGGAATGGCTGCTTGATTTTTTGAAGTCGCTCAAGGAAGCGGGCAAAACGTTGATTTTTTCTACCCATGAAAGCCGTATGGTGCGCGAACTGGCAGATCTGCGGCTGGATATCCGTGCGGATCATGGAGCGGAAGTCCATGCCGTCTGAGGTTGTATCCGCGCGGTGGTCTGCTATAATGGAGACAGGAGTTGCCGAAATGATCTGAGGATAAAGGAGCGATAACGATGTATACTCTTTCCAGTCGTGCGTTTCAGGGCATCAGCCCGAAGATTGATGAAGAGGCGTTTGTGGCGCCGCAGGTGTTCCTGTCCGGTGATGTCCGGGTGGCGAAATATGCGAGCCTTTGGCCTGGCGTTGTCGCGCGGGGCGATGTGAATTATATTTCGGTCGGCGTCTGCTCGAATGTGCAGGATCTGGTCTGTCTGCACGTTGCTGACGAGTTTCCCTGTCTTATCGGCGATTATGTCACGATCGGACACGGCGCGGTAGTTCATGGCTGTGAAATCGAGGACCATGTGCTTATCGGCATGAATGCGACGGTGCTGACCGGGGCGAAGATCGGCCGCGGCTCCGTGATTGCTGCCGGGGCTCTGGTACGGGAACATGAAGTGATCCCGCCGAATTCGCTGGTGGTCGGCGTGCCGGGCAAGGTGGTCAGGACACAGGATCGCATGAAAAGCATCCACGCACAGGCCATTAAATATAAATGCGAGTGGGCCATCGGTTATGGTGTCAAGCCGGATATTGCCGGTGAGACATATCATGGAGAAACGATTATCTGAATAAAAGGCGACAGGCCCTCTGTCCCGCTTTGGGACGGAGGGCCTGTCGCCGTGATGGGGCTCTAGGATTGTACCGGAAGGGCAAGGAGACGCTGGCTGCCCTTTTGGAAAGTGAAGCGGGCGGAGGTTTTATCCGTGAGTTCTGCCAGTATTTTTTCCATGTCGGCCGGCAGGATCAGCAGATGAAGCGTAACCTTTTCTGCGTATTCGGGCGCTTCGCTTCGGATTCCGGTCTGGCGCATCCAATGTTCGACGGAGGCGAGCAAATCGTAATCCAGAGTGACGGAAAGCTCCTGATAGGGTGTCATTTCTACGACGGTGGCGGCTTCGATCCCGAGTGCCGCGGCATGGCTGTAAGCCCGGATCAATCCCCCGGCGCCGAGCTTTATGCCACCGAAATAGCGGGTGACGACGATGACCGTATCGGTCAGGCCGGCTTTTTTCAACGCGTCCAGCATCGGATTGCCGGCGGTTCCGCCTGGTTCGCCGTCGTCGTTGGACTTTTGTTTTTCTGCGGATTCGCCCAGCACCCATGCCGAGCAGTTGTGTCTGGCATCAAAGTATCTTTTTTTTATGGACAGGACGAAGGCGCGGGCTTCTTCTTCGGTTTTTGCATGGCAGATATGTGTGATGAATCTGGAACGCTGTATTTCATAGAGCGTTTCGATGGTATCGTCTTGTTCCGCAATGGTCCGGAACGCTTTCATGAAAAGCACCTCTTTCTTGCTGAATCCTGTTTCTCATTATAGCGTATGGGCAGGCGGTGAGAAAAGAAAAATTTCTTGTCCGAAGGTATAGTAATCGGCTGCGGTTTGTAGTATTCTTAGAATCATAAAGAATCGAAGCACCGCGGATGGCAGACGCTATACAAATCACAGACAGGCAGCGGTGCTGGGAAGGTTGTGTTAGTAAGGTCATGAGCGAATCGAAGATGAACAGAGGCCTCAAGAATCGGCATTTGCAGCTGATCTCTTTGGGCGGGGTTATTGGCAGCGGTTATTTTCTGGGAACGGGATATGTTCTGGAAAAGGCCGGTCCGGCATCTATTCTGGCCTACTTGCTGGGCGGCATCATTGTACTTTGTGTTATGCTCTGTCTGGCGGAGCTGGCCGTAGAAAAACCGGTTTCCGGCTCTTTTGTTACCTATGCACGGGAGAATATCTCCTCTACCTGGGCCTGCGGCGTGGGCTGGGCCTATTGGATTACCTGGGTTGCCTACGTCCCTTCGGAGATGATCGCGGCAGGGATTATCATGAATCATTTTCTGCCGATGGTCAGTCAGCTTTGGTGGGCGGTCCTGTTCAGTCTGCTGGTGACCTGCATCAACCTGTTTCATGTCGATAAGTTCGGGGAGAGCGAGTCGTGGCTGGCGCTCATCAAGATCATAGCGCTTGTGGCGTTCAGCGTGGTGGCGGGGCTGATCTGTTTCGGCCTGATCGGTGATCAGGGGTATATCGGCACGAGCGTGCTGCTCGGAAGCGGCGGATTCGCTCCGAATGGTTATTGGTCTATCGTGCTGACGATGGTGATCATTCTGGTCAATTTTCAGGGGACGGAAATCATCGGACTGGCCGCCGGCGAGTGCCGGGAACCGGCCCGCAGCATTCCGATTGCCGTCCGCAATGTCACCTGGCGCATCATTGCGCTGTATATCATTCCGATTTCCCTGTTGATTTCCATCCTGCCATGGGATCAGGCCTCTTTATCCGAGAGCGTGTTTGCCGCTGCAGTCAACCAATACGGCTTTACCGGGTTTGGCGCCTTTTTTGCGTTTGTTATTCTGACGGCCGCCATTTCCTGTTCCAATTCCGGCCTTTACGGTGCGGCACGGGCGCTGCACGCATTGGCCAAACTGGACATGGCGCCGAAAGGCCTCGGGCGGCTCAACGCAAACGGCATGCCGTCGCGGTCGATTCTGGTGTCCGTCTGTGCCTGTTGGGCAGTGATTCTTCTTTATGCGTTCAATCCGGATTCCGTGATTTATACTTATCTGCTGGCCGTGTCGGGATTTACCGGTGCGATCGCCTGGATTTCGATCTGCTGGAGCCAGTATCGCCGCCGCCGCCGCCATATTGCGGAAGGGACAGTGAACCAGCTTCGTTACAAAACGCCGTTTTTTCCTTATGTGACCTTGTTCGGTATTTGGTCGCAGGTGTTTTGCCTGATTGTCATGATCTTTACGCCGGAGCTGCGCGATGCGCTGCTGGCCGGTGTTCCCATGCTTGTACTGCCGATGCTCTGGTATCGTTTCCGTGTGAGACATCATGAGACACCGGTTCGCGTTCTGCGCTGATCCGGTATGTTTGCCTGACTGGCCGGTCAGATAGGACGATCATCCTGTCTGACCGGTCTTTTTTGCCGGAAGTTCTTTTGTTTTGCTTGCATCGCCTTAGCAATGCGAGTAAAATAAACAAAGTGAGAAAAATATGAGACAAAAGTCTTATTTTGAGGAAAACATCATGTCAAGAAATTTCTGGCGTATGCTGGTGGCGGGGATTTTGCTGCAGGGAGCGGGCTTTTTCCTTTCCGGCTGGGCAGGCGCATTCGTTCTATTTGATTTCGGTGCTTTGCTGGTCACTGCTGCGATGGGGGTTCTGCCCGGATTGCTGGTGGTATTGATCGGCGGGATGCTGGTCTCCGTCGCAGGGGACGGCCGTTTTTTTATGCTGCCGTTTGATTTTCTGACGGTGCTTATGTTCGGATTTTTTTTACGGCGCGGTGTATTAAGGTCCTGGCGGACTATGGCGGAAGCGGCCATAGGGCTCAGTGTGTTCATTGCGGTTTTGGCCGATGGCGTATGCCATGCGCTGAATTATAAGATACCGGCGGAATCTTTGGCACAGACGGTCAGCGGACAGACGGCAGGAGCGGTCTTCCTATTGGCGGAGGTGGGGATTCTTGCGCTGCTCATCAGCGTGAATCTGTTTTTGGACTTTTTCCTGATCCGGCTGATCCTTGACCGCTTCCCCGGACTGGTCAAACGGTCTTTGATTGAGTCGGCGTGGGGTTGGGGACGGGTGCGTCAGTGGCCGCTGCGCCTGAAATTTGTTGCCGTGCTCAGCGTCATGATGTTGCTGGCCGGATCCGCGCTTTTTTTTCTCCTTCGCGGCGTTTACCGGGAAGAAGTTTATGGGACTTACGGTTCTTTGGCGCGCAATTATGCTTCCGCGGCCAAGGGCATGATCACGCCCGATGAGCTGGAAGCTGTTTTGGCGCCGCATGGGGATCGTTCGCGGGATTATCAGGAGTTGAAGCGGGATTTCCGCACGTTGTATGAACATTCGGATCATGCGATCCGGTTTCTGTATGTTCATCAGGTGATCCGGGATGAAACGGGGCCGGCCATGCGTGTGATTTGCGAGGCGGATAACGAGACGCTGCAATATGATGACCGCATTCCTATGCGCAGTGCGTATTATCGCCCCTTGAAAAAGGCGTTGCTGGACGAGAATACGAAGCAGACCATCGGCCCGGTGGTGTCTCATGATCCGAAATGGGGCTGGCTGCTTTCTGTTTATGAGCCCCTGATGGACGAGTCGGGAAACACGGTGGCTTATATCGGTGTGGATTTGGATATGCGTCAGGTGATGGACGAGGTACACAAGCTGGACGCAAAGATCATCAGTGTGGAATGTATCATTTTCTGTTTCCTGCTGGCCTTTGTTTATACGTTCATCACCAATCAGGTGATCCGTCCGATTGGCAGGCTTCAGGAAATGCTCAGATATTTTCGTGAATTTCTGGAGAAAAAGCCTTCTGAACCGCCTATTCGTTCGGGCGATGAATTGGAAGAGCTGTATAAGGAGATTTTGCTGTCGCAGGACAAGATCCTGGACGATACGCGCCAGCTTCGCGAGTATCTGAATCTGATCGAGCGGATGGCCCTGCGTGATGAACTTACCGGGGTGAAAAACCATACGGCTTATGAGCAGAAGATCGTGGAACTTACTGCGTCTATTGTGGCCGGAACCGCGGAGTTCGGCGTGCTGATGGCCGATATGAATGAGCTGAAATACATCAACGACGTTTACGGGCATGAAAAAGGGGACGTGGCGCTCAAGGCGGTGAGCAGGGTTCTCTGTACGATTTTCGCGCATAGTCCGGTGTATCGTATTGGCGGGGATGAGTTCGTGGTCGTTCTGACTGGACAGGATTATGCCGTGCATCAGAACCTGCTTTTGCAGATGAGGCCATATATCCGGCTTCATGACCGGACGGTAGAGCATCCCTGGAAAATGGCAGCGATGGCTGCCGGATTTGCGGTATATCGCCAAGGGGATACGTATGCGGATGTATTCAATCGGGCTGACGAGCAGATGTATGAAAATAAGAAAGTCTTGAAAGCCGGCGGGGCGCTTCCCCGCGATTCGGTTCCGGACAAGATGTGATTCTTCTGCAATAAACGATGCCCCCGGCAGATCAAAACTGGCCTGCCGGGGACATCGTTTATTGCGGTGAAGGAAGATCTTCACGGATATCGAGATAATCACGGATTGCGGTGATTTCCTTTGCGGTATACAGCCCGACCGGCGATTCGCGGATCATGACCGATTGCAGAATACGGCTTTGTTCCGTCTGGCTTTCTGCGCGCATGGAGGCTGGATCCGCTGCCGCTTTGGTCAGGGCGATAGTCCGATATTGCGCATCGGCATAAGCGGAGGTTTTTTTCATCACCTCGGCAAGCAGATCGTAACATCCGTCATTGAGCGCAGCCGGGGGAGCGTTGTGCGCGATCCGGTCGCGCAGGCTTTGGCTGTCTTTTTCCAGCTGCTGGAGGCGCTGATAGGTGGTTTGTATGCTGATGTTGTTTTCCTTGAAGTTTTCAAGAATATGATGATACCACTGCCAATTGCGGTCCAGTTCATTGAGGTCTTTCTGATATCCGGCATACCAGGCGGCAAAGATTTGCTGCTGCTGGCTGCGCTCCCATTGCTCGGACTCACTCAGAGCGGTTTTTGGCGGTTCCGGACGCGGCCAGACATAGTATACGATCAGTCCGGCGACTGCAAGCGTGAGACAGAAGCAGGCAAAGATTTTTTTATTGGGCAGATAGCGGTAGAGCAGAATGAGCAGGATAAGTGCGGCAAGGGCCATCATGTATAAGATCATATTTGGAAACCTCCCGTTCCGATAGCGCATTTCCTTTATTTTATCATAGATTTGGCGACAGCGGCAAAACCTGCCGGGCGGAGGTGATTTTTTCTTTCGGATGAAGGAGGAGATCCCTTCTTTTTGCTTGCGGATCGGGGCTTTAGCAGGTAAGATTAAAAGAAGAAGGAAATGGATATATGGGAATCAATCGATAAAGATGGTCAGAGAACGATGAGGATGGATAAGTTATGAAGCAATTCCCTTTTTTGGTACATGGAAGAAAAGAACTGCTGGCCGATGTTGAGCAGGTCCGTCAGGAAGCAAAGAAGATGAAGGCCCTGTCGGGCGTACTCGTCTCGATCTTTATGAATCGGGCGGATCCGGCGATGCTGCAGGATATGAAGCAAATGATTTGTGCGGCGTTTCCGGAAGCACAGATCATTGGCGCGGTGTCGACTGTAGAGATCATCGACGGCTGTTTGATCGAGAACGATATTGTTGTCAATTTTACGCTGATGGAATGTTCCTCTGTGCGGGTCATGTCGTTTGATTTTCGGATGGAGGACAGTGAGGCTGCCGGACGCAGTCTGCTTGCGGTTCTGGATGCGGATCGTCATGCCGCGGCGGTGGAGGTTATTTCGGCGGGATTTCATCTCAATATCAACCCGTTTTTTCGTCAGGCGTCCCGGGCGCGCAGGGAGATTCTTTTTTTTGGCGGCCTTGCGGACGACGGCAGTCTGGGGCAGAATGGCATGGTCTTTACACAGGACGCGCTGCTTCGCCACGGCATAGCTGTGGCCATATTCAGCGGGAAAAAGCTTCATGTGCAGACCAGTTCGAGCTTTGGCTGGAAACCGCTGGGCCGCTTTATGACGGTTACGAAGATGGACGGAGAGTTCTGCGTGCAGGAACTGGACGGCAAGCCGGCCATGGATGTGTTTGAGCGGTATCTGGATATTGGCAATGATGACCGCTTCTTGACGGAGGCGCTGACCTTCCCGTTTTATTTTGAGCGCAACGGCGTGGTGCTGGCCCGCCATCCGCGGCGCTGTCTCAAAGACGGCAGCGTCATGTTTGGAGCGGATTTCCGCGTGGGAGAGCGGGTGCGTCTGGCCTATGGAGACCCCGGTGAGATCATTGACAATGCGCTGGTCCTTCAGAATAAAATGGCGTCGTTCCGCCCGGAGGCTGTTTTTGTCGTGAGTTGTGTGGCGCGCTGGATGCTGCTGGGCAGTGATACGGAGCAGGAATTGTCGATCACGCGGCGTTTGGCGCCGTCCGCCGGATTTTATGCGTATGGGGAGTTCATGCGCACCGCGGATGGTCAGATCATGGTGTCCAATATGACGCTGGTTCTGATCGGGATGCGGGAGGGGCTGGGCAAGGATTCTGTGCGCCGCGCGCCGAGTCAGCCGCTGCATCTTCGGCCGCATCGTTCGATTATGGCCCATTTGGTTCATTTCATTGAGAGGACGACGCAGGAGCTGGAGGAGAGCAATGCTGCGCTTTATCGGCTGGCCCGCATCGATTATCTTACCGGACTCCTGAACCGGGGAGAAACGGAAAACCGGCTGCGACAGTTGATGGCCGAATTTCAGCTGTGCCGTCAGCCGGTGGCTGTTTTCATGTTGGATGTGGATGATTTCAAGCTGGTCAATGACCGGTTCGGTCATGCGATGGGCGACTGTATTCTGCAGCTGCTGGCCGGGATTATCCGGGAGGTTTCTGACAAAGCTCATGCTGTGGCGGGCCGATGGGGCGGCGATGAATTTCTCGCCGTTTGCCCGGATCTTTCTTTGGAGGAAGCCCGGGGAGCGGCCGAACAGATTCGGAAGCATGTCGCTGACATGGATCCGCTGTCGGAAAAAGACCGCGTGACGGTCAGCATCGGCGTGGTGGCTGCACGGACCGGCGATACGGCAGAGACGGTGTTTGCGCGTGTGGATCGGGCCTTGTATGAGGCGAAGCAGCTTCGGGGAAAGAATACCGTGGTGATCCGGGAAGAGCCGTGATTTTGCTAAAATCTTCTTGCCAAGTCCGGGATTTCTATGATAAACTGAACAGAGTTTTGTTATAAGGATAGTTGAGGCGGAGTCTGTTCACCACAGGCCCCGTCTGTTTTTTCGGGAGCATATCCCGGTAAATGGAAGGAGGAAAGAATAATTTGGCGGTTGTAGCAGGAATTATCTTTATTTTGATGTATGCGGTGATTGTATCGGAAAAGATTCACCGCACCGTGGCTGCCATGCTTGGGGCGCTGCTCATGATCTTGTCAGGGATTTTGTCGCAGGATACAGCGCTGCATCATATCGACTTTAATACGTTGGGACTGCTGGTCGGCATGATGGTGCTGGTTGGTGTGACCAGCCATACCGGCCTGTTTGATTATGTAGCAATCAAGGCGGCCCGTGCGGCGAAGGCAGAGCCGCGCCGTATTCTGGTTTATCTTGGCTTTATTACTGCGGTTTTTTCGGGGTTTCTCGATAATGTGACGACGGTTCTGCTTATGGTTCCGGTCACGTTCAGCATCACCCAGAAGCTTCATATCAATCCGATGCCCTTTTTGCTGACTCAGATTATCGCTTCGAATGTCGGCGGAACCGCCACGCTGATCGGCGATCCGCCGAACATCATGATCGGCAGCGCGGTAAAGGAGTTGACGTTCATGGCATTTATTGAAAATCTGGCGCCGATTGCCATTTTCAATTTATTGATCGTGATCTTCTTGGTAGAGGTCATTTACCGCAAGGGGCTGAAAACCACGCCGGAATTGCAGGCGGAGCTGATGCGGCTGGATGAGCGGAAGGCGCTGAAGGACCGCCGGTTGCTTTCCCGGGCGCTCTTTGTACTGGCCTTGGTTATTCTCGGCTTCTTTACGCATTCCGTGACCCATATTGAATCTTCGTTGATCGCCTTGACGGGCGGTTTCCTGCTGCTCCTGCTGGCCGGCGGAAGTCATCATCTGGTGGAAAAGACGATGAAGTCGGTGGAATGGGCGACGATCTTTTTCTTTATCGGCTTGTTTATTGCTGTGGGCGGCTTGATTGAAACGGGGATTATCAATAGTTTGGCGGCCCGGGCGGTATCTCTCACCGGCGGCGATGTGACCGCGACCTCTCTCATGGTGCTCTGGCTCAGTGCGCTGGTATCTTCGGTCCTCGATAATATTCCGTTTGTGGCGACGATGATCCCGCTGATTCAAAATATGGGGACTATGGGCGTGAGCAATCTGGAGCCAGTATGGTGGAGCCTCGCTCTGGGGGCCTGCCTGGGCGGAAACGGAACGCTGGTCGGAGCGTCAGCAAATCTTATTGTGGCCGGATTGGCCGCAGAGCGCGGCGTGAAAATCACGTTTATTCAGTATTTTAAGATCGGATTTCCGATTATGCTCTTGACGATTGTGCTGTCAACGGTGTATGTTTATATCCGGTACCTGATTTGATCCGGTAAGCAGCTGTGGGACTCTGTCGGTTCCACGGCTGTTTTCATTATAAGAAAATGTCCTTTGTGGAAGGACTTTCTGGAGATGCGGCGAATACTAGGAAATGAAAATCTGTTGGGAGGGACTCCTTTTGGCTAAATTTGGTGGCCGTGGATACGGGATGTGTATTCTCTTTGTTGTGGTTGGCGCGATTCTCGGCGGCATTTTGGGACAGCTGCTGTCAGGCGTCGAGGCGCTGGCCGGTCTGATGCCTTATCTGGTTACGACGTATCCGGTTTTTGATACGTCGCCGATAACGGTGAATCTATATGTGATTCGCCTGACGATCGGTCTGGCCTTTGCTCCGAACCTCATGAGTATTCTGGGCATTGTGGCGGCGCTTCTCTTGTTCCGCCGGTATTGAGGAGGAGGGACGGTTATGATTATTCTCGCATCCGGTTCGCCGCGCCGCAGAGACCTTCTTTTGCAGATCGGGGCCAGCTTTCGGGTGGTTGTAAGCGATGCTGCTGAGGAAAGCGGCGATGCGCTTCCGCCGGAAGAGCTGACTGTCAGGAACGCTTCGGCCAAGGCTATGGCTGTGGCGGCGCAGCAGCCGGACTTCCCGGTGCTCGGCGCCGATACGGTGGTGTCCCTGGACGGGCATATCTATGGCAAGCCGGGCGGCAGAGAGGATGCAGTCCGCATGCTGTCGGAGCTTTCGGGACGCACCCATCAGGTGACGACAGGGATTGCGCTGGCCGTCGGAGGCCGTGTATTCACAGACGCGGCTGTGACGGAGGTTCGATTTGCACCGCTCAGTGAGGTGGAGATTCTGGCTTATGTGGAAAGCGGGGAACCGCTGGATAAGGCGGGCGCCTATGCGATTCAGGGCAAGGCGGCCGTTTTTGTCGAGTCGCTCCATGGTTCGTTTTCCAATGTGGTCGGGCTTCCGCTTCATGCTGTAGCGCGGCTTGCCGGAAAGGCAGGCGTTAATCTTTATGACCATTATGGTAAGGGACCTACCGGCTGAGGAAAGGCCAAGGGAGAAGCTGCTGGGATATGGTGCTTCCGCCCTGAGCAATGCGGAACTTCTGGCGATTCTGCTGCGTACCGGCACATCGAAGCAATCGGTGCTTGGCATTGCGGATGAAGTGCTGGCGCATTACAAGGAACGGGGAATTGCCGGCATGGTGCACATGGCTCCTGCGGAGCTTGCAGCCATACGCGGCATCGGTATGGCCAAGGCGGCGACGATCGTCGCCGCTGTGGAGCTGGGGCGACGGCTGGCCGTTCGGACGGCGGAGCAGATACAGGTGGTGCATGGGCCGGAGGATGCCGCCCAGTTTGCGATGCCCCGGTTTCGCTTTGAGCAGAAGGAACATTTTGCGGTCATGCTGCTGAATACCAAAAATCATATTCTGGGATTAAAAGAGGTTTCGATGGGGAGCCTGCAGGCTTCTGTCGTTCATCCGCGGGAAGTGTTCCGGGCGGCGATCGATTATGCGGCGGCATCTATGATCCTGCTTCACAATCATCCGAGCGGAGATCCGAGTCCGAGCCGGGAGGATATTGCTGTTACGCAGCGTCTGGTCAAAGCAGGGCGCATTATGGATATCCCCGTTCTGGATCATATTATCCTTGGCGATTGCCGCTTTTTGAGCCTGAAGGAAAAGGGAATGATGTCCTGAACGGAAAGTTTACGTTTTTCGCGGAGAAAACCGTAAAAGACCATTACAAACTGACAGGATGTGTGATACAATAAGAGTACTGTTTTGATTGATTGTAAAATCGCCGGTGCATACTGTGCCGGCTTGCTTTGATTCACGAAGGGAGTTTTTCAGTAACATGTGGAGTCTTTTTGGCGGTTTGTCTCACGATATGGGTATTGACCTTGGTACAGCCAATACGCTGGTTCATGTGAAGGGCAGGGGAATTGTTCTGCGTGAGCCGTCGGTTGTCGCGATTAAGAGCGATACGGGAGATGTCCTGGCGGTAGGCGAGGAGGCCAAGCAGATGATCGGCCGCACGCCGGGAAATATCGTTGCCATTCGTCCGATGAAAGACGGCGTTATCGCCGATTTTGATGTGACGCAGGCCATGCTGAAATATTTTATATGCAAGGCGATGAATACGAAGTCCTTCGTCCGTTCGCGTCCGCGCGTCGTCGTCGGCGTTCCATCCGGCGTGACGGAGGTGGAGAAGCGCGCGGTTATCGATGCGGCGCAGCAGGCTGGTGCGCGCGAAGCGTATCTGATCGAGGAGCCGATGGCGGCTGCGATCGGCGCTGGTCTGCCGGTCGAGGAAGCGACGGGCAGCATGGTGGTCGATATCGGCGGCGGGACGACGGAAATCGCGGTGATTTCTCTGGGTGGCATTGTGACGAGCTGCTCCATCCGCATCGGCGGGGATGAGATGGATTCGTCCATCGTTCAGTACATCAAGCGGATGTACAATCTGATGATTGGCGAACGTACGGCAGAAGAGATCAAGATTCGGATCGGCACGGCGATTGTGACGCCGGATACGGATAAATCGATGGATATTCGCGGCCGTGATCTGGTCAGCGGACTGCCGAAGACCCTGACGATCCAGTCCAAGGAGATTCGCGAAGCGCTGGATGAGCCGATCTATAAGATCATCGATGCAGTCAAGGGGACGTTGGAGAAAACTCCGCCGGAGCTGGCGGCCGATGTCATGGATCACGGCATTATGATGACCGGCGGCGGCGCGCTGCTGACGAATCTTGACAAGCTGTTGTCGCAGGAGACGGGCATGCCGGTGCTGGTTTCGGAGGATGCGCTGTCCTGCGTCGGTGAGGGAACGGGAAAATCCTTAGAGAATATTGAGCTCTTGAAGCGTGTTGTCATGACCTCGAAGAAGCTGAGACAATGAGCAGCCGGGTGAGAAAGAGCAGAAATCCGCATCGCAGGCTGTGGGTGCTCCTGATTGTACTGGTCAGCATATTCTGTGTGATCTTTTTTGCCGCCCGGGGACGGTTTCAGGTTCCTGTGACCAGCCGGGCGGTCCTGCTGGTTCTGTCTCCCTTTCAGCAGGCTGTTTCCTGGGCAGGGGATCAGGTCAGCGGGTTGACACGGAATATTTGGGACATTGTCACGGTGTACGAGCAGAATAAAATGCTCCGCAATGAGGTGGGGCAGCTTCGCGTGCAGAATCTGGAGGCCAGTGAGGCGCTGGCCGAGAATGAGCGGTTGCGGGCGCTGATCGGCTATAAGCAGACGATGACACAGTTTGATCTGGTGGCGGCGCGTGTTATTGGCCGGGAATCGGCCACATGGTCCCGTATGATTGTCATTAACCGGGGCCGGAAAGACGGAGTGGATGCCGATATGGCTGTCGTGACGGAAAAGGGGCTGGTCGGTCATGTCGTCGAGGCGGGCTGGAATACGTCCAAGGTGCAGCTTATCCTTGATCCGCGTTCGTCGGTGGGGACGATTGTTCAGCGGGCGGAGTCGCGCGTGGCTGGTATTGTGCAGGGAGATCTGGATAACCCGATGATGCCGCAGATGGTGAATATCCCCAAAAACGCGGACGTAGTCGAAGGCGATGTGATTGTAACTTCGGGATTTGGCGGTATTTATCCGAAAGGCATCGTGGTCGGACTGGTCTCTTCCCTGCAGAATGATTCCGGCGGTTTGCTGAAAGTTGGTCTGCTGGAACCGGCTGTGGATTTTCAGAAGCTGGAGGATGTCATGGTCATCACCGTTTCCCGGGAAGCGCCACCGGAGCCGATCCGCCCGCCGGTACAGACGCCGGGGACGGAGACGGATCCGGCCGCGCAGGCTGCTGAAGCAAAGGCCGCTGCAGCAGACGAAGGGGGACAGCCATGAATCATTATGGAAGAGTGGCGGCAGTGGTTCTTGGCCTGTATGTCCTGCAGACTTCGCTGCTGCCGTTTGCCGCTTACCATGGCATCAGTCCCAATCTTATGCTGCTCCTGACTGTTTCTGCGGCATTTCTGCGGGGACCGCGTGACGGCATTATGATGGGCTTTGTCACCGGACTGCTGCAGGATCTGTCGACAGGGACATTTCTGGGAACCAATACACTGGCTCAGATGCTGATCGGCCTGTTTTTCGGACGTTTTTCCAACCGGGTATTCCGGGAGCAGTTCTTCCTGCCGGTTCTGGCATCGGTGCCTGCCATGGCGGCGGACTATTTTATTTTGGCGCTGCTTATGGTATTATTAGGGTATCGCTTTAATCCGGTGAGCAGCATGCAGACCATGCTTCTGCCAATGCTCATCTATCAGCTGGCTTTTGCTTATCCGGTTCATCGCCTGACGTATGCGCTGGATCAGAAGCTTCGCGAAAAAGAACAACACTGATTAAGGCACCTTGCGGGGTGCCTTTCATTATGGGAGAGATATTTCTTGGTCGAAAAGGATGAATTCGGCGGCAGGCTGAAAGTGATGGGCTGGCTGTGTGTGCTGGTCATCGTCATATTGATCGGAAGGGCCGGGTATCTGCAGATTTATGAAGGCGATTATTATTCGGAGCTGGCGGAGGGCAACCGCATCCGCATCATCCCTTCCATGGCACCGAGGGGGACGTTCTTTGACCGCAACGGTGAGCTTCTGGTGCAGAACCGCCCGGGGTTTACGGTATCCCTTCTGCCGTTGACAGCGCCGATCTCAGAAGAAGTGATTCAGCGTTTGTCCGGGCTGATTAAAGTGCCGACGGACGAAATCAAAACAAAGATCGCCGCACACAGCGGCTTTGATCCGATACGCATCAAGGCAGATGTCACCCCCGACATCGTGACGATTATCGAGGAGCAAAAGAACAATTATCCCGGTGTTGTCATCGAAGTGCAGCCGATCCGCGATTATGTGGGCAGGCAGGAAGGCGCGCATACATACGGATATGTAAGCGAGATCAACGATACCGAGCTGGAGAAGATGAAGGACAAAGGATATAAATCCGGCGATATCATCGGCAAGTTCGGACTGGAGAAAATTTATGATCAGGAACTGCGCGGGGAGAATGGCGGACAGCAGGTCGAGGTGGATGTTTCCGGCAAGCCGGTTCAGATTATCGGCCGCAAGGATCCGGTGCCGGGCGATGATCTTGTCCTGACGATTGACAAAAGTCTGCAGGATGCAGCGGAAAAAGCCGTAGATGAGCAGCTTCAGGCCATCCATGCGAATGCGGCTGCGGCTGTCGCTCTGGATCCGCAGACCGGAGAGATTCTGGCGATGGTCAGCCGTCCTGCCTTTGATCCGAATTTGTTCGCGCACGGCATTTCATCGAAGGACTGGAATGCTCTGAACAATAATCCATATCATCCGATGGATAATAAGGCGATTACCGGCGAGTATCCGCCGGGCTCCACCTTTAAGATCATCACGGGGACGGCGGCGCTGACCGAAGGAGTGGTTTCTCCGGATGAACTCATTATGGACAGCGGGCATCACTGGCTGATTCCCAAGGGCAATGCCGGCGGAGAAGCGCTGGGGCTGCTGAACTTCCGGCAGGGAATGGCTCATTCGGATAATGTTTACTTTTATGAAATGGGCAATCGTCTCGGCATTGACCGGCTGGAAAAGTATGCGCGCATGTTCGGACTCGGCAAGAAGACGGGGATAGATCTTCCGTATGAAGCGGAAGGACTCGTTGCCAATCGGCGTTATAAGGAAAAGAATTTTGAGGACGGCGACTGGTATCTGTCGGAAACCTTTGATGCGGCAATAGGGCAGGGCTTTAATCTGGTCACTCCGCTTCAGGCTGCGATGGTTATGGGAGAGATCGCGGCGGACGGAAAGCGCTATAAACCGCATGTGGTCAAGCGGATCATCAGCCCTGACGGCAGCACGGTAAAGGAAGTGGAACCGGAGCTGCTGTCGACACTGGATGTCAAGCCGGAGGTCATCCGGCTGGTTCAGCAGGGGCTCCATGATGTTACGACCTATGGAACGGCGGCTTCGTCGTTTCAGGGATTTCCCATCCAGATCGCAGGCAAGACAGGTACGGCGGAAAACCCGCATGGGCGCGACCATGGATGGTTTGTCGCCTATGGACCGTTTGATCAGGCCAATATTGTCGTCGCCGTTATTGTGGAACAGGGCGGCTATGGTTCCCAGTCCGCTGTGCCGATTGGGCGCAAGATCCTTGAGGCATGGTTTGGTTTAAATCAGCAGCAGGATAAAAACGGGAGCGGGAATGCGCAGTGAATGACGCAGAGAAGAATTTTATGAAACGAGGACAGTCATGAGTGAGGAGATTGTGAAAATCAAAGGCAGCAAGTCCGGCCTGCAGCTGAGTTTTGCTAAAGGCGCTGCTTTTGCAGAAATCAGGAAGGATATCGAAGAAAAGCTGAATTCGGGAAACGGCTTTTTCCTGCGGGGGACGTTGGTGCTGATTCCGCGGGATGTCTTTTCGGAAGAGGAGCGCGCGGAGCTGCGCCGTATGTTTCATGAGGCCGGCCTGATCTGCCGGACGATTCGCGAAGAAGAGCGTCCGCCTGCGCCTGCCGCGAAACAGCCGAAGCATCAGGCGGAACCCTTGGCGCAGGAGCCCGGCCCGGTACAGGAGATGGTGGTCGTGAACCACACGATCCGGGGAGGACAGGAAATCCGGACGCAGAGCTCCGTCATGATCTGCGGCAATGTCAATCCCGGCGCACAGATTATTGCCGGCGGAAGCATCGACATTCGCGGCACGTGCCGCGGAATGGTGCATGCCGGCGCTTTTGGCGACAACACGGCTTTTATCATCGCCGATCATCTCATGCCGACGCAGATTCGTATTTCGAATCTCATTGCCCGTTCCCCGGATCATATGGAAAAGACGGACCGGGCAGAACGAGCTTCCATCAAAGAAGGACGCATTGTCATTGAACCGATAGAAAGGTAGGAGCAGACAGTATGAGCGAAATCTATGTAATCACTTCCGGAAAAGGCGGCGTCGGCAAGACGACAACCACGGCGAATCTCGGTGTAGGACTGGCTATGCGCGGCAAGAAGGTCGTATTGGTGGACACGGATACAGGGCTGCGCAACCTGGATCTGCTTCTCGGGCTGGAGAACCGCATCATGTATGATCTGATTGATGTCACAGAAAAACGCGTTCCCTATAAAAAAGCTCTGGTCCGGCATAAAAAATACGATAATCTGTTCCTGCTTCCTACTTCACAGGTTAAGGACAAGATGGCCGTGAATCCGGATCAGCTGATTCAGCTTTGCGATGAGCTTCGCAAGGAGTTTGACTATATCCTGATTGACTGCCCTGCGGGAATTGAGCAGGGATTTAAAACAGCCATCGCCGCAGCAGATATTGCACTGGTGGTTACTATGCCGGAAATTTCCGCCGTGCGTGATGCGGATAAGATCATTGGCGAACTCGGACGTGCGGATAAGGAAAATATTAAGCTCATTGTCAATCGTATCCGTCCGCAGATGGTGGAAAACGGGGATATGCTGGACATGAATGACATCAATGATATTCTGTCTATCGACTGCATCGGACAGGTTCCCGATGACATCAAAGTTGTTACGAGCACGAACAAGGGAGAACCGTGCATTACGATGGAAGATTCGCAGGCCGGACAGGCTTATCGCAATATTGTCGGCCGTATGTGCGGAGAGAATATTCCCTTCATGACTTTTGCGAAAGAAGGATTCTGGTCCAGACTTAAGCATGTGTTCGGTAAATAAGGAGGAGTTTCATGTTAGACGCATTGATGAAGATTTTCGGCAAAAAAGAGCAGTCCGGAAAAATCGCGCGTGACCGCCTGAAGGTGGTGCTCATCCATGACCGTGCCAACATATCCCCGGAAGTCATGGAGAATCTGAAGAATGATATCATCAAGGTGATTTCCAATTATATGGAGATCAATCAGCAGGAGATGGACATTTCTTTGGCCGATGATGATGATTCGGTGGCTTTGGTGGCCAATATTCCCGTGAGCCGCATGAAGCATGATAAGGGAAGCCATTGAGAGAAGTTAGTGTATTATGACGAAACGATTACTACGGCGTACGGACTTTGTTCTGTTGGCAGCGACAGCGGGGATCCTGATCATGAGCCTGATCGTTATCGGCAGTGCGACGCATATCAATACGCCGAGTGACGACCGCTACTGGTTCGTAGCCCGTCAGGGCATCTTTGCCCTTATGAATATTGGCATCGCTGCCTTTTTGATGAATTTTGATTATAAGATGCTGCAGGGATATGGCAATAAGCTGTATCTTTTCAATCTGGTCATGCTGGTTGCAGTCATGCTGGTCGGCCAGTCTGCTCTGGGCGCACAGCGGTGGATTTCTCTGGGGCCGATCAGTATTCAGCCGTCCGAATTTTCTAAGCTCATCATGATCATTTCTTTGGCGACTATGCTGGAAAAGCGGGTCGGCGAACTCAATACGCTGCATGATCTCCTGCCGGTGGCCGCCTACGTGGGCGTGCCGTTTTTGTTGGTGCTGAAGCAGCCGGATCTCGGCACGTCGCTGGTATTCATGGCGATTTTCTTCGGGATGGTTTTTGTCTGCGGCATCAATCTCCGGCTGCTTGGCGGGATCTTTGGCGCAGGGATTGCGATGATGCCGATCTTATGGCATTTCCTCAAAGACTATCAGAAAATGCGCATCATGGTTTTTATGGATCCGAATGTCGATCCGCTGGGCTCAGGCTATCACATCATTCAATCGAAGATAGCCATCGGTTCGGGCATGTTGTTCGGAAAAGGGCTGTTTCAGGGGACGCAGAGTCAACTGAATTTCCTGCCGGAGAATCATACGGACTTTATTTTTGCCGTGGTGGGGGAAGAACTTGGCTTTGTCGGCGCAGCAATTCTTCTGCTGCTGTACCTGATCGTGCTGTGGCGGGGAATCTGCATTGCGCGGGATGCCAGTGATATGTTCGGACGGCTTCTGGCGGTCGGAATCACTTCTATGCTGGCTTTTCACGTGCTGGTCAACGTGGGAATGACACTGGGCATTATGCCGGTGACAGGGATTCCGCTCCCTTTTATGAGCTATGGAGTCAGCTCGCTGACGACGAACATATTGTCCGTGGCTATTCTGCTCAATATTCAGCTCAGAAAGCAGAAACTGCTTTTTTAGTGCTTGCTTGCATGTCCGTGAGTCTCTGCCGGGGCTTGCGGGCATGCAATGTTTTTTCCTCGGAGAGCGTGGCGCATTTTGCAGGGCAAAGGGCTGTGCAGGAGTAAGACAGACGGAAAAAGGTCAATGGAAAGATGGAGGAATGAAATGGTACGACTTGAACATGAGGTGCTGCAGTCGGTGCTGAAACCGTCGCGCTATACGGGCGGAGAATGGAATGCTGTTCGGAAAGACTGGTCGGAGGTGGATTGTACCTTTGCTCTGGCGCTGCCGGATGTCTACGAAGTAGGCATGAGTAATCTGGGACTGGCCATTTTGTATGATATTCTGAATCGTCAGGAACGGATCGCGGCGGAACGGGTTTACGCACCGTGGACCGATATGGAACAGGAGATGCGCAGCCGCCGCATTCCGCTCTTTTCTTTGGAGACGCATACCGAGCTGTCCGCTTTTGACTTTTTTGGTTTTTCGCTGCAGTATGAGATGATTTATACCAACGTCCTGAACATGCTGGATCTGGCAGGCATTCCGCTCTGGTCTGCCGACCGCGGCGAAGAGGATCCCTTTGTCGTCGGCGGCGGGCCGTGTGTCTACAACGTCGAGCCGGTTGCGGATTTTTTTGACTTCTTTATTGTCGGTGAGGGAGAAGAGGTCATTGTGGAGGTCGCCGAGGCTTTGATCGCCTGGAAGCGTGAGGGGCGTCCAGGCGGCCGCCGCGGATTCCTCCGTCGACTTCTGACAATGGATGGGATTTATGTCCCGTCCTTTTACGCGCCGAAATACGCGGAGAACGGACAATATGAACGGCTGGCGGCATTGGATGACCAAGCCGCGCCGGTCATTTACAAACGCGTTTGCCGGGATATGGATGAAATTCCTTCGGTAGAAAAGCCGGTGGTGCCGTATATGGATATCATCCATAATCGCATCATGCTGGAACTCTTCCGAGGCTGTTCGCGCGGATGCCGGTTTTGTCAGGCTGGGATCTGTTATCGGCCGGTCCGCGAAAGGACGGAGAAAAACCTGCGCAAGATGGCGCGCGGGCTGGTGGACTGCTCCGGCTATGATGAGATGAGTCTGACGTCCCTGTCTTCGGCAGATTATTCCTGTCTGAGCGGTCTGGTGGAAGATCTCATGCAGGATTTTCATGAGGAGAAAGTGAGCTTTTCCCTGCCGTCTCTGCGCATTGACAGCTTTTCGATCGATCTGGCCCATAAAATGCAGCAAGTCCGCAAATCCGGGCTGACTTTTGCGCCTGAGGCGGGAACACAGCGCCTGCGCGATGTCATCAATAAGGGCGTAACCGAAGAGGATTTGATGAATGCCTGCGGTTCGGCTTTCCGTCAGGGGTGGAAGCAGGTCAAGCTCTATTTTATGATGGGGCTGCCGACGGAAACAGATGAGGATGTGATCGGCATTGCCCGTCTGGCCAAGAAGGTCGTCGATCTCTATACGGAGATCAAGGGACGCCGCGGCGTGAAGGTTACGGTTTCCGTATCCTGTTTCGTTCCGAAGCCGTACACGCCGTTTCAGTGGTTTGGCCAGCTGCCGATTGAAGAATTTGAGCGCCGCCAGCGCCTTTTGAAGGAGCACATCACGGATCGGGCCATCACCTTCCATTATCACGACGCGCGGGTATCCGTTATCGAAGGGGTACTGGCCCGCGGCGATCGCCGATTGAGCGCGGTGCTTTATCAGGCGTGGAAAGACGGTGCAAAATTTGATGGCTGGTCGGATCTTTACCGGCATGAGACCTGGATGCAGGCGTTTGCAACATGCGGTATCGATATGCGGCAGTACAACGAGCGGACCCGCAATTTTGCGGAGCCGCTGCCATGGGAAATCACGTCGCCGGGTGTCAATAAGGATTTCCTGCTGCGTGAATGGGAACGGGCGATGGCGGGCCAGCTTACGGAGGACTGCCGCCGCGGCGCATGCAGCGCCTGCGGGATCTGCCCCAATCTTGGGGTTCATGTCATCGATCATGCCGGGGAAGAATCCTGCGGGGCAGAGCCGCCGGCGCAGCAGCCGGGCCTGCCGGTTTCGCACGGGCCGGCGGAACCGGGCCGTCCGCGTGTACTCTATGCGTACCGCGCCGAGATCACGAAAGGCGAGGAACTGCGCTATGTTTCTCATTTGGATTATGCGAATCTTTTCCTGCGGGCTTTTGACCGCGCCAAGCTGCCGATGGCTTATTCGGAAGGATTTAATCCGCATATGAAAGTGGCGTTTGCTTCGGCGCTCTCTCTGGGAGTCGCCAGTGAGGCAGAGTACATGGATTTTGAGCTGACCCGGCCGGTTTGTCAGCCTGAGGTTTTTGACCGGCTGAACGAACAGCTTCCGCCGGGGGTTATGCTGAAAAAGCTGCGGGAGATACACGGGAAGCACAAGGCGCTGATGGCGGAAACCGACGAGGCGAAATACACGGCTGTTCTTTCCTATGAGGGGGATGAAGAGGCGGCCGCCCGGGCTGTACAGGCCTATAATGAAGCAGATACCGTTATCTGGCATCGTGTGACGCCGAAGAAAAAGCGGGAAATCGAAATGAAGCAGTATATGAAGGCGCCGGTCATCTGTCAGAGACATGCGGATGGTTTGCACCTGATGATGGATATTGCGATCACGCCGTCCGGGAGTGTCAAGCCGGTTGAGATTCTGCATGCCCTGCATGAGCAGTTCGGTCTGGCTGTCAATCCGGTGGAAGCACGCATTACAAGAACCGGGCTGTTCGGCCGCGGACGGAGCCTGATTGATTTGGTATCGTGATGGCTGGCGATGATGATCTCAGGGACAGAAAAACGGGAAGGGGGAACAGACGGTGAAGTCGATCCTTGTGACGGCTGCTCCGGAAGAGACGAGGGCAGCACTGGTGGAGGACGGGGTGCTGGAAGCGGTGGAAATGGAACGCTCTGCCCATTCTCACCTTGTCGGCAACATCTATAAAGGAAAAGTCCAGAATGTCCTGCCCGGCATGCAGGCGGCTTTTGTCGATATCGGCACCGGGAAAAACGCCTTTATGTACATTGGCGATGGAAAATCACATGATATGATCGGGACTATGGCGCCGATGCAGTCGATTCATATCGGTCAAAATCTGCCGGTACAAATCATTAAGGATGAAATTGGTACGAAGGGGCCGAGGGCAACGACGCATATATCCCTTCCGGGCCGCAATGTGGTTCTCATGCCGACTGCTGCTTATATTGCCATGTCGCGTCGCATCGAGGATGAAGCGGAACGAAGCCGCCTGCATGAGATTGCCGGACGAATCTGTCCGGAGGGCATGGGCCTGATTATACGGACTGCAGCGATCGGACAGAGCGAAGCGGTTTTGCGTGAGGATGTGGAATATCTGATCCGCTTGTGGCATTCGATTTTGGCGCATTTCCAAATGAAAGGTAAAAAGGCGGCGCTTCTGTACCGCGACGCAGATTTGATCATCCGCGTGGTGCGTGATTCCCTGACCAGCGAGATCGATGAAATGGTCATCGACGACCGGAAAGTCTGGCAGCGGGTCCGGGATCTGGTCCACTTCCTGTCTCCTGATTTGACGGACCGTATCCGCCTTTATGAAGGCCGTGTGCCGCTCTTCCGTGAATATGGCATTGAAGAAGAATTGGAAAAGCTGGGGGCGCGCAAGGTAGAACTTCCGTCCGGCGGTTTTTTGGTTCTGGATAAGACGGAGGCGCTGACGGTGATTGATGTCAATACAGGGAAATATGTGGGAAGCACCAATTTGGGAGAGACGGTATACCGGGCCAATCTGGAAGCCGCGGAGGAGATTCTGCGTCAGATTCGTCTGCGGGACATCGGCGGGATTATTCTTGTGGATTTCATCGATATGGAAAAAGAGGAGCAGAAAGAACATCTGCTGTCCGTTATGCGGGAGAAGGCCCGCAATGACCGCACGAAGACGAACATTGTCGATATCACGAGTCTGGGTTTGGTGGAGATTACCCGCAGAAAATCCCGGCAGAACCTCGACAGCATCCTTTACAGCGACTGCCCGATCTGCCATGGCCGGGGCCGCATCGAATCCCCTGAAACCGTCAGCATACGGATTGCCGGGGACATCCGACGCATGGAACGCACCTCGCATGCCCGTGAAGGCTATGAGATCGAAGTTCACGAAACCGTGGCGGAGGAACTGCGCCAGAATCAGCTGCTGATGGATCTGGCGGCAGAGTTTGGCATGGATATCCGGGTGACGGCAAAGCCCGGGATGCACCCGGAAAATTATTCGATTCTGCAGCAGAGCTGATTCGGGGAAAAAGCACGGAGACGTGCTTTTTTTTATACCAGAGAACGGTGCGCCTTTTTTTCTGTAGACATGTCAGAAAATTTTAAGTATAATAAAGTTAGACGGGGATTAAGAACTTATTCTACTGTTTTTCTTTATTTTATTTTCAAGAAGGAGTGATTGCAATGAACCTTTCCATCAAGATTTTTATTGCTCTGGTCCTTTCCGTCATTGTCGGACTCATAGCGGGGGAACCTGCTCTTCCGTTCATTAACTGGTGGATTGCCCCGATTGGTACGATGTTCATCAATCTGATCAAGATGATGATCGTTCCGGTGGTCTTTACCTCGCTGGTCGTCGGCATGACGAGTCTGGGAGATACCGGAAAGCTTGGACGAATCGGCATTAAGACGATTCTGCTGTATCTGTTTACCACGGCGATTGCGATCATTATCGGCTTTGGCATAGCCGGGCTGGTTCATCCGGGGATCGGCCTTCAGATGGCGAGCGATGCGGCGGTCAAGGTGAAAGAAGCTCCCTCGATCATGCAGGTATTTGTTGCCATGATCCCCGCGAATCCGGTGGCGTCCATGGCGAAAGCGGAGATTCTTCCGGTTATCGTGTTCTCCCTGTTTGTCGGTGTAGGCATCCTGCAGGTCGGCGGTGAACGCGCGGAACGCCTGACGAAGTTCTTCGATGCCTGTGCAGAGGTCTGCTACAAGATCATCGGTATCGTCATGAGCTTTGCCCCGTACGGTGTATTTGCCCTGCTTCTTCCCGTCGTAGCAAAGAACGGACCGGCCGTCCTGCTGCCGCTGATCTCGGTGATTGCCTGCGTGGCGGTCGGCTGTCTGATTCATGCGGTTGTGGTCTACTCGTCATTGGCCAGGTTCTGGGGCGGTCACACGCCTGCGCAGTTCTTCAAGGGCATGAGCGAGGCGATGCTGATTGCCTTTACAACCTGTTCCAGTGCGGCAGCATTGCCGATCAATATGAAAAACTGTCAGGAAAAGCTGGGCGTGTCCCGGGAAGTATCTTCCTTTGTTCTGCCGCTCGGCGCGACGATCAATATGGATGGAACGGCTCTTTACATGGGCGTATGCTCCTTGTTTATCGCCAATGTATTCGGTATTGACCTGACGATGGGACAGATGATGATGATCATTCTGACCGGTACGCTGGCATCCATTGGTACGGCGGGCGTTCCGGGAGCAGGGTTAATCATGCTGGCCATGGTTCTGCAGTCGGTTGGTCTGCCGATTGAAGGTCTGGCCCTTGTAGCAGGCATTGACCGTGTTCTCGATATGTTCCGTACCTGCCTGAATATCACAGGAGACGGTGCGGTGACCATTGTTATGGATCAGGAAGAAAAGCGGTATACAGCCGAACACAAGGCGGCCTGATCTATGCAGTAGTCCCCTGACGAAACAATCCGGGAAATTTTGTTTTCCGGATTGTTTTCTGTTTAAAGGTATGTTATAATGATCAGCGGTGTAATAAAAAGCATGGGTTTCCGATATCTGCCCTGTGCCCTGTAAAGGGTGGTGCAGAGGATGAGGAGCCCAGAAGAAAAAACAGGAGGTGCACCAGCATGGCAGTTATATCCATGAAGCAATTACTTGAAGCAGGTGTTCATTTCGGACACCAGACTCGCCGTTGGAACCCGAAGATGGCAAAATACATCTTCACGGAGCGCAATGGCATTTATATCATTGACCTGCAGAAGACCGTGAAAAAAGTCGACGAGGCTTATGCGTTCCTTCGCAGCGTAGCGGAAGAAGGAAAGAATGTCCTCTTCGTCGGCACGAAGAAGCAGGCTCAGGAGGCCATTAAAGAAGAGGCTCTGCGCGCAGGCATGTTCTATGTCAACGAGCGCTGGCTCGGCGGTATGATGACGAACTTCCAGACCATCCAGAAGCGCGTTTCCCGTCTCAAGGAACTTGAGGCAATGGAAGCTGACGGCACGTTTGAAGTCCTTACCAAGAAAGAAGTTCAGGTTCTCCGTCATGAGATGGAAAAGCTGGAGAAGTATCTCGGCGGCATCAAGGAAATGAACAAGCTGCCGGGTGCGCTGTTCATTGTTGATCCGCGCAAGGAGCGCATTGCGGTAGCTGAGGCACGCAAGCTCAATATTCCTATCGTGGCAATCGTTGATACGAACTGCGATCCGGACGAGATCGACTATGTGATTCCGGGCAACGACGATGCGATCCGCGCAGTCAAGCTGCTGACGGGCCGCATGGCGGACGCTGTCCTTGAAGGCCGTCAGGGTCAGGACAGCGAGGCTGCTGATACGAAGGCAGCGGAGTAATCTGATTCGGACAAAACAGGAAATCGTGACGGGGTAAGGGAATGGTTATCCCTTGCCCCGTTGTTGCTATAAACAGGAGGAAGAAATCAATGGCAATTACTGCTGCAATGGTAAAGGACCTGCGCGAAAAAACGGGCGCAGGAATGATGGACTGCAAAAAAGCACTGACTGCTGTCGACGGAGATGTAGCGAAGGCAATCGATTATCTGCGTGAAAAAGGCATTGCCAAGGCGGAGAAAAAAGCTGGCCGCGTCGCCGCAGAGGGCGCTGTTACGGCTTATGTTAGCGAGGACGCGAAAGTCGGTGCGTTGGTTGAGATCAACTGTGAAACAGACTTTGCAGCTGGCAATGACCAGTTCAGAACGCTGACGGCTAAGGTTGCTAAGCATATTGCCGATGTGAAGCCGGCAGACCTCGATGCGTTGAACAACAGCGAGATCGACGGCAAGAAGGTTTCGGATCTTATCACAGAAGCTACGGCTACCATCGGTGAAAAGATTTCCCTTCGTCGTTTTGTCTGCTATCAGACGGAAGGCCGTTTGGCAAGCTATATCCACATGGGCGGCAAGATCGGCGTTCTCGTCAACCTGACCGGCGGAGATGCAGAGCTTGGCAAAGATGTCGCCATGCAGATCGCTGCTGCTGCACCGGCGGCCATCAACCGCGACGGCGTAGACGCTGCTGCACTGGAGCATGAAAAGGAAGTGCTTCGCAAGCAGGCAGAAGAGGAAGGAAAGCCGGCGAAAATCATCGAGCGCATGGTGGAAGGCCGCATCAATAAATTCTATAAAGAAGTCTGCCTGAATGAGCAGGTATTTGTCAAGGATCCGGACAAGACGATCCAGGATATCCTCGGCGATACGGTGGTTACGGAATTCACGCGCTTCCAGCTCGGCGAAGGTATCGAGAAAAAACAGGAAGACTTTGCCGCTGAAGTGAAAGCGCAGATGCAGTAAAATTCTGGTCTGTCCAGACGGGCATGAGAGAGTACAGATGGTTGTGCTCTCTCTTTTTTTATAGGAAAAGCGGAAATACCTTGCGGGAAACATTGTTTCGCATGCCGTTTTACGGTATAATAAATGAGGTATAATTGTGAATCGGGCCCGGCGCCCTGATATGGAGGGTAATAGTTTTGGAAACAGCGAAATATAAACGTGTAGTCCTGAAACTCAGCGGTGAATCGCTTGCCGGTGAGCAAGGCTTCGGAATCAATCCGGCTGTCGTAGAGGATATTGCATCTCAGATCAAGAAGGTTCGCGAGCATGGCGTTGATGTTGCTGTGGTCGTCGGCGGCGGCAATATCTGGCGCGGGTTGTCCGGCAGCGCTAAGGGAATGGAACGCGCTACCGCCGACTACATGGGTATGATGGCTACGGTCATGAATGCACTGGCCCTGCAGGATGCGCTGGAAAAGATGGATGTAGATACCCGTGTGCAGACGGCCATTGAGATGCGTCAGGTGGCTGAGCCTTATATCCGCCGCAAGGCAATCCGTCACATGGAGAAGGGACGGGTCGTCATTTTTGGCGCCGGTACAGGAAATCCTTACTTTTCCACGGATACCACGGCAGCCCTTCGTGCGGCGGAAATTGAAGCGGACGTCATTCTTATGGCAAAAAAAGGGACGGATGGCATTTATGATTCCGACCCGAATAAAAATCCCGCAGCACATAAATTCGATTCACTGACCTATATTGAGATCCTGAACAAGGGCCTTCAGGTCATGGACACGACGGCGACGAGTCTTTGCATGGACAATAAGATCCCATTGCTCGTATTCAATATCGACGAACATGAGAATATCGTCAAGGCGGCTCTGGGGGAAGAGATCGGTACGACGGTAGGAGGAAAAAACGCATGATTAAAGACATTCTCGCATCCCATGAGGATCGCATGAAAAAATCCATTGAGGCACTGAAACGGGAATATGCTTCCCTTCGCGCTGGGCGCGCGACACCGGCTCTGCTGGATAAAGTCATGGTGGATTATTACGGAGCACCGACGCCCGTGAACCAGATTGCGAAGGTGGCGGTTCCAGAACCGCGTATGATTCTGATTCAGCCTTATGAGAAATCCATTCTTCATGATATCGAAGTGGCGATCATGAAATCCGAGTTGGGGCTTTCCCCGAATTCGGATGGTACGGCAATCCGTCTGGCAATTCCTGCCTTGACGCAGGAGCGCCGTCAGGAATTGGTCAAGACGGTCAACAAGAAGGCTGAGGATGCCAAGGTCGCCATTCGCAATGTCCGCCGTGACGGCAATGATGAGATCAAGAAACTGGAAAAGTCTAAGGAAGTCACAGAGGATGAATCCAAGCGCGGTCAGGAAAGCATTCAGAAGCTGGTGGACAAATACATCAAGCTGGTCGACGCGACAAAGGAGTCCAAGGAAAAAGAGGTTATGGAAGTCTGATATGGCTTATGATGCAGTCGGCCTTCCCTGGACGGAGGCCGCCCGGCAGCTGACAGAGTCAGGCTGCCGTTTCCAAACGGAAATCACACGCCCAACGCGTGATTTTTTCACGACAGATTCAACCTGTCTTTATGTGATCCGGCAGCGTGAGCTGCCGGATGGCATCCTGTTGCTTACCCTTGCGGCTAAGCAGATAACATCGTGAAGGAGGTGTCCTGACATGGCTTATAAAATCAACGATGACTGCATTTCCTGCGGTTCCTGTGCTGCTACCTGCCCGGTTGAGGCAATCAGTGAAGGAGCGGATCATTATGAAATTGATCCGGAAAAGTGCGTAGAGTGCGGCGCCTGCGCCGCCGGCTGCCCGGTATCTGCTATCGAGGCTCCCTGACGCATGGATGACGGAACATCGGATTCCGCCGGGAACGGGCCCCTCTTGCAGAGGGGCTTGTTCTTATTTCGGCCTGTGGCGAGTCTCCCGCGCCTGCGATACGTCGCAATCAGGCGGGCGGGGATGAAGCAGACTCGTATCTCGGCGGTAAACAGCCGATCCAAGCGGCAGCATTTTGCGTATTTTGCATCATTGCGTGATTTTTATTGGGAAAAATTATCCTGAGGATGAGGGATTACGATATGTTGAAAAAAATTCTGGGATCGATCGGCAGCTCCGTGGTATCCGGGGGCAGGTTTGAGATTCCCGAACATGATTCCCCTTTGTTTTCCGAGATTGATTGGGACAAGCTTCCCCGCCATGTGGCCATTATCATGGATGGCAACGGCAGATGGGCGAAGGGGAAGGGAATGATTCGGACAGCGGGGCATACGGCAGGGGTTAAGACGTTGAAAAATATTCTCAAAACAGCAATCGGGCTCAGGCTGGACGCTCTGACTGTTTACGCATTTTCCACGGAGAACTGGAAGCGGCCGCATCAGGAAGTCGATTTTTTGATGAACTTGTTTTCGGAGTACCTTCGGAAAGAGGTTCGCGAGATGTACGAGGATAATGTGCGGATTCATTTCATCGGGCAAATTGACGGTTTGCCCGAATCTCTGCAGAAACAGATGCGCGATGCGGAAGATCTGATGAAGGCGAATACAGGAGTGCGGTTTAATGTTGCCGCCAATTATGGCGGACAGGACGAATTGGTGCGCGCTGTCCGATCCATTGCCGGCAAGGTGGCCTCCGGGGCGCTGAATCCGGAGGATATCGGCGAAGACACGGTGGAAGCGAATCTGGATACCTGGGGGAATCTTCCGGTGGATTTGGTCATCCGCACAAGCGGCGATCAGAGGCTGTCGAATTTTTTGCTCTGGCAGTCCGCCTATGCGGAGTTTTGGTTCACAGAGACGAATTGGCCGGATTTTACCCCGGAATGTTTTGTGGAAGCCATGAAAGATTACGCCGGACGCGATCGTCGTTTCGGCGGACTCTCTCAGACGGATAAAAAAGAATAGGAGCGATGGATTTGCTTACAAGAATCATAACCGGTATCGTCGGTATTGCCCTGGCTGCCGTCATAATCCAGACGGGCGGTGCTTTCTTTGCCGGCGCAGCACTGTTGCTGGCCTGGCTGGCCTGGCTGGAATATGTACGGGTTTTCGCCGAGCGCGGTATGGGACTGACGCTTGTCACAGGACTTCTGGGAATCGGTCTGATTTGGTATGCCGGCTGGCAGCAGCAGACGGACTGGCTGCTTGCCGCCGTTACGTTGTCTGTATGCGTGGTGTTGATGGAAAGCGTGCTGAGACGTTCGGCGGTCAGCATCATGGATGCTCTGGCGTCGGCTGCCGGTATTCTTTATATTGGTTTTCCTTTCGCGTACATGGTCATGCTTCGGCAGACTGCACCGGAGACCTTGCTGATGACGCCGGTCGGCTCGTTTGATTTCGGCTGTGCGATGATTTGGATTTTATTTATCGGCACATGGTCCAGCGATACGTTCGCTTATTTTACCGGCTCTGCGCTGGGGCGGCATAAGCTTTGTCCGTCCATCAGCCCGAACAAGACGGTGGAGGGCTTTTTGGGATCTTTAGTCGGGACGACTGCCGCTGTTGCCGCACTGGGCATGTTCTTTGACCTGCCGGTTCGGGAAATGGCTGTGCTGGGCTTTATTCTCGCGCTTCTGGCTACAATCGGCGATCTCGTGGAGTCTGTAGCCAAACGATATGCGGGGGTCAAGGACTCCGGAAATATTATCCCCGGGCATGGCGGCGTATGGGATCGCTTTGACAGCATCCTGTTTACCGCTCCGCTGGTTTATTATTTTGTGAAATTCGTCGGTATTGTCCTGAAATAAAGGCATGCTGCAGTGAGGAGAATGGAACGATGAAGAATATTGCTGTCCTGGGCTCGACCGGATCGATTGGCACACAGACGCTGGATGTCGTGCGCAGTCATCCCGAGCTTTTCCGCGTGCGGGTCCTGGCCGCGAATTCCAATGATGAATTGCTCGAAGCTCAAATTCGTGAATTTTGCCCGGATCTGGCTGTTCTGGCTGATGAATCAGCCTGGAAGCGCCTTTCGGCGCGATACAGCGGCCCGGTGAAATTGGCCGGAGGCCGGCAGGCCTTTATCGATGCGGCAGCCGTGGATGGCGTTGACACGGTGGTTACGGCTATGATGGGATTTGCGGGGCTGGAGCCGACGATGAAAGCGCTGGATGCCGGAAAGAACATTGCGCTGGCCAATAAGGAAACGCTTGTGGTCGCCGGTGAGCTGGTCATGAAGCGGGCCCGTGAGCAGCGCGTAGCGATTCTTCCTGTTGACAGTGAACACTGCGCCTTGTTCCAGTGCCTGCAGGGAGAGAAAAAGGATACGGTAGAAAAACTGCTTCTTACCTGTTCAGGCGGCCCGTTTCGGGGAAAGAGCCGGGAAGAGCTGGCTGGGGCTACCGTGGCGCAGGTGCTGGATCATCCGACATGGACTATGGGGAAAAAGATTACGGTGGATTCGGCTACGCTGGTCAATAAGGGGCTGGAGGTCATCGAAGCGAAATGGCTGTATGATGTCCGGTACGATCAGATTCAGGTCGTGGTGCATCCTCAGAGCATCGTACATTCCATGGTGCAGTTCCGCGACGGTGCGGTCATGGCGCAGCTCGGGTCGACCGATATGCGGCTGCCGATTCAGTATGCGCTGACTTATCCGGAGCGCACCGTGTCCGGGTTCGAAAGGCTGGATTTCTGGAAGATGAAATCCCTGACGTTTGAGAAACCGGATACCGATACGTTCAGAGGACTGGCCTTTGCCTATGAAGCGGGACAGATGGGCGGCAGCATGCCATGTGTATTCAATGCGGCAAATGAAGTGGCTGTCGGAGCCTTTCTGCAGGGGAAGATTCGGTTCCTCGATATTTATGATATTATTGAAGAGACGATGATGAAAACAGAATGCGTTCTGTCGCCGACGCTGGACGAGCTGTTTGAGGAAGACAGCCGGGCGCGCCGCTTTGCCGCCTCGCTTTTGGCGCGATAAGAAAGGGGAAAAGTATGGTTGTAACGATAGCGGCCGCTATTTTTGTCTTTGGGCTGCTGGTTCTTGTCCATGAACTCGGCCATTTTGTTACCGCAAAGCTGACCGGTATGCGGGTGGATGAATTTGCCATTGGATTCGGCCCGAAACTCATCAGCCATCGATGGGGCGAGACCGTATACTCGATTCGGGCCGTTCCGCTGGGGGGCTTTAATGACATAGCCGGTATGGATCCGGCTGATAATGATGCGGGGGAGCGCGGATATTGCGAGAAGCCGGTTCGTTCCCGCATGATTGTCATTTTGGCCGGTTCCGTTATGAATTTTCTTTTGCCGGTTTTGATTTTTTTCGGGATCTTTTTCTTTTCCGGCGTTAGCACGCCGAATCCGGAACCCGTCATGGGCACCGTCATTGCCGGAAAGCCTGCGGCGGAAGCCGGTTTGCTGGAAGGCGACCGCGTGCTGAGTCTGAACGGACAGCCGGTCGAAAGCTGGACAGATTTTGTGCAGGGTGTGAGAGACAATACCGGCGAAGCAGTCACGGTGACGGTACAGCGCGGCGAAGACACGTTCACGACGACGATGACGCCGGTATATGACAGCAGCGCCAAGCGGGCTATGGTCGGCGTCATGAGCTCGGTGGATACCCGTTATCCGGGGCTGGCTGAAGCTGCCCGGCTGGCCGTGCAGAAAACGGCGGCGATACTCTATATGATGGTGGATGCCCTTTATCGGATCCTTCTGGAGCTTTCCGGTGCGGAGTTGGCCGGGCCGATCGGCGTGGCGCAGATGGCCGGTGAGGTGGCCCAGATGGGCTTTGTGCCTTTACTGAATTTTGCAGCGTTTCTCAGCCTGAATCTCGGCATTGTGAATCTCTTTCCCATTCCCGCTTTGGACGGCGGACATTTTGCCGGCCTGTGCGTTGAGGCTGTGCGCGGCAAGCCGATGGGGCAGAAGGCGATGGAGTATACCCAGAAGATCGGGATTGCGCTGCTGATTCTTCTGATGGTTCTGGCTACAAAAAATGATATTGTGCGGGTATTTACGGGAGGCTGAAGCAAGCTATGATCCAACGAAAAAAGACGCGTCAGATCCATATTGGTCCGGTGGCGATCGGCGGAGGTGCGCCGATTTCCGTACAGTCGATGTGCAATACGAAAACGACCGATACGGAAGTGACTGTCGCGCAGATCAAAGCCCTGCAGGCAGCGGGCTGCGATATCGTGCGGCTGGCTGTGCCTGATATGGAGGCGGCGAAAAATCTTGGAAATATCATCCGGTCTGTACAGGTGCCGCTGGTAGCGGACATTCATTTTGATTATAAACTGGCGATTGAGGCCATTCATCAGGGAATCGCGGCCTTGCGCCTGAATCCCGGCAATATTGGAGGCGCGGAAAAGGTCCGGGCCGTGGTGGCTGCAGCGAAGGAACGGCATATCCCTATCCGCATCGGCGTCAATGCCGGTTCGCTGGATAAAAAAATTTCGGCGAAATATGGAGGTGCTACGCCGGAAGCTTTGGTGGAGTCCGCGATGGAGCATGTCCGTATTTTGGAAGCACTTGATTTCCATGATATGAAAATTTCCCTCAAGGCACATGACGTGCCGCTGACGATTGCCGCCTATCGCCTTATGAGCGAAACCGTGGATTATCCGCTTCATCTCGGCATTACCGAGGCCGGTACGGTCAATACGGGCATCATTAAGTCGGCTGTGGGCATCGGTGCGCTGCTGGCAGAAGGAATCGGCGATACGTTCCGCATTTCTCTGACTGGCGACCCGGTGGTTGAGGTCAAGACGGCCAATGAAATTCTGAAATCGTTGGGGCTGAGAGAATATGGCCCGACTCTGGTGGCCTGCCCGACCTGCGGGCGTACGAGCATCGATCTTCCGGCTATCGCCGATCAGGTAGAAAAGAAGCTGGCAGGCATCAAGGAACCCATTGACGTTGCGGTGATGGGCTGTGTGGTCAATGGTCCAGGTGAAGCGCGCGGAGCGGATGTCGGCATTGCAGGAGGAAACGGCGAAGGGCTGATTTTCCGCAAGGGCGAGATTATCCGCAAGGTTCCGGAAGCCGATCTGGTGGATGAGTTATTCAAGGAAATCGATGCGATATTGGAGGAACGGAATAAAAAATGAGAGCAAGCAATTTATATGCACCAACACTTCGGAATACGCCAGCTGAGGCCGAGATTGTCAGCCATCAGCTCATGTATCGCGCCGGAATGATCCGCAAGGTAGCCGGCGGCATGTATACCTTTTTGCCGCTTGGCTGGCGGGTGATTCGCAAGATCGAGCAGATCATCCGCGAAGAAATGGACGCTGCGGGCGGACAGGAGGTCTGCATGCCGATTCTGCAGCCCTCGGAACTTTGGGAGGAGAGCGGCCGTTGGGCGGCTTATGGCGATGAAATGATGCGGATCAAGGATCGCCATAGCCGTGATTTCTGCCTTGGACCGACGCATGAGGAAATGATTACCGATCTTGTGCGCGATGAAGTGCGCAGCTATAAGCAGCTGCCGCTGATGCTTTATCAGATTCAGGACAAGTTCCGCGATGAGCGCCGCCCGCGCTTCGGTCTGATGCGCAGCCGCGAGTTCATCATGAAGGATCTCTATTCCTTTGACAAGGATGTCGAGGGGATGAATGAATCATATCGGAAGATGTACGATGCCTATACGAAGATTTTTACGCGCATGGGCCTGGAATTCCGTCCGGTTGAGGCCGACAACGGTGCGATCGGCGGCGGTCATTCGCATGAGTTCACCGTTCTTGCGGATGCGGGGGAATCCAATATCGCGTACTGCACGTCCTGTGATTATGCGGCCAGTGATGAAAAGGCGGAACTTAAGCCGCTGGATATTCCCGCCGAAGAAGAGCTGCCGTTGGAAAAGGTCTCTACGCCGGGAACGAATACCATTGAATCGCTCTGCGAATATCTCCATGTGTCTGCCGATCAAACGATCAAGGCTGTCGCTTATCAGACCGATAAGGATGAGCTCGTTTTGGCCTTTGTCCGCGGCGATCATGAAGTCAATGAGGTCAAGGTCATCAATCAGATCGAGGGGGCTCTCGATCTGCGCATGGCGGATGAGGATGCGATTCGCGCCGCCGGCGGCTGTCCGGGCTTTATGGGGCCGATCGGCCTTAAGAAGGGGACGCATGTGCTTGTCGATGCCACGGTGATGAAGATGCATAATGCCGTCACGGGGGCAAATGAGGCGGACGCGCATTTCCGGCAGGTTAACCCAGAGCGTGATTTTGACCGGGGGGCGGTTGTCGTCGCTGATCTGCGCATGGTCAGCGAAGGGGATCCGTGTCCTCATTGCGGTGCGCCGCTTAAGATGACCCGCGGCATCGAGGCCGGTCAGGTCTTTACGTTGGGAACGAAGTACAGTCAGGCCATGGGGGCTGTTTTCCTGGACGAGAACGGCAAGGAGCAGCCGCTTGTCATGGGATGCTACGGAATCGGCGTCGGCCGTACGATGGCAGCGGCCATTGAGCAGAATAACGATGAGCAGGGGATCATCTGGCCACGGGCAATCGCGCCGTTTGAAGTCGTGATCGTAGCCGTCAATGCGAAGAAGGACGACCAGCTCGCTTATGCGGAAGGTGTTTATGAGGAATGTCGTCAGGCCGGCATGGATGTTCTCCTCGATGACCGCAGAGAACGTGCGGGAGTCAAGTTCAAGGACTGTGATCTGATCGGTTATCCGGTACGTGTCGTTATCGGGCCCAAAGCCGTCGATGAGGGCGTGATTGAAGTCAAGGTGCGCCGCACCGGTGAAGTGTATACCTTCCATCGGGAAGAATATCTGTCCAAGGTACAAGAATTGCTGAAGACCCTTTGAGTAAATGCTCATGTACGGTAAGGAAGCAAGCAACCGAAAACAAGAGATAGACCGCCAGCACTACACTATTCCGAACCAAAGACCAAAAGATAAGCATTGTGGGAAAATCTAAACTTTTGGATTTTCCTACAATGCCAACTACGGCGGAATCCCTCCCACTCCTTATATCTTTCTGTATACATTGAATTTGTATTTAGTAAAATGCAGACAACACCACGGATCGGCTTTTGGTTGGACAATTCCAACCAAACACCACAGCAGACAGCAGAAAACATTCTGAACGCTAGGAAGCCGGTATGATTGTTACATATAAGGGGAAGAAAAATTTCTTTTAGGTACTTGCTTTCCTAAAACTGATGTGATACAATGATTTAATCCAGAAAAGGAGTAAAAAATATGCGGCAAGGTATTCTTAAATAAAACTATAATCAAATAGTGGGAACAAAGGATTATGATAGCTCCTTTTGTAGGGGCTTAGTTTTTTGTACCCAATTTAAGAATACTTTTGCCTTATCAATTTTGACATATCCCCAAAAACAGCAATCACAAACAGGTGTATGCTGTATATGTGTATGTCCGCAACTTATAATCCCCAGTGGTAAAAGTATTTTACTGCTGGGGATTTTTATGCCCTTTGGGGCTGTAAAGGGAGGACAATCACATGAAAATAATCAATATTGGAATTCTTGCCCATGTAGACGCTGGAAAGACGACCTTGACGGAGAGCCTGCTATATGCCAGCGGAGCCATTTCAGAACCGGGGAGCGTCGAAAAAGGGACAACGAGGACGGACACCATGTTTTTGGAGCGGCAGCGTGGGATTACCATTCAAGCGGCAGTCACTTCCTTCCAGTGGCACAGATGTAAAGTTAACATTGTGGATACGCCCGGCCACATGGATTTTTTGGCGGAGGTGTACCGCTCTTTGGCTGTTTTAGATGGGGCCATCTTGGTGATCTCCGCTAAAGATGGCGTGCAGGCCCAGACCCGTATTCTGTTCCATGCCCTGCGGAAAATGAACATTCCCACCGTTATCTTTATCAACAAGATCGACCAGGCTGGCGTTGATTTGCAGAGCGTGGTTCAGTCTGTTCGGGATAAGCTCTCCGCCGATATTATCATCAAGCAGACGGTGTCGCTGTCCCCGGAAATAGTCCTGGAGGAAAATACCGACATAGAAGCATGGGATGCGGTCATCGAAAATAACGATGAATTATTGGAAAAGTATATCGCAGGAGAACCAATCAGCCGGGAAAAACTTGCGCGGGAGGAACAGCAGCGGGTTCAAGACGCCTCCCTGTTCCCAGTCTATCATGGCAGCGCCAAAAATGGCCTTGGCATTCAACCGTTGATGGATGCGGTGACAGGGCTGTTCCAACCGATTGGGGAACAGGGGGGCGCCGCCCTATGCGGCAGCGTTTTCAAGGTTGAGTACACCGATTGCGGCCAGCGGCGTGTCTATCTACGGTTATACAGCGGAACGCTGCGCCTGCGGGATACGGTGGCCCTGGCCGGGAGAGAAAAGCTGAAAATCACAGAGATGCGTATTCCATCCAAAGGGGAAATTGTTCGGACAGACACCGCTTATCAGGGTGAAATTGTTATCCTTCCCAGCGACAGCGTGAGGTTAAACGATGTATTAGGGGACCAAACCCGGCTCCCTCGTAAAAGGTGGCGCGAGGACCCCCTCCCCATGCTGCGGACGACGATTGCGCCGAAAACGGCAGCGCAAAGAGAACGGCTGCTGGACGCTCTTACGCAACTTGCGGATACTGACCCGCTTTTGCGTTGCGAAGTGGATTCCATCACCCATGAGATCATTCTTTCTTTTTTGGGCCGGGTGCAGTTGGAGGTTGTTTCCGCTTTGCTGTCGGAAAAATACAAGCTTGAAACAGTGGTAAAGGAACCCTCCGTCATTTATATGGAGCGGCCGCTCAAAGCAGCCAGCCACACCATCCATATCGAGGTGCCGCCCAACCCGTTTTGGGCATCCATAGGACTGTCTGTTACACCACTCTCGCTTGGCTCCGGTGTACAATACGAGAGCCGGGTTTCGCTGGGATACTTGAACCAGAGTTTTCAAAACGCTGTCAGGGATGGTATCCGTTACGGGCTGGAGCAGGGCTTGTTCGGCTGGAACGTAACGGACTGTAAGATTTGCTTTGAATACGGGCTTTATTACAGTCCGGTCAGCACGCCGGCGGACTTCCGCTCATTGGCCCCGATTGTATTGGAACAGGCATTGAAGGAATCGGGGACGCAGCTGCTGGAACCTTATCTCTCCTTCATCCTCTATGCGCCCCAGGAATACCTTTCCAGGGCTTATCATGATGCACCGAAATACTGTGCCACCATCGAAACGGCCCAGGTAAAAAAGGATGAAGTTGTCTTTACTGGCGAGATTCCCGCCCGCTGTATACAGGCATACCGTACTGATCTGGCCTTTTACACCAACGGGCGGAGCGTATGCCTTACAGAGCTGAAAGGATATCAGGCCGCTGTCGGTCAGCCGGTCATCCAGCCCCGCCGTCCAAACAGCCGCCTGGACAAGGTGCGCCATATGTTTCAGAAGGTAATGTAAAGATACATAATCGTCAAGACGGCAACAATCAGAAGTTATGGAGGGTAACAATGGAATATAGTAAGGAAGATTTAATGGAAGCAAAAAAGCAAATTTGGGGAGTGGGAGAGAACATGGGAACAGAGGAAAGTAAAAAAATCTGGGAGGAGAACGCACAATTTTGGGATAATGCAATGGGTGACGAATCTAATGAATTTCACAGAGAGGTAGTGCGTCCCAAAGTAACGGAACTTCTATCTCCTAATCCTGCGGATTACATTTTGGATATTGCGTGTGGCAATGGAAATTATTCTTCGTATCTTGCACAAAGAGGCGCTTCGGTTGTCGCTTTTGATTACAGCAAAAAAATGATAGAATTGGCTAAAAGACGGCAATCACAATATGCAAAACAAATTGAATTTTGTGTGGCGGATGCGACCGATAGAAAAAGTATATTAGAATTAAAAAGAAATCGAGCCTTTACGAAAGCAGTTTCTAATATGGCAATTATGGATATTACGGATATTGAACCACTTCTTATGGCTGTTTATGAACTGTTGCAGGAAAGCGGAATTTTTGTCTTTGCAACGCAACACCCTTGTTTTGTCACGTTGACTGAAAAATATATGACACCGCACAGTTACTATGATATAGCGATTGAAGGGCAACCGAAAGAGCAGATTTATTATCATCGTTCCATACAAGATATTTTTAACCTTTGTTTTAGAGCTGGATTTGTCATTGATGGATTTTATGAAGAATGTTTTAAAACCAACAAAGAAATTCCTATGGTAATGATAGTAAGGCTTAAGAAGGTAAAACGTGATAGCTTAAAATAAATTCAAGTTTGTCGGGTAAATAGCAAACCCAGCCGAGCCAGTCAACGGTCAAGATGAACGGCGCATATGCGCAGCCGTTGACAGCCCCGCCCGCCTTTGCTGGTAGGCAATCAAGGGGCGACAGCAAGAAGTGCCACCGCCCCGCACTATTATTCAGAAAGGGGAATTTCCATGACCGACCAGATAGCCTATCAAGAATATATCCAGCGCAGGTACAACGCCTTTTGCAAGACTGTTATCCGCTGTGCCGCCTTGGACAAGATTTTGAAGCTTAAACGGCAATGGGAACGGCAAGTTTCCCTTGACTATCTGATGAACGAGAAGTTTGTCCAGTTTGCCGCGTCGGAGCCGGACGAGGAATACCCATTTACCGTCTGCGGTCAGACCGTCCTGCTCTGCAACGCCGCCCTTGCCGACGCGATCTCTGTTTTGCCGGAGCAGACGCGGGAAGAAATCCTGCGCTATTACTTTCTGCGCCAGCCGCAGCGCGTGATCGGCGCGTGTATTGGCCGGTCACGCAGCACAGCGGGGCGGCATATCCAGCTTGCCTTGCAGCGGCTACGCGAAGAAATGGGGGTGAGCCGGTATGAGTAGACTTCTCCCCTATGAAACAATCCTCAAAGCCCGTGAGGGCGACCCAGAAGCCGTGAACGCTGTCCTGCTCCACTACGCCGGATATATCCGCTATTTCTCAAAAGTGAACGGGCAGGTCAACGCCGAGGTGGAGGACTATGTAAAGCAGCGGTTAATTGACTGTCAATTCAAGTTCCGGCTTGACGAACCACCGGACAAGTCATAAAAACTGAATACCAGCCGCCACCGACGCGGCCAGCGAAAGCAGTAAGTCTTGAAAAAGATTTACTGCTTTTTTTGTTGTCCGGCTCCGCTCCCGGCCATTTTGCCCCCTGCCGGTTGTAGTAGTAAGCGAGGAGGGAATTTTTCTGCCCTGGTGTTTGGCATTTGGAGCATTTACCCGTAGTAGAGGGCAAAGAGAAAGGATTTCTCCAACACCGGGTAGAAACCACTGCGTCCGGTGTCATTTTAGCGAAAGCGGGCAGGAATGCCCTTTACAGGATTAGTAGTAGCAGAAAAAGAGAAACAAACTTTTGTGGTTGCAGTTTTCCAAAAAAGTGGCGGACGGAAGTGAGAGAAAGTTTGCAGTCACGGAGAGCAAGTTTCTACCACGGTGCCAAAATCCGCAATTCTGCAGTTTTGCCCCTCGCGGGAAACTTGTTGGGGAGTGCCTTCCCCAAACCCTGCTCATGCGCCCTTACGGGCGAGAAAGGAGGTCACACCATGCGAAAGAAATACAACACGCCCCACCGCAGCCGCGTTGTGAAAACCCGGCTGTCCGAAGATGAGTATGCCGACTTCACAGCGCGGCTTGCGCCCTATGGTATCAGCCAGTCCGAATTTCTCCGGCAGGCGATACGGCGGGCGACCATACGCCCGGTTGTCCATGTGTCGTCGGTCAATGACGAGTTGCTTTCCGCTGTCGGGAAGCTGACAGCCGAGTACGGCAGGATCGGCGGCAACCTCAATCAGATTGCCCGGTATCTGAACGAATACGGCGTACCCTACAACACCCTTTCCGGCGAGGTACGCGCCGCCATATCCGACCTTGCCGTCCTCAAGTATGAAGTCCTCAAGAAAGTAGGTGACGCGGTTGGCAACACTCAAGCATATCAACTCTAAAAACGCCGACTACGGAGCCGCCGAGCAATATCTTCTCTTTGAGCATGACGAGTTTACCATGAAGCCCGTCCTTGATGAAACCGGCAGGCTTATCCCCCGCGAGGACTACCGGCTGTCCACGCTGAACTGCGACGGGGAGGATTTTGCCGTTGCGTGTATGCGGGCCAATCTCCGCTATCAGAAAAACCAGCGGCGGGAAGATGTGAAAAGCCACCACTACATCATCAGCTTTGACCCGCGGGACGGGCCGGACAACGGCCTGACCGTAGACCGGGCGCAGGCGTTGGGGGAACAATTCTGTAAAGAGCATTTTCCCGGCCACCAGGCCCTTGTCTGCACCCACCCGGACGGGCATAACCACAGCGGCAACATTCATGTGCATATCGTCATAAACAGCCTGCGGATTGAGGAAGTGCCGTTCCTGCCCTACATGGACAGGCCGGCCGATACGAAAGTCGGCTGCAAGCACCGATGTACCGACGCTGCCCTGCGCTACTTCAAATCCGAAGTCATGGAGATGTGCCACCGGGAGGGGCTTTATCAAATCGACCTCTTGAACGGCAGCAAGAACCGCGTCACCGACCGGGAGTATTGGGCGCAGAAAAAGGGACAGGCCGCGCTGGACAAGCAGAACGCCCCCATGATTGCCGATAGTATCACGCCCCGGCAGACCAAGTTTGAAACGAACAAGGAGAAGCTGCGGCAGACCCTACGGAAAGCCCTTGCCACCGCCGCCAGCTTTGACGAGTTTTCCTCTCTGTTGCTGCAGGAGGGTGTGACCGTCAAGGAGAGCCGGGGGCGGCTTTCCTACCTCACGCCGGACAGGACAAAGCCAATTACCGCCCGGAAGCTGGGCGACGATTTTGACCGCGCCGCTGTCTTTGCCGTTTTAGAGCAAAACGCCGCCAGAGCAGCCGAAGCGCCAGCCAGATCCCCCGATCCCCCACGCACCATAAAAGACCGCTTGCAGGTTGCCAGAGCCGAGATAGCCGCCCCGAAACAGGACGGAGTGCAGCGGCTTGTGGACATTGAGCAGAAAATGGCCGAGGGCAAAGGCCGGGGCTATGAACGCTGGGCGAAGATACACAATCTGAAGCAGGCCGCCAAAACGCTGTCCGTCTACCAGCAATACGGCTTTACTTCCCCGGAGCAGTTAGAAGCCGCCGTTGACACCGCCTATCAGAAAATGCGCCAGACCAGCGGCGAACTGAAAGCACTGGAAACGAAGCTGCAAGGGAAAAAGAAGTTGCAGCGGCAGGTGTTGGCCTACGCCCAGACCAAGGCCGCCCGCGACGGGCTGCGGGCACAGAAATCCGAGAAAGCCCGCGCCGCATACCGGCAGGCCCATGAGAGCGATTTTATCATAGCCGACGCAGCAGCCCGGTATTTCAAGGCGCATGGCATTACCAAGCTGCCCGCCCGGAAAGCGTTGCAGGCCGAGATCGAGCAGCTTATCTCCGAGAAAGACGGCCTGTATAACACCTATCACGAACAGAAACAGCGGTTCAAGGAGTTGCAGACCGTCAAGCGGAACATCGACCAGATTTTGCGCCGGGACGAGCCGCACCGCAGAAAGGAGCAGAGCCATGAGCGATAACCTGCCCCACATGGACTACCGCCAGCACCGGCGGGCGCGGCGGCTGGTACATGAGTGCTGTAACTACGATGAGGGGAACTGCCTGCTATTGGACGACGGGGAGCCTTGCGTGTGCGTCCAGAGCATTTCCTTTTCCCTCATGTGCCACTGGTTCCGTGTGGCTGTCCTGCCCCTTGACGGGGAGCTGGCCGCAGCCCTCTTGTGCCGGGGAAGCCGGAAACGGTGTGCCGTCTGCGGGGCGGCCTTTGTCCCCAAATCCAACCGGGGAAAATACTGCCCCGACTGCGCCGGGCGCATGAAGAAAATCAAAGCCGCCGAGAGAAAGCGGAAACAAAGGCAGAGATGTCACGCTTTAGAGCCTTTCAAACCCGCATAAATCAAGGCTTTTTTCGTGGGTGTCAAAGGGTACGCGATACATTTATCCTTTTCCCCCGGAAACGGCGTTTTAATGCGTGACAATACGCCAAAATCAACCCGAACACAGGGAGGTGATCCTATCGCTGATTATATCAGGGCAGACACGCGGCTGCCCGCCTATCTGCCGTATCCCCGTTTCCTGCTGAAAATGGAGATTTCACAGACCGCCAAGCTGCTGTATTCGCTGCTGTTAGACCGTTCCACCCTCTCCCAGAAAAACAAGTGGCTGGACGACGAGGGCAGGATTTATATTATCTATCCCATCGCGGAGATAGCAGAAATACTGGATAAAGGCAGCACCACCATCAAGGGGGCGCTTAATGAACTGGACACGGCGGGGCTGTTGGAACGGGAACGGGGCGGCTTCTCCGCACCGAACCGGCTTTATGTCAAAGTACCGCCAGTGCCACAGGTACAGTTTTCAGACCAACTGATGGCCGGAAGTCCGCCCCTCATAGAGCCGGAAAACCGTCCTACTGATGGTCAGAAAACCGACCTTATGATGGTCGGAAAACCGTCCCCTAACCAAACTACTATAAACAACCTTACAGAGAGCCAAACAAAGGGAGTGAGTGGGGGGCCGTCCGCGCCCTATGGCCGATATGGAAATATTTTTCTGTCACAGACCGAATACGACGAGTTGCAGGCAGAGTACCCTGACAGGCTGGAACGGTTCATCGAGGAAATGAGCCGCTACCTTGCCGCCAACGGGAAAAGCTACCAGAACTATGCCGCCGCCCTGCGGATATGGGCGGGGAACGACAAAAAGGAAGCCCCTAAAAAGGGCATACCAGACTACTCATGCAAGGAGGGCGAGAGTTTATGAAGAATGAAATCAACGCGGTTTTGGAGAATATGACGACCACCATCCCGGAGCCGGAGGACTACACCGGCGAGGACGGTTTACTGTACTGCGGCAAGTGCCGCAAGCCGAAAGAAGCCTATTTTGCGCCGGATAAGGCCGCTATCTTCGGGCGCGACCGCCACCCGGCAGAGTGCGACTGCCAGAGAACCGCCCGCGAGGAACGGGAAGCCGCCGAAAAGCGGCGCAGACACCTTGACACCGTGGAAGAACTGAAACGCCGGGGCTTTACCGACCCCACCATGCGGGACTGGACTTTCGAGAACGACAACGGCAGGAACCCGCAGACCGGGCTTGCCCGCCGGTATGTGGAGCATTGGGAAGATATGCGGACAGACAATATCGGCTGCCTGTTCTGGGGCGGCGTAGGCACCGGCAAAAGCTACCTTGCAGGCTGTATCGCAAACGCCCTCATGGAGAAAGAAATCCCCGTCCGCATGACGAACTTTGCTCTTATCCTCAATGACCTTGCCGCCAGCTTTGAGGGGCGCAACGAGTACATTTCCCGCCTTTGTCGTTATCCGCTGCTGATCCTTGACGACTTCGGCATGGAACGCGGGACGGAATACGGGCTGGAACAGGTGTTCAATGTGATTGACAGCCGTTACCGCAGCGGCAAGCCGCTGATCGTCACGACCAACCTTACGCTGGACGACCTGCACAACCCGGAGGACACCGCCCATTCCCGGATTTATGACCGCCTGCTTTCCATGTGCGTCCCGGTACGCTTTACCGGCGACAACTTCCGGCAGGAAACCGCCAAGCGGAAAATGGAGAGCATGAAGAAACTGATTACCGACTGAAAGGAGTATTGCCTATGGCAGATAACAAGCAGCACGACACCCGCACCACCCGCCGCCCTGACTGTGTGACGGAAATCCGCATGGGCAATTCCGTCCTTGTCGTGTCCGGCTATTTCAAGAAAGACACCACAACCACAGCCGCCGACAAAATGGCGCGGGTACTGGAAGCGGAAGCCGCTGCTACACAGGAGCCGACTTATCCGGCGTGAACCGGGGCATGGAAAAGCGGCCATGCCAGGGAGCATGACCGCTGGAACGAAAATCGGAAGTGCTTTAGCAATTCTTAATCTCATTCTCTATAAAATAATTTGCAATTTCAAAGGCTTTTATTCTTCTCTTTGCCAATGTGATTTGTGATTTATAACGCTCGGAATTATCCTTTGATTCAAATGTTTTTACTGTTTCTCTTAGCTTGTGCAGAGTTGAATCAATTTGCCTTTTGGCCGCGGTTAATTCATCTATTGTATACTTCATGTTTTCTCCTTTAACTTCTGATTTTTTTGTTAAATCAGAGTATACCACGGAGTTATGAACTTTTCTACTGCAAATATGGGACGACAACCCATACCATAAAAATCGGAAAATTGAAAAGCTGTAAAGAAGCAAATTTAACGCTTTTGCCGCTGTACAGCCCCCGCCGTTCCGTGGTACAATGAAACCACGGAATAGTGGGGCTGGCTGTCGGAAACGGAGGATTTTATGTTAAGACAAGCCACCCAAAACCTCATTACCGCCCTTTATCCGAGATTGTCCCACGAGGATGAATTGCAAGGCGAGAGTAATTCCATATCGAACCAAAAAAGGATACTCGAAACCTACGCAAAACAGAACGGCTTTACCAATCTGCGCTGGTACACCGACGACGGTTTTTCCGGCGCGAACTTCCAGCGGCCCGGATTTCAAGCCATGCTTGCGGACATTGAAGCCGGGAAAGTGGGTACGGTCATCGTCAAGGACATGAGCCGGTTAGGGCGAAACTACTTGCAGGTAGGGTTTTACACGGAAATGCTGTTCCCTCAAAAGGGTGTGCGTTTTATCGCTGTCAACGATAATGTGGACAGTGCCAGCGAGGGCATGGACAACGATTTTACCCCGCTGCGAAATCTGTTCAATGAATGGCTGGTGAGAGATACGAGCAAGAAAATCAAGGCAGTGAAAAAGTCAAAAGGCATGAGCGGCAAGCCTGTTACCAGCAAGCCGGTTTACGGCTATGTGATGGACGAGGACGAGAATTTTATTATAGACGAGGAAGCCGCCCCGGTGGTGCAGCAGATTTACCAGCTTTGCCTTGCCGGGAACGGCCCGACCAAGATTGCCCGTATGCTGACGGAGCAGCAAATCCCCACGCCGGGGACGCTGGAATATCAGCGGACAGGCAGCACCCGCCGTTATCACCCAGGCTATGAGTGCAAATGGGCGACCAACACCGTCGTTCATATCCTCGAAAACCGAGAGTACACCGGATGTCTGGTGAACTTCAAAACGGAAAAGCCTTCTTATAAGGTCAAGCACAGCATAGAGAACCCCGTCGAGAAGCAGGCCATTTTCGAGAACCACCATGAGCCGATCATCGACAAGGAAACATGGGAACGGGTGCAGGAGTTACGCAAACAGCGCAAACGCCCGAACCGCTACGATGAAGTGGGGCTGTTCTCCGGGATTTTGTTCTGCGCCGACTGCGGCCATGTGCTGTATCAGCAGCGGTATCAGAACAAAGACCGCAAACAGGACTGCTACATCTGCGGCAGCTACAAGAAGCGCACCCGCAACTGTACGGCGCACTTTATCCGCACCGATCTGTTGACCGCTGGTGTCCTGGCAAATCTCCGGCAAGTGACCGAATACGCAGCCAAGCATGAGAGCCGGTTTGTGAAACTACTTGTCCAGCAGAACGAGATCGGCGGCAAGCGAAAGACCGCCGCAGCCATCAAGCAGCTTGAACAGGCGCAGGAACGCATTTCTGAAATCAGCCGCATTATCAAGCGGCTGTATGAGGACAATGTAAACGGCAAAATCAGCGATGAGCGTTTCATGGAACTGTCGGCTGACTACGAAGCCGAGCAAGCGGAGCTGAAAAAGAGAGCCGCCGCCCTGCAAGCCGAACTGGACAAGTCACAGGCAGCTACCGTCAACGCCGAGAAATTTATGGGCATTGTCCGCAAGCACCTTGCCTTTGAAGAACTGACCCCCACTCTCTTGCGGGAAATGATCGAGAAAATTGTGGTGCATGAGTGCAGCTATGATGAGAACGGCACCCGCAGGCAGGACATTGAGATTTATTACAGCTTTGTCGGCAAGATTGACTTGCCCGAATAACCGCCCGACCTATCCGACACAATGGCCAAGTGTCGGATAGGAACGGCAAAATTTTTTGCACTTCTATTGCTTCTTTATCACACATAAGCAAAGACGCAAGGTTTGTTTACCGGCCCTTTTTCAGAAACAGACGGTTTTTGTCTGTTTTCTGGAAAGGGGCTTTTTTATTCGATGCTAAGCGCCCCTAAAGCTCTGAATAAGTCTCATTTTATCGGACAGAGTATCTTTACGGCGAATGAATCATTATGTTAGAATTAAAATATTAGAGCGATGAGGCTCAGACAGAAAAAGTGGGTGAGTGACTTGAGTCGTTGCGACGATATTTTTCAGGAAATTCAGACATGCCCGGAGGCATCGACCGGGATTACGGCCCAAGAGCTGTGCAGCCGGACTTCTCTGGACCGGGCGGGAGCGAGCCGTTATCTGAATCAGCTCTGCCGGACAGGAAAGCTCGAAAAGATGAACGGGCGGCCGGTCCGGTATCGTCTCCGGCGAAAGAACGGGGAGGGGCAGGAGGACGGGGAAGATTTGCCGCGCATTGTCGGCATGGACGGCAGCCTGAAGATGGCAGTCCGTCAGGCCAAGGCGGCTATCCTCTATCCGCCGTACGGCCTGCATACCCTGATCCTCGGCGAAACCGGCGTGGGAAAGTCTATGTTTGCTGAGGCTATGCATGATTTTGCCTGCCGGTCCGGTGTCATCCGGGAGGATGCGCCGTTCATCCGGTTTAACTGCGCTGATTATGCCGATAATCCTCAGCTGCTGGTCGCGCAGATCTTTGGCGTGAAAAAGGGAGCGTACAGCGGCGCGGAAAAAGACCGGACCGGTCTTCTTCAGGAAGCGGACGGCGGCATGTTTTTCCTCGATGAAGTACACCGCCTGCCGCCGCAGGGGCAGGAAATGCTGTTCACATTTATCGATAAAGGTGCATACCGGCCGTTGGGGGATACCGGCGCCATGCGGAAGGCCAGCGTGCGGATCGTAGCGGCGACGACGGAAGACCCCCGGTCTTCGCTGCTCGGAACTTTTACGCGCCGCATTCCCATGACGATCACACTTCCTCCATTGCGGGAACGTACCATCGAGGAGCGCTTTGCCCTGGTGAAACATTTCTTATGTATGGAAGCCGGGCGTCTGCAGCATGAGATTTACGCCGAATATCATGCGGTTTTATCGTTCCTCCTTTATGACTGCCCCAATAACATCGGTCAGCTTCGCAGTGATGTACAGCTGGCTTGTGCGCAGGCTTTTCTGGTGCATCGGCCGGATCCTTCATCGTACGTTCTCATCCGGCAGGAAGATTTGCAGGCGAGAGTTAAGCGGGGGATTTTGCATTTCGCGGAACGGCGCGGTGAGATTCAGGAATTTTTGGATCAAAATGAAGACATCATGGTGTTCCGGCCGGATGGAAACGAACATCAGCCTGTTGCTTCCGGCGCCTCAAACAGTCTGGACTTTTACAGCGTGATCGCCTGCCGGGCGGATAAGCTGAGAGCACAGGGAATGACAGAATCAGAAGTGCGGGCGCTGGTCAACGTAGATATCGAGCAGCACTTCCGCCGTTATCTCAGCGATCTGCCGGAACGGTTCCGACGCGATGAACTGGCCAAGGTCGTTCCTGGCGAAGTCATTGATCTGGCGGAAGAATTGCTTCTGATGGCTGAAAAGGAATTGGAGCGCGAATTCGATGAAAAGGTTTATTACGGGCTGACTCTGCATCTGAGCAAAAGTCTGGAACGGATTCGTTATGGTTCACCGATCTATCATCCGCAGCTCAATCATGTGCGCAAGCAGTATCGGCAGGAATTTCAGACGGCAATGCACTTGGCACATCTCATCGAGGACCGGTTTCAGATCGAAGTGCCTTTGGATGAGATCGGATATATCGCGATGTTTTTGATCCCATCCGGAACGCGTGGCGAAGAAAATCCGCAGGCCATGGTTCAGATTCTGGTCCTTATGCACGGGCCGGCCGTGGCCAGCGGAATGGCGGAGGTTGCCAATACACTGGCCGGTATCGCGGTGGCCAAAAGTCTCGACATGCCGTTATCAATGAAGGTGGAGGATATTTATGAGCAGGTGCGGCTTCTCCTGCGTCAGCTTCCGCTGGAACGCGGATTTCTTCTGTTGGTGGACATGGGATCATTGAGCAATTTCGCGGGACTTCTTCAAGAGGAATTCGGTGTGCCAATCCGCTGTCTGGATATGGTAAGCACGCCCATTGTGATCGAGGCGTGCCGGAAGGCGGCGGAAGGCTGCAGTCTGGAGGAAATCTATCGTGACTGCCGGGAGACAGGGCGTTACCGCCTGCAGCCCGTACCGGACGGCACGAAAAAACCATGGATGATCGTTACGGCTTGCTTTACGGGGACGGGAACTGCGCGTTATTTGAAGGAATATCTGGAGAAAGAGCTGGATGGACAGGATATGGCGATTGAAGCGCTGAATATACTGGACCGCAATGATTTCTGCTGCCGTATGCAGACGCTGAGTAAGAATTGGCAGATCGTGGCAGTCGTGGGAACGGTGAATTTCCCAGTGGACCGCATCCCCTTTTTCCCTGCAGCGGATATTCTGGCGGGCAGCGGTCTCGGGGCGCTGCGACGGATCCTGAAAGAACGGCGGGATGATGAGCGGATTCGCCAATCTCTTCAGGCGCATTTGAAAGGCATGGATGTTGGACGGGATCTGGATCAGGCGAAACGGTTCCTTCAGGTCATGAAACGGCGCCTGAATTTGAATTTGACGCAGGATGTTTGTACCGGCATTGCCATTCATCTGCTGTTTATGATCGATCGTATTCTGAATCAGCGGGTTCCCTGCGATTTTCCAAACTGTGCGAAGTACGAGGAAGAACATTTGCAGGCATTTGCAGCTGCTCGCGAAGGCGTGCAGGCATTGGAAAAAGAACACCGGATGGTGATTCCGGATGAAGAGATTGCCTTTTTGGTACGCATGTGTCTGGAAAATCATCAGGAATGTCGGATGGATGAGAATAGTGTGTAAGAGAAAAAATAGTGTGTAAGTTCTTTTGCACACTATTTTTTTTTGCGGAAATACTGCGCGCCCTTATACCATGCGCTCTGGTGAGAAAAAGAAGGCGGGGAAAAGTTGGCATGCCAATTGCAGTATATCAAGGTGAAGCCGAAAAAAGGAAGGAGTGGTTCGATGAAAAAAATCTTACTCGTATGTTCGGCCGGGATGTCTACGAGCCTCATGGTGGCTAAGATGAAGGAAGCTGCGGAGGCGTCCGGGGAATCGGTCCGGATTATGGCTTCGGCGGAAGCGGATCTGGAGGAAAATTTGGAGGGAGTGAATCTGGTTCTTCTCGGGCCGCAGGTACGTTATCTGGAGGCGAAGCTGCGGAGCCGGGTGCCGGCGGAAGTGCCGGTACGGGTCATCGACAGCGTGGATTACGGCACGATGAACGGTGCGAAAGTGCTGGCTGGGGCGATGGCAGAAATCAAGGGAAGGGAAGGATAAACAAAAATGGGAGCAGTCATAAAATTTCTGGAAACCTATTTTGTCCCGATTGCGGGGAGGTTCGGTTCACAGCGACATCTGGTGGCAGTGCGCGATGGTTTTGTTTCGATTACGCCGCTGATCCTTGTCGGTGCGTTGGCTGTGCTGATCAACAGCTTTCCGATCGATGCTTATCAGCATTTGATGGGAGCGGTATTCGGCGGAGAAAATTGGAAAAGCTTCGGCGGAAATCTGTGGACAGGAACCTTTGCGGTCATGAGTCTTTTGGCGGCAATCAGTACCTCGTTTCATCTGGCGAGATTCTATAAGGCGGATTCCCTGGCGGCAGCGCTGCTAACCTTTGGCTGTCTGCTGATGCTCTATGCGCCCTCGGCGAAAGATCCGGGTGCGCTGCCGTTTACTTTCCTTGGCGCACAGGGGCTGTTTGTCTCTCTGTTCACAGCGCTGATCGCTACAGAGATTTTCGTTCATTTGGCAGGAAATCCCCGTCTGATTATCAAGATGCCGGCCGGTGTTCCGCCGGCGGTGGCCAAGTCTTTTGCCGCGCTGATTCCATCTATGGCCGTGCTGGCTCTGTTCGGCTTTTTGAAATGTATTCTTGTTACGGTGGGCGTGACGGATCTTCATCAGGCGATCTTCCAGCTGATTCAGGCGCCGATTTCCGGTCTGGCAGATCAGTATGGTTCGGCGCTTCTGGTCGCTTTTCTGGTGCATATTTTGTGGTTCTTTGGCCTTCATGGCACCAATATTTTGGGCCCGCTGCTGAATGCGGTATATCTTCCGGCTATTAATGATAATATCGCGGCGTTTCAGGCTGGCCAGCCGATTCCGCATATTGTCACGATTCCCTTTTTTGATGCGTTTGTCTGGATGGGCGGAGCCGGCTGTACGATCGGTTTGGTTGCAGCTATCTTCATCGCCGGCAAGCGCAAGGCAAACCGCAGCATCGCCAAGCTGGGAGCGGCGCCGATCGCCTTCAATATCAATGAACCCATTATGTTTGGTATGCCGATTGTTTTGAATCCGATTTACCTGATTCCCTTTGTCCTGACACCGCTGGTTCTGGCAACTACGACTTATGTGGCGATTTCAACGGGGATTGTTCCTCGTACGATCGCTATGATGCCATGGACCACGCCGCCGATCATTGGGGGCTTTCTGGTCACAGGATCGGTTATGGGAGCGCTGCTTGCGGCCGTGAATCTGACGATTTCGATCCTGATTTATATTCCATTTGTCATTATGGGCGAGCGCTATGAGGCGAGAGAGGAAGCGGAGAGAGAGACTGCTGCCGGCGCAGGTGCGGATGCGAAGTCAGGAAGGATATAACGGTAGTTATGCCAATCGATCATTTATCCGTTGATCGGAGACTAAAGGTGGGAAAAGTATGGAAACAAAGGATTCTATGGAAGAAATCATTATGAAGCTCATCGTGGAAAGCGGGGAAGCAAAATCCGCGGCGTTCGAAGCCATTCATGCGGCCAGAAAGGGGGAGTTTAAGCAGGCGGAAGAGCGGCTGAAATTTGCTGGCATGCATTTAATGGAAGCACACCATCGGCAGACCGCCTTGATCCAGCAGGAAGCAGCAGGTGAGCGCCATGAAGTATCTTTGTTGATGGTTCATGCACAGGATCATCTCATGACGGCGATGGTGGTACGCGATCTGGCACAGGAATTTTTGGCATTGTATCGGAAAGGTGAGGAGAAGGAAGCATGACAAAACGTGTAGGCATTTCGATTTATCCGGATCAGGAACGTCTGCAGGATACGCTGGATTATATCGATCTGGCAGCCGGATATGGGTATCGGCGCATCTTTACTTGTCTGATTTCTGAGGCAGGGCGCACTCTGGAGGAAACGGTGGCGTCTTTCCGAAAGATTACAGCCCGCGCCCGGGCGCAGAATATGGAGATTATTGCCGATGTGGCTCCGGAGGTATTTCAGCGATTTGGTGTGAGCTGGAAAGATTTGCGGTTCTTTCATCAGCTGGGATTGTCCGGCATCCGCCTGGACATCGGGTTCAGCGGGCTGGAAGAGAGCATCATGAGCCTGAATCCTTATGGCTTGAAGCTGGAACTCAATATCAGTAATGGCACGGGCTATTTGGAAAACATTCTTTCCCAATGCCCGGATAAAACAAAACTTACAGGCTGCCATAACTTTTATCCGCATCGCTATACCGGGTTGGGCATGGAGCATTTTCTCAAGACCAGCCGGTGCTGCAAAAAACATGGAATCCATACGGCGGCTTTCGTCAATGCGCCGAGCGCAGATCATGGTCCATGGCCGGTGCATGAAGGCCTGTGCACATTGGAACAGCACCGCAGTCTGTCGATTGCCGCGCAGGCTAAGCAGCTGTTTGCGACGGGGCTCATTGATGAGGTGATTATCGCCAATGCGTTTGCGAGCGAAGCGGAACTTGAGGCGCTGGCTGATGTGCCGCGGGAGATTGTGACGTTCCGACTGGACGTGGAAAAGGGGATCCATGATACTGAGCGCAGGATATTGTTTGAGGAACTGCATTTTAACCGGGGCGATGTATCCGACTATCTTATTCGCTCTACCCAGCCGCGCGTCAAATACGGCGGAGAAGATCTTCCGGCATGGAATACGCCGGATCTCCTGCCGGGTGATGTGGTGATTGAATCGTCTGCTTATCCCCGTTATGCCGGGGAATTGCAGATAGTGAAACGGATGATGCCAAACAGCGGCCGGTCCAATGTCGTAGCGCATATTGTGGAGGAGGAGCGCTGTCTGATTGATGGGATCGCCCCCTGGCAGAAATTCCGGTTTGAGTGAATCTGACTTAAATATTATCAAAATATAAAGAATTATCATAATAAAAAGGGAGAGAATTTGGATGAAAAAGAAAATAGCAGCAGGTTTTCTGTGTACTATGATGCTCAGCGGAACAGCTCTGGCCAATCCTTTCGATGATGTGCCGAAAGACCACTGGGCTTATGACGCGGTGCGGCAGCTGGCCGATGATGGGATTATCGACGGATGCGGGGACAACTTGTTCCATGGTGACCGGCCGATGATGCGCTATGAGATGGCTGCGCTTGTTGGAAGGGCGATTTCGCGTGAAAAACTGGGATCGCCGGCGGATCAGGATGCCATCCGGAAGCTGTCCGGAGAGTTTTCCGATGAACTGACTGCATTGGGCGTCCGCGTTCAGACCGTAGAGCAGGAAACCAGCGGGGTGCGCAACCTCAAGATCAGCCATTGGTTCCAGACGGAAAATACTTATGGCGATACGACGGCGGCCGGCAAAGACAAAGCGCATGAATACGAACTGGAATACCGTCTTACGGCAGAAAAGCAAATCAGTCCGAAGCTTTCTGCAACGATGCAGATCGAAACCCAGACCTATTGGGATCAGGATCACTGGCGGGCGGAACGACAGGATGACGGCGTTTATACGCGGCTGGCATTCCTCAAATATCATCCGGATGAACGGACCGAATTATCCGGCGGGAAAAATGCCTACTGGCTGGCAGGCGGCTTTTTGGGCGACGACTTCGTCAGCGGCGTGAATCTTTCTCATCGATTCGGCCGCGATGTCAGCGTTCAGCTCCTTTATGGCTACTACAATGGTTCACAGAGGGCCAAGACGGATTTTCACAGCAATATCTTTTATGGCGGCATAAACGGAAAACTGGGCAGGGCGGATCTTGGCGCGCATTACCTGACCGGATCCAAAGGGCTGGCTGATCCGGGGCAGGAGGCGCGTATCTGGGCCGTCACCGGCGGCATGGATCTTGGCCGCAGCGGTGTAAACCTCTCTGCCGCTTATGGTGAAAACAGCGCGGAGGATAAGGACAATAAATTCGCGAAAATCCAGCTTTATAAGAAAATCGGTACGGTGGATACCTTTGCACAATACTGGAATCAGCAGAAACGGATCAATCTGCCGATGGAGAATGGAAACCATCTGACCTGGTGGGGCGATGAATACAATACGGACGGTCATGATGGATACCGCCTGATCCTCGGACAGCCGGTAAGTCCGAACTGTTATGCTGAAGCATGGTACGGAATCTATAACAACAAGACTACGGATGAAACCGGCCGCAAATATGGCTGGGCGCTGACCTTCTCCTATTGATTTTCCAGGATAAAGAACTCTCTTTCATATAAAACAGCGGGAGTATACGGCTGATTAGGCCGTACACTCCCGCTGTTTTATATGCCCGGTCTCGGCGCTTTTTATGAAAAGATAAACGGAAGATCCATCTGCCGGGGAGACGAACTTTTTTCTTGATTCTTGCCGGAAAAAGCACTATTATGTTATCGAAAGATGTAAAAGAGAGGGAGATACAGGGGGAATCCGTATGCAGAAAGACCCAGGCAGATTTGTCCGGGAACGTTTTGACCAAGCAATAAAAAATCAGGATATTAAGGTGTATTATCAGCCGGAAGTGCGTGCGCTGACTGGGCGCATTTGCGGCTTTGAAGCGCTGGCACGCTGGATCGATCCCGTGGAGGGGATGATTTCACCCGGAGCATTTATCCCGGAGCTGGAGGCTCAGGGGAGGATTCATGAACTGGATCTTTATATGATTCGCCAGGTTTGTGCGGGGCAGCAGCGCATTGAACGTGCCGGATTGACACTGACGCGTACCTCGGTCAATCTGTCGCGGCTGGATTTTGAAGCCTGTGATATTTTTTCCGAAGTAGAGGCGATTCGTCAGGAATATGGCCGAAAGATCGGTTATTTAAATATTGAGATTACGGAAAGCGCATTCAACCGGGATGACCGGGCGCTGGCCGAGGGAATGAAAAAGTTCCGGGAAGCCGGGTATCAGGTATGGATGGATGATTTCGGCAGCGGATATTCTTCACTGAATAATCTTAAGGATTATACCTTTGATTTGCTGAAGATTGATATGGAGTTTTTGCGCGATTTTGAAGAGAAGCCGCAGTCCAAGGTGATTCTGGCTGCCATCGTGAATATGGCGAAGCAGCTCGGGATTCATACGTTGGCCGAGGGGGTGGAGACACAGACGCAGGTTGCTTTTTTGCGCGATATTGGCTGTGAAAAACTGCAGGGATATTATATCGGCCGTCCCGCTCCGATGGATGAGGATATCATGAGCGGGCGAAAGGAGGCGGAAGATATCGAGGATGCGACAGAAGATGCCTATTATGGCGATATTGGCAGCTTAAATGTCCTCAGTTATTTTCCGCTGCAGTATACAGATTCCGGCTATGACATTGTGAACAGTCAGAAGCTGGCCATTCTGGAACTGGACCATGAGGGACGGTTTCGCTATTTGTATTGCAACAAGGCGTATACAGATTTCCTCCGGGAGTCCGGATTCCGGCGGATAGAGGATTCCCTGACCTGTCTCAATGACAATCCGGGCGGGACAGAGCGGAATTTCCGACATATGCTGCTGCGCTGCGGGAAATCTGGCCAGCTGGAAGGGATGGATTGCGTTCTGGCTGGCAATGTCTGCAACATAAAATGCCGGCTGCTGGCGGAAAATACTCAGACGGGATATCGTACTTATGGCGTCGTGCTGACGAATTTTTCGGATTTTACGCTGCTGCATCAGGCCGATGATATTCATCGGGTACTGTGCCATATGATCAGTATCTACAACCGCGTGGATTTGTTTACGGAATCCGGAATGGTGGAGAACGTTTATCTGGAGTCCATGCAGGGGCGCATCACGGATGATGTTCATTCTGTTTCGGAGGTTTTGGAGCGGTATGCCAAAAGCTATATCGTCCCCGAGGAGCGGCAGTCGTTTTATCGCTTCTATGATCTGGATACGGTAGAAGACCGGGCGACGCGGGCGAATAAGGATCATGTGACCGGATTTTTTCATTCCTATGATGAAAGCGGCAGGCTCAGCTTGCAGATGTATCTTTTGATTCCGTTTATCATGGATGGACGGAAACTGATTTTGTCCTGTGTTCGTGATATTGACGGAGTTGGGATGGCTTTGCCGGAAGATATCGTGGAAATTATGGAGGCGTGTCAATGAAGCGGATCCCGGTGATTTTCCTGCTGGCGGCATTGCTCAGTTTGCCTGCTCTGCCGGCAGCAGCCTGTACACTGTATGCGGCGGCGGGGCGTGATGATGTGCAAGGCGGCGGAACGATTCTCGTGAAGAATCGCGACTGGCGCCCCCAGCATCAGGAGGTCCGGCTGGTGGACGAGGGCGGCTGGCGGTTTTATGGCCTCTTTGCCGGAAACGGTACCCGTAAAGCGCTGAAAGGCGGCGTCAACGAGCAGGGACTGGCCATCGTTTCTGCCTCGGCCAGCTCGATTCCGCGGGAGGAGCGTTTGGGCGCTGTTCATCGTGCCAGCATGAAAACGATACTCAAACGGTATACGACGGTAGAGGAAGTTCTGCAGCATAAGGAGCTTTTTGCCGGAGCCAAGTTCCTCATGCTGGCGGATCGGAGCAGGATCGCTTATGTGGAGATCACGCCGGATAATCGGATCCGGGTGCGCGAGACGGCGCGGGGAACCCTCGCTCATACCAACCATTATCTGGAACCGTCTTTTCAGTCGTACAATAAACGGCATGGAACGTCCAGCATGGTGCGTCTTGTGCGTATTCGCACATTGATGGACCAAACAAAGCGTCCTTATCAGATGGCGGATTTTATCCGCTTCAGCGAAGACCGCCATGCCGGTCCGGACAACAGCATCTGGCGCAGCGGCAGCACAAGGGAAGGAACCCAGACGCTGGCGGTTCTGGCCATCCGCATTCCGCCCGCCGGATTGCCGGAGGTGTATATCAAATACCGGGCGAACCCCGACGATCAGGACCGGGAACAAGTCATTCAGACATTTCCCTTTACAAGCGGGGAGAAATGACGTATAATATTTACTGTTCGGGACGTAGCGCAGTTTGGTAGCGCGCTTCCTTGGGGTGGAAGAGGTCGCCTGTTCAAATCAGGTCGTTCCGACCATTTATGAAAAATGAGAGCTGTCCGTAGCGGATGGCTCTTTTTTCGTCGATGGAACATGAATGGGAAAGGAAGAATGTATGAGTATCTTGAACGTATCCCATCTTTCGCACAGCTATGGCGGACGTGAAATTTTTGAAGATGTCAGCTTTCGGCTGCTCAAGGGAGAGCATGTCGCTTTGGTCGGCGCAAATGGCGAGGGGAAATCCACCTTTCTGTCGATTATTACCGGACGGCTCACGCCGGATGCGGGAACGGTGGAATGGGCAAAACGGGTGAAAACCGGATATCTGGACCAGCATACTGTGCTGCAGCCCGGCATGACGATACGGGAAACATTGCGCACGGCCTTTGACGACATGGTGAAGGCTGAGCAGGAGATGCTCGCGGCGTATGACAAGATGGCAGAAGCGTCGCCGGAGGAAACCGATCGCCTCATGCAGGAGGTCGGAGATATTCAGGATATGCTGGAAGCCGGCAGCTACTATACGATTGACGCGCGTATCGATGAAGTAGCGGGCGGCCTCGGCTTGCGTGATATCGGTCTGGAACATAAAGTGGATGAGCTGTCGGGCGGACAGCGGACGAAGGTGCTTCTGACAAAGCTTTTGCTGCAGAATCCTGAGATCCTGATTCTGGATGAGCCGACGAATTATCTGGATGATGAACAGGTTCGATGGCTGCAGCAGTATCTTGCGGATTACCCCAATGCGTTTATTCTGGTTTCGCATGATATTCCCTTTCTCAATGCGGTAACCAATGTGATTTATCATGTGGATAATCTGCATTTGGAGCGTTATACGGGAAGTTATGAGAAATTTGAGGAGATGGCGGCGCTGAAGCGGCGTCAGGAGGAGACCGCCTACGAGCGGCAGCAGGCTGAGATTCGCAGAGAGCAGGATTTTATTCAGCGCAATAAAGCGCGGGTAGCGACCCGGGGGATGGCCAACAGCAGGCAGAAGAAGCTGGATAAGATGGAGGTACTGACGAAGCGGCAGGAGAAACCGAAACCGCATTTTCATTTTCAGTCTGACCGCACGCCGTCGCGTTTCGTTCTCGAAGCGAAGCGGCTGGTATTGGGCTATGATGCGCCGCTGACCACGCCGGTGGATATTCGGATAGAACGGAACAAGAAAATTGCTGTTCGTGGGACGAACGGGCTTGGAAAGTCGACGCTGCTGCGGACCCTGCTTGGAATGATTCCGCCGGTGTCCGGAAAAATCGAGCGGGGAGATTTCGTTTCCGTCGGATATTTTGAGCAGGAGGAGAGCCGGGGAAATCAGAATACGGCATTGGAGGAGTTTTGGCAGGCTTATCCGGGACTGTCGAATTTTGAAGTGCGGGCGGCGCTGGCTTCCTGCGGCTTGACGAACGATCATATCACGACAAAGATGACAGCTCTGTCCGGCGGAGAGGCGGCCAAGGTCAGACTGGCCAAGATTATGCAGAAGCCGGTGAATCTGCTGGTACTGGATGAGCCGACGAATCATCTCGATGTTGAGGCCAAAAAAGAGTTGCGGCGTGCCTTGGAAGAATATAAAGGGACGTTACTGCTCGTTTCCCATGAGCCGGATTTTTACGACGGACTGGTCGACAGCGTCTGGAATATCGAGACCTGGTCCTGCCGGATCGTATGAGCGTATCGTTTGATACTGCGGCGAAAAAAGCATAGAAAAGCGTGGCAGCACAGCGGCGAGAGGGTTTGCCGGCTGTGCTGCCACGCTTTTTCAGATGGTTGTTGATGGTAAATGTTATGATGGGGGGAGAGGAAGGATTATTCCCCGAAATAACGGTCAAACAGTCCTTTAAATCCGCGGCCGTGACGTGCCTCGTCCTTGGCCATCTCATGAACCGTATCGTGAACGGCATCAAGGCCAAGCTGTTTTGCCAGGGTAGCAAGCTCTTTCTTGCCGGCACAGGCACCGTGCTCTGCATCAATGCGCATCGTCAGATTTTTCTTCGTGCTGTTCGTGAGGACTTCACCGAGAAGTTCCGCAAATTTTGCTGCATGCTCGGCTTCCTCAAAGGCATAGCGCTTATACGCTTCGGCAATTTCCGGATAGCCCTCGCGGTCAGCCTGACGGCTCATAGCGAGGTACATGCCGACTTCCGAGCATTCTCCCGTGAAGTTCTGGCGGAGACCTTCGATAATGCGGGGATCTACGTCCTTTGCTGTGCCGACATGATGCTCATCGGCAAAGGTCATTTCACCGGTTTGTTCGATGAATTTGGAAGCCGGCGCCTTACAGATCGGGCACTGTTCCGGTGCTTTGTCCCCTTCGTACACATAACCGCAGACCGTGCAAACAAACTTTTTCATAATAAAACCTCCTGACAGATATCATACACAGAAATTCTTTGCAATGGGTGTTGCTCACTTGCTATGCTTCAATTATAGGTGATGGCATGAGAAATAGAAACGGTTATTTTTAGCTGTATTTTGAAAATAAATCATTCATACTCCGATTTTCTCATCAGAATGTCGATTTTTATAGTATTTTATAAAATATTATTAACAAGTAATTATTATTGATTATATGGCAACATTTACCCATTGACCGCTTCGTGATATAATAAGAAATCAAATGATGATCTGTATGATAATTATAGGAGAGAAGAATTCATGTTTACCTGTATGACGAATTCTCCCGAAGATACTGGTCACCTAGCGGAGCTGGTGGGCCAAAAGATCCGGGAGGGAACTGTTCTCTGTCTGGAGGGCGACCTCGGGGCTGGCAAGACGCTCTTCGTTCAGAGTCTGGCCAGAACCCTTGGCGTCGAGGGAGAGGTGACAAGTCCGACGTTTAATCTCATGAACATTTATGTAGGAATTTGCCGCATCTTTCATTTTGACCTCTACCGGCTGGAATCGGAAGAAGAGCTGGAAGACATCGGTTTCTATGAATATACCGAGGAGCCGGAAGGAATTGTGGTCATCGAGTGGCCGGATAAATTTCCGGAATCGCTGCCGGATGAATACGTGCTGGTTCGTATTGAACGGACTGGAGAGACGGAAGATGCCCGGCGGATTGTTTTTTCCGGTGTGGGAGAACGGAGTCAGGAATTCGTAAAGGAGTTGGAGACTTTTGTCCATACTAGCCATTGATACTGCAACGCAGGTATCCAGTGTGGCGGTGGCCGATGAAAACAGGCTTCTCGCCGAGCTTACCATGCAGGCCAGACTGACACATTCAGAGACCTTGATGCCGCATATTCAGCAGGTACTGCGAATGGCTTCGATGCCGAAGGAGCAATTGGATGGAATTGCCGTGAGCATTGGTCCGGGCTCCTTTACCGGCCTTCGCATCGGTCTGGCGGCGGCGAAAGCCATGGCGTATGCGCTGGATCTGCCCATTGTCGGCATTTCGACGCTCAAGGCGCTGGCCTGCCATTACCCGGTATCGGGGGTTCGGATTGTATGTATGTTGGATGCCCAGAAGGGAAATGCCTACGTCGAGAGTTATCGGTGGGAGGCAGGCCGGCTGGTTACGTTGCAGCCGGTCCGGGTAATGAATATCGTGGAGGCCGTTGAATCCTGCGGCAGGGCCGCGGAACCAGTTGTCTTGCTTGGCGATGCTGTTCAGAAAAAGGTGCGGGGAAAAATTGAGCTGCCACAGGGCGTGACCGTGGCGCCGCCGCACCTCCTGATGCCGCGGGCAGCCTGCACCGCTATGCTGGGCGTTGCGGAGCTGGCCGCTGGGCATCGGGATCCGGTCATGAGCATGGAGCCGGTCTATATCCGCCGCAGCGAGGCGGAGGTGCTTTGGGAAAAGCGGCATCCGGAAGCAGTCCGGAAGGAAAGGCCTGCGGAGGAAATGTGATGGAAGGTAACGAGGTGCATTTTCGGGTCATGGCGCCGGAAGATGCGGATGATGTGGAACGGGTAGAGAAAGCCTGCTTTTCGATTCCCTGGTCGCGCGAGGCCTTTTGGAAAGAGGCCTCCAACGAGAATACGCTGTACTTGCTGGCACTTGATGGCAAAAGGGTCGTCGGGTATGCAGGCTGCTGGATTTCCTATGAGGAAGCGCAGATTACCAACGTGGCCGTGCTTCCGGAATATCGTGGAAAGGGAATCGGCACCCGGCTGTTCGGCGCGGTGATCGATGCCGTGAAGGCAAAGGGCGTTACCGCTATGACATTGGAGGTACGGCCGTCCAATGAGCCGGCGCTCGCCTTGTATGATCGTTATGGATTCAAAGCTGCGGGACGGCGCCCGCATTATTATCAGGATGATGGGGAAGACGCCATCATTATGTGGAATACCAGACTTTAAAGAGAATCGTGGAGTTTAATCATGGAAAAGAATGAAAAAGAAATCCTGACATTGGCCGTTGAATCCAGTTGCGATGAGACGTCGGCTGCTGTGCTGAAGGGGGGCCGGACCGTTTTATCCAATATCATTTCAACACAGATTCCGGTCCATCAGAAGTTTGGCGGCGTGGTGCCGGAGATTGCTTCCCGCAAGCATATTGTAAATATCCTGCCTGTTGTTGATGAAGCCGTCCGTCAGGCAGGAATCCGGCTGCAGGATATCGATCAGGTTGCCGTAACGTATGGCCCCGGACTGGTCGGCGCGCTGCTGGTCGGTGTTTCCGCTGCCAAGGCGCTGGCTTTTTCACTCGATGTTCCGCTCATCGGCGTCAATCATCTGGAGGGGCATATTTTTGCCAATTTCTTGTCTGCGCCGGATCTGGAGCCTCCGTTTATGGCGTTGGTCGTGTCCGGCGGTCATACTGCGCTGGTCGATGTGCGCGGATACAATCATTTCCATATGATGGGGCAGACGCGGGATGACGCGGCCGGCGAGGCATTTGACAAGATCGCCAGGGTTATGGGGCTGCCTTATCCGGGCGGTCCGCGCATTGACGCGCTGGCTGCCCGGGGAAATGCTATGGCTATCGATTTTCCTCAGGCGCTGACCGAGAAAGGAAATTACGAATTCAGTTTCAGCGGGTTAAAATCCGCCGTGCTGAATTATATCAATAGTGAGAAGATGAAAGGACATGCGCTGAATCAGCCGGATATCGCAGCCTCTTTCCAGCGTTCGGTGATTGAAGTGCTTGTCGGCAAGGCGTTTCAGGCTGTTCAGGAAACCGGCCGCAGCACGCTGGTTTTGGCTGGAGGCGTGGCTGCTAACAGCGGCCTGGAACAGCGCCTGCGGGAAGCGGCGGAAAAGCGCGGGGTGAGGTTTTGCTACCCGGATCGGATCCTTTGCACGGATAATGCCGCAATGATCGGATGCCGTGGCTTTTATCAATCGCTGGCCGGCGGATTTAGCGATTTGTATCTCAATGCGGTCCCGGGACTCAGTCTTACGGACAGAAACGAATAAAAGAACAGCGCTGGCTGTTCTTTTTCATCCGATGCCAAGAAGCGTTGGGTAAGTGAGACTAAATTCAAAGAGACTAAAAACTCCCTCTGAATTTAGTCTCACTTTATGTATGACGAGAATATTGCTTCACGAAATTGTACGAATTTGGTATACTATACATAAATTCCAGCTATTTTGATGGGAGGCGGCAGGATGGAGAATCGGATAGAACTTTATCATCGCCATACGGATCTTACTGTCACGCAGATTAGCCTGCTGGAGCGAATGCGGGTGGTATTTCCTTTTTTAGCGGACCTGGCACATGGACAGTTGAAAGTGTATGTTCCGGCAAGGGAAAAAGGGCGTCTCCTCATCATCGCACAGGAGCGGCCGCATACCGTTTATATGTCCCGTCAGAAGTTGGATCTCGGACGACTTCAGCCGGCTATTGAAGAGCCGTTGGTTCGCCAGACTCTGCAAACGGGGATGCCGGGGCATGGCAAGCGGGAATGGACGTATGGCTCACTGATCGATATGTATACCTATGCGATTCATGACGGTGCGAAGGTGATCGGCGTTATCAGCTTTGAAGTGGATGGGGACCGCCTTCAAATCGATGATTATCCCTGTTTGTTAGCTACGGCGGTGGATATTCTTTATCATGCGCGCAAGGGCGTGGATGATAAACAGTATCAGCCGATCTCTTCCAGTGACGGGATTATGATCACAGATCAGTTCAGCCGCATTATTTTTGCCAACGCTGCGGCACAGCGCATTTACCGGGTGCTTGGTGTCGGCAGCCTGAAGGGCGGTCATTTGTTCGACCGCCAGATGACCAGACATATTTTGCGGGAAACCATGGAACGCGACCGTCCATGGCAGAAAGAACTCGTGGCCGGGAATATGACGATCATCCGCCGACAGATTGATCTGCAGGAGGGAGGACAGCTGATCCGGCGTATCGTTGTTCTTTCGGACATTACCGAAATACGGGCCAAGGACAAGGAGATACGCATCAAATCGGCAGTCATTCAGGAGATTCACCATCGGGTGAAAAATAATCTGCAGACTATTGCGAGCCTGCTCCGCCTGCAGGCCCGCCGCAGTCAGTCGGAAGAAGTGAAAAATGCGCTGCAGGAGAGCGTCAACCGGGTATTGTCCATTTCCGTCGTGCATGAATTTTTGTCTCAGCAGGGCGAAGAGGATATCAATGTCCAGCAGGTCATGCAGCAGATCTTTCAGCTCGTTGGACGAAATATGGCCGACAGCGAATTCTTCGTACGAACCGAATTCAGCGGCCCGGATGTCGTACTCCCCTCCAAATATGCCAGTTCGCTGGCCTTGGTGCTCAATGAGCTGGTGCTTAATGCGATGGAGCATGCCTTTGAAGGGCGTTCCTCCGGAACGATCGGACTGCGGGTCGAAGAAGACGGCGATCACTGGCAGCTGGATCTTTACGATGACGGATGCGGTCTGCCGGAAAACTTTGATCCGCACAAAACGCGTTCGCTGGGCCTGTCCATTGTGCGTACGCTTATCGAGGGAGATCTGGACGGCATGTTCGATCTGGAAAATGACGCGCGGGGGCCCGGGCATGGAACACACGCCCGAATACGTATTCCTAAGCCCGATCCGGACGAACATCATGGTGTGGTACAGAGCCTGGAGGAATGAGAGAATATGGAGAAGAGAAGAAATCCGAAAAATAAATCCCTGCGTCTGGTCATTGCGGATAATGAGTCCATCATCCGAATGGATCTGCGGGAAATGCTGGAAGAGGCAGGCCATGAGATTGTCGGTGAGGCTATAGATGGACGCAAAGCCATAGAACTGACGCGGATGCATCGTCCTGATCTTGTCATCATGGACATTAAAATGCCGGAAATGGACGGCATCACGGCATCGAGAAAAATCGCCGAGGAAAAGCTGGCCCCGGTCCTGCTCCTTACCGCATTCAGTCAGCCGGAAATCGTCGAAAAAGCGAAGGACTCCGGGGTATTGGGCTATCTCGTCAAACCGGTCCGGGAGAGCAATCTGTTTCCCGCTATGGAAATTGCGCTGTCCCGATGGGAGGAAATGAAGGGGATGGAACAGGAACTGGATCGCCTCAAGGATTCGTTGGAGACACGAAAAATCGCGGACCGTGCAAAGGGCATTCTTATGGCAGCGCATAAACTCAGTGAGCAGGAGGCATATCGCCGCATGCAGCGCTATGCCATGATGAAGCGTCTGTCCATGAAAGAGGTCGCTGAAGCCATTGTCCGGGCGGCGGGAGGAAAAGTATAATCAGGAGATGAGCGGGCTGCCCGGTGAAATATCGTCGTGGACAGCCTGTTTTTGTTTTTTTGACTTTTTTTATTTTCGAACTTGACATTTTGACTAAGACGCGGTAGTATAAGAACTGTAGTTAGCACTCGACGTCAGTGAGTGCTAACAGAATAAATCAGCTATTTCATAATATAGGAGGAAGATACCTATGATTAAGCCATTGGGCGAAAGAGTTGTCATTGAAGTTTCTGAGGGCGATGCCAAGACGGCCAGCGGAATTGTCCTGCCGGATACGGCGAAAGAGAAGCCGCAGAAGGGTACGGTTGTGGCTGTAGGTTCCGGTAAGCTCCTCGATAACGGCGAGCATGCTGCGATGGAAGTCAAAGCCGGCGATCACGTTGTCTTCTCCAAATATTCCGGTTCGGAGATTAAGGTGGATGACAAGGAGTATCTGATCGTCCGCGAGAGCGATATTCTGGCAGTATTATAATCGCCGATTCCTTTTTTCGCGGAAGGACGGCACCCGGAGCGGGGCGAAAACCGATCCGGGTTTCGATGAGATCAATTTGGAGGTAATATAAATGGCTAAACAGATCCTGTTTGATGAAGAGGCTCGCCGCGCACTGGGCCGCGGCGTTGATGCGCTGGCTAATGCCGTAAAGGTAACGCTTGGACCGAAGGGCCGCAACGTTGTTCTGGAAAAGAAGTTCGGTGCTCCGACGATTACGAATGATGGTGTGACGATTGCCCGCGATATCGAACTGGAAGATCCGTTTGAGAACATGGGCGCACAGCTGGTCAAGGAAGTTGCCACGAAGACGAACGACATCGCCGGCGATGGAACGACGACGGCAACGCTGCTCGCGCAGGCTATGATTCAGGAAGGCATGCGCAACGTAGTGGCTGGAGCCAATCCGATGATTATCAAAAAGGGCATCGATGAAGCGGTCAATGCGCTGGTTGAGGAGATTAAGAACAAGTCCCGCAAAGTTGACGGCAAGGCAGATATCGCTCAGGTTGCTACGATTTCTTCCGCCAACGAGGAAACGGGCAATCTTATCGCCGAGGCAATGGAAAAGGTCGGCAAGGACGGCGTAATCACCGTAGAGGAATCCAAGACGATGCAGACGCATCTTTCCGTTAAGGAAGGCATGCAGTTCGACCGCGGCTACATCTCCCCGTATCTCGTTACGGATACGGATAAGATGGAAGCGGTACTCGATGATCCGTACATTCTGATCACGGATCGCAAGATCTCTGCGATTGCGGATATCCTGCCGATTCTGGAACAGGTGGTTAAACAGGGCAAGCAGCTCATGATCATTGCTGAGGATGTAGACGGCGAAGCGCTGACGACGATTGTGGTCAACAAGCTGCGCGGAACGTTCAAGGCACTGGCTGTTAAGGCTCCGGGCTTCGGTGACCGCCGCAAGGCCATGCTGCAGGATATCGCTATCCTTACGGGCGGGCAGGTCATCAGCGAAGAGCTCGGCCGCAAGCTCGACAGCGTCACGCTGGATGACCTCGGCCGTGCCAGCAAGGTTTCTTCCACGAAAGAAGAAACGACCATCATTGGCGGCAAAGGCGACAAGGCGGCTATCGATGAGCGCGTAGCGCAGATTAAGAAGCAGATTGCCGAGACGACGTCGGATTTCGATAGGGAAAAGCTTCAGGAACGTCTGGCTAAGCTTGCCGGCGGCGTAGCGGTTATCGAGATCGGCGCTGCAACGGAAGTTGAGATGAAGGATAAGAAATACCGCATTGAGGATGCGCTGAACGCAACGCGCGCTGCGGTAGAGGAAGGCATCGTCGCCGGCGGCGGCACGACCTTTATCGATATCCTGCCGGCGCTGGATAAGATTCAGGTCGAGGGTGATGAGAAGGTCGGCGTGAACATTGTAAGACGCGCTGTAGAAGAACCAGTTCGTCAGATTGCGAACAACGCAGGTCTGGAAGGCTCCGTTGTCGTCGAGAACGTGAAGAAGGCAGGCACGGGAATTGGCTTCAATGCGCTCAAGAATGAGTATGTCGATATGATCAAGGCTGGTATTGTTGACCCGGCTAAGGTTACGCGCAGCGCATTGCAGAATGCAGCCTCCATTGCTTCGATGGTTCTCACGACAGAAACGTTGGTTGCGGATAAGCCGGAAGAGAAAGCGGCTGCACCGGCTGCCGGAGCACCGGGCATGGGCGGAATGCCGGGAATGATGTAATAAGCGGCGAAAGCCTTTATACATCAGGGCTTTACGGAAAATAGAATAGCTTTTGGCCACTTTTGGGCCACTAAAAAGAGGCTGCTGCACGTAAATATTACGTGCAGCAGCCATTTTTTGTTCCTGAAAAAAGATCATCCCGGAGCTTGAATGCCTCGGGATTAGGTGTAGAATTTAGATATGCTAAAATCAAATTCACAGAAAGATTATACGTCTTTAGAAGGAACTCTCAAGTATGTCTTCGCCGATGAAATTCTTTCTCTATACAAGAAAGAAATTTTTACGATTTTGCGGTAAAATTAACTTAAAATGTTTTAAGTTAATTTTATTTAAGTAAGGTGGTGAGGATATGAGGTTCATAGGTCGTCAGCATGAGCTGGCTGTTATCAGACAGAAGTTGGCTAGTAATCGTGCAGAGTCCCTGTTGGTATATGGGAGGAGACGTGTTGGCAAGAGTGAGCTGATAAAAGAGGCATTGAAGGATGTGGATGCCACCATTATTCATTATGTTTGCCGCAAGTCTTCGTTTGTCCAGAAGTGTGCAGGTTAATGATACAATTCGCCGAAATCGTCGGTACGGCGGACCTTTTTTGTTCGGTTTCAGAATCGTCCGGAACCTCGTTCAGACGGCGTGGCTATTGACTTCTGCAGGGTTATCCGATATAATAATCAAGCATTGTGATTCATTGCAGTGCCTGATAATAGGTGAGAAATCCAGAGAATGATTCCTGTTGTTCTGGTGTAGAGAAAAGGGCAGTGGATGCCCTTAGCGCAGGTTCTCAGAGGCGGACGTATGGCCTTTGAGAAGACGAGGAGAAGGTTGTCGAGTAGTCAGCGGATGCCTTCCGGCCGGTCCGGCCGATAAAGTCCGATAAAGCCCGCATGCGAGTGCGGAGGGAAAGCGGACGGAGGACGCAGCAGGAGCCTACCAATGCTAGGAGGTACGGTTATGTGTGGTATCGTAGGTTATGTCGGTGACAAGCAGGCGGCGGATTTTCTTTTAGAGGGGCTGGCCAAGCTGGAGTACCGCGGTTATGATTCGGCCGGGATTGCTGTTTTTGACGGTTCTTCTGTCCGCGTAGAGAAAAGCGTCGGTCGTCTGGCTTCGCTGCGTGATAAGATTCGCGATGACATGCCGCAGGGAACCATGGGAATCGGGCATACCCGCTGGGCGACGCATGGGCGTCCGTCGGATGTCAATGCACATCCGCATACCGATTGTTCCGGTGATTTTGTTGTGGTACATAATGGAATCATCGAGAATTATCTGTCATTGAAGGAAGATCTGATCGAAAAAGGGCATGCGTTTCGTTCGGAAACGGATACGGAAGTCGTTGCGCATCTTCTCGAAGAGGTCTATAATGGCGATTTCGTTTCCTCTGTCCGGGAGGTACTGCGGCGCATTGAAGGATCTTATTCGCTGGTCTTTATGAGTGCGAAGCATCCGGGTACATTGATTGCAACAAAGCAGGATAATCCGCTGGTCATCGGTATTGGCGAAGGGGAGAACTTCATTGCTTCCGATATCCCGGCTATTATTCAGCGCACTCGTCGTACCTATATTTTAAATGACGGAGAGATGGCTGTTCTTACCAAGGATTCCATCAACATTACGAACCGTCAGGGCGAGCCGGTTACGAAAAAAGTCTTTGAGGTCAACTGGAATGCCGAGGCTGCAGAAAAAGGCGGCTATGAACATTTCATGCTCAAGGAAATTCATGAGCAGCCGAAGGCCGTCCGGGATACGATGAGCCAGCGTGTCGCCAAGGACGGCAAGAGCATCGTGATGGACGAGCTCAAGTGGGACGCGGAGTATTTGAATTCCTTCAACAAGATTTATATTGTGGCCTGCGGCACGGCTTACCATGCCGGACTGGTCGGCAAGTTCTACATTGAAAAGCTGGCCCGTACGGTAGTAGAGGTCGATGTGGCGTCTGAGTTCCGGTATCGTGAGCCGATCGTTGATGAAAACACCTTATTTATTGCGGTTTCCCAGTCCGGAGAGACCAGCGATACGCTGGCCGCGATGAAGGAGTCGAAGCGTCTCGGCGCTAAGACGCTGGCACTGACTAATGTGGTAGGTTCCTCGATTGCCCGTGAGGCGGATCAGGTCCTTTACACCTGGGCCGGTCCGGAAATCGCGGTCGCTTCGACGAAGGCGTACACGACGCAGCTGGTGCTGTTCTTTATGCTGGCCCTTTATATGGCGCAGATTAAGAAAACACAGAAACCGGAACGCATCGCGGAGCTTATCGGGATGATGCAGCAGATTCCTGCCCAGATCAACCAGACCTTGGAGGATGTGGAGCCGATCAAGACCTTTGCTAAGCAGTATGGGTTTAATGAAGATGTGTTCTACATCGGCCGCTCTTTGGATTATGATGTGGCGCTTGAAGGTTCGCTGAAGCTGAAAGAGATCTCTTATATTCATGCGGAGGCTTATGCGGCGGGTGAACTCAAGCACGGCACGCTGGCCTTGATCGTCGAGGGCGTACCGGTCATTGCGCTGGCGACGCAGAAGAGCGTTTACGAGAAGACGCTGTCCAACATCAAGGAAGTCAAAGCCCGCGATGCTGTGGTGATTGGTCTGGCCGCTGAGGGCGACGAAGAACTGGAAAAATATGTCGATCATGTCATAAAGGTTCCGGAAACCGATGAACTGCTGATTCCGATCCTGACCGTTGTTCCGCTGCAGCTTTTGGCTTATTTTGCCGCTATTACGCGCGGCTGTGACGTTGACAAGCCGCGTAATCTGGCCAAGTCGGTGACAGTGGAGTAAAATCCCTTCGTTTATAGAAAGATAGAAAAGCCGGGCGTTCCATTCCAATGAATGTAACGCCCGGCTTCTTTGCATGACAGGCTTGGGATGCTCAGCTTAGAAGCAGGCTGTCACTGACCAGTTCACTGCCCGCGGCCTGTTCGAACATGGCAAGCAGATCCTTGACTTCCAGGTGCTGTTTCTTTTCCTCGGGAATATCAAAGAGGATTTGGCCGCCGTACATCATGATGAGACGGTTGCCGAACTTGAGCGCATCGCGCATATTATGCGTAATCATGAGTGTGGTCAGATTCTGCTTGGCAACGATGTCGCGCGTGAGGGTGAGCACTTGTTCGGCTGTTTTCGGATCAAGTGCCGCAGTGTGTTCGTCAAGAAGCAGAAGCTTCGGCTTTGCCATAGTGGCCATGAGAAGCGTCAGTGCCTGTCGCTGGCCGCCGGACAGCAGGCCGACCTTGGATTCCAGCCGGTCTTCCAGTCCCAAATGAAGCCCTGCGAGAAGCTCGCGAAAATGGTCACGGGTTTTTGCTGTCGAGCTCCAGCGGAGCGTCGGTGTCCTTCCGCGTCGTGAGGCGATGGCGAGATTTTCCTCAATTTGCATGTTGGCGGCAGTTCCCATCATAGGGTCCTGAAAGACGCGGCCGATAAAGCGGGCACGCTTGTGTTCCGCCCATTTTGTGATGTCGGTGTCCGCGATCTCAATGCGTCCCTCGTCGACAGGATAGGTACCGGCAACACAGTTCATGAGTGTGGATTTCCCCGCTCCGTTTCCGCCGATGACGGTGACGAAATCACCGGGAGCAAGATGGAGACTCACATCATGCAGCGCAAGTTTTTCTGTGATGGTATTCGGATTGAAGGTTTTGGATATTTTTTCAATGCGCAGCATCAGCGCGTCACCTCCTTGCGGAATTTGTTCCAGCGTTTCTGAAGAAGCGGCATGGAGAGTGCAAGCGCAACGAGAATAGCCGTGAACAGTTTGAGGTCATTGGGCGGCATACCCATTTGCAGTACGATGGCAATTACGGCGCGGTAGACGATAGAGCCGAGAATGACGGAGATCAGGCAGTTCCGGAAGCTTCGTGTACCGAAGAGCACCTCACCGATGATGACGGAAGCAAGGCCGATCACGATGGTGCCGACTCCCATGCCGACATCGGCAAAGCCATTGTTCTGTGCGACGAGTGCGCCGGATATGGCGACAAGTGCATTGGAAAGCAGCAGGCCGAGGACAATCATGATATCGGTATCGACGCCGTTGGCACGGATCATGTGCGGATTGCAGCCAGTCGCGCGGATGGCTGCGCCAAGCTCGGTGCCGAAAAACCAGTAGTTCAGGACGGCGACGATGAGCACGATACCCGCCCCGATGGCGAGAACCGTCATGCCCATGTCAAGACCGGGAATTTGTACGATTGAAAAGATGGTATCCTGAGCGAGCAGAGGAAGATTGGCTTTGCCCATGATGCGAAGGTTAACGGAATAGAGCGCAATCATAGTCAGGATACCGGCCAGCAGCGCCGGTATTTTGAGTTTTGTGCAGAGAACGCCCGTGACAATACCGGCAAGTGCGCCGGCAAGGCAGGCGGCAAGGATAGCCGTAACCGGAGATGCGCCGGAAGTCAGCAGTGTGGCCGCGACAGCAGCGCCGAGCGGAAAGCTGCCTTCGACCGTGAGGTCGGCAATGTCGAGCACGCGGAACGTAATGTAGACGCCGATGGCAAGGAGCGCCCATAAAAGCCCCTGTGAGATGGTGGAAATGACGAGATCCATATTGAGAAATACTCCTTCGTGTTGTTTATTTATCCGATGCTAAGGGACGCTAAGACTTCCAGCTCTGCAGGCGGGAGATAAACGCCCCTAAAGCCATGGATCAGTCTCACCTTATTCGATGAGGTCGGCGTCTTTCAGAATGTCTTCCGGGATCGTGATGCCAAGGCGCTGGGCATCTGTTTTGTTGATGCTGACTTTGAGATCCTTGGCGAGTTCAATGCTCATGTCTGCCGGTTTATTCTTTCCTTCCAGAATATCTGCAGCCATGTGGCCGGTCTGGACACCGAGCTTATAGTAGTCGATGCCATAGGTGGCAAGCCCACCCGCCTTGACCATGTTCGGTTCTCCGCAGATGACCGGTATTTTCGCTGCGTCAGTAATGGCAATGAGCGTCGGCATAGCGGAAGCGATGACATTATCCGTAGGCTCATAGAAGGCGTCAACGGAACCGATGAGACTCTGTGCAGCCTGCTGGAGGTCATTGACCGTGGATATCGTAGCAACTTTTACCGTCAGTCCCTTTGATTCCGCATATTCCTGCATGGCCTTGACCTGCACTTCCGAATTGACTTCGCTGGAGCAGTAAATGACACCGACTGTTTTGGCCTGAGGTTTGAGCCTGAGCAGCAGGTCGATCTGTTCCTTGATGGGGTTCATGTCGCTGGTTCCCGTTATATTCCGGCCCGGTTTTTCGTTGGATGCGGCAAGTTTTGCGCCGACGTAATCCGTGATGGCCGTGCCGACAATGGGGATGTCTTTCGTGGCATTGGCGACGGTCTGAGCTGCCGGGGTAGCAATGGCGCAGATGAGATCCATCTTGCCGCTCACAAAGCGCTGGGCGATATTCTGAAGATTCGACTGATCCGCCTGTGCATTCTGCCGGTCAAAGGTGACGTTTTTTCCTTCTTCAAAGCCGCGTTCCTTGAGCCCGTCGACAAATCCCCGGTTGGCCGCGTCAAGCGCATTATGTTCGACGAGCTGGACGATGCCGATCTTATAGGTTTTGTCCCCGGAGCCGCCGGCCTGCTGGGATCCGCCGCAGCCGGCAAAAAGGCCTGTGGTGAGGAGCGCTGCAGCGCCCAAAGAGAGCAGTTTCATTTTTTTTGACATACTGGAAATTTTCATGAGAAAACCACCTTTTCTTTGATTTGATTGTAATTTGTTCGTAGTAATAGACACCACCATTATACAATGTTACACCTATAAAATCCAGTGTTGTTTTCATAGAAAGGACATTTTGGAATAGATGAGATGGTGTCATGTGTAGACATCCGGGCGAACTTATCGATGCAGGCACCCCTGATTGCGGCCTTTTTGCTTGGCGCGGTACAGGGCGGTGTCGGCTCGTTCGAGGACAGCGCGGATATCGGTGTCCTTTGGATGGAAATAGGAAAAACCGAGTGATACGGTAACGGATATGGTGCTGTCCTGAACAGGGACGGAAATGGCGGCGACGGATTGTAAAATCTTGGTGATCAGAAAATCCACATATTGGGGATTTAATCCGCTGAATACGCCGACAAATTCATCCCCGCCCCAGCGTATGATGTGATCGGAGCTTCGGGTCGCGCGCCGCACGGCTGTGACGACCTCGCGCAGCACCCGGTCGCCGGCTTCATGGCCATAGCGGTCATTGACCTGTTTGAAATGATCGATGTCCAGCATCATAATGGCTGCGTTGCGGGTGCCATGGCTTTGCTGAAATTGTTTCCATTCGCGTTCCAGAAGCTTTTGTCCGTATTTTCGTGAATGTGCGCTGGTCAGGGTATCCCAGTTGATCTGCTGCTGCAGCTCGCGGTGGCGCTGCTGGAACAACCGGCGGTCGCTGTGGCGGATAAAAAGAATGGCCAGACAGCAGAGGCTGAGAACCGAGAGAAACATGACGAATAGTACCATGCGCATGAGGGGAATCATGTGTTCTTGAGACTGGTGGATATAATGGTCCATATCGTCGATATTGGTTCCCATGGAAATAATCCAGTCGAAGTCCTTATAGAGTTTTGCGTAAGCCATCTTTTCCGTCACTTCATCGGAATCGAGTTTTTTAAAATAATAGGTATGGAACACTTCGCCATCGCGGCGGATGCTGGACAGTTCATCGGCGTAGGGATGATTGCCGTGAAGATCGGTCATATCGGTGGACAGGTAATATCCTTCCGTTTTGGTCAGATTCGGATGGATGAGGCGAATGGCGTAACGGTCGCCGCCGTCATAGTTCAGTACCTGCTCGACCCAGACGTAGGCATTGTCGTTGTAATTGGTGTGATGAATTCGTTCGTAGATATGGCGCTTGACCGTATCATCGATCTGCTGCTGGCTCCAGTCCGGATGTTCCTCACGGAGCGAAAGGCGTTCTCCGTCGATATCGTCGATGAGATTGTTGACGGTATCCCGGAGATGATTTTTTTGAACAGTCAGCACGTTGTCATAGATTTCCCGGGCAAAAAGATGCGATCCGCTGTAGAATACGAGAAAAAAAGTCAGCATCATGAACAGGATCATGATGCCAAGCACGGCAGCCAGATTTCGCCGGTAGCCGGACTCTGCGGAGAAGAGCTGTTTCTTTGGCATGTTCAAATTTATCCCCCCCTGATTGCCGTTTCGGAGATCCTGCAATATTGGTCTCAGTATACCACAAGTTACCGGAAAGGAAGAATGATTTTTTTTCGCAAATGATTTTTTGTTTGGCGATGTTGTGCTTCCATGATACAATGAAAAGAAATCCATGTTATAGATATGAAGGAGGGGACGCGATGTTATCCATGGAAATCGGCCAGGGTCTGCTGATTCCGTTTCTTGGTACCGTATTGGGAGCGGGATGCGTTTTTATTCTGCGTCAGGAGCTCAGGGCTTCCGTGCAAAAAGCTCTGCTGGGGTTTGCGGCCGGGATTATGATTGCCGCTTCAGTCTGGAGTTTGTTGATCCCGTCTATGGATGCCTGCAGCGGCTGGGGAAGTCTGGCCTTTCTTCCCACTTTGACCGGTTTTTGGGCGGGAACGTTGTTTCTTCTGCTGCTGGATCATGTGATTCCGCATCTTCATATTCATGGAGAGGAACCGGAGGGCCTGCATCGGGATTTGTCCAAAAAGATGATGCTGATACTGGCGGTCACGCTGCATAATATTCCCGAAGGAATGGCCGTCGGCGTAGTGCTGGCCGGCTGGCTGTCCGGACAGACCGAAATCACAGGGAGTGCAGCGCTTATTTTGTCTGTCGGCATTGCGATCCAGAATTTTCCGGAAGGCGCAATCATATCCATGCCGCTGCGTGCCGCCGGTATGAGCCGGACCCGGGCTTTTTTGGCCGGTGCGGCTTCCGGCATCGTCGAGCCTCTGGGCGGACTGCTCACCGTTGCCGCAGCACAGTTTGTCACACCGATTCTCCCGTATCTGCTGGCTTTTGCTGCGGGGGCCATGGTCTATGTGGTGGTGGAGGAACTTCTGCCGGAAATGGCTGAGGGCAAACACTCCCATGTCGGAGTCCTTTCTTTTGCCGCAGGCTTTACCTTGATGATGGCGCTGGATGTGGTATTTTCCGCCTGACTTTTGTCAAAGACATTCAAAAAGAGCTGGTTTCCAGATCATCCAGACATTCGTGGAACTTCCGGAAGGTGGTGTCAAACGGCTCCCGGCTGGTCATGTCGACACCTGCCTGCTGGAGCAGGCGGATGGAGTAATCGCTGCCGCCGCTGGCAAGATAGGAAAGGTATGCGTCGCGGGCATCTTCGCTTCCTTCGCGCAGCCGGGCGGACAGCGCCATGGCTGCCGCATATCCGGTGGCGTACTGATAAACATAAAACGGACGGTAAAAATGAGGGATGCGGCTCCATTCGGCGCGAAGCCCTTCATCGAGCAGCACATCTTTTCCATAATAAAGGCGGTTGAGTTCCATCCAGTTTTTTTCAAGGAAGTCAGCAGTCAGGGCTTCGCCGCGTTCTGCGGCCTCATGTGTGATTTGTTCGAATTCGGCGAAGAGCACCTGCCGGAATACCGTGGTGCGAATCTGTTCCAGATATAGATTGAGGTAATACAGGCGTTCCTTTCCCTGAGCATGGCGGAGCATATATTCCAGCAGCAGATTTTCATTCGTAGTCGAAGCGACTTCCGCGCAGAAAATGCTGTATTCTGAATTGGTATATTCCTGATGACGGCTGCTGTAAAAGCTGTGCATGGCATGGCCCATTTCATGCGCAAGCGTAGACATGGATTCATAGGTATTATTCCAGCTCATCAGTACAAAGGGATGGACACCATATACGCCCCAGGAATAAGCGCCGCTTCGTTTGCCTTGATTTTCACAGCGGTCAACCCATCCGTTTTCCAGTCCGTGGAATAGGTCGTTCCTATAGGCGGGGCCGAGCGGGGCCAGCGCTTTCTGAAGAGTGGCGGTTGCTTTTTCGTAGGTAAAGACGGTTTGGGGGCGCTCGACGATCGGTACGTAAAGATCATACATATGAACGGCGTCGAGATGCAGCAGCTTTTGCTTGAGTTTCATGTACCGGTGAAGCTCCGGCAGAAATTCGTGCGTGACGCTTATAGCGGTGTCGTAGACGGATGCAGGGATGTTGTTGGCATCGAGTGCGGCTTCGCGCATGGTGCTGTAGTGGCGGGATTCGGCGAGAAACTGACTGGCCTTTACGGAGGACTGATAAAGTGAGGCAAAGGTGTTGCGGAATTTGTGATAGGTATCAAAAAGCTTTGTGAAGGCATCTTTCCGCACCCGGCGGTCTGCGGAACGAAGAAATGTCATATAACGGCTTTCGGAAAGGGGAACAAGCTGACCGCTTTCCGAAAGCGTATCGGGGAAATGAAGATCGGCGTTGACCATGACCGTATAGGTGTTGCGGGCTGCGCTGCGGAGTTCGCCGGTACGGGCCAGCATGGCTTCCTGTTCCGGCGTCAGGATATGTGATTTTGTTCGCAGGAGCTCCTGCAGACGGAACCGGTATTTTGCAAGGCCCGGAAGGGCATCGGGCATTGTTTTCAGGACGGGATCCGGCAGGGACAAAAGCTCTGGTTCGATAAAGGAAACAGCAGCACCGGCTTGGTCGAGCAGCGGCATGACGCTGGCTGCATCCGCCTGATACTCCTGATTGGCTGTATCGGTATCTGCCATCATGCGGGCCCAGGCAAAAACCGAAGACAGAGTGATCTCCATTTCGTCCTGTTTGCGCAGGCAGTCCAGCAGGGCTTCGGGATGGTGCAGACGCCCTTTTTCTTTTTGTATGGCTGTGAATTGGCTGGGCAGTCCATCGCGGGCCTTTTGCCACTCTTTTCTGGAGGGATAAATATCGGAAAGATTCCATTTCTGTTCGTCGGCGCAGTCTTCTCGTGCCGGAATCGTGGCGGCGGTCTGATTTATCATCATAATCATCCATCCTTTCTGTGTTTCCTTTACGGCTGATGTGGAGTATCTCGCAGAGAGAGTAAAAACTCTTCTCTGAATAAGTCTTATATTATTATAGCATAATGTGAGTGACGGACGGCATTCCCGCCCTGAATGATCGGTGGTTTTCTTTTTTTGAGGTGAAATGAAATTGGCTTTACATTCTGGGTACGACAACAAAGCGCAGGCTTCCGTTGTCTGGTTGGCAATCAATGCGAAATTCCCGCATACGTGTCCGGCTGTTCGTTATTTGCGGGAAGCTGTTCCCGGTTCGCGTATTCTGGAACTGACCATCAATCAGCCTTTGTCGGATTTGTTGGGCGAGATTTATGAAAATCGGCCGGCGGTTCTGGGGATTGCCTGCTATATTTGGAATATTCGTCTGGTCCGGGATCTTTTGGCGATTTTGCCGGATATTCTGCCGGATACGGTTATCGTTTGCGGCGGCCCGGAAGTTTCTTATGAAACAAGGGCCTTTATGCAGGAGTTTCCGATGGTGGATTATGTTGTGCGCGGTGAGGGGGAAGAATGTGTTCCGCAGCTGGTGGATCTGTTGGAGCGGAGCGGCTTTGACTGCAAGGCGGCGAATGGCGCATTGGATCGCTGCCCTGTCGATGGGATTGCCTGGCATGATGCTTCCGGCAGAATTTGTGAGGGGGCTGCTGTTACCGTGCCGGATCTTTCTGTTCTGCCGTTTCCTTACCGGGAGGATGAACTGGAGACGCTTTCGGACCGCATTCTTTATTATGAGACGTCGCGCGGCTGTCCGTTTTCCTGTGCGTATTGTCTTTCCTGTGCTACAGCTGGCGTGCGGTTCCTGCCTTTGCCGCGTGTATTCCGGGATTTGGATCGGTTTACGAAGCACAATGTGCGTCAGGTTAAATTCGTCGATCGCACCTTTAATGCGAATCCGTCGCATTTTCTGCCTATCTTGAAGTATATTCAGGCGCTGCCCTCTGCCTGCCGGACGAATTTTCATTTTGAAGTGGCGGTCGATTATCTGAGTGAAGAGGTCATGGAGGTTTTGCGCTGTCTCCCGCGCGGCCGGGTTCAGCTGGAAATCGGCATTCAGTCAACGAACGAGTCTGTGCTGCGGGCGGTTTCCCGCGTCAATCACTGGGAGAAGATTCAAACAAACATTGCCCGGCTGATGCATTTTGGTAATATGCATCTTCATGTGGATCTCATCATCGGGCTTCCCGGCGAGGACATGGCTTCCTTTCGCCGATCCTTCAATGACGTTTTTTCGCTTCATACCGATATGCTTCAGCTGGGCTTTTTGAAATTCCTCAAGGGCGCTTCCATGATGCGCCTTGTGCGTCCTTATGGATATCGCTATCTGTCCATGGCACCCTATGAAGTGCTTTCCTCTGATGCTATGAGTTATGGTGATATCCGGTGGCTGCACAGCTTCGAGAAGGTATTTGAACTGTATTATAATGCCGGCCGGTGCCGTCATACGGTATCGTTTCTGATTGCCGGGGCGGAGGGCGGCGATGCCTTTGCGTTCTGGCGCAAGTTCACGGATTGGTGGGAAAGACAGGGGTTTCACCGCATCGGACACAGTGCGAAAAGCCTGTACGGGCATTTGTTCCACTTTGCGCGAACGTGCTGCGGCGCAGGAGAAGAAGAACTGGACAATCTGCTGCGCTACGATGCGCTGACGGCTGATGGCGGCCGCATCCGTCCCGCTTTACTGCGCTGGACCTGCGAGGATAGAAAAACGCCGGCAGACCGGTTTTGGCGCGGCCCTGTGGAACAGGTGCAACGGTATTTGCCGGACTTTTCGTTTACCAGCTGGCAGAATCTCCGCCACAGGTACCGGCTGGAATGGTTTGATTTTGACGTGAGAGAGGCAGAGACGGGAGCTCTTCCGCGCAGGAAGACGATCCTTTTGTTCGACTTTACGAAAGAGCCGGTGAGCTGCTGTCCGGTTTCTCTGGATGAGCGAGACGAAACGGAGTGAGAAGATGTATATGACAGGCGCTTTGCCTTACCGGACCTTTTCTGATTATCTGAAGCAGCGGTATGGGGAAAAAGTGTATAAGCTTCCCGTGGCTCTTCCGGTGACCTGCCCGAATCGGGATGGGATGCTTGGAACAGGGGGATGCACGTTTTGTGGTTCCATTGGAGCCGGATATGAAAATCTGCCTCCGGATATGACCATTCATGCACAGCTGGAGGCCAATAAGGCGCATATCGTTCCAAAATACAAGGCGAAAAAGTTCATCCCGTATTTTCAGAATTTCAGCAATACCTATACCTCGCCGTCCCGGCTGCATCAGTGGGTACGGGAGGCCGGCAGACCGGCGGACGTTGTGGCCGTTTATATCGCGACACGGCCGGACTGCATTCACGATACATATCTTTCCATGCTGCGCGATCTGTCTGAAGAACTGAACATCGATATTTGTGTGGAACTGGGGCTGCAGAGCGTCAACTGTCATTCTCTGCGGAAGATTCATCGCGGGCATACTCTGGGCGAATTCGTGGATGCAGTTCTGCGGATCAAGCGCTTCGGGATGCAGTCCTGCGCGCATTTGATTCTGAATTTGCCGTGGGACGACCGCGACGATGTGATCGAAGATGCCAAGGTCCTGTCCGCTCTTGGGGTCGATCAAGTTAAGCTGCATGCGCTGTATCTTGTTCGTGGGACGGAAATGGCGCGTCAGTTTGAAGCAGGGGCATGGACTATGGTGAGCCGGGAGGAATACGAGGAACGAGTCATCACCTTTCTGGAATATCTGTCGCCGGATATCGTTCTGCAGCGTTTGATCGGACGTGCGCCGGAAGACCATACCATCTTTTCCAACTGGCATACCGGATGGTGGAAGATTCGCGACCATATTTTGCAAACGATGCAGGAAACGGGACGCTTTCAGGGACGCTGCTGTGATTATCTCAATGGTCGGGCCGTGCGGAAATTTCTGTCAGAGGAAGGCCGGTCCTGTTCGGACGCATGAACGCAATAAAAAACGCTGCCCGCTCGGTGGAGCGGGCAGCGTTTTTTATTGCAGGGCATTGCCTTGTGAATCCTTTATCCGATGCTAAGGGGCGCTGAATAAGTCTTCCTTTATTCGGCGGCGCCGACAGCTTCGTTCAGACCTTCGACCAGCGCATCGACATCAATGCCGTGAGCCAGAGCACCCTGCTCGATGTTTTCGAAGTGAGCAGCTGCGCAGCCCAGGCAGCCCATGCCGGCGTTGACAAAAACGTCCACCGTGTCCGGATATTTCTGAACAACATCGAGAATGCTCATGTCTTTGGTAATAGCCATAATATAAAACCTCCCATGTGTCTTTTTTCTATATTATTATGGATAGAGTCGGCAAAGGATGAATCCCTTGTCACAGGCATTATAGCACAGAACAGAGAACGGATACAAGAAATAAATGAATCTGATTCAGAAAAAAATAAGCAGAAGGGTAGTTTTTTTGTTTCAATCGGGTTAAAATGAGAAAGGCTGAGAAATTGGATGAGAAAGCGGGGATGAAAACGATGGGGTTGATCGCATGTTCTCTGCGAGGCGTACCGGTTTATTCTTATGGATTGTTTGTTGCGGTGGCTTTGCTGCTTGGCCTGCTCGTTGCGTGGCTTTGTGTCAAGGCGCAAAAGGTCAGCTTTGCACCGGTGCTGGATATGGCACTGTGGGGGATTCCGCTGGCTCTTCTCGGTGGACGGGCAGGCTTTGTCTTTCACCACTTTGATCGTTACAGCAGTCATTTGCCGGATATCTTTGCCGTCTGGCAGGGAGGGTTCTCCCTTTACGGCATGATTGCCGGCGTGCTGGCTGCTGTGATCGGTACCTGCCGGGTGCAGGGAAGGGATACCTGGATATGGCTGGACCGCCTGATTCCTTCCGGCGTGATCTTTTTGGCGGTGCTGGAGATGGGCGTTTTTATTCTGCAGCTTAATCCGGGGCTGCCGTTCCCCGATGATATTCCCAATGATCATGCACTGGCCGAGTATATCGAATACAATTACCGTCCGATCGGTTTTGGGGATACGCTCTATTTTCAGCCCATTGCATTGTATCAGGCCGGCCTGCAGCTGCTGATTTTTTTCTTGTTGCTGGTGCTGACTCTTCTGCGGGCGAAACGGCACTGGCTTCGTACACCCGGTAGTCTGTTTCTGCTGGGGACGGCAGGGGTGGCCTGGATCCGGTTGGGCTGCGGCTTTTTCTATCTGGCCACGGGGGCAGATGACGGCGCAGCGATGCCGTTGGGGCGTATTCTGTCTGGCGGTATCGGGCTTTTTGCTATATTCTTGCTGATGATGCGCAGAAGATCGGATGTCTGGGAGAAAGGAATGGGAGGAAAAGAACATGTCGGTAATGTATGCTGGAAAGAGACGGAGGGCTTGGCTGAAACGGGCGCTTCTGCTCCTCATGCTGGTGCTCATCCCTCTGCTGGTATCCAGTCCCAAGCCGCTGACGGCTACGATGGTCGCCGACAGTGAAAATGGGACAAAGGTTATGGTGCTGAATTATCATAAAGTGGATAACACGTTTATTTCTTTGTCCGTCCGGCCGGATGATTTTGAAAAGCAGATGCAGTATCTGAGCGACAATGGCTATCATACCATCACACCGGACGAACTGTATGATAGTCTGGCCGGAAAGGGAGAATTGCCGGAAAATCCGGTACTCATCACCTTTGATGATGGATATGAGGATAATTATACGAATGCGTACCCGATTTTGAAGAAGTACGGGTTTAAGGCGACGATCTTCGTGATCACTGGCTTTCTGGGCAAGGATAAAAATTATATGACCTGGGATCAGGCGCGTGAGATGGATGCCAATGGCATCAGCATAGAATCGCATACGGTGGATCATAAGTCCATGACGGATCTCACGGATGATCAGCTTCGGGCGGAATTGGTGGATTCCCGGAAAAAGGCGGAAAAAGAGCTGGGACACCCCGTCGAGTACATGGCGTATCCCACCGGCACTTATAACCTGCACATTGCTGAGATGGTCAAAGAAGCGGGGTATAAGGCGGCGTTTACCATCAAATACGGCAATGTGGATAAAGCCAGCAATATTTACGCATTGGAGCGCGTTCCGATCTTTCATACAGAGGATACGAACCGGGATTTTTTGGAACGTATTCGCTATACGCCGATCTTTGAGCGATTTGGCTGGATTAAGAGCTGAACCAGCTGTTCGGAGAACAGACAAGCTTTCCCATTTGGGGGAGGCTTGTTTTTTTGTGCGAAAAAGCGTGTTTTCCCAAGTTTAGCTTGCAAAAACAACGATTTTTTGGTATAAAAGAGAATAGATAAAGTGGCGATTTGTGGGGGAAAGTGGTTTAAAAACCCAGAAAGGTGGTGAGGCAGGATGTTCATGGGGGAATATGTTCATTCCATTGACGCCAAAGGGCGTGTCATCCTGCCAGCGGATTTCCGGCAGGAACTCGGTGTCACCTTTATTATCACGCGCGGCCTGGATAATTGTTTGTTCCTGTACGGTCAGCAGGCATGGGAGGAATGGGCAGCCAAGCTGCGCGCCCTGCCGATTGCCAAGCCGGCGGCCCGGGCGTTGAACCGCTTTTTTTTCGCCGGGGCAAGGACGCTGGAATGCGATAAACAGGGGCGTTTCCTCGTACCGGCCAACCTGCGCAATCACGCAGGCATCTCTCTGAAGCAGGATGTGGTTTTGACTGGCGTGGACAACCGCATCGAAGTGTGGAGCCGGGAACAGTGGGCAAAATACAACAGCGAAGTGGAGCCGGATGTGACAGCGATTGCGGATTCGCTGTCTGAACTGGGAATTTGAAAGAACGAACCGCTTGTGGGCGGCGGAATCAGCAAGGCAGGTGCAGATGATGGAGTTTCACCATATCAGTGTAATGCTGGAAGAGACCGTGAGAGGTCTGGTGACAAATAAAAAAGGAACCTATGTGGACTGCACTCTGGGCGGCGGAGGGCATTCCCATCGTATTGCCGAATTGCTGGAGCCTGCCGGACGCATCATCGGCATCGATCAGGATGAAGAAGCGGTAGAAGCGGCGTCAGCCAGACTGAGCGATGCTGCCTGCCGGGTGGATATTGTACACGATAATTTTCGTCATCTGGAACAGATTCTGCATGCTGAGGATGCGGATCAGGTGGATGGCGTCGTCTTTGATCTGGGTGTGTCTTCCCATCAGATTGATACGGCGGAGCGCGGTTTTTCCTATATGCATGATGCGCCGTTGGATATGAGGATGGATCCGGAGGCGGAGCTTTCGGCCTATGAGGTGATCAATACATATAGTGAGCAGGATCTGTTCCGTATTTTTCATGATTATGGAGAGGAACGATGGGCTAAGCGCATCGCGCAGTTTATTGTCAGGGAGCGTCAGACAGCGCCCATACGCACGACAGGCGGTTTAGTCGATGTAATCTGCAAGGCCATCCCCAAGGCGGTTCGTCAGGCAGCGGGCGGCCACCCGGCAAAGCGTGTGTTTCAGGCGGTCCGCATCGAGGTCAATGACGAACTTGGGATTCTCGAGACGGCATTTCGCACAGCGGTGCGCCATCTGAAGCCGAGGGGACGTATTGCGATCATTACCTTTCATTCTCTGGAAGACCGGATTGCGAAGAAAACATTGCGCGACATGTCGCGCGGATGTATTTGCCCGCCGGAACTTCCTGTCTGCGTCTGTCACCATCGTCCGGAAATCCGCCTGCTTGGCAAGCCCGTTACAGCGGCGCCGCAGGAGATAGAGCGGAACTCGCGATCCAAAAGCGCCAAGCTGCGGCTGGCGGAAAAGCTGCCGATTGCTGAAGAAAGAGGGGAATGCTGATGCTGGCCAGACAGGAAGAAGCTCAAGCTGAACAATGGGAAGCGGTGCGCAGCCAGCTGGAAGAGGATGCAAAGAAACCGCTGTATCGCACCGTTCTGGACAGGGGGACGCGCTCGCGCTGCCGGATCCTTTTTCTTACCGTAGCCTCACTGGCCATGCTGGTGACTGTTGGAAGCGGCATCAGTGCCAGCCGGGGATACGCCTTGATCGAGGTGCAGCAGAAGGCGGATCAGCTGGAACAGGAAAATGAACGCCTGAAAATCGACATTGCACGACTGAAATCGCCGGAGCGCATCAAGTCCATCGCCAGTGACCAGCTGGACATGGCGGTTCCGCAGAGCACCTACTTCAGTCATGAAAAGTAAACACAGCGGATCGGAACGCATTTTCGGTCCGGATACGGCGAAAGGCTGTCAGTGAAGAGGCAGCTTCTTTCGCTTTTCTTTGTTTGGAACGAAATAAAACGTGAGATCGTGTTACGGCGATGAAATGCAGCGTGAATGGAAAGAACGAAAAAAAACTATAATTTTTTCCAGAGACGGTTTATAATAGTGTACGGTTCGCTGAAATGGAGGCGGACTGAGGAGGAACGGAAATGAAATCAATCTGTGAATTAGCCCGTCTGGTTGATGGCGCTGAAATTATCGGCAATAAAGAGATCGAGATTGCAGGAATTGAACATGATTCCCGCAAGGTCGGGAAGGGGACGCTGTTCGTTTGCATTCCGGGCGTTCATGTCGATGGACACCAGTTTATCCGGCAGGCGGCTGTTGCCGGAGCCTGTGCGATTCTGACGACGCGCCGCGATGTCGAGGTGCCGGACGGGATGACTATTCTGCTGGTGCCGGAGCTTCGGGCGGCTCTGGATGCTATGGTTCCATATTTTTACGATTATCCCGCCCGCAGCATGCGTATAATCGGCATTACCGGAACGAATGGCAAGACGACAACGAGCTATATCACGCGGGCAATCCTTCGCCATGCGGGATATAAGGTCGGCCTGATCGGTACGATTCAAATCATGATGGAGGAGGAGGTATTTCCTATCCACAATACGACGCCGGATGTTGTTGAGCTTCAGCACACGCTGGCCATCATGCGGGACAGAGGCATGGATTATGTAGTCATGGAAGTATCTTCGCATGCGCTGGATCAGGATCGCGTGGCCGGAATCGAGTTCGATACGGCGGTGTTTACGAATCTGACGCAGGATCATCTGGATTATCATAAGACATTGGAAAATTATATGCTGGCCAAGGCAAAACTCTTTGACCATGTATCCGAGCCGGGCGTCAAGCAGGGCAAAACAGCGGTGGTTAATGTCGATGATGCGGCGGGAAAGACCATGCTGGCCCATGCGGACTGCGCGCATCTCACCTATGCGATTCGCCAGCCGGCCGATCTTCGTGCGACGGATGTTCATGTTTTAGCAGGCGGCGCAAACTTTACGCTGAATCATGATTCTTTTGGAACGATGCCGCTGCAGCTGCATATTACGGGCATTTTCAATGTCTATAATGTCATGTCCGCCGTCGGAGCCGCGCTGGCTGAACATGTCAGTCCGGAGAATATTGCGGCTGTGCTTCGGACTTTTACCAGTGTGCCGGGGCGCTTTGAGCTGGTGAAAGCGGGACAGGATTTTTCCATTATTGTGGATTATGCCCATACGCCGGATGGTGTGGAAAACGTACTCAGAACAGCCCGGGAGATTGCCAAAAAGAAGATTATCGCCGTGTTTGGCTGCGGCGGCGACCGCGACCGTACGAAGCGGCCGATCATGGGGCGTCTTGCCGCAAAGCTGGCGGATGTCGTCATTGCGACATCCGATAACCCGCGGTCGGAAGATCCGGAATCCATTCTTGACGAGGTAGAAGCCGGCGTACGGGAAACGATCGGGGATAAGCATCATGAGCGCATCGCTGATCGCCGCGAAGCTATTTTTCGCGCGGTGGAGCTTGCTGAGCCGGAGGATTTGGTCATTATTCTCGGCAAGGGACATGAGAATTATCAGATTCTCAAGGATGGAACGATTCATTTTGATGACAAAGAGGTGGCCTGTGAAGCCGTGGCTGCCCGCAGGGAGGGAAAAGGATGCCGTCATTCCAGCTGAATGAGGTGACCGGAATAACCGGTGCCGTCACTTATTCGGTCCGTCAGAAGATGTTTTCTGATTTAGTCAGCGATACCCGCAGGATTCAGCCCGGGGTCTTGTTTTTGGCGTTTAAGGGTGAACGATTTAATGGGGAGGATTTTGCCGCAGAAGCTTTGCGGAAAGGAGCTGCGGGCGTCATGGTGAGCAGCGGCTGTCCCGAGGAAACGCTCCGGAAATGCAATGGAACGGTTTTGCTCGTTGAGGATACGCTGAAGGCTTACCAGCAGCTGGCCCATGCATGGCGCAGACGATTTCCGGATCTTCCGGTTGTGGCGATTACGGGCTCGAATGGCAAGACGACAACAAAAGACCTTACCGCGGCGGTTCTTTCTGCCCGTGGTCCGGTTTTGAAAACACAGGCAAATTATAATAATGAAATCGGACTTCCGCTGACGCTGCTGGGGATACGCAAGGAACATACGGCGGCTGTCGTCGAGATCGGTATGCGCGGTTTTCATCAAATCGAAGCGATGGCTCCGCTGGCGGAGCCAAAAATCGGCATTGTCACGAATGTCGGCGAAACGCATATGGAATTGTTAGGGTCATTGGAAAATATTGCCCGGGCCAAAAGCGAACTGGTCGAAGCGATTCCGGCAGGAGGGACGGTCATTCTCAATGCGGATAATCCCTATGTGGCTGCTATGCGTGATAAGGCGGGAGACGGCGTGCAGGTCATGACTTTTGGCTTGGATCATGAGGCAGATGTGCGCGGTGAGAATATTCGTACCGAAGGAAGCGATACGAAGTTTACCGCTGTCTATGATGGAGAACGCCATGAATACTCGATAGCCATGGTCGGGCGCCATAATGTCAGCAATGCGCTGGCTGCGATTGCCGCTGGTTTTGCGCTGGGGCTGCGGGCGGAAGAAATCCGGGAGGGACTTTTGCATCTGGAAGCGACAAAAATGCGTTTCGAATGTCGCCGTGTCGGAGCATGGAACGTGGTCAATGATGCTTATAACGCAAGTCCGATGTCGATGACAGCAGCCATTGAAACGCTGTCGGATCTGACCCGGGGCAGAAAAATAGCGGTTATGGGGGATATGCTGGAGCTTGGCAGTGTGTCCGTCGAAGCACACCGCAAGGTCGGCCGGGAACTGGCTGCACATCACTTTGATGCGGTTGTCACGCGCGGAGAGATGGGCCGTTATATTGCAGAAGGGGCCGAAGAAGGCGGGATTGCGTCGGTATTTTGCTGTGGCTCACATGAAGATGCTGCAGATCGTCTTCATAAACTTTTGCAGCCGGGTGATACGATCCTGTTTAAGGGATCGCGCGGCATGCAGATGGAAAAAATCATTGACTTGCTTTGAGCAGGCCGTAGCGATAGGGAGAGGAATCATAACGTGGAAATCAACGTTCTTATTGCAGCTGTTGTGGCTGCTGGCTTTGTTCTGGTGACGGGACCTTTTTTCATTCCCGTTCTCCATCGGCTGAAATTTGGGCAAAGCATCCGCGAAGAGGGGCCGAAAAGTCATCAGGCCAAGAGCGGTACCCCGACGATGGGCGGTATCATGATTATCCTTGGCATCACGCTTGGCACAGCCGCTGCGGCTCCGCTGTCAACAGAAATACTGCTGGCTTTGTTTATTATGCTGGGCCATTTTGTGCTGGGCTTTCTCGATGATTACATCAAGGTAGTAAAAAAACGGAATCTTGGTCTGAAAGCCAGGCAAAAACTGCTGGGACAGATTTTTATCGCTGTCGTTACGATGGTGATTGGCACCCGGATGCTGGGCATCGATACAAGTATCTGGATTCCTGTGGCAGATACCTCAATCGATATCGGAGCGGGATATTATCTGCTCTTGCTGTTTGTGATGGTCGGCACGTCAAATGCAGTCAATCTGACAGACGGTCTGGATGGTCTGGCATCCGGAGCTGTCGCTATTGCGGCCAGCAGCTACGCCGTCGTCTGCATCCTCATGGGACATTCGGATCTGGCGATATTCTGTGCGGCTATCGTTGCGGCCTGTGTTGCGTTCCTCCGCTTTAATGCGCATCCTGCCAAGGTGTTTATGGGAGATACGGGGTCGCTGGCTTTGGGCGGTGCGCTGGCTGCAGTCGGCATCCTGACGCATACGGAGATTTTGCTGGCTATCATTGGTTTTGTATTCGTTTGCGAGGCGCTTTCTGTCATCATTCAGGTGATTTCCTTTCAAACTACAGGGAAGCGCGTGTTTCGCATGAGCCCGATTCATCATCATTTTGAACTTGGCGGATGGTCAGAGTGGAAAGTGGTGGTTGTATTCTGGTTCATCGGTTTGCTGGCCAGTGTTGCCGCGCTGTCCATGATTTGATTTGATTATGTATTGCACAGAGGGGGACTTTTCGTGGAAATGGATTGGTCGGGCAAGAAAATCCTGGTGGTCGGTGCCGGTATCAGCGGTTTTGCCGCCGCACGTTTGGCAAAAAAGTTTGGCGCTGAGGTGATGCTGAGCGATGCCAAGGCGGAAAGCGAAATCAAGGGCGATTGCTCTGCCTTGCGTGAAGCTGGCGTTGCCTTATTGTTTGGGCCACAGCAGGAAAGTCTGCTCGATGGAGTGGACATGGTGATCGTATCGCCTGCTGTTCCAGAGAGAATCCCTCTGATTCAGGCTGCGTACTCGCGTGATATTCGTGTACTTACCGAGGTAGAGTTGGCCTATGAATTGTCAGAATCACCGATTTGTGCCGTGACGGGGACGAACGGCAAGACAACGACGGTAACGCTGCTCGGCTTGCTGCTGGCCACCCGGTACGATCCTGTTGGCGTAGGCGGAAATATCGGCGTTCCGCTTTCGGAGGAGGTATTGCGCGTCGGAAAGGGCGGCTGTATTGCCGCTGAAATATCGAGCTATCAGCTGGAAGCGACAAAGGATTTTCACCCGCATATCGCAGCAGTGCTCAACGTGACGCCGGATCATATCGTGCGGCACGGCTCCATGGACGTTTATCAGAAGATGAAGGAGCGCATTTTTGCTCAGCAGACGGCCGAAGACTTTCTGGTTCTCAATTATGATGATGCGCGCACCCGGTCGATGAAGAACCGGGCGGCTTCGCGTGTGTGCTTTTTCAGTCGGCGGGAGGAACTGACTGAAGGCGCGTTCCTTTGCGGCAGCCGATTGGTGATTCGCTGGGATGGACGGGAATATCCGCTATGCACGGCAGAGGAACTGGGCATTAAAGGCGGACATAATATAGAGAATGCGCTGGCAGCAGCTGCGGCGGCGTTTCTGGCCGGCTGTGAACCGCAGGCAATGATCCGGGTTTTGAGGGAATTTCACGGGGTGGAGCATCGCATTGAATACGTGCGCACAGTGAATGGGGTTGCTTATTATAATGATTCCAAGGCGACCAATACTGATTCGGCGATCAAGGCGCTGGAGACCTTTTCCGATGGAATCGTTCTTCTGGCCGGCGGCGACGATAAGATGACCGATCTGACGGAATTTATGCAGCTTGTTCGTGAACGAGTGAATGACCTGATTCTTATTGGTGATGCCGCCGCGCGCTTTGAAAAAGAAGCGTTGGCGAATGGCATCGATCCGGAGCATATTCACCGGGCAGGCCACTCTATGGATCATGCGGTACGGCTGGCGCATGAGCTGGCTCATGCACCGCAGGTTGTTCTGCTTTCCCCGGCCTGCGCCAGTTTTGATATGTATGACGGTATGGCAGAGCGCGGCCGTGATTTTAAACGATTGGTCAATGCATTGCAAGGAGAGTCTTAACGTTGAAAATCATTGTTTCCGGCGGCGGCACAGGAGGACACATCTATCCGGCCGTTACCATTATTCGCACGATACAGGAAAAGCATCCGGATGCCCGCTTTCTTTATGTCGGGACGCAGAAAGGTCTGGAAGCCGATATTATTCCGAAGGAAAATCTGCCGTTTGCAACGGTGGACATACAGGGATTTGAACGCCATCTGACACCGGCAAACATCCTCAGAGCTGGAAAAGCCTTGGTCGGCGTGGCCAAAGCGGCACGGATCGTTCGTTCCTTCCGGCCGGATGTGGTTGTTGGTACAGGGGGGTATGTCTGCGGTCCGGTCCTGATGGCGGCCAGTCTGATGCGCATACCGACGCTGATTCAGGAACAGAATGTCGTACCGGGCATTACGAATAAGATATTATCCGGTTTTGTCTCGCGGATCGCAGCGGGGACGGAAGAAGCAAAACGTCATTTCCCCGCAGATAAAGTGGTGTTTACCGGCAATCCGATACGCAGTGAAGTCATGACGGCCCGTCGCGAGGACGGAGCGCGGTCTTATGGCTTTGATCCGTCAAAAAAAACGGTATTGATTTCCGGCGGCAGCCGCGGTGCGCGCAGCATCAATCGGGCAATGATTGATGTGCTGGTACAGGCGGCGGATCATCCGGAGGTGCAGTATCTGCATGTGACCGGCAGTCTAGAGTATGACGATGTCATGAACCGCTTGAAGCAAGCGGGGCTGGATCTGGAGCAGACGCCGCATATCAAGGTACGTCCGTACCTTTATGATATGCCGCAGGCCATGGCCATGACCGATTTGGCGGTATTCCGTGCCGGAGCTACGGGACTGGCGGAGCTCACTGCAAGAGGGATTCCTGCTATTTTGATTCCGTATCCTTATGCGGCGGAAAACCATCAGGAGCATAATGCCCGTGCCTTGGAGCAGGCCGGAGCCGCGCGTATGATACTAAACCGCGAACTAACCAGTGCGCGTCTCTGTGCCGTGCTCACGGAGCTCCTCAGTGAGGATGATAAGCTGGTGGCCATGGCAAAGGCCAGCCGGGAGATGGGCAGACCGCAGGCGGCCGGAGATATTGCCGATTTGGTCCTGGCACTGGCTGGCCGGAAATAAGGAGGATATGATCTGATGAAAAAGCTGAATGAGCTTAAAGATATCGAAACGATTCATTTTGTGGGGATTGGCGGCGCCGGCATGAGCCCGCTGGCCAGGATTATGCTGGAGCTTGGATATCATGTGTCAGGGTCGGATCGTGAAGATTCCGGTGTGATTGAAAATCTGCGCAGGCTGGGAGCGAAGATTATGCTGGGCGGCCAAAAGGCAGAGAACGTGCGGGGAGCTGATGCGATTGTCGTCTCGACCGCGATTCCCTATGATAACCCAGAGGTTCTGGCAGCCCGGGATCTCGGCATTACCAAGCTGCACCGCTCGGATATCAACGCAGCTTTGGTTAATGAATACAAGGGCATCGCCGTAGCCGGGGCTCATGGAAAAACGACAACGACATCGATGCTGGGCGTAGCATTGACGAAAGCGGGCGTCTCGCCGACCGTTGTGGTTGGAGGCGAAGTCCCGGATCTCGGCACCAATGCTGTTTTGGGCGAAGGGGATTATCTGGTATCGGAAGCGGATGAAAGTGACGGGTCTTTCCTCAAACTGCGCCCGCATATTGCGGTAGTCACCAATGTGGAAGACGATCACATGGACCACTATGGAACCATGGAAAATATCATCCGGGCTTTTACGCAGTTTATTCAAAATGTCGATCGGGAAAACGGCTATGCGGTGCTTTGCTTTGACAATGAGAACCTGCGTCATATTGCCCAGCACATTGATCGTAAATATTATTCGTATGCCATTGACCATGAAGCGGACTATCAGGCAAGAAACATCCTGACGACTGGCAAGGGAATTTCCTTTGATGTGGTACATGGCGAAGAAATGCTGGGGCATATTTCTTTGAATATCCCGGGGCGTCATAATGTTCTGGATGCGATGGCCTGTCTGGTCACGGGACTGTCCATTGGCGTACCTTTTGAAAAAATGGCTGCGGGACTGGCCGCTTTTCATGGAGCGAAGCGCCGTTTTCAGACGAAAGGGCGCATTGGCGGGGTTTGGATTGTGGACGATTATGCACATCATCCGACGGAAATAGCGGCAACTCTTCAAGCAGCGAAGGAGACGAAGCCTGCCCGTCTGATTTGCGTATTCCAGCCGCATCGTTATTCGAGGACGCAGCTTTTGCATGAGGAGTTCGGCAAGGCCTTTCGTTCCGCGGATTTGCTGGTGCTGACAGATATTTATGCCGCTGGAGAAGCACCGATTGAAGGGGTCAGCGGAGAAACCATTCTGCAGGAGGTGCGCCGTCAATCCGGTCAATCAGTAGTCTATCTGCCGGAGCGTGAGAAGCTGGCTTCTTATCTGCAGAAGGAGATTCAGGAAGGCGATCTTGTCATTACCATGGGAGCCGGAGATATTTACAAGACAGGAGAAGAGCTTGTCGAACTGCTGCAGAAATGAACATTCGCTAAAGGAGAACAGAAACATGAATCAGGATAAAATCGTTGTGGTTATGGGCGGGACATCCACCGAGGCTGAAATTTCCCGGCAGACGGGACAGGCCATCTTAAAGGCATTGCAGTCCAAAGGCTATCATGCGGAAGGCATGGAGCTCAAGCCGGAAACCTTCGCCGAAGATATTCGTAAGAGCGGATGTGCCATCGTATTCAATGCCCTGCATGGGAAATATGGAGAAGACGGTCTGCTGCAGGGAACACTGGACATGATGGGGATTCCTTATACGGGTTCTGGCGTACTGGCTGCGGCTGTTACGATGGATAAGGCAGCATCAAAACGCGTATTTGTCGCGGAGGGGATTCCAACACCGCGCTCGCATACGTATTATCGCTATGAAATGAAGCGCAGTCTGGCAGAAGAAATTCAGCAGGAATTTTCACTGCCGGTGGTAGTCAAGGCCGCTTCGCAGGGATCCAGCATTGGAGTATATATTGTAGAAACGCCGGATGATCTTTCCCACGCGCTCCATGAAGCGTTTGAATACAATAATGAAGTCCTCGTGGAAGAATTTATCAAGGGAAAGGAACTTACGGTAGCGGTCTGGGGAAATGAAGAAAAAAAAGAAGCATTTCCCATTATTGAAATCACGACGGCCTCTGGGCGTTACGATTATGAAAGCAAGTATACGAAAGGCGCTTCGACGCATATCATTCCTGCACGTGTATCCGAGGAGAAGGCCGGGGAAATCCGTCAGCTGGCTGTTCGCACCTTTACCGCCTGCGGATGCCGCGGCGTAGCCCGTGTGGATATGATGCTCAGCGAAGACGGCGTTCCGTACGTCATCGAGGTAAACTCCGTTCCAGGCATGACAGAGCTTTCCCTTGTTCCTGATGCCGGCCGTGCCATGGGAATCGAATTTCCTGAGCTTTGTGAACGCATATTGGAAATGGCAGGCTTCCGGATATCCTGATGAAAAGGAGGTCCTGCGCCGGGCGGCCTTTTGAGGCTGTCCGGCTTTTGTGGTATGGAATGGAGGTGACCTCATGGAAGAGGAAAAAGAAAATTGCGCCGTACCGGAGAAAAAAGGAGGAAGGCGCAGCCCGCGCAGGCTGCTTCGCGGGCTGCTGTTTTTGGCCGTATGTGCCGCTGTGGTGGCTGTACTCGTATATTCCCCCTTGTTTACCTTGCAGCGGGTTATTGTCAACGGCAATCAATATTTGAGCCGCGAAGAGGTTATGGAGATTGCGCGGATCCATATTGGTCAGCCTCTGTTTCAGCTTCAGACCGATGCTGTCACCCGCAATCTGACGCGTGATTTGCGTATTGAATCCGCGTCCGTGCGCAGACAGATGCCGGATACGGTCGAGATCGATATGACTGAGCGGATTCCGGTAGCTACAGCGGCCTGTGATTATGGCTATGTTGATCTGGACCGGCAGGGCAAAGTCATTGCCGGATACCGCACGCTGAAGCGGATGCCAATTCCATTGATTACAGGCGTCGTTCTGCATGATCTTTATATTGGTGATGACAATACGGACGAAACGGTCGGATCGGTATTGATTTTTCTGCAAAAAATTAATCCGGAAGCATTAAATCGGATTTCAGAAATTCATATTGGCAATCCGGAAGAAATTGTAGCCTATACGACGGATTCGGTTCAGATCCGCTTGGGAAATATGGAACGACTGGACGAAAAAGCAAAACTGACGCAGGATTTTCTGGAAGATCTGGAACATGCAAAATACCCGGTGGAGTATGTGGATTTCCGCTATACAGCGCCCTTTATCCGTTTGAAGAACATGCCGCAGGTTGTCGCGAGACATTGAAGGAAGCCTACGAAGTTTTTTTCGTTCAACTATAGCATTCAAGAAGAATTAATGGTAAAATTATAAAGGTATGTTGTGTAAATGGACATGCAGTGAAGGTTGCGCCTGTTGCTGCTGGTATATAATCGTCTATGGGGGTTAATGCAGTGTTTGAATTGGATGACAACGGCCTCGATCAGCTGGCTAAAATTAAAGTAATTGGCGTCGGTGGCGGCGGAAGCAATGCGGTAAACCGCATGATAAATCTTGGACTGCAGGGCGTCGAGTTTATTGCAGTAAATACAGATGCACAGGCACTGCTGAAATCACTGGCACCGAAACGGATGCAGATCGGTGAGAAGCTGACCCGTGGACTCGGAGCCGGCGCTCAGCCGGAAATCGGGCAGAAAGCGGCTGAGGAAAGCCGTGATGATATTCTGGAAGCACTGCGCGGAGCGGACATGGTATTTGTTACGGCTGGCATGGGCGGTGGAACAGGAACCGGTGCAGCACCGATTGTGGCGGAATGCGCACGTGAAATTGGCGCATTGACAGTAGGCGTTGTAACGCGTCCGTTTTCATTCGAGGGGATGAAACGCCGCCGCAACGCGGAAAACGGCATTGATAATCTTAAACAGCATGTAGATACGATCATCACCATTCCTAACGATCGCCTTATGCAGGTTGTCGATAAAAAGACGCCGATTACGCAGGCATTCAGCATTGCCGACGACGTCTTGCGGCAGGGAGTCAAAGGGATCTCTGACCTCATTGCGCTGCCAGGGCTGGTCAACCTTGACTTTGCGGATGTGAAGAGTATCATGAGCAATGCAGGCTCGGCGCTTATGGGTATTGGCGAGGCTTCCGGAGAAAATGCGACGGTAGAGGCCGCAAAAGCGGCGATTGCATCTCCTCTGCTTGAGACGAGTATTGACGGCGCTCGCGGCGTCTTGCTCAATGTCACAGGCGCGGAGGAGAACCTCAGCATGTTTGAGGTTACGGAGGCGTCGAATGCCATTGAAGCCGCAGCGGACAGTCAGGCCAACATCATCTGGGGGGCGGCTGTGGACAATACGATGGGCGATACCGTTCGCGTAACGGTCATTGCCACCGGATTCGACGCACCGGAGGAACTGGGCGTACAATCTGCTGGTCAGTCGGCTGCACAGCAGAAATCATCGGAACCAGATGTTCAGCCGCAGCCTGCGGTGGAAAAAACGGCATCGCCGCAGCCGAAGGCACCGGATTTTATCGATATTCCTGTATGGATGCGCAGAAAATGATGAAATGAGGTCTTGACAGAATCCTGTAAGTCAAGTATACTATATCTTGTTTTTAACGCTTGTTAAGAATGGGTAGGTGCCCGAGTGGTTAAAGGGAACAGACTGTAAATCTGTCATCTTCGGATTACGATGGTTCGAATCCATCCCTGCCCACCACTTTGGCGGCATAGCTCAGTTGGCTAGAGCATGCGGTTCATACCCGCAGTGTCCGGAGTTCAAATCTCTGTGCCGCCACCATGCAAATACAACCGGTCAGACCTAGAACTGGCCGGTTTTTTTGTGGAAATTTTGACAAAACGCTTGACAGATCGGGGAAAGACGTGTATCATTAATCAAGTCGCTGCAGGTCAGGAACCGTAAGAAGCGCGGAAAAAACGCAAAAAAAGTTCTTGACAGGAAAAAGTCGATGCGATATACTAAATGAGTCGCTGAGATGAGCGATGGGGCGAAAGCCTCAGGTGGTTCTCTGAAAACTAAACAATGCAACATGAATCATTTGTGATTCAAGCCAGATGTTTTTAAAACATCGATTGATTATGAACATAAGCAATCGGCAATTTCTTTACTAA